>JAEWJZ010000010.1 GCA_023386315.1 Bacillota bacterium | reverse complement strand
GCACAGTGAAGCAGGCATGGATGAAAAATGAGTTTTTACGTCCCTGTGCCGAGGCATTGTCAGAAGTAACGCCAACCATCTCCGGCCAGCAATTATTTTCACTGCCATTTGATGATAAATTGGAAAGACTGACCAGGGTTGAGCAGTTATGCAAAGAAGTGGGAATAAAAATGGCTTGCTGCGGCTGTAAAGACGTGCGCCTGAAACAAACTGATTTTGAATGGATCTGTCATCCGTTTAACCGGCAGATGAGAGAAAAGATGATGAAAGAAAATCCCGGCTATGTGTTGGAGACAGAACATTTAAAATAGGGAGGATACAATATGGAGGCTGCTGGAAGATACCCGATTGCTATAAAAATCAAGGGAATTGGGCACAGTGTTCCAAAAAAATTCGTTACCAGCGATGAGCTGGAACGTAAATATAAATTAGAAGCCGGGTGGTGCAGCCGCAAGCTGGGCATCTCAGGCAGATACTGGGTTACCAAAGAATCTGCCGCGGAGTTATGTGCACAGGCATCTGCGGAAGCAATTCAAAAGGCGGATATTGATCCCGGTGAAATTGATCTGATTTTAAATGCGTCTAACACCTTTGACCGAATTCTGCCTGATCAAAGCATTCAGATTAAAGATAAACTGAACCTGACTGACCCCCAAATTGGCTGCATCAGCGTCAACTGCGGCTGTTTAAGTGCTCTGGCGGCACTGGATCTGGGAGGGGCCTTGATTGCATCCGGAGTTGCGAAGCAGATCCTGATTGTCGCCAGTCTGATTTCCTCTCCTGGTTTTAACGAAAAAAACATTCAGGAAAGTGCGGCATTAGGTGATGGCGCTGCGGCGCTGATACTCGGTGCCGCGAAACCACAGGAAGACTCATGTTTGTATGGGGCCAGAATGGAAACTTACAGCGGCGCTCATGGGATTAAAGGATTCAAAGGGATGAAAGAACACGAAACACTTTTTAGTAAAGATATCTTATTTGATGATTTAACCTTTGAATTTGATTCTCAGACGATGCAGCAGGAAGGAATGAAATATAATAAAAATTTCGTTTCCCGATTATTTCCGGTTGATAAAAAATGTCTGCAGATGATTATCCCCAACCAGTCCACCAGGATCGCTTCGGATATGATGAAACTGATGTTTCCATCCCGTAAAGTTTTTACTGTCATTGACCAATACGGCAATATTGGTGCCGCTGGTCATATTATGGCCTTATATCATGCAGTGGAAAACAATCTGATAAAAAGAGGAGACTTAGTGCTGCTGCACGGTATGGGAGCGGGATTGTCTATCTATGGTGTTCTGTTAAAATATTAGAAGGAGGGAGCTGAACATGGCAGATTCTTATTCAGTAAAAATCACCGGGCTGGGCAAATATTTGCCTGAACAGATCGTAAATAACAATACAGTGGAAACGGATGCAGGGCTGGCGGCCGGCTGGTGTGAGCGGGAGATTGGGGTAAGGTCCAGAAGATGGGCGGATAAGTTGACGCAGTCAGAAATGGCCGGAGCTGCTGCCAGTGAGGCGATTGCCCAGGCAGGGCTCACTGAGCTGGACTTAGATTTGATCATTAATGCCTCGTCTGGTTTTGAAAAAAAAGTACCTGATGGGGGGCCGCTGCTGCAAAAACAGTTGGGATACGAACATACCGGTATTCCCAGCCTGACTATTCAGTCAGGATTTCAAAGCTTTATTTCAGCATTGTTCGTGTCAGTTGGATTAATTGCTGCGGGGCGTTACCGCAATATTTTAATTTGCTGCTCAGAAATTCTTTCATCAATGGTGGACCCCTCTAATTCTGAAGCTTATTGTCTGCTGGGTGATGGAGCGGGAGCAATAGTTTTATCAGCCTGCAAAGAGAACGACCAGAGCCATGTATTAAAAATGGTGCAAAAAACTTTTTTTGACAAGGAATTTTCAATCAGTTCCAAACTTGGTTTCACTGGAATTCAGAACAAGGTAAAAAGTGCAAAAGATATTGCAATCCAGATGGATCTTAAAAGATACCGTGAATGCAGCACTGATTATACCAGACAGGTGATCGAACAACTATTAGAAAATTTTTCGGAAGAACAGCTTGGGGCAGCTATTTTACAATACCTTCCCAACAGCAAAGACTCTCTGCTCAGCCGCACTACGGTGATCAACACTATAACCTCATCCGGTTTGTGTGGGGCGGCTTCTTTCCCAATGGCACTTTACGATGCAGTCACCGATGCAAAAATTCACCGCGGTGATTATGTGCTGCTGGCCGGCACCGGAGATGGTTTTTGCGTTGGCGGGCTATTGCTTCAATATTAAACGGCTGGTCCATTCACCCTAAAGGAGGTACAAACAGAATGCAAACACCCAAACCATGGTATAGTGACTGTGTACTGGATCCGCAGATTGTGATGCCGCAAAGTTTATCAGATTATCGTAATCCGCCTGCTAAAATATTTATGACAGGAGTGACCGGCTTTATCGGTTGTTACCTTTTGAAGGAATTGCTGGATACAACCGATGCGGACATAATGGTACTGGTTCGTGCTAAAGATAATATTACTGCATGGAAGAAAGTAAAAGATCAAATGAATAAGTTTCACTTGTGGAGTGACAGCTATAGCCGCAGAATCGCTCCGTTGACTGGGGATCTTTGTAAAGAGAGGCTGGGCTTATCAGAAGACTGCTGGAGGATGTTAGAAGAAAGTGTGGATTATATCTATCACTTCGGATCTTATATTAACTTGCTTATGTCCTATCAGATATTATATCCATATAATGTACTTCCGGTCATAGAATTGTTAAAGCTTGCATCTGCACAGAAAAAGAAACGGCTGATTTACTCTTCGGTCATAAATGTGTTCAATCTGTCGAAAACGGATCCAAACCTGGTTATTCCTGAAGATTATTCAGCGGACCGAATCGATACTGTTAACAGCTATGGTAAGACAAAATGGGTGGCTGATAAATTATTGCAAGCCGCCGGAGGCAGAGGGTTTGCAGTAGAATTATACCGCCTCCCATACGTTTGCGGTAGTTTTGATACAGGATATTTGGGGCAAAAAGATTTTTTCTGGTACATCTTAAAAATCTGCCTTCAAATGGGATTTGCCCCTGATATTGACGCAGAATTTCCAATGATTCCGGTCGACTGTTTAGCACGGTCGATTGCGGCCATCTCGCTTCGGGAAAAAACGGAAGGCTGCCGCTATTATACGGCAACTGGTCTGCAAAAAATAACCTGGCGGGATATTTTTGAAGCGTTTCGGAATGAAGGCTTTCAATTAAACTATTTAAAATTGCCCCAGTGGCAGACACATGCGGCTGATTATCTGAGCAATCAGCAGGATCGCAGTATGATCCCGCTGAAAATGATGCTGCTGCACCAAATGCCATTTAAATCCTCATCATTTGACAATAAAAACTTCAGTTCCGCTTTGGAATCACCGCAGCAGCTTGACTTTAGCCTGCAAATACTTGTCCATGCATTTAAGCAATATATCGACCGGAATCATTTAATTTAAAACAATAAAAGGGGCTGTCACACCGGCAACCCCTTTTTTTTCGTTCACCCAGAGGCAGGACGCTCAGACGAGTGCATTTTTGCCCCTTTTCTAATTGATAAAAAACATATTATAGCAGCTAAGAAAAAGATAGATCCACCGATTGTCTAAGGCAACTCTATATTAACTTCATATAAATATCCAAAAAGCAGCGGACCGACTACTTTACTCAGATTTCCGACGGTGGTTCCTATTCCCATAATCGTTCCTTTATTTTTTTCTGCTTTTGTGGAAAGACTTGCATTTAGCGTTGGTACGGTTAGTGCGATTGAAACGGCCAACATGACTAAAATAAAAATTGCACTGAAAAATCCTGTCGACAGCATCATTGCAAGGATGAATACGCCACCCCCTGTCAACCCGATTAAGATCAGTTTACTGTCTTTAAAAATTTTTGCCAGAAAACCGGTTAAAATTCCCTGTGATAAAACTAAGGAGACAGCCAGTACCATCCAGACAAAACCGATTTGCTGTGTGCTCAGTCTGAATTTATCAACCAAATATAAGCCAATGATACCTTGGAAACCAGTTTGGCACAAACGTGATAGAAAGATTAATATCAATATTGTTTTTGCAGGTCCGAGGAGTGTATTCAGCATAAAAGAGAATTTTATGCTTCTGGAAGTATTTGAACGGGTCAAAGATTCGGGAAGAATTGTAAGGATTAAAATAAAAGCAACGAAAGAGATAGCTGCACCGGTAAAAAAAGGCAGAGTAATTGTAAAATTCGCCAGAGTACCCCCGAGAACAGGCCCAATCACGGCTCCGACACTCATTGCCGCACCCAGCTGCCCCATATTCCTGCTCCGTTCTTCATTTGAAACAGAATCTCCCACATATGCCATCGCTGCTGCTGCTGATGCGGAGGAAAGTATTCCAGACAGCCCCCGGGCGATAAAAAGTGTTTCGATTGAAGAGGCTAAACCAAATAGAAACAAACTGACTGCGTATCCCAGCATACCGATGCTTAAAACCGGTTTTCTGCCGATTCGATCTGATAGAGCGCCCCAGAATGGGGCGCAGATTGTCTGCATCAGCGCGTAAATGGCTGTCAGCCATCCCAGCTCCCTGCCACCGGCACCAAAACTTTCCATATAGTAAGGCATGACTGGCAGAACCAGGCTATAGCCAAGCGATACGACAAAGCATACCAGATAAAGGATGAGGATGGATTTATTTTTCATGAATCATCACCGTCCCTGTTTTACCATCTACGGTAATGATTTGTCCGGTCTGAATCTTTCTGGTTGCGGAGTGAGTTGCCATAACCGCTGGTATGCCATACTCCCGGGCGACAATACTGGAGTGGCTTAGTGGACCTCCAATATCGGTTACAACAGCACTGGCTGAAGCAAATAACGGCGTCCATGCGGGAGTGGTAGTTACTGCAATCAAAATATCTCCGGTATTGAATTTCTCAAAATCGGCCGGACCGTACAGAACGCAGGCTGGAGCCGTCACTGTCCCGAAACTCGTGCCGATTCCATAAAGAACCGTATTGCCATTAATTATTTCTGGTTTTTCCGGGTTACTGTGAGCATTTTTCTTTTTCTTTTCCGGGATCTCTGGCGGAGAAGTATAACTCTGGTTCTTTTTCCATTCTTCCCGGCGTCCGGGAATTGTTCCGGTCATATTCTGAAGCGTCTCCCTCCGGTCAAGCCTATTAACCAGATCTGACAATTCCGTCTCATTGAGCCAGTATATTTCATCAGGCTGTGAAAGCGCTCCTTTTTTAATAAGCCGCTGTGCAACCTCATTCAGCATTATGCGAATCACCGGATGCCCCATTCCCATTGAGAAAATAACGTCCTCTCTCATAGGTGCGGTTTTCTGTGCCCAACCAAGCAGTTTTAAGAACAGCTTTTTTCTGGGACCGTTAAGCTGATTGGATATTGCTTTTGCAGCCTCAACACGTCTTTTTTTAGCCTCAGCCTGACGCGTTAACGGACTTTCTCCCTGGCCGGTTGCGAAGGATTTAATTGATTCGAAGGTCGGAGTGAGAACTTCCTGAGGTGTGGGATTGGAAAAATCAAATTCATAGGCGGTACGGCCATAATTTACAAAATGAAGCTGGATCTGTTTTTTCCATTGCGTCCACAGTTCATCGGAGATCATGGAAGGCGGGACCGCGGATGTGAACTGCCTGCTGATATCAGCAGCCGAAGTAATTCTGAGATAGTTGCTTAAATCCGGGTATTGGGAGACCCACTTGCCTATTTTATATAACGATTTCTCTGACTGCAAAGCAATTGTGTCCATTCCCAGTAAAAGTACTGAAATATCCGGTACGCCAGCTTTGGCAGCAGTACCTTTAAATAATTTTGTTAACAGGGTCTCACTTGTAAGTGCTGCAGGCAAGCAGAGCTGAATTTTTGTAAAGTAGGTACAGGCCGCTCCAAATACGGTTCGGACCCCATTGAGAAGTTGTTCTGCGCTCATTGATTCCATAGGTTTGCTTTCCCATTCCGTAACAACTGCAGCGAATTCCTTTTGTGCTTTATTAGATCTTTCTACACTCTTTTGATAGGTACGGCGAATGGATTTTGGGGAAAAAGATTTTGTAATCAGAAGAAATGGCTTAAATCTGCAGGACATATAGGTATATCCATTAATCGTGACGTATGCGCCATGTTCGGGCCACAACTTTTGGACGCCATCTTCAAACATATGGTTCCATAGAATATGTGTCGCCTGATTAATCAGATCCATTCCCAGAGTTGCAAATAAAGGAGTAACGGGACTGGGCAGATGTTCCGCCAGACTGCCTTTGGTGTAGATTACTCCTTTTTCGAGAGGTTTCCATTGGGGAGGCAGAACTGTGATCGGACGGGCCTGAACGATATACATCTGATTCTTTTCCAAAGCCCATTCCACATCCATTGGCATCTGATAGTATTGTTCGATTGTTTTTCCAAGTTTTGTCAATACCTCGACCTGATTTTCGGTGAGAGCCGGTTTCTGACGCATCGAATCGGAAACTGGCACTTCCTCTGTCCCTTTTTCGGTACGGATTGTCATTAGTTGTTTGTCGGCGGTCTCATATGAGGAGATTTTCTCTGAAGTCTTGGAAACAACAATGGTATCAGGGGTGACCAGGCTTGATACTACCGCTTCGCCAAGTCCCCAGGCGGCATTAATGAGCATTTCATCCCGATCTCCGTTTACTGGATTGACAGTAAATAAAACTCCTGCAGCATCTGAAAAAACCAGTTTTTGAACGGTGACGGCAAGTGCTACCGTTGCCTGGTCAATATGGTTGATCAAACGATAGGAGATCGCACGAGCAGTCCATAAAGAGGCCCAGCAGCGTTTTACGGCAGTAAGGACTTCACTTTCACCCTGAATATTTAAGTAAGTATCCTGCTGTCCGGCAAAGGAAGCGCCGGGTAAATCTTCGGCAGTAGCCGATGACCGTACGGCAACCGGTACATTGCCCAGCTTTTGATAGGCGGCGGTAATTTCCTTTTTTAGTTCGTCAGTTATTACACCTTTTGTAAATATGTTGCTGATCTGCAGGGATGCTGCTTCCAACTTTGCCGTATTACCCGGGTCAAGTCCATCTAACGCGTCGATAATCTGTGGCTGGATTTCATTTGTATTAACAAAGAGCCGGTAGGCCTCAGTAGTAACATGAAAGCCATCTGGAACTGGTAATCCGGCTGCCAGCATTTTCGACAGGGACATACCCTTGCCGCCTACGTTTTCAAGTGTTGCCTGGTGATGCTTCATTGATAAAATATAATTCATATCAGATACCTCCTTTTAAAGAGTAATTCCGTGTAAAAAGATATTGACTGCTTCATTGAGCATATCTTCCATACTATGAGATGAATGGGATGTATATGTGATAGAAAGCATTGAATTAATCAGCAGCCGTGATGCCAGTTCTGCATCTGTAACCCGAAATAATCCATCCTTAATCCCTTGTTCAATCACCGACTGTACAATATTCTGATAAGTATGTCGTACTTTTTTAATCCGTTCCTGGTAATCCTCATCCAGAAAATAAGCTTTTGTCGCCAGCCACATAAATAAGATGTTATTTTCTTTTGAATAAGCAAGATTAATCTTCATAATTTCCCTTAGGGACTGCTCCGGGGGAAGATTTGCATTGATAATCTTTTGTACCGTTGTGATTGCATTATTTACCTGAGCTTCAATCGCATAAATGACAATTTCATCTTTTGATTGAAAGAAATCATAAAGACTTGATTTCCCCAACCCTGCCAGATCAGCAATTTCTCTCATTGACGTTTTCTCGATTCCCTTGACCTGAAAGAGACTCAGCGCCACTTTCATGATGTCAAGGCGGCGTTCCGTCTGCTGTTCTGCTGTTAATGTAAATCCCTTTGGCATAAATGGCACCTCCAGTATCGACCAGTATTCGCTTCCTGGTTTAATTATAAGCGACCATCGGTCGGTTGTCAATAGAAGTATATTCTGAAATTAGCTGTGGTGTGACGATTATCCCCTGTAAACAAGGAATTCGCCGCCAGGGGCATTTTTTTAACCAATCGGTTTCTGAGTGCGAATCCTGTGGTATATGTGTTATAATGATGCAGGGAGAGATCTAACTCGTGGCAGTCAAATTCCATATGGTCTGTTTCATTCAGTAAGCGATCAATATGAAAGAAATGCATATTATTTATATTGGATACAGGTATATATTAAATAAAAGGGTGAGGTATTATTTATGAGTAAAAAAGAATTTAAACGGGAAAGTAAAGAAAAGAAACCAGTACTGGCCATCTGCTACGATTTTGACAAAACCTTATCGCCAGATGATATGCAGGCGCAAGGCTATATTCAGTCAGTAGGCTATGACGTGGGAGATTTTTGGACTGAATCCAATGAATTGGCCGAGAACAACGAGATGGATCAGAATCTGGCGTATATGTACAAAATGGTTCAGGAGGCAGAGGGAAATTTAATCTTCAAAAAAAAGACTTTAGAAGACTATGGTGCAAAGGTCAATTTGTTCCCTGGTGTAGGGGACTGGTTTGAAAGAATATGTGAATATGGGACTGACCATGGCGTTATCGTTGAACATTACATTATTTCTTCCGGATTGAAAGAGATGATCGAGGGAACATCTGTCGCCAGGAAGGGGGTTTTCAAAAAAATATACGCAAGTTCCTTTTACTACGATCCCAGAACCGGCGTTGCGAAATGGCCGGCACAGGTCGTAAACTATACAAATAAGACGCAATTTTTATTCCGAATTGAAAAAGGAATTCTGGACATTAATGATCAGGGGGTTAATGATTCTTTTGCTCCCGAAGAAATGCGGGTACCATTTCGCAATATGGTATACATAGGTGACAGTGATACAGATATTCCTTGTATGAAACTTGTGAATTCATATGGCGGACATTCAATTGGTGTATATAATGCTGCAACAAATGATAAATCTAAAGTTTATAAAATGATGCATGATGGCAGGATAAAATATTATGCTCCGGCTGATTATTCTGAAGGAACACAATTGGATAATCTGGTGAAATCAATTATAAACCGGACGGCTGCCAATGAGGCTTTAGAAGAATTTTTTTACCAATGTAAAAAGGAGAATTTTGAAGCTGATAAACAAAACAGCGAGGAAGGCCGTAAAAAAACTGATTTATTAATTGCGCTGGAAGGCAGTGGGAATTTTGCAACGACACATTCCACAATAAAAGAACTCAATCGCTTTAAGAATTGGACACCAGATGAAAAAGAGCTGTTATTTAAAATTGCAGTTGAGAATAGTCAGGTATTTTACGTATTGGGTGATTTAGATGTAAAACTATTTTATCAAAATGTGCTTATGGGTACCCAAAACTATTCAGAAAATGCAAAAAAAGTAAAGGTGGAAATTGAGAAATAAATATAAAGAAAGAGGTACAGATATCATGGAGTATCCATATAAGATAATTGATGAAAACAATTGGAAGAGAGCTTTACACTGTCAAATATTCAGAAACAGTATAGAACCTTCTTATTGTGTAACCTTTGAATTGGATGTTACAAATTTTCTGGCGAAGGTTCGGGCAGAAAAGCTTTCCTTTACATTTTCCCTTATCTTTATCGTTTCAAAATGTGCAAATGATATTGAGGAATTCCGTTATCGTTTTCTCAATGGTCAGATTGTGCTTTATAACAGAATTAACACAGCTTTTACCTATCTTGATAAAGATACTGAGTTATTTAAAGTTGTTAATGTTGAGATGCAGGATACACTGGAACGTTATAATTCTGTTGCAGCCCAGAAAGCTGCAAACCAAAAGGAATATTTCACAGGGCCGATGGGTAACGATGTGTTTCAGTTTTCACCAATGCCATGGGTATCGTATACCCATATTTCACATACAAACTCCGGTAAAAAAGATAATGCCACTCCATTGTTTGATTGGGGAAAATATTTTGACAGAGATGGAAAAAAGATACTTCCCTTTTCCGTTCAGGTTCATCACTCTTTTGTAGATGGGATACATATAGGAAAACTGGCAGAATCGTTACAAACTTATTTGAATTAGATATCCACCCAATCGTAAAAGGAAAAAACAATGAAAAATTATATAATAGAAACAGATCAGCTCGCATTAAGAGAGCTGACAATGGATGATTTTGAGGTATGGCATCATATATTATCGGATCAGGAAACTATGCAATACTATCCAAGGGCGTTTGATGAGGATAAAACAAAAAGCTGCATAGACTGGAATCTTGGTAACTATGACAAATATGGCTTTGGATTGTGGGCAGTTATTTTAAAGGAATCAAATCAGTTCATTGGTGACTGCGGTATTACCATGCAGAATATCCATGGTGATGGAAATTTGTTTCCTGAAATCGGCTATCATATTGATAAGCGGTATTGGCGCAAAGGATATGCTTCGCAGGCAGCAAAAGCTTGTTTAAGATATGCTTTTGAGAACAACGATTTTGATGAAGTTTTTTCGTATCAAAAGTGGACAAATATTCCATCAAGGAAAGTGGCTGAAAAAATGGGTATGTCATTGCGTGAGGAATATGCAGACGAAAAAAATATAAAGACAAGTGTATATTCCATTACCAGATCAGAATTTTATACAAAATCTGTTATGCCTGCGATAATAAAAGGTGAATAAAGGAGATACGAATTATGATTTCAAGAACATGGCATGGAATTGTTTCAATTAATATGAGAGATGAATTTGAAAAGTATGAAAATGAAACAGGTGTGAAAGAAACGCTGGCTACAAAAGGAAATCAGGGGGCCTATTTAAAAATAATTGATCAGGGTCAATATGCACATTTTTTTCTGTGCACAAAATGGGACTCTATGGAAAGCATGATTGCGTTTGCAGGGGATAATCCGACAATTGCTGTTACTTATCCAGAAGATGACAAATACGGCCTGATATCAGATCCGATTGTGATTATACAAGAGGTAACTGATGGCGAAAATCCCTTTAAGGAGTAAATATTATTAACCGCTATAAAAGGAGGATTATGTATGGAAAAAACACTTTATTCAATACTTGCAGTGTTACCTACACCAAATATAGAAAAAACCGCTGAATATTATAATGAAATTATGGGATTTAGAATTGTTAAATATTTAGATGTAAAAGAACCCCATATATGCCTTTACCGTGATTGCGTGGAAATTGTATTGACTAAAGCAAACAGCGATAAAGTTTAAACGAATAGGGAACTGTACGGTTATGGGGAAGATACATATATTATTACGGACAATCAAGAAGGATTACAAAGTGAATTTATAAGTAAAGGAGCTAAAATTGTTCGTCCTCTAAATATGACAGATTATAATAATATGGAATTTGTGTTAGAAGATATAGACGGACGGTGGCTTGCTTTTGGAATGAAACAAAAATAACACTAAAATTTTAGGTAAAGTAATCTTTCAACATAATTATAAATGGAGGATAAGTAATGCAATGCATAATTAAAGGACAAGCATATAATTATATTGATAATGTTATGGAAGAAGAGTTTTCGAGAAAAAGTTACTTTCAGCTGGCAGAAGAAATCTACAATTTAAAATATGAAAAGTGGTATCAATCCGGATATATGGATAACCGTTATAAACCATATATAATTATTTACGAAGATACAGCTGTTTCAAGTGTGGCAGTATGCATTAATGATATAATCCGGAAAGGTAAGCGAAAAAGATATGTACAAATCAGTACTGTTATGACTCTTCCTGAGTATAGAAACAAAGGGTTAAATCGATACCTAATGGAAAGAGTTTTAAACGATTGGGTGGATAAATGCGATGCAGTTTATTTACTATCAAATGATTCTGTTGTAGATTTTTATCCTATATTTGGTTTTGAGGAGTACAAGGAGTTTCAATATAGCAAGCCGATCTTAAAAATACCAGGTGCATATAGAAAGCTTGATATAGAAGTTCCGGAAGACTGGAATTTAATTATTAAAAGTTATAAAAGAGGAAATCCATTTTCCGAACTGAAAGTAGATAATCTGAGCCAGTTTGTATTTCATTGCTTACAATTTAGAGTGAATGATATTTATTATATTGAACAATATGATGCTGTTGCAGTGGTTAAATATGATAATAATAGACTCAATTGTTATGATGTTTTTGCCGATGCCAATCTTCAACTGGATGATATTTTAGGTATTATGGCTAATGATAATACAGATTGTGTGTGTCTGGGATTTACACCGGAATTAAAAGCTGGGTTCATAGTTGAAGAATCACAGGAGGAAGATAATCACTTGTTTGTACTTAAAGGAAAGGAGAATATTTTTAAAGATAATAAGGTGATGTTACCGATGTTGTCCCGTGCCTGATAAGAGATTTGAAAATTTGTGACGGAGGTTGTATTTATGAAGACAGTACTCTTAGATGTTATTTCCGAAGAAGCCATTAAACTGTTTTCCGAACAAGATGACTTTATGATGGACTTTCTCGGTGCTGATAGTGTTTACTATACCCGCTATAGCAAAAATGAAAAAATTAAAAAAGTTTGGTTAACCTACTTTGACGATTTGCCAATCGGATGTGTTGCCTATCGTAAAAAATCTTCTGATGTCGGTGAAGTTAAACGTATGTTTATAAAGCGTGAATATCGTGGACGCGGAATATCTAAATCATTGCTTAATATGGTTGAACAATATGCAAAACAGTGTGGTGATAATACGCTGCATTTAAGCACACGTATTACACTTGAACCAGCAATTACATTGTACCGACGTTCTGGATTTTTAGAAATATTTCACGATGGTCTTTATGTGGAAATGGAAAAGAAGCTGTAAGCCGGCAGGGTTATTTGTTTTTGCTGAAATATACCAGCGATGCTATGATATTAATGATGGCTGTAGCAATAATCAGCTGCACAGAGATTAACGCTATCTCATGAGATGTATCCATAAGAGCCGGCCAATCTTTTGCTTTCACTAAAAAACTGGTACTAAAAAGCTGTGCACATATTGAGAGGGCACAGAACACAAAACTTAATGCCATAAGGGCAGCGTACTTTGTGCAGCTGATTTTATGGTATTGGCTAAGAATAACCAATGGAGGAAGCCAGGTGGCAATTCCTGATATGATACTAATTGAATTACAGATTTCTATCATCGGGAAACTTCCTTTACAAGACTAAGCAGTCTGTTATTATCATAATTATAGCTTAAACTTACGGTAAAGTCATTATAAAAAGATATAAATTGGAGGTTCCATATGAAAGAGCAAACACCCTTTCGTCCTGTGGTATGCGTTTTAGTTATTTATTTGATATGTTATGTATTCAGAGCAGTTGAATACATGGTTATCCGCACAGATCAGTCAATCTTTGGCGAGGCGTTTATACATAAACTGGCAGGTATTCTTGTGCTTGCACTGGCAATACGATATTTTTCACTCAAATGGTCAGATATCGGTTATACGCATAAAAAAGCTGTAAGGAATATGCTTTATGGCCTGCTGCTTGGGGCAGCTGTGTATATGATTGCATATGGCATTGAGTTTTTTCTGCAATTATCCAGAAACAGCAGTCCATCTATGAACGTATATGTGACCAGCTATGCAATTGATGGTAATCGGGGGATGCAGACCGGTATCCTGTTTTTCCTGTCTTGTATCGTTGGGAATGTCATTAACGTGGCTATGGAGGAAGGTGTCTTCCGTGGACTATTCGTCAGACTTTTAGAAGGAAAATATTCATTCATGAAAGCAGCGGTATTTTCCTCTGTTCTCTTTGGCTTCTGGCATGTCGCAGCACCTGTAAGAAATTTATTGGATGGAGAAATAAGTCTGATGGGAGTAATCCCGTCTGTTATCATCCTTATATTAACGACAGGAATTGCCGGCTTTAAATTTTGTCTGTTGACTAAAATCACCGGATCGCTTTGGATGTCCATGGCTGATCACTTTTTTAATAATGCCATCATTAATCTTCTGCATATCACAACCATATCCGGCTCAGATGAATTGCAGATAATCCGAATTTCCGCTGCTCAGACAATCTCATTTTTAATTGTAATTATCATTTACTTTAAAAGCGGAGGGCGCCGAAAGTCTACGTTTCGTACATAGATACGAATACTATAAACATGTGAATTCAACAATCTTAAATAAAAACAAGCGAACAGACAAGATAATGGAGGTTAACAAAATGTCAAAAATTACAGTGTTAATAGGCAGTCCCCGAAAAAATGGCAATACTGAGATCCTTGCAAATGCTTTTATTGATGGAGTTAATAAGCAGAAAAACACCGTGGAAGTGATTTCTGTAACAGGAAAACGCGTCAATGGGTGTACAGGCTGCAATTTTTGCTATAGAGATAACGGTCATAACTGTGCGCACAAAGACGATATGCAGGAAATTTATGAGAAACTTGCAGATGCAGATGTTCTGGTGATAGCCACTCCTGTTTATTTTTATGGGGTTAGTTCTCAATTGAAATGCATCATTGACCGTCTGCATAATCCCATACGCAATACGTTTAAAATGAAAGAACTTGTCTTGTTAGCTGTTTGTGCTGATACAATACCCACCGTTTTTGACTCTCTGATATCCATGTATCATGCGGTACTGAGCTATTTTTCCCTTAGAGACGGGGGAATGATCACAGTCCCTGGTGTATCTGAAAAGGGTGATATTCTCGGTAATCCCGCACTTGTGGAGGCTGGTAAACTGGGAGGCAGATATTAGGCGGTAATGCAGATATAAGTATTGCTTTTATTTAATTTATAATTTATTATAATATAAAACAATTAAATCTATAGGTTAATAGGAGTAAATACGATGAATGAATATCATAAAAAACTAAAAGAGGAAATAGCCCAATTCAGAGAAGCCGGTCATAAGTTTGTAAATAAGGAAATTACTACTGCTGATTTTAAGGGAAAGTCAGGAGGCATGGGGGTTTATGCACAAAAGGGCGGGGAAGCTTTTATGATTCGATTAAGGATACCCTGCGGTATTTTATCATTTGCCCATATGAATTTAATCTATAAATTTGCCGTACAATATGGTTTACAACGAATTCATCTTACAACCAGGCAGGCCATTCAGCTTCATGATCTGGATATTGATTCTGTCTGTGATATCATGGAAGCTGCCATTGACCATGGTTTGTATACCAGAGGAGGCGGCGGTAATTTCCCCCGGAACGTTGCACTGTCTCCCCTGTCCGGTGTGGATAAAACAGAAGCCTTTGATCCTACACCCTATGCGCTGCAGGTGAACCGGTATGTCATGGAACGGATCCTGGAATACCATCTGCCCCGTAAACTGAAAATTGCCTTTTCCAACAATGAAGCGGATACTGCAAACTGTACCATTAATGATTTGGGCTTTTTGTCAGTTCTGGATCAGGGAAAACCCTATTTTAAAATGTATCTTGCAGGCGGATTAGGTAATAATCCGGCAGTTGCTTTGCCGTATGACGAGCTGATCCCCTTAGACCAGGTACTGTACCATGTGGAAGCTGTTACCAGAATATTTGCGGCGGAAGGGGATTATGAGAATAAGGGAAAAGCCAGGCTGAGATACATCCCAAAAAGAATGGGAGAAGAAGCATTTATGGAGTGTTACAAAAAACATCTCGCCCAGGTGAAAGAATCCATGGAGCTGAATATAAATGTGGATGCAGAAGGAATATGGGAATCTGCAGATCAGATGCAGTCTTCTTATATCCATACAGACAGCGGTAATCTGATAGCCCAAAAACAAGAGGGATTCTATACAGCAGTCATTCACCCCCAATGCGGACAGCTGCCTGTAAAAGCCCTTGAAAAAATAATTGCATTTCTCACTGATAAACAACAGGACATACGCCTTACTATGACGGAAAGCATGTACATCCGCAATCTGACCAGGGAAGAAGGAGAAAAGCTTCTGGCAATAATGGAAGAGACCAATCAGGTAACTCCCATTGGTATGAGTGTCAGCTGTGTGGGAGTTCCAACCTGCCAGATAGGAGTTTTAGAGAGCCAGACTTTATTAAAAGAAATAAACAGGGTACTGATGGAAAATAAGATAAAGACGGATTATCTGCCGGGAGTTTCCATATCCGGGTGTTTTAATTCCTGTTCCAGGCATCAGGTAAGTGAAATTGGCTTTGCCGGCTGTAAAAAACGTATTTCCAATGCTCCGGCAGATGCATTTGAACTTCATGTAGGGGGAGCAGCAGGGAACAATAACACCCATTTGGGGAAATGTCTGGGTGCAGTAAAAAAAGAAGATATTCCGGACTTTATGGTAAAACTTTCTCAGGCCTTAAATACCAAAGGAATGTATTTTATGGATTATCTGAAGGAATACGGAGAAGAGTTTGAGGATTTGACGAAACCATATCTGATTCCTTAAATCAGCGTGCGACAGTTTGAGTTGAAACAAAGAAAATCAGGATTGAAGGCGGGGAAACATGCCATCAACCCTGATTTTTTTTGTTTATAGCAGAGATTCTGCCCTATGTAACATTTACTTAAGTAAACATGGACATTTATTGTTATCCCAGGGAAGACATTCCTGCTGGCAGTGTTTCAGTGTATCGTTTTCTTTATACACATCAGTATATTTGCTGGGACTGACGCCAAATATGGACATAAAGGCCCGGTAAAACGTACGCATGCTGTTAAATCCAGCACTCATGGCGGCATCTGTAATCGTGAATTCCTCACTGTCTAACAAGATACCTGCGACATGTCTGCAACGGAGTGAGTTAATATATTCACTGATACTGCATCCTACATGTTTGTTGAATATGTGAGAAAACCGGCTGGTACTGTAACCGAATTCCTCAGCAATGGTTTTTAGGGACAATGTGTTTTTGTAATTATTGTGAAGATAAGTGAGAACATTGCGTACCAAAGCATCGTCATCCTTTGTATGAGTATTTTCCATCGGAATGTTTTCTGTCAGCAAAGCCAGAATTACATGAATATACCCTCTGGCGGCCAGGGATTCAGGTGTTTTTCGCTGCAGGTCACAACAGCACCGCATGCAGCGGGCCACCTCCGGGGTCAGAACTTTGTTCGTTATATGACATAGGGAAAATGTCTTTCCCTTCAGTTTCTTTTGAAAGACAGGTATATAGGAAAGGGGTATCGTCATCACTATGGTATCTGAGTAATCAGGCGTTAAATAACGGTGCACGGTATAGCTTGGCACCAGCAGCAGTTCCCTGGCCTGAATACAGTAAAATTTCCCGTTTAATGTTGCTTCCATGGTACCGTTTCTTACATATACCAGTTCCAACGCACTGTGGAAATGGGGAACGCAGTTGTTATTGATGGAATACCAGGAGGAAGAGTTAGCCTGGCTGTCCCGCGATATCTCATAATTATATTTTGAATCAATCATTGCAAGCCTCCTTTTTATAGAAAAGAAACGCAGCCAATTATGGCACAAATTATGTTTATTACGGCAAGCGAATACTGTTTTATTATATTATAATCAAATTGTAAAAAATTACAAGTAACGGATTAATTATCATTGAACAATGAAAGGAAGGGGTATATGAAATCATTAAAGCTGGGAATTATAGGGTGCGGAGGCATTGCAAACGGCAAGCACCTGCCGGCTGTCAGAAAAGAAGGCAGGGCAGAAGTTGTGGCTTTTTGTGATATTATTGAAGAGCGTGCCTGTGAAGCTGCAAAAAAATATGGCACAAAAGATGCTAAGGTATTTACGGACTACCGGGAACTTATCAAACTGGATCTGGATGCGGTTTATGTTTGTACGCCCAACCGTTCCCATTGTGAAATTACGGTAGCCGCGCTGAATGCAGGCAGGCATGTCATGTGTGAAAAACCCATGGCTATCAATTATAGCCAGGCAATGGAAATGGTGGAAGCAGCTAAGAAAACTGGCAAACTGCTGAACATTGGTTACCAGAACCGTTATCGCGCCGACAGCATCTATCTCAAACAGGAATGTGCCAACGGGGAACTGGGTGAGATATATTATGCCAAAGCAAAAGCCATCCGCCGCCGGGCAGTTCCAACATGGGGGGTATTTTTAAACGAATACGAGCAGGGAGGCGGACCGCTGATCGACATTGGCACCCATGCACTTGACCTGACGTTATGGATGATGAACAATTATAAACCCAAAAGTGTGGTAGGTACCGTATATCATAAACTCAATGGCGAGAGACAGCCTGCCAATGCCTGGGGACCATGGGAACCTGACAATTTTACAGTGGAAGACAGTGCTTTTGGATTTATCATTATGGAGGATGGGGCCACAATAACCCTGGAAGCGAGCTGGGCACTTAATTCCCTGGATGTCCATGAGGCCAAAACCGTTCTGTGCGGTACCAAAGCAGGTGCGGATATGCTAAGTGGACTGACGATCAACGGTACCAAAAATGACCGCCTGTATGAGCTGAAGCCAAACCTGGAAGCAGGAGGAGTTGCTTTTTATGACGGGGATGTCGTCACTCCTGAGGTATTAGAACAGCAAACGTTTTTTGATGCGATTCTTGGTAAAGGAGAGTTAGTGGTATTGCCGGAGCAGGCTGCAGCCGTTACACAGATTTTAGATGCGGTTTATCAGTCTGCCAGAGAAGGACGGCAGATTCTATTATAAAACAGAGAGGTGTTATCTTATGAGTTTGATTGAGGAGTTCAATCTTCAGCTTTATTCACTGCGTGAACTTACAAAAGAAGATTTTCCTGGTGTCCTGAAACGGGTCGGAGAGATTGGCTATACCGGTGTGGAATTTGCCGGTTATGGAGGTCTGACTGCCAGCCAGATGTACAGTTTGCTGAAAGAAAACGGATTAAAGTCCATAAGCAGCCACGTACCGCTGGAACGGCTGGTCAATGATTTGGATGAGGAGCTGAACTATAACCGGGAGATTGGGACGCAAACGATCATTGTGCCTTATTATCCCCTTAAAACAATCCACGATGCAAAAATTCTGGCAGAACAGCTTGCACCGATTGCCAGGGCTGTGCGCAGTGCAGGTTTTACGTTTGGTTATCATAACCATGCTCATGAATTTGCAAAGTCAGAAGACGGAACAGTTCTTCTGGATTTACTGATGCAACTGACTGATGGGCTGGATATGGTATTGGAATTAGATGTATACTGGGCGGCGTATGCAGGTGTGGATGTAATGGCGTACATGGAAAAACAGAAGAATCGTATCCGGTTGCTGCATTTAAAGCAAATGGCCGATTTTAAAAGCAGGAAGTGTGTGGATTTAGACGAAGGTGTTCTGGATTTTAATGCGATTATATGCAAAGGACTGGAAATCGGAGTACAGCACTGTATTTTGGAACAGGAGGAATTCGCTGTGTCACCCTACCAAAGCATAGAAAAAGGGTATAAACACATTATGAATCTGTAGATTCCTGAAAGGAGTATTCGTATGAAATTAGGAGTATTAACAGTTCCGTTATATGACCGGAGTGCAGAGGAAGCATTCCGTTATCTGAGCAGTCTGGGGGTACAGACAGTGGAGATTGGTACCGGCGGCTCACCGGGCAGCAAACATTCCAATCCAGAGGAGCTGCTTTCCAGTGAGAGTAAATTGTCGGCTTATAAGGATATGCTGAAAAAATATAATTTGGAAATCAGTGCATTGAGCTGCCATTCCAACCATGTACATCCAAGTGCAGATGTCCGTGCTCAGGCGGCTGCCGATTTTACCCGGACCCTGCGCCTGGCTGAGAAACTGGGAGTCGATACGGTGGTAAGTTTTTCCGGGTGTCCCGGTGACTATGAAGGTGCAAAATATCCCAATTGGGTGACGTGTTCCTGGCCGACGGATTACCAGCACGTCCTGGATTATCAATGGAATGAGGTATTAATTCCTTTCTGGCAGGGAGCTGTCTCTGAGGCCGCCAATTACGGTGTCAATAAGATTGCATTGGAGCTGCATCCCGGCTTTTGTGTATACAATACTGCTACACTGCTGCGATTAAGAAGAGCAGTTGGTGATGCAATTGGTGCCAACTTCGATCCCAGCCACCTGTTCTGGCAGGGAATCCGTCCGGCTGAGGCCATTAAGGCACTCAAGGGCGCAATCTACCATTTTCATGCAAAGGATACCAAAATTGATACGGTTAATACACAGGTTAATGGTGTGCTGGATACCGGAAACTATGGTGATTTGTCAGAACGCAGCTGGTCATTCCGCTCTGTTGGATGGGGCCATGATGCGGATGAATGGAAGGAGATCATCTCTGCCTTGCGGCTCATCGGTTATGACGGGGCCATCAGTATTGAACATGAAGATGCTTTCATGTCCGTTGAGGAGGGACTTGAAAAGGCCATTGACTTCTTAAAGGATATCGTTATTCACGACCGTCCTGCAAAGGCGTGGTGGAACTAAAAGTCAGGAGAACATTTAATTATGGAAAAGAAAAAACTACATATTGCCTTGATTGGATACGGCGGCATGGGAAGCTGGCATGCCCGCATGCTTAACGAAATACCTGAAACCAGTCTGTGCGGTATCTGGGACATTGATCCTGTCCGCAGGGAAGCAGCGGCTGCGGACGGAATACATGTCTATCAGTCACAGCAGGAATTGCTGAATGACATAACAGTGGAGGCAGTAACCATAGCTACTCCAAATGATACCCATTTACCTGTTGCACTTGCGGTCATGAGTACAGGTAAGCATGTAATCTGTGAAAAACCGGTGGCACTAAATAGTGAAGAACTGAAACAGATGGCTGATTACTCAAGAAAAATGGGGGTCTTTTTCACGGTACATCAAAACCGCCGCTGGGATGAGGATTATCTGATCATAAAACAGCTGTATGACCGGCAGTCTCTTGGCAGGACTTTTAATATTGAGAGCCGCGTACATGGCTCCCGGGGAATACCGGGAGACTGGCGAAACCAGAAAGAGCATGGCGGCGGCATGGTACTGGACTGGGGCGTGCATCTTCTGGATCAGATGACTATGATGCTTGGCGGCCGCAAACCTCTCAGTGTTTTTGCACAATTGACGAATGTTACCAACGAAGCGGTAGATGATGGCTTCCGCGCATTGTTTCAATTTGATGACCAGCTGACTTTTTTGGTGGAAGTGGGGACCAGTAATTTTATCTCCATGCCTCGCTGGTATATCCAGGGAGAAAACGGTTCCGCCATTATTCATGACTGGAAGCTAAACGGCGAAATTGTTATGGTTTCGGATTGGGAAAAACGTGATGCAGTACCGGTTGTAACCGCAGCGGGTCTGACAAAGACCATGGCTCCGCGAACTGATGAAACGGTAAAGAAATATCCCCTGCCGGAAGTACATTCCGATATCCGGGATTTTTACCGCAATGTGAATGCCTGCATTCATGAAGGGGCAAAGCCTTTTATTCAACTGGAAGAGGTTATGGAAGTCATGCATATTATGGAGGCTGTTTTCCGTTCGGCAGAGCAGAACTGTGTAGTATACTTATAGGATAATAGATAAGCTGTGGTTAAATGGAGTGGCTGGCAGAAGGAAACGATTGCTTCTGCCAGCCCTTCTATATGTCAGAAATATTAAACGGTTATCTATGTATTTACAACTAATGTAAAAGGTGCTAGGATTTGTTTATAATCATGTAGAGCGTCTGGATATGGATATGATTTTTACGCCAGCTAGATGAAGAATTGTATGCTGCAATGAAAGAAAGGAAGGAATTGAATGGCTATTGAAATACGCAGGCTGACACCAGACCTTGCAGAAGATTATATACATTTTTTTGATATTACACCTCACGATGATAATGTGGTTGATAATAAGTGCTATTGTGCGTGCTGGTGTAATGATGACAATGCAGGTAAAGATTTTTCAATCGCAGAAAACAGAAGAAAATATGCATATCAATATGTGAAGGGCAATAACATTCAGGGTTATCTCGCTTATAGTGATGATAAAATCGTTGGTTGGTGTAACGCCAATACGAAATCAGACTGTCTGAAATGTGTCAGCTGGCAGAGATTCATGTCTTACGTACCACTGGAGGAATCCAATTCCGCCATAAAGGTAAAATCCATATTTTGTTTCGTAATTGCCCCGGAGATGAAAAGACAGGGCATAGCCACCCGCCTGCTGGAACGTGTGTGTAAGGATGCAGCTCACGATGGATTTGACTTTGTGGAGGCATATCCGTACAAGGAATCAAGTTATCAGTCATCAGATTATGGCGGCCATTTTGAAATGTATAAAAAAGCCGGATTCCATGTGCTGCTTGAGGCGGAGCAGGGGCTTGTTATGAGGAAGCAGTTAAACAGAGGAGCCACTCAATGAGAATACTTATTTTAGGAGCAAGCGGTTATGCCGGTCAGACAATTGCCAAAAGGCTTATGGAGGACCATGATGTATATGGAACCTATCACACGCAGAAAAGCAGCTGTCTGGCTGCAAATAAAATGGTTCAGATACAGCTTGACAATTTTGATTCCATAAAAAGAGTATTGGATCAGATACAGCCGCAAATTATCATTTCCAGTATAAGAGGAGATTTCCGATTACAGCTGGAGGTACATTGCATTATTGCTGATTATTTATTAATAAATGAAACAGGTAAAATAATTTTCATATCGTCATCCAATGTATTTGATGCAGCAATGGATAAACCACATTATGAGTCAGACAAAACGAATTCACAATCGGATTATGGAAAATTTAAAATTGTATGCGAACATATGCTTCAGTATAAATTAAAAGAAAGATGTGTTATTATCCGCATACCCCAGATTTTTGGGAAAAATTGTCCCAGGATATTAAAGTTGGCTGAGGATACGGAAAATAATACGCCAATAATCACCTACCCCAATTTGCATATGAATTATACAACAGATGTTCAAATTGCAGAATGGATCGCGTATATTATTAAAGAAAATCTCAGTGGTATATTTCATGTTGGAACAAAGGATACCTGTAATTATATGCGTTTTCAATCAGAGCTTTCCAGAATTCTGGAATTAAAAGAACCTGTTTTCCAGAAAGAAATGAGTTCCAGGAAGCGTTTTCAGGCAGTGCTGCCGGGCAGAAAGGAAATACCGGAGAAACTGCAAATGTTTGTAACTGACGTGCTGGAATATTTGAGATATGTGCAGATATAACATGTCGGTTACTAATTAAAGTCCTTGAAAAGAAAAGAGGGAGATATGGAAAAAAAAGAAAGTAATATAGATTTGACTACATTAATTGCGCATGGCAAAGTTGAAACAAAATTTACCGGAGAAACAGTCAATGTATGGACAACAAATTCAATTACTTCTGTAGCTTTTAATCTGGTCGGTGACTGTTATAAAAGACATTTTCTAAGATTACCTGATAAATACCATATACCATTTCGCTTAGATATGACCATCAAGCTTGACTTTCCAGCACTTATATTACTTGTCGGGGACGGATATATAGCCTTTGCATCCTCCGATAACCACAAAATCGAAGATATCGCTAAACCTACCGGCAAGTCAAATCAGGATAATTGTCTATTTGATAACAGGCTGCCGTTTGGTGAGTTCGCTGATATTTCTGTAATATGGAATTTTAATGAAATGCAAATACTTATTGGTGGTAAAGAACGTTTTTATTCATGTAAATTACCATATATGAAAATAAAGAATTTAAATGAGTTAAATCTGGAAGGCTTTGGAATTGGATTAACTGTGTCCAAACGATCCACACTCAGCATAAAAACAATAACTGTAACGGAGTTTGATGACAAAGTTCCTGTTATTCGCGATGTTTTAAAAGAAATACCTCTTCAGGAGGTGATAGCCGAGAGCTCAAAACCTACTTTTGAGACCATTATATCGGATTTACCGCAGGAATATAAAACTGAATTACTGAAAATGGATGATTTCTTGAAAACTTTAAAACCATTGAAATTCAAACGTACGCTTGATAAAAGAGGCGGGAAAATTACATATGTTGCTTCAGACTTCGGTATTTCATATGCATTACACGTATCTGAAGATCAGCTTTCCCACAATTTCAGTTGGTATATTGTAAGCAGTGGAAAGCCGGAAACGTGGCACCGCAAAGCTGATTATATGGAGGAAGTGCTTTCAGAAATAGCAAAAACAGATATACAATTTGCAAATCGTATCTTTTATGCTTTAAACGATTGTGTCGGATGTTACGGTTCGCACTGCCTTGCTAAAACGCGCTATGAGTTTAATGACCAAAAACGCTTAACATGTCACGGACGTGTAATGCTTCGTATGTGTCACGATGATTTTCAGGATGCAAGAGAATTCTTTCGTCATCTAAATGCATTAATGGAACGGAAAAGTACGGATGGAAGTCTGCAAACTGAAAAAATCTTATTGCTTAAGTCATGAAATATCGAAGAAGCTCATTATATAACCTTTCAGAGGCCTTTTCCAACTGCTCCTTTCTGCGAATAATACCAATCATTAAGCCAAATTCTATATTTGACAGTTTTCGTCTTATTGTCAGATCGGGGACAGGATCTATAGCGGCAACAGGTAAGATAGAACAGCCAAGGCCGGCCTGGACGAACTGAATAATGGTTTTTCCATCGTTAATTTGTATCATGGATTTAAGCGGTATTCCAAAAGCACTGAAATGTTTATCAACTTCATTTCGATAAGAACAGTAAGATTCAGTAAGGAGTAAATTTACATCGCTTAAATCCTTAAGGGTAATCTCTTCCTTTTCGGCAAGTGGATGTCCAACGGGCAGTAACAAATCCATCGGCTCCAGACAGATGGGTTCAAACAAAAGGTTAAGATTAGCTGGAGGAGCAAATCCTATTGCAATATCCAGCTGGTTATCGACGATTTTTTGTGTAATGATTTCCGAACTGTTAAGTTCAAATGTGAGCTTAATGCCGGAATATTTTTTACAAAAAGCTATTACTTTAGGAATTAACAACGATCTTCCAATCGTACTAATTGTTCCTAATCGGATATGCCCCATTTGACCGGTAACAAAGTTATTCATGATCTGTTTAAATGAATCTGCATGTTCAAGAAGTGATTTGGCGTTGGTCCAGAAAAAATCACCTTCTTTTGATAGAACCATTCTTCGGCCTTTTTTTTCAAATATTTTAATTCCCAGCTCTTCTTCCAGCTGCTGTATATGAAGTGTAACGGTAGAGGGCACATATCCCATCGTTTCAGCTGCTTTTAAGTAACTTCCCTCAGTCAGAATATTTTTAATTGTTTGAAGCTGTTTTAATTCCATGTATTCTCCTAATGTTCATTTTTAATGAACTTAAACCATTATAATTTTATATTTTCAATGGAATAGAAATATTTTATCATAAAAGAATAAAAAAACAAGTTACATTGCAGTCAGATGGGAATTTACTGGGACAAAAGCCAGTCGATTGCAGGTGATATCAAAGGAGACGAAATGATAAAATATTTGAAAAAGAGTTTGGCAGCAATGATATTAGCGTTGATGTTTTTTAATACACTCGCATGCAATAATATGCTTAATAATGCGGAGGTGTCAAATACAGATATGAAAGATAATACAGATGATACCAAAATATTAGTAATCAATAATTTGGAAAAAACAACTGAAAATGAAACAACCAATGTCAAAGAGTCATCTTATAACAAAACAAAAACATTAGAAGAGAATGTTGATATTTTAAATACAATGTTAGAAACGAAATATGGAAGACGATTAAAAGTCTCTGCGGAAGAAGACTATGAAACAGCTGGGAGAACTGACTGGACATTGATTTTGAAAGATAACAAAGTTGGAATTGATACCTCCACATGGAAATTTAACTATGATTCAGATTCAGATGATAGTAAATATATGGACGCTATATTGACAACTTTTACATTCTTTTGCGGACATGAGATGGGAAATTCATTATGGCAGCTCACCGGTGATTTATTAGATGGAGGTGCAGATGAAACGCTTTATGGATTTGTACACAGCGGAAGTCAGGTGACTTATAAAAATGGTAAAGTGGCGGCATATGAATCTGGTAATAATCAAAGCACCATCTACATTTGGTTAACCCCCAGTGAATACTAAATCCTTATGTATAATCTGTAACAAAAACACCTCGAATGCATAAAGTAAGGTATGATGCCACTGTGTGCATAAATCCTGAGGGGTGATTAAATGGGATTTCTGAATATGCTGCTTGAAAAAGGCAGGTTGAAAAAACCGCTTCACTTTGCATTGGAAAAAATTGTGGAGGAATATGTCCCTGCCGGTGAGATGCCCCCATATGCACAAGAGCTTATAAGTCTGGCAGACAAAGATAATCTTAAGTTGAAGGATATTGCAGAGCTGGCTGTCTCAGTGAGAATAGAAATCGATTATTTAAAGGCTGATGTGGAATCATTTGTCGTTACTTCAGAAAAAGCCAAAAGAGTTCAGTCAAATCTTGCATTATGGAATGAAATTCTAAGTGAGTTGACCAGACAATATCCATATCAGGACGAGGTGACAGACACAGAAACATTTATCCAATCCAAAGCAGTGGAAGAGATCCCCAGAATGCATCATGCTATTTCACAATTGCTTGAAGAAAAGAACAGGCTGCAGCTGGAATCGCAGCTTGTCCTTCAGTTAGGGATTCTGCAAAAAAGCATATTTAATTTAGAGCAGACGTTCCTGACCATGATGCCTGAGATCAGGAATATAAAAGATAAGAAACTTAAGCTGGAAGAAGATATTGGACGTTTCCAAATTAATGTGGAAGAGTTTAAAAAAATGGATGAAGCAGCCGATTTTAAGCTTTCTGCTCAACTATCTGAAAAAGGCAAAGCGCTGCTTACAAGAAAAAAAGCACTGTCTGCCAGTGAAAAAGAGGTCAATACCTATATGGAGGCTGTTCAAAAAACAGCCATTCAGATCTTCGGTGTATTTAAAGAAGTATCCCTGCTTGCTGCTGACAGGGTAAGATCTGCGATTTACAGGTTAAGTGCAGAAAACAAAAAAATATTAAGGACAGCAGACGATACAAAGGGCTTCTCCGAAGGGAGAAAAAAACTGTCCCAGCTTTATATACTTCTTGAACTGCTCAATGACTGCATTCGGATTCATCAGAAATATGACCGGCAAAAGTCATAAGCTGACATTGCCGGTCTTACTGATTTTCCAGAGAATAAAGAAGTTTGATTGTTGGTGTTGCTGTCATTATCGCCAGTATTTTTGTTTCGCAGAAAAAACCGGCAAAAGCCGAATGATTGCCTTTTAGAATATGTCATGTTACAATACAGATAAATATTGCAAAATAATGAAAATGAGAGAAGAATTTGTATAGGGGGAAACATGCAGACAGGAGATAAAATTTCGTTTGGAAACTACCTATGGCGGGTACTTGACATAAAGGATGACAGGGCTTTGATTATAACCGAATATATTATAGAACGGCGTCCTTACCATGATGTTTATAAAGAGACAACATGGGCTGACTGTGCGTTAAGAAAGTATTTAAACAGCGAATTCCATGATAGATTCAGTGTGGCTGATCAATCACGAATCATTCCGGTTTTAAATAAAAATCCTGATAATGAGTGGTATGGTTCAGAAGGCGGGGCAGATACAAGGGACAGCATTTTTTTATTAAGCATGGAGGAAACAGCGTGCAGATATTTCGGTGACAGCAGCTCAAAACTCTATAATCCGGGAAAAAATCAAAGGTACTGGTTTGAAAGAAAAGACGGAAACAACAGTAAGCGAATTGCAAAACATGAGGGGGAAAAAGGCAGTGACTGGTGGTGGCTGCGTTCTCCCGGCCGCGTTCGTGTAAAAGCTGTGTATATCCACGGTGATGGGAATATAGGTATTCAGGGCAACAATATATTAATAGGCAACTTAAGCGATGGCGAATGCAGAGGCGGCGTTCGTCCCGCTTTATGGCTGAAGCTGTAATGCAGAAGAAATAGCTGTAAGCAGACAATGAAAACCGGCATAGGCCGTTTTTTTTGTGGTCAAAAGGCTGGAAGTAAATGTGATACTTTTCCATTGATTTTCATAGTATTTTATGAACATGCATTTTTACAGGAAGCAGGTGGATCATTGGAAGAGAACAAAGATAATCAAAAGGATGGATTATGGGACGAGAATGCAGTCTACGATTATGTGGTTCATACATTCAAGGCCTATGCCGATGCAATGGTACCCCATTCACCGGACCTGGCAGAGCAGTATGGAAGGATTCAGTTTTACGGAGCATTGGAGTCCTATACGGCAGAGTATTTAATTATGTCTCTTGACAGCTACCCCACACCCTTTGCAATAGCAGCGGCAGAAATATTAAATCTGGCTGCAAAACAGTACCTTATGGAAAAGGGAAGGGATCCGGATTTAGAAAAAAGTTCGGGCGGACTTTATTTTACCCAGTTATCTCAGGAAGACCGTCTGAAAATCATTGACCGGATCACCAGCCCCGACGGCATCGTTTATATTCCGGCAGGCCTTACCATGAAGCCGGGAGATATCGCACCTGTACTTCCGGCACTCAACCGGCTCACTATGATGGGATATTATTCCGAGTGGTCCGGCTACGGTTCTACAAGGTTTATGCCTCCGGATAAGCGCATACTGGAATATGAGCCGATCAGCTGGAAGCAGGTTGGGTATCCGGGGCCCTCTATGGGTTACCGGATGGCAGGAGCCTTTGATTTTGCACAGAAACAGTGAGGCTGGGAATTTGATTGGAGGTGCGTATGGATAACGGCTATGATGCAGATGTAATTGTGATTGGTGCAGGCGGCGGAGGCGCGGTTGCAGCGAAAGAGCTGGGAGAAAAGGGATTAAAAGTGCTGGTTTTAGAGGCAGGCCCATGGTACGGGAACCGGAAATGGCCGAATCCGAATACAAATGCAGGTGCAGCGGAAAGCTCAAGCAACGATGATCTGGATATACAGCTGCTTAAAAGTACCTTTACAGATTTAGAGGACGACATGAATGATGCCATAACAGGAAAATTCAGATGGGGTCCGGCAGACAGAAATTTAAGTCCGTGGCAGAGAATCAATGAAAAGGGCGGATTTGTCTGGCAGAGCGCAGGAGTGGGGGGGACCACGCAATTGTACTTTGCCAACTGTCCCCGTGCTTTTCCCGCAGCATTTGAACGTGACTGGCCCTTTAGATACGAAGAATTAATTCCCTATTATGAAGAAGTGGAGCAGACCCTTCCCGTGCGCGAAGCTACAGCAACATCCAAAGAGAATTTGTTTTTCTACGGAGCCAGAAAGCTGGGGTTTGAGTATACCCGTGAAATAAATATAACCAAACCAGGATTCCGTCTCCAGCAAAACGGCATTCTGGGCATCAATCCCATGTTAAATAATCCGGATTTTGACCTGGAAAATAATCAGGCAGTCGGCTGCACTCTTCGGGGGCATTGTGTCAATGGCTGCTGCATCGGTCCAAATGTGGGAAGTGTTGCCAAGCGTTCTACTCTGGTCAGCTATATTCCATATGCCCTGGCAACGGGAAATGTGGATATTATGCCCAACTCATTTGTCACAGCCATACATACCGGCGAAAATCAGGAGGAGGGGCTGTATGCAGCCAGCGTATCCGTCAGGAATACCTGGACCGGCGAAGTCAGTGAATTAAAGGCAAAAGTGATCGTTTTATCTGCAGGCGCCATTGAATCCCCCAGACTCTGGCTGAATTCCCGTCTTCCTGAGAATGAATGGGTGGGAAGAGGGATGACCACTCATATATTTGACTGCGTCTCTGGTATTTTTGAAGAAAAGGATCTGATGAACATCCTCGGAATGTCCGATGTAATGCCTTACAAAGGACAGAATTCCGCAGCCAGACTGGATTACCCCGGACTGGGAGTGTTTGAACCCTTTGGAACAAGTCCCGGTATCTATGCTGCCTTGATATACGGAACGAGCCAGAAGGGGTACTATTTTCAGAATCAGACAAACGAAGAGGAGCCATGGGACAGAGAGGGTATTATTGCAGGAGACCTTTTAAAAGAGTTTATGCGCGATTATAACAGAACACTCAGCATTTTGGTATTTCCAGATGACGATGTGAACCAGAAAAACGGAGTGACGCTGGACCCGGAGCGCATGGACGAAAATGGCTATATTCCTATTATCAGTTATGAAATGAGTGAGGCTGACAGGGAGAGAAGAGACCAGCTGACAGGACTTGCCGCTGAGCTTTTAAAAAAAGCTGGGGCAAAGACAGTCAGCAGGGCCAATTGGCCGCCGGATGTCGGTATCCACATTATGAGCACCATGAGGATTGGATTTGTAACAGATTCCAATTGTGAAGCATATCAGGTAAAACGCCTGTTTATCGCAGACAACAGCGTCTTATGCAACGGACTGGGCGGCCCCAATCCCACCCTCACCACCCAGGCGCTTGCTGTAAGGACTGCGAAAAAGATTGCGGAGAAATATTTTCCAACTGCTAAAACGGATTAAAACTGGAAGTGAACACAAAAATGCGCCTTGAAATCAAGACGCATTTTTATATCATTTAAGTCAGCTTCCGGCATACATAAGATAGATAAAATGATTTGCTTCTCTTAAAAGGTGATCGGTATAAAGAGAAAGCATGATCGCCTGAATTTTACAGGTAATTAGTCCGTTTGTAGTGTCGGACTTAAAATCACTGATTGCAATGGCATCGGATAGAATTTCCCGGTCAGAAGGGAATGTTTCCGGCTGCATCTCAGCCCGCCCCAGATAATCAAAAGTATCTGAGAACTGGTTGGCTGTATTGAAATATGCTGTTTCCGTCGGGTCGAACTGTCCCCGCATTACCTTTGCATGATCGGCCATATTCCGGGTCCAGAATGATTTATAGTCAGACAGGAGAGTTTCGTCCCTGTTCTGAAGCCGTTTTAGAATTTCAAGGTATCGTTTGGCTTCTAAGAGAATATGTAAGATATCGGCTGTGTACATCATGGTGAAAAGGCCGCAGGATACACGTCTGTTTAAAAGATCCGCCTGAAACTGGACAAAGGACGTGGTCAGGTTTAAAAGATTCTGGTTCAGCATGAAAACATCCTGTTCATTTTTGTTGGTGGCCGTATAGTATTCCGTGCAGGGCTTAATGTCATAGGTCATGCGGGTCAGCTGAGAATTGATTGAGATTCCCGTATTAAGCTGTGCCAGCCGTTCCGCCTCTTCCGTATACTGGGTATAAAACTGCCCGGATTCAAGAACACTTAATGGGATGGCACCGTCTGACAGTTTAATGGCTGTTTCCAACAGCTGGTCGTATTGCTGTTTGTAAGTATCTGCCTGATCTGCATATTCTTTTCTGGGCGGGGGCATAGTAGCCTCAATAAATATGGCATGCTCCTTTAATATCCGGATCCAGAAGAGATGATACTGGAGTGAGCATTGTATATAAGATTCTTTTGAGGTCATATGGGTTGCTCCATGATTATTGAATTACTGCATCCTATGCCAGCCGGATAAGAACTATTCGTCCGGATGGCTTCCTCATATTGTGAGAAATAGAAAAAGATGCTATAATCCTCATAGCATAAAGGAGGTGGCCGTTTTGGACAGGCAGACATTTTCCCGCAGGAAGCCCGGTATGATTGAGGAAGAAAAATACAGAAAGTATGCGGTTTTTGTACCGGTTCTTACGATGAACGGAGCAAAGTATCTGTTGTTTGAAAAACGATCCAGCAAATTAAGGCATCAGCCTGGAGAGATCTGTTTTCCGGGAGGTAAGCTGGAGCCGGGGGAAACACTTAAAAAATGCGCTGTCAGGGAAACCATGGAGGAGTTAAACGTGGCTTCCGGACAGATTGAGGTGCTTGGACCAGGGGATATCTACATTTCTCCCTTTCGTCTCATCATTCATTCGTTTATCGGAGAGCTGAAAGACTACAAAGACACGTTCAGCACCGATGAGGTGGAGGAAATCATCAAGGTGCCTCTTGATTATTTAAGAAGCATGACACCGGAAACCTTTAAAAGCATGCTGGTTACAGAGCCCCCCGAAGATTTTCCCTATGAATGGATTCCGGGAGGCAATCAATATACGTGGACGAAAGGACCCCGGGATATTTTGTTTTACCGGTATGAGTCATGGGTAATCTGGGGAATGACGGCGCAGATACTTAAGTCCTGTCTGGAACTGATGGAACAGTATAATCTGTTTGATTCTATGAATTAAGAAAGGTGGCAATTATGAAAAAAGAGATATATTTAGCAGGCGGCTGCTTCTGGGGAACAGAAAAATATCTGGAAAATATTCCGGGAATTTTAAGTACAGAAGTGGGGTATGCCAATGGAACAACTAAGAATCCTACTTACGAAGAGGTGTGCCATAAAAATACCGGACATGCGGAAACCGTCAAAGTGGAATATGAGGATTCCATAATAGGACTCCCTTATATTCTGGAGCTTTATTATGATGTCATCAATCCGGTCAGCGTAAACCGCCAGGGCGGTGATACCGGTACACAGTACAGAACCGGTATTTATTATACCGATGACGGGGATATGCCGGTTATCGAGAAGTCTGTGGAGGAGCTTCAAAAGAAATACAAAGAAAAGATTGCCATTGAACGGGTGCCTCTACTTAACTATTACAAAGCGGAGGAATATCATCAGAAGTATCTGGATAAGAATCCGGAGGGCTACTGTCACATATCCGGGGATAAGTTTGAAAAGGCAAAGCTTGCAGTGGATAAAAGCAAAAAATTTCCGCGCAAATCTAAGGAAGAGCTGCGCAGCAGACTGACTGAAACCCAGTTTGAGGTGACCCAGAACAGCGCCACAGAGCCACCTTTTCAGAATGAGTACTATGATGAATTCAGGGAGGGAATCTATGTTGATGTGACAACCGGAGAGCCGCTTTTCCTGTCCTGTGATAAATTTGAGTCCGGATGCGGCTGGCCAAGCTTTTCCAGACCGCTGACTGCCGATTTAATCCGGGAGCTGGAAGATAAGAGCTTTGGCAGACTGCGTACGGAAGTACGAAGCAGTCTGGGAGATGCTCATCTTGGTCATGTTTTTACAGACGGACTTAAGGAGATGGGAGGACTGCGCTATTGCATCAACAGTGCGGCTTTGAGATTTATTCCAAAAGAGGAGATGAAAACGGAAGGTTACGATGCATATCTGGCATTACTGAATGCAGATGTCTCCAAACAGGATTGATATTTTCCGGTTTGATGAATATAATAGTAAAAAATACCAGGTGAAGTGGATGTTTGGTGTGAATAACGGCAGTAGGATTCATTCCTGTAATGACGTAGAACCTGTTCCCCAAAGATATTTAAACCCTGCTGATATTTATATTGTTAAAGGGTATGGGATAGAAGTTTTTTTAGAAAATCTCAATTCACCGGCAGGCATCGTTTTTGATGAGGATGGGAGTCTTTATATCGCTGATTCCGGTCTGTCAACCGGTAATCCCCAGGTACTGAAACTGGTGAACGGTGAGCTGGAATTAATAGCCGAAAATTTTGTGATACCCATTTCGGGAATCAATTATTTAAATGGTATTCTTTATGTGTCACACAGAGGCTTTGTCACCAGAATATTTAAGGATGGTACAAGGCAGAATATTATAATGGGTCTGCCAAGCAACGGAGATCATTACAATGGTCCGGTTGCATTTTCGCCTGATTATAAGATCTATTTTGGACAGGGGACTGTTACCAACAGCGGCGTTGTAGGCAATGACAACGAATGGGTACCGGTATCTCCATTGCTATGTGATTATACGGGAGATTATGTCATGCTGAACGGTCAGAATTATGCAACGGATAATATTCTCACAGAAGCAATGACAGATGATCTTGCATTTACCGGTGCCTTTTCTCCTTATGGAATACCTAATATTGAGTTTGAAACCAGAAAAAGACATGTCAAAGCCTCCGGCAGTATCATAAGGGCAAACCTTGATGGCTCAAATTTAGAGCAGGTAGCATGGGGATTTCGCAATCCCCTTTTTTTAAAGTTCAATAACAGCGGCCAGCTGTATGCGATCAATAACGGGTTTAATCCGGTAGGCAGCAGACCCATTGAAAATGCGACGGACGATTTCTATTACATAACTCCGGATCTATGGTATGGCTGGCCGGATTATTCAGCAGGGGAACCTGTCAATTCTCCAAGATTTACACCAACCGGGGGGTATCAGCCTACCCTGATTTTTAAAAACCCGCCCAACATTCCCCCAAGACCCTATGTCAGTTTTCCGCCCAATTCCACTCTGATGAGCTTTGATTTTAATTACAATCAGAAGTTTGGCCCTTACGGAGATGTTTACGTGGCGGAGTACGGCAGCACGATAACGGCTACGGTGGGAGACGGGCTTTCCTATGCCGGTTCCGGCCACCGGATATCAAAAGTTGATATGAGGGCAAGAACCATCAGCACGTTTGCCATCAACAAAAGCGGATTTCCTGCCTCCATTTCAAAGGGAGGCGGATTTGAAAGACCAAGCCATCTGGTGTTTGGACCTAATGAATCCATGTATATCGTTGACATGGGTTTAAATATTGAAAGAGATCCTAATATTTTTATTCCCGGAACAGGAGTGGTCTGGAGAATATTTCACACTAATGATTAATGATACAAATACGAGGAGATTTAGAATATGCTGGAAGAGATATTGGAATATAACAAAGAGTTTGTTAAGAATAAAGGTTATGAAAAATTTATTACAAATAAATATCCGGAAAAGAAAACAGCAATAGTATCCTGTATGGACACAAGACTGACAGAACTGCTTCCTGCAGCACTTGGTTTTAAAAACGGCGATGCAAAAATTATTAAAAACGCAGGAGGGGTTATTTCCCATCCGTTCGGCAGTGTTATGAGAAGCCTTTTAATCGGGATCTATGAACTGGATGTCAGGGAAATTCTAGTGATTGGCCACACGGACTGCGGGGCCAGATATACGGACAGCAGCAAAATGATCGAGATGATGAAAGAACGGGGAATCAGGCAGAAGGATATCGATTTAATCAAGTACTATGGAATCGATTTTGAGTCCTGGCTGGGCGGATTTAAGGATTTGGACCAATCCATTAAAAAATCAGTGGAACTGATCCGAAACCATCCACTGGTTCCGGAAGAGATCCGGGTATATGGGCTGGTGATTGATTCTGTCACAGGTGAGTTAAGTAAAGTGGTTTAATCCGGATTTTTAAAGGAAGAGGAGAAGGGGTTATGAAGCTGGGAATCGTTGGTTCGGGAATTATCGTAAAGGAATTCCTTTCCATTGCCCGCCACCTTAAGCATACCATGATTTTGTCTCTCTGCTGTACAAAAAGGAGCGAAGACGAAGCCAGAGCGCTTGCAAAGGAGTATTTAATCGGGCAGATTTTTACAGATTATGAGGAGTTTTTAAGGAGTGAAGCGGATACGGTATATCTCGGCCTGCCCAATCATCTTCATTTTACCTATACATACCGGGCACTGATGGCAGGTAAGAATGTGATTGTGGAAAAACCATTTACTCCCTCTATAGAGCAGGCTTTGGTTTTAAGCCGGACAGCCAGGAAGAATCATTTATTTCTGTTTGAGGCAGTGACCACCCTTTACCAGCCTGATTACAGGAGTGTAAAGGAGATGCTTCCGGCTCTCGGAAGCATAAGGCTTGTCCAGTGCAGCTATTCCCAATATTCCAGACGGTATGACCGGTTTAAGAACGGAGAGGTGCTTCCGGCCTTTGATCCTGCGTGCGCCGGAGGTGCACTCATGGATATTAATATCTATAATGTCCATTATACTGCGGGACTTTTTGGAATGCCTGAATCGGTTCATTATTTTGCAAATATAGAAAAAGGAATTGATACATCCGGAGTGCTTTTGCTGGATTACGGAAGCTTTCTTTGCAGTCTGACCGGAGCAAAGGACTGCAGTGCTCCAAATTCCTGTATTATTCAGGGGGACAAGGGATATCTGATACAGAACAGTCCGGCGAATATCTGTAAGGGAGTCCGTATGATTTTAAATGACGGATCGGAAGAGACAGTAGTGGATGATTCGTACAGTCATCGAATGATCAGTGAATTTCTGGAGTTTGAAAAAATGATTCTTTCCGGAGATCTGGATACCTGCTATCGCTATTTAGATCACAGTCTGTGTGTATGCAGGATTCAGACAGAAGCAAGGAAAATGGCTGGGATTGTATTTCCGGCAGAGGCAGAAAAAGTACAGTAATTGTGGAAAATAAAAAGCGCGTCTTACCAGGCAGTCTAGCCTGGCAGGACGCGCTTTTCTATCTGTACCCATGGATTAGTTCGTTTTTGATTTATTCATGCGTCTATACAAAAATGTGAGTACAAGTCCTGCAAGGGAGATGACAATAGCTGTCAGAAACGCATTTTTATAGTTTCCGGTAGCAGCAAAGATCTTGTTTAAAATAATTGGTCCTACAGTACCTGCCAGAGCAAATCCGATAAACATGATTCCGTAATTGACGCTGTTGTTTTTCGGTCCGAACTGATCGGCAGTAAAGCCCGGGAATACACCCATGAAAGCTCCGAAACAAATTCCAATAATTGAGATGGCTGTATAGAATAAAACCACATCTCCCTTATTGCAGAAATAAAGCAGGATCAGACCAGTCACAGACAGCACACAGGCAAGCGCCAGGGTGTTGATACGTCCGATTCTGTCGGAGACAGATCCTGCAAGGATTCTGCCCAGAACATTAAATAAGGCCAGAGTGGAAACGGCAGCTGTTGCAGAAACAACAGACATTCCCACAATGTTCTGAGCCAGAGGGGATGCCATGGGAATAAACATCAGGGCAGAGAATGCACCGCAGGTAAGCAGTATTATCATGACGTAGAAAACAGGTGTTTTTAACATCTCTTTCCAGTTTTTATTAATGGCTGCCCGGTTGCCTGCAGAAGGAGGTGTATATCCTTCCGGAACGAAATCAGCGGGGCATTTCTCCATAAACATAGCGCCCAGACATATAATCACTGTAAAAACAGCACCAATAATTTTAAATGCAGAAGTAACGCCTGTTGTTGATATAATCATGGCTGCAATGGGTGGAATAATGACGGAACTGATTCCAAACGTAGCGGTGGTAAGTCCTCCAACAAGCCCTCTTTTGTCTGGGAAGAACTTAATGGATGTGCTGATGGTCGCACCATATACCATTCCAAGACCTAATCCCAGTAAAATGCTGTATGTTCCGATTAAGAAGTTCACGCTATTCGCATAGCCTGACAGGAACATACCGCCGCCGAACATGATACCTCCGATTAAGACCGCTAATTTCGGACCCAGAGTATCGTTAATGGTACCTCCGGTAATCATGGTAATAGGACCTACTGCGTTGGCGATTACAAATACAATGGATAAATCTCTGGCAGTCAGTGTTACCCCTGTTATCTGACTTAAATGTTCTGCCATTGGCACAGAAAGAACGCTCCATGCATACAAAGAACCGATGCACAGGTTAATGAAGCAGCTGGCGATCAGGATCAGCCATCTTTTTTTGTTGTAATTCATGTTACCCTCCTAATTGTTATTATTATAACAATGTTTATATCATGATCATTAATACATGTCAATATAAACATGTTTTAAATTTCAATATTTTGTACAACACTGTTATATTGACATATTCTCCATATTTGCTATAGTTATATCTAGAAATTAAAAAAATTGGGGAAAATGAAATGAGAAGTTTGAAATATGCCATATTAGGGTTGTTATGCCGTCATCCTATGACCGGTTACGAAATAGCCAAGGAATTTAATTATGAACTGGCAGAATTCTGGTATGCCAATCATAGTCAGATCTATCCGGAACTGAAAAAGTTAAATGAAGAGGGACTTGTCCATTACGACATTGAAATCAGCGGAGAGATTCTGGAAGCAAAACGTTATACCATTACGGAAGAGGGATATAAGGAATTTGTTAAGTGGCTGAATAAGGATGAAAAGATGCAGAAGACGCCCAAAGATATATTTCGTCTCCGAATGTATTTTTCAGGTAATCTGGATTTGGAAGCAAGAATACATCTTTTGGAAAATCAGCGGCAGCAGCATGTTATGCGCTTAAATACATTAAAAATGAGATTTGAACAATACACTGAAGTTCCGCCTCGTAATTCGGACAGGTTCGGGGATTTTCTTGTGCTGCGCGGTGCAATTATGCGGCAGCAGAACTTCATCGCCTGGATTGATGAATGTATTGGTTTTAGCAAAGAAGACTATTGACATTTCCATACGGCTGTGGTATCATTTCCGAAATAGTGAAAAGGCAATGAAGAGGAATAGTACGTATACGGAGAATTTCAGAGAGAAGGTGGCTGGTGTGAACCTTTATTGAAGTATATGGAAGCAGTCTCGGAGCTTTGAACCCAACGGGAAGATTCCCAAGTAGGCTTCAACGGATTCCCACGTTACAGGGACGCGGTATGTCAGTACCGTATGGAGTGCAGAGAAATCTCTGAATTTAGGTGGTAACACGGATTGTATATTCGCCCTAAGCGTTTTAACGCTTGGGGCCTTTTTTTATGCAAAATTAAGAAAGAGGGAATGTATTATGAGAAAATTTGAAAAATCAAAAAAACTGGATTATGTATGCTACGACATCAGAGGACCGGTTATGGACGAAGCAAACCGAATGATCGCCCAGGGAGTGGAAATTTTAAAACTGAATATCGGCAACCCGGCTCCATTTGGCTTTCGCGCACCGGAAGCGCTCTTAAAGAAAATGAATGATAATTTAGTTAATACAGAGGGCTACTCCGATTCCAGGGGCTTATTATCCGCCAGGGAAGCAATTGTGAAGTATTGCCGGAAAAAAGGAATTCATGAGGTGGGAACAGAGGATGTCTATACAGGAAACGGAGTCAGTGAATTAATCACTCTGTCCATGCAGGGCCTTTTGGATTCCGGTGATGAAATTCTGGTTCCCTCTCCCGATTACCCTCTTTGGACTGCGTCTGTGACTCTGGCGGGCGGTACGGCAGTTCACTATATCTGTGATGAAGCTGCAGACTGGTATCCGGATATCAATGATATTAAGAGCAGGATTACAGAAAGGACGAAGGGAATTGTTATTATTAATCCCAATAACCCCACAGGAACTCTCTATTCCAAAGAACTGTTAGAAGAAATTGTTAAGCTTTGCCGGGAAAACGGTCTCATTATTTTTGCAGATGAGATCTATGACAGGCTGGTGCTTGACGGACTGACCCATACCTCCATTGCGTCTCTTGCACCGGACCTGCTTACGATCACATTTAACGGGCTGTCCAAATCTCATTTAATCGCAGGATACCGCTGCGGATGGATGAGTCTTTGCGGGGATAAATCCTTTGCAAAGGGATATGTGGAGGGAATCAATCTGTTGTCTTCCATGAGACTGTGTTCCAATGTTCCCGCCCAGTCTGTGATTGGAACTGCCCTTGAGATGGAAGAGGAGACAAAAAAACTGCTGGTTCCGGGCGGCAGGATCTATGAACAGAGAGAATACATATACCAGGCATTAAACCAGATTCCGGGAATTTCTGCAACTAAGCCCAAAGCTGCTTTTTATGTATTTCCTAAAATTGATACGAAACGATTTGGAATTTATGACGATGAAAAGTTTGTTCTGGATTTTTTAAGAGATAAAAAGATTCTGCTTACCCACGGCGGAGGCTTCCACTGGGAAAAACCAGATCATTTCCGGGTGGTTTATTTACCGGAAATGGAGCAGCTGAAATCTGCCTGCAGCCGGCTGGAAGATTTTCTGTCTTACTACAGACAGGAATAATAACCGGCCCTGCAGCGGATTTACCTGCAGGGCCGAATTTTTACTTTGAATTTTGATTTGTCTGTGTCTGGTAGCTTTTAAGCTCAGTATTCCAGGAAGTAAACCGGGGATCCTCTCTGTGATCTGTCAGGAGATTTAAACCAGATAAGTAACTGCCCATATATGCAGATACTTTTGTTGCTCCGTAATAGTTGATATGATCTCCTCCGTCTCTGGAATCAGTGGTCCAGTCGATGGATAACTGGTCTAAAGACAGGTTCAGATCGATATAATCAAGGTTATTTTTATCAGCAAACTGCTTCACTGCATTGTGTTTTGCGTAGGTCCAGCATTTGGGGGAGGGAGAGCTGTATAAAATCAGAGTAATTCCCTTTTCCTTACATAGTTCATTGATTTTCGTCAGATACATTAAGGGCTGTTCCTGTATATTGAAAACCTCATCTGTTTCCATTGTATAAGGACCTCCGGTATAAGGTTTGTTGATGATATTATACTGATAACCCTTATATACAGATAACGGTTTTTCTGCATTTCCTGCCCTGAAATTTTTCAGCATATAGAAATGAAAATATCTCCAGTTGTTGTGGTACTGGTAAATAGGAAATAGTTTCTTTGTTTTTTCATCAATTGTTGTTTCCAGGGCATTGATGTATTTAAAATCCCTGAAACAGGCGTTTGTCTCTAACAGAACTATTTTTGGTGACTGCTTATTTAATACCTTTTCTAAAAGATAATAGGTATCCTGAAGCCTCTGGCCGGGTACACCGCAGTTAAAGCCTGTGTATCCGTAGGTATTCCAGATCTCCATGGGAGAGATGCTGGTGCTGCATTCACTGTCACCGATGGATAGGTAACCGATGGTATTTTTAGGTTCCTTATAGATTCCCCCGGCTTTTTTGTAAAGTCCCTCTGCCCCGGTGTTTACCGGCAGGAAAAGAAAGGACATGATATATAAAAGAATGATAAGTCCCGTAATAAAGGATAATGTTCTTATTTTGTTTCCTGCATGCATTCCGTCACCTCTTAAAATCCGGCATAAATAAGCTTTGCCGGTAAATATCCGTCGCCGTATGCACCGAGGACGATTACAAGTAAAATCGCTCCATAATAAAGACTCCATCGAACCGGAAGTTTATAACCGGATAATTTATCTCTTATGGAAATTCCGCGTTCGTGGATCAAACCAACTGCCAGTACTGCCAGAAAGCCTAAAAATACGGCTGTATAATCAGGTAAAGCCAGCCCCAGCTGTAAAAGAGAACCGTCAGTCAGGGAGGAGAGCTGAAAGCTTGTAAATATGGACCGGAACATAGAAAAACCCGCTGTCAGTGTTTCAGCCCGGAAAAATAATTCACCTGTAAAGACAATGATAAGAAGCTTTACGGACTGAAAGCTGCGGTATATCAGGCTGCTGCGATTGATCTTCAGTTTTTCGGCTGCCTTTACAACGTAAGGTTCCGTAACATTCTCCAGTAAAATGAGGACAAAGTAGTACATGCCGAAAAAAAGATAATGCCAGCCGGTGCCATGCCAGAAACCGTTGCAGATCCATACTCCAAATAGTGCGGGAGAAGTGGCAACTACCTGTCCGAGGTGCTTTCCTAATTTTGCTCTGGAATTTTTTCCGAATTTCTTTACCGGAGCAGTCAGGGAAATGGGGTAAAAGATATAGTCCTTCAGCCAGGTACCAAGAGTAATATGCCACCGTCTCCAGAATTCGGAAGGGCTTTTTGAAAAAAATGGCTGCCGGAAGTTTTCCGGAATGGAGATTCCAAAGATTTCACCGGTTCCGATTGTCATGTCAATGCAGCCGGAGAAATCCGCGTATAGCTGAAAGGTATAGAGGATGGCACTGGCAATTACGATAATGCCTCCGTACTGGTTATAAGATCCAAAGACTGTTTCAACAAGGAGATTCAGCCGGTCTGCAATGACAAGCTTCTTAAACAGTCCCCATAAAATTCTCTGAAACCCGTAGGTCACATTTTTATATTCCAGAGGTTTTCCCTCTGTGAGAGCGCCGGCTGTCTGAGAGTAGCGGCATATGGGTCCTTCCATCAATATGGGGAAGAAGGTCAGATACAGAGCCAGTCTGCCCAGGTGGTCGTCAGCTGGAATTTTTTCAAAATAGACGTCAGCCAGATAAGAAACAGCCTGCAGGGTATAAAACGATATCCCGATGGGAAGGGCAAATCTCATTGCAGGCAGAAGGTTTGGATAGGATACTGCCTTTAATATATGATTGATATTATCGCTGAAAAATCCGGAATATTTCAGTATTACCAGCATGCCAAGCTGGATTCCCATACCAAACCACAGGATTCTCCGCCTTTTGCCGGCACAGGCTGCTTTTAAAGCCTTTTTCTCTTCCCCAGAAGTGCCTGTTAAATCAAGTTCTTTCTTACAGGAAGAAAGCCACAGCCCGATATGATGAACGGAAAGAGTGGAGATCAGCAGGTACACAATAAGCTTTCCGCTGAGGGAAAGAAAAAAAAGCCAGCTGGCCCCCAGCAAAACCTTATACCGGTGGCGCACCGGTGCCAGCTGATAAAGAAGTATGACACCGGGAAGAAAGATGATGAGGTAAAGGATAGACGTATAGGTCATAGCTTATTCCTCTTTCAGCCGGTTGATCATGCTCCATATCGCATCTGCTGAATTAAAGTTAACAGGAACCATATCTGCCGGTGTAATGGTAATATCAAAGGCATCCTCCAGCTCAGGGATCAGTGACAGAATGGAAAAGGAATCTAAAAGAGCGTCGTCGATCAGCCCTGTCTCTTTTTCATAATCAATCCCCGGGTTAATTTCGTTTAAAATCGCTAATAATTCGTTCATTTATTTATCTCCTTTCTGAGTGAAAAAATTAAACTGGTCTGTTGCAAGAGCTGGTCTTGCAACCCGGTACTGCTCATTTTGTGAATAAAGAAGTACCAAAGGAAGATCGCGGCTTAAAAACATCGCCATCCCCTCAGTGACAGAGTAAGCACCTGTCTTCTGAAAAACAAGCCGGTCGCCCGGCTCCAAAGCCTGAAACGGATACTGCCTTACAAGAACATCGCTGGAAGTGCAGAGAGATCCGCATACGGTCCATTCTGCCACTTCCCCTTCCTGTCTGCCGTAATGGGTAATAAAGGGTTTTTTCATCGCCAGCATCTGACCGTAGTAGTTCAGCTGGTGTATGCCTCCGTCAACGATACAGTAAGACTGGTCATTGTTGGTTTTTAAGTCTGCCACGCTGGTTGCATAAAACCCGCAGGATGCAGCGATAAAGCGCCCCATCTCAAGTGTTACCTGTCCTTTGAAGGATAGATTTTTAATGGCACTGGACAGGGCAAGAAGCATAGCCTCTTCCTCATCTTTTTCTCCTTCAAAATAGCACACCGGAAGTCCGGGACCGTATTCCAGCTTTTGTACCGTAAACTGATACTGCTTTTGCAAATCAGCGCAAAACTGGTCCAGCATCTTAAGTTCGCCCTCCAGTTTTGCTCCAGATTTTTTCTGTGTGCCGGAAAAGTACTGGATGCCTGAGATTTCTACATATTCATAAGGACCTCCGGAAATGATGCTGCGTATGGCCGGTTCATCCATTCCAAACTGGTTACCGCTGGTAAGGCGCAAAAGAACCCGGATATTTCTTTTCTCTTTAAGAGCCAAGGAGGTCAGGATCTTCCAGTGCTCAAAAGATTCCACGGTAAAAATAATGCTGTCTGAATATCTGGTAATGGCGTACTCCATATCTTCCCGCTTCTTATGTACGCCTGACATCACTATCCGTTTTTCATCAATTCCGGCTCTTTCACAGATGTGAAATTCTCCCGGAGAGCATACCTCAAAATAATCCACATGCTTCTCCATATCCTTTACTAAAAAGGGATTGGCTTTCATGGCAAAGCACAATTGTGTTTTCGGCGGAAGCTCTGCCCGAATGTCCGCTATCCGGCTGGTAAGAATGTCTGTATCAAAAAGATAAAATGGTGTTTGATATGTTTCAAATGCAGTTTTCATTTTTGAATTGTTCAATTCTTGTTTCATAGACACATCTCCAATAATTTTTTTCTGTCCATCTTACCGTTTGCAGTAACGGGGATGTGAAGTACAGGAATGCAAAGGCTGGGAATCATGTAAGCTGGCAGCGTTTCCCGCATACGCTTAAGCAATTCCTTTTTATCTAAATCCCCGCTGTAAAATGCAGCAAGGCGGTTTTTTACACTGTCAAACGCACAGCAGGCCCGTTCAATTTCCGGATAACTGTTTAAGATCAGCTCGATCTCTTCCAGCTCAATCCGGTGTCCCATGTGTTTAATCTGAAAATCCCTGCGCCCCGCGAAACACAGTTCTCCCTGGCTGTTATAAAAAGCAAGGTCTCCGGTCCGGTAAATGGTCTCAGGATAGAAATCATTGACAGGATTTTGAACAAACGCCTTTTTTGTCTGTTCCGGATTGTTATAATATCCAAGGGCGAGAGCGGTTCCTGATACGCAGATTTCTCCGGTTTCCCCTTCGTCTGAGATGAGTTTGTCGCCGGATCCAAGAAGAAATACGTTTTCATTGGGAAATGGTTTTCCAATGGGAATTTTTTCTTCCGGTTCGAATACTTTTAAAACCGGGTAATACGTACAGTTGCAGGTGATCTCCGTGGGACCGTAAAGATTTACAAACTTCGCATGGGGAAGGTTCTTCTGCCAGAGCGCCAGATGGCTTGCCGGCATGGCTTCACCGCTGAATAAAACCTTATTGACACGCACTGGCACTTTGTAAGTAAAGCCCTTCAGCTGAGTGACCATGCACAGCGCCGAAACTGCCCAGATCAGTGTAGTTACCTGATAGTCGCACAGGCAGTCCAAAAGCATGGTGGGAATGGAAAAATATTTTTTGGGTATGAGAACAATGGAGGCACCGGTTTTAAAGGCAGAATAGATGTCTTTTACCGATACATCAAAATCCAGAGGAGCCTGATTACCCAGGACATCATCCTTCGTTATCTCAAACATGGCAGGGAAATATTCCATAAAGTCGATAACGGACCGATGGCTCACCAGCACCCCTTTGGGAACTCCGGTAGAACCGGAAGTAAAATTACAATATAATGGCTGGATATCCAGGGACTTTTCCCTGACAGCGTTCAGGCGGTCTGTGTTTATGGGAGAAGAAAGAAGCTTCCGGTAGTCAAAGATGGTTCCTTTAAAAGAAAGTTCCTTCAGCTTTTCGTCTGAATCTCCAAGAGAGACGATACAGTCTGTTTTTAAGACATCAAGTATCTGGCTGATTCTGGCAGCGGGCTGGTCCGGATTTATAAATGTATAAAAACAGCCGGCATAGACAATTCCCATAAACGAGGTCAGTGCTTCCACACACTTATCCATGAATACCACAACCGGCTTTCCTGCTTTTGTATGCTCTGTTAAAAAGCTCCCGATTTGCCTGGAACGGTCATACAGCTCTTTATAGGTGCAGCTTTTATCCGGGTCAATAATTGCCGTTTTATCAGGAAATTCTTTAGCAGAATACTCCAGATATTCTAAGATATTATTCATAATTATGATTCCTTTCCTGCCGATGTTATAGGAAATGTGGCGCGGGCGGTAAAAAAAGTTTCCGTAGTGAGAATTTCAAAACTCCCGTCCATCTGCTCGGCAATTTTCCGGCATGTTTTCAGTCCGATATTGGTGCTTTCCTGAAAGACCAGATCGGTACGGATTTCATTGGTAATGCTGATGATTAAAAAGTCCTCTTCCCTGGAACCCCTGACGATGACGGGGGAGCCGTGACCGGCATATTTTCTTACATTGGAAAACAGGTTGTCAAAGAGACGTTTCAAATACTGGATATCTATCTTAATGGTGCAGGGTTCATCCATGAATTCAGTCTGCACTTCAAAACCAAGGCTGTTTAAATTAAATACGTGTTCACTTAAAAGCTGCTGAAGCAGGATTCTTGCATCATAGGTATCCATCTCCATTAAGATGGTATCTTTACCGAATACAAGAAAATACTGAAACAGCTTATCAGATAAATCCTTCAGCTGAATGGATTTTTCCCTGCAGCTTTTAATGTATTTCTCCAGCTGTTCCTCTGAGCGGTAGTCTTTGGAATCCAGAATTTCCAGATATCCGATTAAGGAAGTTAATGGTGTGCGGATATCGTGGGACATGGAGGTGATGAGCTCGCTGTTTGCTTCCCATGCATCTTTTTCGCTTTTATATCTGGTGATTATGGAATGTCTCATATTGTCCGCATTTTTAGCCAAAAGTGAAATTTCATCGTTTCCTTTATGATAAATGGGCTGCTCTAAGTCCCCTTTCTCAATGAGTGACACTTCTTTTGAAAGAAGAACGATCCGGTCAATGATCCTTCGGTTATAAAGGATTATAATAATGAAAAATATAATAAAGAATATAATCCAGGAGCAGTACAGCACTACGTCAAGCCATTTGATCTGGGAAGAATCAATGATGGATACGGAAAATGTGCCGTCTGAAAATGTAATATCGCGTTCCTGCTGGGTACAGCTGTCCACAATGGTTGCAGCCGTTTCATAGGAAGAGTAGGAATCATTCCAGAATCCCGATTCATAAAGAATTTCGTCTCCGTTATATATGGTGAGATACACATATTTATGGCTCTTGACCCATCTTGATATGGCCCGTACATCCTTCACGGAAATCTTATATTTCCGTACATAATTTTCAAAGGAATTCTGGTAGCTGTTTAACCGGTTTCGCACCGAGTCTTCATCCATGTGTTTTTTTGAAACCAGGTATTCTCCCATGGTTCCTACAATCAGATACATGGCGAAGCTTATGAATGCTCCGAACAGAAGTACAAATACCTGCTTATAACGCAGTGATGAAAATATTTTACCCTTCATCAATCTGATATCCCTTTCCCCAGACAGTGCGGATGATTAAAGGATTGTTAAAATCCAGTTCCAGTTTCTTTCTCAGCTTTAAAATATGAACCATAATTGTATTGGTAGAGGAAGGAAGAAATTTTTCATTCCATACTCCCTCGTAAATAGCCTGTGCATCTTTTGCGTTTCCCTTATTTTTAACAAGATACATCAAAATCAGATATTCCGTATCTGTCAGCTCTATTTTCTGATTTTCCCGGTATACCCAGTGGTTTACGGTATCAATAACGATGTCCTGTACATGAACTTCCGAAAGATTTATGGCAGATTCTGCCTTTCCCTTATAGACAACATATCTTCTTAAAAGGGATTGTATTTTCATAAAAAGCTCTGCCTGGGAAAATGGTTTCACCAGATAATCATCGCCGCCGTTTTCATAGGCATCTTTTTTGTCTGTTTCTTTTGACTTTGCAGTTAAAAATAAAACCGGAGCGGAATGAAAAGCTCTGATTTGTGCACATGCCTCAATCCCGGATATTCCTGGCATCATCACATCCAGTATAATCAGGTCGATATCGGGATTTTTTCTGACTGTATTCACCGCATCGTTTCCGTTAGCGGCCTCCAAAACGACATACCCTTTGTTCTCCAGCTGTATGCGGATCACTTCCCGGATATCTGCGTCATCATCCACCACTAATATCTGTTGCATGGAACTCATGGACAGATGCCTCCTTGATTGATTTGTTCACGTGAATTATAGCACTTATAGACGCAATAACAAGGCAATGTGGGCTGAATTAAGAATTATTAAGAAATAGTGAGACATTATTTCCGTAATTATGTTTGAATATTTTTAGATTTAAGAAAGATAAAAAAACCGGATATGCCATTCATCACAGGGCATGTCCGGTTTCTGATTAATTATTATAAAAATACGGAATATTACTCCACCGGTGCCATAAGTATTTTGCCGGTACCCCGGTATACATTTACCAGACCTTCCCCTGAAACTGCGGAACCGATCAGGGATTTGGAAGAACGCTCTACAGTAAATTTTAAGGAGTTGGACCAGGCAATCGCCATGTTTCCGTCTATTTTAACTTCGTCATCCTTTAAGTCAAACTCAATCAGTTCTTCTCTTGGAACCGGGCTTTCCAGCACTGCGATTCCCTGTCCGGTCAGGCATAAATTGAATAAACCTTCTTTTCCGGCAACTGCGGAGGTCAGTGTGGTTCTGGCAACTACATTCTGCTTGATGTTGGAATCACAGGCGAGGAATAATCCGTCTTCCAGCACCATGCTTCCCCAGTCGGAAATCTCTTCCAGCAGAATATGCTTGTAGGTTGGCTCCAGCATCAGAAGACCGCTGCCCTTAAATTCCGGTTTTGCAGAGGATTCTTTTGTCACCTTGGAAGCAAGTGCCTTACCGAGAAAATCGCCCACTCCTTTTATTCCGGAAGTCATGGAAACGGAACCGGAGGTCCACTGCATGGCACCAGCCTGGACCGTGAAGGAATTGCCATTGAGTTCAATCAGAACCTGTCTTTTGCGTATATTCATTTTTGATGCGTAGTAGGAAGTTATGGCAGAAGCGGAGTTCACACTTAAATCTTTTTGATGTTCAAACACTTTCACACAGCCGCGTTCGCCAATTTTAAGCATATTCCCGTTGTCGTAAAGATTATTGTAGGTTATCATATATCGTCTCCTTTAATTATTTCTGTTTAGTTTGTCGTCAGATATGTCATTCTTGATAAGAATAATGAAAAAAAGAGTATGAAAAAACTACTTTTTCATCACGGGGAAAAGCTATCATACATAGGATAAAATAAGAGAGGTATTTCAGAACTATTAATATAGCAAAGTTTAAGAATATGCTGAAAAAGGCTTTTATAAGGAAGCCGGAAATTTTCCTCCAGCATGCACATAGCACTGCCGGGCTGTCTTAAGCAGCCCGGCATTTTCCGGTTAAGAAAGAGACAATCCCTATTTTCATTATTTCTGATTGAATCTGGAAAAATCTATGGTATGATACATCCTGTAAGTAAAAATTTAACCGGAAAGGCGGATTTAATATGAAACAGCAGTACATGGAAACCGCGAAAAGCGGGAAGGACTTAATCGCAGAAATTGATGAGACTTTACCAGGGGAGGGACAGGCAGCATTCTGGTGGCTTGGGCAGCTGGGATATGCGGTGAAGCTGGGTACTGTCACATTCTATATCGATGCATTTCTCTCAGAACGCCCTGACAGACGAATAGCGCCTCTGCTTGATCCTGGAGAAATAACCAACGCAGATTACATAATCGGAACTCATGATCATTGGGATCACATTGACCGGAGCGACTGGCATCAGCTTTCCCTCAGCTCACCGAGAGCCACGTTTCTTGTGCCTGAGAAGCTGATTCCTTCCCTCAGTACGGGACTGCAGATTGATGAGAGCCGCTTTCTGGGACTGGATGACGGAAAAACCCTGATTCTTAAAAGCGGTATGCAGATAACAGGGGTTGCCTCTGCCCATGAGTTTCTGGATCGGGATCCGGTTACCGGCCAATACCCTTACACAGGAGTGGTGCTGGAAGGAATGGGATGCAGGCTTTACCATTCAGGTGACACCTGCATTTACGAGGGGCTTCACAGCAAATTAAGAAGTTTTGGAGATATGGACATGATGTTTCTTCCAATTAATGGAAGGGATGGGGAACGCTACCGCTCCAATATCATTGGGAACATGACTTATCAGGAGGCGGTGGATCTGGCCGGTGCAATAAAGCCGGGCCTTGCAGTTCCCGGCCATTATGAGATGTTTTCCAGTAATCAGGAAGATCCTGACCATTTTGAAAATTATATAACTGTTAAATATCCCGGTTTGCCATACTGGCTGGGAAGGCACGGTGAAAGGGTGCTTTATACCCGCAAAGCTTAGTAAATACGTTCAAAAATATACAAAATAGTCTAAAATATGTAGCATTTGCCGGAATACGGAATATATTTATTATAGTGAAGTAGGAAAGGAAATGCGAGATGGCAATTAAAATATTTATTGATCAGGGTCATAATCCCAGCGGATATTTTAACAGTGGTGCAGAGGCGAATGGATTACAGGAATCAGAAATTAATTTTCAGGTAGGACTTTATCTTCAGAACCTCTTAAACAGTGATCCGCGTTTTGAGGCGAGGGTCTCAAGACCAGAGCCGGATACGGTGCTGGGTACCAACAATACCACCAGCCTGGCTGCCAGAGTTGCCATGGCGAACCAGTGGCCGGCAAACTATTTTATCAGCATTCACTCTAATTTAAATCCTAATCCTGAAATTAACGGAACGGAAGTATACATCTATCAGTATTTTACCCAGGCTCAGTGGCTGGCGGAACAGATCATGGGAGGAATTAATGATATGGTTGGAACCAAAAACAATGGAATCCGGGAAAATCCTTCCCTGTATGTGCTCAGGAATGCGGATATGCCTGCCAACCTGATAGAACTGGGATATTTAAGCAATTATTCCGATGCGGAAAAACTGCGTAATGACCAGTATGGATTCGCTTACGGAATTTATCTGGGACTTCTCCGGTACTTTGGGTTTGCTTAACGTTAAAACTGCCGATGATTAGTGCTTTCTTTGAGGTAAAAACTTCAAAGAAAGCATTTTTTGCGTGCAAATTCCTGAGAAAATACAAAACAGGTTGCTGAATCTTAGGCCTGTGTCTTATAATACCTAGTAGCAACAGATGAATCAATAAACAAAAGAAAAGAGAGGATCCATCAGCATGAAGTCACTGTCAGATTTTTTATACTGGCTGGATGATCTGATCTGGGGACTGCCAATGATTATTATCCTGGTAGGCACCGGGATCTATTTAACGGTTCGTTTCCGTTTCATTTACCAGAGAAAAGTGCTTTTCCATTTTAAAAACACTTACGGAAAGATGTTTCACAAATCAGAGGGGGAGGGAACGGTTTCCGGTTTTGCGGCCGCATGTACGGCACTTGCCAATACCATTGGTACAGGCAATATCAGCGGTGTGGCGACTGCCATTGTCAGCGGCGGACCGGGAGCGCTGTTCTGGATGTGGGTTTCTGCCTTTTTTGGAATGTCCATAAAGGCCAGTGAAATCATGATCGGTCAGCGGTACCGCCAGAAATATGAGAAATCCATGGATGAATATGTCTGCGACCGTTCCTTCGTTATGAAGAATGCATTTGGCTGGAATAAGGGGGCTGTCATATTAGCCGTGTTCTGCCTGGTATTCGGACCATGGACCTGCTGTGTCCAGACGGAAGCAGTCACAAGTTCCATAAAGGAAGGGCTGGGAATCGCCCCCGGGATCACTGTTTTACTCATTGGCATCACCTGTTTTGTCACGATTGCCGGAGGTTTAAAGAGAATCTCTCTTTTTATGGAAAAGGTAATTCCTGTTATGGCTGTTTTCTATGTCATGGCTGGTATTGGTATTATTATTATAAATTACCAGAGAGTTCCTGAAATCATCCTGCTGATCTTTCGGTCAGCTTTTACTCCCACTGCAGCAGCAGGGGGATTTGCAGGAGCGACTGTCCGGGATGCCATTCAGTTCGGTGTAGCGAGAGGGCTTTATTCCAATGATGCAGGAACCGGTTACGGGATTATCGCTCATGCCTCTGCAAAGACCGACCATCCGGTGAGGCAGTCTTCCTGGGGCTGGGGAGAGATCTTTTTAGATACCATTGTGATCTGCAGCATCACCGCATTTTCCATTCTTTCCACAGATGCCTATATTACGGCAGATGCCACCTCCGGAGCCCTTACCACCATCGCTTTTAAGCAGGCGTACGGCAGCAGCGGAGGGGTGATGATTTCTCTTGCAATCGCTGTTTTTGCCTGGACAACCATAATCGGAATGTATTATGCCTGTGAAAAGTCGGTAAACTACGCACTGGGAGATACAAGGCTTAATAAACTTGCCATGCCGGTTTATATGGTTTACTATCTGATTCCATGTCTGATCTTTTATAATATAAAAGCCGATGTTTTATGGGCATTTACCGATATATTAACGGCATCTTATGTGATTATTACACTGATCTTTATTTATGCAAAGCAGAAAGAAATTTTCAGGTTGTTTGATGATTTCTGGTATCGGTTTTTACCGGCTAAAAACAGGGGGGAAAATCCGCCGCCGGTGGTTTTAAAGGGAGGAGAAGAATAGATGAGAACAAGTTTTGACGAAATGAGAAAAGAGAAGGATTTAATTATTCTGGACGGAGCCATGGCTACGGAGCTTGAAAAGAAAGGGCTTGATTTAAACGATGAGCTTTGGAGCGCGAAAGTGCTGGAGAGCCAGCCACAGGCAATTAGTGATGTCCATTATGACTATTTTAAAAACGGAGCAGATGCAGGAACCTCTGCCAGCTATCAGGCCAGCATTGCCGGATTTTTAAAGAAAGGTTATTCCAGACAGGAAGCAAGGGATTTCATCGCCCGTTCCATGGAACTTCTTCTTGAAACCAGAAGCCGATGGTGGGAGGAAGAGGGGAAAAGCACCGGCAGATGTCTGCCTCTTGCTGTCGGCTCGATCGGACCTTACGGCGCTTATCTGGCTGATGGCTCTGAATACACCGGCAATTACCAGGTAACGGAGAAGGAGCTGGAAGAATTTCACAGGGACAGGATGGAGATTTTAAAAGAAGCAGGGGCGGAAATGTTTGCGCTGGAGACATTTCCCTGTCTTTATGAGGCTGTTGTCTGTGCCAGAGTGATGGAACAGTTAAGCGCTGATTATTATATCAGCTTTTCATTTAAGAACAGCAGCCAGATTAATGGAGGAGATACTATAGAAGCGTGTGTAAAGGCCCTGGCAGGATTGAAACATTTAAAGGCAATTGGTGTAAACTGCACCCAGCCCCATCTGGTGACGGATATAATAAAAATATACAAAACGCATACAAGCCTTCCCATTGTTGCTTATCCCAACAGCGGGGAAACTTATGATGCCTGCTGTAAGAAATGGCATGGAGTGAAGGAACCGGGGCAGTACGGTCAGTGGGCAGCCAGGTGGTATGAGGCTGGTGCCGGTTTAATCGGAGGATGCTGCCGCACCACGCCGGAGGATATTCATGAGATTTTTACCTGGTATCAGAAAAACAGATGAAACAGGATTTTTAAGGGGTGAATGGCAATGACATTGTTTTCCCGTCAGGTGATGGAACAATTTGGGGAACTGGACTACGAGGTTTACAACTATATATTAAAAAACAGTGAGAAGATACCATATATGACAATCCGGGAGGTGGCGAAGGAAGCACATGTGTCCACCACTACCATCACCCGGTTCTGCAGAAAGGCCATGTGCAGCGGCTTTTCTGAATTTAAGGTACGGTTTAAGCTGGAGAAGGAAAAGAAAGGGTCTGTGAAAAAACGGTTTGATTTATCTTCCATCACGGATTTTTTTGAACGGGTCAATACAGATGCTTTTCAAAAACAGCTGGATACAATCGCCGGAGTGATTGCAGGTAAACGGCAGATTATATTCATTGGTACCGGTAATTCAGGAATTATGGCTGAGTACGCAAGCCGCTATTTCTGCAATATCGGAATCTTTTCCACGGGGATTAACGGTCCCATGTTTCCAATTAATCTGGAATTTCCGGAGGAAAGCATTATTATTGTTTTGTCTGTGGAAGGGGAGACCAATATAATCATAGAGAATTCTTCTATTTTGAAGGAAAGCAGCAGTACTCTGGTATCCATTACCAACAGCAGGAACAGCACTCTGGCAAGAATATCGGATTACAATATTTCCTATTACATTCAAAAAGAGAGAAAAGAAATGGAAGAGATGAAGGTGGATATCACTTCTCAGATTCCGGCAGTTTATATTGTGGAAGCTTTAGCAAGGCTGACCATGGAAAAGAAACAGGGATGAAACACCCTGTTTTTTTTGTGGAACAAATGCCAAAACACCCATGCTTGTTCCCAAAGAAGGCAAATCCGTTCCCTTTCAGAGATTTTTGGAGTATGCTTTTTTTATCAAATACCAGGAGGTAAGCAGATGAAAGGGAAAATTAAAATAGTAACCATTGGAGGCGGGTCCAGTTATACTCCCGAACTGATAGAAGGTTTTATCAAACGGAAAGGGGAACTTCCCATCGGAGAAATCTGGCTGGTGGATATTGAAGAAGGAAAAGAAAAGCTGGAAATTGTAGGCAATCTTGCAAAGCGCATGGTGAAGGCGGCAGGCCTTGACTGGGAAGTTCATTTAACTCTGGACCGGAGAGCCGCTTTAAAGGATGCAGATTTTGTTTCCACCCAGTTTCGGGTAGGACTTTTGGATGCACGGATTAAGGACGAACGGATTCCTCTGTCACACGGAGTAATCGGACAGGAAACCAATGGTGCAGGCGGTATGTTTAAGGCATTTCGTACAGTTCCAGTCATTCTGGAAATTGTGGAGGATATGAAGGAACTCTGTCCGGATGCATGGCTTGTGAACTTTACGAATCCTTCCGGCATGGTGACCGAAGCAGTGATGCGTTACGGCAAATGGGATAAGGTAGTGGGACTTTGCAACGTTCCCATCATGTGCAGAAAGATTGCAGCAGGAGCTTTGCAGGAAAAGGAAGAGGATTTGTTTTTCCGTTTCGGCGGTTTAAACCATTTCCACTGGCACAGAGTATGGAATCATGAGGGTGTGGAAAAGACAGGAGAGGTTCTTGAGGCGGTCTATACAAAGCCGGATGGTCTTAAAAATGCCATGCAGGGGCTGAAAAGTTCCGGTGTTCAAAACATACCCAATATTGCTTTTTTAGCAGATCAGATCAGGGATCTGGGAATCATTCCATGTATGTATCACCGGTATTACTATATTACGGATGATATGCTGAAGGAAGAGCTGGAGGCGTTTGCAAAAGGGGAAACCAGAGCAGAGCTTGTAAAGAAGACAGAAGCAGAGCTTTTTGAACTTTATAAGGACCCTGATTTAAATATAAAGCCGGTTCAGCTTGAAAAGCGCGGCGGTGCCTTCTATTCCGATGCGGCCTGTGAGCTGATTGCATCCATTTATAATGATAAGAAGACCACCATGGTTGTGAGCACCAGAAATAACGGTGCAATCTCGGATCTGCCGGATGATGTGGTGGTTGAAGTCAGCAGTATTATTACGGCAGGCGGTCCTGTTCCCATCTCATGGGGCAGCTTTGATTCTTCCACCAGAGGGCTTCTGCAGCTGATGAAGGATATGGAACTGACGACCATTAAAGCTGCAGTTACCGGTGATTACGGAACTGCACAGCAGGCATTTACATTAAATCCGCTGGTGCCAAGCGGAAAGATCGCGCGGACGATCCTTGATGAACTTTTAGTGGCTCACAAGAAGCATCTGCCGCAGTTTCAGGAAAAGATCGCGCAGCTAGAAGCGGAGAGTAAATAATCACGGTAAACAAAGACATTCTCAGTGATTATGGGGATACAGTCTGTGTGGGAAAATGACTGCTATGGGGAGATTGACAGACAGTGGCTTTATCCCAGGTTTCAGTATTTAAAAGGACTGACAGAAGGTTCCTATGTCAACTTCCCCTATAACCGGCTGCAGGATTATGCAGAGGAGTATTACGGCGGGAATGTGTGCCGATTGAGGCAGACAGAAAGCCGGTATGATCCTCTTCCTGTATTTAGCTTTCCTCAGGCAATCCGGTAACAGGGAAAAAGTTCCCTGACTTGACGCACGTTAAAAACAGTGTTATACTTTTAACCGCATAGAAGACAGTTCATTAGTACCATCCTGTCTATAAACAAAACTAGGGCTGATTTTAATATTGTTGGAATGAAAAGTTATCAGAGTTTTATAGCTTTTTTTTCGTGCAGATAGAGAAAGCAGGCATAGTCATATGTCTGCTTTTTTTGCGATTATACGGCAAAGTTAAAATCCGGCCTCCGAAATTCGAAAGGACAAAGGGACCCATGTATTACCTGGAAACAGAACAAAGCTTTGATTCAGCCCATTTTTTAAAGGGCTATGAAGGAAAATGCAAAAATATCCACGGCCACAGGTGGAGAGTCGTGATCGAAATTCAAAGTCCGTTACTGCAAAAAGCAGGGCAGACACAGGGAATGATCGTTGATTTTTCCAGGCTGAAAGAGGATTTAAAAGAAGAAACAGATTATTTAGATCATTCTCTGATCATGGAAGAAAACTCGCTGAAGCCTGAAACCTTACATGCTTTGAAGGAGGAGGGGTTTTTACTGGTTGAATTAAATTTCCGCCCGACAGCAGAAGAGTTTTCCAGATACTTCTATCAAAAAATGAGTCAAAAGGGATATAACGTGAAATCCGCCAGGGTGTATGAGACTCCTGCAAACTGCGCTTCTTATGGGGAGGATAGCCATGGCAGAATATAATGTAGCGGAAACGTTTGTAAGTATCAACGGGGAGGGGATATGCGCAGGCCAGCTGGCTGTGTTTATCCGTTTTTATGGCTGCAACCTTTCCTGCTCTTATTGCGATACTGCCTGGGCAAAGGATGCCCTGGCACACGGAAGAACGATGAGTGAACTTGATATTTATGAATACATAAAAGAACTGGGTATAAAAAATGTGACTCTCACCGGGGGCGAGCCGCTTATTCAACCAGGCATCGGAGATCTTCTTTCCCTTCTTTTATTAGATGATGAGCTCCGGGTAGAGGTTGAAACAAATGGAAGTGCAGATCTTTCAGATTACCAGCGTGAAACAGATGCGCTTACCTTTACCATGGATTATAAGCTTCCTGACAGCGGTATGGAGGCTGCAATGAGGCTGTCCAATTTTGATTATTTAAAGCAGAAGGATACGGTTAAATTCGTTGCCGGAAGCAGAAAGGATCTGGAGCGGGCGGTGGAAATTATAGACAGTTATAAGCTTTCCGGCCGGTGCCATATCTATTTTAGCACGGTATTTGGCAGACTTCCACTGGCCGATGCCGTGGAATTTATGAAACAGAACCGGTTAAATGATGTGACTCTTCAGCTTCAGATGCATAAGATCATCTGGGGATCCGATGCAGTGGGCGTTTAGCCGGAAGGGAGGAACGAGTTATGGCAATTGATACAGATGCAATAAAGACACATGTGAGGGGCATATTAAAGGCGCTGGGAGAAGATCCGGACAGGGAAGGTTTAAAGGATACGCCGGCGCGGGTTGCTAAAATGTTCGGGGAAGTTTTTGAAGGGATTCAATATACCAATCATGAGATCGCGCAGATGTTCGGAAAAACATTTGAAGAGGATATGGATACAACTGGGGTGGGAGAGGACATGGTGGTAGTAAGGGATATAGAAGTGTTCAGTTACTGCGAACATCATATGGCGCTGATGTACGATATGAAAGTCACAGTCGCTTATATTCCAAACGGGAAAGTGATCGGGCTGAGCAAAATAGCCAGGATTGCGGATATGGCAGCCAGACGGCTAACGCTTCAGGAGAGAATTGGTTCTGATATTGCAGAAATTATGGCAGAAGTCACCGGTTCAGAGGACATAGAAGTGATTATTGAGGGCAGCCACAGCTGCATGACTGCCAGAGGAATCAAAAGTTCTTCGGCCAGGACCAAAACGATAACCTTAAGGGGCCGTTTCCGGTCGGAGCCGGAATTACGTATTATATAAGAAAAAAGAAACGGAGAGAAAAATGAGAGCACTGGTATTATTAAGCGGAGGCGTAGACAGCGCCACATGCCTTGGAATGGCGATAGAAGAATATGGAAACAGGAATGTCTGTACACTTTCCATTTCCTATGGGCAAAAGCATGAGAAGGAGCTGGAGGCTGCAAAAAAAATCGCAGATTACTATGAGGTGGAATTTATGAGCCTTGATTTAAGCAGAATATTTGCTTACAGTGATTGTTCCTTATTAACCCGGTCCAATCAGGAGATTCCCAGGAAAAGCTATGCGAAGCAGCTTGAGAGCAGCGAAGGAAAACCCGTATCCACCTATGTTCCGTTCCGTAACGGACTGTTCCTCTCTTCCGCAGCCAGTATTGCGCTGTCAAAAGGCTGCAGTGTGATCTATTACGGTGCTCACAGCGATGATGCGGCGGGAAATGCCTATCCGGACTGCAGTAATTCTTTTCAGGAAGCAATGAGCCGGGCTGTTTATATCGGAAGCGGCAATCAGCTTACCATAAAGGCTCCCTTTGTGTTATGGACCAAAGCAGAGGTTGTGGAACGCGGGCTGATGCTTCATGTACCTTATGAACTGACCTGGAGCTGCTATGAGGGCGGGAAGGAACCCTGCGGCAAATGCGGCACCTGTATTGACCGCGCAGATGCCTTCGCTAAAAACGGGGTTGCAGATCCGGCACTTAAGAAAGGGGAATAGACATGGCAGGAAGAACGTTGAAAGAAACAGAGGGGCTGACTCATCTGGGAAGCCAGGGCACCGTTTATGAAACAGACTATAACCCGGGAGTACTGGAGACTTTTTTAAACAAGCATCCGGATCATGATTATTTTGTAAAATTCAACTGCCCGGAATTTACCAGTCTTTGTCCGATTACCGGGCAGCCGGATTTTGCGTTTCTTACGATTTCCTACGTTCCAGGTGAACGTATGGTAGAAAGCAAGTCTTTAAAGCTTTATTTATACAGCTTCAGAAATCACGGTGATTTCCATGAGGACTGTATGAATGTGATCATGAAAGATTTAATTGCCCTCATGGACCCCAAATATATTGAAGTCTGGGGGAAATTTACTCCAAGAGGCGGTATCTCCATCGATCCCTACTGTAACTATGGGAAGCCGGAAACCAGATGGGAGCATGTGGCATGGGAGCGGCTTTCGGCCCACGATCTTTATCCGGAACGTGTGGACAACCGGTAGCATCAGCTGCTGTGATTTAAAATAAATTCCCGCTTGATCAAAAGGAGTCTGTGCAGCTGTTTTAAAATATAAAAAAGTATGGCCCTTGCTTCAAATTCTTCTCTGCTTAATGGAAGCTCATGGTCCTTTAACTCCAGCAACAGGAGATTTAAATCCTTTAACAGCTCCTCTACCGTGTTGTTTCTGTGATAACCCTGCTCAATTCTCATTAACAGCGCAGAAACTTCCATAGCCTCCTTAGGCAGACAGGAAATGGATTTTATATTTTCATAAATCTCATAAAGCAGGAGGCTTTGCTGCCTGCGCATTTCAATGTAGTCAACTTCGTAGGTGTCTTTTTGAAACAGTGCATTGTTATAATTAGTTAAAGCACAGGCTTTGGCAGCTCTGAGCGCCTTTTGTAAGGACAGAAGGTCCGCCGGTCTGCAGCTGCTTTTGTCTTCCGAATGAAGGAAACAGGACATTTGGCTTATGGTATCTTTTATCCGTGTATCCACTTCATCAGAAAGTCTTTTAAATTCATTTTTCCTTCGACGCAAATGCAGATTTACTAAAATTCCAACTGTTGTGCCGATGAAAAAGAGAGCTGCCTCATTGACAATCAGAGCTGCCTCCATGGAATGTTCGGTGAGAAAATGGGTGATGAGAACAGAATCCATGGCAATGGCTTCTCCCCAGTCAGCATAGAAGCACAGGAGTGCAAAGAGAAATAAATATCCCGCAAATGCCGGGAGGGTGAAGCCAAGGATTCCAAAAAACAGTCTTGCGATTAAGAGCGCACAAACAAAAGCCAGCGTCCGGTTCCGGGCGCTTTTTATGGTTTCTTTTTTCGTATTCTGAATGCTGAGTACTGTGATGATTCCGGCAGTAGCGGAATAGCGAAGTCCCAATTCTCCGGCAATTGCGATGGAGAGCACGGCGGCGACAGCAATTTTTAAACTTTTTATAACTGTATCCTTATTCATGGTTTCTCCTTTCCGGTTATTCCCGTTAATATCCCTGTTCTTTCAGTTTATGTACCAGGTCTGTATAAAAACCCATGACATCAAAGCCTTCTATATTTTTCCGGGTCAGATCAATCACATCACCATGAGAGATTCCCTGCTTCCCTTTTGGCTTTAAGATGCCAAGATCATTTCCCCAGACCATGGAGTCTGTGGATACCAGGCCATCGTTACTTCCTTCTCCAAAAATCCTGATTATAATGTAACCAAGATTTAAAGGGAATATGGCACTTCCCGGAGATTTCATTTGTGATCCCGCACTTTGGCAGAGAACACCGGGAGCGTCCTTCATGAGTTTATTAAGCCGGGCACATTCCCTGTCTGTTAAATCCTTTAATCCGCTTAAAAAGTCAGGATTGTCATCTCCAAGAAGAGTAAACAGGGATTCATATTTTTTACCGATAAAACCGGCAAATCCCGGAGAAATACGGTCTAAAATGCGGCATACATAATGACAGCCTGCATGAGGAGTGTTAATGGTGGTAATGGAGGCCACATACTGGTCCATGCCAAGGCAGCTGACTGCGTAACGGCTGTCAAGGCCGCCTTTGGAATGAGCAATGATGTTAACTTTCTCACAGCCGGTCTTATTAACGATGTCAAGAATACACGCTTTGATCTCTTCCCCGCATTGTTCCACAGAAGCAGAGGACTGATGGTTGCTGTAAAAGACGGCGGCCCCGTGCCGGATGAGTTCATCTGGAATCCGCCCCCAGTAGTTAAAGCTTTTCCAGTCCCGGAAGAATATCCCGTGCACCATCAATATGGGATACCTGGTTTTGCATAATTCTTCCTCTTTTCGTTTCTCATAGTACTGCTGTTTCTCCATAGTGAAGTTATACTCTTTATGTGATACTTCAATAAACCTGTGAAGCAGTACGAGATTAACTCCCGGAACCCACCAGAAAAGCAAAAGGGCCATTCGGTTAAACAGACCGAGCTGACCCGAACAGGTGAAGATCCGGATAATACCGTTTATAAGGAGAAAATAAAGGAATATGGCGCAGGCAATGCCATTAATAACAAGGAGCAGGGGCGGCACCATTTTGTAAAAGATTAAGAGGTATCCGTAAACTGCCAGTTCAAGAAAGAAGCAGACGATGGCAGCATTCATCAGTTCACAGCCACCCTGCAGAATTTTAAGCCTTCGCCCTTTGCAATTGACTTTTACGGGCACAAAATGATAGCAGAGATAAAAAAGCATCAGGCCGGTACAGGATAAAACACGGACCTGTGTGTTTGGCATCAGGGGAGAAATCAGAGTAAAATTAAATAAAAGCATGAGAAAAAAATAACGGATCATACGTTTCATCAGGGTCAAAATACGACCTCCTTTTTTCATCAGTAAATTGCATATCGTCTGTTTCGCTTAGATCATACCATATTTTTCCTGACAAGTTAAGCCTGGACCTTGACCTTTTTACGTTTGTGGCGTTAAAAAAATGATAGGAAAAAATTTATATATTGACACGGGAACGGCAGAAGAGTAGAATGATGAACGTTGATAATTGTTAACGATGTTAAGTATCGTGAAGGGGATAAAAAATTAATGGATGAAAAAGAAAAGTACATAAAAAAGGTAAAAACGCATCTGGTAGTCATGATGGGGAAGGGAAGAAAAATTGATAAAATCTTCCTGTCTCAGGGACTGACCCGTCTTGAACTGTATGCGATTCAGCAGATTTACGAAGCCACAAAAGGGGATAAGGAGCACAAAGGCATTTATGTATCAGCGCTGGCAAAAAATATGGATATCGTTTTATCTTCTGCGTCACGGACCTTAAATTCCTTAGAAAAGCGCGGGCTGATTTCCAGAAAAATCGATCCTGACAACCGAAGAAATATTTATGTCATGCTTACTGACAAAGGAGATTTAGTCAGGAAGCAGTGTCTGGAAAAAGTGAATCTGCTGGTGAGCAGGGTAGTCGATGGCGTGGGAATGGAAGATATGGAGCAGCTGATGGCATTATGGAGCCGTTTTGTTGATCAGATGGAAAAAGAAGTGAATGATATGACGGAAGAAAGCAATAAAACGACAGATTGATGAAACAGAAAAGAGGGAACAGACTTGAATGTATTTTTCCGATATTTCAAACCCCATTTGATATCTCTGGCAGCTGTCATGCTGCTGCTGTTCGGGCAGGCTGCCTGTGATTTATCCCTTCCGGATTTTATGTCTGATATTGTAAATAAAGGTATTACTTCGGGAGATACGCTGTACATAGTGAAAGCCGGATTTCAAATGATGGGAATTGCCTTTCTCAGTGCGTTCTGCACCGTGATAGTGGGACTGATCGGAGCGAGAATGGCAGCAGGCATCTGCCGGAATCTGCGGCAGGATGTATTTACGAGAATTGAGAGCTTTTCCAGTGCAGAGATGGAGAAGTATTCCACTTCCTCGTTAATAACCAGAACCACCAATGATATTACCCAGATCCAGCAGCTGATTGTCATGCTGATCCGTATCGTGTTTTATGCGCCCATTCTTGGAATCGGCGGCGTCATTCATGCCCTGGAAAAGGATAAATCCATGTCGTGGATCATAGCGTTATCCGTGGGACTGCTGTTAGTGATGATTTTTTCCATGATGATGGTGGTAATGCCCAGGTTCCAGTATGTACAGAAATTAATTGACCGGTTAAACCTTGTAGTCAGGGAAAGCCTTGACGGAACTCTGGTGATCCGGGCATTTAATACGCAGAGATTCGAAGAAAAGCGGTTTGATAAGGTGAATGCGAGGCTGACAGACACGAATTTATTTGTGAACCGGGTTACTTCCGGTATGATGCCTGCCATGATGCTTATTATGAATCTGACCAATCTTTTGATTGTCTGGGTGGGAGCAAAAGCAGTTTCCGCCTTTAAGATGAAGGTGGGAGACATGATGGCTTATATGCAGTATGCCATGCAGATAATTATGGCTTTTTTAATGATGGCGATGATGTTTATCATGATTCCCAGAGCCATTGTATCCATAAAGAGAGTGGTTGAGATACTGACTACGGATTCAACCATCAGGGATCCGAAAGAGGCTGCGGTTATTTCTAAAAACCTCCAGGGAACTGTGGAGTACCGTGGAGTATCCTTTCGTTATCCCGATGCCGATGAAGCAGTTCTTCACGATATTACATTTACGGCACTGCCAGGGCAGACAACTGCCTTTATCGGTGCAACCGGAAGCGGAAAAAGCACACTGGTCAACTTACTTCCCCGCTTTTACGATGTCACAGAAGGCGAAATATTTATTGATGGCATTGATGTAAGAAAATGGCCCTTAAAAAAGCTCAGAGATATGATCGGATTTGTGCCTCAGAAGGGAATCTTATTTTCCGGAACGATTGAGAGCAATTTAAAATATGGAGACAGAGAGGCCAGTAAAGAAGAGGTAGAGGAAGCCGCCAAAACAGCTCAGGCAGAGGAATTCATTGATTCTAAGCCAGAGGGATTTCAGACGGAGATCTCACAGGGAGGCCAGAACGTATCAGGCGGTCAGAAGCAGCGGCTTTCCATTGCCAGGGCGCTGGTTAAAAAGGCACCGGTTAATGTGTTTGATGACAGCTTTTCCGCACTGGATTTTAAAACAGACGCCAGGCTTCGTGCTGCGCTGAAAGAGAAAACGAAAAACAGCGCAACCATACTGGTGGCACAGCGGATCAGTACAATTATGAATGCAGATCAGATCATTGTCCTGGATCAGGGCAGAATTGCCGGAAAAGGGCCTCACCGGGAGCTGATGAAAACCTGTGAAGTATACCGGGAAATTGCGCTGTCTCAGCTGAGTGAGGAGGAACTGAAATGAGTGAGCAAAAATCCTCAGGCGCGCCCATGGGCCGGGGCGGCGGACTTGGCCATAAGACTGAAAAAGCAAAGAATTTTAAAGGTACCATGCTCCATCTGGCCGGGTATTTAAAACATTATAAGATTTCTGTAATTGTTGTGATTGTGTTTGCATGCTTTTCCTCTGTATTTTCCATTGCAGGACCCAAGATTTTAGGCAAGGCCACAACAAAACTTTTTGAAGGTCTGATCGCCTGGGCAGCAGGAACCGGACTGCTTACGGATTTTCGTTATATCAGGAACCGTCTGCTGCTTTTAGTTGTCCTTTATGTTGTATCGGCTCTCTTTTCCTATCTGCAGAGCTATATAATGTCCGGGATAAGCATGAAAATCACCTATGAGCTGAGAAAAAATATATCGGAGAAAATGAACCGTCTTCCGTTAAATTATTATGACACCAGAACTCACGGGGAGATTCTTTCAAGAATTACCAACGATGTGGATACCGTAAGCCAGACTTTAAATCAGAGCCTGACCCAGATGATCACATCAGTGACAACCTTAACCGGTATTGTAATCATGATGCTTTCCATCAGTATAAGAATGACCCTGGTGGCAGTTTTAGTACTGTTTGTTTCCATGGGATTAATCGTTACAGTGGTGAAAAAGTCCCAGAAATTTTTTGCCGAACAGCAAAAAAGCCTGGGAAACTTAAACGGTCACATTGAAGAAATATATGCAGGTCATCAGGTGGTTCAGATTTTTAACGGAGAGAAAGAGGCCATTGAAAAATTCCGGCTGATTAATGATAAACTCTATGGATCTGCGTGGAAGTCCCAGTTTTTATCAGGAATGATGATGCCCATCATGTCCTTTGTAGGAAATCTTGGATTTGTGTGTGTCTGTCTTTTAGGCGGATATTTAACGGTGAAAAAGGTAATTGAGATCGGTGATGTTCAGGCATTTATTCAGTACATGAGATCATTTATGCAGCCAATCTCCCAGATCGCCAATGTTTCCAATACCCTCCAGTCCACGGCTGCTGCGGCAGAGCGTGTATTTGAATTCCTGGCAGAAGAGGATGAAGTGGGGGAGACAGAAAATCCTGTGGTACTGTCTGAGGTTCATGGAAATGTGGAATTTAAAAATGTCTGCTTCGGATATCAGCCGGATACAATGATTATCAATCATTTTTCTTCTAACGTGGAAGCAGGCCAGACGGTGGCAATCGTAGGCCCGACAGGAGCCGGAAAAACCACCGTAGTCAAGCTTCTGATGCGGTTTTATGAGCTTAATTCCGGGAAGATCCTGATTGACGGGCATGACAGCCTGTCATTTACCAGAAAGGATTTACGATCCATGTTCGGCATGGTGCTGCAGGACACCTGGCTTTATAACGCGACTGTAATGGATAATATCCGCTACGGAAATTTTGATAAGTCAGATGAAGAAGTGATATTGGCAGCAAAAGCAGCCCATTGCGATGAATTTATACGGACTCTGCCGGGAGGCTATCATATGGTGATTAATGAAGAATCCAGTAACTTATCCCAGGGCCAGAAACAGCTGTTAACAATTGCGAGAACCATTCTGGCAGACCCGAAAATTCTGATTCTTGATGAAGCCACCAGCTCCATTGATACACGGACAGAGGTCTTTATCCAGAAAGCCATGGACAAATTAATGAAAAACAGAACCAGTTTCGTCATCGCCCACCGACTCTCCACTATCCGGGATGCAGATATGATTCTGGTCATGAAGGATGGCGATATCATAGAACAGGGAAATCATGAAACACTGCTTGAAAAGAAAGGATTCTATTCCGATCTGTATCACAGCCAGTTTGCAGAACAATCATAGCGGAGGTAATGGTATGCAGGAAAACAAACACATAAACATTGAAGATCAGGAGATTGAAAAGGGCACAGGAAAACTAAAGAAAATACTTATTCCCCTTTTGCTGGCAGTCATTTTGCTGGGAGGAGCCGCCGGAGGATATGCCTATTATGCAAGCACCTCTTATTTTAAAACGAACAATGCCAGAGTGACTGCAAAGCTGTATTCGGTAAAAGCCGTAGCAAGTGGTAAGCTTTTGTCCTGGGAGGCGGAGAATGGAGATCTGGTAGAACAGGACCAGGTGCTTGGACGTCAGGAGACGCTTCCTTATATCACATCGCCAATTACAGGAACCGTAGTAAAAAATGAGGGGGCAGCCAATCAGACAGTTGCTCTGGGTTCAGAACTGGCTGTTGTAGCGGATACATCAGATCTTTATATTGGTGTAAATGTGGAAGAAACAGATATTATGAAAATAAAGCTGGGACAGAAAGTGGATATTAAACTGGATGCCTACCCCGGAAAGGTGTTTAAAGGGCAGGTAATCGAGATTGATCCGGCTACCCAGACCTATTTTTCAGGAGGAACCAGTTTTACCACCAGCGGTGATTATACAAAAGTGACACAGCTGATACCGATTAGGGTAGCAATTGAAAATCAGCAGAATCTTCCTCTTGTTTTTGGAATGAATGCTTCTGTAAAAGTTCATTTAAAATAAAGGCCCGGGAAGGAGAAAACGGATGAAGAGATTAACAGCAGTTTTAATGGTAACAGCAATGCTTTCGTCGGCTCTTGCAGGCTGTACGGGAGCTGGAAAACAAACAGAAGTAACGGTAGCTGCGGCAAAAGAGGGGAAGGATTTATCCGCCATGGTATGGCAGGGAACGGTAAAGGCCTTAAGCAGCGTTGACATCATACCGGTGGCCAGCGGAAAGGTAACTCAGATCCTGGCAAAAGAAGGGGACCATGTGGAAGCAGGTGCGGCATTGTTTCAGATCGATAACCAGGATGCCAGTCTGCAGTTAGAACAGGCAAAGGCCGGATACCAGGCAGCCCAGGCTAACTTTGACAGTGCACAAAAGGCAAATCAGATGAATACAGTTGTAAAGCCCGCTGAAATAAGCTTTACTACGGCAAGTGATAATTTTAACCGGATTAAAGTTCTATATGCAGGCGGTGATGTTTCCCAGACAGACTATGAGAATGCAAAGGCACAGATGGATGTTGCCCAGGTCCAGCTTCAGGCAGCCAGGAACAGCCAGAAAACGAATTGTGATGTGACAAAGGCACAGCTTGACAGTGCAAAAGCAGCGCTTGACATAGCCCAGAAAAAATATAATGACTGCCTGGTAGTATCACCCATAAAGGGACTGGTGACAAAAATCAGTGTGGAGGCAGGACAGACGGTATCCCCTCAGGTAAAAGCGGCTGCTGTTATGGATGACAGCGGAAAAAAAGTGGAAATTAAAGTAGCTGATATGGATATTGACCAGATAGAAGCCGGAGCTGAAGCAGATGTAAGTCTCCAGACTCTTGGGGAGAATATAAAGGGAAGTATCACCGATGTTTCTTCCGTCAGTGATTCCAGCACAGGGATGTTTGACGTAACCGTATCTTTGGGGGAAGATTGTACAAACAGCGCCATCGGACTTATGGCAGATATCAGACTTGCCGATAATAAGAGTGAAAATTCTGTCTATATTCCGGCAAAATCCGTTCAGTCCGATGATTCAGGATCATATGTTTTTAAAGTATCTGATAACAGAGCGGAGAAAACACCCGTCACACTGGGAAAGAAAAAGAATGCTTATATAGAAGTGACGGAAGGACTTACAGCTGGTGACCAGGTTATTTTACAAAGCAGTAAAACATTGACAGATGGTGAAAAAATCAGTATATTGACGGTGAAGCAGCAGGGATAAACTGAAAAAGGGGGAATTTAATATGAAGCTATTCTACACCGAACCGGCGTGTAAATGGGAAGAAACCCTCCCAATCGGCAATGGAAGTCTGGGTGCCATGATATGGGGAAATGGGAAAAGAGAGTGTCTGGGTCTCAATGAGGAAAGTCTGTGGTCAGGCTACCGCCATGACAAAAACAACCATGAAGCATTTCCTTACCTGGAACAGTGCCGCAGGCTTGTGGAACAGGAGAAGTACGAGCAGGCGGAGGAATTAATCCGGAATCATATGCTGGGAGAATATAATGAATCCTATCTCCCCCTGGGAAATCTATACATAGACTTTGATCATGCTGAGGACATTACGGATTACAACCGTGCTCTGTATTTAGATCAGTCAGTCAGCAATGTGAGCTACCGGGTAAACAGTGTTAATTACAGCAGGGAATATTTTGCAAGTTATCCGGCCAGAGCCGTATTTATAAAGCTGGATTGTGATAAAAATGCGATCAATGCCGTGATTTCTTTTGAATCCCAGGTACCATACAAAGCGGAGTATGAAAAAGATGGGATTAAGATAAGCGGAAAATGCCCGGAACATGTGGATCCTTCCTATGTGGATGGCAGAGTAAATCCCATCATCCAGGGAGAGAAAGGAATGGAGTTCCAAGCCGGCTTACAGCTTCTTTCCTGCGATGGAGAAGTATCCGCTGAAAAAGACGGGCTTCGCATTACGGGTGCGTCCAATGTGATCATGGCATTTCATGCAGTGAGGGAACCGGTTTTTGATCATTCTCAGGCGTATGAAAAGATCAGGGAGCAGCACATCAGTGATTATAAATCCATCTATGATAAGGCAGAACTGTATCTCGGTGAGCAGCCGGATACTCCTACCAATGTCAGACTTCAAAAGCTTCGGGATGGCGAAAAGGACAACGCGCTTTATGCACTTTATTTTCAATACGGAAGATATTTACTCATCAGTTCTTCCAGAGAGGGCAGTCTTCCTGCTAACTTACAGGGAATATGGAGCTGGCAGCTGAGAGCACCGTGGAGCTGTAACTGGACCACCAATATCAATGCACAGATGAATTACTGGCTTGCTCAAAGCTGCAATTTAAAAGAGTGTCTGCAGCCTTACATCGAATTTGTAAAGCGGATTTGTGAGGAAGGTAAGAAAACTGCAGAGGTTCATTATCAGTGCAGAGGCTTTGTCCACCACCATAATGCGGATTACTGGTGCAACACCAATCCGGTTGGAATGATCTACGGGGAAGAAGAAGGGGAACCGGAAAGCGTTACCTGGTCTATGTGGCCCATGGGCGGTGCATGGCTGACCAGCGAACTGTTTAAGCATTATGAATATAATCCGGACCGGAAATTCCTTGAGGAAACCGTGTATCCAATCCTGAAAGAAGCAGCTCTGTTCCTTGTTGACTGGCTTTATCTGTATAAGGACCGGTATGTGACCTGTCCTTCCACATCTCCGGAGAATAAGTATAAAATTCCGGGCAGCAAAGACAGCGCAGTTGCAGTTGCAATGTCAACGGCAATGGATCTGTCAATCATCCGTGAAGTATTTGGAAACTTTCAGAAAACATGTGAAATCTTAGAGATAGATGATGAGGTTTTACAGGAAATATCAGAAAGACTGAGTAAACTCACTCCTTTCAAAATCGGAACTAAGGGTCAGCTTTTGGAATGGCATAAGGAATTTGATGAGGTTGAGCCCGGTCACCGCCATGTTTCCCATTTATATGGATTATTCCCATCAGAGTTGTTTGAAGGGGACGAAGATTTGACGGAGGCATGCAGGACTTCTCTGCTTTTACGTCTGGCAAATGGAGGCGGATATACAGGCTGGAGCTGTGCATGGATCATCAATCTTTTTGCTGCACTGGAAGATTCCGATCATGCCTACGAATATTTAAAAACTCTGCTGACCAGATCTACCTATGATAATCTCTGGTGTGCCCATCCGCCATTCCAGATTGACGGCAATTTTGGAGGAACTGCCGGAATTGCCAACATGCTGGTACAGGAGCGAAACGGCAAGGTAAAAATATTGCCTGCGCTTCCGTCCGAGTTTGAAAATGGTTATGTGAAAGGTCTCAGAATTAAGAATGGAAAGACAGTTGATATCAAATGGATCAATGGAAAGTTAGAAGATTATAAAATATATTAGAGTTATAAATGAGGTGCAGTCACTGCGGGATATTTCGGCGGAGGCTGCATTTTTTGTTGTAAAAGTATTTGTGTTTTTCTTTATGGGAATATTTTACTTTCTGACAGGAATGAAATTCCATTGCGTTACGATCAATTTGTATTGACAAAGATATTTCTGTAAACTACAATAAAATACATAAAATTATAATAAAGTACAATAAAGTAAAATAAATTACAATAAAGTGTAGTAAATAACAAAGAGGAAAATACCATGGAAGAAAAATATTATACCATTACCCAGGTGGCGGAGATGCTGAACATGCATCATAAAACTATACGAAATTTTATAAACAGCGGTAAGCTGAATGCATCAAGAATGGGAAAGCAATGGAGAATAACACAGGAGGACCTGGATTTTTTTGTGCAGAGCAGAGACTCAACTGAGAGGAATGAATCTTCTGATTCTTTTACTGTAATAAAGCAGTCGGATAATTCGGGAGGGAGCAGATGCAGCGTATCTTCCGTAGTAGATTTGTCTGACATTACAAAGAACCAGTATATGAGAATATCAAATCTGCTTCTGGCGGTTATGAACAGCAAAGAACCGGCTTTTCATGATGCCTCCATTAATATGAAATATTATGAAGGGGAACAGAAGTTGAGGATTTTTCTTTGGGGAGGGCTGATATTCATGGAAGAGATGTTAAGTACTATAGGCTTGCTGGCTGAGGAGGAAGGAGAATGATATGAAAGCAAAGTGCGGATTTCGCAATAAGGAAGGGGAAAAAGATATTTTAGATATGTATGATTCATTTTTAGAGCAGTGGAAATTTCCTCATGAAGAGCAGATGGTTGAGACCCGTTTTGGAGAAACCCATTTAATTACTGCAGGTCATAAGGAATGTCCGCCTTTGATTCTGCTGCATGGCTCAGGGATGAATTCCGCAATGTGGCTGGAAGAAATAAAAAACTATGCAAACGAATACCGGGTATATGCTGCGGACATTCCAGGAGAACCGGGAAAAAGCGATGAAAGACAGCTGCCGCTTAAGAGCAAGGCGTATGCACTCTGGCTTCTGGATGTTCTGAATTCACTTCAAATAGAAAAGTCAGTATTGATTGGCATCTCTCTGGGAGCCTGGCTGGCTCTGAAGTTTTTCCTCCATTATCCGGAACGTGTAGAAAAGCTGGTTTTAATAGCACCTTCCGGAATTAGTCCGGCAAAAAAATCCTTTCTCTTCATTGCGCTTTATTATGGACTTTTTGGAGAGAAGGGAACGGAGAAGCTGTATTTAAAAATAAACGGGGGCAGAAAACTACCAGAAAGAATGCTGGAACTTCAGAAGCTTATTAAGAAAGGATTCCGCTATAGAATGGAAGAGATACCAATCTATCGGGATGATGAAATTAAGAGACTTTCCATGCCTGTGGCCCTATTTGCGGGAGGTAAAGATATTATGCTTCATTCTGACAAAACTGCGGACAGGCTTCATAAACTGCTTCCCCATTCAGATATTAATGTTTTACCTGGTGAAGGACATTCTATAACCAGGTTATCTGACGAGATAATAAGTTTTTTAAGAGGAGATAAAAAGGAATGAAGATAGAAACAATCATGAAAAACGGCATTTCTGTTGCGGTGATTTCGGGACAAGAGCTGCTGATTAAAGATGTTGGCACAGCTCTTGATTTAATGGCTCAGGTGAAATTTGAAACTGAAAGCAGCAGGCTTGTGGTCCAAAAGGAAGCTATTACAGAAGATTTCTTTCGTTTAAGCACTTGCCTTGCAGGGGAGATCTTACAAAAATATGTAAATTACGGTGTGAAGATGGCGGTAATCGGTGATTTTTCCGTTTATACCAGCAAGCCCCTTAAGGATTTTATCTATGAAAGCAATCGTGGTTCAGACTTTTGCTTTGTCCCGGATCTGCAAAAGGGAATAGAGAAGCTGGCATCAATGTAAAAATGAGGGCTAAGTAGGGGATATGCATTGGTTAGATGTTGACAACCTGGTAAAAGAAATGTTATGTTATCGGTTAAAGAAGCTTAAACGATCTGATAATGAGGAGAACAAATATGGAAAAGAGGATTTCTGGAAGAACAGGTTTAATGGCACTGATTGGATCACCGGTAGGACATTCCGGTTCCCCCGCCATGTATAATTACAGCTTTGAAAAGCTGGGACTGGATTATGCATATCTCGCCTTTGATGTCACCGTAGAAGAGGTGGAAAAGGCGATTGAAGCAGTAAAAACCCTGCGTATGAGAGGCTGCAACGTGACGATGCCCTGCAAGACAGAGGCACTCAAATACATGGATGAACTGTCAGCTGCAGCAAGGATTACAGGTGCGGTCAACACCATTGTTAATGAAAACGGAAAGCTCACCGGACATATGACAGATGGCCAGGGATTCGTAGATAACTTAAGGGATCATGGCGTTGAAATTAAGGATAAAAAGATCACCATATGCGGGGGAGGGGGTGCAGCGACAGCAATACAGGTGCAGTGCGCGTTAGAAGGAGCAGGAGAAATTTCCATTTTCAATATCAAGGATGCATTTTTTGAGAGAACACTGGAGACGGCTGAGAAGATCAGACAGGAAAAGCCGGGGTGTATCGTGAATGTATTTGATATTACAGATATGGAAACGATGAGAGAAGAAATGAAAACCAGTGACATTTTCGCCAATGCAACCATCGTAGGCATGAAACCAATGGATAACGAAAGTGTGGTAAAAGACGTAACCATGTTCCGTCCAGGTCTGGTTGTGACCGATGCGGTTTATAATCCCAAGGAGACAAAGATGCTGAGAGAAGCCAAAGAAGCGGGCTGTATCTGTATTAACGGGCAGGGAATGCTTGTCTGGCAGGGAGCTGCAGCCTTTAAGCTCTATACAGGGCAGGAGATGCCTGTGGAAGGAGTAAAGAACTTACTTTTTAATTAATAAAATTATACAAAAAGTCTTTACACGTTTGGACAAATATGGTAATATTTACTTAATATTTAAAGGGTGATTGTTTTATTAGATAAAAAATGAATAACTGGGTGTTACTGTATCAAGATACAGGCATGACTGGTGATATTTGCATGTTTGCTTAAGCAACGTGTGGGTATGATCAGTCTTTTTGTTTTTATGGGGTTAAAAGGCGAACCATTCAGGAGAAGGCCAATCCTGTAATGAATATATATGCTTTTATACTTAAGGAGGAAAAGATGAAAAAGGTTAAATGTACCAAAAGATGTCTGCTTCTGTTTATGACACTGCTGCTTGGCAATACGGCATTCACCGCTCAGGCAAAGGCAGAAACTGTGACGGCAGCCAGCACAGGCCGCGGTCAGGGGGTTACTGTAGAGAACGTCACTCTTCATACATACGTAGGAGATGATGGTCAGGAAGCAGAGTCCATTACCTATCTGCTGAAGGATATGAAAGAACTTGGAACCATCACACCAGAGGATTTCAAAATAACAATCGGAAATGACAGCTATAAAGTAAATGACATAAAAATCATGGGGAACAATGTAAAGCTGTATGTGGATGCTTTTCGATATCTTGGAAAAACGGTTTACAATGAAAAAATGCAGTCCACACATTATGACTTTGCAGTTGACAGCACGGTAGATGCGCTGGATTTAAAAAAAGGGGATTCCTGCCGGGTAATGACAAGAACTGCTGACGATTTTGTTAAAGGCACATTTACAGGAAGCAACGGTATTGAATTACCGTATTGGCTTTATCTGCCGTCCGGTTCATCAAAAGTACCTCTTATGCTGTGGGAGCACGGGGGCGGAGAAGTTCTTGCAACATCCCTTGAAGGAGCCAATATTTTAAATAACAGGGGAGCAGTTTCATGGATAGAAGACGGATATCAGACCGCAGTTCTTTCTTTTCAGTTCCCGGAAAACTACAGCTTCGGAATATCGGAAAAGCCGGACCAGCTTAAGAAGATGCAGGAGTATAATGAGGTAATTCATGAATTTATTCAGGATCTGATTAATAAAGGAAAGGTTGACTCAAAGCGGGTCTATATCAGCGGAGCATCGTCTGGAGGTGGAGCAGTGCTGCGATTTGTCATGCAGTATCCTGATTTCTTCGCAGCCGCCCTTCCCATCTGCGCGAAGGATACATTAATTCCCATTTCCCAGCCCTATGGACTCGCCTATAAATTTAACGGCAGTCTGGCACTGAACGATCAGGATTATCAGAAATGTTACCAGGACATCTCTGGTTTAATGAAACATTATAATATAACCGGTGTACCCATGTGGTTTGTCCAGGCGGAGAATGATCCGGTATGTACCAGCTATACTTCCAGGATTTTATATCAGGTTTTAAAGGATCAGGGGGCAAAAAATAATAAGATCACAATGTATAGCGATGAAGAAATGAAACAGGCGGGGCAGATGATATACCATAGTTCCTGGGTTCCTGCATTCCAAAGCAGAGAAATCATGGACTGGGTTTACAGTCAGAAAAAACAGTAAGGATGAAACCTTGCTGAAATATAAAAAAGGAGAAGAAAACATATGGCAAGCAAGTACGATGGATTAGCAAGAATCATTATTCAGAACGTTGGAGGAAAATCTAATGTTATCAGTCTGACCCATTGCATTACCAGACTGCGTTTCAAATTAAGGGATGAATCAAAGGCAAATACTGAGATCTTAAAAAATACCGATGGGATTGTGACAGTCATGAAAAGCGGGGGGCAGTATCAGGTAGTTATCGGCAATCATGTACCGGATGTTTATGAGGTGGTCTGTAAAATTGGCGGATTTGGGGAAGAGCCCCATGAAGCAGACGGAGAAAAGCCGGAAAAGCACCAGAAACTCTTCTCAGCCCTGATTGATACCATATCCGGGGTATTCCAGCCCATATTAGGTGTATTTTGTGCAACCGGACTTATTAAAGGCATACTGGCAATTCTTACATTTACCGGAGTACTGACTGTGGAAAGCGGAACGTATCAGCTTCTTTATGCGGTGGCGGACGGCTTCTTTTACTACCTTCCGGTAATTCTGGGATATACCGCTTCAAAAAAGTTTGGTTTAAATCCATTTACAGGTATTGCACTTGGCTGCGCTCTGGTTTATCCTAAAGTAGTGGCACTTACTTCTAAGGACGTTATGGAAGTATTGTTTGCGGGAACCATGTTTGAATCCAATATTTATGCAACATTCATGAAGATTCCTGTTATTATGCCAAAAAGCGGTTATCCGTCATCCGTAGTGCCGATCATTCTTGCCGTATATGTGGCATCCAAGATCGAGAAGTTCTGGAAGCGGGTGATACCGGATGTAATAAAGAACTTCCTGGTTCCGACTCTGACCCTGATGATTGCCGCGCCGTTAACCTTTGTTGTGGTTGGTCCGCTGGCAAATTCCATTGCTGCAATTATTGGCTACCTTACCCAGGCTGCCTACAATGCAAGTCCTGTATTAGAAGGTGCAATTGTTGGTGCGTTCTGGCAGGTTCTTGTAATTTTCGGTCTCCATTGGGGATTGGTTCCAGTCTATATCATGAACCTTAATATGCAGGGGTATGACAGTTTCATGCAGCCCTATTTCGCAGCTTCCTTTGCACAGACTGCAGTTGTTGCGGCGGTTATGTTTAAAACAAAGGATAAGAACTTAAAGAGTCTTTGTATTCCGGCAACGATCTCAGGTCTCTTTGGTGTGACGGAGCCGGCCATTTATGGTATATCACTGCCAAAGAAAAAACCTTTTATTATTTCCTGTGTGGCTGCCTCCATTGGCGGTGCTATCATTGGAGCAGGTAATGTTAAGAAGTATATGTCAGGCGCACTGGGAATTTTTGGGTTTCCTACCTTTATTAATCCTGCAAACAACGATGCCTCCAGCATTCCCTGGGTGACAGCAGGTGTGGTCGTTGCATCCCTGCTTGCTTTTGCAGCCTGCTTTATCATTTACCAGGATGAAGAAACAAAGAAGATTTCAGAAGTTCTGCCTTCAGGAAAGCCGGGAAAGTTCAATCTGGTAAGCCCTGTAAAAGGAAATACAGTAGCTCTTGACCAGGTTGAGGATACAGCTTTTGCTTCTGGAATACTGGGAACCGGCATTGCAGTCATGCCGGAAGAAGGAATTGTATATGCACCTGCTGACGGAACCATAACCGCCTTGTTTCCCACTGGACATGCCATAGGAATGGTGACCAAAGAGGGTGCTGAGGTGGTGATTCATGTGGGACTGGATACGGTGAATTTAAATGGAAAAGGATTTACACCGCTGACAGAGGCTGGAAGCCGGGTGATGAAGGGACAGGAATTGTTAAAATTCGATATGGATCTGATTCAGGCTGCAGGATATTCAATCCTTACACCGGTAGTGATCTCCAATCCGAACACATTTTCTGATGTAATCCCCACTGATGCAGTCCATGTAAATCCGGGAGAAACATTGATTACTGTAATTTGAAAGAAAGGAATGGTAAAAACGATGAGAAAAGATTTTTTGTGGGGAGGCGCAACAGCAGCCAACCAGTGTGAGGGAGGCTATTTAGAAGGCGGCAAAGGCATGGGAACTGTGGATGTAGTGCCATGGGGTGAAAACCGTTTCCCTGTCATGCTTGGAGAGATGGATTATAAAAATCTGCCTGATGACTCCTATTACCCATCAAGAGAAGCCATTGACATGTATCATCACTATAAGGAGGACATTGCCCTTTTTGCAGAGATGGGCTTTCAATGTTATCGTTTTTCCCTTTCCTGGTCCAGGATTTTTCCCACAGGGGAAGAGGAAACGCCCAATGAGGAAGGTCTTAGATTTTATGAAGAAGTCATTGATGAGCTTTTAAAATATAACATCGAACCGGTCATCACCATCTGCCATTTTGATGTGCCGTTAGCTTTGGCAGAAAAGTATGGTTCCTGGAAGAACCGTAAGCTGATTGACTGTTTTGTCCGTTACTGCGATGCCATTTTCCGCAGATTTAAAGGAAAAGTCAAGTACTGGATTACCTTCAATGAGATCAATATGCTTTTGCATCTGCCATTTATGGGAGCTGGAATACTCTTTGAGGAAGGGGAGAACCCAGTCCAGGTAAAATATCAGGCCGCACATAACGAACTGGTGGCATCAGCCATGGCAACCAGACTTGCCCATGAGACTGATCCGGAATACAGGGTTGGCTGTATGCTTGCAGCCGGGAACTTTTATCCCTACAGCTGCAGCCCTGATGATGTGTGGAAAGCGATGGAGAAGGACCGGGATAACTATTTCTTTATCGATGTTCAGGCCAGAGGCCAGTATCCTGCCTATGCAAAGAAATTCTTTGAAAGGGAAGGAATTACCCTGAATGCAGAAGAGGAAGATTACCGCATGTTAAGAGAGAATACCGTTGATTATATTTCATTCAGCTACTATTCCTCCCGCTGCGCATCCGCAGATCCGGATGTCTTAAAGAAGTCTACAGCAGGAAATGTGATGAAGAGCATTAAAAATCCGTATCTGAAGGCTTCTGACTGGGGATGGCAGATTGATCCTCTGGGACTCCGCATTACGCTTAATACGCTGTATGACCGTTACCAGAAGCCGCTTTTCATTGTGGAGAACGGACTGGGAGCCGCTGATGTGATGGAGGCCGACGGGACTGTGTCCGATGATTACCGCATTGATTATTTAAGAGAACATATAAAAGCCATGATTGATGCGGTGGATATTGATGGTGTGGATTTACTTGGTTATACTCCATGGGGCTGCATCGATCTGGTAAGTGCTTCTACGGGAGAGATGAAAAAACGATATGGTTTTATCTATGTGGATAAGGATAATGAGGGAAACGGAACCTTAAAACGCAGCAGAAAGAAATCATTTTACTGGTATCAGAAGGTGATTGAGACGAACGGAGCTTCTCTGGAATAAAAAAACTGTGCCTGGGCAGTAATTTAACCCAGGCATGATTTTTTATTCAGTAAATCACGGATATTCTGTTACGTCCCGCATTCTTCGCCTGATAAAGAGCGATGTCGGAACGTTCCATTAAACTCTCCAGCGTATCTGACTCAAGGTGAAAGAAAGTGACGCCAATGCTGATATGAAGGGGAATTCTTTCCTGATTTTCCGTATAAAATTCTAACTCCTCAACTCTTCTGCATAAGATTTCAGATTTCCGTACAATTTGCGATTCATCAAAATCCAGAACCAGTGCTGCAAATTCCTCCCCGCCGATTCGTCCCAGTAAATCCTCCCCTTTGATGAGTTTCTGGCATTCTTCTGTCACCAGGCAGATCGCCCGGTCTCCCATGTTATGACCGTAAGTATCGTTGATGGTTTTAAACCGGTCGATATCAATCATAAAAAACGCTATTGTCTGACCGTGCTCTTTTATATCCAACAGTCTTTTTTGTGCTGTTTCCATAAAGCTTCTTCTGTTCATGATGCCGGTAAGCATATCAGTTCTTGCCTGGATTTTAAGCTCCTGTTCCGTCTTTTTGCGATCTGAAATATCTTCCAGAGTGGATAGAAACTGAATGATTCTGCCTTCTTCGTTCAGAATCGGAGTAAGAATTATATTTTCCCAGATTAAATCGCCGTTCTTTTTTTTATTTACGATTTCACTGCTCCATTGTTTTCCTGAAAGGATTGTACTCCATAAATTATGGTAAAATTCCCTGTTGTGATAGCCGGATTTTAAGATTTTTGGATTCTTCCCCAGTACTTCCTGCAATTCATATCCCATAAGCTTTAAAAAGGTTGGATTTGCATATTCAATCTCTCCTGATGTATTGGTAAGAATAAAAGACATAGGACTTTGTTCCATAATTGCCTGAAAGGTATCCTCGCTTTTTTTCAGCTTCAGCGTCAACGCCTTATTTGATGTAATATCCCGGATTACACTGATGATGTATGTACTGTTCTCAACCTGAGTGGTCTGTGCTGATATCAGGGCATTTAATTCCTTTCTTTCTTTGGTCAGAATGGTGATTTCCAGGTTTTTGCAGACACCCTCCTTCTCAATGATCTTAAAAAAGCGGTCTCTGTCACCGGAGTTTTTCCAGAACTTTAAATCAAGAGTAGTTTTACCCAGAGATTCCTCTTTTGTATAGCCGGTCAATATTGTATAGGTCTCATTTACATCTATTATTTTTCCTGTAGGAAACTCAGAAATAAATACGGTATCGGGAATTGTTTCAAAAATGAGACGAAACCGTTCTTCTGCAAGCGTTTTATCCGCATGCTCCCGCTGGACAGTCATGATAATGAAACAATAGGTCCATAAAAGGATGCTGGCAATGGAGAGAAAATAGCTCATAAGATAAAATAAGGTACTGATGTTATAGTTTTGCGTCTCTTTATAGAAAATTAACAAAGCCTGAATGATGTAAAATGTTCCGTAAGGAATGCAGGCTGCGGCGATGAGACGGGTTGCCGGTCGTACAGAATCAATGGTATGATTGTTTAAATTTTCCGCATTGAGAAATGAAACAATACCGAAAATCAGGCAAAATACAATGATTCGGTAACTTTTGTTTTCACATACAAAAGAAAACCAGAGATTACCAGAAAAAAATAGAATCGTCAATGCCAGCAGTTTCTTTTTAGCCACAGGCAGGTCAAGAAATTTGGAAAAGCCGATGTTTAAGCCCAATATAGAAAAATAAAAGAAAACATTGGAAACGAATACCAATACGTTTCCATAATCAGAAGCATACTTGAGTGCATAAAGAAATCCACTTAAAGAGGAAAAAATACAGCTGAAAAGTATGCAATTCATACCTGGATAATTTTTAATAATACGGAAAACAAACAGCATAATGAGAACATGTATGAAACTGATATAAAAATATACTATAGAAATAGTGGGAATATCCAGAACCATAGCTGCTGCCTCCAATCGAATTTAATTAAACCAATTCTAATATGTTTTATTATAAAAAGCAACAGGATGTATACTTATTAAAACGTTATGAAATTCTAAAATTTTAAGTATGGGCATATGAATGAAACAGGGGAGGTGGAAGTGTGAAGAATACTCTGGTTTTATATGAAAGCAGATATGGGTTTACAAAAATGGCCGCAGAGCAGGCGGCACTCGTATTGGGACCTGGTAAATGTATGCGTTTATCTAAGTTTCAGAATAACGGACAGCAATGGGATCTTGTTGTTTTGCTGGTGCCTGTTTATTGTGAACAGCTGGAACAGGAGGCCGTTTTAAGCATTAAAAATAATCTGGACTGGCTGAAAACAAAAAAAATAGTACTCTTTTGTACCTGTCTTGCCAAAGAAAACGCAAAGAGGTATCTGCAGCCGGTGAGTGAAATTCTTGGAAGCTGCGTGGTATTTCAGGACGCAGTAGCCGGAAACCTCGTTTTAAGCCGGCTGAATAAGGAAGACAGAAAGCAGACAGCGGCATTTTTTCAATCGGCAGGTTTAAAGGATCAGGATTACCTTTGTTTTGATCAGGAATGGTATATTGAGACGCTGCTGGGAATAAAGGAGTGGAAGGATACACCCGTTACAGCAATGGATGAAAAAAAAATCCTTGACATCTGTGAAGAATTTCTGTTAAACCACGATACCTGTTCGTTATCAACCGGGTATGGGAACCGAATCCGTGCTACCCCTATAGAATACCGGTATAAGGATGGATTTTTTTATATTTTAAGCGAGGGGGGCGAGAAGTTCGCAAATATTCTGCTCAATCCCAATGTCTCCGTGGCTGTTTTTAATGATTTCCAGGGAATGAACCGGTTAAGAGGAATGCAGATCAAAGGTACGGCTGAAATAATAGAAACGGGGAGCGGAGAATACCGTGATTTCCTGGTCATGAGAAATTTAAAATATGAGAATGTGATGAAACTTCCGTCGGATCTTCATTTGATCAGAATCAGGATATGCAGGATTGAATTTTTGTGGTCCGGTTTCCGGGACATGGGTGTTGATGTAAAGCAGATTTTAACCTTTTGTAATCCGCCTAAATAAAAAAAATCAATAGGTATATACTAAGCACGAAAGATTAAGAAAGAAGGAGGCATACAGATGAGACAGTTAATTGACTGTGCAGACCAGTATATCAGGCAGTGCAGAATCAGGGATTTTGCATTATTAAAGATTTGTCTTTGTGCAGTGGGCATGATAATCGGGCTTTCCATTCCGGAGAAAAAGAGGAAATGGCCTCTTGCAGCAGCGGGTTTTGTATTCATGTTCAGTTATGTCCTGCTCATGGCAGAATTTTTAAAGATCTATATGGATGAAAGGTGAAAGGATTTTCATGAGAAGCCGGTTATATTAGTGTTTGCTTAAGCTGATATAACCGGCTTTTTCTGACTTTGTTTAATAATATATTTCCCGGTGACCGTCAATACTTTCTGACAGAGACCGTTTCAGATAACCCTCAGCTCCTTTAAAATCCCGTTCTTCAATCATGGTGCACAGCTCATTTGTGTTTTCATACAGAGCCGGTATCCCATATAAATCACAGAAACGAATCCAAAGAGAATAAGTCAGAACTTTGAATGAGCGGAAAATCAGAGGAAGAAGTGTATTTCCGGAAAACAGTGCCAGATGATGATGGAAAGCAAAGGCAGATTCTGCTGCATCATGAGCGCAGGAAGCCCGGCCAATGGCTTCCGTAAATCCCCTCAGCTGTGAAAGTTCTGAATCTGTGATCTCTTTGGAGCCAAGCTCAACCGCCAGAGTATCAAGTGCGATTCTAAGCTCCAGAATAGACCGTACTTCATCTTTTCGAAGGACTCCGCCATTGTAATTGACAATTGACAGAAAGGTATCCAGCGTACCTTCTTTTCTATAGTCTGCGATAAAAATCCCCTGTCTCTGGCGAATGTCAAGAAATCCTTTTTCTGCCAGAGCCATAACGCCCTCATTGACAACGGATCTGCTGATCTGCATGGAAGCCGCCAGCTCCCGTTCAGGCGGCAGCCTGGTCCCGATTGGAAGCCGGCCGGACAGTATCTGGGATTCCAGTTCCTTTATAAACAATTCTTTTAATGTAGGCGCACACAGCTTTTTAAACTCCATAACACATTCCCCCTGTTCTTATGTGATTGCTTCTGGCTGAGCCAGTAACCACGATTCTAATTATATGGTGATTTTATATAAAAATCAATAAAAAATACAGTAAAAACCTCTAATAATCAGTCAAATACAAGAAAAATTTTGACAAATGCAAAAATAGAGTGTTAAAATATAAACAAAGAACGTAAATTTTGAATGGAGGTAGTAACATGTTTGTATTTCAATCAGCAAAAGGAGCATTTCCCGGCACTTATCTGCTGGTGTGGCTTCTGGTATTTGCCTCGTTATTTCTGTTAAATGAGGTGTCACGGCGTTATAAGGTTATTGGTTTCCTGTTTTTCTTCGTGATGCCCGCCGCATTATCCGCTCTCTGGTTTACAGGAATGAAAAAGAGTACATATACAGACTGGTTTCATCTTGCGAAGGTCTATTCAGCCACTGCAGGCTGCATCGGTTTCTGGCTGATCAGGCATTATCAAAGAACAAGAAAGGACAAAACGGTATTCCGGCTTTGCGAAAGCCGTCTTGCTCTTTGCTTTCCGCCGTTAATTCTGGCTGTCAATATCATGGAAGCGGTGACAAGAGATCTGGAAGTTGGAATGACATACCATACCATAGCTCAGGATGCGACTGCGGATGTTTCCGTACTTCTGATGGGAGGTCCGTGGAATTTTATGAATGCGGCAGCAGGAATTCTGAATATAATTACCATAACGGGCTGGTTTGGCATCTGCCTTAGGAAGGTAACGGAAAAAGACAAGAGCAGGGATATGCTTTGGCCTGACATGCTTTGGTTCTGGATTGCAGCCTATGATATATGGAATTTTGCCTATACCTATAACTGTCTGCCCCATCATGCATGGTACTGCGGGCTTGCACTTTTGCTTGCACCTACCCTGTGCGCATTTACCATCGGAAAGGGTGCATGGCTGCAGCACCGGGCTCAGACACTTGCTCTCTGGTGCATGTTTGCCCAGACCTTCCCCGGATTTCAGGATGTGGGACAATTCCGTGTGGATTCTTCCTATAAGCCCGGAATTTATTTTGCAGTCAGCCTGATCGCACTGTTATCCAATGCGGCAGTAGCTGTGTATATGGGGATCAATATCTGGAAAAAGCATCGCAGCCCATACGGACCGGAGCTTTATACAGATTTAAAGTCATATCGCAACGTGAAGGCCCTGGCGGAAACAGACGCGGCTGTGTAAAAGAAGATATCAGGAGGAATGGAATGCATGAACTGGGGGTCATGTCTGAAGTGGTCCGGATTGTGGAAAATGCGGTCAGGGAGCAGAACTTATCACAGGTAGAAAGCCTGGTGCTGCAGATCGGTGAGATAGCTTCTGTGGTTCCTTATTATGTGGAGCAGTGTTATCCCGCCGCAGTCCAGGGAACAATTCTTGAAAATGCCCGTCTGGATATCGAAATTATTCCTGCCAATGGCCGCTGCAGGCAGTGCAATAAAGTGTTTCATGTAACAGAAGGATATATGAAATGTCCCTTCTGTCAAAGCTTTTCCTGGGAACTGATGGGGGGAAGGGAATTCATGATTAAGGAAATTGTGGCATGTTAAACTCTGCATCCATCAGATCAGTTGAAGTATATCTGAATTTATATCTCGTTAAAATATTGACATTTCTGCATGACAGGCGTATATTTGACGTAGCATAAAACGATATTTTTTTACTGATTGATGAGAGGAGACTATTATGCTGAAACTAATGAGATCACCTTTAAAATACGTACAGGGGCAGGGCGCTTTATCAGAGGTCTATGAAGAAACAAAAGATCTTGGAACGTCATTTCTTTTTATCTGCAGCAACAGCGGATATAAAAACTGCCATGAAAAGATTGAGAAAAGCTTTGAAGGAAAAGGTGCGAAAGTGAAATTCGAGATCTTCGGCGGAATCAGTTCCATCGGAGAAATAGAACGGATGCAAAAGATTGTCAGAGAGAATCAGATTGACTGTGTGGCTGCAGTTGGTGGCGGATCTGCCATTGATACGGCAAAGGCAACGGCTCATTATGAGAAGCTGCCGGTTGTTATCATTCCTACTGTAGTAGCAACGGATGCTCCCTGTACCGGTTTATCCGTTATATACAACAATGACGGAAGCTTTTCCCATTACATATTCTATCCCAAAAATCCGGATGCAGTAATTGTGGATTCTGATATTATCGCTCACGCACCGGTTAAGTTCCTGGTTGCCGGAATGGGCGATGCGCTGGGTACTTATTTTGAAGCGAGAGCCTGTGAAAAGGCAAAGGCTCCCAGCCTGGAAAATGGAGGAATCACAAAATCAGCCATGGCTCTTTGCAGACTTTGCTATGAAACTCTTTTAGAAGACGGCTACAAGGCGCTGAAGGCTTGTGAGAATCAAATTGTTACACCAGCGCTGGAGGCAATAATCGAAGCCAATACTTATTTAAGCGGTGTAGGCGCTGATAACGGCGGTCTGGCAGTATCTCATTCCGTATACAATGGTTTTACGGCTCTGGAAGAATGTGAAGCCACAATGCATGGCAGTGTGGTTGCCTTCGGTACGCTGGCACAGCTGGTTTTGGAAGATGCACCGGCAGCTGAGTTTAATCAGGTGCTTGAATTCTGTGTAAGCGTTGGTCTGCCGGTAACTTTAAAAGAAATCGGAGTAACAGATAAAGAGAGAGTCCGCATTGCGGCTAAGAATGCATGCGCAGAAGGGGAAAGCATCCATAATATGATCGGAGATGTAACTCCAGAACAGCTTTATGATGCTTTAATTGCCGCAGATGTGCTTGGTCAGGAATATCTTGATAAAAGAAAGTAAGAGTGATCAGTAAATAAAAGGGAAGATCTGAAAAGTCCGGCCTAAAAGTAAGCGGCCGGACTATTCAGATCTTCTTTTTTCTTTTATTCTATATAAAATTAATGGATATTTTTTATAAAAGTTACCAACAATAAAAGTGCATTCAGGGTCAAAGAATGAAAGCTGTCCCCGGGACAGAACAGAAAGGAGTTAAAAAAATGATAGCAGAAGTAGATAGAGAGGGCTGCATTGAATGCGGACTTTGCCCGTCAATTTGTCCCGAAGTATTCAGAATGGGAGATGATGGTCCTGCAGAAGTTTACGTTGATACTGTACCTGAAGCTGTAGAATCATCGGCAGTGGAAGCACAGGAAAGCTGTCCGGTCTCTGTAATTAAAGTAGAATAATCACTAAAGGCACCTCTTTCTGAAAAAGAAGTAAAGAATCAGACAGAGGTGTTTTTATTACTTCATTATAAAGTGAGAAAAGGAGAACTGTTATGAGTGAATACATCAATAACCGTCAGATGAGACAAAAGACAATAAAAGATATTATCCGGCAGCTCCATGAAGGAAAAACAGTGGATGAAGTGAAAACCCAGTTTGAAGAAGTATTTCACGGAGTGTCAGCTATGGAGATCTCGGAAGCAGAAGGAGCATTGATTGCAGAGGGACTTCCGGTTGAAGAGGTGCAGAAGCTCTGTGATGTTCATGCAGCGGTATTTAAGGGATCAATAGAGGAAATCCATCAGCCGGAGCAGCCGGCGCTCATTCCCGGGCACCCGGTTCATGTGCTGGTTAAGGAAAATAAAAAGATCTCTCACATACTGGAAAAGGAAATCCGTCCTTTTTTGTCTCTGACGGCGATTGATGATCCTGGTGCAGTGGAGCAGCTGAAAGCGGGAGTGGATCAGTTGAAGGATTTAAGCATTCATTATAAGAAAAAGGAAAATTTATATTTTCCGTATATGGAGAAATATGGAATCACGGCTCCGCCCAAGGTTATGTGGGGAGTAGATGACGAGATCAGAGCCAGGGTCAAAGAAGTAGCCGCCCTGTTAGAGGGACATTCAGATCAAACGGAAACACTCATAAGGAAAACGCAGGATATGGCTGATAAGATCGAGGAAATGATATTTAAGGAAGAAAATATCATGGTCCCCATGCTTTTGGAGAACCTCACCCAGGAGGAATGGAAAACAATCGCAGACGGAAGCGGTGAAATCGGCTATATGATTAAGGATGTGCCGCAGTGGGAGCCGAAAGAAACTGACAAAGAAGAAAACACACCAACTGAGCCGGAAGCCGGAATTGTGAAACTTCCGTCGGGGGAGATGAAAACAGAAGAACTGACTGCTTTACTAAACACTCTGCCTTTTGATATCACGTTTGTGGACAAGGATGATAAAGTAAAATATTTCTCCGAGGGAAAGAGCAGAGCCTTTCCAAGAACCAGAACGATACTTGGCAGAAATGTTTCCAACTGCCATCCGCCTGCAAGTGTCCATATCGTTGAAAAAATTGTGGAGGATTTTAAGAATGGTGTAAAAGATGAGGAAGATTTCTGGATCAGAATGGGTAAAAAGTATATCCTGATTCGTTATTATGCCGTGCGCAGCGAAGCGGGAGAATATCTGGGTGTTTTAGAAGTTACCCAGGATATTGATGAAATTCAAAATATTACAGGGGAGAAACGGTTAATGTCTGAATAATAATAGAAAAATAAAGAGTACAGGTGCTGATTCGTTAGAAAATGAGGAGGTGCCTGCGCTCTTTTGTTAGTTAAAATAGTATGAATTTTCACAGTATATTTGGTACTGCGGTTACAAAAATATGTATTTTTTGACAATATATATTATACATCGCAAACATATTGTTTGTCAAATTAGGATGTAATTCTATAAATTAAACATATTAAAATATAAACTAAATTAATTGACGAAATAATTATCTTTAAATTTTAACTGTAAAAAGATGAGCGCCGTCATAATTCACGTCATAATTAGAAGAGAAAACTCTTTTTCTTCTCCCGGACAGGGGTTCTGACTGGCAAAACAAAGTGTATGAGTAAAGGAAAAGAACGCCGTCTAAATCACCGTCATAGAAAGGTTTTGTACGCTTTTAATCAGGAATAATGTGAGATTACCGCAGTACCAAATATACTGCGTCCAGTAATATGGTACTAGCTGCAAAAGATAAAACAGGGAGGAAATCCAATGAAGAATTTTAAGAATTACAGTATTTCCCGAAAGCTGCGGACGGGTTTTTTATGTCTGACACTGATTATGCTTCTTGTGGGAGGGGCTGGAGTTGCGGGGCTTTTCAGAATCAGCGCTATGGATACATATTTATATGAAAAGCAGACAGCGCCAATAGAAAATCTGATTGCAGCTATTGAGGGACTGTACCAGTTTCGTATTGATTCCAGAACAATGGTAATTGTAGCTGGTGACAGCGGTGAGCTGGATAAATTGGAACAGGGATTTCAAAGTGATAAGGAAAAATTTCTGACTAATATAGCAAAGTACCGTGAAACAATCACCAATCCTGCGTCTTATGCTCTTCTTGATGAATCGGTGGAACTGTTTAATAATTCTTTTGAACCTGCTATTCAGAAATGTCTGAAAGAGGCAAGAGATGGGAAAAGTGAAGAAGCATATGCTGAGCTTTTAAATGAAAGCGACAATATCCAGAAAATGTTTGATAATTTTGATATTCTTATAGATAACCGTATGGGCGAGGCACATAATACGAACAATGACAATCGTATTACTGCTGACGTTCTCATTGTTATTTTGATACTGGTCGTAATATTTGGTGCGTGTTCAGGCATGTTTTTAGGAAACAGAATATCCGTCATGATCAGCCGCCCGATCACTGAAGTTGTGGAAGCTGCAGGCCGTATTGCACTGGGTCATATCGATGTGAATCTGGAGAATATTGATTCAAAAGATGAAACCGGGCAGCTTGCAGGTGCTTTTATGCAAATGACCGGCAGTATTAAAAAACAGGTAAATGCAGCAGAAGAGATCAGTAACGGTGACTTTACAACAGAGGTTCCTCTGCGCTCTGAGAAAGACGTTCTTGGTCTTGCTTTACAGAAAATAAGGAATGATTTAAGCCGGACGCTGCTTTCGATCAGTGTTGCCGCTGACCAGGTAAACCAAGGTTCCGCCCAGGTGGCATCAGCAGCCCAGGCTCTTGCATCAGGAACCACGGAACAGGCCGCAACTGTGGAAGAATTAAGCGCGTCGGTGAGCAGTATAGCAAAGGAAGCAGAACAAAATGCGGAAAATGTGAAGAAAGCCACCATTTATATTGAAGATACCGGAAAAGGCCTGAAAGAGGGCAATGCATATATGCAGAAATTAAACACTGCAATGAAAGATATCGGAACTGCATCACAAAAGATATCCAGTATAACAAAAGTAATTGAGGATATTGCATTCCAGACAAATATTCTTGCACTAAATGCTGCAGTGGAGTCCGCCCGTGCAGGCGAAGCAGGAAAGGGCTTTGCCGTTGTAGCTGACGAGGTAAGAAACCTTGCCGGGAAATCCGCAGAGGCAGCCAGACAGACCGCGGATCTGATTCAAAACTCTGAGAAAATAGTATCTGAGGGAGAGAAACTGGCGGAGGAAACAGCCAGACTGCTCCTTGGAGTAGGAGAAAAATCAGAGCTTGTGGGACGGTCAGTTGGAGAAATAGAACAGGCATCTGCCAAACAGGCCGTTGTAATTGATGAGATTAATCAGGGACTTTCTCAGGTTACTGCAGTCATTCAGACCAATGCAGCCACTGCTGAGGAGAGTTCTTCTTCCAGTGAAGAACTGGCGGCACAGGCTCATTTACTTTCTAAAGAGGTGGAGAAATTCCGATTAAAATAACAGAAGAATTTTTTGAGGAAACGGCAGTTTATCAGCTGCCGTTTTCCGTTATGATTTAGAATGTAACAACTTTTGGCTCAGAAGTGAAGGAGAAAATTGTTGCAGTTGCATTCTTTAAATATAAAACTGCAAAAATACCGTCGTCAACGGAATACATACGGCTGAGAGCAGCCTCGTTGTCTGCCATCATGGCAGCACGTGCTTCCCTGCGGTCATCCCATACAGCTTCGGCTTCCAGTCTGATCCATGTTCCCTTATTCATAGCGGAAATTTCAATTTTAGGATTTTTTTTCATCTGATCGAATACTTTTTTCTGGTTGTTGGTTGAGATGTAAAGCCTTCCTTCAAATTCACATACAGCACCAAAGGGACGTACACGGGGCTGATCTCCCTCAGTGGTTGCTAAATAAAATGTACCGCATTCTTTTAAGTAATTGAGGATTTCGTTCATCGCTCTTGCTCCTTTCAGGTATCCATGATATAATTTGTTTACAAGATTATTATATCGAGTATGATATATTTGTAAACTACGATATTTTATGATACCTAGTATCATGGAGGATACCTATATGGATAAAAAAGATTTATTTGGTATATGTCCTTACGTTACCTCTCAAAAAGTCCTTTCCGGTAAATGGTCCATATATCTCCTTTATTTATTAAAGGATGGGCCGGTGCGGTTTAATGAACTGAAGCGGATGATGCCGGAGGAGATTACCCATACCACACTTTCCAGACAGTTGAAATCTCTGGAAGAAGAGGGACTTATTGCAAGAAAAGAATATTCCCAGATTCCGCCAAAGGTGGAATACTCCTTAAGTGAAATCGGCGATAAATTTGACAAAGTCCTGATTGCACTGGGAGAATGGGGAGATGAATATATTCATTTTCTTGAAGAAAAGGCGTAAGAATTGCTTTACAATACCCCATAGCTGTATGTATAATGTAAAAAATTATACTAACGGATATTTTAGGGAGAAGCATAATGAGAGAACTGAAAGAAATTAGAAAAGATCTGAATCAATATGATCTTCAGATTCTGGAACTTTTAATGAAACGGCTATCCTGCATGGGGGAGATCATAGAATACAAGAAAGCATCTGGACTTCCCATATTTCAGCCGGAGCAGGAAGAAGCTCAGCAGGAGACTGTGAACCGGGCAATCGGTGAACATGATTATAAAGAGGAACTCCTTGGAATTTTCCGTCAGATTGTGGAAGAGAGTAAACGTATACAAAGCAGGAGCCTGTTTCATTATAACATTGCCCTGATTGGTTTTATGGGAGCAGGCAAAAGTACAGTGTCCAGATATTTAAAAGATATGCTGGCTATGAATGAAGTGGATGTGGACACAAGAATCGTGGAAGATCAGAAGATGCCCATTAAGGATATCTTTGCCAAGTACGGAGAGGAGTATTTCCGTAACTGTGAGAGCAGCGCCATCAACAGCTTAAAGGACTGCAGACAGACCATCATCTCCTGCGGAGGGGGTGCGGTAATCAGGGAAGAGAATGTGAAGAATTTAAAGAAAAACAGCAGAATAGTGCTTTTAACAGCCAGCCCCGAAACCATATTAGAGAGGGTAAAGGACAGTGATGAGCGCCCTATCTTAAATGGAAACATGAATGTGGAATATATAAAGGGACTGATGGAGAGACGGGCCAGCCTTTATAAGAGTGCGGCTGATATTATTATAGAAACAGACGGTAAAAATATTGTGGACATCTGTGAGGAACTGATTCAGTCACTCATGAAACTGGAATCAGCTGTGTAATACTTATATAAAACACTGGTCTCCCGGCACGTGTATCTCATTTGACAGCATGAGATATGCGTGTTTTTTTTGTGTCCGGAAACCATCTACACAACTTTTACATATGGTCCTGTTATTCTTCTATACAGAAATGAAAAAGGAGGATGCGTAATGGGAACAGCAGTCAGAACGAAAAAACTGCGTATCGGTGGTATGACATGTATCAGCTGCCAGAATAAAATTGAAAAAAAATTACGTAATACAGCTGGAATTGAAAAAGCGGAGGTGAGCTATAATACCGGAACTGCTCTGGTAACTTTTGATACGGATATTATTTCCTGTCAGAGTATAACAGGAATTATTGAGAATCTGGGATACAGTGTGTTACCTGATCAGGGACAGGAAAGAAAAGATACGAACAGAACAGTGGGAATTTTAATCATCATTGCGTCCCTGTATATGCTTTTAGAACAATCCGGTCTGTTAAACCTCCTGGTTCCCAGTCAGCTGGCTGATGAAACAATGGGATACGGGATGCTCTTTATCATCGGCCTCATTACCTCCGTTCACTGTGTGGCAATGTGCGGCGGCATTAACCTTTCCCAGTGCATACCGAAAGGCGGACAGGCTGAGTTAATCCAGGGACGGATTGCAACCCTGCGGCCTGCATTTCTTTATAACCTGGGGCGCGTTATTTCTTATACCGCGGTAGGCTTTCTGGCAGGAGGGATTGGAGCGGCAGTGACCTTTTCCAATACCTTCCAGGGTGTTTTGAAGCTGGCGGCAGGAATTTTTATGGTAATTATGGGAATCAACATGCTGGGGATTTTCCCCTGGCTCCGCAGACTAAACCCCAGGATGCCAAAATTTATTGCGGTAAAAATTCAGAAAGAAAAATCAAAAAGCAGCAGTCCGTTTTTTGTAGGTCTGTTAAATGGGCTTATGCCCTGCGGACCTCTTCAGGCAATGCAGATCTATGCTCTGTCAACCGGAAATCCGTTTTCCGGTGCGCTTTCCATGTTTTTATTCAGCCTTGGTACAGTCCCTCTGATGTTCTTTCTGGGGGCCTTGTCAACGGTTCTTTCAAAGAAATTTTCAAACAGAGTCATGACTGCAGGTGCGGTTTTGGTGGTGGTACTGGGGCTATCCATGTTTACCCAGGGAATCAGTTTAGCAGGAATCAGTCCTTCTTCTTTCCTGCCTGGATTAGAAAGCAGCAGTGGGAACAAACAGGAAGGTTCCGGTGAGATAAAAATCGAAGACGGCGTTCAGGTGATCAACAGCACCTTAAGTCCGGGACGGTATCCCAATATTAAGGTCCAGGCAGGGATTCCGGTAAAATGGATCATTGACGCGCCGGCAGGAAGTATAAACGGCTGTAATAACCGGATGATCATACGGGAATACGGTATCGAGTACTCATTTCATACAGGAGAAAACGTGGTGGAATTTACGCCGGACAAAACAGGAAAGATCCCATACAGCTGCTGGATGGGTATGATACGGGGGTCTATTAATGTTTCGAAAGAGGGAGAGACAGATGGCGGCCAGCAACAGGATAGCCAGGGGGTGTTAAAAGAATATGCGCCTCAAAAACCGGTTCCAGCCGGCTACACCATACCGGTTGACGATGTGGTACTTGCTCAGGAATCAACGGATGACAATGGAAAACCCGTTCAGAAAATTACACTGGAACTGACCGACCAGGGATTTAAGCCTGCGGTTGCGGTGGTGAAAGCCGGTGTGGACACAGAGTGGACATTTATTGATAACCGGTCGGATATCGACTATGGTACAAATCTTCTGATCCCTGATTTTTTTACTGAACTGTATCTGGAAAAGGGAGAAAATACCCTGTATTTTATACCGGAAAAGAGCTTCGATTTTTCAACAGGAGACAATTCCTTTTATGGTTATATAAAGGTAGTGGATGATTTGGAAAACGTTGATTTAAATGCAGTGAAAGATGAAGTGAGTAAATTTCAGACTATGATCTGGCCTGAGGATACGTTTCAGGGTTCCGGGGGATCGTGCTGCGGATAATTGATTTCTGATATGATGGGAAAGGAGAACGGTTTATGGAATTATTATATAGTCACTGGCATTGCATACTGCCGGCAGCGGCTCTGATAGCAGGATTATTTTTTATGAGAATAACGGAAAAAAAGGAGAATAAAGATGAAACAGAACAGAAAAGGAAATGAAAGAAAAGGTGTATCTGCAGTTAAGACAGCTGCAGCCGCGGTGCTGACCGTATTTGTGCTGACTGCCTGCAGCTTCAATACAGGGACTAAAACACAGGAAACCGAATCTTCAAAGACGGCGAAAGAGAGTGGTAGTATACAGGCAGCAGATCTTGTAATACCGGTATCTGAGATCTCCGACAAAGTTACCTTTTACCCCGTAGAAGCAGATGGTACAAAAATGGAGGTTCTGGCTGTAAAAGCGCCTGATGGAACCATACGGACTGCATTTAATACATGTCAGGTATGCTATGATTCAGGAAGGGGATACTATAAACAGGATGGGGACGAGCTGGTATGCCAGAACTGCGGTAACAGGTTCCCTATGAGCCAGGTTGAAGTGGAAGCGGGTGGCTGTAATCCATGGCCTATATTCGATCAGAATAAGACCGTGACTGACGAATCCATCACGATCTCTTCTGACTTTTTAAAGGAGTCCAGGCAGATATTTGCAAACTGGAAAAAATCTTACTAATTTAATCAGGACATTTCATGGAGCAGTTTACGATCAGACCATTTTGGTTTAGGTAATCTGCTCCCCATTTATACATGGCCTCTAAGATGGGGCGTATGCTTTTTCCAAGGTCTGACAGTGTGTATTCCACCTTTGGAGGAACCACAGGATAAACGGTCCGGACAATTAAATTATTATCTTCCAGTTCTCTTAACTGCTGGGTCAGCATTTTAGGTGTAGCCTGAGGTATAAGTTTGCGCAATTCTCCAAATCTTAAAGTATGGTCGATGAGATGCCATAGGATCAGAGCCTTGTATTTTCCTCCGATCATATCTAAGGTCGCATCTACGGGACAGTTGTAACCGGCGCAATGGATTGGGGGCATGGTGTTTCCTCCTTTAGTATCATTTTAGGTACTATATCACTAAAAAGTGCATACTTGCAATATTTGCGATATCTGACATAATAATACCATGAGTACTCGAAAACTTCAAGAGGCGTCAGCCAATTAAAAGAGGTGAAAGAAATGGAAAATCAAACTTTAGATATAAGAGGTATGACATGCGCAGCATGTGCACAAAGAATAGAAAAAACAGTAAAAAAGCTGTCAGGGATCAATCAGGCTTCTGTAAACCTTGCCAGCGAAAAGCTTTTTGTAGAATACGACAGCAACAGTCTGAATTTATCTGATATTAAGACAGCGGTTGCTAAAATAGGTTATGAAGTGGCAGAAAAACCGAAGAATTCCGATGTCACGATTCCCATTGGCGGTATGACCTGTGCGGCTTGTGCAAGACGTGTGGAAAAAGCCATTGGAAAACTGGAGGGTGTGGAAAGCTCATCTGTGAATTTTGCTACAGAAAAGGCTACGGTTGCCTATGATCCGGGAAAAGTAAGACTGTCCGCCATTAAAAGCGCCATTGAAAAAGCAGGATATCAGGCACTGGAAGTGAATAAAGCAGATGCAGCAGATGAAGACAGAGCCAGAAAACAGAGAGAGATTAAAACACTGTGGACGAAATTTACAATTTCTGCCGTATTCTCCCTTCCTTTGTTATATATAGCAATGGCACCGATGATCAGCTTTATCCGTCTTCCGTTCCCAGCCGCTCTTGAACCTATGAACTATCCGCTTTTATATGCCCTGGTTGAATTGATATTAGTAGCACCGGTCATCGGAGTTGGATATAAGTTTTATACCATTGGCTTTAAGGCGCTGTTTCAGAAAAGTCCCAATATGGACTCACTCATTGCAATCGGAACAACAGCAGCTGTTTTATACAGCATTTATAATACATTTCAGATCGCAGCCGGACATTTTATGGCAGTAGATTCTCTTTATTATGAAACAGCAGGCGTAATTATCACATTGATCATGCTTGGCAAGACATTAGAGGCTGTATCCAAAGGAAGAACCAGTGAGGCCATTAAAAAGCTTATGGGTCTGGCCCCTAAAACGGCGGTAATTTTAGAAAATGGGCAGGAAAAGGAAATTCCCATTGATGAAGTGGTAATCGGCGATGTAATTCTGGTAAAGCCAGGCGATAAGATTCCCGTAGATGGAACTGTTACAGGCGGTCACACTGCCATTGATGAATCTATGCTCACCGGTGAAAGTATGCCGGTGGACAAAAAAGAAGGAGATCCGGTTTATGCGGCATCTATCAATACTACTGGTGTAATCCAGTTTAAAGCTGAAAAAATAGGAAGCGATACGGCTCTTGCCCAGATCATTAAGCTGGTAGAGGATGCACAGGGATCAAAAGCTCCTATTGCGCAGATGGCGGACATTGTCTCCGGATATTTTGTGCCGGTGGTCTGTGTGATTGCCCTTCTCGCCGGAATCGGCTGGTACATCGGTACAGGCGGAGATTTAAAATTTGCACTTACCATCTTTATTTCGGTACTTGTTATCGCCTGTCCCTGTGCTCTGGGGCTTGCTACACCGACTGCAATTATGGTAGGTACAGGAAAAGGAGCGGAAAACGGAATCTTAATTAAGGGCGGAGAAGCTTTGGAAACCGCACACAAAATAAATACCATCGTATTTGATAAAACAGGAACGATAACGGAAGGAAAACCAAAAGTGACAGACGTACTTCCGGCAGGAAGTATTTCAAAAGACCGTCTCTTACAGCTTACGGCATCGGCTGAGAGAGGTTCCGAGCATCCACTGGGTCAGGCAATTGTTCTTGGAGCAAAGGAATCGGGACTTTCCCTTTTGGAGGCAGAGCAGTTTGATTCCCTCACCGGACGCGGAATTAAAGCCCGTCTGGAAGGAGAGGAAATTCTTGCAGGAAACAGAAAGCTGATGGATGAGCAGAATATTTCCCTGGCAGGCATGGAAGAGATTTCAGATAAGCTGGCAGAAGAAGGAAAAACTCCTATGTATGTGGCCATAGACGGTGAACTGGCAGGAATTGTAGCGGTTGCTGATGTGGTGAAGGAATCCAGCCGTGCAGCTATTGAACGTCTTCATAAGATGGGAATTGAAGTTGCGATGATCACCGGTGATAATAAGAAGACAGCATCAGCTATTGCAAAACAGGTGGGCATTGACCGAGTTCTGGCTGAGGTTCTTCCACAGGATAAATCCAATGAGGTGAAAAAGCTTCAGTCAGAGAACCGGAAGGTGGCCATGGTAGGAGATGGAATCAACGATGCACCTGCGCTTGCACAGGCTGATATTGGAATCGCCATTGGTTCCGGTACCGATGTAGCCATGGAATCTGCAGATATTGTTCTTATGCGTTCCGATCTGATGGATGTGCCTACAGCGATTAATTTAAGCAAACACACCATCCGCAATATTAAGCAAAATCTCTTCTGGGCATTCGGTTATAATGTAATTGGAATCCCCATTGCAGCAGGAGTTTTACATCTGTTATTTAACGGCCCCCTGTTAAACCCCATTTTTGCAGCGGCTGCCATGAGCTTAAGCTCTGTATCCGTACTCACCAATGCGCTGCGGTTAAAGAGGTTTAAGCCTGAGACAGGAAAGAGGTGACAATACATGTTAAAAGATAAGAAAGTAATGACAGCAATAGCCGCTGGTGTGCTGGTGGTTGCAGGAATTGTATTTCTGGCAGTGGAAAGTGCCGGAGGCAGCACTGATGTAATTGGTAAAAAGTCTGTACAGTCCTATGAAATGGTATTAAACGCAATTCCGGATCAGGTAAGGAAAGATGAGGAAGGCAAAGGCTATACATTAACTGCTCCTGACGGTAGTGTCCGTTTTACCTGGAGCAGCGGAAACGATGAAAATTCCCGTTATGATTTGAAGCTTCAGGCAGATGCAGCCCCCTTTATCTCAGCCGGCCTTGATACAGGAAAGCTTCCGGCAGATTACGACGTTAGCGATGATCTCATAACTGTGGGAATGAAGCTGAAAGAAGACGGTTTAGCGGATACGGACGAATCTCCCCTGTCGGCATATGAAGGACTTGTAAAAAATGACCGCAGCCTGATTAATTATCATGGGGTTATGGACCATTTTGGAGTAAAGCTTGGCGGCGGAAATATGTTTGAATGGGCGAAAGATTTAGAAACCAGTGCATCAACCGGAAAAACACAGGATAAGGACATTGTGTTTGTCCTGGAGCCGGAGCCGTTCATAGCCGCCGGTGTGGACCCTGAGAAGGTGGAAGGCTGGATCTATGCTCCCGTTACCGTAATGGAACACGGAAAGAAAATGCAGGTCAATAAGTTTTTAAAGCCTTTTGATATAAAATAATTAGAATGATGGAGGAAATTGAAATGGCAAAGACAGTAATAAACGTGGATGGAATGGCATGTGAGCATTGTGTAAAGGCAATTACCGGAGCAGTAGGAGCATTATCCGGCGTATCTGGAGTAGCGGTTGATTTATCCGCAAAAACCGTGACTGTTGATCACAATCCTGATGAAGCATCTGTAGAAAAAATTAAAGCTGAGATTGAAGATCAGGGTTATGATGTAGTAGAATAATGAAAGACGGGAACCGGGAATTGACCGGTTCCCTCTTTTCATACAGGAAAGCCCAGAAAATTGAGGTGAAAGAATGCACAATAACTGCAGGCATGTACTGGTAGTAGATGATGAGCCGAAGATTCTTGAAGTGGTATGTATGCTCTTGGAAAGTAAAGGATTTAAAACATTCTCCGCTGAAAACGGAAAAAAGGCATTGGAAATATTTGATTCGGAAAATATCACACTTGTCATACTGGATTTAATGCTGCCTGATATTTCGGGAGAAGAGATCTGCACAGCCATCCGCAAAAAATCCCGTATACCTGTGATTATGCTCACGGCCAGAGTGGAGGAAGAGGATGTGGTAAGCGGACTTGGACTGGGGGCAGACGATTATATCATGAAACCCTTTGGTTTAAAGGAGCTGTATGCCAGAGTGGAGGCGGTACTAAGGCGTACGGAAAGTGATCTGGTGCCGCTTGTGAAGCGAAACTCCTGGAGAGACGGAGATCTGGTGGTGGATTTTGAGAAAAATGAGGTGATAAAAAAAGGATTTAGCCTCACGCTTACACCAAGCGAACTGAAAATATTATCCGCGCTGATTAAATATCCCGGCAAGGTATTTACCAGAGAGGAACTGATTGATACTGCACTGGGCAGAGACTTTGCCGGTTACGACAGAGCCATTGACAGCCATATTAAGAATATCAGAAAGAAAATAGAGGATGATCCCAAAAATCCCGCCTATGTATTAACGATTCCCGGGCTGGGCTATAAGTTCGGAGGCTGATGAATATGAAGACCTTAAGAAAACAGCTTTCCATGACCATACTTCTGACTCTGCTCATTACCATTGCATTAATCGGACTTGCCTCTAACCTGCTCATTAACTGGGAGTTTGAAAAATACATTACCAAAACCGGTCAGGAGCGGCGGGATAATATCGCAGATGAACTGGGGAGCCAGTATGATGAGTTTAAGAGAAGCTGGAGGCTGGATTACGTTCATGCAATCGGCATGAATTCCTTATATGACGGATATATCGTAAAGCTTTACGATGCAGACGGGAACATGGTCTGGGATGCAGAGAATCACGATATGAGACTTTGCGGGCAGATTATGAACGAAATTTCCGCACGGATGAAAGAACGGGGTGCAAAAGGCGGTTTTGTGGATCATACCTATGAGCTGACTCAAAATGGAAAGAAGACGGGTTCTGTCTCCATTAAATATTACGGCCCGTTTTTTATGAACGAAACCGATTTTAATTTTATCCGAGTGATGAACATCGTACTGCTTGTCATCGGAGTTTTATCGGGTATCTGCGCCATCGTGGTTGGCTGTCTCTTAGGAAGCAGAATTTCCCGCCCGGTTACGAAAACTGCCTATATTGCCAAGCAGATCTCAACGGGCAACTATGATCTTAAATTTGAACCAGGCACCAGGATTAAAGAGCTTGAAGATCTGGGCATAGCGATCAACCATTTGTCCGACGATCTCAGTGAGCAGGAACACCTGCGCAAGCGGCTCACCGCTGATGTTGCCCATGAACTGCGGACTCCCTTAACAGCCCTTGGAACTCATCTGGAAGCAATGACAGAGGGACTGTGGGAGGCGACACCAGAACGTTTAAGAAGCTGTCTTGAAGAAGTAAAACGCCTGGGTACTCTGGTAGCTGATTTGGAGCAGCTGGCAAAGATTGAAGGGGATGGTTTTCGTATCAACAAAGGTTCCATGGATTTATTTTCAGCAGTCCGGACGGCAGCGGAGAATATGACAGGAGAAATCAATAAGAAGAAACTGGCTCTTGCCATTAAAGGAGAACCGGTTTTTGTGAATGGGGACAAAAACCGAATGGGACAGGTATTTTCCAACCTGCTTTCCAATGCCGTCAAATATACGCCGGAGGGCGGAAGTATCCGGATTGAAGTATATGAAACAAAGGAACATGGAGTTGTAACAATAGCGGATACAGGAATAGGAATTAAAGAAGAAGAGCTTCCTCTTATATTCGAACGTTTTTACCGTACAGATAAATCCAGAAACCGGAAAACAGGAGGCGCCGGAATCGGTCTTACCATCGTAAAATCCATTGTGGAAGCCCATGGGGGTACCGTAAAAGCAGAAAGCAAAGAGGAATCGGGAAGCTGCTTTACAGTCTCGATTCCAAAGTCAGATTTATAATTTACAAATATCCTTCCGGTCCCTGCTCTTTCAGAGTAAACCGGTTTTTATTAAAACTTAGAATTTCTTCTGCCTGTAACTTACTCAGTTCATTGGACAGCGCACTCCGGTCTACGGAAAGATAATCAGCCAGCTGCTGTCTGTTAAACGGAATATCAAATGTGGAAGAATTGCTCTTTAAAGACTCTGCTGAAAGGTAGGAGAGCAATTTTTCCCTGATTGTCTTTTTTGACATGTGCTGCATCTTTTTAGTCAGGACCAGATTCCTTCCGGCAATCGCCGACAGGAAATTCTGGATCAGCCGGGTGTGAAAGCCGCAGGCTGAGGTGCATACAGTTAAAATCTTATTAAAATCCAAAAACATAATTTCACAGTCAGAATCAGCAACGACGCTCATTTCAATGGGAACGGATGAGATGCAGGCATAGGTCTCCGCAAACAGCGTCCCGGGCATTACTTCTGAAATAATGCTGCGCTTTCCCCAGAAATCCTCCTGTATAATCAGCGCAGTACCGGAAAGGACCATTCCCACGGAATGAATGTAATCTCCGCTTCTTATAATAAATTCATCTTTTTTATAATGCTTCATTCGTGCAGACAAGCATTTTAGCATGCTTCTGATTTCATCAGGCGAGACACCTGAAAACAAGCTTGATTTTTTTAAAACAGGCAGAAATTCTTCCATATGATAGTGCCTCCTAAGTGTGATTCCCGTTCATTTGTGTAAAAAAGTCCCATTTTTTAATAATTTTTTTAAAATGTTGTTAAAACAACAGAAATGATGATAATATTATATTATAATCGCCATAGAAAGACAAGAACAAAATAAGGAGGGAGACAAATGTCAGAGAAACTCTTAAAAAATATAGCTCAGGAAGAAATCCTTCAGTTAGCAGATTTAGTTGAGATTCAAAAGGGCCAGATTGTAAGCAAAACTCTGGTGCAGAATCAGTCAGTCAGTGTAACCCTGTTTGCCTTTGATAAGGGAGAAGAGATCAGCACCCATGAATCCAATGGTGATGCCATGGTCACAGTTCTGGAAGGTACAGGAAAATTCACCGTAGACGGAACCGAGTTTATTTTAAACGAGGGGGAAACCCTGGTAATGCCGGCAAAAAAGCCTCATGCTGTGTACGGGCAGGAATGCTTTAAGATGTCTTTGGTGGTAATATTCTAAAGAAAGGCTGTACAAAAAGATGGAAAATCAAATGTCCGGTTATTGTGATGAGCTGACTGGAGCGCTCATCGGCCTGGCAAAAGCGTGTAAGATGAATATCCGTCAGGCGGCCGTAACCAGACTTCTGATGGAAGGTTTAATAACAACAATCACCGATGCAGGTTTTGATGATCAGGCCCTGTCAGATATGCTTTTAAAGGTCAGAAGGGAAAAAGACAGGATCGCTCCAGGGTGTGCAGTCTGTAAAAGTGTCTGCGGCAATACCTCTGATTATGACATGAAAAATATCCGGACCAGCGAGGAAGAGATTCGTTTTTTAAAGTCCCTGATATTATCCGGCATCAAAGGAATCGCAGTTTATGCTCTTCCTGCCATGGCAAAGGGATATGAAAATGAAAAAATAAATGAATTCTTTTACAAAGCTTTGTCTATCATAAGCTATGACTTAACCATAGAAGACCTTCTTCCGGTGGTGGCAGAAACGGCTGAAATGAGTGAAAGCGCAGCACAGAGTGCCAGCCAGAATAGTCCCTTTCTTATAATACCGGATTATAAATCCATGGAGGAGTTAATTACACGTAAATTACTGGCAATACTGGAAGAGAACTATCCTATTTCTCTTATTCCCATGCCAGAGCAAGATTTAAAGAAAATAACTGATGAATTAACAACATTCAATTAACAGGAGGAAGAAATGATGATAACGAAAGAAATGTATATTGGTGAAATTTTAAGAAGCAAACCGGAAGCAGCAGAGATTTTAATGGGCTGCGGAATGCACTGCCTTGGCTGCCCATCCTCACAGATGGAATCCTTAGAGGATGCCTGCATGGTTCACGGACTTGATGCGGACGAAGTGCTGGAACAATTAAACAAATAGAGAAAAGAGGAATGAGATGAGCGCATTTTTAGGACCGATTCACACCTGGTTATATAATAAAATCCTGCTTCAGGATGGGATGACAGATGCAATAGTTGCTTTCGCAGAGGAAAAGGGCTGGGCAGACGGATTAAGAGAGAAGATGGCTTCCAGATACGGTACTCTGGAAACAGGCAATTTAGAGGATAACATCAATACGGATAACATTCACGGATGGCTTCAGGAGCGTGTGAGCCTGGTGGAAAATCGTCTTGCTTATGCAGTCACCACTCTTCTGGAAGGAGATCCGGCACGTCTTGATGAAATAAAACAGGCGGTGAAGGAATTTGGCAAGAACCGCAGTGCAGAAGGAACCATATCTGTAAAACAGGCTTATGAGCATCTGGAAAATACTTTGTTAAACGGAATGCCCTGTGACAGAGTCAATCAGCTGGTGAAGGAAGAACCGGATCTTTTCGCTTATCGACAGGCTGTGGAAATTCATGGACCCTACTGGGATATGATCCACGGCGATGTGAACCACTACTATGACCTGAGAGAAGCCCTGATTGAGGGAATGTTTGAAGGTTCAGATGTACAATTTTATCATACAGGAAATCAGGAGTATGAATTAAGGAGCCGCCAATGAATGGAATCGATATTTTAATGAAGGAACATGAAAATATTCTGGCTTTCAACGGTTTTTTAAGAAAGATCTGTGCCGGTATTGTGGAAGGCAAAGAAGTCGACGGAGCTCTTCTTAGAGAATGTATCGACTTCGGCAGAAATTATGCGGACAAGCATCATCATGGCAAGGAAGAGAAAATCTTATTCCGGATTATGATGGAAAATATGGGACCTGTTGCCGATAAGCTGATCCGTAACGGAATGCTGGTTGAACATGATCTGGGAAGACTGCATCTTACCCAGCTGGAAGCAGCAATTGAAGAATATGAAAAAAATCCCGTGACTGACCATAAGCTGGATATCATTTCCAATGCTGTGGGGTACGGTGCCTTGTTACAGCGTCATATAGAAAAAGAAGATCAGGCTGCCTATGCCTTTGCTGCCCGTGCTCTTCCCGCAGATAAGATGAATGATGTGGACACAGAGACAGAAAGCTTTGAAAATCAGGCGAGAGAAGACGGAATCCAGGAACACTATGAGAACTGGCTTCACAGCAAACTGGTATAATTTTTAACCTATACAGGCTTGTATAAAGAACGGAATGGAGTAAAATAACGAACAGACCAGTTATTTTATTCCATTCCTTTTTTCGTGCTTAAAAATTCGTGCCGCGATGCATTCTTTTTGGTATAATGGATTGAAACAGGAGGTAACAGAATGAAACGGAGACAGGAAAGCATCATCTACCAGCTGGCTGTAAACGAAGGCCCAATAACGACGGATGAACTGGCAAAAAGACTGTCTGTCAGTGCCCGTACCATAAAGTATGAAATGATAGAAGTAAAATCCATTCTGCCTAAGTACGGAGCCGAGCTTTTTGCCAAGCGCAACGGAGGCTATTCCATTCTGGTGAAAGACCGGGAATTGTTTGACCGGTATTTTGAACCCCTCTCGCTTCAGTCCAGTCTGACCAATAACTTCGGATCTGATGACAATGCAAGGTTTCTTTATATTGCAAGAAAACTGGTTTCTTCCTCCCGCTTTGCAAAGCTTGAGGACATAGCGGACGAGCTTTATTTGTCCAGAAGTGCCATAAGAGAAGCCGTTAACAGCGTGATGAATTTTTTAAAAAGCTATCATCTGGAGACAGAAAGCAAGCCTGGTCTCGGGATACGGACGTTTGGTACGGAGTATCACATGCGGATGGCGATGACAGAGTTGTTTGCGGTTCATTTTCATAAGGTTTTACTGGACAATGCAGGAATGGAATATGCCAAATGGACGGAATGCGGATATGAGGAACGGCAGGAGATCAGGCACGTATTTTTAAAGGTATTAAGAGAATCCCGGATTAAGGTGACGGATACAAACACCCAGCGTCTTGCAATCTACTTCATTATCGTCAGGAACCGGTGCAATGCCGGTTACCGTTTAAAGCTGCCTGACAGCTGGAATGAGGAAATGAAAGGTACAGACGAGCTTGCGGTAGCAGGTGCGATTTACAACAGATTAAAAAGCAGCTTTGAAGGTTTTGATTTACCGGAAGAAGAGACTGTTTTTCTGGCTGTATATCTGATGTCCTGCAGGGATATGTGGAATGTAGAACATCCGGAAATGGAATACGCGCTCTTTTATGAAGATGCCCTGGGTATCATGACAGAGCTTCAGGATTATATGAAACATATCTGCGGAATTGATTTACTTCGTTTCCCCTGGGCGAAAAGAGAACTGCTAAGCCTTTTGATTTCTCTTTTTATCAGCATTCACTTTGGACTGGAGGGGCAGTACCGGTTCTGGTACGACTATGAAAATCAGGCTTTTAACAGCCCTGTTTCAGCAGCTTTGGCTTCTACTGCAGCCAGATTTTTGCAGGAACGGCTGAACATTACAATTTCAGTTTCCTTCTATTCCCAGATGGCTTCCCTGATTTTTAAGAGGGCATCTCTGACCGAGTATGATATCAGGCCTCAGAAGCTGCTCTTGGTCAATTCCAATGGATTAGGACTTAATGAAATTGTTCAGAAAAGAGTCATAAGCAGATATGAACATCTGGTGGAATCCTTTACAATTGCGGAGCTGTATGAGATACGGGGAATGAATCAGGAGGAATATGATGCCGTTTTAACGGATACCAGTGAAATCGCTTATCATTATGATCTTCCCTGCTGCGTCATCCATACCTTAAGCAGCGAAAAGGAAATGGATCTGCTTTTTAACCGGCAGTTAATCAAAGCCTATCAGACCGAATCGCTTATTCCGCCTGAGGAGCAGATTGAAATCAACAAAAATTACCGTTATACCGACGAACTTCAGTTCCTTCAGTTTCTTTCATTCCGGCACGGAAAAACAGCCGGAGAGAGGGAGAGCATTCAGGAGTATTTAGAGAAAGCCAGCTTTTACGATACCGGATATTTATCAGCGAAGTCTGTGATGCTTTATCTTCCTGCTTCCTTCTGTGAAAAAGAGTGTATTGAACTGTACTGTCTGAACGAATCAGGTACCTGGAGAGGGAAAGAGGTGGAGTATCTGTTGTTTGTATCCGTGGACTGGAGGGATGACTGGAAGAGAGTGAAGGCATTTGAAAACAGTTTTAGAAAACTGTTTTCTGAATATTCCAATATAAAAGCCTTTTCTGAACGGGGGCGCCCTGTATTGTTTGAAATGATTGAAAAATGCCTAAAATATGAATAATATTACCATGCAAAAAATTGCACTAATTCAACTCCTGAATTAGTGCTTTTCACTTATCGGAGACAAATGTGAACATAGAAAAAAGGAAGCTTAAGTAATATAATGAAACTATCAAAGGAGGAGAGGGAAATGAAACTATTCGTATCGTCACATGGTCATCTTGCCAGCGGTATAAAAAGCTCCATGGAGATTTTGTATGGCAGGTGTGACAATCTTACCGTTTTCGACGCATATGTAGATGAACGTTCGGTAAAGGAAGAGCTGGAGCAGTTTTTTAAAACGGTAAATGAGGGGGAACAGGTTTTACTTATCTCTGATCTTTATGGAAGCAGTGTGAATCAGGCTATGAGCCTGTTTCTTAACCGGCCGGATACGACTCTGATTGCAGGTGCAAATCTGGCACTGATGATAGGACTGGCAGGCAGAGAACGTATTTCAGGAGAAGAACTTGATGAATTAATAACCCAGAGCAGAGAAATGCTCTGTATTGTAGATTTGGAAAAAGAAATGATGCCCGAAGAGGAAGACTTTTTTTAAAAGGAGCGTGAGACTATGATCGTAATGATAAGACTGGATGAAAGACTGATTCATGGACAGGTGGCAATTAAATGGTCCCAGCATACGGGAGTGGACCGGATTGTAGTGGCTGATGATGAGGCTGCTGCAAATCCCCTGATTCAAAAATCCTTAATGATGGCGGCTCCTCCAACAGCAAAAACGGCAATTAAGGATGTGGACGCAGCAATTGAGCTTTTAAAAAATCCCAAGGCAGCAGATCATAAGATTCTTGTGATTGTAAGCAATCCTTCTGCACTGCTTAAAGTGGTAACACAGGTTCCGGACATTCCTCTTGTGAATGTAGGCAATTACGGCAGAGTTGCACCCAAGACTGATGGGGAACCAAGGAAAACCTGCCGAAAAAATTTATACGTCTATGAAAATGAAATGATGGAATTAAAGAAGGTGGTGGAAACCGGCATCAAATGTAATTACCAGACAGTCCCGGATGACACTCCGGAGGAACTATTAAAAGTACTTAGCTAAGGAGGGAAGGATTATGTCCATTATGTCAGTTGCATTGATTGGTACTCTTACGTATTGGTTTTTCTATGTTATGGATCCTTATATTTTATCATGGCAGTGTTTAAACCGTCCCATTGTGGTAGCTCCGATTCTGGGCCTTTTACTGGGGGATTTCCATACCGGAATCATTATGGGGGCATCCTTAGAGTCCATATTTATGGGGATTTCAGCCATCGGAGGTTCTGTTCCGGCAGATGCGCTATCCGCTAGTATTGTTGCTGTGTGCTATACCGTATTAACCGGTTCTGATGTGGAAACCGGTCTTGCCATTGCGCTTCCAATCGGAACGGTTATGGCTTCCTTATCAAGTATTTTCTTATCGGTCAGCTCCGCTTTGGCACCTTATTGGGAAAGACTTGCAGTATCTGGGAAACCAGGAAACTTTCTTGCACAGAACCTTGTATTTTCCGGACTTATTTATCCGCTGCCCAATGTCATTATCATTTTCCTTGGCATTGCTTATGGAGTAACCGGTTTAAACCAGGCTTTAAATGCACTTCCTGCATTCTTTATGACAGGCCTTACAGCTGCCTCCAGTATGATGGTTACAGTGGGATTTGCAATCCTGATTTCCATGATCTGGTCAAAAGAGGTAGCCAGCTTCTTCTTTGTAGGATATATTATGGCGAAAATTTTAAAAATGGATTCCTTATCAATTGCCATTATCGGAGCTGCCATCGCAATCACCATGTTCTTCTATGAAAAGCAGCTGATCGATATGAAAAATATGAGGGTGGCTGCTGAGCAGAAGCCATCTGAGGAAGAGGAGGATTTCTTCTAATGGAAAAGAGATTATTGGACAATACAGAAAAGAAAGTATTAAAATCCATGTTTATCCGCTCTCACTTAACCTTCCTGTCTTTCAATATGACAAAGATGGAGGCCAATGGCTTTACCACTACTATGCAGCCAGCCATTGAAGAGGTTTATAAGGACGATCCGGATGGAAAAAAAGAGGCATATGCACGCCATCAGAACTTTTTTAACACCCACGCAGTTCCCTTCTCCTTTATCGCAGGTTTATCCTATGCCATGGAGAAAGAGCACAAAGAAAAGAATTCCGTTGACGGAAAAACCATTGAAAGCATCAAGGCGGCTTTGATGGGACCGACAGCTGGTATGTTTGATTCCCTGTTCTTTAACTGTCTTAGAATCATTGCAGCCGGAGTAGCCATTGGACTTTGTTCACAGGGGAATTTTCTGGGAGTTCCGATTTTCATTCTCCTTTATGGAGTGACCCAGTCTGTATTAAAATATTTCTGTGTGAAATTCGGATATATCTATGGAACCTCATTTATAGACCAGGTTTTCAGCTCCGGATTAATGCCGGCTCTTAGAAAGTCAGCTTCTATTTTAGGAGTCATGATGGTTGGTGCCATGACAGCGGGAATTGTCAATGTTCCACTTAACTGGACAATTCACATGGGTCAGACCTCCGTAGTGGTGGCAGATGTGTTAAATTCCATCTTCCCAGGTATTTTAAGCATCATTCTGGTACTGTTTTTGATGAGTCTCATTAAAAAGGGAAGACGGCCAGTGCAGCTGATCGTTGGAATTTTCGCCATTGCCTTTATCGGAGCCTTTATTGGGATTTTCTAATCTGGAAAGGATAGCCAATGATAATCAAATCAAAACGAATTTATATGGAGGATGGCTTAACGGATGGCTTCCTTGTAATTGAGGAAGGAAAAATAAAAGAATTTATGAAAAGCACTGACGCAGAGGACGTGATTGATTATGAAAACATGAGGATTATACCGGGTATTTTTGACACCCACAATCACGGAACCTGTGGCTACGGGCTGATGGATAAAGGAACAAGGGAAACAATAGCCGGATACTTAAAAGGCTGTGCCTCCCAGGGTATAACCGGTGTATTCCCCACCGCCGGTCTTTCCATGATCTCTGCTGTCGCAGACGCGGCGGCAGAGAATTTAAAAGGAGCTCAGATACTGGGGATACACAGTGAAGGGCCGTGGTTAAACCGCACGGGAGAAAAGGGAATTAAGACAGGCTGGCCAGAGGTGTCAATTGATACTGCAAAGCAGATGGTTTCGGATGGAAAGGGACTGTTAAAGCTGGTTGCCCTTGCTCCGGAGATTCCGGGAATAAATCCGGTGATCGAATATTTTTTGTCAGAAAGAATTACCCTTGCTCTTGCACACAGTGACGCCAATTATGAAGAAGCAGGAATGGCTTATAAAAAGGGATTTTCCGTATCGACTCATACAGGCAATGTTATGACCGGCATGCACCACAGAGATGTGGGAGGGCTGGGAGCAGCGCTTTTAAATGATGAGGTGTCAAGTGAGGTAATCTGTGACGGAATGCACATTTGTCCGGAGATGCTTCAGATTTATTTCAGGATTAAGAAACCGGAATATTTCATGATGATATCTGACTGTACACCGTTTTCCGGTGCTCCGGAAGGAAGTTATCGTGGATTGGAACAGGGAATGACAATCAATGTATCAAAAGACGGGTTTGTATTAACAGATACCGGACGTCTGATGGGTTCCAGCCAGCCTGTTCTCTATGGGGTAAGTGTGCTGGTTGAAAAGCTGGGAATGCCAATGGAAACTGTTTGGCCCATGTTCTCTTTAAATCCCTGCAGAAAGTATGGCTTTGACAAAGAGAAAGGTTCCATAAGAGCAGGGAAAGATGCAGATTTTACAGTCATAACCGATGATTACCGGGCTGCTGCTACATTTGTTCTGGGCAGGAAGGTATACGATATGGCTGAAGGGCCTGTTTTTAATCCGGATTTCTTAAAGGAATGGGGACGGGAGGAGATACCGCATGAGTAAAAAACTGATTGTATCAGCCGATGATTTCGGCTTCAGCAAAGGTTATAACTATGGAGCAGTAAATGCTTACCGGGAAGGGATCGTAACGGTACTCTCTCTGATGAGCAATATGGAAGCAGCGCCTCACGGAGTGGAGCTTGCAAAGAAAGAGGTACCGGAGGCAAATCTGGTTGTCCATACTAATTTTGTTCAGGGAAAGCCGGTGTGCAATCCGGATTTGATTCTATCACTTGTGGATAAAAACGGGGAGTTTTACCGCTCCTATAAATGGAAACGGGAGGATGAATCAGACCAGAAATGTCTGGGGGATATTGTGGTTACTGCAGAGGATTGTTATAAGGAAACGGCTGCCCAGATAAAACGGTTTGAAGAACTGACCGGACATCTCCCAAATCATTTTGAAGGTCATTCAGTCATTAATGAAAACGTCTGCAAGGGATTTCATCAGGCAGCCGCAGAGTTTCAGATCCACTGCATGACAGAACCGGAGGTGGAAACAGACCTGTGGCATCCGGTTCATGAGATTATGACGGGCAATCCTCTGGCTATGGAAATTTTAAACAGAGGGTGTACGCCCCAGGATTTTTTTGAAGACCGGTTTGGGATTCTGACCAGCCCCTTTGAATTTAACATCATTCACCTCCACCCGGGATATGTGGATGCCTACATTCTCGATCATTCTTCCCTGACAACAGCAAGATGCAGGGATTTGGAGACAGCCTGTGATCCTGCTGTGAAACAGTGGCTGAGAGATCATGATGTGGAGCTGGTGGATTTTACGGCTGTATATAAGTAAAGAAGAACGAAGAAAGATCATCTGCAAACAGAGGTTTCCTGTATTAATGGGGAAGCCTCTGTTTGCAGGTGATCTTATTTTATGATACTGTTGGTTTTATTCATTCGATATTCTTTCGGGCTGCAGCCGTAGTGCTCCTGAAATTTCTGATAAAAAAAGCTGATATTCTCATAACCGGCTTCATTTGCAATTTCCGTAACTGACATATTTGTATTTCTCAAAAATTTAGCAGCGTATTTTAATTTCTGTGACTGTACCAGCTGTTTGTAGGTCATACCGGTATGCTTTTTAATAAGAAAGGTGAGATAGTTGGGGCTTAAATGGAAAAATGTGGAAACTGAATTTAGCGAACAGCTTTTAAAATTAATTTCAATAAACCGGATGATACTAAGAATAGAAGGCGTATCAGATTCATTTTCTTCCTGAACCAGCTGGTTTTTATATACGTTAATCAGCTCGGCTATAATCAAACTGAACAGATTTTTTATAAAATCGGTGGAATTGACAGAAGGGTCAAAGCATTCACATAAAAGTTCCTGGGTAAACAACTGCGTTCTTCTGCTGTTTTCCGATTGAAACAACAAGTATTTGTTTTCATGGCTTTTTTCGTTCATGACATTGATAAAAAAGTGAGATAAGATACTGTCTGTGGAGAAATGATCCAGAAGATTTTCCCGCAAATATTTTTTGGATACCATGAAACTGATCATAATATCATCCTCGCCTGTCTCTTTTATGGAGTGGGGAACATTGGGTTCAATAATCAGTACCTGCCCCTTCTTTAAGGTGATATCCGTGTTTTTGATAGTCTGAGGGCAAATGCCGGAATAGACGTAGTTAATCTCAACATAATCGTGAACGTGTACTGGTACCGGAATAAACCGGGAATTTTTTTTAATGCTGATATCCAGAGAAGTGGATTGCCATCCGGATAAAACGCCCTGTTTTCCTAATCTATTATTTTTTTCTTCAAAGTAGATGCAGTTGACGTTTTCTCCACCAATCTTGATTTTCGGCATGTGATCCCAAAAGTCCGGAATGTATCCGTTCTTATATTTTTCCTCACTTGAGCTCAGACTTCGAAGTGTCAGATCAAGGCTGTTTAAATCCATATGATTCTCCTTAAGGGTGACAGAGTGATAAATCAGTGTACAGGACAAGTATATGCTCCATCGTTAGTTTGGTCAATAAACAAAAGTGGTTTCGTTATTATTATAAGCATTCACGTATGGTAGTATAAAAATACAAAGTACCCAGACACTATTTTAGAGAAAGAAGGAGAAGATGATTATGGGAAAAAACAGCTATACTCAGTTGGCATCAGATCTTGTCAGACTGGTTGGCGGCAGGGATAATATAATCAGTGTCACCAATTGCATGACCCGGCTGCGTTTTGTCTTAAAGGATGAGAATGCTGCAAAAACAGATGAGATAAAAGCAGTTAAGGATGTAAAAGGGGTAGTCCGGCAGGGAGGACAGTATCAGATTATTATTGGCACTCATGTTAATGCAGTGATTGCCGATGTAAAAAAAGAGGCAGGGATCTTGGAGGGGGAAGAAAAAACTGATATGAAGCTTTTAAAGGAAGGTAATGTGTTTGACCGGATTTTTAAAATTATCAGTGGTTGTATTATGCCCATGATCGGAGTTATGGTTGCTTCCGGTATGATTAAAGGTCTGCTTGCAGTTCTGACAACTGCTAAAGTGCTTGAGGCCACAGACGGAACATATCTGATTTTATACGCAGCTGCCAATTCTATCATGTATTTTCTGCCAGTCGTTGTAGGCTTAAATGCAGGAAAGGTATTTGGCTGCAATCAGTTTGTCACTGCAATCATCGGCGCTTCTCTGATTTATCCGGATATCATTGCAGCCCAGACAGCGGGCACAGCGCTGACCTTCTTAAAGATACCGGTTACTCTGATTAATTATAGCGGCAGCTTACTTCCTGTTGTGGCGGCATCCTGGGTTGCCTCTAAAATCGAGAAGGGAGCAAAAAGAATCATTCCCCAGATGGTACAGCTGTTTTTTGTACCGACAATCGTTCTTATGGTTACTGTGCCGCTGTCCTATCTGGTAATTGGACCTGTTATGACCTATGTATCCAATGTCCTGAGTGCCGGAGTGATGTTCATATTTAATCATGTTCCGGTTCTGGGTGGCGTACTGTTCGGCGCATTCTGGCAGCTTATTGTTCTTTTGGGATTACATTCTGCTTTTATACCGGTATTGATGAACAATTTATTTACCTTGGGAAGTGATCCCGTCAATGCCGTATTAGGACTTACTGTCTGGGCACTGGCCGGCGTATCACTGGGATATGCGTTAAGGACAAAGGATAAGGAGAAGAAATCCCTGGGGTTTGGAAATCTGGTATCCTGTTTATTTGGTATCACAGAACCCACCATTTATTCCATTGCTCTACCCAATTTTAAATTATTTATTGCAGCTTTTGTGGGAGGAGGCGTTGGAGGCGGAATTATGGCAGGACTTGGAGGCAGAATGTATTCATTCATTGGGGATGGAATCTTTCGTTTTCCGGCAATGATTAATCCAAAAGGTCTGGATATCAGCTTTTATGGTTTTGCCTTATGTGCAGCCATATCTTTTGTAATATCAGCAGTCCTGGCATTTATACTGGCTGGAGAGAATACAAATAAGACGGATCGGAGTAAATGATCATGTACAGCAAAATAAACGATATTTTAAATGGGAAGGTGGAAAACAGTTTTTATCCATTCTTCTGGCAGCACGGGGAAACAGAGGCTGTGCTCCGCCAATATATGGAAAAGATACAGGAAAGCGGAATGAAAGCGGTTTGCATCGAAGCCAGGCCTCATCCGGATTTCCTGGGTGAAAAGTGGTGGACTGATTTAGATATTATATTGGATGAAGCAAGAAAACGGGATATGAAAGTGTGGATTCTTGATGATTCCCATTTCCCCACAGGATATGCCAATGGCGCCATAAAAGAAAAATATCCGGAACATAGAAAATGGTATCTTTACATGCGCCGCTTTGATGCAGCAGGACCTGTGAAAGGAGTCAGAATTAACATCAGTTATCTTGCAGGACGGCCATGGGATGGTGTCAGTGAAGATATCAATCATGTAATTGGAGTTTACATGGCAAAACGTGTGAGTGACCGGAATACTGGCAAAGAAGAGATTATGATTGATACGCTGATGGATATAACGGATGCGTACAAGGACGGTATTATAACCATTGATATTCCAGAAGGTGCTTATCGCATATTTACAGTATATTATACCAGAAACGGGGGAGAGGTATCGACAGCTGATTACTTGAATCCGCTGTCTGCGGCAGCCACTGAAGTTCTGATCAAAACAGTTTATGAACCTCATTATGAAAAATATAAAGAGGATTTTGGTAAAACAATTACAGGATTTTTTTCTGATGAGCCAAGATTCGGAAATAAAAAGGGATTTATGGCCGGCATAGGACAGGATATGGTTCTTCCATGGAAGCTTGGACTTGAAAATGAGCTTCCATTTGAAATGAAGTTTCTTCCTTTACTCTGGGTGCAGGGAGAGGAAATGGAAGGGGAAATCCGCTATCAGTACATGAATCTTATTACAAGATTATATCATGAAAACTTCACAGGCGTGCTGGCAGCATGGTGTCATGATAGAGGTATCAGCTACCTGGGACACAATATTGAAGACAACGGTGCCCATGCCAGACTGGGATACGGAACCGGTCATTACTTCCGGGGGCAGACAGAACAGGATTTTTCAGGAATCGATGTGATCGGAACCCAGATTGTTCCGGGAATGCCGTATCATCATGATTCTTTTTCCACAGGTGGTTGTGACGGGGAGTTTTATCATTTTGCCCTTGCAAAGCTGGGGGCTTCCGCTGCACATCTGGATCCGGTAAAAAATGGCCGGGCAATGTGTGAGGCATTCGGTGCTTATGGCTGGAATGAGGGACTGAAGCTGATGAAATGGATTACCGATCATCTGGTTGTGAGGGGGATTAATTATCTGGTTCCCCATGCATTTAGTCCCAGGGAATTTCCGGATTGGGACTGCCCGCCCCATTTTTATGCCCAGGGACATAATCCTCAATTCCGGTATTTCAATGTCTATAGTAATTATGCAAACCGTCTTATGAACCTGTTTCAAAATGGAGTTCATAAAGCACCTGCCGCGGTTTTATATCCGGCAGAGCAGGAATGGGCAGGGAACTATATGCCGGTGGAAAAACCGGTGCGGGAACTGTTGGAACATCAGATTGACTGTGATATTGTATCCGGGGATTATCTTTTAGATGCTGTGGTGGAAGATAATATGCTGAGGATTCATAAGGAGTATTTTAAGACTTTAATTATCCCTTATGGTGAGGCGATCCCTGTAAGCGTAGTGAGGAAAGCAATGGAATATGCCCAGTCAGGATTGCGGGTAATATTTCTTCAGGACTATCCGGCAAGAACGCTTGGAGGGGAACTGTCAGAGGAAGAATGGCTTATGCTGAAGCAAGTCTGCCTGACAGGAGCTGTCAGTGATTTGGCAGATCTGTGCAGGGATCTGGCAGAGATAAGGCTTAGATCCCCTTATCGTGAATTGGTCTATTATCATTATGAGCAGGGGACAGAGAATTGGATGTTTTTTAATGAACATTTGTCAAGAACTGTTGATACAACCATAGAAATCCCGGATGCTGCTTATGCATACTCCTATGATGCATTTTCCAATACGCTGTATCAATTGGAGAAGGAAGAATCCGGTTATCGGCTTAAACTGGCTCCTTATGAATCCTGTGTCTGGATTTTTTCGGAAGATCCTATTGCAGATGCGAAAGAAAGAGTAAAACCGGCGTGCCATGGAAAATCGCAGAAGTTGATGGTGGAGTGGAAGGTTTCTTTTGCAGACAGCTTCTCTTATCCGGATTTTAAAGAGACGCTGCCGGTTAGAGAAGCGGTTACTGTAAATACGATTGATGGATATGAGGATAAATGCGGGACAGTATCGTATGAGACGGTTTTTACCGTTGAGGAAGCGTCTGGTGATGTGTTTCTGGATTTAGGGACTGTTTATGAAATTGCAGAAGTGTTTGTAAATAACAAATCTGCTGGGGTGAAATTGTGCCCGCCCTATGTATTTGATTTAACTGGAATGGTGGAACAGGGGCAGCAACTATTGAGGGTAGAAGTGACCAATACGCTGGGAACCCAGATCAGGGACGGTTTGTCTCAATACCTGGTCATTGAGCCTTTCGGAATTGAGGGCCCAATTACACTGTATACTTAAACTTATGTGGAGGGAAAGGGAGCTGTTGCAAAATGACTGGTTTTTGTCATTGGCAACGCTCCTCTTCTTTGTTCTTTTATAAATGTAGCTTTTCTGAGTAAAAGCATCTATCATCAGATTTTGTCATAACTTAATTATTCCACTGGCGGGCGCTTTGGCACCCGCCTTTTACTGTTTTGGGACATATAGCATATAGACCATGGGGGGAATAGTAGTGAAAAATGGCGCGCTGTGTCGCATTTCTTACATGAAAATAAATATTGGGCGAATATGAGTTAATATCATGATGTAGAGCAAAAAAAAGCCGTGCATCTCCCTCTTCGGGATATTGACGGTTTAAAGATAAGTTTATTTTATAATATGCAATAAGGTGGTGAAAGGGGGGCTGTGAAAACTTAAAGATAAGCAATACGAGTGCTGTGAACTTACTAAAAAGGAAGGAGGTTAAAATGGAGACGTAACAATGAACTTAATCGAAAGGTAGGTTATCTGTTAAATAACAAAAAAGAAAGGAGAAATAAAAATGGAATCAAAAACCCTAATGAAAGAAATAAGCAGGAAATTGAGACGAACATTTTCCATACTCGCTGTACTTCTTGCAGTGCTTTTCGCAATACCTGTATGTTCAGTTGCGGCGGAAACGCTCCCAACCTCTCCACCGTCAGGCTATGACCAAGTCAAGACCAACATTCCACACGGTCAGGTCAGCTATATTACTTATCAGTCCACGGCGACAAACAGCCAGCGGAGGGCGAGAATTTACCTGCCTCCAGGATATTCAACGAGCAACAAATACAGCGTCATGTATTTATTGCATGGCATTGGCGGGAATGAAGACGAGTGGTACAACAGCGGCGCACCGAATGTCATCCTTGACAATCTCATTGCTGCCGGTAAAATTCAACCCTTTATCCTTGTATTACCAAACGGGAATGCGACGGGAACGGGAGTAAGGGATGGTTGGGAGAATTTCACGAAAGATTTGATCAATTCTCTTGTACCCTATATCGAATCACACTATTCCGTTTATACTGATGCCCAACACCGGGCGATTGCCGGCCTTTCACAGGGTGGCGCCCAATCGCTGAATATCGGGTTGCCGAATGTGGATAAGTTCCCCTATATCGGTGGCTTTTCCTCCTCGCCCATCACCAAACAGGTTAACCAGCTGTTTCCTGACGGCGGGACTAAGGTTAAGGCGAATTCAAAACTGCTGTTTCTCTCCTGCGGAACCGCAGATGGACTTATATCTAATAACAATAGGGTAAGAGATTATTGCAAGTCCAATAATATTCGCTACACGGAATGGCTTCTCCCAGGTAACGGCCATGATTGGAGCGTGTGGAAGCCAAGTCTGTGGAATTTCGCCCAGATGGCGTGCGCAGCAGGATTTACGGATCAGAATACGCCAATACCAACTCCTGACCCCAAATCGGCCTTTACACAGATCGAAGCGGAAAGTTTCGATAACCAGCAGGGAGTCCAAACCGAAACCTGTACCGAAGGTGGGGAGAATGTCGGGTATATCGAGAATGGCGATTATGTTAGTTACAGCAATATCGATTTTGGCACCGGTGCGGCAGGTTTCCAGGCCAGAGTAGCCAGCGCCACCAATGGTGGTAATATTGAGATCAGACTGGATAGTATTAACGGCACTTTAATCGGGACTTGTCCGGTTGCAGGAACTGGTGGCTGGCAGTCTTGGACCGATGTAAAGTGCAATGTCAGCGGGGCAAGCGGAAAACATGACGTTTATCTGAAATTTACAGGCGGAAGCGGATACCTGTTTAACCTCAACTGGTTTAAATTTACGTCGCCATACAGTATGGAAAGCCTGGGGGTTGTAAACGGACAAGGTCTCACTCTTACATCTGCACAGACACCCGAACCGACAACAACTCTAACATCAAAAGCTGGCAAATTCCACTGCTTTCTGTTATTAGGCCAATCCAATATGGCAGGTTATGCTTTGGCCCAAGCCTCTGATAAAGTGGAAGACCCCCGCGTGCTGGTATTGGGGTACGATAATAATGCTGCACTCGGACGGGTAACCAATAAGTGGGATGTGGCATGTCCACCTCTTCATGCTTCCTGGCTTAATGCTATCGGACCTGGAGACTGGTTTGGCAAGACCATGATTCAGAAAGTGCCGGCGGGTGATACCATCGGACTGATACCCTGCGCGATCAGCGGTGAAAAGATCGAGACATTTATGAAGTCAGGAGGCACCAAATATAATTGGATCATCAACCGTGCAAAAATTGCACAGCAAAATGGAGGCGTCATTGAAGGCATCATTTTCCACCAGGGCGAATCCAACAGCGGCGACCCGAGTTGGCCCGGCAAGGTAAAAACACTGGTACAAGACCTTAGAAAAGATTTAAACCTGGGGAATGTTCCTTTCCTCCCCGGTGAACTGCTTTACAGCGGTCCTTGTGCAGGTCACAATAAGCTGGTAAACCAACTGCCTTCCCTGATTCCGAATTGCTATGTAGTCTCTGCAAGTGGTCTGGTAGTAGACCCTGGCGATACACAATACCGTCTCCATTTTAGTCATGATTCATCAGTTACCCTGGGCAAGCGATATGCTGAAAAAATGATTCAGGCCCTTGGCTGGTGAGTTGGCATGTAAAACCTATGATTTTACCGTCTTTAAAAAGTACTTGTTGGGCACAATTTCAAAGTTACCTCATATACTATAAAGATACGTTTTAAAAAATCAGGAGGAAACGGGTATGTTAAAAAAGAAGGCTTCCAAAAGAAGTATTTTATTAATTCTCTCTTTGATAACTGTATTATGCAGCATATTTACTTTTACTGTCTTTCCGATAGCTGCATCCGCTGCGACTCAGGCAACCTATTATGTTTCGCCCACAGGAAGCGACAGTAACCCAGGAACGCTTGCAGCACCCTTCCAAACAATGGAAAAGGCGCGGGACGCTGTCCGCATGATCAACAGCAATATGACCGGAGATATCTATATTTATTTGCGGGGCGGAAACTATAGTATCACCAGTACCGTTACTTTCGGACCACAGGATTCGGGGACAAACGGATACAGGATCTATTACCAGGCATACCCGGGTGAAACGCCTGTCTTGAACGGTGCAACAAAAGTTACAGGCTGGACTCAGCATAGCGGCAATATTTATAAGGCTGCGCTCAATCGTTCGACCAAATTGAGAAACCTTTATGTGAATGACCAGAGGGCTTCGATGACCAGCAAAACCGTAACAGCCCGCGGAGGGTACGGGACTTATTCCGTAACTGCAGGACAGGCTGGTTGGGCATGGACAAGTGGCAGTAAGAGTGACGGGGTTCAGTATAATACATCGGATATACCGGCAATTGCCAGCAACAAAGATGACCTAGAGATCGTAAACGGTACTACCTGGAATGAGAATATAGTTTGTACCAGGGATGTCATTACTTCCGGCAGTTATAGAGTGCTTCTTTTGCAGCAGCCTTATGGGGCGATAGCACAGACTCCGGGGTGGGGTGCAGCCTTTAGTGCTTCCGGTACCCATACGATTTATAATGCCTTCGAATTCTTAAATTCTCCTGGACAATTTTATTTTGACAAGACGGCCAAAACACTTTATTACTATATCCGTCCAGGTGAGAATATGGCTACTGCCGATGTAGAGGCTCCTGTTATAGAGAAGCTGATCGACATCGCAGGAACATCAACTGCAAACAGGGTCAGGAATATCACTTTCCAGGGCATTACTTTTGAAAATACGGATTACAGCCTAGTGAATGTTGCAGGCTCACACGGTAAATCCACATGCCAGGCTGCACAGGCATTTATCGCTTTTTATAACGACAATTGGCACAACACCAAGTATGATCTTGTTGATACATTGCCGGGAATGGTCAGCGTAAGCAGCAGCGATTCCATCAACTTTATAAGAAATACAGTGAAGCACAGCGGCAATGATGGAATTTCCATGGTAAACGATGTTATAAATTCCAGTCTTATCGGCAACTACATCACGGACATCACATCCAGCGGCATCACGGTAGGGCATCCGCAGCATGTTTATATCGGAGATGGTGGAAACCATGCAAAATATGCTCCCGGAGTAGAAGGGGTTTGTAAGAATAATACCATCAACAATAATTTGTTGTACAACATAAGCACGTCTCACGGATTTGGGGGATGTGCCGCCATCACGGCTTACTTTGTGGATACCATCAAAATAACGAATAACCATGTTCAATCAACAGCATACAATGGGATCCATTTAGGATGGGGATGGTGTAATTTCACTGACTCCACTACCTGTAAAAACAACACAGTAAGTAATAACCGGATTATTAATACCTTAACCAGGCTTCATGACAGCGGAGCCATCTATACCATCGGACAGATGCCGGGCACGAACATTAACCAGAACTATGTCAGGGGAATTCCTCCTGCAACCTCCGGTCCGACCTATGGTTTGCATAATGATGAAGGAACTGCCTATATCAATGAAAATGACAACGTACTGGATATTGATCCGGGGGTAAAGTATACCATCAACTGTGAGGATTTTGGACAAAAACACGATTTAACCATACTGCGGACCTATGCTACCGTAAGTAAAATGGGCGTTAATCCTCCAAACAGTAAAATTGATCCCCCGGTTGTGGTTCCGGATAACGTATGGCCTTTGACACAGTACACCACCTGTCTGAATTCGGGAATCCAGGAAGCATACAGGGATATTATCCCGGCAAACCTGCTTTCAACACCGGATTATGTGTTCCCCGCAAGTTGTGCTGCTGCAGCCGGAACTGGCATGAGTATAAGGAGCAGCGGGAATTCTTCAAATACGGTATGGTTTGCCCCGGCCGGAACAACCAGTTTTGCCGAGGGATCTACGATGACGAAAGCGGAAGGAACTGCGACTACGATTACTGCCCCAGCCGCTGCCGGTACGTACAGGTTGTGTGTAGTAAATCCACAAGGCATGAAGATGGGTGAATCGGCGGCACTGCTCCGAGTAAGCGGATCGCCTTCACAGATTGAAGCGGAGAGTTTCAGCAGCCAATCGGGTATTCAATTGGAAACCTGCAGCGAAGGAGGACAGAACATTGGGTATATTGAAAATGGGGATTATGCCGTATACAACAATATCAATTTCGGCGCCGGAGCGGCAAGTTTCCAGGCCAGAGTGGCCAGCGGCACCAGTGGAGGGAATATTGAGATCAGGCTGGATAGTCTTAATGGTCCTTTAGTAGGCACTTGTTCTATCACCGGGACTGGCGGCTGGCAGACGTGGGCTACCAGAACCTGCAGTATCAGCGGAGCAAGCGGGACGCATAACGTATACTTGAAATTTACCGGTGGGAGCGGTTACTTATTCAATATAAACTGGTTCCAATTTACCGGGGGAAGATAGTGTACTCTAATCATGTTGCCGTGTATCCCGTTTGGGATACCGGCAATATAAAAGAAAGGGGAAATAAAAAATGAGACTAAAACCCTTAATGAATGAAATTATCAGGAAAATAGTACCGGCTTTTTTCACTCTTGCAGTACTTTTAGCAATGCCTGTAAACTCAATGGCGGCGGAAGCGCTCCCAACCATGCCGCCGGCAGGATATGACCAAGCAAAGAACAACATTCCACACGGACAGATCAACAGTATTACTTATCAATCATCAGCAACAAAAAGCCAGAGGAAGGCGAGAATTTACCTGCCACCAGGATATTCAACAAGCAATAAATACAGCGTCCTGTATTTATTGCACGGTTACGGCGGGAGTGAAGGTGATTGGTTTACAGGCGGAGGCGCAGCCAATGTCATTATGGACAACCTTATTGCCGATGGCAATATTCAGCCGTTTATCATTGTAACGCCAAATGCTAATACATCGTCAATATCTGATGGTAAGCTTCCGGATGATATACTCAACAGCCTTATACCATACATCGATTCACACTATTCCGTTTATACTGGCCGCCTTCACAGAGCAATTGCCGGTCTCTCGTATGGTGGTCCACAATCATATAATATTGGGTGTACAAATATGAACAAATTCGCCTATGTCGGAGGTTTTTCGGGCGGCGGACCTGTTGCCTATCCGACCAGCAAGTTGTTTCCAGATCCTGCAGCTACCCGTCAGCAGATGAAGCTATTGTTTCTTTGCATTGGTACCAATGATAATTTATCTTACAGTAATGGCATAGCTAATTTTTGTAAGAGCAATAATATCCCTTGCACCTATTATCAAATTCCAGGAAGAGGTCACGATTGGACTGTTTGGAAACCAAGTCTGTGGAATTTTTCACAAATGGCGTGCGCGAAAGGATTTACGGATTATGGCACCCCAACCCCTACTCCAACTCCTGACCCGAGATCGGCATTTACACCGATCGAAGCAGAGAGTTACGATAACCAGTCGGGAATCCAAACCGAAACTTGTAACGAGGGCGGACAGAATATTGGGTATATCGAGAATGGGGATTATGCAATCTATAACAATATCGATTTCGACAGCGGTGCGGCAGGCTTCCAGGCCAGAGTAGCCAGCGCCACCAGCGGAGGTAATATTGAGATCAGGCTGGATAGTCTTACCGGTCCTTTAGTAGGGACTTGTGCAGTCGCCGGAACTGGTGATTGGCAGACTTGGACTGACGCAACGTGCAGTGTCAGCGGAGTAAACGGAAAACATGACATATACCTGAAATTTACAGGAGGGGATGAATACTTATTCAACCTGAACTGGTTTAAGTTTACCGGCGGAAGTGTAACCGCCGGAGATCTCAATGGAGATGGGAGTGTCGATACAAAATTATCATATTGATTGGAGGTAAATCTATGAAAAAAGTATGTAGAGTTGTAGTTTTCCTGTTATCTATTTCCCTGTTTCATTCAACAGAGTGTTATGCAGACAATCCAATCGTACAAACGAATTATACTGCGGATCCTGCCCCGACGGTCTATAACGGGACGTGCTATTTGTATACCACTCATGACGAGGACACCATCGTCAATAATTTTTATACTATGAATGACTGGAGATGCTATTCATCCACCGACATGCAAAACTGGACGGATCATGGATCACCGTTGTCTTACAACACATTCAGTTGGGCGCAAGGCGATGCATGGGCTGGCCAGGTCATTAATAGGAACGGGAAGTTTTATTTCTACGGTCCGATGACCCGGAAAAATGCCGGGGGCGCAAGGGTAATCGGTGTAGCAGTATCAGACAGCCCGACCGGTCCGTTCACCGATCCTCTCGGGAAACCTTTAATCACCAATAACGGGGCGCAGGATATCGACCCTACCGTATACATTGACGACAACGGACAGGCGTATCTCTACTGGGGGAACGGTAACCTCTATTATGTGAAGTTGAATCAGGATATGATTTCATACTCAGGCGGTATTGTCCAGGTATCTCCGAAACCAGCAAGTTATGTCGAAGGTCCGTGGTTCTACAAGCGTAATAATTTATTTTACATGGTATACGCGGGTATGACCGGAGGATCCGAAAATATCTCCTATGCGACCAGCAACAGTCCTACCGGACCATGGACCTCCAGGGGAACTATTATGGGTTCGCAAAACAGCTATACAAACCATCCGGGAGTAATCGATTATAAGGGAAATTCCTATCTCTTTTACCATACCGGTACTTTACCGGGAGGCGGAAGCTATCATCGTTCTGTTGGCTTGGAGCAATTCAAATACAATGCAGATGGCACAATTCCCAGTATTCCAATTACCAAAAATGGTCCGGGCCAGCTTGGTAATTTAGACCCATATGTTAAAACTGAAGCTGAAACAATTTGCTGGGAATCCGGTGTTGAGACAGAAAAATGCAGTGAAGGCGGAATGAATGTATGTAATATCGAAAACGGGGACTGGATAAAAGTAAAAGGTGTAGATTTTGGTTCCGGTGCGGCATCTTTTGATGCAAGAGTAGCTTCGGCAACTAACGGCGGTAATATTGAACTCCGCCTTGACAGCGAGACAGGGAAACTGGTGGGAACTTGTGCTGTTTCAAATACCGGAGGTTGGCAGAACTGGATAACTAAGTCCTGTAATGTAAGCGGTGCAACAGGAGTACATGACCTATACTTTAAATTTACCGGCGGAAGCGGTTCTCTATTTAACTTCAACTGGTGGAAGTTCACCGGCACAGGTGTAACTCCTGGCCAGACATCGGCTTTTTCACAGATAGAAGCGGAAAGCTACAACACCCAGTCTGGAATCCAGACCGAAAGCTGCAGCGAAGGAGGGGAGAATGTCGGATATATCGAAAACGGGGATTATGCTGTTTACAACAATATCGATTTCGGCAATGGTGCAGAAAGCTTTCAGGCCAGAGTCGCCAGTTCCGCCAGCGGAGGTAATATTGAGATCAGGCTTGATAGTCTTACCGGTCCTTTAGCAGGGACTTGTCCGGTTGCCGGAACCGGAGGCTGGCAGACTTGGGCTGATGCAATGTGCAATGTTAGTGGGGTGAGCGGAAAGCATGACTTATACCTGAAATTTACGGGAGGAAGCGGATACTTATTCAACCTTAACTGGTTCACGTTTACCGGTGGAAGTGTAACCGCTGGAGATCTCAAGGAAGATGAGAGTGTGAATGAACAGATTATGCCTTGATGAAAATGTACCTTCTATTACGAAATTACCTTGTTTGCCTTAAAGACGTGCGCTCTAAGTAGTTTACAACAATACCGTTAAATTCAAATAAGGAGGTAATTGTGGATAATGAAAAAGAAATCAATATTTATTATTGGATTAGTTTTATCACTGGCATCTTTCAATGTAGTACATGCTGCTTCATCGTATATTGATTATTTTAAAACGACACCGATAATCGATTCCCTATCGTCGTCCTGTTGGGGCGCTACGGCAGTGGGCCCTCGTGATCAATCCAACGGTTTGGAAGACAGGACCATGTCGAAGTATGCTTATTGGGATGGAGGAATCATTAAGGGGCCGGATGGCACGTATCATATGTTTGCCAGCCGGTGGAATCAATCTGCCGGTCACAACGGGTGGTTTGGCTCTGTGGCTGTTCATGCGACGAGCTCCAATCTGTATGGACCTTATACGGACAAGGGTATGTGCTGGCCCAACGATCAGGGCGGTAAAGGTCACAACGTGGTTCCGCTGCAACTAAAAGACGGGCGGTATGCAATCCTCGTGAGTGAAACCAGGCGGCCGGCTGACATTTTTGTCTCCAATTCCCTGGATGGGCCTTGGTCAAAGCTGGGTAGTGTATCGATTGCTCCAAATGCTTACTCATCCAAATATACAGCGTCCAATGTTTACATTATGCTTCGTCCGGATGGACGTTATGGGTTGATTGAAAGAGATGGGGTAATTGGTATTGCTGATAATGTCCTTGGACCTTACACCATTCAGGGAACCAATATTTATGCAAAGATTCCCGGTTGTCCGACAGTCAACATGGAAGATCCGGTTATGTGGTATAGTGGTGGCCTTTATCATATTATTGTCAATAAGTGGGACACACGTAAGGCGTATCACATCACTTCCCAAGATGGTATCAGCAACTGGAAATTAGAACCGGGATACGCCTATGACCCGACAGCGAATTTTATCCGCTATTCAAATGGTACGGTCAATCATTGGAATAAATTAGAACGTCCCAATGTGTATATGGAGAATGGCCATGTGGTTGCGATGACACTCGCGGCGATAGACGTTGCAAAAGACCAGGACTTGGGAAACGACAGTCATGGCAGTAAGGTTATCGTCATTCCGTTTGATGGTGCCGCATTAGATTCCGGGGGTGTTCTGCCAACTCCTGACCCAATATCAGCCTTTACTCAGATCGAAGCGGAGAGTTACAATAACCAATCGGGAGTTCAAACCGAAAGCTGTACGGAAGGTGGGGAGAATGTCGGATATATCGAAAACGGGGATTATGCAGTTTACAGCAATATTGATTTCGGCAGTGGTGCTGCAAGCTTTCAGACCAGAGTCGCCAGTGCCACCAGCGGAGGGAATATTGAGATCAGGCTGGATAGTCTTAACGGGACTTTGATAGGGACTTGTCCGGTTGCCGGGACCGGGGGTTGGCAGACATGGGCGGCTGCAACGTGCAATGTTAGCGGGGTGAGCGGAAAGCATGACTTATATCTGAAATTTACGGGAGGAAGCGGATACTTATTCAACCTGAACTGGTTCAAATTTGGTACAGTAAGTAATTCAGGAAGCTTGGGTGATTTAAATTCCGATTGGAATTATAACGAATTTCCGAAATAAGATTTTAAATGCGCTTTACCAGCTTACTACGGAAAGCAGGCAAAGTGTACGGGATAAAAGCACTCTTCTTGATATGATCCCTCTAAAGTCAATGTCATTAAGTTAAGTATTTAAGAACAGGTTAATGTATCAAAAAATAGTGAACGCAATGATAAGTGTTCACTATTTTTTGATACATTAACCTGTTGAACAAGGGTGAGTTTCTCTTTAAGAGAAATGAATCCATGTGAAATAATAAACCACCCGCTTTACGGGCAATGTCGTCAACTTAAGAAAATTTATAAAAAATACTTGACAAATAAATCAAAAAATGGCGCTCGCGTTTTATATAAACTATTAAACGCGAGGTGCTTTATGAATTTTACAAAAACGTTACATCAATTTTTTTATCAGTGAGTTATTGCATTCATTCTAAAGAATATGCTAGGCAACATCGTATCAAAAATGCATTTACTCGTTCCAGAAAATAATCTTTTTCTGCTATTATGCTCCCACCATTCTATTTCAGTGAGTTATCCGTATCGGCACTTAGTCGATGTACATTTAATTGTGGTTCAAACAATATATGCACTAGCAGAAGAAGCTGCAATGGTACGTTCTATAGTCCGTCCAAACAGAAAATACGGAAGATATCTCAAACATACCAGACGAAAGTTCTATTCTTATATGAAGAATTGTTTATAAACTCAATAATTCAGTTCATTCGAAGTTATTTCATTTGAAATAGCTTTATTTCGCATGCTTTTTTCAAGGTTTAATGAAAATAGCTGAGATATATAAAACGCCTAAATTATTAAGTTGACGACATTGCCCGCAAAGCGGGTGGCCTTGACTGTTTTTAGACATAAAAAAGAAGCAACAGCCCCTTTAATATTCATTTAACGGAATTAAAGGATCAACGATTAAAATTAGCAAATTTATATTCGCATTTAACGTATATTTAATGATATATAACGTATATAACGGGTTAGAATTAGTACTTTTCCTTAAAATCTTTAATTTAAAATAGAACACATGTTCGAATAAGGTATTGACAATAGGATTCTAGTGTATTATGATCTATATGTCGACAGAAGAACATATGTTCGAAAAACCTGGATTTAGAGATTGTACAGTGGCTATATTTGTCACAGTTAAATAATCAGAATAAATTACAAGCAAAATTCAAATTAAAAGAGGAGAAATAATATGTCAAGTACAAATAAAACATCATTAGGATTAAATATGTGGGAAGCATCGGATAAGCCGGTGAGACAAGATTTTGTCAATGATAATGTAATTATTGATGAGAAAATAACTCAGTTAAATAGCAATTTAGCAATGCGAGGTAAATTCGCAATTCGTGACACAAATTTGACACTTGATAAAACCGCCCCTACAATTCCAATGACCCGTACAATAGAAAACCCCAATAATTTTTATTCTATCAATGCAGATGGTACAATAACTGTACCTGCGGGAATATATCTTATAACAGCTATGATACATGGTATACAGTCAGCTAATGAGTTTTTATATCTTTCAATAACATGTGGAGGTAATACGGTCACCAATAATTATTGTTGGAACGTAACCGAGCAATACTACAGGGAATTATCTTTAAATGTAAAAATTACAAGTACCTCGGTATTACGAGTATTTGGTTCTAGTACTGGCGGCAATTGTACAGTATTTGGATATTTGGCAGCTATTGATACGACACTTACCATTCAAAAAATAGCATAGCAAAATTACTATTTACATAAGTTAAGAGAAAGTGCTGATACTCATTCTTCCCTTTAATATGAAAGGATTAGTATCAGCATAATAAACCAATTTTTTCAATTATAAAGTTCATCATAGACATAAAGAAATATAGAAAGAAATCACATTGTATCAAAATCGGGAACATCATAATCGTAACGGGAGGCAGGTAAGGAGTACCGGACCAAAAGTTCCAAATACAATCAATTATGAAACAAAAATTAAGTTACCAATAGAATGAAAGGAGGAACCTATTATTTATGAACAGACCGGAATGTTTACATATCCCCACCCTCCACGAGGGAGAACAAGCACAAATCAGTTGGGGAGCGGTGGAAGCAGATACAAATTATATTGTGGAACGAGTATTTAATGAATCTTTTTTGCAAGCCCTGTCCGGATTCACCTGGGACAATTTTGATAGTACCAATGAATCATGGAGCAGTCATGATCAGGCTGCCATAAACTGGCATCAAATCGAAACCATGACAGGCAAAGGTCAGAACTGGGAACGCCTGGATTATGAGCAGTCAAGTTGGTCGCAGCTTGAAAATTATTCGTATACCTGGCAGCAATTAGAAAGCCGGGAAATTAGTTTTGAAATATTTAAAGGCCCCGGCGCAAGACGGTCCGGCATTGAGCAGGGCTGTACGTGGCTGGAATTGGACGAGCTTAATAAAGATTGGATCAGCCTGGAAAATTCCGGACAATCATGTGAGGAATGGGAGAAGATGACGTTGCCTGGAATCTCATGGGATAGCATTGATTCCAGATGGCTGACGTTTAACGAATGGGAAGGAAAAGGATTTACCTTCCATGAATTGGATACACAGAAACAGATAGAAGAACACCGGGGAATGACAGATTCCATTCCAATTGGAGCGTCCGACGCAATGTACCGGATCAAAGCATATGACTTTAAAAGTGATGAATCTGATTATTTAACAACATTACAATTGCCTGTTATCCCTATATTTTACCGAAGCAGCACCATAGAATATCCGGTAAAGGCTGGTAAACGTTATACAGTACTGCTGAAAGCCCAGGAGGTCAGCGGTCTGGAGAAAATCCGCATGAACCTCCGGTATAATCCATACTTACTGGAATTAACCAGCCTCGCAGCCGGTAGCTTAAGTAGGATAACAGAACCAGGAAATTATCCGGAAGAAAATTTAAGAATATATTCCAGTATTCCTGGAAAAGTATGGTTTCAGTCAACCAGACAGTTAAGTCAGAATGAATGCTTTAGCGGTTCCATTGCAATAGTAAAATTTATCGCCAAGGGAACCGGAAGTGCAGCAGTATCATTATTTTAAGATAAGAAGGGAATAGATGGACGATAAAAAAATTATAGAGGATTATATAGATAAAGATGAAAGGGAAGCGCTTGATACAAATACCGCTGAGGATATATCAGGCGAAGCAGAAAGGGAAGAAAAAAGCCTGAAAACACAATTGAGCCGGGCGATGCTTTCCTCAGAGGAAGACGGTTTTTCCAATATCAAACAGTATCCGGAATCCCCTTTTACTTACTTTGAATCAAATCAGGTAAATGTTCAGCTAAGCACCGGCAATGTCCAATATGAGACAACAGATTTTGTCCTGCCCGGTAGGGATGGCTTTGATGTAACCATTGCAAGACGCTATGATTCCGGGTGTGCAAATTTGGTGGATATGGCTCCATATGTTATAAATTCAATGTTATTAACAGGTTCTATTGATAACAGTTTTTATACAGGTACTTATGGACTGGGACACGGATGGTCCTTTGTTCTGCCGTCCATTGAGACTGTTCAGAATCTTAGGTGGGCTTGGCGGCCATATTTAATAGGAACTCGCAGCTATGATTATATTCTACATCTTGAAGACGGAAGAAATTTACAGATAAGCCGGTTCTCGGACAGATTTGAGGATTATAGCTTAAATGATGTGGGCATTGTTACCAGATCAGGTACAATACGACATCCCTATGCTACGGATATCACAAAACGTTATAATATCATAATTGAATACAAGAATGGAAATAAGGACTATTTTCAAAGTTCAAATGAAGATGATGGGGATCGGGATGTACCGTATTCTATTGATTTCACACTGATCGCCCGTCAGGATAAGTTTGGTAATACTATTTTCTACGATCTAAGGAAATCCGGAGGTATGGAGATTGTGGACACCTGGGGGCGTTCAATCAACCTGGAGAAAACCGATTACGGACTTGTCTGGAAATTACCAGAAAGTACGGCTGGAAAAGTATACGAAATTTCCTACAATATCGATAGGCGCGGTACTCATAAACTCACCGCGGTCACAGACCCTGTAGGCTGTATGACTCAGTATAGCTACTATAATCCGGATGACTACAATGGTTCTATGAAATGTGCTTCCCCGGAAGTAGCAGGAAACAATACCAAAACTCAAGCGCGTAAGTATCTGCTGCTAAAGAGCGTCACATATCCCAATTATTCCTCTACACAGTTTACATATGATAGGAATATTAGCATTGAAAATAATGCTGGTGGACAGATTACCCATTTTGCATTGACGATGAAAAGGGATATTGTTGACGGAGCCGAATACAACCGGGGAGAATACAAGTACACACTTGAACCGGAATCCGCCAGCAATGGCGAGTATATCAAATATGCAGAAGTAACAAATCACCAGGACATTCTGGAAACCCATCAGTTTAATAAAGAGGGTCAGCTATTAATAAAAGAGGTCCGGCACCAAAAGTCTCTTATTTCAAAAGGTGTTTATAAATATAGCAATGAACTAATGGTGTCAGCCGTTGAGCAGAAATTTGACAGCAACAATGAATCAAACTATCTGGAAAAGAAAAGCTCTTGGGCATACTCCTCAGATCAAAAAGCAAATGTCATTCAGTTCATTGAAGAATATCCGGCTGATCCTTCCTGTAATCAGGAAATTAAGACAAAATATGGTGACTACAGCGTAGTTATTGAAACAGAAAGAGAAAAAGGTTCCGACAAGATCACCGAAAAGAATGAGCTAAATACGGAATTGGGTAATAGGGTAATTAAGTTTCACCGGATATACTATAATGGAGTCTTAAAAGAAAAAACCGGATATGATTATAAGGATGGGGCAAATCCCTACTGTGTGACTAACGAAAGAAGGTATTTCCTGGCAGGCGACGGTAACCTGGAGCAGTCAGGTGAGTATGCAGAAACCATTTATAAATACAGCTCCCTTTCCAGTACTGCCAGCAGATACACACATAACATTATATCAATAGAACAGACTGGCATCCTAGATGCAGACGGAAAACCCTGCGATCCAATCAAAGAAGAATTCCAATATGATAGTTGGGGACGGCTCATCTCCAAAAAGGATTCCAGGAATCAGGTGACTACCTACCGCTATGACGAGATGGGACGGATTACAACAGAGACGCTGCCTTTGGCAGATGGCCAGCAGGCAGTAAATGAAACCTATTATAATGACTGTTTAAACTTTATCACGACAACAGACGCAAACCACCAGAAAAAACGAATTCTATACACACCCTTTGGACAGATTAAGCAGATCTGCCTGGCCGTATCCAAAGAACCAGCCGTTGGTGATGTTGTACTTCAGGATTTCCGGTATAATTCATGGGGAGAGCTGACAGAAGCAGTTACATATGATGGTAACGGCTGGTCAGCGGAACATGTAAGAAAGACCGAGCGTTATACTTACGATTCATTTGGTCGGGTACTGTCTCGTGGAATTCCTCAAGTAGGCTATGAGGAGAAGCATGAATACCATGAGATATTTACCGATCCATCGGATGGCAGGAAATACGACCGGGAGCTGAAAAAAATAATAGGAGACGCCTACACTCCGGATATTGTGGCGGAATGTTATAAAGACCAAAAAGGCCAGGTCCGGAAGGAGATTTTAGCGGGAGAAAGGGTGTTTACCTACGAATATGACAATGCAGGTAACAAGATACGAAAAATTGATGCTGCTAACAAAGAGGAACGCTGGGAGTATGATTATGCTGGCCGTGTCGTAAAATCCATACGCACGGATTCCGGACAGGAGCGAATAACCAGCATTCAATATGATGGGTTAGGCAATAAACGATTCCAATGGGATGAGACAGGAAAGAAAACCGAATTCCAATACGACAAGGCAGGACGTCTGGTTAAAATTACGGCACCATTTGATCACCGCAGTCAGATTACGAAATATTACTATGATGGTGCCGGTAATATCATAGAGGAAAAGAAGGCACAAAAAGATGGCTGGCAGGAGACCCAGTATGTTTATGATGCCAGGAACCGATTAACCGATACCTACCAGTACTTAAACCCAGGCAACTGGATTAAGACCACCTGCCGGTATGATGCGATGAATCGGATCATTCTAAGGAGAACTGGTGATACGCCGTCTGGCGAAGGTAGAGAGGTGGTAACATATACCTATGACCGCTTTGGAAATGTTACAACAATGACGGATGCCCGCGGTTATACGGAATACTATGTATATGACAAAGCCGGAAGGCTTCAGAAGAAAACGGACAGGAACAAAGACCAGACCATTTATCAGCATGATGCCCTGGAACGTGTGATAAAGGAAACCGTACAAAAGAAAACTCCTGATGGACTGTCAGTCAGCCAACGGGAATATGCCTATGGCAAAAATGGAAAGCGAATCCGGGAATCCATTCGGGAATACGTAGAAGGAAAACAAGCCAGTTTCATGGAGACAACGTACCGCTATAACAATAAGGACCAGCTTATCCACCAGGAAGATCCGGAAAATGTGGTGAAGAATTATACTTATGATATATATGGAAATCGTCAGTTCTTTAAACTGACCTGCCAGGGAAAAGCTAATCCGGATGTCAGTTTGTATTATGTGTATGATGACTTATACCGTTTAAAGCAGGTAAGAAAAGACAGTGCTGCCGGGGTGGTACTGGCGGAATATGAATATGATGAAAAAGACAACCGTAAAACCCTTCGTTATCCCCAGTCCGGAATGGAAACCAGATATAAGTATAATGATGGTAATCGTGTAACATCATTGGAGAATAAACGGCAGGGAATTGTGATTTCTGCATGGGAATACAGCTATGATGTAGATGGAAACATTTTAACCAAGATTAACAAAGCTGTTTCTACACCAGTTACAATCGCCTATTGTTATGACCGGCTAGGCCGTCTGACAGAGGAAGATTATTCCGACTGGAAGCGGACGTTTTATACCTATGACGCCTATTCTAACCGCATAAAAATGATGGTGGAAGGAAGAACTAAGGATGAGTTGGTCAGTGTTAACAGCTATGAATATGGTTTGAACAACTGGTTGGAAAAGGAGACAAAAAAGCAGGGTAAAACAACTGAAACTTATCGGTACCGCTATGATGATAATGGGAATGAAACCTTCCGGATTTGGGAGAAAACATCTCCAACGCCCCACTATCCAGGAAACGTCAAGTTATCAGGGGGCATGAAAACTGTAACTCCCACCGTTTATGAGTGGAGACATTATGATGGATTCAACCAATTGATCCAGATCAATCAGGATGACAAAGAGATTACATATCAGTACCGCGGAGATGGACTGCGTCATAGCACCCAGGTAAGGAAACTGACCGAAAGTCAGTGGAAAACAACTTTGTATTGTTGGGATGGAAGCAATATTGTTGCAGAACAGGCTGACGGCGGAAAGAATATAACTTATTTAAGGGGATTCAATTTAATTGCCAAAGAAATAGATGGTATGGTATACTACTATATATTTAATGAACATGGAGATGTAACCCAGCTGTTGGGTCAAAACGGAACGTGTAAAGCTTCATATGAGTATGATGCTTTTGGAATTGAGAGAAACCCAGATAAAGAGGACGAGAATCCGTTCCGGTATTGTGGGGAGTACTACGATTTGAGCAGTAGTACGTATTACCTGCGGGCACGGAGCTATCGACCAACAACAGGCCGTTTTATTACAGAGGATACACACTGGCATCCAGGCAATATGATTTATGGAGCCAATCCCATGTATAATGAAAATAAGATAAAAGTACCTAACATCCTTGCTATCATGCAAAGCTATAATCTTTATAGTTATGGAATTAACAACCCCGTTAGATATATTGATCCAATGGGTAATGATGTGTGGGAGTTCATTAGGGGACTCTGGCACGGAATAGCATCAGCAGCAAGTGGTGGACAAGGTTCTATCGCTGATCCACGGCGGGATAACAATACACGTACAAATCCCAAACAAGAAAAAGGGCAGAACAATCATTCTGGTTTTATAACTGGAGGTGATTCTACCTATGCGGTCGCACATTGGATGGGCAAACAGTATGCTGATTTTGTACTGAATCATGATTTTGTGTTTGATGTTAGTATTTCGGCAGGTCTTCCGATTTCGCCATTTTCTGCAACAATCGGATACTCATATCTTCAAGGAAATGCGAGCGATTACACAGCCGGGTATATCCATGTTGGTGGTGGTGGTTCAATTGGAATCATGCCAGTTAGTGGTTCAGTTGCATTGGGTATAGTAGAAAATTCAGATACACCCGAAGCATACAGTGAGTGGTTTGTGGACATTAGTACTTCAATGGGAGTTGGTGCAGAATATTGCGAATGGCCAGGGGGTTCTTCAGCAACAAGTATTACATTGTCAACGGAAGTTACGGGGGGAGGAGTAAGACTGGATTACTATATACTTGTTCATTCCGAAGTGAATGGAAGACCATATTATAATTTATATCGAAAAAAATAAGGAGATACGGTTTTGAAGAGATATATCAGAATTAGCAGTTGGATTGCAGATATTATATTTTTTATATTTTTATGTATACGCCTTCATTATCCTAAAAGCTATCCACCATTAGATAAGTATTTCTTTGTACTTATTTGTATATATATAGGCGTGAATTTATTAGTGAGTAAATATAAGATTCTGGAACCTCGAGAAGAACATATTATTGAGTATACTCTTAAGATTTTGGTATTTATAGTACCAATATTATATGGCATTTTTGTTCTCTGATAGTATCACTGGTTCATGGTTATAAAGCAATGATTTTCAAGTTTATATAGATATAAAAAGATTTAAATACAGAAAGCAACTTCTAAAGTCATTTGAGATAGTTGCTTTCTGTATAGCGTTACGGAAAGATATTACAGAACAATTAGAAGCAGGAGGTTATGGCGGATGGATCAAAGAGATAAAACGGCAGCCTACTTACTACAAATATGTCGAAAAGAACTGGTACGACAAACCTTTGAGAGAACGATAGGGGAAAGTAAATATTACACTAATTATTCATAATTATTACCCCAATGTGCAGACATGATTTAACAGAAAGAAATTATACAACACCATATTCTTTATAATTAATAATAAAAATGATGATCTACGAATTGTGAAAGACTCAAGTTACTTTTTAGATTTTTATGTTGAAGGTGAAAAGGTATATATTAAATGCGAATTAACAATTAAGAATTTTAGTTCAGTTGATAAGTCATTTCAACTTAATGCTATTTTAAAAGATGATGTTGAGTTAGATTTACTGAAAAGTGAAAACTTAAAGGGTTATAGCCAAGAGCTAACAAACGACAAATTTACTGTAGAAAAGAAGACAACAAAAACATTTTCTATAGTATTCGTATGCGATTTTGCAGGTACAAATAGAAAGCATGATAGAAATTTATTCGAAATAGTGATTACCACAATTGAATAAGCATTAATATATCTAGTAGAAGTGTTGAAAATACCATAAAAGAAGCAGCCTTAGCTATCAGGTACCTATCAAAAGAAGGTTCCCACCGGATTCAATCAATTGATCCGGATCAATCCGGATGACAAGGAGATTACATATCAGTACCGTGGAGATGGCCTGTGTCACAGTACCCAGGTGAGGAAACTGACCGAGAGCCAGGGAAATTGGGGCATATGCTTCAAATTAATTTATGAGGTAAGATTTATGTGGAATGAAATCTAAATAGAAGAAGATATAAATAGTTTTATTAGTTTGTTTGGACATTTTCACGATTCTTGTATAAAAGAGATTAGATATGTCAGTAGGGCTTTTGTTGATAAGGATTTGTCGATGAATCCAGTCAATGATAAACGAACTGTTGACATGGTTTTTCAAAGACAATTGAAAAATCCAATGGCGATTGTCATAAGATTTAAGGACTAGCTGTGCTACACTTAGCCCCATGCAATGATAACTACACATGTGAAATTCATGATGCAACAGTTTTTTTAAAAAACGGATATATCTACTGGGCAGATTGCAGCGGTAGGATAGAAAACGAAATAGAAAGACATGATGGAACTTGGATATGTGCGGAAAAAATCCAATGGAGCATTATTGACGAATGTATCGGAAACGATGAGATATTTCAAGCGAAATTTTAATCTGGTATAATTGGCAAAAAACCATCTGTTATCTCTAATCTATCACCATAATTGATGATTACTAGCTACTCTTACAAAAAAGAAGATATTGATAGCATAATTGAAGACTTAAAAGTAGTGGATGCAGTAACCAAATAACATAACGAGAAGCCCTAAAAACTCGTAAGTATATGGAGAGTTACTGATATGGATAATTTAATTGAAGTATAGTTTTACTAATATTTATGTTCGTGTTGATAAATGCTGTAGGAATGCAGGCAGTTGTCAAGCAACTCTTTGGGAAATAGAGGGTTAAAAATGTCCGTAAAAGAAATAATTGACTGGTGGGATCCTATTGATTTAATATCACACGCACCAGGCGATGAGTATCACTCAGAAGTTGAGAAAGTTGAAGATCTATTGAGGATAACAAAAGACCATGAGGTAATTGCTGATGGAATTCTCACTATTTTTTTAAATGCTTTCGGAGAAGATGTTTTTAAGAAGACAAAGCAGGACTGTATAGAGATAGCTAATAAAATACTATCAGCTTAGGCTTAAAGTGAACTCCTAACTCTAATAATTTGATTCTATATTTAACGAGAAACCGCCCTCAGCATTGCTTTTGGCGGTTTCCATCTGTGTTGCCCAATGACTGAAAACCAGCCATTTTGCAACCGCCCATTATTCATTCAATTCATGGTTTAATAATACCATATGAAGGTGATCTTCCCATTTTCCATTGATTTTTAAATACTGAGGGGAAAGCCCCTCTTCTTTAAATCCAAGTTTTTGCGTCACTTTAAGCGATCTTATATTACGGGGCATAATATTGGCTTCAATCCGGTGAAGACCGTAGTCCCGAAACATGATTTCAATTCCTTTTTTTACAGCTTCCGTCATATAGCCCATGTTTATTTCATCTTTATCCAGGTTATAGCCAAGGAAGCAGGAGAGGAACACGCCTTTTACGATATTGTTAAATGCCAGGGCGCCGATCACTTTGTCCTCTTCACCTTCTTTTGAGATCCACAGCTTTAAAGAATTTCTGTCTGCGATTTGGTTTTCCAGCTGTTTTTTCTGATATTCCTGAGTATAAAATTCTTCGTCTCTGACAGGTTCCCATTCCGATAAAAATTCACGATTTCTTAGATAATAGTCCGTGACCATGGGTGCAAAGGACAGTTCTGGTGTTCTTAGTAAAAGCCGCCTGGTTTCATAGATTGTTGACATGTTTTCCTCCTATAGTAATGAATTTTGGAGTAAGAGCGTAACATAAATGGAAGGGAATGTCAAGAAAACCTGAATTTTCATACCATCTTGTGAAAAAATGAAATCTGGAGTACAATAGGGTAGTATGGAGGAGAGTAGCAAATATGAACGAGAACATGGAATATCACACACATAAGGCAGAGGATGGAACCGAATATACCCATTCCCATTTACCCGGACACCCGCATAAGCATACGAATACAAAGATGGTTATCAACCGGCTGTCCCGTGCGATCGGACATTTGGAATCTGTGAAACGTATGGTCAGTGATGAAAGAGACTGCAGTGAGGTGCTGATTCAGCTGTCAGCAGTCATATCGGCATTGAATCAGACAGGAAAAGTGATTATCAAAGATCATATTGAACATTGTATTGTGGACGCGGTGGAATCAGGAGACAAGCAGGCAATTGATGATTTAAACAAGGCCATTGACCGTTTTATTAAATAAACCGGTTCCCATCGTAAGGAAACCATATCCAGTAAAAATGAATTGCCCAAACACACTTTTCGAAGTATAATTACTTGAAGTGTGTTTTTTTATACCATCAGGCAGAAAATGTAGAAAGAGGTAGATTCATTTGTTAAATCAGTTTTCCAGAACCCAGCTGTTACTGGGGGAAGATGCTATGAAGCGTCTGTCAGAAGCGAAAGTTGCCGTATTTGGAATTGGCGGAGTGGGCGGATATGTTGTGGAAGCTCTGGTAAGAAGCGGAGTCCGTTCCTTTGTTCTTGTTGATGATGATAAGGTATGTCTGACCAATATTAACAGACAGATTATAGCCACCAGAAAAACGGTGGGAAAATATAAGGTTGAAGTAATGAAAGAGCGGATTTTAGAGATTAATCCGGAGGCAGAGGTAGAGATGCACAAATGCTTCTTTCTTCCAGAGAATGCGGGAGATTTTTCCTTTCAGGACTATGATTATGTGGTGGATGCGGTGGATACGGTGACAGCCAAGCTTCAGCTTGTCATGCAGGCAAAAGAGGCAGGCGTTCCGGTCATCAGCTGTATGGGGGCTGGCAATAAGTTAGATCCCACCAAGTTTGAGGTTGCTGACATTTACAAGACATCGGTTTGTCCTCTTGCGAAGGTCATGAGAAGAGAGTTAAAGAAACGGGGAGTGAAAAAGCTTAAGGTGGTTTATTCAAAGGAAATACCAACCAGGCCCATCGAGGATATGTCCATCAGCTGCCGGACAAACTGTATCTGCCCTCCCGGAGCTGCGCATAAGTGTACGGAGAGACGGGATATTCCCGGAAGTCTTGCGTTTGTGCCGTCTGTTGCAGGTCTGATCATCGCCGGAGAGGTTATTAAAGACCTTGCAGGCGGGCAGCAGAAAGCTTAAAAGGAATGAGGAGATAAAGATATGGGTTCAGAATACAGGGATACATGTGAATGCAGTCTGTCATTACAGCAGTTAGAGCAGCTGGATCAGGCAGAATATATTCTGGTGGACATCAGAGAGGAAAGAGCCTATCAGCACGGATTTATTCCCGGTGCTATCCACATGGATATGGAAGCATTATCAGCAGATGAGTGCACGCTTCCCAAAGAGAAAAAGATTGTTTTGTATTGCTTAAAGGGTGTGATCAGCGAAGAAGCGGCAGAAACTTTAAGAGAAAAGGGATATATGGCCTATAGCTTGACAGGCGGCTATGGAGCCTGGCTCATTCAGGCCATGAAGAAAGAAGAGAAGGGTCAGGGGCGGCTGGAAGAGATTGAAAAGAGTATCCGGAAGAAATTCCATAAGGAGCTGTTCAGTAAATTTGCCAAAGCAATCAATGAATATGAGCTTGTGAAGGAAAATGACAAGATAGCCGTTTGCATCTCAGGAGGCAAGGACTCCATGCTGATGGCAAAGCTGTTTCAGGAGATCCGGCGCCACAACAAGTTTCCGTTCGAGCTGGTATTTCTTGTTATGGATCCGGGCTATCACGAGACAAACCGCCAGGTGATTGAAAACAATGCCAGACTTTTAAATATTCCAATTACCGTATTTGAAACACAGATTTTTGATGCTGTCTATGAAGTGGAGAAATCCCCCTGCTATCTGTGTGCAAGAATGCGACGGGGGCACTTGTACAGTAAGGCGAAGGAACTGGGCTGCAATAAGATCGCACTAGGTCATCACTATGACGATGTGATTGAGACCATTCTCATGGGAATGATGTACGGAGGCCAGATCCAGACCATGATGCCAAAGCTGCACAGCACCAATTTTGAAGGTATGGAGCTCATCCGTCCGCTGTACCTCATCAGAGAAGATGACATCAAACGGTGGCGGGATTACAACGATCTTCATTTTATCCAGTGCGCATGTCGGTTTACCGATACCTGCACCACCTGCAGAACAGATGGAAATACCGGTTCCAAACGGGTGGAGATTAAGAATCTGATCAGGCAGCTGAAGGAGACCAACCCCTATATTGAGGGCAATTTATTTAAAAGCGTGGAGAATGTGAATTTAAATACCATAATTGCTTATAAAAAGGATGGGGCTGTTCATCATTTCCTGGATGATTATGATGAGAAAACGGCTGGTAAAAAAGAAAATCTGGAAGAATATTAGAAATAGACTTGAAAAACATATTAACCTTGTGGTAAATTATGATAAGGAGGTTATGCATATGAAAATTTCAACGAAAGGCCGTTATGCCATCAGACTCATGATTGATCTGGCAGAGCACAATAACGGAGAATTTATTACACTGATGGATATTGCCCAAAGGCAGGAGATATCAGAAAAATATTTGGAATCCATAGTCTCTGTTTTAAGTAAAAATAATCTCCTGATCTCTTTAAGAGGGAAAGGCGGCGGCTACAAGCTGGCTAAGGATCCGGAGCTTTATACAGTGGGAAGCATTTTACGGCTTACGGAAGGTTCTCTTGCTCCTGTGTCCTGCCTGGAAGGGGAGACCAATAACTGCGACAGAGCCGGGCAGTGCCAGACTTTAGAGATGTGGGAAGGCCTTAATAAGCTGATTAATGATTACTTTGACGGGATTACCATTGCAGATCTGATTCATAAGAATGATTATATGAATAATTATGTGATATAGGAGAATGGGGAGCTTTGTTCATTCTTATATATGATAGCAGAAAACAGACATCGAAAGTTGTCTGTTTTTTGCATACAGGGAGATTGGTCTGCTGCCGGTTTGATGATCAAATTCTTTGGTAGTGTCCAATTTTGGAAGCTAACACGTATAATTTCGGCACATGGGTTGAAATTGTTGTCATAAAATGTTAATTGTTAATAAATACATATTGTTTAAAAACTCATATCGAAGGGAGGTTATAGGTAAAGACTAAACAATGGAAAAATATATGTATCAATCATTTATAAAAACAGAAAAAGAATATTTAAAAATTATTCTTTCAAACATAATAGGCAGGTTTGGTGATTCTATCGATTCTATAGCATATGGCTGGATGGTGTATGAACTAACCGGCTCTACCTCATGGCTGGCGCTTATTTATGGTATAAACTCTCTGCCCACGATCTTACTTCAGCCTTTTGCCGGAGCTTTGGTGGAATTTATTGATAAAAGAATCACAGTTATATTATGTGACACAGGCAGAGGTTTAGTGGTCTTATGTACAGGTATTATGATGATATCAGGAGTGTTGCAGCCGTGGCATTTATTAATTCTTACTTTTTTAAATTCATGTTTTGAGGCTTACAGAATACCCAGCAGTCTTTCTATAATTCCACTTGTATTAAAAAAGCAGGATTATAATATTGGTTTATCGCTCAATCAGTCTGCTAGCCGTATATCTGAACTCATAGGTCTGGGCTGTGCAGGTGCTGTTATTGGCATTCTTGGAAGTGGGGGTGCAATTATTGTTGATGCAATTACTTTCTTTATATCAGCAATATTATTTTGCTTATTAAAGTTACCACAAAGTAAAAAAGATAAAAGACATACAAACATTAATGTTAAGAATTATAGCACTGATCTATACGGTGGCATACAATACTTTAAAAAAAATCGGATTATTTTTATAATATGTTGTATTGGATTCCTATTAAACGTAATTACTGTTCCATTGGAAAAACTACAGGCGGCATATGTGAATGAGTGCCTTAGTTTAGGAGTTAATGCGATGTCGGTAGGAAGCATTTTTTTGACTTGCGGGCTTATACTGGGCAGTTTACTTTTTGTCTGTGTTAGAAAAACATTTTCAAATAAAGATATATTAATTTATGGCGGTGCATTAATTGGAATTATATACTTCTGCTTAATGTTTGTTGGTATGATTGATTATATTCCTCTGCGTTATATAACCTATGGGGTTATTCTATGCATATTTGGATTTATCAATTCTATGATTGGTATGTCAGCACAAGTGACTTTCATGGCAAATACTCCAAACGAATACCTTGGCAGAGCTGCAAGTATCTTTAATGCCATGGCTTGCTCATCTATTCCAGCAGGTTCTTTTCTGTTGGCAATAGTTTTGCCTTACTTAACAATTATACGTACTTATTTTTGTGTTGGAGTAATTACAGTTTTAATTTTTTTATACATTGGGACCTTAAAATCTATAAGAAGAATGGAAGGTATGGATGAAGTATAAATTTTAATTGCTGTTTATAAGAAGACGCCAGATAATGTTTAGAAAGGACGAAATAAATGGGTAAAGTATTATTAGCAATAATTGTTGTTGTTTGTTGTGCTGATCTAATCAGAGCTATTATGAAACATTATAATTTTAAAAAATATAAGGGAGATACTATAGGTGCAATAATTAGGATAAGAAAACATTGTAAACGTGATAGATTCTTAAAAAATTATGTCTATTATGCTGCTTATAGATATATTGTAGATGGAATTACCTACGAAGAAGAATTTCCGCTTTATGAGAAAAATGAGAAACTATTACAACTGTATCAGAAAACGAAGATTCAATATGACGAGAAAAATCCAAGGAACTTTTTTCCCATTGATAAGAAAAATGCGTGGCGTACGATTGCTTTAAATGATCTTTTATATTTATTTTCAATGATTCTAATACTTAAATTTATGAAATACCGTTAAATAACCTCTGCAAAGAAGCACAACATTCCCTTCGCTTTTTGAAAGTTGTACTTCTTTTATTTTTCTATTGGCTATAAAATCCCCGGCAGCAACTCCATCAATAATACAACCCCGCAAGCCGTCAGGGAAACAAAAATCAGCGTCTTCCCTCTATAAGCCATCACCACAGCCGCCGCCAATGCCGCCGCTGCGGACCAGATACTCCTTGTAGCTGTGAGAATAGCCGGAAAAGTCATCACGGACAGGGTTACATAGGGAACGTAGAAGAGAAAGGACCGAACCCATGTGCTTTTTATTTCCCGCCGGATCAGAGTCAGGGGAAGTACGCGGATAGCATAAGTCACGATTGCCATAACCAGTATATACACATAAATTCGGTCATTCATAAGAAACCTCCTCTTCAGCAGGAAATGGAAACAGAAAAGCGGCTGCACCTGCAATCACAACTGTCAGAAGTATGAGCCTCATACCGGAAGAAATCATACGCAGTCCCGGAAGACAGAAAAACAATAAACTAAGAATCATGGAAGCAGCTACCACCAGCGCCAGAGTCCGGTTATCTCTTGCCGGAGGTACGATAATAGCCACAAACATACCGTATAACCCTACGCTTAAAGCACTTAAAAGACGGTCTGGAAGCAGGCTCCCGGATACGGCTCCGAAAGCAGTGCCCAGTGTCCAGCCCGGGACCGCCGCAGACAGCAGTCCATAGCAGTAGAGGGGATCTAATTTACCGGACTTGCATACGGAGACACCAAAAACCTCATCTGTTACACCGTATCCGATGAGAAAACGGTGATAAAATGGAGTATCTTCTTTAAATTTCTGGGACAGGGAACAGGACATTAAGCTGTATCTTAAATTGATCACAAACTGGGCAAGAGCCATTTCTCCAAGGGAAGCCCCTGCTTTGATGATCCCAAGTCCGGCGAACTGTCCTGCTGAGGTTAAGTTGGTAAGTGACATCACGATGGCCTGCCATGGTGTAAGGCCGGTATTAGCCGCCATAATGCCAAAGGTAAAGGACACGGCAAAGTATCCAAGTCCTATGGGAATGCCGTCTTTTATTCCGGTAAAATATTGTAATCTGCGTTCGTTCATAAGTATCCTCCGTAAAAGGGTCACTCCCCCTTAATAAACTAAGAAAAATATACCACGGTTCTTTACATCAGTAAAACAAATGTTTATAATGGAAACATTAGGAAAACTGATGGATAAGTAGGTGAATGAATGAACCGGTACCGGGCAGTCGTTAAAATCGTAGAATGCGGGGGATTTACCAAAGCTGCCATGGAACTGGGCTATACACAGTCCGCTGTCAGCCAGATGGTTCAGTCTCTGGAAGAGGAACTTGATACAGTCCTTTTTATACGGTCAAAAAAAGGCGTAACACTGACACCGGACGGGTCTGCGCTTATGCCATACATAAAAAATATCTGTCATGCATACAGGGAATTGATGGAAAAACGAAGTGAGATAGAAGGGATTCAGAATGCAGCCATCCGCATCGGCACCTTTGCCAGTGTATCCTGTCACTGGCTTCCGGGATTGATGAAGGGCTTCAAAGAAAAATATCCCTCTGTCAGCTTTCAGCTTTACCAGGGAGATTACACGGCGATTGAGCAGCTGGTAAAGGAAGGAAGCGTGGACTTTGGTTTCATTAATCCCCAGGCAGTGACAGATCAGGAACTGAAGACCATTCCCTTAAAAAAAGATCCCATGCTTGCAGTTCTTCCCATAACCCATCCCCTTGCAAAAAAAGAGGAGATCCCTATAAAGGAACTGGCACAAGAGCCATTTATCCTGTTGGAAGAGGGAAGTTTAAATGAACCCATGGAGTATTTCCGGCAGCATGACATCAAACCGAACATTCAATATATTGTTCATGATGATTATACAATTATGGCGATGATAGAAAAAGGGCTGGGTGTGGGAATTCTCTCAGATTTAATTTTAAACCGGGTGGATTATAAAAATGCTGTGAGAAATCTGGAACCGCCGCTATCCAGAACCATTGGAGTCGTATTTAAGGATCAGAGGATATTACCTGCTGCAAGCAGGCATTTTCTGGACTTTTTAACAGATGCATACAGGGAACTGGAGTGAGAATGGAAAATTCCTATTTCCGTTTCTGGAATCTGGGAAAATAATTACCATGTATTACCACTGGAAAAATGGAAGTAACAGTGCTATCATATTCTTGTAACACAAATGTAATAAAATTGTAACAAACCCAAAAGGAGGAAATAACATTGAAGAAACTAAAGGCAATTGGATTGATTACGTTAACCTTGACAAGCATGCTTCCATTAACAGCAAACGCAGCGGTGAATAACTCATACAGACAATGCTATGGCGGAAGAAACGTGACTGCAATTTATGGCTCCTGTAATGCCAGTGATTTGAGGGCGAAGCTTCAGCAGCTTGGAATCAACTCAAACAATTTAAACTGGTCCTGTTTAACCAACGGCAATAGTAATAAAACTGGAACTTGCAGCAATGGAAACGGAAGCAATACCAATAATGGTAATACAAATACCGGAAACACCAACACCGGAAACACCAACACCGGAAACACCAACACTGGAAACACCAACACCGGAAACACTAACAGTGGAAACACCAACACCGGCAGCACCAACAGCGGCTCCACTACCAACAAAACCTACACTCAGCAGGTTGTTGATCTGGTAAATGCAGAAAGAGCAAAAGCAGGACTTGCACCTCTTACTATTGATGCAAATGTGGAAAAAGCAGCGAATGTAAGAGCCAATGAAATTCAGACTTCCTTCGAGCATGTACGTCCAAACGGCAGTTCCTTCTCTACTGCAATCAAAGAGCAGAATGTTAACTTCCGCGGTGCAGGCGAGAACATTGCCTGGGGTCAGAAGACACCGCAAGAAGTAATGAATGCATGGATGAACAGTGCCGGACACCGGGCTAACATCTTAAATAAGAGCTTTACACATATCGGTGTCGGCAATGTACAAAACGGTGCAGGAACACAGTACTGGGTACAGCTGTTTACATATTAATAAAGAGTAATCATACATATGAGATGCGTCCTGGGAGGAATTCCTTTCAGGGCGTATTTGTTTTTTGTTTAACCAGCTCCATAAAATGCAGCATTACCGGATTTAAATACTTATTCTGATGATAAATTATCTGATATTCCCGTTTTAGCTCAACCCCCTGCAGGGGCAGGGCGGACAGCGTTCCCTTTCCCAGGTATCCGGACACCTGGCGTTCCGGCAGTATGGCAATTCCAAGATTTGTACAGACTCCCCACATGATTGCTTCATTGCTGGTGCTTTCAAGGACAGGGCGGAGGATAAAATTATGCAGGTGAAAGGCAGATTCAGCCAGTTTTCTGGTCTGACTGCCTTTTTCTCTTAATATAAAACGTTCTTCTCTTAAGTCCTCCAGTGTTATTTTCTCTCTCTGAGCCAACGGATGGGAAGGACTGGAAACTAAAATTAACTGTTCATTGGCGAATGGTTCAGTCAGTATTTTATCAGAGCTGCTTACTCCCTCGGTGAGAGCCAGATCAAGCTGATTTTCCAGGATAGCGGTTTCTATCCTGTCAGAAGTGTCAACTTTTAAGTAAGGCATGGGAACCTGACCACTTTTCGTAAAACAGTGAATAATATCAGGCATCAGGCAGGCTCCGATGGTGCTGGAAAATCCGATTCGCAGCGGAGTGGTCTGATCCTGCTTTTTAAACTCTGAATCCATTTCCTGATAAAGAGAGGTGATGTGGGAGGCAAATTCATATAAATTACGGGCAGTACTGGTCTTTTGAATGCCCCTCCCAGCCCGTTCAAACAACCGGATGGAATACTCATTTTCCAGTTCCCGGATTGCAAGGCTCACCGCGGGCTGGCTGATATTCAGCTTGTTTGCAGCAGCAGTAATGCTTTCTTCCTTATAGACCGTGACAAAGATCATCAATGTTTTAATGGACATGAGTTCCTCCTGACTAATATCATATTTACATACTGGTAATATATGATATATAAGCAAAAAAATATGGTTATAGGGGAATAGATAAGGAAATTCTAACATATAGTGAAAGAAAAAACAATAACATACTTTACAAATATGTAAATAGGGATTAAACTTCCAGATAACACACGTAGCATGCGGAGGTTCATGAATGAGAAAAAGAGGAAAAAAGCGGGCAGCAGCCCTGGCGCTGATTATCGTAGCAGCAGTAATGTCTGCAGGATGTGCCAGGCAGACAGATTCCGGAAAAGACGGAACAATCACAATCACCAATGTTTCTTATGATCCCACCAGAGAGTTTTATCAGGAGTACAACAAAATCTTTGAATCCTATTATAGGGACACCTATCAAACCGGAATAACGGTGGTGCAGTCCCACGGTGGATCGGGCAGTCAGGCACGTTCGGTCATAGAAGGGGCAAAAGCAAATGTGGTGACTCTGGCTCTGGCCCATGATATTGCCATGATTGAAAAGTCCGGTTTGATTGATTCCGGATGGATTAAGGAATTTGAGGGAAATTCATCACCTTATACCTCTGCCATCGTGTTTCTGGTGAGGAAAGGGAATGAAAAAAAGATAAAGGACTGGTCTGATCTGATTAAACCAGGTGTGGAGATCATTACCCCGGATCCCAAGAGCAGCGGGGGTGCCTGCTGGAATTTTCTGGCTGCCTGGCAGTATGCGAAGGTCACTTACCATGGAAACGAGGAGAAAATAAAATCATTTGCGGCAGACCTTTATAAAAATGTCTCTGTTATGGATTCTGGAGCGAGGGGAGCAACCACTACCTTTGTGGAAAACGGACAGGGAGATGTGCTGATTGCCTGGGAGAATGAAGCCATCAATACGGTGAAAGAGTATCCGGATCAGTATGAAATTATCACTCCCAGCATCAGTATTCTTGCAGAGCCCAGTGTGGCGGTGGTGGATGCAAACGCCCGCAGAGACGGAGCAGAGAAGGCTTCTGAGGAATACTTAAAATACCTTTATTCCGATGAAGCGCAGAGGCTGATCGGCGAATACGGATACAGGCCTTCAAATAAGAAGATTCTTTCTGAATATTCCGAAAAGTTTGATCTTAATGTAAATCTTTGTACCATTGATGATTTCGGCGGCTGGGATACCGCTTATGAAACTTTTTTTGCTGACGGGGGAATCTTCGACCAGATTTACGAAAATTAGAGGGAGGAAAGTCAGATGACAAAACAGTCAGATCCAACAGGAAAAAGCCAGCGTGTCATACCGGGATTCGGGCTGAGTATGGGAATTACACTGTTCATGCTTTCGGGCATTATACTCATTCCACTTGCCTCAGTGCTGGTATATTCCTTTCAGTTATCCCCCCGGGAATTTATAAACCTGATTACAAAGACCAATGTGGTAAATGCGTTTAAAACCAGCTTGCTCTGTTCCATTTTTGCCGCATTTGTCAACAGTGTGTTTGGACTGATTCTCGCATGGGTTCTGGTACGTTACGAGTTTCCAGGCAAGCGGATTATGGATGGAATCATTGAACTTCCCTTTGCCTTACCCACTGCAGTAGCAGGAATCACTTTGTCCAAGCTGTATTCAGATACGGGGATTATGGGCCAGTTTCTTGGATCGTTCGGAATAAAAGCGGCATATACGAAGACCGGACTGACCATCGCCCTGATTTTTATTGGAATACCATTTGTGGTGCGGTCTATTCAGCCGGTACTTGAGACCCTTGATCCACGGTATGAGGAGGCGGCTGCAATTCTGGGAGCCGGGAAATTTCATACGTTTAGAAGAGTAATTCTGCCGGAGCTGGGCCCTGCCCTTCTGACTGGATTCGGTCTTGCCTTTGCAAGAGGCGTGGGGGAATATGGCAGCGTGATCTACATATCCGGAAACAACGCCAGGAATCAGACACAGGTGGTATCCTATGTGATCATGCAGAAACTGAACTATGTGGATTATCCCGGGGCGACGGCGATTGCTCTGGTGATGCTTTTCCTGTCCTTTCTGGTTTTACTGTTTGTAAATATGATTCAGGTGCATCAGGCGAAGCGCACCAGCTGCTTATAGGAGGGTAAATGGATGAAAATAAAAGGTAAATGGATTCTCATTGGAATCAGTACGTTATTTCTTTTTTTCATGCTGGTCCTGCCTCTGATCTCAGTCATCGTCAATTCACTGAAAGAGGGTATGGGCTTTTACTTAAAATCATTGGCTGCCCCTTCTGTAAAATCAGCGTTTGGGGTCACTGTGCTGGCAGCTGTGACTGCAGTCGCCGTCAATACCATCTTTGGGATCGCGGCAGCATGGCTGATAACCAGATTTTCGTTTAAAGGAAAGCAGATTCTTTCTGCAGTCATTGACATTCCATTTTCCATTTCTCCCGTGATTGCAGGGCTTGCCTTTTTAATGACATTCGGGAGAATGGGATGGGCGGGAGGTCTGATTGCCAGGCTTAATGAGACTCTTGGAACAAATATCCAGATCGTATTTGCCATTCCGGGAGTGGTGCTTGCAACTGTATTTGTCACATTTCCATTTGTATCAAGAGAAATCATACCGGTTCTTCTTTCCATAGGAAAAGAAGAGGAAGAAGCGGCAGCGCTTATGGGGGCAGACGGATTTACCATATTCCGGAAGATCACGTTTCCTCATATACGCTGGGCACTTCTTTATGGGGTGATTCTCTGTACGGCAAGGGCACTTGGAGAGTTCGGGGCTGTCCATGCTTTGTCAAAAACCAGAGGGGAGACATTTACTCTTCCTCTTGAAATCGATGCCCTTTATCTTTCCAATTCATCGGAATCCATTACCTCGGCATTTGCTGTTTCTTCCATTCTGGTTCTGATGGCGGTGGCAGTGCTGATCATACGGAATGTGGCAGAGCATCAGGCGAAAAAGAATGGGAAAGAGCAGTAATGGTTTAGTCAGGAGGGTCTTATGTACATAGAATTGAAAAATATTGAAAAATCATACGGAGATTTTAAGGCTTCAAAAGAGGTGAATTTTGGCCTTAAAAAAGGAACACTGGCAGCTCTTCTGGGACCAAGCGGAAGCGGTAAAACGACAATTTTGCGGATGATTGCCGGTTTTGAAACGCCGGATTCCGGTGATATCGTTATCGATCAGAAAAGAGTCAATGATCTTCCGGCAGCTGATAGAGGAATCGGTTTTGTATTTCAGAATTATGCATTGTTCCGGTACATGACAGTTTTTGAAAATATTGCCTTTGGCCTGGAAGTAAAAAAAGTTCACAAAAAGCTGATTAAGGAACGGGTTATGGAGCTGCTGTCCTTAACCGGTCTGGAGGGTTTAGAGAAACGCTATCCCAACCAGCTTTCCGGCGGACAGCGTCAGAGGGTTGCGTTTGCCAGAGCACTGGCACCGAGCCCCGGACTTTTGCTCCTTGATGAACCGTTTGCAGCCATTGATGCAAAGGTGCGTCAGGAACTTCGCAGCTGGTTAAAGGAAATGATTCATAAGGTAGGCATTACCAGCATCTTTGTCACCCATGATCAGGATGAGGCGGTGGAGGTAGCAGATGAGATTATTGTCACCAATCAGGGAAGAATTGAACAGATCGCTAGTCCATTTGAGATCTATAAAAATCCCACAACGCCCTTTGTAGCTGAGTTTATCGGTCAGTCCGCGAGAATGGATGGGTATCATAAGCTGAAGGGATTTGAAAAAGGTGATTACATTGGGGCGATCATCCGGCCTGAATTTGTGGAAGCATTTAAAAGTGATAATTTAAAGTTTCAGGATGTAATGGAGTATTCGGAGGAGGGAACCATTGAAGATATTTCCTTTCGTGGAAACTATCTGGAGGTACGGCTCAATGTAAATGGAGTTTCCCTTACCACCCGCCGGTCTCTGGAAAGGCGTCCTGTTTCCATTGGTGAAAAAATGCATGTGATCGTTTACCGGATTTATGCTTATGATGACAAAAGGGCGTATCTGCTGGAAAATTCACTGTTAAACGGAGCTAATATCGTCACATTCTGACACAGAAAAAAGGATCAGACAGAGGAGTTAAAGATGAGTATAAGGTTAAAACGGGAAGTTATGACGGCAGATGTTCTGATTATAGGGGGAGGGACGGCAGGGTGTTATGCGGCGCTGACTCTTTCGAAGAATTCGGATTTAAAGGTTATTATTGCCGAAAAAGCCGGGATCAGGCGAAGCGGCTGTCTGGCAGCAGGGGTAAATGCCATAAATGCCTACATTACAGAGGGGCAGACTGCTGAGGATTATGTGGATTACGCAATGAAAGATGCGGCAGGCATTGCAAGAGAAGATCTTCTGTTAACGGCAGCCTTAAGATTTAATAAAGTGACAGCTGATTTAGAACGGCTGGGGCTAGTGATACTAAAGGATGAAAAGGGCAATTATGTGACCAGAGGAAAACGTAATATAAAGATTAACGGAGAAAATATAAAGCCCATTCTTGCTGATGCCGTATTGCAGGCACCAAATGTCACGGTTTTAGAGCATGTAAATGTGACGGATCTGCTTGTAGATAATAATGAAGTAAAGGGAGCTGTTGGTTTTCATATGGATGAAAATACCGCTTATGAAATCCGGGCAGCAGCAGTCATTGTTTCCACCGGAGGTGCAGCCGGTCTTTATAAGCCAAATAACCCGGGGTTTTCCCGGCATAAGATGTGGTACCCTCCCTTTAATACAGGAGCTGGTTATGCCATGGGAATTAAAGCTGGTGCAGAAATGACATCTTTTGAAATGCGCTTTATCGCACTCCGCTGCAAGGATACCATAGCCCCGACCGGAACCATTGCCCAGGGAGTCAGGGCAAAACAGATCAATTCCAGAGGTGAGGTTTACGAAGAAAAATACGGAATCACCACCAGTGAACGGGTCTATGGAACCGTAAGGGAAAATCAGCTGGGTAATGGTCCCTGCTATCTTCACACGGGGGGAATTGACAAAGACACGGAGGAAGACTTACTGAAAGCATACTTAAATATGGCTCCCAGCCAGACTCTTAAATGGCTGCAAAATGACAGGACACCTGGAAAAGAGGATGTGGAGATAGCGGGAACCGAGCCTTATATAGTTGGAGGCCATACTGCAAGCGGCTACTGGATTAATACAAACAGGGAGACTACAGTCAGAGGTTTATATGCGGCAGGAGATGCAGCAGGAGGCTGTCCCCAGAAGTATGTGACCGGAGCCCTGGCAGAAGGGGAAATTGCCGCACTTGATATTATAAAAAAAGGCAGGCGGATTGAAATCTCAGATGAGGTTCCAGCCTTTGCTGATGAAAAGATCCGGGAGTATGAAAGCATTTTAAATGGCACAGAAGCCGTTTTTTCAGCAGAGGAGCTGGAAGAGGCAATGCAGAAGGTGATGGATGAGTATGCAGGAGGGATTTCAACCAATTATCAGTTTAATGAAAAGCAGCTGGAGCTTGGGGAAGAAAAAATAATGGAAATCACAGAGCTGACCAGATTTTTAAATGCCTCCGATATGCATGAGCTGATGTTTGTCTATGAGCTGAAGGAGCGCCTGATTGTATGCCGTTCCGTCATTGCCCATCTGCGCTTCAGGAAGGAAACCAGATGGCATTCCTTCCAGGAGAATTTAGATTTTCCCAGGACAGATGAGGCTTACCATAAATTTGTTAATTCCAAACTGAAAGACGGCAGGATGATTTTAAAACTCCGGGACATAGGAAAGGAGACCAGATATGAGCATACGGATTTCTAAAGAAACATGTGTGGGCTGTCTTGCCTGCACCTTGGTCTGTCCGGGCAGTCTGATTAAGGAAAAAGACGGCAAAGCATTTATCAAATATCCCAGAGACTGCTGGGGCTGTGCCTCCTGCGTGAAGGAGTGCCGGTTTGGAGCCATTGATTTTTACCTGGGAGCTGATATGGGGGGGAATGGAACTGTGATGAACGTGTCCGGGGAAGGGGATCGCCTTCTCTGGAACATCATCAGACCCGATGGTACCGTACGCATGATTGAAGTGGACGGTAAAAATTCGAATAAGTATTAGAGGAGAAAATATTATGAGCAGATTATCCCATCTTGATGAGTTAGAAGCAGAAGCAATTTATATTATCAGAGAGGTAGCCGCCCAGTGCGAGAAGCCGGTTATGCTCTATTCAATCGGAAAGGACAGTTCGGTCATGCTTCACCTTGCATTAAAGGCGTTCTATCCGGAGAAGCCGCCTTTCCCATTTCTTCATGTCAACACCACCTGGAAGTTTAAAGAAATGATTGAATTCCGGGACAGAACAGCTAAGGATCTGGGAATTGAGCTGTTAGAATACATCAATGAGGACGGTGTCGCACGGGGAATTAATCCATTTGACCATGGTTCCTCCTATACTGACATCATGAAAACCCAGGCATTAAAGCAGGCGCTTAATAAATATGGGTTTACTGCAGCCTTTGGCGGAGGCAGACGGGATGAGGAAAAAAGCCGGGCAAAAGAACGGATCTTTTCCTTCCGAAACGCCTCCCACGCCTGGGATCCTAAAAATCAGAGACCTGAAATGTGGAAGCTTTACAATACAGAGATTTATAAAGGGGAGAGTATACGGGTATTTCCCATTTCCAACTGGACGGAAAAGGATATCTGGCAGTACATAAAACAGGAGAATATCCCTATAGTTCCATTGTATTTTGCGGCAGAAAGGCCGGTTGTTTACCGGGATCAAGATATTATCATGGTGGATGATGACCGGATGAGGTTAAATCCCGGAGAGGTTCCCCAGCTTAAAAAGGTTCGTTTCCGGACACTGGGCTGTTATCCTCTTTCCGGCGGAGTTCTTTCAGAAGCAGTTACCATTGATCAGATTATTGAAGAAACGCTAAGCTCCGTAGAATCAGAGCGGACCAGCCGTGTGATTGACAAAGACGGCGGAGCCGCCAGTATGGAAAAGAGAAAGAGGGAGGGTTATTTCTAATGAACGGATTGCTGAAATTTATTACATGCGGAAGTGTGGACGACGGAAAATCTACTCTGATCGGGCATATACTCTACGATTCCAAACTGCTGTATGCAGATCAGGAAAAGGCGCTGCTGCTGGACAGTAAGGTGGGCTCCAGAGGCGGTGAGATTGATTATTCCCTTCTTTTAGACGGTCTGATGGCGGAACGGGAGCAGGGGATTACCATTGATGTGGCTTACCGGTATTTTACAACGGAGAGAAGAAGCTTTATCGTGGCGGATACGCCGGGGCATGAGGAATATACAAGAAATATGGCGGTAGGGGCTTCCTTCGCCCAGTTAGCGGTCATCCTTGTGGATGCGAAGCAGGGCGTTCTGGTACAGACAAGGCGCCACTTAAGGATCTGTTCCCTCATGGGAATCCGTCATTTCATCTTCGCAGTCAACAAGATGGATCTGGCAGATTACAGCCAGGAACGCTTTGAAGAAATCAGCCGGAGTATTGCGGCTCTCACAGAGGAATTGTCTCTTTCGCATGTAACCATAATTCCCGTCAGCGCTACGGAAGGGGATAATGTAACTGTTAAATCAGATCATATGCCATGGTATGAGGGAGAAACACTCCTTTCCAGTCTGGAAGAGACGGAAGTTGCCAGGGAGGAGGGAAGCGGTTTTTATATGCCTGTCCAGAGAGTGTGCCGTCCTGATCATGAATTCCGCGGTTTTCAGGGCCAGGTGGAATCAGGGACCGTCTCAGTGGGCGAGAGCCTTACAATTCTTCCCGGAAATGAGACAGCAAAGGTAAAAAGCATACTGGTGGGAGACCGGTCATCGGATCAGGCAGCTGCAGGTCAGGCAGTTACCATACAGCTTGACAGAGAGGTGGATGTGAGCCGTGGAAGCGTTCTGACGGATCAGGCTCAGCTGCCGGTAAGCAAAGAAGTGAAGGCATCCATCCTGTGGATGGACGAAGCACCCCTTAAGGAGGGAAATGATTATCTGCTGAAGCTGGGAACAAGAATGCTTCCCGCCGTGGTGAAGCGCATTGATTACCGGGTGGATATTAATACAGGTGAGCATTTACCCGCCCAGGAGATTGGTAAGAATGAGATTGCCTCCTGTCTGATTGAATTTTCCCAAAGGATCCCGGTTGATGAATTTAAAAGAAACAAAACTCTTGGGGAGTTGATTTTAATTGACAGGGTCAGCCATATGACATCAGCCTGCGGAGTAGTAGAGCATGTGGAGAGCGGAGAAGAAAAACCATACTTTGAAAAAGGCGGGTTACGGGCAGGCGGATATATTTTTGAAGAGTTCTATTTTAATCTGGAAAATGCTTTTCTTTCCAGACAGAAGACAAAAGAGACCACGTACCGAAAGGGTGACTTCGTTCCTGTTTCGGGAGACAGTTTCCATTATCCGGACTTTTTTGATGTAATATCTTTGGAAGATTCCGTGGCAGTTCTTGTGCGAAACAGAACAATACTGGATATCATAAGCCTTGATGATTATGGTTATTCCGGGTTGCCGATTCTGGATGAAAGAGGCTTTGCTATAAAAATCGGTTCCAAAGAAGATCTGTTAAACTGTCTGGAAGAATATAAAAATATGGCTGGTAATAAAATCGCTTTCCAAAATAAATGGTCTAAATTCGAAACGTACAGACGAATTGTCTGTAATGAAAATTTCTGGATTATTTAAAGCCAGAAGCGGCAGGATCATCAGGATACCTGACAGCTTTCCGTTGCTATTTTGCAGCTGGGAAGCTGTTTTTTATTGGATGGAATAACTCGTTAATTACATACTTTTAAGATAGTTTTATTGGTAAAAATATACAAAAAAATACGCAGTATACTTGATACTGCGTATTTTTAAAATAGGCTTTTATTTATCAGGGCTTTTTTATATGGACGCTGAAAATGACGGTACAAGAATTTATATCTTTGCATAAAAATAAACTCTCTATTATACTTGGCATATAGTCTGCTTCTTTTATTAAAAATATAAACTGACGTAAGTTCTGACGGCTTAACAGGTAAGTTTTGGTAAAACAAGCAGAATGAAGCTTAAAAACAACGTTTAATTTATCACAATATACATATTTCTACATAATATACTATTATTTGACAAATAATTTAGGGTGATGTATAATAAAAATATATCATTTTTTCATTAATATTCACCACACAGTATCAAGTATACTGCGAATATTAACGGCGTGTATTTTATGCAGCACTTCCACGACTGCATTTCGCAGTATCCTGCTAAAAGCCGGAGAGCTGAGAGTACTGCACGCCCAGCAATATGTTAAATAAAAAGGAGAAAACTATGTCGGAGCATGCTTCAGGAAAAAACGTGAGAAAGATTCACAAATTTGGTTTAAAAAGTCTTCTGACTAAAATACTTTTTTTTGTCGGAATCCCTGTCATTCTGTCCTTTTGTATTGTGGGTGCGGTCATCTTGTTTCTGGTAAAATCCAGTGTGGAAGATATGACTGAAAAAGAGCTGATTGCAAAATCACAGGTAGCGGCTGAGGAGATGGAAGGTTACTTTAATCAATACAAACACAAAGCCGGCCAGTTGTCAGATACGGTGACGCTTCAGAAATTTTTTCGGGATTTAAAGCCGGGTACAGTCATTTCAACGGCATCAGGATTTGATGATATCAAACAGACCATGGTTCGGTCTTATGAGAAGGATAAGGATTCTATCGTGGCTTTCTGGATTGCAGACATAGATTCCAGCCAGCTGGCCCAGTCAGACGGCTTTGTGTCTGATCAGACTTATCATGTCACAGAACGTCCTTGGTATCAGCGTCTGGTGGATTCGGGAAGTACAATTATGACAGAGCCTTTTGAGGATTTCGCAACAAAGGCACAGATTGTAAGTATTATAGCCCCTGTTTTTGGAGCAGATGGCAAGGAAATCATAGGAGCCGTAGGAATTGACTTTTCTCTGGATGGACTTGTAAAAACCATTGGCTCATACCAGCTTGGAGATACTGGATTTTACATACTTACATCGAAAGAAGGACAGGTTATTTACCATCCGGACAAGGAGATGGTAAATAAAAAAATTGCCGATTTAGATATGTCACAGAACATGAAAGATGCTCTTACTTCTTCTTTAGAAGGATACCTTTCCTTTACAACAAAACAGTCAGAGGCTGAGGGGTATGTGCGTAAGGTGGGAGATACGGGCTGGACTGTAGCTGCGGGACTTCCGGTAAAGGAGTTTTATGAGGGTTACAGGGCAATCACAGTCTCTATGATCGGGGTATTTGCGATTGCAGTGCTGGTGGTAGTTGTCATGATCCTGCTGATTTCCAAAATGATTGTTGCCCCAATTAAGAAGCTGACCAAAACGGCTGACTTAATCGCTGACGGCAGGCTGGATATATCGGCAGATGTAAGCTCCAGTGATGAGACCGGGCAGATGGCATTTGCATTAAACCGCACGGTAGTCCAGTTAAACCGGTATATTGAATATATCCGTGAGATCACCCAGGTGCTTGAAGTGATGGCGGACGGGAATATGCAGATAGAGCTTCATCAGGATTATAAAGGGGAATTTGCCCCTGTAAAAGAGGCACTTTTAACCATTTCCCAGTCGCTAAACCATACTCTGAAGCTGATTCAGGCAAGTGCAGATGAGGTGGGGATCGGAGCAGACCAGGTATCTCAGGGAGCCCAGACTCTGGCATCAGGTTCGGCAGAACAGGCCGCAACTATAGAAGAATTAAGCGCTTCCATTGAAGGAATGTCAGAGCAGGCGGAACTGAATCTGGAGAAGGTGAAAAAAGCAGCAGAGTCTGTCCTTCAATCAGCACAGGGACTTTCAAAGAGCAATGAATTTATGGAACAGCTGAGAACAGCCATGAAAGATATCAGCACTTCCTCCGATAAAATAAACAGCATTACAAAGGTAATTGAAGATATCGCCTTCCAGACGAATATTCTTGCCTTAAATGCGGCAGTGGAAGCTGCCAGAGCAGGAGAAGCCGGGAAGGGATTTGCAGTAGTCGCTGACGAGGTCCGCAGCCTGGCTGAGAAGTCAGCACAGGCTGCAGGGCAGACTGCAGCTATCATTGTGCACTCTTCCGATACCGTTTCAAGAGGAGAAAAACTGGTTGGCATCACATCTGAGACCTTAAATGAGGTTGCGGTGAGCTCTGGTTTTGTTGAACAGGTCATTGGTGAAATTGAAGCTGCATCAAGATCACAGGCAGAATCGGCAAAACAGATGGCACTGGGACTTAACCAGGTATCAGCAGTGGTGCAGTCCAATGCAGCGACTGCACAGGAAAGCTCCGCTTCCAGCGAAGAACTGGCCGCCCAGGCCCAGACGCTCAGGGATGAAGTCGGGAAGTTTAAGCTCATCTGAAACACATAAGCAAGCGCAGTCAGCTGTGAAAATTTTTATCAATAAATCTGCAGGAAATTTACAAAACCTTTTTGACACGTGGCGAAAAAAGGATTATACTGGTGATATATGGAAAAAAGGGGGAGTAATCTCCCTTTTTTTCTCCGGAAATCACAGGACAGAGAAGTATCTGGTTTCCGGATTTTATTACGGAGGAGGCACCAGGATTTATGAAGTATTTAAAAAATAAGCTTATACTTTTTATTTCATTATTATTGGTTTCTACAGTAACTTTTTTAACGGCAATCTCATCATTTTTTTATTATCAGAGTTCTCTGGTGGAAGCAAAGAAAAACTCTTCTTATCTGGCAGCATCGTATCAGCAGGGGATCGACTCAGTGCTTGATATTTACCGGAACCAGATTAAGATCACCGCATCAAAGAGCTTTCTTACAGATGGAAAAACATCTGCTGCAGAACAGAAGCGTCTTCTGGAAGAGGAGGCTCAGGCTTCCGGTTTTGAGTATATTACGATTGCCGATTCCAATGGGAGCAATGACAGGGGAGACCAGATTGCAGATCAGGAGTTTTTTAAGCAGGCAGTCAGCGGAGCCGCCTATATTTCCAGTCCGTTCCTTAAGGGAGATAATAATTTAATGTTTTATATCGGTGCGCCAATCGGCAGCACTGGAAAAGTGCTGTATGGCATGCTTCCTTACAAAGCATTCAGTGATGAGCTGACAAAGATCAAAATTGGAGAAAGCGGATATGCATTTGTAGTGAATAAGGAGGGAAGAACTGTCATTCATCCTGATGATGAGAATGTGATCAATCCGAAAGATTATCTTGAACTTGCAAAAAAGGATGCATCCTATGAACCTACGGCTAAGATTTTCCAGGAGATGATGGCTGGAAAAACAGGTACGGGATTCAGCTATTACAAGGGAGTCCGCCGTCTGGTGGGATACATTCCTCTGGACGGCCCGGAGGGCTGGTCCGTTGCAGTAACTACGCCATTGACACAGATTGAGGGAAATGTACGTTTCACGCTTTTTATGTGCGTGCTTACCGGTCTGGTTCTCCTCGCAGCTTCCAATTTAATTATAAGAGCATTTGCACAGCGGATTACAAAGCCGATTATTGAAGCGACACAGCGTATCGAGCGTCTGGCTCATGGGGATTTGCAGGAGGATGTGGAGCTTACCAATGGAAAAGATGAAAGTGCCCGTCTGGTTCTTGCGCTTCACAATACCATCAGAGAGCTTCGGTCTTATATTATGGATATTTCTCATGTGCTGGATGCTGTGGCAGATAATGATTTGACAGTGACAAGTTCCGTAGTGTACATGGGTGATTTTATTCCCATCCAGACTGCTCTTAGGAAGATTTTGTCCTCTCTTAACAAGACGTTACATAACATTGCCTGCTCTGCAGACCAGGTAGGTGCAAGCTCTGCCCAGGTCGCTTTAGGTGGACAAAATCTGGCGGCTAACTCCACAGAACAGGCGGCTACTACAGAGAGTCTCAGTTCATCTCTGGAGACGGTTTCCACTCATATAAAGGATAATGCCCAGTATTCCCTTACCATAAAGAACATGACGGAGGCCGCTATCCTTGAGACCAGACAGGGAGACGAGGAGATGAAAAAGCTGCTGGAATCCATGGCAAGCATCGATTCATCCTCCAAGAAGATTCAGGAGATCATTCATATTATCGATGACATTGCTTTCCAGACCAATATTCTGGCGTTAAATGCGGCCATTGAAGCAGCCCGTGCAGGAGAGGCAGGAAAAGGCTTCTCCGTTGTTGCCGATGAAGTGAGAGAGCTGGCTGGAAAAAGTGCTGATGCTGCAAAGCAGACAACGGATTTGATACACAGCACCATGGAATCGGTTGCACAGGGAAAACGAAACACCGAATCGACTGCCCAGGTATTTAATAAGATTGTGGAGCAGACCAATACCATCGATACCCTTGTGTCCAAGGTGTCCCAGTCATTAAAGAGTCAGGCAGACAGTGTGGCCCAGTTAGAAGATGGTATGCAAAAGATTTCCATGGTTACCCAGGCAAACTCAGCAACAGCAGAAGAAAGCGCTGCCACCAGTGAAGAGCTGTTAAGCCAGATGCAGATGTTAAAGGAACTGATTATGGAATTCAGGCTTTCTAATGCGTCCGATCAGCTTTAATACTTAGGTTTATCAATAACACATGATAACTTTTATCAATGAAAGAAAAAATTAACGTAATTGAGAAAAAATGACCGGCAGGGCGTGTTGACGCCCTGCATTTTTTGTACGATAATAACATCGTTATATAACAGTGTTATAAAGGAGAATAAATGGGTACTCAGCCAAATGATACACGCCTCGCTATCCTGGAAGCGGGGAAACAGGAGTTTTTAAAATACGGATACGAAGGGGCGTCCTTAAGACGGATTGCCAGAGAAGCATGTGTAACAACAGGAGCCATATACGGATATTTTCCAGGCAAGGAGGCACTTTTTGAGGAACTGACCGGAGATGCAGCAGACGGGCTGATGGAAGGATACAGAAAGATGCATGTGGATTTTGCCGCTCTGCCTCCCGAAAAGCAGGCAGCAGCCCTTGATGTGATCTCAGACGAAAACATTCCATGGATGGTGGATTATGTTTATGACCGGTTTGATTTATTTAAACTGATCTTCTGCAAAAGCAGCAAAGAATACTGTGACAGCTACTTAAGCCAGCTGACTGAAATTGAAGAAGCCTCAACCTGGGAATTTGTTAAGGCGATGAAGGAATTGGGGCATGAGGTCATGGATATTGACAGCACCATCATTCATATTTTGTCCCGGTCGTTTTTTCAGCAGTTATGGGAGTTTGTAGCACATGACGTTCCCAGGGAAAAGGCCCTGTCTTACGGGCTGGTACTTGGAACCTTCCAGCATGCGGGCTGGAAAAAAATTATGGGGCTTTGATGCTCCATATTATTTTGAATATTGATTAGCCATAACTAACTAATGGCTGACCAGGATATGCCTAAGGAGGAAAAAAAGGTGGAAGAAAAAAAGAATCTGATGACAGAGCTGACGGATACCGGGAAGGTCACACTCCTGACGTTTGCAGGAAATTACAAGTATTTAACGTGGCTCGGCTGTCTTCTGTCCGGAATCAGTGCTGTGGTTGGACTGTTTCCGTATGTATTTATGTGGAAGGCGGTGAAAGCAGCGGTAACAGCCTGGCCGGATATCAGTGCAGCGGGAGAGATGATCACTTATGGCTGGTATGCTGTGGCAGCTGCCCTTGGCAGTATGCTCATTTATTTTGGTGCTCTTATGTGCACTCATTTATCCGCATTCCGTACGGCCAGGAATATGAAGACAGTTGCCCTTCATCATTTAACAAAGCTGCCAGTAGGTTACGTGAAACGGGCGGGAAGCGGAAAACTGCGCCGGATCATTGATGACGGGGCAGGACAGACGGAAACTTATCTGGCCCACCAGCTTCCCGATTTAACGGGGGCCATGGTAACTCCTGCCGCGGTGTTACTGCTCCTTTTGTTTTTCGACTGGAGGTTTGGACTGATCAGCCTTCTGCCTATGGCAGCCGGACTCTTTGTCTTAACCCGGGTAATGATGGGAGACATGGAAAATTCCATGGCACAGTATCAGAACGCCTTAGAGGATATGAACAATGAGGCTGTGGAATATGTGAGGGGAATCCCGGTAGTAAAAACATTTCAGCAAAGCATTTTTTCCTTTAAAAATTTTCATGAGGCCATTCTCCGTTATAAAAACTGGGCAGTTGCCTATACCGTTTCTTTAAGGATTCCCATGTGTGCTTATACCGTAAGCATCAATGGAATTTTCGCTTTTCTTATTCCGGTAGGTCTTATTCTGACTGCGGATTTAGGTTATGGGGCCTCTTATCTTAAGGTTGTTCTGGATATTCTCTTTTATGTTCTGTTCACACCTGTCTGCGTTACCATGATGGATAAAATCATGTGGACCAGTGAGAATACCTTAAAAGCGAAGGATGCCTTAAACCGGGTTATGGCCATTGTAAAGGAGCCGCCGTTAAAGGAGCCGGAGCAACCTAAAGTTCCCAGGGATTCCTCTGTGGAATTTAAAAATGTAACCTTTACCTATGAAAAGGGAAAGGAGCCTGCCTTACGGAATGTGTCATTTCAAATCCCCCAGGGAGCCACTGTGGCAATTGTAGGTCCATCGGGAGGGGGAAAGACGACGGCAGCCAGTCTCATCCCCCGCTTTTATGACGTAGATAATGGCAGAATCTGTGTGGGAGGAGTAGATATCAGGGAAATGAATACGGAAAAACTGATGGAGAATATCAGCTTTGTATTTCAGGACAGCCATCTTTTTAAAGATACGATCCTTAATAATATCCGGGCTGCAAGACCGGAAGCATCGAGAGAGGAAGTAGAACAGGCGGTAAAAGCAGCCTGCTGTCAGGACATTATTGACAAATTTCCCAATGGGTATGAGACCGTGGTGGGCACCAGGGGCGTTTACTTATCAGGCGGAGAATGCCAGCGAATCGCCATAGCCAGAGCCGTGCTTAAGAATGCTCCCATCGTTCTTCTTGATGAAGCAACGGCATTTGCTGATCCTGACAATGAATATCAGATTCAGAAAGCCTTTGAAACTTTGATAAAAGGAAAGACAGTACTGATGATTGCCCACCGCCTTTCCACTGTCCGGGGGGCAGACCGGATTTTAGTCATGAATCAGGGTAGGATAGAAGAGGAAGGAAGTCATGAGGAGCTGATTCGCAGACAGGGGTTGTATGCCGCTATGTGGAGGGATTATCAGACCTCAGTTTCATGGAAAGTAGGTGAAAAGCATGAGTAAGTATTTACAGAGACGGTTTGCACTCAGTGAGCAGGGAGGAAAAGATCTTACAAGAGCAGTTTTTGCCTGTGCGGCAGCGAATGTGGGACTTATTTTCCCCATGGGACTGATAATTCTTTTTCTTGAGAAGCTGCTGATGCCTGTAACAGGAGAAAAAACAACGGAAATGGGACCTTTTGGGTTTATTGGAATGAGCGTGCTCTTTCTGCTGCTTATTTTTGTTCTTCAGTATATCCAGTATAACAAAACATTCCTGGCCTCCTATCAGGAAAGTGCCAATTTACGTATCCGGCTGGCGGAAAAATTAAGAAAAATCCCCCTTTCTTTCTTTGGCAAACGAGATTTAGCTGATTTAACAACCACCATTATGGCAGACTGTGCCTGGATGGAGACCGCATTCTCCCATTTTATTCCGGAACTCATCGGTGCGCTCCTTTCCACCGCTTTTATCGGACTGGGAATGCTTTTCCTGGACTGGAAGATGGCACTGGCCCTTTTGTGGGTGATTCCGGCGGCATTTATGCTTTCAGCAGGTACCAGGCCGGTCATTGACCGGCTGGAACGGAGGGAAAAATGTAAGAAGCTGGCGGCCTCCGATGGAATCCAGGAGTGTATCGAGAATATTCAGGATATCAAGGCGAACAATCAGAGAGAGTCTTATTTAAAGGAATTAGATTCAAAGATCATTGCAGTGGAAAAGGGCACCGTCAAAATGGAAACCTTAAACGGCAGCTTAGTGACGGCATCCCAGATGGTATTACGTCTTGGAATGGCAACAACGGTTCTTTCCGGCGCGTTTCTTATGACGGAGAGGAAGCTGGATCTCATGGTATTTCTCATTTTCATGGTTGCGGCTACCCGTATTTACGGTCCCCTCACAGGCAGCTTAAATAATTTATCAGCTGTTTATTCCACACTGCTGCAGGTTGAGCGTATGAGGGCGATTGAGGAGGAACCGGTACAGGACGGAGCAGAGACAAAAGAGCTGAATGGATACGATATCGTATATGATCATGTGGGATTTTCCTACCATCAGAACGAGACTGTTTTAGAGGATGTGTCCTTTTGCGCCAGACAGGGCCAGGTTACCGCACTGGTAGGCCCCTCAGGCGGAGGAAAAAGTACAGCAGCCAGACTGGCAGCCCGTTTCTGGGATGTGGAAAAAGGAAAAGTCACAATTGGAGGCGCAGATGTAAAGGAGATTGATCCGGAACATCTATTAAAGCACATCTCTGTGGTATTTCAGGATGTCATGCTTTTTAATAATACAGTTATGGAAAATATCCGCATCGGAAGAAAGGATGCATCAGATAAAGAAGTAATGGAAGCGGCAGAAGCTGCCCAGTGTACGGAATTTATCAGCCGTCTGCCGGAAGGCTTTCAGACCAGGATCGGTGAGAACGGGTCAGCACTATCCGGAGGAGAGCGGCAGAGGCTTTCCATTGCAAGAGCTTTATTAAAGGATGCCCCTGTCATTATTCTTGATGAAGCCACCGCTTCTCTTGATGTGGAAAACGAATCGCTGATCCAGAGTGCCATATCAAATCTGATCCGAAGCAAGACCGTTCTCATTATCGCCCACCGGATGAGAACCGTTGCCCAGGCGGATAAAATCGTGGTTTTAAAAGACGGGAGAGTGGCAGAAGAAGGCAGCCCCGAAGCTCTTTACCAGAAGGGAGGAATCTACCGCCATATGACTGACTTACAGAATCAGAGCCAGAACTGGTCAATCGGCTAACGGAGGATTCTGTTGTAAGATTGTGGGATTTATGGTATAATTACCATGCAGTTTTACAGCAGTCAAAAGAAAAAGGAGGGTATTCACATGAAGTTTTTAAAGTGTAATCATTGCGGAAATATTGTAGCGGTTGTTGAAGAAAAAGGCGGCACCATTACCTGCTGCGGAGACAACATGCAGGAGATGAAAGCCAATACCACAGATGCGGCAACTGAAAAACATGTTCCGGTTATTGAGATTGATGGCCAGAGCGTTACTGTTACGGTTGGTTCTGTAGAACATCCCATGCTTCCTGAACATTTCATTGGCTGGATCGTATTAGAGACAAAGATGGGTAACCAGAGAAAGATCTTAAACCCGGGTGACAAACCGGTCGCAAAATTCATGATGTGCGAAGGTGATGAGGTCCTGGCAGCCTATGAGTACTGCAATCTTCACGGATTGTGGAAAGCAGAGAAATAAATAGAATGAAAAAGCTCACATACCTTTGGTGTGTGGGCTTTTTGGCGATAACGAAAGCAATAAGACAGGAGAACATCTTGAATGAATAAGAAAGAAGCAAGTGAGTTAAAAAAACTTTTTACGCCAGCCAACTGCGCCATCAGCCGGATCTGCGGCTGCTATGTAGACGCAGAAAAGAATAAACGGACAGAGTTAAAGGAGGCCTTTCTCTCTCTTCCGGAAGATGAGGCATTTAAATATTTCACCATCTTTAAAAGCGCTCTCTCAGGTACGTTTGGAAAGAATCTGGTGAATATGGAATTTCCCCTCCATACTGAGGAAGAGGGAGGTACCCAGAATTTCCTGTTAAAGCTGAGAGACAGCCAGTTAAAGGATGACAGCCTGATTGACGAGTTTTACGATAAAGTCATTGCAAGCTATGATTACGGTGAGAACTATTACATAATCCTGATTCATTGTGCCTACGATATACCGGCAAGATCTTCCGACGGACTTGAGATGTACGATGCCTCTGATTTTGTCTACGAATTTATCCAGTGTACCATCTGCCCCGTAAAGCTGTCAAAGGCTGGCCTCTGTTATAATTCCCAGGCGAATGTAATTGAGAACAGGAACAGGGACTGGATCGTGGAGGCTCCGGAAACAGGGTTTTTATTTCCGGCATTTACGGACCGCAACACGGACATTCACGGACTTGTCTATTATTCCAGAAATCCGGAGCTGCTGCCGGAGCGTCTGATTGACGAACTATTAGGCTGCGTCATTCCAATGACTGCAAAGAGCCAGAAGGAGACGTTTCAGACGATTATTGAGGAAACCCTGGGAGAAAACTGTGATTTTGAGACAGTAAAGAACATCCATGAAACCATCAATGAGATGCTGGAAGAAACAAAGGATGAACCGGCTCCCTTTACCATTGATAAATACCAGATGAAGAAGCTTTTGGAAAACAACGGCGCATCACAGGAAAAGCTTGAGGAATTAGAACAGCGTTTAACCCAGGAAGAACAGGAAAAGAATCCGGGATTCCTTGCCTCCAATATCGTAAACGCAAGAAGTTTTGAAATCAAGACTACGGATGTGAGCATAAAGGTGGCTCCGGATAAAACCTACCTGGTGGAGAACCGTATGATCGAGGGGCGCCCCTGTATTGTAATCGGGATCAGCGAGCATGTGGAGATTAACGGGATAACAGTAAGACCCATTGCTGCACAACACTCCTATGAAGAAGAGGCGGGTGAATAACCTTCATTGCCTGTCAGGATTCGGACCAGACGGGAGAATAATTTCTGGAAGAAATATACAACTGTCTGGCCGAAGTAGAAAAGGCTGTAACCTGTTATCTTACCGCACAGCCTTTGATTATGTTTTTTATCTGATCTAAATGATTTAAAATATAGGAATAAAATTTTGTCTTTCGGTTGACGTCTGTCACCAGTTCATTTAACTTCAGTCGTTCCTCAGCCGATTTATGAGCGACATTTGCCATGTTTTCTGTAATATTTTTCACTGCCTCTAAATTTGTGCTTTGAGACTCTTTTACATGGGTAACTTTAACCCCTACATGATTCTCAGCATCTACGATTCCGTCGATCAGCTTTTCAGATTCTTCAACCATAGATTTTGCTTCTTCCACAACCTTTCCTCCGTCACTGGATTTCTCAATCAGTTTTTCGAAGGTTTCCGTCATGTTTTTTAATGATTCTATGATATCGTCAGCATTTTTCTGGGATTCATCAGAGAGTTTTTTAATTTCATTTGACACAACGGCAAATCCCACACCTGCGGAGCCGGCTCTGGCAGCTTCTATGGATGCGTTAAACGACAAAAGCCTGGTCTGCTGGGCAACACTGGTTATCATATTGGTAAATCCGGTGATCTCATTATATTGAAGCTTCAGCAGTTCGAACAGGCTGTAGAAATCTTTAAATACATTTAAAACCTCATCCATCTTGCCTGACATACGAATGTAAGCATTCCGCGTATCCTCAATCGCTTCTGCAGATAACTTTAAGCTGCCGGATACGGCTTCTACCGAATCATTGGTTATATTAATGCTGTCATCAAGACGTTTCAGCTGCATCTCAACCTTGTGTATTTCATTCAGTGTAAATTCAGTCCCTGCCAGAAGTTCATTTAATCCGTGAGTTAAGTTTCCCTCTTCTTTTAAGAGACCATTCATGTTGCGGTCGGCATCGATTGCTAAATCGCCAATTAATTCCTGTATATCTTCCGATCTGTTCTGAGTTTCGTTAATTAATTTCTTCTCATACCCATATTTAAACATAGCGGCCTCCTATTCTATTGCCAGCAATATCATGGTCTGATTCACGTGTCGCTGATAAAATTGTTCGCCATAACTGATGAATCCGGTCGTATTCTGGCATGCACCGGTCAGATTCTGATCAATTACGGGCCAAAGACCTTCCTGCTGGAATTTGAGACATCTCAGTATGCAGTTAATTGCCAGTACAAACTGGGGTTTAAAGGGAATTCCCTTCAGCGTTTCTTTTATGACTTCTTCCGGCGATAACGGTTCTAAGATTTTCACAAAGGAATTGGGCATGATCTGGCAATAAAAAGACAGTGACTGATTGCCGTTTATCTTTTGGGGCGATGCAATATAGATTTCTGAATCGTATTCAATACCTAACGGATGATTCATGAAATGATTATTTAAATCCCTTTCAGAAACTCCAAGATTTTTCGCATATTCCGCACTTGCAGGGCTGCCGTTAAAGGATCTGACAATTCTGTTCATAGGGTCAGCATCAGTTACCAGCATTTCTTTACCGGATGGCCTGTAAATGTTCTCCCTGGCTAAATACGTTCTTCTTTTACAGTCAAAGAACAGCCCCACACTATGTACCTTTTCTCTTCCTATATAAACAGGAGTTTCTGTAAAAGATAAATCGTCTCCGGCGGAACCTCCGATCACCTTAAAATCCCTGTCCATAAAATAGAGTGATGTCATTATCTTCTCCTCAATTTTAGACAGGCCCTCACATAATAACAGTAAAAATGCATTTGGGTTATTCTTTACTTTCTGATAGGCTTGTTTCATGTCTTTTATGCTCAGGGCAGGAACGGGATCAATCGGTACAATTTCGGCCATCTGGGGATCATATTCGAATCCTGATATAATCCCGTTTTGATAACCCTGGGAACAATATTCACCTGCTGCTGAACATAAGACAGTGGATTGCTTGATCTGTTGAGATAATTCATGCACGGCGGAAGGTGCACAAAATAATACAAAAGCAGCATTGCTATGGTTAACAGCATCAAGAGCAGTGCGGCTGTCTTTGAAATAAACTGATTTCATTCGTCTCTCCTTTTTGTTGGTTGTAACGACTGCTTCCTTTATAATTTTTTATTCCACGCACTGATGTCTAAAAGTAGTCGAAAAATGACGTTACATTTTGCTGAATAACGACGTTATCTCCCTATATTATATAACAAATGACAAGATTTTACCATAGTTTTACACAAAATTATTGGATGTATCATGATACAGGAAGAGGAGATGGAGATCAAATTATTTTGCCTATCTGCTTTTCCTATGCTATACTGTAAGAAAACTACAGTGAGGAATGAAACGTGGCCGAGAGAACATTTGGCTGGGTACAGGAGGCCTATACCCTGGACAATTTAAAAAATGTGGTATCCGTATTTGTACCGGATTCCAGAATAAACCGGCTGCTGAAAACGGATAAGATTCCAAGGCTCATTCCGGATGAGGACAAACGGGAGGAATTCATAAAAGAACTGGATCAGGAAGAAATCCGTATTCCCTATACCCATTTAAAAGGAAAAGGTACACCAAAAGGCTATACCAGAAGCAATGCACCCTGTTCCGGAATTATACAGGCGGTACTTCCCGGACAGAGAAAAGAGTATCAGTCCGACTGGCCGGCAGATTCATTTTTAAGATGGGCGGTCAGCATTGGATTTCTGGATTATGACAGGGCGGCTGATGAATGCTCCTTATCCGTTTTGGGAAGTCAGTATGCCAAGGCAGAGGAGGGAAGCGAAGAAGAGGAAGAAGTATTAAAGACAGCCCTTCTTTCCTATCCTCCGGTGTGCAGAGTACTGTCCCTTCTGATGAAGGAAGGGCATATGACAAAATTTGAGATAGGTGCAAAGCTTGGATTTATCGGAGAAGCGGGATTTACTTCCATTCCCCAGTCCATGATTGTGGAAGGGCTTGCGGCAGCGCAGGAGAAGGAAGAAAAGACAAAGCTGCTTCAGGATACGGAAGGAACCAGCGATAAGTACGTCAGAACGATCTGCAGCTGGCTGATTTCTGTGGGCTGGGTGAAGAAAATACCAAAAGAGATTAATGGACTGTATGGGAGCGGGATAAATACAGAGGTGATTCCCCAGTCCTATCAGCTGACTTTAAAGGGAAGGACCATATGCAACCATATAACCGGGGGATCCAGATGCAGGAAGATACCAAAGCGGGTGTTGTGGGATATGCTGGCGACCAAAGCAGCAGACCGGGAATATTTACGGAACCGGAGAGCCCATATTATTATGAGCCTGGAAAAATCAGCCCTTACTCCTGTGCAGATTCAGGAATATTTAAAACAGAAGGGGTTGGAGGAAGAGACTGAAACCATCCTTGATGATCTAAAGAGTCTGGAAAATATCGGACTGCAGATTCAAAAGACCAGAGATACATACCGGATTACAGATGAGATTACGGGACTTTTGTTCCCGGAGACGATTAAGTCCTTCCTTCCGGTGAAATCAGAAGTTTCCATACTGAAGGATTATCTGCGGTCCCATTTAACCCATATAGACCACAAATACTTAATTCTTGTAGATTTAGGCTTTGATGGCACCTCAGACCGGGATTACGAGATTCAGACAGCCCAGCTGCTTACAGCGGAGCTTTCATTTCCTGGAGGAAGGCTTGGGGATACCAGAAAGCCTGATGTCTGCATTTACTACGAAGACAACGGACTGATCATCGACAATAAAGCATATGGAAAGGGTTATTCCCTTCCCATAAAGCAGGCAGATGAGATGTACCGCTATATAGAAGAAAATAAGGAGCGCAGCCAGCTGTTAAACCCTAACTGCTGGTGGAATATTTTCGGCAAAGAGGTGAAAACATTTCATTTTGCCTTTGTGTCAGGAGAGTTTACAGGCGGTTTCCGGGACCGATTAAACCATATTTCCATGCGCTCCGGCTTAAAAGGGGCAGCAGTGAATTCAGCTAATCTGCTTATTATGGCAGAAAAGTTAAAAGCGGGAACAATGGGATACGGGGAATTCTTTCAATTGTTTGATACCAATGATGAGATTTTATTTTTACATGAATAATGACAGGGAGGTTTCATAATATGACACTGGGAGATTATCTTCCCTTTTGGAACAAGCTGACAGAGAAACAAAGAGACAGGCTGTCAACGAAATCAAATAAAATCAGATTTGAAAAGGGAATGCTGGTACATGGGGATTCCGATGAATGCAGCGGCTTTCTTCTTGTAACAGAAGGTCAGTTAAGAGTGTTTACCATATCGGATGAAGGGCGGGAACTGACTTTGTACCGGTTGTTTGAACGGGATATCTGTCTGTTTTCCGGTTCCTGTATGGTGAAGAATATTGAGTTTGATGTGACAGTGGAGGCAGAACAGGATACGGTAGTGTTCCAGATTCCCCCCGATGTCTATCGTGATTTAATGGAAGAGTCGGCTGTAGTCTCAAACTTCACCAATGAACTGATGGCATCGAGGTTCTCTGATGTCATGTGGCTGATGGATCAGGTGATGAACAAGAAAATGGATGGAAGGCTGGCTGCATTTTTACTGGAAGAGTGCAGACTTAATGAAACAAAGGAACTTTCCATTACCCATGAACAGATTGCCCGCCATTTAGGTACTGCCAGAGAAGTGGTAACCCGTCTGCTTCGCCTGTTTCAGGGAGAAAATCTGGTGAAGATCACCCGTGGAACGGTAGAACTGCTTGATGAAGATGGTCTTGAAGTACTGGCTGCCCATAGTCTGAGATAAAATTTATTGTACTATTTCAGGAACATGGAAAATAGACTTGCTTTCTTCTATCTGGAACGTTATATTATAAAAAGTTTATAAAAATTTTATAATAGACAAAGGATGAAGAAATGAAAGATTTGGTACCTCAATTTTTTTTATCAATGAAGCATTATACAAAGGAACAGTTTTTTAAAGACTTCGTTTCCGGAATCATTGTTGCCATCATTGCCCTTCCGCTTTCCATTGCTCTGGCGTTAGCCAGCGGCGTCACTCCGGAACAGGGGCTTTACACAGCCATTACAGCCGGTTTTGTGATCTCTTTTCTGGGAGGAAGCAAGGTACAGATCGCTGGTCCCACTGCTGCATTTGCATCAATTGTGGCGGGGATTGCTGCAAAAAACGGCTTTGACGGACTGGTTATTGCAACGATTATGGCAGGAATCTTTCTGGTTATTATGGGAAGTTTGCGGATGGGAAGCCTGATCCGTTTTATTCCTTACACCATTACCACAGGATTTACGACTGGAATTGCAGTTACTATTTTCATCGGACAGATCAAGGATTTTCTGGGACTTACCTTTGAGCATGCACCCATCGAAACTCTTGAAAAAGTCAGTGAGGTTGTACACAGCATGGGTACGCTTAATCCTATGGCTCTTACAGTCGGATTGACAGCGCTCCTGATTCTCATTGTATGGCCCCGATTTTTTAAGACCATACCGCCGTCACTGATTGCAGTCATCGTTACAGCAGGGCTTGTGAAAGTGTTTCAGCTTCCTGTAAATACCATTGGGGATTTATATACCATATCATCGGATCTTCCTGCATTTCATCTTCCCGTATTTTCATTGAGCATGGTGCAGAAGGTAATGCCGGATGCTATGACTATAGCGGTACTGGCAGCCGTGGAATCCTTATTGTCCTGCGTTGTCGCTGATGGGATGATTGGGAGCAGGCATAATTCCAACATGGAGCTGGTTGCCCAGGGCGCCGGCAATATCTGTTCCGCCCTTTTTGGGGGAATTCCGGCAACAGGAGCCATTGCAAGAACTGCGGCAAACATAAAAAACGGCGGAAGAACACCTGTTGCAGGCATGGTTCACGCTGCGATGCTTCTGCTGGTACTTGTATTTTTAATGCCTTATGCTGCGCTAATTCCCATGCCGGCCATAGCAGCCATTCTCTTTATGGTGGCTTATAACATGAGTGAGTGGAGAGTATTCCTTTCTATCATGAAAACAGCTCCCAAAAGTGACTGGTCTGTGCTTCTTGTCACCTTTGTATTCACCGTTGCATTCGATCTGGTAACAGCCATTGCAGTTGGGATTTTATTTGCTTCCCTGCTGTTTATGAAACGTATGGCAGATGTGACTGAAATAAGCAGCTGGAAATATATAGAGAATGAAGAGGAAAACAGCAGCGAGTCCATAGACTTAAAACCTGTGCCAAAGCATGTGGCGGTCTTTGAGGTGAGCGGTCCCATGTTTTTCGGTGCTGCGGAGAAGATTTCCCAGCTGATTATAGAAGAAGGAAAGAGAGTCATGATTCTTCGAATGAGAAGTGTACCTGCAATGGATGCGACGGCGTTAAAAAGTCTGGAAAAACTATATCAGAATTTAAAGAGGAAGCATATAACCCTTATTTTATCCCATGTCAATGAACAGCCCATGTCCATGATGGAACGGGCAGGCTTTCTGGAGTCAGTGGGAAGGGAGAATCTGGCGGGATGTATTGATGAGGCGCTTTCTTTTGCAGCAGATCTTTAACCTTTTATAAAAAAGAACCGAAGTTCAATCATTGAACCTCGGCTTTTTTTTATTGACTTACTAACTGATCCAAAGATTTAAACTGATAACCCATTTCTTCCCACTTGGTCAGCAACTCATCAAGTATCTGGGCATTGGTACTGGAAGTGCTGTGCAAAAGCACGATGGCGCCGGGATGAATCCTTCCTAAAAGTTTTTTAAAGGCATCTTCCTTTGAAGGCTGTTTATCCTGGTACCAGTCCACATAAGCCAGGCTCCAGAAGAAAGTTTTATATCCCATATCCTTTGCCATCTGTAAGTTGGACTCACTGTATTTGCCCTGAGGCGGACGGTAATATTTTTTCATTTTCTGGCCTGTGGTCTGTTCGAATAATGTCTCTAAGTCTCCAAGCTCTTTTTCAAAGGCTTCCTTTGAGCTCATTTTGGACATATCCGGGTGATGGTAGGTATGGTTGCCTACTGTGTGTCCTTCAGCTATCATTCGTTTCACCAGCTCCGGTGAAGTTTCTATGTAGTTACCCACAACAAAAAAGGTAGCCGGTGCGTGGTGTTTTTTTAATGCATCCAGAATCGCGGCAGTATTTCCATTTTCATATCCGGCATCAAAGGTGAGATATAAGATCTTATCCTGGGTTTTTTGTGCATAATAGGCATTGTATTGCTTTAAATAGTCCATGGTGGCATTGGCCACCGGAGCCTGCCCTTCCTGCTGGAAGCTTAATCCCCAGTTTCCCTCCGCTGCAGTTTCCACAGCACGATGATGTTCGGTCAGCATAGCCCCCAGACGCCCGGCAAAAAAGGCGCATAAAAGAAACAGAAATGCCTTCAGGACTTTCTTTCCCTTTTCTGGCGAAACGGAAAATGTTCTGATTTTTTCCACCAGTCTTAATCGGTTGAACCATTTCATAGTAAAACTCCGTCATGTACGTTTGTTTCAATATATGACAGAGTTTCGGAGATATATGCTGAAGGATTAACGTTCAGACCATTTTTCTCCCCAGATTTTCATCTGATTGACGACGTTTTGTAAATCCATGCCTTTCTCTGTCAGCGTATAATGAACTTCAGGCGGTATGGTTGGGATGACTTCTCTTGTTAAAATGCCATGTGATTCTAAAGAACGCAGACAGGCAGTCAGTGTTTTGGGACTGATTCCGTGTAAGCTGCTTCGAAGTTCTCCGAATCGCTTCGTGCCTGGAAAGAGATTTTTTATAATAAGAAAGGACCATTTTCCGCCGATAATATTAAACATTTTTTCTACATGGCATTCCAGGGTTTTGGGTTTTATTTCTTTATTCTTCATAGTTAGTCCGCCTCGATATTATTATTTTGATAGTTAGTATATTTAAGGTAATTATATAACGAAAATGTAATTACTTGTCAAGAGGAACTAACCGTATTAAGATAGAAAAAACAAAAATGAGGAGGATTTTTATGAAAAAATCATATCGGATCTATCAGGTGGATTCATTTACCAGAGAGCGGTTTACCGGCAATCCGGCAGGTGTGGTGGCCAATGCCGACGGTCTAAGTGACAGTATGATGCTTAAAATAGCAAGAGAATTAAATAATTCGGAAACAGCCTTTCTTTTTCCGGGATCAGAGGGAGAGTATGACGTTCATGTCCGTTTTTTCACACCCCGGTGTGAAGTGCCTATCTGCGGTCACGCGACAATTGCAGCCCACTATGTAAGAGCATTGGAGCGTGGTATGGCTTCCGGAGTGGTCATACAGAAAACAGGGGCGGGAATCCTTCCTGTTGAAATCCAATCAGAGGATGGAGATTATACCATCACTATGACACAGGGGGAAGTGGAAGTGGGAGAGACGCTGCCGTTACCGGTTCAGATGGAGATTTTAGAAGCCCTTGGGATTCCGGAAGAAAAACTCAGAAGGGACTGCCCCATTGCCATAGCATCAACCGGTCATTCCAAGGTGATGATTGGCATAACTGAGTTAAACCTTTTGCACAGCTTAAAGCCTGACCTTGCAAAACTGACAGAAATCAGCTCCAGGACCGGCTGCAACGGATATTATGTATTCACGCTTCATCCGGAGGAAGCAACCCTTGTTCATGGGAGGATGTTTGCACCTGCCATTGGGATTGCAGAGGATCCGGTGACAGGAAATGCAAATGGACCTTTAGGGGCTTACTTCGTTACATATGGACTGTTTGGAAAGAATAAAGAGGAGTTTTCTTTTGAGGCGGTACAGGGAGAAGCCATCGGACGTATGGGAAAAATATCAGTTACTGTGGCAATAAAAGGAGGCAAACCGGTTAAAGTGAAAATTACAGGCAAGGCTGTGACTGCCTTTTCTACGGAAATGGAACTGTAATAGAAAGAAGGATTCTTGCCGGCGTATTCTGTCCGGGCAAAAATCCTTTTCTTTGTCTATGCTTCTGTTATAATGGTACCTGCTTTATCATCCAGGCTTTCTTCTGCTTTTTCCAGGGAAGTAATGATCGCTTTCCGGTTTCTGCCATGTTCAATGAAATCCAGGGAGGCCTCAATTTTTGGAAGCATGGAGGAGGATTCGAACTGATTGTCCTCAATATAAGCAGCAGCTTCCTTAATACTCATGCGGCCGATTGGTCTGGCTTCCGGTTTCCCGAAGTTTAAGGTTACATTATCCACGTTTGTTAAAATCATCAGCACGTCGGCATCGATTTCTTTCGCCAGCAGTCCGGCAGCTCTGTCCTTTTCAATCACAGCACTGGCGCCCTTTAAGTAGCAGCCCTGCTCCATAACAGGAATGCCGCCGCCTCCGCAGGCGATCACAATCTGATCTGCATCCATAACCGCCTTTATGATATCAATCTCAACGATAGAAACTGGTTTTGGGGAAGCCACAACTCTCCGGAAACCTTTGCCGGGAACCTCTTCCACATAGTTCCCTTTTTCCTCTTCTTCCTTTGCTTCCTCTGCAGACATGAAACGGCCGATGGGCTTCATGGGTGTGTAGAAAGCCTCGTCATATGGGTTTACCATCATCTGGGTTAAAATCGTAGCTGCGGATTTATAAATGCCCCGGGTCATGAGTTCTGCACGGATGCCGTTCTGTAAGTCGTAGCCGATGTATCCCTGGCTCATGGCAGAACAGACAGACATGGGAGCGCAGGTGTATCCGTCATGCTGTTTTCCGAATTCATTCATTGCAGTGTGGATCATTCCGACTTGTGGAGCATTGCTGTGAGTAACGGCCACCTGCCAGCCGGACTGTATAAAATCTGCAATTACCTTGGCAGTCCTGGCAACTGCCGTCTTCTGCTCCGGAAGGTTTGTTCCCAAAGCATGATGTCCCAAAGCTATCACAATACGTTTTTTTGCCATATCATTTCCTCTCAGTTTCATGTAGTTTTAATCAGAAATTATAAAGACATTATATTATCAGCGGATAAAAAAAGCAACCGCTTTCGGGCATACAGAGATATGAGAAAAGATTTCAATAGATTTTAGAAATAATTTTAAAAAAATTAAGTAGATATCCTGAAATCAGGTGGTATAATGTTTAAGAAGATACAGAAAATGAAAGGAAAGGTACTTATGATAGTAATCATTCTGCATCTGATTCTTCCTTTGTTTACCTATACGTTAGCCACCACTTTCCTGTATTTGGCGGTGCCTTTGGGTCCTCTTTCGGCTACGGGATTATCTGCAGCGTTGAATATTCCGGTTTTGCTCTGGGTCTATTATTATGATCAGAAAAACAGGGGATATTCGCTGGCAGAGAGTTTTAAGCTTACAAACAGTCCTGTTTCCATATGGCTGCTTGGGGCCGCTCTTTGCATCCTGGGTAATTCGGTTGTGGAAGTCATGGGACTGACCAGGATATCAAAGGCATATCAGGAAGCGGCGAATGCCCTGTATTCCCCGCCGTTTGCGCTGCAGCTTCTGGCTTCCGGTTTTATTATTCCGGCAGCAGAGGAACTGATTTTCAGAGGGATGATATTTGCTTCCCTTCGGGATAAATTTTCGTTTGGGCTTTCGGCTGTCATATCAGCCGGTTTATTTGGACTTTACCACGGAAATCTTCCCCAGGGTGTTTATGCTTTTTTAATTGGTCTTGCGGCAGCCTGGCTTTATGAGAGAACAAAAGCCCTGTCAGCATCCTTCATGCTTCATATCCCGGCTAATTTACTTTCGCTTTTCATAACCAACACAAAGCTGTCCGGATTTCTGTTTCAAAAGGGACATGCTGCAGTGACTGTGGCTGTTATAGCTGTGGCAGTTGTTGTGACTGTATTTTGTATTGTCCGGATTTATTGGAAAAACAACCTAAAGGAGGATATTGTGTGAAACTCTTATCTGTAGCAATTCCATGTTATAATTCAGAAGCCTATATGAGGAACTGCATCGATTCCCTGCTGCCAGGCGGAGATGAGGTGGAGATCCTTATTGTAGATGACGGTTCAACAAAGGACCATACAGCCGAAATTGCAGATGAATATGAACGGAATTATCCGGGAATCTGCAGGGCGATCCATCAGGAGAATGGCGGGCATGGAGAAGCGGTAAATGCAGGATTAAGGAATGCATCCGGAATCTATTTTAAGGTAGTGGACAGCGATGACTGGGTGGATGAATCAGCTTATATGGAAATTCTCAATACGCTCAGGAGTTTTGTCTACGGTGAAAAGACACTTGACATGCTGGTGAGCAATTTTGTATATGAAAAACAGGGTTCAAAAAGGAAAAAGGTAATGAATTACCGGACTGCACTTCCGGAGAATGAGCTGATAGACTGGGATGACGTGAAGGTATTTATACTGGGACAATACATTCTTATGCACTCTGTTATTTACAGAACCGAGCTTCTAAGGCAGTGCGGTCTGGAACTGCCCAAGCATACGTTTTACGTAGATAATATTTTTGTATACCAGCCGCTTCCCCATGTGAAGACCATGTATTATTTAAACGTGAACTTTTACCGCTATTTCATAGGCAGGGAGGATCAGTCAGTCAATGAACAGATCATGATAGGGAGAATAGACCAGCAGATCCGTGTAACAAAGCTGATGCTTTCCTATTATGACGTAATGAAGATAAAGCAGCGCAAGCTTCGCCGTTACATGGTGAGGTATTTAGAGATTATGATGGTTATAACTTCTATTCTTGCAATTAAGTCCGGAACAGAGGAAAATATGGAGAAAAAGAAAGAACTATGGCAGAGCCTGCGAAAACAGAATTTAAAGCTCTATTTAAGGCTTCGTTACGGATTTCTGGGACAGGGAGTCAATCTGCCGGGCAAGGGCGGAATGAAATTCCCCATCGCCATATATAAAATGACTCAGAAATTTTTTGGCTTTAATTAAAATGGTTCTAAAAAAGACCTCCCCGGAATGGGAAGGTCTTTTTTTAACTGATTGCTTTTTCGGAAACCTTTTTTCTGTTTGGAACAAGGGAATCAGAATAAACAAACTGATACATGATATATGCCATGGCGATGGAGCCAAGACCATCAAAAGCAGAATGCTGTTTTAGGAATACAGTTGCCAGGCAGATTGAAATCATTAAAACAAAGGATCCGGCTCTTAACAGTCCGTACTTTTTCAAACGTTCACTCCGGCAGACTGCTATATGCACACAGATGGAATTGTACACATGTATGCTTGGAAATACATTGGTGCAGGTATCTGCAGAGTAGAGAAGATAAACAATTGCAGATGGAATATTCTTATTCGGATCAACAAGCGGCCTGAAATCCGTTCCGTTTGGAAAGACGGTGCAGATTACAAGGCTTATGGTCATACCTGTAAACAGCATGGTGCACAGTCTGTAATATTCTTTTACATCATGAAAGAAAAAATAACAGATGGAAACTGCCACATAAGCAAACCACATCAGGTATGGAATAATGAAATATTCATTAAACGGGATATAGTCATCAATGGCTATATGCATGATATGGTAGTTGCTGGTCACCGTTTTTTCCAGATAGAAAAACCATGGTATATAAAGGAAGGCGTAGCTGAGAATCCATACATGCCGGTATTTGGTTAATAACTGTTTTATATTCATAAAAGACATCCTTCTTAACTGTGTGTGGGATAATAATAATCAACTTTTGAGGATTATATCACACTCGTTTTGTCAGTACAATAGTATTTCATAAATGTTAATATTTTATTCAGTAAAGGTTTCAAATCATGTATGTAATTATAATCTTTTTATAAAACAGTTGATAGACTGTCCATCTTTGTGTATAGTATAAAAGCAGACTTTTATTATGAAAGGAATAGATGATGTTACAAAAATATATAACGGTATTTTTAATTTCCATGGTTCCTCTTATCGAGCTAAGGGGAGCGATTCCTTACTCTGCAGTGATGGGACTGCCTTTGCTCCAGTCCTACCTTATTGCGATAATCGGTAATCTGCTTCCAGTACCGGTTATCTATCTGTTCGCCAGGAAGGTTCTTGAGTGGGGAGCAGATAAGCCGGTGATCGGCGGCTTCTTTACGTGGTGTCTGGAAAAAGGAAAGCGCGGCGGAGAAAAACTGCAGGCGAAAGCCGGAAGGGGATTGTTCATTGCTCTGTTGATATTTGTTGGAGTCCCTCTTCCTGGTACCGGTGCCTGGACTGGCACATTGGCAGCCAGCCTGCTTGATATTGATTTTAAATCCAGTATTTTAGCTGTGATGGGAGGCGTTCTGATGGCAGGAGTTATTATGGGACTTGCCAGTGCAGGTGTACTTGGAGCGCTTCAGTCCATTGTATTTTAAAAAACTGGTAGGAAGAAGGGCAGAATGGAACGAAAGAATGAAGAAGGGCTGACGGAAAAAGAGTTTCTTTTACAATACCGTCCGGGAGATTACGAACGCCCGTCGGTAACGGTGGATATGCTGATATTTGCATGGGACCAGGAGGAGTCAAAGACAGATATTCTTCTTATCAAACGGAAAAACCACCCCTGTATAGGCCAGTGGGCGATTCCGGGAGGATTTGTGAACATGGATGAATCCCTGGAAGAAGCAGCAGCCAGAGAACTGTTGGAAGAAACCGGGTTAAAAGATATCTATATGGAACAGCTTTATACCTGGGGCAGCGTAAAGCGGGATCCCAGGACCAGAGTGATTTCCGTTTCTTACTTAGCTGCTGTATCAAAGGATCAGCTGACCGTACAGGCCGGTGATGATGCCAAAAAGGCGTGTTGGTTTGAAGTAAAGAAAAAAAAGCTTTCCGACCTTGAAAACGGAGCGACATATGCGCTTACCATAGAGAATGAGGACGAACATATTTTTATCAGCTATCGGATCACGGAAACTTTTGAACGGGATGGCATGATGTGGAAGAGAGATGTTGACATTGAACTTCTTCCTGCAATTGACATGTTGGACCAGGAGAAACTGGCATTTGACCATGCGGAGATTTTAAATATGGCCATGGACAGGCTGGAAGAGTTGGAAAAAGAGGACTGATACAGGGTATTTTACAGATTATGCATCACTTATATGAGTGGTGCATTTTTTTGATTGTAAGAAAATTTTAAGCAGTTATTACTGGATTATATGATATACTGATATAAGAAAAAACAGGTAGAAAGATACAGGAGACAATAGGCTATGACAAAAAACACATGCAGATTAATGAGTCTGGTAATCAGCTTTTCCATGATGGCATCCGGCATCTCTTACGCAACAGAGATACCTACGGTTTCGCCCTTTCCAGGTTCCGCACAGGAAACACAGGCAGCAGCCGGACCGGGGGCGGTTATAAGCGGACAGGCAGACCAGAACGCAGACAGCCAGAAATCCGCATCGGCTTCCACGGGGACTTCCACAGGAACTTCCGCAGCAGCTTTAAGCGTAAGTGTGCCCCAGATTTCTTCAGAGGGAGCAGTGTTAATGGATGCCGATACCGGCGCACTCCTTTATTCCAAAAACAGTGAGACGAAGTATTATCCGGCAAGCATTACCAAACTGATGACGGCGCTTCTGGTGGCAGAACGGACGAACCTTTCGGATACCGTTATCTTTTCGAAGGCAGCCACTACCAATCTGGAAGCAGGGGCGGTCACCTTAAATATGGCTGAAGGCGATAAGCTGACAGTGGAGCAGTGTCTCTATGGTCTTATGCTCAAGTCCGCCAATGATGTGGCAAACGGCCTGGCTGAGCATGTATCCGGCAGCGTCAGTTCCTTTGCCCAGCTGATGAATGCCAAAGCGAAAGAACTTGGCTGTACCAATACAAATTTTGTCAATCCCAATGGTCTTAATAATTCCAATCATTATACAACGCCCCATGATATGGCGCTGATTGCAAAAGCTGCTTTTCAAAACAGTGTGGTAAGAAAGGTGTGCTCTACTGTCCGCTATCAGATTCCAGCCACTAAGAAGGCAGGCGCCAGAACCGTAACCATGGGACATAAGATGATTAATTCTTCCGACTCCCGTTATTATCCCGGTGTGGTGGGCGGAAAGACAGGTTTTACATCTCTGGCAGGCAATACACTGGTTACATATGCGGAAAAGAATGGATCCCGCTTAATTGTAGTTATTATGAAAAGCAAATCAACCCATTATGGCGATACCAAAGCTCTTCTTGATTATGGTTTTGCCTTAAAAGGGACAGGCAGCAGTAATTTAACAGCGAATGCTTTAAACGGCTGGGTGCAGTCAGGAGATAAGTGGTATTATTACCGGCAGGATGGAACCATGGCATGCAATTACTGGGTGAAAACCAATGATAAGTGGTATTATCTTGGCAGTGACGGTGTTATGTTAAAGGATACTGTTACACCGGATGGATACCGCCTGGATACCTCCGGTGTCTGGATCTCCTAAGATGGATCTGGCATGAAAAAAGAGCCTTCCGGCTCTTTTTCCATGCCAAATCCTCTGAAGGAAAAGCCTGTTATTTATTTTCCTCAGGGTCAGTATCACAGGTCATGTCTGCTGCCTCGCAAATATCGGCCCGATATTCCATAATTTCTTCCACGCCGCAGTTTAAAATTTTGCAAAGCATGTCAATCGTATGAGTAGATACGAAATTGTTTTTCTTAAGCCGTCCGATTTGTCCAGCGCTGACCTTGCAATATTTGATCAGATGATACTGACTGACGTTTTTCTTTTTCATGGTTTCCCACAGTCTGTCATAAACAATCATAGTTAGTCACCTCACACTCTTATTAAACCGTGATTATCCAGTATTGCATATTATCCATAATTGGTATCCATTATACGAAAAGCAGGTGCAATAATAAAAGCCTTTTACTTGACGCAGACGTGTTCTTCATTGTATGATGATAGGACAGCAAAAAAAGGAATGAGAAAAGATGAGGAATAAACAGATGTGGTTTGCTGCCGGAGTTTTTTGTGCTGCTGCAGGCGCAGTATCATTGCTGCGTTCTGAATACGAGAGAGAACAGCTTTCTGTAGAGAAGACAGTTGTAAAAAGCAGTAAGATCGAAAAAAACTTAAGGCTGGTATTCCTTTCGGATCTTCACAGTCACTGTTTTGGAGCAGATAATGAAAGACTGCTAAAGGCAGTTGATCATGTGAATCCGGATGTGGTGCTTGTCGGCGGTGATATGATGGTCGTTAAGAAAACAGCAGATACGGCCGTCAGTTTAAAACTGATGGAGAAGCTGACGTCCAGATATCCTGTTTTTTACGGCAATGGGAATCATGAAAACCGGATGGACCGGGAGCGTTCTGTTTACGGAGACCAGTATGATACGTATGAGAGCAGCTTAAAAAAACTTGGCGTGATTGTTTTAAGAGACCGGACGGAATTATACCGGAAGGATATTGCGATTACAGGTGTTGATTTAAAGGAAGGGTGTTATAAGAATTTTCGTCCGGAGCGCCTTCTTCCAAAAGAGCTGGAGCAAAAAGCAGGGAAGGCATCAAAAGACCGGTTTCAGATCCTTTTGTCCCATTCCCCCCTTTATTTTCCGGCTTATCAGGGATGGGGGGCGGATTTGACCTTTTGCGGTCATTTTCATGGGGGCACCATACGCCTTCCGTTTCTGGGAGGAGTCATGACCCCTCAATATCAGTTATTTAACCCCTGCTGTGCAGGAACGTTTCAGAAAGATGAGAAATACATGATTGTAAGCAGGGGCCTGGGAACCCACTCCATTAACATCCGGCTGAATAACAAGCCCCAGGTGGTGGTTGTGGATTTAAAACCCAAATCCTTAATTTGAACCTTCCATATATTTACAGATTGGTCCGGATTTGGTATACTGCTTTTTAGCATGCTTTCAAACTGCTTTGGAGGAATATATGGGAATCTCTTATAAACTGGATAATTTCGAAGGACCGCTTGACCTGCTTCTTCACTTGATTGATAAAAACAAAGTGAATATCTATGACATTCCCATTGTGACTATTACAGAACAGTATTTAGATTACATGAATCATATGGAAACTGAGGATTTGAATATTGTCAGCGAATTTCTTGTCATGGCTGCAACGCTTATTGACATTAAAGCGCGCATGCTTCTTCCGAAAGAGATCAATGAAGAAGGGGAGGAAGAAGATCCAAGGGCAGAGCTTGTTGCCCGCCTTCTGGAATACAAATATTTTAAATATATGGCGTCGGAGTTAAGAGACCGGGAGATAGGAGCAGACCGTCTGCTTTTTAAGACCCCTACTGTACCTGCTCAGGTGGCGAAGTATGAACCTCCCGTAGATTTAGACAAGCTTCTTGACGGACTTACTCTGGCAAAGCTGCAGGAAATTTTCCGTGCGGTGACGAAGCGGACGGAGGACCGGGTGGATCCCATCAGAAGCCGTTTTGGCAACATCCGCAAGGAAGCAGTAAGCCTGGAAGATAAGATAAAATCGGTTATGGATTTTGCCAGACAAAACCGGAAGTTTTCCTTTCGGAAGATGCTTGAGGGCCAGCCTGACAAGATTGAGGTAGTGGTCACTTTTTTAGCGCTTCTGGAGCTCATGAAGATCGGCAAGATCACTCTGACCCAGGAGCATTTATTTGATGATATGATGATTGAAACCCTTGAGCCGGAAGGCGAGGAAGGGGAACTGGATTTTTCGGATCTGGGAGAGGAAGAGAAAGTCAATGGATAAAGAAACTCTGACAGCAAACGGGTCAGGAAAGAGCGCGAAAGAAGAAAAAAAATGGGAAGCGGTCATTGAGGCGGTTCTTTTTACCATGGGGAATTCGGTGGAGCTTGGCCGGCTGGCTGCAGCCATCGACCAGGATGAGGAAACAGCAAAAGAAGCGGTGCTTCGTCTGATGAAGCGGTATGAGACGGGCAAAAAGGGAATGCAGATCATTGCGCTGGAGAACAGCTATCAGATGTGCACCCGCCCGGAGTACTATGAGAATCTAATCCGTGTTGCCTGTGCTCCGAAAAAACAGGTATTATCGGAAGTGGTTCTGGAGACACTTTCCATCATCGCATACAAACAGCCGGTTACAAAGCTTGAGATAGAGAAGATCCGCGGAGTAAAGTCGGATCATGCGGTAAACAAGCTGGTGGAATATAATCTGGTTTATGAGGTCGGACGTTTGGATGCACCGGGGCGTCCTGCACTTTTTGCAACAACAGAAGAATTTTTAAGAAGATTTGGCATTGGTTCCACTCAGAATTTACCGGCGGCGGATCCTATGGTAGCAGCGGAGATTCGAATGGAAGTGGAAGAAGAACTTTCCGGAAGCGGAGTATTGCTTACGGAAGAAGAAAACGGAGACAGACAGCAGGAGGACATACAGTGAGTGCGAACATAAAAATTAAATATTTTACAGATGAGATAGAAAAACTGAGATACATAGACGGCAAATCCGACTGGATTGATTTACGGGCTGCGAAAGAAGTGGAGTTAAAGGCCGGTGAATTCAAACTGATCCCTCTTGGAATAGCCATGGAACTTCCTGCCGGTTATGAAGCCCATGTGGTCCCAAGAAGCAGTACTTTTAAAAATTACGGCATTATTCAGACCAACAGCATGGGAATTATTGATGAAACGTACTGCGGAGACAATGACCAGTGGTTTTTCCCGGCGTATGCACTTCGGGATACCGTGATTCATGTCAATGACCGGATCTGCCAGTTCCGTATTACAGAGCATCAGCCAGCCATCTGCTTTGAGGCTGTGGATTCTTTAAATCATGAGGACAGAGGCGGACACGGAAGTACTGGAATACAATAACATTTATAGAATTGTTAAAGTTGGAGATATTAACATGAAAAGAAAAACCGGATATGGAACGCTTTTAATTGTTCTTATTCTGATTCTTACAGTGACGGCTGGCTGCGGTAAAAAAGAAAATCGGTACACTTACCGGGATGATGGAATTAAGGCCCTTGAGGAGGGAAACTACAAGGACGCCATTTCGTCATTTAACCGGGCCATTGATGTGAAAAAGGGTCTGGTAGGAAAATTCGATATGGATGTATTAAAATACAGAGCAGAAGCGGAGTATCTTTCCGGTGATTACCAGGCAGCTGTGGGAACCTATGATATTTTAATCAAGATTGATGGCGAAAAACCGGAATATCTGAATATGAGGAGTGCTTCAAAAGCCGGTGCGGGAGATAATGACGGTGCCATAGCTGATTACAACCGGAGCAGTGAACTTGATCCGGACAGCACAGCGCCTGGAAGAATGAATGCTCTTATGGCAGCAGGTGCAGCTATGGAAAAGGCGGGATCTCCATCGGATGCAATGACTCTCTATGAAGGTGCAGCCGCCGCAGGAGAGGCAGGCCCCATGATCTACAACCGAATGGGATTATGCAGGATGGCAGAAAAGGACTGGGATGGAGCGCTGGAGGCATTTCAAAAGGGCCTGGCAGCACCGGAAGCGTCAAAAGTACCGGAGCTGTTGTTTAACACTGCTGTTGTTTATGAGCGTAAGGGAGAGTTTAAGAAGGCTCTGGATACCATGGAGCAATATGTTTCTGTACATGGACCGGATGAGGAAGCACAACGGGAAATTACATTTTTGGAGTCAAGATAGGTTGGAGAGGGAATGGCAGAACTGATAGAGCTAAAAGAGATAGAAGAAAAGGTTATTTTAACAGCAGTAAGTACGGGAGACGGCACAGACGTGAGTGCATCCTTAGATGAGCTGGAAGAGCTGGTTAAGACAGCGGGTGCAGTTACTGTGGATAAGGTCATTCAGAACCGGGAGAGGATTCATCCGGGAACTTATCTTGGAAAAGGTAAGATTGAAGAGATCCGGGAAAGGATCTATGAACTTGGCGCAACGGGAGTGGTCTGTGATGATGAGCTTTCACCGGCCCAGATGCGTAATTTAGAGGATGCCCTGCAGATAAAGGTGATGGACCGGACCATGGTCATTCTGGATATATTTGCTGCAAGGGCTACCACCAGAGAAGGAAAGATCCAGGTGGAGCTTGCTCAGTTAAGATACCGTTCCGCAAGGCTGGTAGGCTTAAGAAGCTCGTTATCCAGACTTGGAGGAGGAATCGGAACCAGAGGACCTGGCGAGAAAAAGCTGGAGATAGACCGAAGGCTGATTCATGACCGGATCAGTGTTCTGAAAGCGGATTTAGAGGATGTAAAGCGCCACAGAGAGGTGGCAAGACAGCAGAGGGATAAAAATCACATGCCTGTGGCTGCCATAGTCGGCTATACCAATGCGGGTAAATCCACTCTGTTAAACCGGTTAACCGGTGCCGGAATACTGGCAGAGGACAAACTGTTTGCAACACTGGATCCCACAACAAGGAACTTAAGCCTGCCGGGCGGCCAGCAGATTCTTTTAACCGATACGGTTGGTTTTATAAGAAAACTGCCCCATCATCTGATTGAAGCATTTAAAAGCACGTTAGAAGAGGCCAAATACAGTGATATTATTCTTCATGTAGTGGACTGCTCCAATCCCCAGATGGAAATCCAGATGCATGTGGTATATGAGACGCTGCGGGAGCTGGGTGTAACGGATAAGGTCATGGTTACCGTGTTTAATAAAATCGATGCTTTAAGGCCGGATACCACCCTTAAGGACATCTCATCGGATTATCAGGTCAGGATCTCTGCGCGTACAGGAGAAGGGATAGATGAACTGGAAAATCTGATTGAATCTATATTGAGAAGCAGAAGGATTTTTTTAGAGAAGGTTTATTCCTATAAAGACGCTGGAAAGATACAGCAGATCCGTAAATACGGCCAGCTTTTAAAAGAAGAATATCAGGAAGACGGAATACTGGTGAATGCTTATGTACCGGCAGAATTATTTGCAGGTCTGGCAGGCAGCCAGGACTTTTTTGACGAATGACAAAAACACAATATGTAGATTTTGAAATAAACAAAATCCACATATTGTGTTTTCTTTTTTCTTCTGCTATAATACGTTTGTATGCTAAAAAAAGTCGTGACGGTTTTTGTGAAAGGAGTAAAGGTTAGATGATCCAGGTAGTGAAAAGAGATGGGGAAGAAGCTGAGTTTAGCTTGGGGAAGATCACGGAAGCCATTAAGAAAGCATTTAAGGCAACCGGAAAGGAGTATAACAACGAAATTTTAGAGCTTCTGTCTCTGCGGGTGACGGCAGATTTCCAGGAGAAAATGAATGAAGGTAAGATAACTGTAGAACAGATCCAGGACAGTGTGGAGCATGTGCTGGAGCACGCGGGATATACGGATGTAGCCAAGGCCTACATATTATATAGAAAACAGCGGGAAAAGATACGGAATATGAAAAACACCATCCTGGATTATAAAGATGTGGTGAACAGTTATGTTAAGGTTGAGGACTGGCGTGTAAAAGAGAACTCAACGGTGACTTATTCCGTAGGAGGACTGATCTTAAGCAATTCCGGTGCAGTTACGGCGAATTACTGGCTGTCAGAGATCTATGATCACGAGATAGCAGAGGCACACAGGAATGCGGATATTCATATCCATGATTTGTCCATGCTTACCGGCTACTGCGCAGGCTGGTCGTTAAAACAACTGCTTTTAGAGGGGCTGGGAGGAATTCCGGGAAAGATTACCTCTTCTCCGGCCAAGCATTTATCTGTACTCTGCAACCAGATGGTTAACTTCCTTGGAATTATGCAGAATGAATGGGCGGGCGCCCAGGCATTTTCATCTTTTGACACCTATCTGGCACCTTTTGTAAAGAGTGACCGGTTATCCTATCCGGAAGTGAAAAAGTGCATCGAATCCTTTATTTATGGTGTGAACACTCCCAGCCGCTGGGGCACCCAGGCACCATTTTCCAATATCACCCTGGACTGGACTGTTCCGTCTGATATGGCAGAGCTGAATGCCATTGTAGGCGGAAAAGAGATGGCTTTCAAATATAAAGACTGCAAAAAAGAGATGGACATGGTCAATAAGGCATTTATTGAAACTATGATTGAGGGAGATGCCAACGGAAGAGGATTTCAGTATCCAATCCCTACCTATTCCATAACCAAAGATTTTGACTGGAGTGATACAGAGAACAACCGCCTGCTGTTTGAAATGACCTCCAAATACGGAACTCCTTATTTTTCCAATTATATCAACAGCGATATGGAGCCCAGCGATGTAAGAAGCATGTGCTGCCGTCTCAGACTGGATTTAAGAGAGTTAAGAAGAAAGACCGGAGGTTTCTTCGGGTCAGGAGAGAGTACAGGGTCTGTTGGCGTGGTAACCATTAATATGCCGAGAATTGCTTATCTGGCAAAAGATGAAGCGGATTTTTACAAGCGTCTTAACCGCATGATGGATTTGTCAGCCAGATCCTTAAGGACCAAGAGAGAGGTTATTACAAAGCTTTTGGACCAGGGGCTTTATCCTTATACAAAGCGTTATCTTGGAAGCTTTGAAAATCACTTTTCCACCATTGGACTGATCGGCATGAATGAGGTTGGTTTAAATGCAAAATGGCTGGGGAAAGATTTGACTGATACAAAGACACAGCAGTTTACAAAAACCGTTTTAAATCATATGAGGGAACGGCTTTCCGATTATCAGGAGTTGTACGGAGATCTTTACAATCTGGAAGCGACTCCGGCAGAATCCACAACCTATCGTCTGGCCAAGCATGACAGGAAGTATTATCCGGACATTAAAACAGCCGGCCATGAGGGAGATACCCCTTATTATACCAACAGTTCCCATCTTCCGGTGGATTACACGGCCGATATTTTTGATGCCCTGGACATTCAGGATGAGCTTCAGACACTTTATACCTCCGGAACTGTATTTCATGCATTCCTTGGTGAGAAGCTGCCTGACTGGGCAGCAGCAGCAAAGCTGGTTAAAACCATTGCCGATCATTATAAGCTGCCTTACTACACCCTGTCTCCAACCTATTCTATCTGCGCAGAGCATGGATATCTGGCAGGAGAGCACAGTGTATGCCCGGTGTGCGGAAAGAAAGCTGAGGTTTACAGCCGTATTACCGGCTATTACCGCCCGGTACAAAACTGGAATGAAGGAAAGACGCAGGAGTACAAAAACCGTACTACCTACAATATCTCAGGCTCTGTTTTAAAAAACGCTGCTCAGGAGCAGAAGGCAGAAAAGGGAACGGACAAGAAGCCGGAGATGCCGTCAGGTGCTTATCTGTTTACCACAAAGACCTGCCCCAACTGCAGGCTGGCAAAGCAGTTCCTTAAGAATGTAGATTATGAAACAGTAGATGCAGAAGAGAATGCAGAGCTGGCTGACAAGCTGGGAATTATGCAGGCCCCCACTCTTGTAGTGGTGAAAGACGGACTGATTCAGAAGATCACCAATGCTTCTGATATCCGTAAATTTGCAGAAAGCACTCCATGCTGATTTTGTGTCCCGTCTACGATACATACGCCAATATATGGTAGTCAGTCAGAAGATTCTGTGCTATAATGGTACAGAATCTTTTGATGTTTCAGACAGAAAGGGGCATAGCAGATGGAATATGAGAATACGTGGGTCCTGTTTGGGGAGATGGGTGCAGTAGCCAGAAAGAGTATTGAAGCAGAACACCACTATATCAGCCTGCAGATACAGACACACGGAGACGGTGCTTTTACACTGGTGATTGAGGCAGGAATTGAAGCGGTATCCGTAGAGCTTCAGTCGAAGACACTGGAAGAAGCTTTACAGGAGGCTGATGGATTTTCAAGAGATTATTTTCGTGACAAGGCCCGCCTGTTTGAGGAAATAGCGGACCGGATCTGACAGATAAATTCAAAAATCCGTTGGATTGCAGCTTGGCTGCAATCCAACGGATTTTTTATGGCAATAAGGCTTTGTCAGTCTTCTATTCCTTCCAGACGCTTCTGCTCCTCTACAAGATCGGCAAGAGTGATGTTATCTACCACATCGGAGATGGCCTGATCCAGTTTCTTAAAGACCAGCATGCTGGCACATGTATCGGCCCTGCTGCAGGAGTTGACTTCTTCTTCCATACAGGATACCGGGGCCAGACTGCCTTCTGCAAGGCGCAGAATCATGCCTGCCGTATATTCGGAAGGGTCTTTTGTCAGATAATAGCCTCCCTGAGCGCCTCTCCGGCTTTTCACGTATCCGGCACGGCTTAGAATCGTAACAATCTGTTCTAAGTACTTATCAGATATGTCCTGCCGCTCTGCAACATGGTTAATCTTCGTGCATTCACCTGGATGAAGGGCAAACTCAATCATCATTCGGAGCGCATAACGTCCCTTGGTAGAAAATTTCATCAAAATAAATCCCCCCTGATTATTCTTATCTGTTTAGTAGGATATTAAAGTATTTTACACGATCAGCATGAAAAAGTAAACCTTAAATTATCCGGCTTCCAAATTGTCGAAAAAGGATGTATACTAATATTCATTGGGAGATTGGAAAAAAGTAGGAGGTTTATTTGTGAGTAAAAAACTGCATACAACTCAGGTGATCATGACAGAAGGCGTAATCTGGAGACAGCTTCTTGCTTTTTCTCTGCCTTTACTGGTTGGAAACTTATTTCAGCAGCTTTATAATACAGTGGACTCTGTAGTAGTAGGTAATTTTATCGGCAGTGATGCACTGGCAGCTGTGGGTTCCAGTAATTCCCTGATTAACTTAATTATCGGTATGTTTATGGGGATTGGCACCGGAGCCGGAGTCATTATATCACAGTATTACGGGGCCGGAGAAAAGCAGAAGCTGCACTGGGCGGTGCACACCACCATGGCATTAAGCATCGTGGGAGGACTCATCCTGATCGTGCTGGGCGTTTTTTTATCCCCGCTCATACTCGTTTTAATGGGAACACCTCAATCGGTAATGCCGGCCTCTGCTGCATATCTGCGGATTTTTTTCTGCGGTTCTTTGTTTAATCTGGTATATAATATGGGGTCGGGTGTTCTCAGGGCTGTGGGGGACTCCAAACGTCCGCTCATATTTCTGTGCATTTCCTCTGTCATTAATATCGTACTTGATCTTGCCTTTGTAGTTGTTTTTCAGATGGGAACGGCAGGAGTGGGATATGCAACAGTGGCAGCCCAGGGAGTATCGGCACTCCTCACAGTCAGGGCGCTGGTTCATACAGATGATAGTTACCGTCTGGAACTGAGTAAAATAAAAATTGACCGGCGCATGATGGCCCGCGTTTTAAAAATCGGAATTCCAAGCGGCATACAGCAGTCGATTATTTCCCTTTCCAACGTAATCGTTCAGGCGAATGTCAACAGCTTCGGTGCAGCAGCCATGGCAGGATTTGGTTCCTATAGCAAGATTGACGGCTTTGCCATGCTTCCGCTTCAGAGCTTCTGCATGGCAGCAACCACATTTACCGGGCAGAATATCGGAGCCCAAAAAACCAGACGGGTGAAACAGGGGGTTTTTCAGGGGCTTGTCATCAGTATGATTTATACCATTCTTATTTCCGTCATTCTTTATCTGAATGCGGAGCGCATTTTAAGAATATTTTCCCCTGATCAGGACGTAATTGCATACGGATATATCTCCATGCTGATTCTGCTTCCGTTTTACTGGACGATGGCCATACACCAGATCTTAATGGGAAGCATCCGTGGAAGCGGCAGAACCATGGTCACCATGCTGATCGGAGTGGGAAACATGTGTGTTCTGCGAATGATTTATATTAATTTACTGGTACCATTATTCCCCAGTTTTGAAGCGGTGATGTGGTGTTATCCTATAACATGGCTTACTACCATGGGAATGGACTGTATCTATGCATGGAAAGCAAAATGGATACCAAAAGGGAAAGAAGAACAGATAGGAGAAAAAAGTCAATGAAACATGGATATATCAGGGTTGCGGCTGCGACCCCCGACGTAAAAGTTGCAGATCCCCGGTTTAACAGAGAGAATATTGTGAGACTCATCAGGGAAGGTGTGGAAAGAAAGACAAAAATCATGGTGTTCCCGGAGCTTTGTCTCACTGCCTATACCTGCGGAGATTTATTCGGGCAGGATGCGCTGCTTGCCGGTGCAAAAGAAGAGCTAAAGATGATTGCCAAAGAGACAGAGGGCAGTGATATACTTGTGTTTGTGGGACTGCCCTGGGAGAGGGACGGGAAGCTTTACAATACCGCTGCGGCAGTGCACAGTGGCAGGGTGATTGGACTTATTCCGAAGACAAATCTGCCGAATTATTCTGAATTCTATGAAATGCGGTATTTTGAGCCGGGAAACACAAAACCAGTCATGATAACCTGGGAGGGATATGAGATTCCCATGGGAACTGATCTGCTCTTTGCCTGTAAAGAGATCCCCGGACTTGTAATCGGAACGGAAATCTGTGAGGATGCCTGGGTTCCGAATCCGCCTTCCATCCGCCATGCAGTTGCGGGAGCTACCGTCATAGTAAACTGTTCTGCAAGTGACGAGACGACCGGAAAAGACCTTTACAGAAGAAGCCTGATTACAGGACATTCCGCTACTCTGGTCTGCGGCTATATTTATGCCAATGCAGGAGAAGGTGAGTCCACCCAGGATCTGGTATTCGGAGGGCAGAACTTAATCGCTGAGAACGGGCTTTTGCTTGCGGAATCAAAGCGTTTCGGCAATGAGACTGTTTACGGTGATATGGATCTGGAACGTCTCATTCATGACCGGAGAAGAATGACCACGTTTCCGGCACCTGACAGAGAACATTATCTGGTGATTCCATTTTCCATGAAACAGGAAGAGCTGGATTTAAAAAGAAGGATAGATCCAAGACCTTTCGTTCCGGATGGAGCGGCAGAGCGGAACCGCAGATGTGAGGAGATTCTTTCCATACAGGCGATGGGGTTAAAAAAGAGACTGGCGCATACTGGCTGTAAGGATGCAGTAATCGGTATTTCAGGAGGTCTTGATTCCACTCTTGCTCTTTTGGTTACAGCCAGGGCATTTGATATGCTTGAAATTCCAAGAAATCAGATTCATGCGGTGACCATGCCCTGTTTTGGTACCACAGACCGTACTTATCAGAACGCCTGCCTTCTGACGGAAAAGCTGGAGGCAGAATTAACAGAAGTAAATATCAGGGAGGCAGTATCCGTTCATTTCAGGGATATCGGCCATAATCCTGAGCAGCACGATGTCACCTATGAAAATTCCCAGGCAAGGGAACGGACGCAGATTCTCATGGATCTTGCCAACCGTCTGGGGGGTATCGTCATCGGTACCGGAGATATGTCTGAACTGGCTCTGGGCTGGGCCACCTACAATGGTGATCACATGTCCATGTATGGAGTCAATTCATCGGTTCCAAAGACTTTGGTCCGCCATTTAGTCCGCTACTATGCGGATACCTGTGAGGAGGAAGCTTTAAAGAAAGTTCTCTTAGATGTTCTGGATACGCCTGTAAGCCCGGAGCTGCTGCCTCCTAAGGATGGAGAGATTGCCCAGAAGACAGAAGATCTTGTGGGACCATATGAGCTTCACGATTTCTTCCTCTATCAGATCTTAAGATTCGGTACCCGTCCTTCAAAGGTATACCGGTTGGCGGTCTCAGCCTTTGAAACGCAATACGGGCCGGAGATCATTTTAAAGTGGCTGAAGGTGTTTTACAGAAGATTTTTCAGCCAGCAGTTTAAACGCTCCTGTATGCCGGATGGACCAAAGGTAGGATCTGTTGCAGTGTCTCCAAGAGGAGATTTGCGTATGCCCAGTGATGCAGTAAGCCGCTTATGGCTGGAAGAACTGGAAAATTTATAAAGAGAGGTACCATATGATAACCAGCAGTGCCAATGGGAAAGTAAAGCAGGTGATGAACCTGATAAAAAAAGCAAAGGCCAGAAATGACAGCGGATTATTCGTGGCAGAAGGCCTTCGCATATTTAAGGAGATTCCGCAGGAGTTAATTGACAGTGTATTTGTTTCAGAAAGCTTTTTAAAAGAGGAAGAGCAGAAACGGCTGATCAGTGGGTTAAAACATGAGGTTCTGACTGATGAGGTCTTTTCAGTGATGTCAGACACCAGAACACCCCAGGGCATACTCGCTCTTGTAAAACAGAATTCATTTACTCCGGATGATCTTATCCGTGCTCCCGGACCTGCCTTTTTACTCATACTTGAAACGATACAGGATCCTGGAAATTTAGGTACGATCATAAGGGCAGGAGAAGGAGCGGGAATCACAGGAGTGCTTATGAACAGCACCACTGCGGATATCTACAATCCCAAGGTAATCCGTTCCACAATGGGTTCTGTTTTCCGGGTTCCGTTTGCGTATACCAGTGATTTAAACGCCTCCATTCTTCAGTTAAAAGAGCGGGGGATTCAGTTATATGCAGCCCATTTGGATGGCAGGAATAATTATGAAAAAGAAGATTATACTGTTGATACAGGGTTTTTAATCGGGAATGAAGCCAATGGCCTGTCAGAAGATACGGCAAAGCTGGCAGATGCCTATATTAAGATCCCCATGATGGGCAGGGTGGAATCACTGAATGCAGCAGTGGCTGCTTCTGTGCTGATGTTTGAGACTGCGCGACAGCGCAGAGAGCAGAGTTTATAAAAAAATAAGTCTTTTTTACAGCGGGAATGTTGAGAAATGCCTGAACATATAGTATGATAGTGTCAACGGATAGATTCGCCGTGATACTTTGCCTATCATGGCAGGGAAGGGGAATGAGATAATGGCAGCGATCTATTGGCTTATAGGTTTTGTAGTGCTCCTTGGAATTGAAGCAGCGACGATGGCGCTTACTACCATCTGGTTTGCAGGCGGGGCACTGGTTGCATTTGTGCTTGCATTATTTGGTGTCAATACGCAGGTACAGCTTGCAGTGTTTGTAATTGTGTCTTTTGTACTTTTATTTTTTACCAGACCCTTTGCCTTAAGATATGTTAACCGATATACAGTTAAAACCAATACAGAAAGTCTGATTGGTAAGTATGCCAGGGTTACCGCAGAGATTAATAATCTGGAAGGAAAAGGCGCTGCAGTCTTAAACGGACAGGAATGGACTGCAAGGGCATTGGATGATGACAGCATTTATCCGGTGGGAGTCATGGTGGAAGTAAAGGACATTAAGGGAGTCAAGCTGATTGTAAGCAGGAAACAGGAGGAATTATAAGATGGGAGCAATTGGATTTTCAGCAGTTATTATTATTTTAATTATTATTCTGGCAGTACTGGCCTCATGCGTGAGAATTGTTCCTCAGGCGCAGGCACTTGTTGTAGAACGTCTGGGAGCATTTCTTGAGACGTGGTCAGTAGGTGTACACATTAAGCTGCCTTTTCTTGACAGAGTGGCAAAAAGAGTGAATTTAAAGGAACAGGTAGCAGATTTCCCGCCGCAGCCGGTTATTACCAAGGATAACGTTACCATGAGAATTGACACCGTGGTGTTCTTTCAGATTACAGATCCGAAGCTTTATGCCTATGGTGTGGAAAACCCAATCATGGCCATTGAGAACTTAACGGCAACAACCCTTCGTAATATCATCGGTGACTTAGAGCTTGACCAGACTCTTACTTCCAGAGAGACCATCAATGCAAAGATGAGAGAAACTCTGGATATTGCGACAGATCCATGGGGAATCAAAGTAAACCGTGTGGAGCTTAAGAATATTATGCCTCCGGCAGCCATTCAGGATGCCATGGAAAAACAGATGAAAGCGGAACGTGAACGACGGGAAGCAATCTTAAGGGCAGAAGGAGAGAAGAAGTCAACGGTTCTTGTGGCTGAAGGTAAAAAGGAATCCGCAATTCTTGATGCTGAGGCTGAAAAACAGGCTGCGATTCTTCGTGCAGAAGCCGAAAAGGAAAAGAGAATCCGTGAGGCAGAAGGTCAGGCAGAAGCCACTTTAAAGATCCAGCAGGCCAATGCGGATGGTATCCGTATGATAAAAGAAGCAGGAGCGGACAGGGCTGTTCTTGTTATAAAAAGTCTGGAGGCATTTAAAGCTGCAGCTGACGGCAAGGCAACCAAAATCATTATTCCGTCTGAGATTCAGGGGCTGGCAGGACTGGTTTCTTCCATTACGGAGTTACCCAAAGAATGAGTTAACCGCAGCAGATGTCATATGACTTCTTGCTGCGGTTTTTGCAGACACAGACAGGTTTTGGGAGGTTTATATGGAGCTTAAACTGGATTTGGAACGGGAATACGGGCTTGTTCTGGAAGGCGGAGGCGCCAAAGGTGCATATCAGATCGGGGCATGGAAGGCTCTTCGGGAAGCCGGAGTGAAGATAAAGGGGGTTGCAGGAGCTTCTGTAGGCTCTTTAAACGGTGCCCTGATCTGTATGGATGACCTGGAACGGGCAGAGGAGATCTGGAAAAACATTGATTATTCCCAGGTGATGTCAGTCACCAATGAAACCATGGAAGCGTTAAAGAAAAAGGATTTTAAATCCCTGAATTTACAGGAACTGATTGCCAGAGGCTTTCAGCTTGTAAAAGAAGGCGGATTTGACATTACCCCTTTGAGAAATTTAATAGCTGATGTGGTGGGGGACGAAGAGAAAATCGTAAACTCTGACAGAGAGCTGTATTCCGTTACCTATTCTGTGTCCGACCGCAAAGAGCTGGTGGTTGATTTGAAAAAAGGGGAAATGGGCACTGTAAAGGATATGCTTTTGGCAAGTGCTTATTTTCTGGCTTTTAAAAATGAGAAGCTGGGCGGAAAGCGGTATATGGATGGCGGCGGGTTTAACAATGTTCCGTTAGATGTTCTGATTGACCATGGTTATGAGGATATTATCGTGATCCGGATTTATGGCTGGGGATTCGACAAGGAACGGGTGGTTAAGATACCGGATGGGATTAAAGTATACCACATTGCCCCCAGACAGGATCTTGGAGGAATACTGGAATTCGATAAAAAACAGGCAAGAAAGAATTTAACACTGGGATATTACGATGCCAAGCGGTTCTTATATGACCTGGCCGGCCGAATCTATTATATTGATGCACCAAAGACCGAACCCTATTATTTTGATAAAATGATGTCGGAGATGGAACTTTTAAAACTTTATATTAAGGATATGACAGGAGCAGAAGGACTGGAGGCGCTGACCGGATACCGGGCGTTTACTGAGACGCTTTTTCCGAAGCTTGCAGTTGATTTTAAATTGAAGGAAGGCTGGAATTATAAGGATATGTATCTGGGCCTTCTGGAGGATCTGGCTAAGCGGCTAAAGGTGAAACGTTTCCGGATTTATACTGTGGAAGAGCTGCTTTTAGAGATACGCAGAAAGATTCATAAGCTGGGAGCAGAGATTTCCTTTTAGCTTATTTGTATTTTTAAAAAAATTACTTGCATGAATATTCACTATATACTATAATAATGTATAAAAATACAGCAAGCGGAGGAAATTATATGAATTTGAAGGGAAGAAATTTTATTACATTAAAGGATTATACACCGGAAGAGATTCAGTACTTACTGGATCTGTCTGCGGATTTAAAGGCAAAAAAGAAACAGGGGATTACTGGAAGCTCCTTAAAAGGGAAAAACATTGCCCTCATTTTTGAGAAACCGTCAACCCGCACCAGATGTGCCTTTGTGGTTGCTGCAGTGGATGAGGGAGCCCATCCGGAATATCTGGGAAAGGATGACATACAGCTTGGCCATAAAGAAAGTGTGGAGGATACGGCAAGAGTTCTGGGCAGGATGTTTGACGGCATTGAATTCCGCGGTTTTAAACATAAAACAGTGGAGGCTCTGGCCAAATATGCAGGTGTTCCTGTATGGAACGGTCTGACAGAGGATTATCACCCCACACAGATTCTTGCTGATTTACTGACTATTAAAGAGCATTTTGGATATTTAAAAGGACTGAAGTTTGTTTATGCAGGAGACGGGCGCAATAATATGGCTAACAGCCTGATGATCGGCATGAGCAAGATGGGAGTGCATTTTACCATTCTGGCACCGGAATGCCTGTGGCCAAATAAGGAACTGACAGAACTCTGCCAGGGATATGCAGATTTAAGCGGAAGCACCATTACACTGACAGAGGACAGTGAGAAAGTGAAGGACGCAGACATTATATACACCGATGTATGGTGCTCCATGGGAGAGGAAGAGAAGGCGGCAGAGCGTGTTGCACTCTTAAAGCCATATCAGGTGAATAAGGAACTGATGAATAAAACAGGTAAGGATACTACCATATTTATGCATTGCCTGCCGGCAGTTAAAGGCAACGAGGTGACTGAAGAGGTCTTTGAATCCGGCGTATCGGTAGTATTTGATGAAGCGGAAAACAGGATGCATACCATTAAGGCAGTGATGGTTGCGACGTTAGGAGAGTAGAAATGTATTTACAGGAACGAGGAAAAAATTTGAGAAATGCTTCCATGATAGTGGATTTTGCCCACATTGTGGTAGGAATCTTAATTGTGGTACTGGCGGTGATTTCTTTTTTGAATCCGGAAGACAATATGCTGATGTTCCCGGTTATATTTTTTCTGGCAGGAGCTTTGAACTTCATTAACGGAATTTATAAAATAAGGCTCAGCGGCAGAGAAAAGCGGAAGAAAGCGGCAGGAGGCGTCTCCGTAATTGCAGGCTGCCTGTTATTTGCTCTTGCAGTGATCAGTGCAGTAAGCATCTGGTGGGGGTGAAGGGCTTGAAAACCGAGATTATAAAGTTATTAAAGGAAAGTGATAAATATATCTCCGGTCAGGAAATATGCCAGCAGTTTCATGTTTCCAGAACTGCTGTCTGGAAAGTGATCCGCCAGCTTCAGGAAGAAGGATATCAAATTGAAGCAGTAAGAAATAAGGGATACCATTTACTCGATTCCTGTGATATAATGACGAAAACAGAGATAGAAAGCTGTATAAAAGGGAGTTTCGGACGAATTGTTGATTTCCATGAATCCATTGATTCCACGAATATAAGAGCCAGGCGTCTGGCAGAGGAAGGCGCCGGCAGTGAAACACTTGTGGCTGCAGATGCCCAGGAGGCGGGAAGAGGCAGAAGGGGCCGCAGCTGGGTTTCTCCTCCGGGAAAGAATATATTTATGAGTCTTATTTTAAGACCGGATATTCTTCCTGCAAAAGCTTCCATGCTGACGCTGGTGGCTGCACTGGCTGTCCGTGAAGGGATCGAGACCATAACGGGACTGGACCCGGTTATTAAGTGGCCGAACGACATTGTTTCCAGCGGAAAGAAGCTGTGCGGAATCTTAACAGAGATGAGTGCGGAGCTGGAGGGGATCCATTATGTGGTAGTCGGCATCGGAATCAATGCCAATATGGAAGAATTTCCTTTGGAAGTCAGTGATACAGCGACCTCTCTGCTTCTTGAGACAGGTAAAAAGGTAGTGAGAAGCCAGCTGATTGCCGCTGTTTTAGAAGCATTTGAGCATTATTATGTAGAATTTATCAGCCAGGGTGATTTATCCGGGCTGATAAGTGTCTATAATAAGTATATGGTCAATGCAGGAAAGGAAGTAAGAATTCTGGATCCGTCAGGTGAATACAAAGGAAGAGCTTTGGGAATTAATAAAACAGGAGAGCTTCTTGTAGAAATGCCGGATGGTGAGGTCAGACATGTGATCTCAGGAGAAGTGTCTGTCCGGGGAATTTATGGATATGTATAATGAATCATTCCCTATATGATAAATTACAGGTCTTAGAGCCGGCCGGTCAGGTTATGGACCGGGAAGAACGGTTAAGGGCAGCAGAACGCCCTCTGCTTTCCTGGTATCACGAACACAGAAGAATCCTTCCGTGGCGTGAGAGACCGGAGCCTTACCGTGTATGGATATCGGAAATCATGCTTCAGCAGACAAGAGTGGAAGCGGTAAAACCATATTTTGACCGTTTTATGGAAGCGCTTCCTGGAGTCGCAGCCCTGGCTGAAGTGACGGAGGACCGTCTTTTAAAACTCTGGGAAGGATTAGGTTATTACAGCAGGGCAAGAAATTTAAAAAAAGCGGCAGAGCTTCTTGTAGAGAAGTACGGAGGACAACTTCCGTCATCCTATGAGGAGCTTAAAACACTTCCGGGGATTGGATCCTATACGGCAGGAGCCATTGCCTCCATTGCATTTAGACTTCCGGTTCCTGCAGTGGATGGCAATGTACTGCGGGTAATATCAAGAATGACAGGGAGTATGGAGGATATTACAAGGCAGTCTGTAAAAAAAGCCATGGAAGAGCTGATAAAAGATGTTATGCCAAAGGAAGATCCGGGTTCCTATAATCAGGCTCTTATTGAGGTGGGAGCGATTGTGTGTGTGCCTAATGGAACTCCTTTGTGCGGCAGCTGCCCCCTTTCCTCCTTATGCATAGCCAGAGAGAAAGAACTTATCGGAGCTATTCCTGTAAAAGCCCCTAAAAAGGCCCGCAGAACAGAATACAGAACAATTCTCATCCTGACAAAGGACGGACGGGTGGCTATCCGTAAAAGAGACAGTACAGGACTTCTTGCCTCTCTTTATGAGCTGCCGGGGCTCGATGGGGTGGTTTCCCAGGAGTTTATAAAGAAAACACTTGGGATTAATGAGGCGAAGATTACACCACTTCCTGAGGCGAAACATATTTTCAGCCATGTGGAATGGCATATGACTGGCTTTCGTGTGGAACTGACTGAAGTACCGGAAGGTGACTATTTGTGGGTTACTCCGGAAGAGATGAATAAAACTTATTCCCTGCCTGGGGCATTTAAGGCGTATACAAAGTTGATTAGGTGATAATAATGAAGAAGATGCTTTTTATATTTAATCCGCGGTCCGGAAAAGCCCAGATCAGAAACAAGCTGGTGGACATTCTGGATATATTTACGAAAGCCGGTTATGAACTGACGGTACATGTAACCCAGAGACAGGGAGATGCCATGGAGGCAGCTTTCCGCTATGGGAAGAATAAGGATCTGGTAGTCTGCAGCGGCGGTGACGGAACTTTAAATGAGACCATCAGCGGTTTGATGAAGCTTAATGAGTATCCGGATCTTGGTTATATTCCGGCAGGTTCCACCAATGATTTTGCCTCAAGCTTAAAAATCTCCAAAGATATGATAAAAGCAGCACAGGCAGCTGTTTCCGGACAGGCTTATCCTATCGATATCGGCGGCTTCTGCGACGACAAATATTTTATCTATATTGCGGCTTTCGGAGCTTTTACGGAGGTCTCCTATCTGACACCCCAGGATAAGAAGAATGTTCTGGGACATCAGGCTTATATGCTTGAGGGAATGAAGAGCCTTGCCTCCATTAAATCCTACTCCATGCGGGTTGAATGTGAAGAGATCATGCTGGAAGGAGAATTCATCTTTGGAATGATTACCAATACCATCAGTGTGGGAGGCTTTAAAGGACTTGTCACCCAGGATGTGGCTCTTGATGACGGTGAATTTGAAGTCCTTTTAATACGGTCACCAAAAACTGCTCTTGATTTTACCAATATCATTAATTATATGTTTTTAAAAGAAGAACCCAACGAATATGTCCATAAATTCCGGACACGGTCCTTGAAACTCATCTCCGATGAACCAATTGACTGGGTGCTTGACGGAGAATTCGGGGGTGCCAGAAGAGAAGTTTCTATCACAAACTTGGAGAAAAAAATCCGTATTATGAGAAAAAATATGAAATAGCAACAAAACTTCCTGTTTAGGAAGAAATATGTTGAAATATGGGTTCTGGTAGTATATAATGAAAAGTTGTGTGGGCTTTATGTATACTTCTTAGCGAAAGGACGTTATTAAGTGGAAAAAGATAATTTTTTAGATAAGCTGGGTAAACTTGTCGAACTTGCAAAGACAAAGCATAATGCTTTGGACGTTACAGAGATTAATAACTTCTTTATGGGAGAAGAGCTGACTGCAGAGCAGATGGATCAGATTTATACGTACCTGGAGAATCGCGGCGTTGACGTGATCCCGGTCATGGATGATTCCACTTTAACTGATGATGTGCTTATGACAGATGACCTGCTCCTTGATGATGATCTTGACGACGGTTTTATTAAAGATGTAGATGAAGAAGATATTGATTTAGACGCCATTGATTTATTGGAAGGCATCGGCACAGAAGACCCTGTCCGCATGTATTTAAAAGAAATCGGCACAGTACCGCTCTTAAACGCAGAGGAAGAACTGCGTCTTGCCAAGAGAAAAGCGGATGGTGACGATGATGCCAAAGAACGTCTGATTGAGGCCAATCTGCGTCTTGTTGTCAGCATTGCAAAACGTTATACAGGCCGCGGCATGAGTTTCCTGGATCTGGTACAGGAAGGAAATTTAGGTCTGATTAAAGGTGTTGAAAAATTTGATTATACCAAAGGCTATAAATTAAGTACATATGCTACTTGGTGGATTCGTCAGTCTGTAACCCGTGCTTTGGCAGATCAGGCAAGAACGATCCGGGTTCCGGTGCATATGGTAGAGACAATTAATAAGATGTCCAAGATGCAGAGAAAACTGACTCTTGAACTGGGATATGAGCCTTCTGTGGCAGAGCTTGCAGAAGCACTTGACATGTCCGAGGACAAGGTTATGGAGATCATGCAGATTGCCAGAGAGCCTGCATCCTTAGAGACTCCCATTGGTGAGGAAGATGATTCTAACTTAGGCGATTTTGTGGCTGATAATAATGTGGTAACACCGGAAGGCAACGTTGAGTCTGTCATGCTAAGAGAACATATTGACGCGCTTTTAGGTGATTTAAAGGAAAGAGAGCGTCAGGTAATTGTTCTGAGGTTCGGTTTGGAAGACGGACATCCGCGCACATTGGAAGAAGTGGGAAAAGAATTTAATGTTACCCGCGAACGTATCAGGCAGATTGAGGCTAAGGCACTTAGAAAGCTGAGAAATCCAGTCCGCAGCAAGCGAATCAGAGATTTCTTATAAGACATAGAAAAGGCGTGGCTGATACTGATCTGCGCCTTTTTGTCATTTCTGAAGACGGCAGGGAGGAAGACACCATGAACCCAAGGAATTATCAGAAGGAATTGGACCAGATCATAGAAGGATTAAAGGAGCAGAAAAAAGTTCCGAAACTGCTGATACACAGCTGCTGTGCTCCATGCAGCAGCTATGTATTGGAATATTTGTCCCAATATTTTGAAATTACTGTTTATTTTTACAATCCCAATATATATCCTCCAATGGAATATATAAGACGTGTGGAGGAACAGGAACGGCTTATTAATGAGATGAAATTCGTTCATCCGGTTACCTTACAGACCGGTGCCTATGAACCGGGAGAGTTTTACCGGATTGTAGAAGGTTATGAGAAGGTACCGGAAGGTGGATCAAGGTGTTTCCGCTGCTATGAGCTCCGCCTCCAGGAGGCTGCCAAGATAGCTCAGGCAGGCAGATTTGATTACTTTACAACCACCTTATCCATAAGCCCCCTTAAGAATGCAGATAAGCTGAATGAAATTGGTGAAAAGCTTGGTAAAGAATACCGGGTTTCTTACCTTCCTTCTGATTTTAAAAAGAAAAACGGGTATAAGCGTTCTGTGGAGCTGTCAAAGGAACATGATCTTTACAGGCAGGATTACTGCGGCTGCGTATTTTCTCAAAGAGAAAGGCAGTCAAAAGAATCTTCCTGCTGACAGTGCCCTTACTTTGGAAATTATATGAAAGACATACCGGGTTTGTCTTGACACAAATTCGATATTGTAATAGAATTAACAGCGTGGAGTATAAAAATTTGAGGATAAAGGAGTGAACATTATGTTATCAAAATCACTGACTGTTGTAAATCCATCCGGACTTCATTTAAGACCGGCAGGCGTTCTGTCTCAGACAGCTATGAAATTTAAATCTGATATAATTATTGAATACGGAGAGAAGAGGATTGTTGCTAAGAGCGTATTAAACGTAATGGCAGCAGGAATCAAATGTGGCGCTCAGATCAATGTGATCTGCGACGGCGAGGACGAAGAAGCGGCAATGAAGACCATGACTGAAGCGATTGAGAGCGGTCTTGGGGAGATGTAATCCGTATCTTTTTATCGTATATAATTGGAATTGAAAGGCCCTGGAACGATGGTTCCGGGTCTTTTTTTTATATCCGCTGATTATAAATTTATTTCTTTATTGTATGGAAATGTTTGAAAAACAGATAGAATGACAGCAGTATCCATGAATCGACTTAATGAAAAAAATAAGCGCTTAATAATAATAAGCCATAACTTAAAAAAATTAGAAATTTATACCACCGGAGGAAAATCTGACTTAAATTGTGCTTAAACAATAAAATATATTAATATTAAATGTAAAAATTCAGACATAAAAATTTAGGGAATTGAATAATCTAATTATCTGACAATATCAAAATAAAACACATTTACAAAGTGCGAAAAATGTAGTATTATCAACTAAAATCACTGTTACACTTTAGCACCTCAAAGCAGAGGAGCAGTCAGGAAAGGAAGAGATTATGGATAAGAGTTTACAATCCCCTAATAAAACAGGTACTCCGGGACTTTATGATCCCCGCTTCGAGCATGATAACTGCGGTATCGGTGCAGTAGCAAATATGAAAGGGATAAAGACCCATAAGACAGTGGAGCAGGCTCTCCATATCGTGGAAAATTTAGAGCACAGGGCAGGAAAAGATGCTGACGGCAAGACTGGTGACGGTGTTGGTATTATGCTTCAGATCTCTCACAAATTCTTTAAGAAAGTTACCAGACCGTTAAACATCGGGATTGGAGAAGAAAGAGAATACGGTGTGGGCATGTTTTTCTTACCCCAGGATGAACTTGCCAGAAACCAGGCAAAGAAGATGTTTGAAATCATTGTACAGAAGGAAGGTCTTGAATTTCTGGGCTGGAGAGATGTACCCATTCATCCGGAACTGATTGGAGCAAAAGCAGTAGAGCGTATGCCTTATATCGTTCAGGCATTTATTAAGAAGCCTGCTGATATTAACAAAGGGCTGGATTTTGACCGGAAACTTTATGTGTCCAGACGTATTTTTGAGCAGAGCAATGATAATACCTATGTAGTATCATTAAGCAGCAGGACAATTGTTTATAAAGGTATGTTCCTTGTAAAAGAATTAAGACAGTTTTTTACAGACCTTCAGGATAAGGATTATGAATCAGCCATTGCAGTGGTTCATTCCCGTTTCAGCACCAACACCAATCCAAGCTGGATGAGAGCTCATCCCAACCGTCTGATCGTACATAACGGCGAGATCAACACCATTCGTGGAAATGTGGATAAAATGATGGCAAGGGAAGAGAACATGGAGTCTGAGTATTTCAGCAGTGATATGCATAAAGTTCTTCCTATTATAAATCAGGAAGGCTCTGACTCTGCCATGCTTGACAATGCCCTGGAATTTATGATGATGAGCGGTATGGATTTACCTCTGGCAGTTATGGTAACAATTCCTGCACCATGGGAGCATGATAAATCCATGCCTCAGGAAATCAGGGATTTCTACCGTTACTACGCTACCATGATGGAACCATGGGACGGTCCGGCCTCCATTGTATTCAGTGATGGAGATCTGGTAGGCGCAGTTTTAGACCGTAACGGACTCAGACCTTCCAGATACTATATAACCGATGATGACCATATGATTCTGGCTTCTGAGGTAGGAGCAATTGACATTGAACAGAGCCATGTGGTAAAGAAAGAACGTCTCCGTCCAGGTAAGATGCTTTTAATCGATACGGTAAAGGGATGTCTGATTACCGATGAGGAATTAAAAGAGTCTTATGCCCAGAGAAAGCCTTACGGCGAATGGCTGGATTCCAACTTAATCGAATTAAAGGACCTGCCTATTCCCAATAAAGGCGTACCGACCATGACCAGGGCAGACCGTGCAAGAATGCAGAAAACCTATGGGTATACTTATGAAGAATACAAAACCATGATTCTTCCTATGGCATTAAATGGAGCAGAAGCAGTCTCTGCCATGGGAGCGGACAGTCCGCTGGCTGTATTAAGCAAAAAGCACCAGCCTCTCTTTAACTACTTTAAGCAGCTCTTTGCCCAGGTAACCAACCCGCCGATCGACTCCATTCGTGAGGAGATTGTGACTTCCACTACGGTTTATGTGGGAGAAGAAGGCAATATTTTAAAAGAAGAGGCGGAAAACTGCAAGATCTTAAAGGTAAATAATCCCATTCTGACCTGTACGGATTTACTGAAGATCAAACATATGAAGAGACCGGGCTTTAAGGTAGAAGTAATTCCCATTACCTATTATAAGAATACATCACTGGAAAAAGCCATTGACAGGCTGTTTTTAGAAGCGGACAGAGCTCACCGGGATGGGGCTAACATCATTATCTTATCAGACCGTGATATTGATGAAAATCATGTTCCGATTCCGTCCTTGCTGGCAGTTTCCGCGCTCCAGCAGCATCTGGTAAAAACAAAGAAAAGAACCTCGGTTGCCCTGATTTTAGAAAGCGGCGAACCTAGGGAAGTACATCATTTTGCCACACTTTTAGGATATGGTGCCTGTGCGATCAATCCATATCTGGCACAGGAATCCATTCATAATTTAATTGATAACGGAATGCTTGATAAAGATTATTATGCAGCAGTGGAGGATTATAATTCTGCAGTATTACATGGTATTGTAAAGATTGCCTCTAAAATGGGTATTTCTACCGTTCAGTCTTATCAGGGAGCCCAGATTTTTGAAGCCATCGGTATTTCAAAGAAAGTGGTTGATACGTATTTTACCGATACTGTAAGCCGGGTAGAGGGCATCAACTTAGAGGATATTGCCAATGATGTGGACACACTTCATTCAGCGGCATTTGATCCCCTTGGTCTTGATGTGGACTTAACCTTAGACAGCGTAGGCAGTCATAAGGAAAGAGCGGGACAGGAAGAGCATCTTTACAATCCCCGCACCATTCATCTGCTGCAGCAGGCAACCAGAACAGGCAGCTATGAAACATTTAAGGAGTACACCCACGCTTTGACTGAGGAAGGCCAGATGGTCAATTTAAGAAGTCTTTTAGACTTTGATTATGGAAAGACCAAGGAAGTTCCTTTAGAAGAAGTGGAAAGCGTGGAATCCATTGTGAAACGTTTTAAGACAGGTGCCATGTCATATGGTTCCATTTCTCAGGAAGCGCACGAAGCTCTGGCCATTGCCATGAACCGGATCCACGGAAAATCTAACAGCGGAGAGGGCGGCGAAAGCCTGGAACGTCTGACAACAGGACCAGACGGAGTAAACCGCTGCTCTGCCATCAAACAGGTAGCTTCCGGACGTTTTGGTGTGACTTCCAGATACTTAGTCAGTGCAAAAGAGATTCAGATTAAAATGGCTCAGGGTGCAAAGCCTGGAGAAGGCGGACAGCTTCCGGGACAGAAGGTTTATCCATGGGTAGCCAAAACCAGACACTCAACAACTGGTGTAGGATTAATTTCACCTCCGCCTCATCATGATATCTATTCCATTGAGGATCTGGCCCAGTTAATTTATGATTTGAAGAATTCCAATACCAGTGCCAGAATTTCTGTGAAGCTGGTATCAGAAGCAGGAGTCGGTACTGTAGCTGCCGGTGTTGCCAAGGCAGGTGCCCAGGTTATCTTAATTTCCTCCTTTGACGGAGGAACCGGAGCTGCGCCCAGAAACTCCATCTATAATGCAGGACTTCCCTGGGAGCTTGGTGTGGCGGAAGCGCATCAGACTCTGATTATGAACGGGCTTCGTGATAAGGTAATACTGGAAACAGACGGAAAGCTGATGACCGGACGGGATGTAGCCATTGCCTGTATGCTGGGAGCCGAGGAATTCGGCTTTGCAACGGCACCACTTGTAACATTGGGATGTGTTATGATGAGAGTCTGCAACTTAGATACCTGTCCTGTCGGCGTTGCCACCCAGAACCCTGAGCTTCGCAAACGCTTTAAGGGAAAACCGGAGTATGTTGTAAACTTCATGTATTTTATCGCAAAAGAGCTTCGGGAATACATGGCAAAGCTGGGAATCCGTACGGTTGATGAGCTGGTTGGAAGAACGGATCTCTTAAAGAAAAAGGATCAGATTTCCAATGAAAGAGCAAAGAAAGTGGATTTCTCCGCAATTTTAGGAAATCCATATGAAGGAGATAAATTAGCAGGCTACGACAAAAAACTGGTTTATGATTTTGAACTGGATAAAACCATTGACGAGAAAATTATCTTAAAGAAATTGCGGCAGGCTCTTACGGCAGGTCAGAAGAAGGGACTCCAGATCGATGTTTCCAATACAGACCGTGCTCTGGGAACCATATTCGGATCGGAAATAACAAGACTGTATCCGGAAGGACTTGCCGAGGATACCTTTACCATTAACTGTACAGGAAGCGGCGGTCAGAGCTTCGGCGCATTTATTCCAAAGGGCCTGACACTGGAGCTTGTAGGAGACAGCAACGATTACTTTGGAAAGGGACTTTCCGGCGGCAAGCTGGTGGTTTATCCTCCTCAGGGTGTTAAATTTAAGGCGGAAGAGAACATTGTAATCGGTAATGTGGCTCTGTACGGCGCCACCAGCGGAAAAGCCTTTATCTGCGGTGTTGCAGGAGAACGTTTCTGCGTTCGAAACTCCGGCGCAACTGCAGTGGTGGAAGGTGTAGGCGATCACGGCTGTGAATATATGACAGGCGGACGCGTGGTGGTATTAGGATCTACCGGTAAGAATTTTGCGGCTGGTATGAGCGGCGGAATTGCTTATGTATTAGATGAGAAGAGAGACTTGTACAAACGCCTGAATAAGGAAATGGTTTCTTTTGAAGAGATTACCAATAAATACGATGTTCTGGAATTAAAGGATATGATTAAGGAACATGTGGCTTATACCAACTCCGCAAAGGGCAAGGAAATCCTCGACAACTTTGGAGAATATCTGCCTAAATTCAAGAAAATCATGCCTCATGACTACAGGCGCATGATGAATACCATTGTTCAGATGGAAGAAAAGGGTTTAAGCAGTGAACAGGCACAGATTGAAGCATTTTATGCCAATACAAAGAAGTAAGGAGGAGCGAACATGGGTAAGCCAACAGGATTTTTAGAATATAACAGAGAAACAGGAAGAACGGTAGATCCCAGGACCCGTTTGAAAAATTATAACGAGTTCCATCTGCCCCTTTCTGAAAAGGAACAAAAATGCCAGGGTGCGCGGTGCATGGACTGCGGTGTACCGTTTTGCCAGTCAGGAGTTATTTTAAATGGAATGGTTTCCGGCTGTCCTTTAAACAATTTAATACCGGAATGGAATGATCTTGTTTATTCCGGTACATGGCAGCAGGCATATAACCGCTTAAAAAAGACCAACAGCTTTCCGGAATTTACCGCACGGGTATGCCCTGCTCCCTGTGAAGCAGCGTGTACCTGCGGGTTAAACGGTGATCCGGTAGCCATTAAGGAAAATGAACATGCCATTATCGAACGCGCTTATGCTTCCGGAATTGCCGGTCCAAGGCCTCCCAAAATCCGTACAGGAAAAAAGGTTGCGGTAATCGGATCCGGTCCTGCCGGTCTGGCAGCTGCAGACCAGTTAAATAAAAGGGGACACAGCGTAACTGTCCTGGAAAGAGAAGACCGTGCAGGCGGACTTCTGATGTATGGAATCCCCAACATGAAACTGGAAAAGCATGTGATCGACCGTAAGGTTGAGATTATGAAGGCAGAGGGAATTGAATTTATTACCGGCACCGATGTGGGTAAGAATCACAAAGCGAAAGACCTCTTAAAAGAATATGACCGCATTATCCTTGCATGCGGTGCATCAAATCCCAGAGATTTAAATGTTCCGGGAAGAGATGCACAGGGAATATATTTTGCTGTGGATTTCTTAAAATCCACAACAAAAAGCCTGTTAAATTCCGATCTGCAGGATAATCAGTATATATCAGCAAAGGGGAAACATGTGATTGTGATTGGCGGCGGAGATACCGGTAATGACTGTGTTGGAACATCACTGCGCCATGGCTGTGCCTCTGTTACCCAGCTTGAGATGATGCCCAAACTTCCTGAAACAAGGACCGAGGATAACTCATGGCCGGAATGGCCCAAAGTGCTGAAAACTGATTATGGTCAGGAAGAAGCAATTGCCGTTTTCGGAAAAGATCCAAGGGTATATCAGACGACTGTGAAGGAATTTATAAAAGATAAATCAGGCAAGCTGGTGAAAGCTGTTTTAATGAGCCTGGAGCCTAAAAAGGATGAGAAAACCGGACGGGTAAGCATGGAGCCGGTGGCAGGCAGCGAGAAGGAAGTTCCTGCTGATCTGGTTCTCATTGCTGCTGGTTTCTTAGGAGCCCAGAATTACGTAGCGGATGCATTTGGCGTGAAGTTAAATGGAAGAAGCAACGTTGAAACAGAAGAGGGCAGATATAAAACCAATGTGGATAAGGTTTTTGTGGCAGGAGATATGCACAGAGGCCAGTCCCTTGTGGTATGGGCCATCAGAGAAGGCCGTGAAGTCGCAAAAGAAGTGGATATCAGCCTTATGGGCTATACAAATCTGGTATAATAAAAAGGAAGAGAGGCAGTTATGTCTCTCTTCCTTTTTTGCACAGTACCTGTATTTCGCCAACAGACCATGATTCATAGCTGGTCTGTTAATTGTTAAATTTAAAACAAATTATTGGAATAATTAATGAAAATAATTTATATGTAAAAATTATGAGAAAAATACAAAGAATATTGAAAATAATGGAAGGATGAGTTATAATTAGTCAAAATTTAAAGGAGGTAAACCTATGTACAATATTCTGATTGGTGGCGCTGCCGGACAAGGCATCGATACCACGGTTACAATTCTGGAAAAACTGCTGAAACATTCCGGCTATTATATTTATACCACCAGAGATTTCATGTCCCGCGTGCGAGGTGGGCATAATTTCTCCCTTCTGCGTTTTGGGACGGAGGCAATAACCTCCCACAGCTATCGTCTCGATGGAATCATTGCCTTAAATGAGGAAACCATTGATTTACATAAGCATGAACTGACGGACAATGGTTTTATTCTATGTGACAATAGCGTTCCTTATTCCGACGAAGATTCCAGAGTCATGAAACTTCCCATGAATAAAATTGCAAAAGAACTGGGAAATGGAAAGGCATCTGCAAGCGTGGCGGCAGGTGCAGTATTGAAGCTTTTTGGGGAGCCTTTTACATACGTGGAGGAAGTCATGGCCAAAGTTATGAAGAAAGAGATCCTTGAGGTTAATGTTAAGGCGGCTTTGGCAGGGCACTCCGCCGCCCAGGCAAAGTTTCAGCATATGGATGGCGGCTATAAGGATTACATGCTTATTTCAGGAAGCGAGGCTCTGGGACTTGGCGCGGTGGCCGGAGGACTTAAGTTTTATTCTGCCTATCCCATGTCACCTTCCACGGCTGTCTTGGAATATCTGGCTTCTGTGGGACATAAGGCAGGAATTGTTGTGGAACAGGCGGAAGATGAGATAGCAGCGGTTAATATGGCATTAGGTGCTTCTTTTGCTGGCGCAAGGGCCATGACAGGGACCAGCGGAGGCGGTTTCTGCCTCAAGGTGGAAGCGCTGGGATTTTCCGGCATAGCGGAGATTCCGCTGGTAGCCGTAGATGTGCAAAGACCAGGTCCGGCGACCGGTCTGCCTACACGTACAGAACAAAGCGATTTAAAATTCGTAATTTCTGCATCACAAGGGGAATTTCCCAGGCTGGTCATAGCCTTAAGAAATCAGGAGGATGCTTTTTATCAGACGTTCCGGGCGTTAAACCTGGCGGAAAAATACCAGATTCCGGTCATACTGCTCAGCGATCAGTATCTTGGGGATGGAACGGCCTGTGTAAAACCCTTTGATATATCCGGGCTTAAATTGATCAGCCATGCAGAAGAAGCAAAAGGAGAGTATCTTCGTTACAAGATAACGGAAGACGGCATCTCTCCCAGACTTATCCCTGGACTGACCAGCCATCTGGTGGCCGCTGACAGTGATGAGCATGATGAAAGAGGCTGGATCACCGAATCCGCAGAGGTCAGGAACCAAATGGTGGACAAGCGGATGAGAAAATTAAAGGGCCTTATGAAAGAACTGTCGGAGCCGGAGTTTATGGGAGAAGAACAGTGCGATACCCTTCTCCTTGGCTGGGGCTCTGTCTGGGGGCCCATCAGGGAAGCGGTATCCCTGCTGAATAAAAATGGGGATGGAAGCTATGGAGCACTGGTGTTCGGAGATATTTATCCCCTCCCGCAGGAAAAGCTGAAACTCTATGCAAAGGGCAGGACGATCATCAACGTGGAACAAAATGCCACAGGCCAGCTGGCCTCCCTTATAAGGGAGCAGACAGGCATAGAATGCCAGAGAAGTATTTTGAAATACGACGGCAGACAGATATCCGGTGAAGAAATTGCAAAAAAGGTGTTGGAAGGAGGTGCCAGATAGATGGATAAATTCACAACTTATGAAACAGCATGGTGTCCGGGATGCGGAAATTTTTCCATATTAAACAGCTTAAAAACAGCGTTGGAAGAGCTTGGCATAGAGCCAAATGAAGTACTGATGGCAGGAGGAATCGGTCAGGCGGCAAAAACGCCTCAGTATTTAAATGTCAATAGCTTCTGCGGACTTCATGGAAGGGCACTTCCGGCTGCAGTAGCCGCAAAAATAGCAAATGAAAATCTGACTGTTATCGTCAATTCCGGAGACGGGGATTCTTACGGTGAGGGCGGAAATCACTTTATTCATAACATAAGAAGAAATGTCAATATCGCACATTTTGTTCATGATAATCAGATATACGGTCTGACCAAAGGGCAGGCATCACCCACCAGCGGGGAAGGTTTTGTTACAGGAGTTCAGACCGATGGCAACTTAAATACGCCCTTAAATCCGGTGCTTCTTGCGATTGCTTCGGGAGCGGGATTTGTTGCCAGAGGCTTCAGCGGTGATTCAAAACAGCTGGTAAACATCATGAAGGAGGCGATCCGATATCCGGGATATGCGTTTGTGGATATTCTACAACCCTGCATCACCTTCAACAAAATCAATACCTTTGCTTATTATAAAAATATGGTGATGCCTCTTGGAGAAGATTATGATCCGGCGGATCGAATGGAAGCCATTAGAATGTCGATGGAAATGACCGAAAAAATCCCCACTGGCATCCTGTACAGGGAAGAAAAAACAGAGTTTCACCGAAAAAACAGGATTTTAAAAGATGGGCGGCCGCTGATAGAACAAAAAACAGAGGATAGAGTGCTTAGAAACCTCATTGACAGCTTTATATAATGTGAAACTGTAAAATCAGGGCAGGAATCCATACGAAAGGATTCCTGCCCTGATTTATGCGAAAAGGAAGGTGATGCTGTCAGGAATGGACAGGCAATGCCTCTTCTTTTAAATACTTCTTTGCCATGGGAATGAGACAGCCTCCTGTTAAGTTCCCGGCAGAAATCACCAGGATATATAAGAAGGCCTTTGCACTCCAGGCACCTGCCATGGTGAAATAAAACATATCCGCGATGCTGTGCTCGTATCCGGATAGAATAAATACCATGACAGGAAGAACCAGGGCAAAGTATTTACCGATTCCGTCCCGAATGGTCTGAAAGCCTGCCACTGCAATGCACATCATAACGCCGCACATCATGGCCATGACAAAGGTGCTGAACAGTGTGTCCGAAAGCTTCAGACTGACAATTTCAGAGGCGTGGGCGGTTAATCTGGCGAGCTTTGTGTGCCTGAATATTGCCCCTGTCCCTGTGGTTCCTGCAAAATTACCTATGTACACCAAAAGAACAGTTAGAAGATAAGACGGCTTTTCCTCTATAATGTAGCATACCTTCCCGGTAAACAGGTAGAAACCAAACGTATATATGGTAAATAACCCGATGGTAAATAAGAAAGAACCTGCTATGTGGTTCTCCAGGGTTAAATAGATAACGCCTCCCATGCTGATTGCGATCCCTGCAATAACTGCTTTTATAAATGTTTTCATCTGTGCGGCAACTCCCTTTTTATTCTGTTATGTTTTTACTGTATATCTGTCTTTTCAGAGCCATGTCATATTATAACATAAGAAAAGGAGTTTACAAGTGCAATTGACTTTTTGACAAAATTTATCAGAATCTGCATAAAAATACCGCCGGCAATGACCGGCGGATGCAGCATTTTTATACATTGAAACGGAATAAAATTACATCTCCGTCTTTTACCACATATTCTTTTCCTTCTAACCGTACCAGACCTTTTTCCTTGGCAGCATTGTAAGTTTTGCAGTCCAGCAGATCCTGATAATTGACAACTTCTGCACGGATAAACCCGCGTTCGAAATCAGAGTGGATTTTCCCAGCAGCTCCAGGTGCCTTTGTGCCTTCTTTTATGGTCCATGCTCTGGTTTCAGTCGGACCGGCGGTTAAGTAACTGATAAGACCCAGCAAGTGGTAGCTGGCAGCAATCAGCTTTTCCAGACCGGATTCCGTAAGTCCTAAATCTTCCAGGAACATCTTTTTTTCGTCTTCTTCCAGCTCTGCAATTTCCTGTTCAATCTGAGCGCAGATAACAAAAACCTCACTGCTGTTATCCTTTGCAAAAGAGCGGACCTTTTCTACATAAGCATTAGAAGCTCCATCATCGGCAAGGTCGTCCTCACAGACGTTAGCAGCAAAAATAACAGGCTTATAAGTAAGAAGATTAAGGGTGGATATAAACTCAGCCTCATCCTCGTCATCCGTTTCCATGCTTCTGGCAAGATTACCGTCTTCCAGGTGTGCTTTGATTTTCTTTAAGACAGCTAATTCCTTTGCAAGAGATTTATCATTCATGGCGCCTTTGGTTGTTTTGGCAATTCTGCGGTCCAGGATATCAAGATCGGAAAAAATAAGCTCTAAATCAATGGTTTCAATATCCCGGAGCGGATCTACGCTTCCATCCACGTGAATGACATTGGGGTCCTCAAAGCAGCGGACCACATGGACAATGGCATCAACTTCGCGGATGTTGGAAAGAAACTGGTTACCCAGACCTTCTCCTTTGGAGGCACCTTTTACAAGACCTGCGATGTCAACGAATTCAATGACTGCAGGTGTAATTTTGGCGGAATCATACAATGCGGCCAGCTGTCCTAACCGTACATCCGGAACAGGAACAACTCCTACGTTTGGATCAATGGTACAGAAAGGATAGTTGGCAGACTCTGCTCCAGCCTTTGTGAGTGAATTAAACAGAGTACTTTTCCCTACGTTCGGCAAGCCGACAATACCTAATTTCATATCAAATACCTTCCTAATATTGTTTATATTCATGGTTGATTTTTATCTGCAACTAATATAGAATATCATATTATCCATAAAAATAAAAGAGAAAAACAAAAAGATCAAAGCTCTTGTCGAAATATAGTTGAATATGTCGGGCGAATATGTTTGATTTTTGTGTTTTAGCGGGGTAAAATAAAGAAAACATCGAAAGGAGAAGACGAATGGCAAATACGGCAGATATTAGTTTTGTGCATTTGGGAATTACCATTGACCATCTGCAAAACAGTATCTCGATATTTGGATTCCGCATTGCATTTTACGGTATTATCATTGGGATTGGAATCTTGACAGGTCTTTGGATTGCGGCACGCGATGCAAAGCGCAGAGGGCAGGACCCGGATATATATCTGGATTTTGCACTGTATGCAATCATTATATCTATTATGGGGGCCCGGATTTATTATGTGATTTTTGACTGGGCTAATTATAAAGACGATCTGATTCAGATATTTAATCTCAGGGCAGGAGGGCTGGCAATCTACGGTGGCGTCATAGGAGCTGTCATCACCCTCACGGTTTACACCAGAGTGAAGAAACTTTCCTTCTTTTCTTTGGCGGACACTGGTTGCTTAGGACTGATTACCGGGCAAATTATAGGAAGATGGGGAAACTTCTTTAATTGCGAGGCATTCGGCGGATATACAGACGGCCTGTTTGCTATGAGAATCAGAAGGGCGCTTGTTAATGAGAATATGATATCTAAGGAGTTGTTAAACCATTTGATTATAAAAGATGGTGTGGAGTTTATTCAGGTTCACCCCACATTCCTTTATGAATCAGTCTGGAATTTATGTGTTCTGATTTTTATGTTATGGTATCGGAAACATAAAAAATTCGATGGGGAGATGCTTCTGATCTACCTGCTGGGCTATGGATTGGGACGAGTATGGATAGAAGGACTCCGTACGGATCAGCTGATCTTTTTTAGTACTGGCATACCGGTGTCTCAGGCGCTGTCATTGATTTTGGTAGTGATATCTACTCTTGTGCTCTTCTGCAAACACAGACAGATACGAATAAAGAGCAAAGGAGAATCATGATATGATAATGTCAAAAGAAGAGTTAATACAGAATATCGAAGTTGCAAGGGAAAGATTAAATACAAGCATTGATCACGAAGATGGAGAAGTGATTTATCTTAGAAGCGTGGAGTTGGATAAATTAATTGAACAATATATTGAAGCAGGTTATTAACAGGCTAAGCGAAAGCAAATGGTTTAAATCGAGTGTTTTTGGAGAACAGAATGTGTAGAGATACATATCCTGTTCTTTTTTGGCTTCCGGCTAGAATGCAGTGGAATCTCCACCGTCAATATAAAAAAAGTTACGGGAAAATATAGCAAAAATCAGCATAAGATCGGTTTGTAATTAAAAATGGTAATTACCATAACCCTGTATGAAAGCAGTGGTTCTGGTAATTACCATTTTTGTCTGTTAATGGAAAATATTGGAAAAATACCATCAACCCCAGTAAATAAGCCAAATTAAATTGAAAATTATTCGAAATTATCCTTGCGTTTTTGAATCAAATGTACTAGAATTAGAGTACAAGTGGTGGAAAGTGGTACGAAGTGGTAGAAAATGGGGGAGAAGTGGTTTGATTTTCCCCAAACCGAAGTACAAGCAGGTGATTAGTATGTTCATGGGCGAATACAATCATACGGTCGATGCGAAGGGACGTCTTATTGTCCCATCCAAATTCAGAGAGCAGCTAGGAGAAGAATTCGTCGTGACGAAGGGCTTGGACGGCTGTTTATTTGTGTATGACAATAACGAGTGGAGCGCTCTGGAAGAAAAGTTAAAAAGCCTGCCGCTAACCAACACCAACGCCAGAAAGTTTTCCAGATTTTTTCTGGCAGGAGCAAGTTCCTGTGAAGTGGACAAGCAGGGAAGAATTCTGCTTCCGGCAGTATTAAGAGAACATGCCGGAATCGATAAGGACGCAGTTTTAGTAGGAGTTGGAAGCAGGATAGAGATCTGGAGCAAGGATGCATGGACAGCAGCCAATACCTATGATGATATGGAAGAAATCGCAGAAGCTATGGAAGGACTAGGTATATGATGTTTGAACACAAATCGGTGCTGCTTTACGAAACCATTGACAGCCTGAATATGAAACCGGATGGGATTTATGTTGATGGAACCTTAGGAGGCGGCGGACATGCTTTGGAAGTATGCAGACGCCTGGGGGAACACGGAAGATTAATCGGAATTGACCAGGACTCGGATGCCATTGCTGCAGCAACAGAGCGGCTGAAAGAATATAAAGATAAGGTGACCGTGGTCAGGAGCAATTACGAAAATATACATGGAGTTTTAGCGGAACTGGGAATCGAAAAGGTGGATGGAATTTATCTGGATCTGGGAGTTTCCTCCTATCAGCTGGATGTGCCGGAGAGAGGGTTTACCTATCGGGAAGAGGATGCTCCTTTAGATATGAGAATGGACCAGAGAAACCCGCAGACTGCCGCCGATATTATCAATCAATACAGCGAATTTGATTTATACCGGATTATACGGGATTACGGAGAGGACAAGTTTGCTAAGAATATTGCAAAACACATTGTAAGGGCCAGGGAGACAAAACCCATCGAAACTGCGGGAGAGCTGTCGGAAATCATTAAAGGGGCAATTCCTGCAAAGATAAGGGCTGTTGGAGGCCACCCGTCAAAGCGGACCTTTCAGGCAATCAGAATCGAACTGAATCACGAACTGGACGTATTAAAGAACTCTCTTGATACCATGATCGGACTTTTAAATCCGGGGGGAAGGCTTTCCATCATCACCTTCCACTCTCTGGAAGACCGCATTGTAAAGACAAGGTTTAAGGACAATGAAGATCCCTGTATCTGCCCGCCTAACTTTCCTGTCTGTGTCTGCGGGAGAAAAAGTATGGGAAAGGTTGTAACAAGAAAGCCGATTTTACCGTCAGAAGAAGAAATATCAGAAAACAAACGCTCAAAGAGTTCAAAGCTTCGCGTGTTTGAACGAATCTAATAAGGGAGGAAAAAAGAGTGGCTGCAAGAAGAAATGTGCATTCCTATGGGAACTCTGCCTATGTGCAGGGGAATACTGTCCGTAAAACCATGCCGGTCAGAAGACCGGATTCTACGCCGGATGAAATTCGCCGTCCCGTGCCTCACCACGTCAGACGGAACCGCGAGAAAGCATTACAGATGGATTTGCCTTATGTAATTATGCTGACGATTGCTGCAGTCATTACCCTTTGTTTGTGTGTGAACTATTTGCATCTGCAGTCCTCAATCACTGCCAGCATTCATGAAATCGAAACCCGGGAAGGACAGCTGGAAAAACTGAAAACAGAAAACGATGCATTGGAAATGAACATTAACACTTCCGTTGATCTTGATCATGTGTATAAAGTTGCCACTGAGGAACTGGGTATGGTCTATGCGAATAAAGACCAGATCCTTCACTATGATAAAACGGAAAGTGAGTATGTAAGGCAGAATGAGGACATTCCGAAACAATAATAAAAACAGGAGCAAAAGAAGTAAAGTATTTCCTCGTTACATGCAGGAAAAGCTGGCGATTACGGTTTTGGTAATTACGCTGGCTTTGTTTGCATTGGTTATGGTCCTTTATAACCTGATGACGAAGAAAAAAGAAGATTATAACCAGATTGTGCTGTCCCAGCAGGAGTATGACAGCAGAGTAATCCCCTTTAAGAGAGGGGATGTGCTGGATCGAAACGGCACCTATCTGGCAACCAGTGAAAAGGTGTATAATTTAATTCTTGATCCCAGGCAGATCATGACGGATCCGGATTCCTATTTAGAACCCACAGTCAATGCGTTAACGGAGTGCTTTGGATATGACCGGACTGAAATTATGAATCTCATTCAGGAGAAAAAAGACAAGCAGTATGTCCGTTATGCAAAGCAGCTGACCTATGATGACAAGGATAAATACGAAAAATATAAAACAGAAAAAGCGGAAGAATTAAAGAAAACCCAGAAAGCCATAAAAGGGATCTGGTTTGAAGATGAATACAAGAGAGTATACCCGTATAATTCTCTGGCAAGCAAGGTTGTTGGATTTGCCAATGGAGACGGCATGGATGGAACCGGAGGCATTGAACAGTATTATAATACGACCCTGATGGGAGTCAACGGCAGGGAATACGGTTATTTAAATGATGATTCCAATTTGGAACGGGTAATAAAACCGGCCTCTAACGGCAATACCGTTGTATCCACTGTTGATGTGAATGTACAGAAGATTGTGGAGAAGTACATTGCAGAATGGGAGCAGCAGACAGGAAGCAAACGGGTGGGCGTGGTTGTGATGGACCCTAATAACGGAGAAGTTCTTGCCATGTCTGATGACAAGAGTTTTGACTTAAATAACCCCCGTGATTTACGTCCTGAGTTTACGGCAGATGTTCTCAGACAGCTGGGCGTAAAGGAAGCGATGGATGATTATAAAAGGAAGAATAAGGATGCGCAGCCGCTCACTCCGGAGACGGTATCCCAGCATTATTCTGATGAAGAAATCGTATCCCTGGGCACACAGGTGGCATGGAACCAGACCTGGCGGAATTTCTGCATCAGTGATGGCTATGAACCGGGGTCCACAGAAAAGATATTCACAGTTTCCGCAGCGTTAGAAGAAGGTGCCATAACCGGAAAAGAAACGTATGAATGCAATAAGTTTCTTGAAGTGGGCGGACATAAAATCAACTGTGTCAGCAGATACGGACACGGACTCATTACTGTGGAAGAAGGTCTGATGAAGTCCTGCAACGTAGTTATGATGCGGATTGCCCAGCAGATGGGAAAAGAGAAATTCTATAAATACCAGCAGATATTTGGATTTGGATCCAAGACTGGGATTGATCTGCCGGGAGAAGCGGATAATAAAACAGTTATGTATACTGCCGATACAGCCGGTCCCACAGACCTTGCAACCAACTCTTTCGGACAGAACTTTAACTGTACCATGATTCAGATGGCAGCAGCTTACTGCTCAGTCATAAACGGCGGCTCTTACTACGAACCCCATGTAGTAAAGCAGATTTTAAATGAACAGGGATCAGTCATGAAGAAGGTAGATCCTGTACTGGTGCGGGAAACTGTTTCTGAGTCCACAACCAAATTCATTAATGAGGCTTTGTTTAAGACAGTCAATGCAGAAGGGGGAACAGGCGGTGCTGCCAGAATTGCCGGATATAAGGTTGCCGGTAAAACAGGAACTGCAGAGAAAATTCCCCGTGATAAAACAAACTACGTCGTATCTTTCTGCGGATACGCTCCTTCGGATAATCCCCAGGTGCTGGTTTATGTGGTTGTTGATGAACCTCATGTAGAGGATCAGCCTCACAGTACCTATGCCAGCCAGATTTTCCAGAAGATTATGACTGAGATTCTTCCTTATTTAAATATATTCCCGGATACAGAAGAGGGAGGAACACTATCGTCTGAAGATGCTGCCACACTTCCGCAGCAGGAAGGCATTACAAATGAAACACAGGCATCTTCTGAAAGCGGAGAGGCTGAGGCGGAGACAACTGCGGGGCAGCCTTCAAAAGAAGTACCTACTATGGAAAACGGGGAAACGGTACCGGAAGAATATTTAAATCCGGATGAAGAATACGTAAACCGGGAAGGCGGCGGAGATACGGATTTACCGGCAGCTCTTCCAGGCGATGCAGGAGATGGTTCTGCAGATACCCAGGCGGCCCAGGATACCCAGCCTTCAGAATGAATTTCAACCCAAAGGGACTCATAAAAAAAGCCGGATTTCATATACTGTAACAATGATGACGATGGAGCAGCTTATGAATTCGAACAAAACACATCACAGAGAGAAAATAGCCCTCCTGTTTTTCCTGTTGTTTCTGGCCATGACAGGACTTATGGGACGGCTTATTTTTCTAATGGTCTTTCGCTCGGAGCATTACAGTGCAATGGCTTCTGATCTTCATGAGAGAGAGAGAACCATTAAAGCTGCAAGAGGGAATATTATTGATGCGAAAGGAACTGTCATTGCAACAAACCGCACCGTCTGTACCATATCGGTCATCCATAATCAGGTGAAACAGGCAGATGAAGTAATAGCGGTTCTTTCTAAGGAATTGGGCCTTACTGAAGCAGAGGTCCGCAAGAAAGTGGAAAAGTACAGCTCCAGGGAGATTATTAAGACAAATGTAGACAAGGCTATGGGAGACCAGATCCGTTCCTATCATCTGGCAGGAGTCAAAGTAGATGAAGATTACAAGCGATATTATCCCTACGATACCCTTGCTTCCACCGTGCTTGGATTTACAGGAGGTGACAACCAGGGAATCATAGGACTGGAAGTGAAATACGAACAGTACTTAAAAGGGCTCAACGGTAAGATACTGACCATGTCAGATGCAGCCGGTATTGAAATTGAAAATGCAGCAGAAGACCGGATAGAACCAATTGCAGGACAGGATCTGCATATCAGTCTTGATGTGAATATCCAGCGTTACTGCGAGCAGGCAGCCTATCAGGTAATGGAGAAAAAGGGTGCAAAGCGGGTATCAATTATCATTATGAATCCGCAAAACGGGGAAATAATGGCAATGGTAAACGCGCCTGAATTTAATTTAAATGATCCGTTTACACTAAATACCACAACTGAGGTTCCTGCAAATGAAAAAGAAAAGCAGGATCTGTTGAATAAGATGTGGAGAAATCCATGCATCAACGATACTTACGAACCTGGTTCCACATTTAAAATTGTAACTGCTGCAGCCGGGCTGGAGGCAGGAGTTGTGAAACTGACCGATCAGTTTTCCTGTCCGGGCTTTCGGGTGGTGGAAGACAGAAAAATCAGGTGCCACAAAGTGGGCGGCCACGGATCGGAAACCTTCCTTCAGGGCATGATGAATTCCTGCAATCCGGTCCTTATTGATGTGGGACAGCGCCTTGGAGTGGATAATTACTATAAATATTTTGAACAGTTCGGTTTAAAAGGAAAGACTGGAATCGATCTGCCCGGCGAGGCAACCACAATCATGCACAAAAAAGAGGATATGGGGCTGGTAGAGCTGGCAACCGTATCATTTGGCCAGTCATTTCAGATTACCCCCATGCAGCTGATCACTACGGCTTCTTCTCTTGTTAACGGCGGAAACCGCATCACTCCTCATTTTGGTGTGAGTTCAGTAAGCTCTGACGGGAAATCCGTACACACATTTACCTATCCGGTAAAGGAGGGGATTGTATCAAAGGAAACCAGTGAAACCATGCGTTATATCCTGGAGCAGGTTGTTTCTGAGGGAAGCGGAAAAAGAGCGAAGATTGAAGGATACCGGATCGGAGGAAAAACAGCAACCTCTGAGAAGCTTCCAAGAAGCTTAAAAAAGTATATATCCTCATTTATAGGATTTGCACCGGCGGATAATCCTAAAGTAATTGCTCTTATAACAATTGACGAACCACAGGGTATTTACTATGGCGGAACCATTGCCGCACCTGTGATTGCTGATATTTTCAAGAACATTTTTCCTTATCTGGGAATAGAACCAGCAGAGGAAAAAACTGTTTCTTCGTTTCGAATCAGTGGTTGATTATTCAGGTAAAAAGACGTATACTACTAACTGTGTACTTTTGATATACAAATACATAAATGATTGAGGTGTGACATGATTAACGAAACGATTTTGGCAATCATCATAGCTTTTGCCATCAGCGCAATGCTGTGTCCCATAGTAATACCGTTTCTGCACAAATTAAAATTTGGCCAGGAAGTCCGCAAGGAAGGTCCGGAGAGCCATTTGAAAAAACAGGGAACGCCTACCATGGGCGGACTGATTATATTAACCAGTATTATTATTACGTCTCTGTTTTACGTGAGAGATTATCCCAAGATTATACCGGTTCTGTTTGTGACAGTGGGATTTGGTATCGTTGGATTTCTTGATGATTATATTAAAATCGTGATGAAAAGGTCGGAAGGACTTACCCCTGTACAGAAGATGGCAGGCCAGCTGGTCATAACAGGTATTTTTGCTTTTTATCTGCTTCATTCCAAAGATGTGGGGACTGCGATGCTGGTTCCGTTTACAGGAGGATTTAAAAACGGTATCTATTTAAACCTTGGTATCTTATTTGTACCGGCGGTGTTTTTCATTGTAATTGGAACAGACAACGGAGTGAATTTTACAGACGGTCTTGACGGTTTGTGTACCAGCGTTACCATACTGGTTGCCACATTCTTAACTGTAGTAGCCATAGGAGAAAGAACCGGCATCAGTCCCATTACCGGTGCGGTAGTGGGCAGCCTGTTAGGATTTCTCCTCTTTAATGTATACCCTGCCCGGGTGTTTATGGGGGATACCGGTTCGCTGGGGCTGGGAGGCTTTGTTGCCTCCAGTGCTTTTATGATGCAGATGCCGATTTTTATTGCAATCATCGGGTTTATCTATCTGCTTGAGGTGTTATCCGTAATTATTCAGGTGACATACTTTAAAAGAACAGGCGGGAAGCGTTTTTTTAAAATGGCTCCCATTCACCATCATTTTGAACTTTGCGGATGGTCTGAAACAAGGGTGGTGGCTGTATTTGCTATTGTTACAGCAGTTCTTTGCCTGCTCGCATATCTTGGATTATAGGAGAGAAACCATATGAGTCAGAAAATTTTAGTTGCAGGAAGTGGAAAAAGTGGGATCGCCGCCTCCAGGATGATTTTAAAGACTGGCGATGAAGTTGTTTTATATGACAGCAATGATGCTTTAAAAGAGGATGAGCTGTTAAGCGGGTTTGGAAAAGCGGATAAAATCTCCGTAATTCTCGGAGAACTCAAAAAAGAGGATTTAAAGGATATTTCACTTTGTGTAATCAGTCCGGGCATCGGACTTGATGCACCTTTTGTATCTGTCTTAAAGGAAAAGAATATATCCATCTGGAGTGAAATACAGCTGGCATATCATCATGCAAAGGGAAAACTGGCTGCCATTACGGGAACCAACGGAAAGACAACCACCACAGCCCTTACCGGCGAAATCATGAAAGCATTTTACGATGATGTTTACGTAGTGGGGAATATTGGAATTCCTTACACGGATGAGGCGTTAAAAACGACGGAGGATTCCGTGACTGTAGCGGAGGTCAGCAGCTTTCAGCTGGAGACCATCACAGATTTCCGGCCTGATGTCAGTGCAATTTTAAATATTACGCCGGATCATTTAAACCGTCATAAAACCATGGAATGTTACATAGAAGTGAAAGAAAGCATCACAGCAAACCAGACAGAAAAAGACTGCTGTATATTAAATTATGACGATCCCGTGCTTCGGGAATTCGGAGAGCACATGAAACCCCGCGCCATCTATTTCAGCAGCAGGAAGCCTCTGAACGAGGGTTACTGTATGGATGGAGACTTTATTATCCGCAATCACGGCGGCAGGCGGGAAGAGATTGTAAACATTCACGAAATAAATCTACTGGGGCGCCATAACCATGAGAATGTGATGGCTGCCGTTGCCATTGCATTTGAACTGAATGTACCCATGGAAGTGATTAAAAAGGCTGTCTGTGGGTTTCAGGCGGTGGAGCACAGAATTGAGTTTGTTGCTGAAAAAGCAGGAGTTAAGTATTACAACGATTCAAAGGGAACGAATCCTGATGCGGCGATCCAGGCAGTAAAAGCGATGCCGGGACCGACGATCCTGATTGCAGGAGGATACGATAAGAATTCCGAATATGACGAATGGATTGAATCATTTGACGGAAAAGTGAAATACATGGTGCTTCTTGGCCAGACCAGGGAGAAAATAGCGGAATGCGCAGCAAAGCACGGGTTTACCAATGTGATGTATGCGGAAGATATGCAGGAAGCAGTAAGAGTCTGCGCCTCCTATGCAAACAAGGGGGATTATGTGCTGCTCTCTCCGGCATGCGCAAGCTGGGGAATGTTCAAATGCTATGAAGAACGGGGAGAGATTTTTAAAGAATGTGTCCGCAGTCTTTAACTATGACCGGGTACTGTAATTTGAATGGCGAGGAGGAATGGTATGGCGGAAAAAAGGCCAGTAGTGAAGAAAAACAGGCCGCGCCGTTTTTATGACTACAGTCTGCTGTTCACTGTTATATTTCTGTCTGTTTTCGGTCTGGTTATGATATACAGTTCCAGCTCTTATGCCGCCCAGTTAAAGTTTGGCAATGCATCATTTTTTATGATGAAGCAGGCGAAGGTAGCTCTGGGCGGATTTATCATAATGTTAGTGATTTCGAAAATGGATTACCACTGGTATGGGAAATTTGCAGTGTTTGCCTATGTGCTTTCCTACATTTTGATGATCGCCGTTTCCCTTTTTGGTAAAAGATTCAATGGAAAACGCCGATGGCTGGGAGTAGGAAGCCTGACGTTTCAGCCTACGGAGTTTGTAAAAATTGCTCTCATTGTAATGCTGGCTGTTATGATTGTACAGATGGGAAAAAACATCAATACAAAAAACGGTGTGGGGCTTATTATTGTGACAACTCTGCCCATTGCGGGAATTGTTGCTGCAAACAATTTAAGCTCCGGTATCATCATTGTAGGAATTGCGTTTGTCATGCTGTTTGTGGCGTGTAAAAAGAAATGGCCGTTTTTTGCCTGCGGATTTGCAGGAGTCGGGCTTTTGGCATTTGCCGGTCCCATAGCCACGGTTCTTGAAAAGTTAAATATTCTTCACGATTATCAGCTTGGAAGAATACTTGTCTGGATGAACCCGGAGGCATACCCTTCTACGGGAGGTTATCAGGTGCTGCAGGGACTTTATGCCATAGGTTCCGGCGGTCTGGTAGGAAGAGGTCTGGGTGAGAGCATACAGAAGATGGGATTTGTGCCTGAGGCGCAGAATGATATGATTTTCTCCATTATCTGTGAGGAACTGGGACTTTTTGGCGCGGTATCCGTGATTCTTATTTTTCTGTTCATGATATACCGCTTTATGCTGATCGCAGACAATGCACCGGATCTGTTCGGCGCACTTTTGGTGGTAGGGGTTATGGGACACATTGCCATACAGGTTATCTTAAACATTGCCGTTGTAACCAATACCATACCAAATACCGGAATTACCCTTCCCTTTATCAGTTACGGGGGAACCTCGGTCCTGTTTCTTATGGCTGAAATGGGCATGGTTCTAAGTGTTTCCAACCAGATTAAACTGGAAAAATAGCTGGATATGAAACCATTCTCTCACTTATAACATAGGATAGTATATAAGAAACCATGGGAGGTACCGGTTTGTCAGTCATACAGGTCCAGGGGTTACGATCCTTAAAAGGTGAGATAAAAATTCAGGGTTCCAAAAATGCTGTTCTGCCGATTATGGCAGCGGCGGTTCTCCATAAAGGTACTACAGTGATTCAAAATGTCCCCAGGATACAGGATGTGTTCTGTATGCTGGGGATACTTGAGCGTATCGGGTGTATTTACAGTCTTGACGGACATACGCTGACCATTGATGCTTCTGACATCAAATGTGCGGAGATTCCGGAAGAGTATATAAAAAGCATGCGTTCCTCTATTATATTGTCAGGTCCGCTTTTAGGGAGACTGGGGTTTGCTGTTACCAGCTTTCCGGGAGGCTGTTCCATAGGACAGAGGCCGATTGATATGCATCTGGCTGCATTCCGCACACTTGGCGCAGTGATAGAGGAAAAGGATGAGAAACTGTGTGCATCTGCAAAGGAACTGGCGGGTGCTGATATTTACTTTCCGTTTCCCAGTGTGGGAGCTACGGAAAATGCCCTGATGGCAGCTGTTTACGCGAAAGGAATCACCGTGATACATGGAGCGGCAAAAGAACCGGAGATCACTTCTCTCTGTGAATTCTTAAACAACATGGGTGCAGTCATACACGGAGCAGGAACCTCCAGACTTGCTGTAACCGGAGTTACAGGCTTACATGATTCTGAATTTGTCGTGGCAGGGGACCGGATTGTGGCAGGTACTTATTTAACTGCAGTGATGGCAGCAGAAGGGAATGTGCTGCTTAATGGGGTCAGGCCGGATCATCTGACTGCAGCTCTTTCCCTGGCGGAAAGAATGGGAGCCGAGTTAAAACTGTATAAAAACCAGCTGGAGGTTTCCATGAGAGGACGTCCTGACTGTGTGGATGTTGTAACGGAACCTTACCCGGGGTTTCCAACCGATCTTCAATCCCAGGTGATGGCGGTGATGGCATCGGGATCCGGCTGGGGAAGAGTGGAGGAGACGATTTTTGAAGGAAGGTTCGGGGCAGCAAATGAGCTTAAGAAACTGGGAGCTGATATCGTCATAGAGGGAAAACGGGCGGTAGTACACGGACTCTATCCTTTAAAAGGCAATTACGTAGCGGCTCCTGATCTAAGAGGCGGTGCCGCCCTTGTGGTGGCAGGGCTTGCAGGCGAAGGCGTGACGGAGATTTCTGAGTGCCACCATATTGAGCGGGGGTATGAGGATATCTGCAGGGATTTAAGCAGTCTTGGAGCTGCAATCAGAGGTAAGGAATGAAAAACTTCAAAAAGAGCAGAAGAAAAATGATAGTTGCGATTATAGCAGTATTCCTTCTGGCCGGCACGGCAGTTTTTATGTCACTGCAGATCAGAACGATTACTGTAACCGGCAACAAAAAATATACTTCAGATCAGATCATAGACTTATTATTTAAGGATGGCTGGGACCGGAATGCGATTTACTGCATTTACAAGGACCGTTTTCGGGAACACGAACAGATTCCTTTCGTGGAAGATTACAAGATCGTATTCCAGAGCCCTGTCAGCATAGAAGTGATCGTATATGAAAAATCCGTGGTTGGTTATGTTTCCTATATGGGCAGTTATATGTATTTTGATAAAGACGGGATCATTGTGGAAAGTTCCAGCGGAAAGCTGACAGGAATTCCATGGATTACGGGGCTTAAGTATGGGCATATCGCTCTGCACCAGCCCCTCCCCGTGGAGGATCCCAAAGTATTCGGCCAGATTTTAACCCTCACCCAGCTTTTATCCACCCATAAAATCCCGGCAGATGAGATCCGCTATGATTCTAACGGGAATGCAACTCTTGTGATGGGAAGCATCAGGGTATACCTTGGAAGCAATGACCAGATGAATGGAAAGATTTCAGAGCTGAATGATCAGCTGCCGGTTCTTACCGGTTTGTCTGGCATATTGTATCTGGATAAATATGACGAGGCGGAAACAGTCACTTCTTATCGGTTTGTGAAGGATAAGTGAATTTACATAATTTGCTTGGAATTTTGTAAAAAAAATGGTTGATATTTTTTACAAAATAAAATATTATATTAAATAGGTTTATACAGTAAGCTGTATATGGTTAAAGGAGGATATAATCTTGTTAGAGATTAAAATAAATGAGGCGGATAACGCTGCAAGAATTCTGGTAATCGGTGTAGGCGGTGCCGGAAACAATGCGGTTAACCGCATGATTGATGAGAATATAGCTGGTGTGGAATTTCTTGGAATCAATACGGACAAGCAGGCGTTGCAGTTTTGCAAGGCTCCCACAGCCATGCAGATCGGTGAGAAGCTGACCAAGGGACTTGGTGCAGGTGCAAAACCTGAAATTGGCGAAAAGGCAGCGGAAGAGAATGCGGACGAGCTGGCTCAGGTCATGAAGGGTGCCGATATGGTATTCGTTACATGCGGTATGGGAGGCGGAACAGGAACCGGTGCGGCTCCCGTTGTGGCTAAGATTGCAAAGGATATGGGAATCTTAACTGTTGGTGTTGTAACAAAGCCTTTCCGTTTTGAAGCCAAAACACGTATGTCCAATGCAGTTTCCGGTATTGAGCGTTTAAAGGAAAGTGTAGATACGCTGATTGTAATCCCTAACGACCGTCTTCTTGAAATCGTGGACAGGCGCACCACCATGCCTGATGCTTTAAAAAAGGCTGATGAAGTACTTCAGCAGGCAGTTCAGGGAATTACAGATTTAATTAATGTACCAGGACTGATTAATCTGGATTTTGCTGATGTTCAGACCGTTATGACCGATAAAGGCATTGCTCACATTGGTATCGGCCGTGCTAAGGGCGATGAAAAGGCTTTAGAGGCAGTGAAACAGGCAGTATCCAGCCCGCTTCTTGAGACAACCATAGAAGGTGCAACTCATGTGATCATTAATATCTCCGGAGATATCAGCCTGATCGAGGCCAATGAAGCAGCCAGCTATGTTCAGGAGATGGCAGGAGACGACGCGAATATTATTTTCGGTGCCATGTATGATGAGAATGCCCAGGATGAAGCAAGCATTACTGTCATTGCAACCGGACTTGATATGCAGAATGAGACACCTGTATCCAAGGTTATGACTAATTTCTCCAACCCAAACTATAAACAGCCGAAAGCAGCACAGCAGGCCGGCAGCCAGGAAGCAGCAGCGACCGCAGCAGCAACTCCCGGATACAACCAGAACTTTAACCAGAATTATGGCAATGCCAATAATTATTCCGGACAGGCTTATCCCAATAACCAGAATAACGGCGGTAATTACGGCAGTCCGAATTACAACAATCCCAATTATAACAAGCAGCCAAACTACGGACAGGGAACTCCACAGAATACACAGCAGAGTGCACCTCAGGGGAATGGCCAGCCTTATCGTCCGACTGTTAACAAAGAAGTACAGATTAACATTCCTGACTTTTTAAGAAATAAAAGATAAATACATACATATCAGGCAGGTTCCCGTGAACCTGCCTGTTTTTGAAAGGAGAAACATCATGTTAAAGGATGAAAAAGACTGGGAGCTTTCTGACGATTATTATACGGAACAGGAGAATGAAAAGAAGCTTTCTCTGGAAGATTTTATCACGGAACAGGATTTAGGGGAAAATACGCTTATGAATCCCCCCCAGTCTGACGAACTATTAAGTAAGACCATAAAAGATGTTCATACAGTACTGTCACTGGCAAAAGATGGAATGAGTATTGAAAAAATAGCTGAAACCACAGGCCTGAATGAAAAATATGTTTATGATATCCAGGTTTGTGCACAGGGCTTCAGGGAGGATGATGAGATCGCAGTGGCTCATCTGGTACTGGGTTAAAGAAGGGGAAAACAAAAGATGGTGAAAAAGATTTGTCCGGTCTGTGATCTTCCGGTTAACGAGGTGAATTATTGCCCCAGGTGCAGGCGGGTGGTGAAAAAGCCTATAAGCTGGGAAGTGAATTATTTGTTAAATGAAAAGAGAAACCAGCAGGCTATGCCGGCAGGGCTGCCTCAGGCTGGCAGACTGACTGTAAATCAGCCGGCGGCCAATCCTTCCGTAACTGGTAAAAGACAATCAAATACACTCCTGTTTATTTTGATTTTGGCTTTTGCAATTGTCATTATGGCGGGGGTCATTTTCAGCTGTGCTGTTTATTCCGTCGCTTTTGATGAGGATGACTATGAGACAGCAACAGGATACGACGATTATGGGTATCGTGATCTGGATGAAACAGAAGTAATTGCAGCAGGGGAACGATGCAGCGGGTTCGATCATTTCGAAGCCGATGGAAGAGGTATTGCGGATTCCATGGCCCAGTTTCTGGAAAAAGGCGATTATGGCTATCAGATCAGTTCTAATGAGACCTATTCTGATAACTATGAGATGAATGAGGACAGCGGCCCGGTCACTTATTATGAGACAGTGGAAAGCGTTTATTTAATACCGAATACAGCCGATGGGGAAAGTTCCGATGAGGAAGAGTATGAGTATGTGGACATTAACTATGATACCGCAACCGGAGAACTGCACCGGTATGTGTCCTATCTGGAGAACCCGGAAGCTTCTTTGGCGTATTTAGAACAGTTTCTGATGCTTACAGAGGCGGCCTGCAAAATTCAGACAGAGCAAAGCAGCATTCCCGCGATTATGGAACAGGCAAAGTCAAGGCTGAACCAGCAGGAAGGGGCCTATATCCTGGAAGGAATCTTTGATGTCAATCTATATATCTATGAGGACCGGATCCAGATTTATGTATCCTATAACAATCCGGAAGCTGTAAAAAATCAGGAAACGTAACAGCAGAAACCCGCTATTGACAGAAAATAACCGATCTGATATAATTATTTCAATCGCAAAAGGGAGTAGCTTCCACCGTAAGGTGGATAAGCGTGCGTCAGAACGATAAAGAGATTTATCCGCATACTTATGAAATGACAAGACTTTTACAGATACCGTATGGTATCCGCAAAGGTCTTTTTTTATACTCTTTTTGCGAAAACATACAGAAAAGAAAGAGAGGAATTAAATTATGGAAACAGTTAACCCGAAAGGAACGGAGCAGTTGAAAAAATTCCGAAGGCTGATCCGGAAATCCGGAATGGCGGTTTTACTCGCAGTGGCAGTTCCTGTTATAGCATTTGGCTCTGTCTATAATGTACAGGAGCAGGAGCAGGCAGTAGTGACAACCTTAGGTATTCCCAGAACGGTTGCGGAGCCGGGGCTTCATTTTAAGATCCCGTTCGTGCAAAATGTGCATAAGGTAAATACCACAATACAGGGCTTTGCTGTGGGATACGATCCAAGTAACAATGAAAGCAGGGAAGAGGATTCCCTGATGATCACGAAGGATTATAATTTTGTAAACGTGGATTTTTTTGTGGAATACAAAGTCGCTGATCCGGTGAAGGCCATATATGCTTCTAAGGATCCGCTGACAATCCTTCAGAATGTATCAAGAAGCAGTATCCGGACTGTCATCGGCAGTTATGACGTGGATTCGGTGCTGACCAATGGAAAAAACGAGATTCAGTCCAAAGTGAAGGAGATGATCACTGCTAAACTGGCCGAACACAATGTGGGGCTTACCGTGATTAATGTCACCATACAGGATTCAGAACCGCCGACAAAAGAGGTAATGGAAGCATTTAAGGCGGTGGAAACAGCCAAGCAGGGGAAAGAAACAGCGATCAACAATGCAAATAAGTACCGGAATGAAAAACTTCCCGAGGCAACTGCCCAGACCGATAAAATTCTCCAGGATGCAGAATCTTCCAAGGCGAAAAGAATTAATGAGGCCAGTGCAGAAGTGGCGAAATTCAATGCCATGTATCAGGAATATATAAAAAATCCGGAAGTGACCAAAAAACGGATGTTTTATGAAACGATGGAAGATGTTCTTCCAAATATGAAGGTGATTATTGACGGTACGGACCAGACCAGTACCATTCTCCCCCTTGACAGCTTTACAGGAGGAGAAACCAGTGAGAAAAAGGAGAATAAGGAATGAAAAAGATAAAAACAGCCATAGGGATACTGCTTGCAGCAGCTGCCGTAACGGTGCTTTCCGGTTCGGTGGTAGTCACCAATGAAAACGAATATAAGCTGATCCGGCAGTTTGGAAGGGTGGAACGGGTCATTGATGCACCGGGGATTTCCTATAAGTTACCATTTATCCAGACAGCAGATACTCTTCCAAAGCAGATACTCATTTATGATCTGGCGGCGTCCGATGTGATTACAATGGATAAAAAGACAATGCTCAGTGACAGCTACGTGCTCTGGCGTATTGAAGATCCGCTGAAATTTGCCCAGTCTCTGAATTCTTCCGTTGCGGGAGCAGAGAGCAGAATTGATACGGTGGTCTATAACTCGGTAAAAAATGTGATCAGCAGTATGGCGCAGAATGAAGTGATCAGCAGCCGTGACGGCGAACTTTCACAGGCTATCATGGAAAATGTGGGTGATAATATGGGACAGTATGGAATTCGTCTTCTGGCTGTGGAAACAAAGCGTCTGGACCTTCCGGCAGACAACAAAACAGCTGTATATGAAAGAATGATATCGGAGCGTGATAAGATCGCAGCTACATTTACGGCTGAAGGCCAGGCAGAGGCAAAAAAGATACAAAATACAACAGACCGTGAAATTGCTATCAGCATTTCTGATGCCCAGGCAAAGGCAGCCTCAATCACATCCGAGGGAGAAGGGGAATATATGAGAATTATGGCAGAGGCTTATCATGATCCTCAAAGATCTGATTTCTATTCCTTTGTACGGTCTTTAGAGGCTGCAAAGACGTCTCTTGCGGGAAATGGGAATACATTAATTCTTCCGGGAGGCTCTCCTCTGGCCAGGATATTTACGGGACAATAAAATTAGGAATACTATTTGTTGCGGGAAAAAGTTTTTTATGGTAAAGTGTTAAAATAAAAGAAGCAGAGGATAGGAGATTGACAGAATGAAGATTACAGATATATTGAGCCAGGGAAAGCCGACCTTATCTTTTGAAGTGTTTCCGCCCAAGACAGAGGATAAGTATGATTCTGTTGAAAAGGCTGCTGCTGAGATAGCAAAACTTAATCCCGCCTTTATGAGCGTCACATACGGCGCAGGCGGAGGAACCAGTAAGTATACCGTGGATATCGCTTCCGCGCTCCATCATGAGTATCATGTGACTGCTCTGGCCCATTTAACCTGTGTATCTTCAACCAAAGAAAAGGTGCGTCAGGTGCTGAGTGAGCTAAAGGATGCAGGCATAGAAAACGTACTGGCATTAAGAGGAGATATCCCCCCTGATGCACCGGATAAACGGGAATACAACTATGCATCAGAGCTGATCCGGGAAATCAAGGAAACCGGAGATTTCTGTATTGGAGCTGCCTGTTATCCGGAAGGCCATGTGGAGTCGGCAAACAAAACCATTGATATGGATTATTTAAAGCAGAAGGTGGAAGCAGGCTGTGATTTTGTTACCACGCAGATGTTTTTCGATAATAATATCTTATATAATTACTTATACCGTATACGGGAAAAGGGAATTACAGTCCCGGTCGTTGCAGGAATAATGCCTGTAACCAATGTAAAGCAGATCATACGAAGCTGTCAGCTTTCCGGAACCTATCTGCCCACCCGTTTTAAGGCCATCGTTGACCGGTTCGGAGAGAATCCGGCAGCTATGAAGCAGGCGGGAATCGCTTATGCAACGGAGCAGATCATTGATTTAATTGCTAACGGTGTCAATGCCATCCATGTTTATTCCATGAATAAGCCGGATGTAGCCTTAAAGATCAAGGAAAATCTTTCGGAGATACTGTAATCCGTGGAGCAGCAGGTCCGTTTCTGAAAAGAGCGGACCTGTTTTAACAGGAGAAATCGGAGGGATATAAATGGAGATTAGCCGGAAGGAGATTCTCAGATATTTAGGATATGGCAATAAGGAAGGCGATGAACAGGTAAGTGCATTGATCGAAGAAGCCCTGGAAGAACTTCTGGCTGCTGCATCACCGAAAAGCATTTACAGGTCATATCCCTTAACACTGCTGCCTGAAAATGAGATTGATTTTACGGTTTTCCGCACAAGAAGCCGGAATTTAAGCAAGAATCTGGCTGATTGTGAAGAAGTCATATTATTTGCGGCTACACTGGGAACGGGTGTGGATGTGCTGCTTCACAAATACACCAGGCTTCAGATGAGCAAGGCAGTCATCATGCAGGCTGCTGCCGCTGCGGTGATTGAAGAATACTGCGACGGGGAGAACCGTAAGCTGAAACAGGAATATGAGGCAAAAGGACTCTATTTAAGACCCAGATTCAGTCCGGGCTACGGTGATTTTTCATTGGAATGTCAAAAGGAAATTACAACCGTTTTGGAAACACCCAAGCGGATCGGCATTATGCTTACGGAAAGCCTGCTTATGACTCCCTCCAAATCCGTGACGGCAGTTATGGGAGTCAGCAAAAAGCCTTACCGGTGTGAGATAAAGGGGTGCGAATCCTGCGAGAAATTGGACTGTGCATACCGGAGACAGTAAAGAAACTGAATGCAGATGGAGGAATGTATGACAGCGATTTTAGAAGAACTTAAAAATAGAATCCTATTTTTTGACGGCGGAATGGGCAGCCTTTTACAGGCCAACGGCTTAAAACCTGGTGAACTGCCGGAAACATGGAATGTAACGCATTCCGATTTAATCGTGAAGCTTCACAGAGATTATCTGGAAGCCGGTGCGGATATAATTAAAACCAATACGTTTGGTGCAAATGGTTTAAAATATAATCAGGATAAGGAATTTGATTTAGAGCAGATTGTAACTGCTGCCATGAAGAATGCAAAAGAGGCGGTGAATACTGCCGCTTATCGGGAGGGAAGTAAAAAGGGAGCAGTTGCTCTTGATATCGGTCCTACCGGCAAGCTTCTAAAGCCTTTGGGAGATCTTGATTTTGAAGATGCCTATGAACTGTTTTCCCAGGTGGTAAGAATCGGGGAGAGGGAAGGCGCAGATCTCATTCTCATTGAAACCATGAGCGACAGCTATGAAGCAAAGGCAGCGGTTCTGGCTGCAAAAGAAAACAGCAGCCTTCCTGTATTTGTGACAATGATCTTTGATGAGAAAGGAAAGCTTCTGACCGGCGGAAACGTGGAGTCCACAGTGGCTCTTTTAGAAGGTCTGGGAGTGGATGCCCTGGGAATTAACTGCGGTCTTGGTCCTGTTCAGATGAAGGGTATTTTACAGGACATCATGAAGGTGGTTTCCCTTCCGGTCATCGTAAACCCCAATGCCGGTCTTCCAAGGAGTGAAGGCGGAAAGACAGTTTATGATATCGATGCAGATGAATTTGCCAGAGTGATGAAGGAAATTGCAGATGCAGGAGCCTGCATCATCGGAGGCTGCTGCGGAACGACGCCGGAGCATATTCAAAAGATGGTTGCTTTATGCAGGGATAATCCGGTCAGGCTTCCAAAGAAAAAGAACCGGACGGTCATTTCTTCCTATGCGCAGGCGGTTGTCATAGATAAGGATCCGGTTATCATTGGAGAACGGATTAATCCTACGGGCAAGTCAAAGTTTAAGCAGGCATTGAAGGATCATAACCTGGAGTATATTTTGAAAGAGGGCGTTCTTCAGCAGGATAATGGGGCTCATGTTCTGGATGTAAATGTGGGACTTCCTGAGATTGATGAGCCATCAATGATGACTGAAGTGGTGAAAGAACTGCAAAGTATCATTGATCTGCCTTTACAGATTGATACCTCCAATATGACCGCCATGGAACGTGCCATGAGAATCTATAACGGAAAGCCCCTCATCAATTCCGTCAATGGAAAGAAAGAGGTAATGGAAGCCATTTTCCCGCTTGTGAAGCGGTACGGTGGAGTTGTGGTGGCTCTGGCTCTTGATGAGGATGGGATTCCGGAGACTCCTGAGGGAAGAATTGCCGTTTCGAAAAAAATTTATGACACGGCAGCCGGATATGGAATCGGAAAAGAGGACATTATCATTGACGCATTATGCATGACAGTCAGCTCTGACAGCAAAGGAGCCATTACAACTCTTGAGACTGTAAGGCGGGTACGGGATGAGTTAGGGGGGAAAACCATACTTGGGGTATCCAATATTTCCTTCGGTCTGCCTCAAAGAGAGATTGTAAATGCCGCATTTTTTACCATGGCTTTGCAAAACGGATTAAATGCCGCTATTATAAATCCCAATTCAGAGGCGATGATGCGTTCCTATTACAGCTACCGTGTTCTTGCCGACTTAGATCCCCAGTGCAGCAATTATATCAGCATCTACAGCGGAAATGTGGCTGTTCTTGGTGAGGTGAAAAGACAGGCCGGGGATCAGAAGGCTGCAGCAGATGGCACAAAAGATTTGTCCCTGCGGGAGAGTATAAAAAAAGGATTGAAAGACAGGGCTTATTCGGCAGTATCTGAGCTGCTTCTAAACAGCGAGCCTCTTGCAATCATTAATGAAGAGATGATTCCTGCCCTGAATGAGGTTGGGAAAGGCTTTGAAAAGGGAACGGTATTTCTTCCCCAGCTTCTTATGAGTGCGGAGGCTGCAAAAGCGGCTTTTGAGGTCATTAAGGAGAGACTGGCCCAAAGCGGTGCAGAGGAAAAGAAAAAGGGAACGGTGATTCTTGCTACCGTGAAGGGCGATATCCACGATATCGGGAAAAACATTGTAAAGGTGCTTTTGGAAAATTACAGCTATGAAGTGCTGGATCTTGGTAAGGATGTTCCCCCTGAAACCATTGTAAAGACAGCCATGGAACGGAATGTAAAGCTGGTGGGATTAAGCGCCCTCATGACCACCACGGTTCCAAGCATGGAAGAGACGATCAGGCAGTTAAGAAAAGAGGCACCTTTTGTGAAGGTTATGGTTGGGGGTGCTGTTCTTACAAAAGAGTATGCCATGACAATCGGTGCAGACCAGTATTGCAGGGATGCCATGGCATCCGTGAATTATGCAGAGGATATATTTGAAGTAAAGTAAGGTGCCTCATTGACAAATATCGAATGAATGGTACAATAAAACTTGACAATATATCTGGAGGTACAAAATGGGAAAGATTATTTTAACGGGGGACAGACCCACCGGAAAGCTTCATATCGGACATTACGTGGGTTCGCTGAGGCGCAGGGTGGAATTGCAGAATTCCGGCGAATTTGACGAAATTTTTATTATGATTGCGGATGCCCAGGCATTGACGGATAATGCGGATAATCCGGAAAAGGTTCGTCAGAACATCATTGAGGTAGCGCTGGATTATCTTGCATGCGGACTGGATCCCAGTAAGAGTACGTTGTTCATCCAGTCTCAGATACCCCAGCTTACAGAGCTTAGCTTCTATTATATGAACCTGGTAACCGTTTCAAGACTTCAGCGCAATCCTACCGTAAAATCTGAGATTGCCATGAGAAATTTTGAAACCAGCATTCCTGTGGGCTTCTTTACGTATCCCATCAGTCAGGCAGCCGATATTACAGCATTTAAGGCAACCACAGTTCCTGTAGGAGAAGATCAGGAGCCTATGATTGAGCAGACAAGGGAGATTGTGCGGAAATTCAATTCCGTTTACGGAGAAGCTCTGGTTGAGCCTGACATTCTTCTTCCGGATAATCAGGCGTGCCTGCGACTTCCTGGAACGGATGGAAAGGCCAAGATGAGCAAATCCCTTGGAAACTGTATCTACTTATCCGATTCGGAAGATGAGGTTAAGAAAAAGGTGATGAGCATGTACACAGATCCCGACCACCTTATGGTATCCGATCCCGGAAAGGTGGAGGGCAATACGGTATTTACCTATCTGGACGCATTCTGCAGGGAAGAAGATTTTAAAGAATATTTACCGGATTACAAGAATCTTGATGAGCTGAAGGAACATTATCAGAGAGGCGGACTTGGAGACGTTAAGGTAAAAAGATTTTTAAACAGCGTGCTGCAGGCGGAGTTAGAACCCATCAGAAAAAGAAGAAAAGAATACGAAGCAGATATTCCTTACGTATATCAGATCTTAAAAGAGGGAAGCCGGAAAGCAGAAGCAGTGGCTGCAGATACCTTAAAAGAGGTAAAGGAAGCCATGAAGATCAACTATTTTGACGACATGGAACTGATCGGAGAACAGGCAAAGCGGTTTAAAGGCCAGGAATAGAGGAAGCCATGAAGATCGTATCGTTTGGTGAGATACTGGAATGCAATCAGCTTTTAAAAGACAGCGGGCTGGAATTTAAGATTCATTTAAGAGATGCCTGCGGGAAACAGTCCTGCTTTGTGGAATCACTAAGTGACAGCAATGGGACTAAGCAGTATCAGGCGCTTTATGAGACACTGGAAGCGTATTTTGAAAAACTGCGTTTTCGGTTGGAGTATAATGCGGATAAAACGGACTTCTGGATGATTTGACTCCGGAAACTGGAATGCCGGAGCAGCTGCAAAGGAGAAATTTCTTTGCACTTCTCCGGCTTTTTTGTCTTTATAATAAAATAATAATTATTATCGATATTGTTTATTGAATTTTCTGGAAAACTATGCTATGATTATATCGTGAATTAGGAATAACTAACTCATAAATTTAACTGAAACAAGCCATATTAATTGAGTATAGCGTCAGGAAAGGAGATAGATTGTATGTCATTCATTGGAAAAGAGATCAGTGATTTTAAAGTACAAAGTTTTATAAATGGAGAATTTAAGGAAGTGGTTAAAAAGGATGTTCTGGGTAAGTGGTCCGTATTCTTTTTCTATCCGGCGGATTTTACGTTTGTCTGCCCCACGGAACTGGAAGATCTTGCAGATAAATATGAGGATTTTAAAAAGGCGGGCTGTGAAATTTACAGTGTATCCTGTGATACCCATTTTGTTCACAAAGCATGGCATGATGCTTCAAAGACAATTAAAAAGATTAAGTACCCCATGCTTGCGGATCCTACAGGAGCGCTGGCAAGAAGCTTTGATGTTCTGATTGAGGAATCGGGCATGGCAGAACGGGCAACCTTTGTTGTGAATCCGGAAGGCGTGATCGTGGCTTATGAGGTCATCGCCGGCAATGTGGGACGAAATGCAGAGGAACTGTTCCGAAGAGTGGAAGCTTCCCAGTTCGTTGCCAAGCACGGAGATGAGGTCTGCCCTGCAAAATGGAAACCAGGAGAAAAGACATTAAAACCCAGCCTGGATCTAGTAGGGCTTTTGTAAAGGCGGGATCTTATGGCTGAACTTTATGACGTAATTATTGCAGGCGCAGGTCCGGCAGGTCTCTCCGCAGCCATTTACGCAGCCAGGGCCAGATTTAAGGTTCTGGTTCTTGAAAAAGAAAAAATCGGCGGACAGATAACCATTACATCGGAAATCGTGAATTATCCCGGAATAGAGAAAACAGACGGTGCAGAGCTGACAGATAAGATGCGCATCCAGGCTCAAAGCTTTGGCGCGGAATTTCAAATGGCAAAAGTAACAGACTTTGATTTCTCCGGGGATATCCGCATTGTTAAAACGGATAAAGGTGATTATCAGACGCTTGGAATTGTTCTTGCTCTTGGAGCAAACCCCAGAACTCTGGGGTTTGCAGGAGAGAAAGAGTACAAAGGCAGAGGAGTGGCTTACTGTGCAACCTGTGACGGTGAATTTTTTACCGGAATGGATGTGTTTGTAATTGGAGGCGGATTTGCAGCGGCAGAGGAAGCTGTATTTCTGACCAAGTATGCAAAAAAGGTCACAATTATTGTAAGAGAAGAGGATTTTACCTGTGCCGCCTCCGTAGCCGATAAGGCTAAGAATCATGAAAAAATCGAAGTGCATTATCAGACAGAGATAGTGGAGGCTGCCGGAGACAGACTGTTAAGAACGGCCCGGTTTAGAGACTGTAAGACCGGAAGAGAATGGAGCTATGAAGCGCCGGAGGGTGAATCCTTTGGTATTTTCGTATTTGCAGGCTATGTACCGGATACTGATCTGGTAAAAGGAAAGCTGGAGCTTGACAGCCAGGGATATCTTATTACAGACCACAATCAGATGACCGGTATTCCGGGAGTGTATGGAGCCGGTGATGTGTGTATCAAAAATTTAAGGCAGGTTGTTACGGCTGTTTCTGATGGAGCAGTTGCTGCAACATCTTTAGAAAAGTATGTTGCTGAAGTATATGAAAAGTTAAACTTATCCCCAAGGGAGCCGTCACCAGAAGGAAAGAACAGAAGCGAAGACAGAAAGCAACCGGAGGAATCAGGGGAAGAGAATTTTATCAATTCTGAGATGAGACAGCAGTTAGAAGCTCTGTTTCAGAAGTTTCAGTCGAAAGTAACGGTAAAGGCGCTTTTAGATCAAAGCCGGCTTTCAACCGAAATGGAATCCTTCCTAAAGGAACTTTCAGGAATCTCGGACAAAGTGGAGACGATCACAGAACAGGTATCGGATAAGTCAGAACCTGATGAGGCTCTTCCGGCCCTGTGTGTTTTAAGAGAAGACGGCAATGAAGCAGGAATCCGCTTTTATGGAATTCCGGGAGGACACGAGTTTAATTCCTTTGTTATTGGATTATATAATGCAGCGGGACCGGGACAGTCCCTTTCTCCAGAAGAAACTGACAGGATACAAAGGCTGGAAAAACAGCTTAATATTAAAATTGCAGTGTCATTATCCTGTACCATGTGCCCGACTACGGTTATGTCTGCGGGAAGAATTGCGGCTGACAGCAGGAAAGTGAGGGCCTGGACTTATGATCTGGCCTATTATCCGGAATTAAAGAAACGATATCAGATTATGAGTGTTCCCTGTATGATTATCAATGATGAGATTGTAGAATTTGGCAAGAAGTCCGTAGAGGAACTTCTGACCGTTCTGGAAAGCATATAAAAGAAAAGGAGAAATCATGATGAATTATCTGGAAATTGAAAAGGTCATTGGAAGAGAAATTATTGACTCAAGAGGAAATCCTACCGTTGAAGCGGAGGTTCATCTGGCAGATGGAACCATTGCCACAGGAGCGGCGCCAAGCGGAGCCTCTACCGGCGAGTTTGAAGCGCTGGAGTTAAGAGACGGGGATAAGACCCGTTACGGCGGTAAAGGTGTTTTAAATGCAGTTCACAATATCAACACGGTCATTCATTATGCACTGGTGGGCATGGACGCATCCGATATCTATGGAATAGACAAGGCCATGATCACAGCTGATGGGACACCGGATAAATCAAGACTGGGAGCCAATGCCATTCTTGCAGTATCCATTGCCTGTGCAAGGGCGGCAGCAGTCAGCATGGGAATTCCCCTTTACCGGTTCCTGGGAGGGATCACAGGCAACCGCCTTCCTGTTCCCATGATGAACATTTTAAACGGAGGAGCTCATGCAGCCAATACCGTAGATGTTCAGGAGTTTATGATTATGCCTGCAGGTGCTCCAAGCTTTAAGGAAGGTCTTCGCTGGTGTACAGAGGTGTTCCATTGTCTGGCATCAATTTTAAAGGCAAAAGGTCTTACCACCTCAGTGGGTGACGAGGGAGGCTTCGCTCCTGACTTGGAGAGTGATGATGCAGCCATTGAACTTATTCTGGAAGCCGTGAGAAAAGCAGGTTATGAGCCGGGACGTGATTTTGTACTTGCCATGGATGCTGCTTCCAGCGAGTGGAAAGGGGAAGGCAGGGGACAGTACGTTCTTCCCAAATCCGGTAAGCATTACACTTCTGAGGAACTGATTGAACACTGGAAACAGCTTTGTGATAAGTATCCCATTTATTCCATTGAGGATGCACTGGATGAAGAGGACTGGGATGGCTGGAAACTCCTGACAAAAGAGCTTGGAAACAGGATCCAGCTGGTAGGAGATGATTTATTTGTTACCAATACAGAGCGTCTGAAAAAGGGTATTACAGAAGGATGCGGCAACTCCATCCTCATTAAGCTCAATCAGATCGGGTCTGTATCAGAGACTCTGGAAGCCATTAAGATGGCCCACCGTGCAGGTTATACTGCCATTGCTTCCCATCGTTCCGGTGAGACAGAGGATACTACTATTTCAGATCTGGCTGTGGCGTTAAATACCTGTCAGATTAAAACCGGAGCCCCAAGCAGAAGCGAACGTGTTGCAAAATACAACCAGCTGCTTCGGATTGAGGAGGAACTGGGTGAGAGCGCTGTTTACCCCGGAATGGATGCATTTCATATCCGCCGTTCTTAAATAAGAGTAAGTGAAACCTGCAGGTGTAAGAAGCCTGCAGGTCTTTTTTTCGTATTTTGGCAAAAGGATTTGATGTATCAGGAAATAAATGATATGCTTATGAAACCGGTGGAATATCAGAGACACTTTTTCAATAGAATGAACAGTGATACCCGTTATATAAATGGGAGTAAGTGGGAATGTATGGGAAAGTGGGAGAATGATAGATGGCGGAAATAAAAAGAATCAGGTGCGGAAGTGAGAACTGCTATCTGATAGAAAAAAACGGAAGAGCCATTCTGATCGATACCGGTAGAAAAGGCTTTGAAGATAAGATTCTTAACCAGTGCAAAAAACACAGGGTAGAACTCATTATTCTGACTCATGGTCATATAGAACAGGTACAGAATGCGGCTCATTTATCAAAAGAGTTAAAAGCCCCTCTGGCAATTCACAGGGATGACATGGGGATTATTAAGGATAATTTTAAGGAGCCCGTTTCTTATCAGGGGCTTTTAGGGATGGTAGTCGCCGATGTTGCAGTAAAAAACTTTGAAGAATCGGTGATTTCTGATTTTACACCTGATATTTTTATAAAAGAGGGAGACCGGCTTGATGAATATGGTATTGACGGGACAGTCCTTGAACTTCCTGGCCATACAAGAGGCTCCATCGGGCTGGAACTGGAGAAGCGGGCTGTATTTGTGGGAGATGCCCTGATGAACTTGTTTTATCCGGGACTTCCCATGATTTACAGTGACCGGGAAGCTATGATAAGAAGTGCGGAGAAAATCAGCGCTCTTGGTGCAAGAAAAATTTATTTCTGCCACGGTAACCCGGCAGAAAACAGAATCTGGAGCCGGACGGAAAATTAAACAGAGGAAGTTTAAGAATGATAAAAGTTTACGTGGAAGAATTTGATCTGACAGAGGGAGAGAATAAGCGCGAAAAGGAGCATCGGCAGGGAGAGCTGCTTTTAGAAAAGGGTCTGAAGAAAGACTATGGGATTGATTTTGGTGACGGCATTCCTGTTCCTGTTATAAAAGGCGGACACGGAAAGCCGCAATTAAAGGATTATCCCCATATCTTCCATAACATCAGCCATACGGAGGGACTGGCTGCGTGTGCGCTGGGAGATGTGCCTGTGGGCATTGATGTGGAATTAATCCGCCCATATTCGGAGAAGATCATACGGAGAGTGATGTCAGAACGGGAAAAGGAGCAGTATGAGAAGCTTAAGGGAGAGGAACGGACTGCATTCTTTTTTAAGATCTGGACGTTAAAGGAGAGCTATGTGAAAGCAACAGGGTGGGGGATCACCATTCCCCTGACGGATTTTTCCTTTTACCTGAGAACGGAAGGTGTTACATGCTCTGTTCCCGGAGTGCAGGTGGTTCAGTATTGTGTGAAGGAAAAATATATTTTGTCTTTATGTTCACTTAAGCAGACGGAGATCTGTTTTGATAGAATATTATAAGACACGGAAAAACTCATTTGAAGTTGCTCCTGGAACAAAAACGTGCTATGATTCCATGTGGAGAACCGGAAGGACCAGAGAGGAACTATATGGAATCAGATGAATAAGCGAAAGAAAAATATACTTCTGGTTTGTATTTATACGATTATGCTTCTGCTGTGCTTTTTTATTGTCCTGCTGATACAAAAACTGAATTCTCCCCATACAGAAAAAGGCGGGGAGAGCAAGGCACCTGTAGAAAGCACAGCAGTACCCCATACAGAAGAAGAACCGGAAACAGAGAGAGAAACCGGAGAGAATACCGGTAAGGAAGAAGATACACAAGAGGAAGGACACCGTGCATCGGCGGTTGAACCCGATTTGAAGGGGGAAGAACCGGAAGAGAAGGTTAAACCATACGTGCCTCCTGTCATTGTGATTGCATCGGATGTCCATTATTTTTCACCGGAGCTGACGGATTACGGCGAAGCTTTTGGTGAACTGGAAAAACGGGATGACGGAAAAGTGGTCCGCTATATTCCCCAGATTATGGATGCATTTACAGACCAGATGGAGAAAAAGAAGCCGACAGCAGTGATTTTAAGCGGAGATTTAACTTTAAACGGAGAAAAAAAGGGACATGAGGCGCTGGCAGAAAAATTAACGGCCCTGGAAGAAAAGGGAGTTAAGGTTCTTGTTATACCTGGAAACCACGACATTAACAATCACGCAGCAGCCTCCTATTTCGGTAAAGAAAAGGAACCGGTTCAGGAAGCAGGTGCAAAGGATTTCTATGATATATACCGCAGATTTGGATATGATCAGGCCAGGAGCTTGGATCAGAATTCTCTAAGCTACGTCTATGAACTGGATGAAAAGAACTGGCTCCTTATGGTGGATTCCGCCCAGTATGAGCCTTACAACAAAGTGGGGGGAAGAATTAAGGAAGAGACGCTTGACTGGATGAAGACCCAGCTGGAGGAGGCAAAAAAACTGGGTGTTACGGTGGTGGTAATTGCACACCATAACCTTTTAAAAGAGAGCATCTTATATCCGGAGGACTGTACGCTGGAAAACAGCGGGGAAGTGGTCAGTCTGCTGGAAAGCTTCCGTGTCCCTCTCTACATAAGCGGTCATCTTCATTTACAGAAGACTAAGACTTACAAACAGGAGCCTGGTGAAACAGGTGCGGATTACCACATCAGTGAAGTTGTGGCCAATTCCTTTGCCATAAGCCCCAACCAGTACGGTGTCCTGACCTGGACCGGTGATAACCGGCTGTTTTATACAACGGAACAGACAGATGTGGAGGACTGGGGAAAGAAAACCGGTACTCTGGATGAAAATCTGCTTCATTTCAACGGGTATGCAGAAAAAAGCTTAAAAGATGTGGTGTATGAACAGGTGAGCAGCCAGATTAAGAATCTTCCGAACGAGCAGATTGAGCAGATGGCAAAGCTGTATGGAGATTTAAACAGCGATTACTGTGCGGGAAAGCCCATAGATGTAAAAGAGATTAAATCCACCGCTGCATACCGGCTGTGGCAGAGAAATCTGCCGGACAGCCGCCTGTTTGCCCAGATTGATGAAATTTTAAGAGATACGTCATCGGATCATAATACCTGGGAGGGCACAAAACAAGATACGAAAGAGGATGACAGCAATGAAGAGGACTGAGAATAAAAGCTTTGGAAGGGGAAGCGTTCTTACAATATCAGGCGGGGTTTTATGGGGGATATCGGGAACCTGCGGGCAGTATCTTTTACAGGTGAAAGGGCTGGCTTCAGACTGGCTGGTTCCGATACGTTTACTGTGTGCGGGAATATTGCTGCTGTTTTTCTGTTTTATGAAACAGGGGAAGCAGATTTTTGAGCCGTATAAAGACATCAAAGATACAAGAGATTTATTTATCTTCGGCATGGTGGGAATGTCCATGTGCCAGTATACCTATTTCACAGCCATCGGTTATTCCAATGCAGGGACAGCGACTGTGCTTCAGTACATAGGCCCTGTTCTCATTATGCTTTATGTTTCTGTGCGTGCGGGGAAAATACCGGAGAAACACGAACTTCTCGCTGCAGCACTTGCCACGGCAGGAACTTTTCTGCTGGCGACTCACGGAAAACCGGGAAGCCTTGCGATCTCAGATCAGGCTCTTTTCTGGGGGCTCTGCTCTGCGGTGGCTCTGGCGGTTTATACCACCCAGCCGGGCAGGCTTTTAAGAAAGTACGGATCTATGATAATTGCAGCATGGGGAATGCTGATTGGGGGTATTCTGCTGAGCCTGATTTTCCGCCCATGGGAGAAGACGGTACCGCTTGATGCAGCGACAGCGGCCTTCATGGGGATTATTATCCTGTTTGGCACGGTGATCGCATTTGCCTGTTATTTGGAGGGCGTAAACTGTGTAGGCCCTAAAAAGGGAAGTCTGCTGGCATCGGTAGAGCCTGTGTCAGCTACTGTGTTCTCTGTCCTTTTTATGGGAGTTAATTTTGGATTTATGGATCTGTTTGGATTTGTATGCATTATTTCTACTGTCTTTCTTCTGACATCCGGAAAAGAATAGTTCATGCTTTACATTTTATTTCATATCCTTTATAATGATGAAATAATATTACATGAATTAGAGGTAAACGTTATATGCAGGAAAGTATAAGTGTGTCAGGTGTTCTCTGCTCATCCTATGATTCTTTTTTTGAGGCAGAGAAAAAGATTGCGGATTTTATTCTCTCAAATAAAAGTGATATCATTGACATGACGGTGGCAGAACTGGCTCTTGCAAGCGGAACAAGCGATGCGACGGTCTCCAGATTCTGCAGAAGATGCGGATTTAATGGCTTTCACCATTTAAAGATTAATCTGGCAAAAGAAGTGGCTGAGGAGCGTGGCAACTCCATTGAGGTTTCCAATGACATCAGCCGTGAGAATATAGGCCAGTCTCTTCAGAATATTCTGGCTAACAAGGTCACGGAGCTGACTCAGACGATTTCCATGATGGATCCGGAAGAACTTGAGAAGATCTTATCCATTGTGGAAAAAGCCAGATCGGTTCAGCTGGTGGCAGTGGGCAATACCATTCCTGTGGCTCTCGACGGCGCCTTTAAGTTCAATCAACTGGGGATAGCTGCTGTTTCAGGGACAATCTGGGAAACCCAGATGGCATATACCTGCAATATGGGACCGGAGGATGCGGTCATTATCATTTCAAACTCCGGCTTTTCCAAGCGCCTTATGACTCTGGTGGCAGTGGCGAAGGAAAACCGTGTGCCAACCATTGCAATTACGAATAACCCTTCATCCCCTCTGGGACAGGCCTGCGACCGTCACATCACGACTGCTACCAGGGAAAAGCTTCTTTTGGGTGAATTTTGTTTTTCCAGGGTTTCGGCAACGACAGTGGTGGAAATTTTATATCTCTTTTTGTCAGTCAGTAAGAAGAATTCCCATGATCATATCAGACGCCACGAAATTGCAATCTCTGATGATAAAAAATAATAAACGATTTGAAAAAATCAGAAAGGAGAACCGAAGGTTCTCTTTTTTTGTTGGAAAGGATGAATTGCTGCTGTTTCTTTTGGGAACACTGGAATATGGGTAAATAGCACAAAAAACAAATGAAAAAATTGGATTGATTTATTACTAATTGTGCAATGCGCCGAAATGACATAAGAAATAATATTTCTCGCACAAACATATTGACGAAATAAAACAATCGTATTATAGTATAGACGAGGGGATGAAATAAAATTTTATATATAGAAGGAGCAGTGATATATGATTTACACGGTAACATTTAATCCAGCTCTCGATTATGTCGTAAAAGTAGATCACTTCACACTGGGATCAGTCAACCGAACGGAGCAGGAAGACATTTACTGCGGAGGCAAGGGACTGAATGTTTCAACGGTTCTGGCCACGCTTGGATACGGGAATACTGCACTGGGATTTGTTGCAGGATTTACCGGAGACGAGATCGAACGCAGAGTGAAAAACCTGGGATTTGAAAGCGATTTTATCCATGTTAAAAATGGAATGTCAAGAATTAATGTAAAACTCAAATCCGGTGAGGAAACAGAGATTAACGGAATCGGTCCTGAGATTACGAAAAAAGATGTGGAGCAGCTTTATGAAAAACTTGACTGTCTTTCAGACGGAGATATGTTAATCCTTTCAGGAAGTATTCCTGCATCAATCAATGATGATATTTATGAGAGAATCATGAAGTATTTAGATAAAAAGGGAATTCGCATTGTCGTGGATGCGACCCGTGATTTACTCTCAAATGTGCTTTTTTACCACCCATTTCTGATAAAGCCGAACAATCACGAACTAGGGGAGATGTTCGGTGTAACACTTAAAAGTGTAGATGAAATTATTCATTACGGAAAGCTCCTTCAGGAGAAAGGTGCAGAAAATGTACTGATTTCCATGGCAGGAGACGGTGCCGTCCTGATTACCCAGACGGGAGAGGTATTTAAGATGGGAGTTCCATCCGGAACCGTGAAAAATTCTGTTGGAGCCGGAGATTCCATGGTTGCAGGCTTTGTTGCAGGCTATCTGGAAAACGGCAGTTATGAACACGCTCTGCGTCTTGGAAGCGCTGCCGGAAGTGCAACTGCATTTTCGGAAAGTCTTGCAGGGAAGGAAGATATCATGAAGCTTTATGATGAATTATTAAAGGAGGGGTATTGATGAAGATTACAGACTTACTGAAAAAGGAAAGTGTGGAGCTTGGGGTAAATGTTTCCAGTAAGGAAGCGGCCATCGACCGGTTGGTGGATTTAATGAATGCGTCCGGCAGACTGGCAGACAAAGCTGCCTATAAAGAAGGCATTCTGGCAAGAGAGGCTCTTGGCAGTACGGCAGTGGGAGATGGAATTGCCATTCCTCATGCAAAGGTAGCTGCGGTAAAGGAGCCGGGACTTGCAGCGATTGTGGTACCGGATGGAGTGGATTATGACGCCTACGACGGTACCCTGTCCAGGATAATTTTTATGATTGCAGCACCGGATGGAGAAGCAGATGTTCATCTGGAGGCATTGTCCAAATTATCCACTCTGTTAATGGATCCTGATTTTAAGGAATCTTTGATCCATGCTGGTTCAAAAGAAGAATTCTTACGCCTTATTGATGAAAAGGAAGCAGGAAAAGCCGCAAAACCAAAAGAAGCAAAGAGCGGTTACCGTGTTCTGGCAGTAACAGCCTGCCCCACAGGAATTGCACATACCTTTATGGCAGCTGAGAACTTAGAACAGAAGGGGAAGAAACTTGGAATTCCTCTTAAGGCAGAAACAAACGGCGCAGAAGGTGTTGGCAATGCTCTGACAAAAGAGGAAATTGCTGCAGCTGACGGCATCATCATCGCAGCCGATAAGAACGTGGATATGTCCCGTTTTGACGGAAAGCGGGTTGTTGTGGCAACTGTTTCGGAAGGAATCCAAAAAGGAGAAGAACTGATTAAGCGTGCGGTGAGCAGTGAAACACCGGTATACCGCTATAATGGTCCTGCTTCTTCCGGAGAGGATTCCAGACAGGAAGGATTTGGACGTTCCATTTACAAACATTTAATGAACGGCGTTTCCCATATGCTTCCTTTTGTAATCGGCGGCGGTATTTTAATCGCACTGGCATTTCTGTTTGATGATTATTCCATTGATCCGTCTAATTTTGGTAAAAATACACCTCTCGCGGCTTATTTAAAGACCATCGGAGAGCAGGCATTTGGCATGATGCTCCCGGTTCTGGCAGGTTATATTGCCATGAGTATTGCTGACCGTCCCGGTCTGGCAGTCGGTTTTGTTGGCGGTCTGATCGCTAAAATGGGCGCTACATTTGCAAATCCTGCAGGCGGAAGTGTAAACTCCGGATTTTTAGGAGCACTGCTTGCTGGTTTTATCGGCGGTTATATTGTTCTGTTTTTAAAGAATGCATTTAAAAAGCTTCCAAAGTCCTTAGAGGGAATCAAACCGGTTCTTCTTTATCCGCTGATTGGTATCCTCCTTGTTTCCGTAGTAACCACCTTTATCAATCCTTTTGTAGGCGCTATTAATGACGGTCTGACAAGTCTGTTAAACGGAATGGGCGGAACAAGCAAAATCATACTTGGAGCAGTTGTTGGAGGCATGATGTCAGTCGACATGGGCGGTCCGGTTAACAAGGCAGCTTATGTATTTGGTACGGCACAGCTGGCAGAAGGAAACTTTGACATCATGGCAGCAGTTATGGCAGGCGGTATGGTTCCACCGATTGCAATCGCACTCTGCACCACATTCTTTAAGAAGAAATTTACAGATAAAGAGCGTCAGTCCGGTCTGGTAAACTATATTATGGGACTGTCCTTTATCTCCGAAGGTGCAATCCCATTTGCAGCAGCGGATCCTCTTCGTGTGATCCCGTCCTGTATGATCGGTTCTGCAGTAGCAGGCGGTCTTTCCATGGCGCTTGGCTGTACCTTAAGAGCACCTCACGGCGGAATCTTTGTTCTTCCTACAATCGGCAATCCGTTTGGTTATTTAATTGCAATCATTGTTGGTTCTTTTGCAGGCTGCCTTGTGCTTGCCGCTTTAAAGAAAAACCTGCAGTCTGAATGATTAGAGTAAAAAAATGCCCCTGTCAGTATGACAGGGGTGTTTGATTTTCTGCCAGAACGTTGTCTAAATTTCGGTTGACTTCAACAGAAGGAAGACTTTCCGGAGCTGCTTTGCGGATCCTGTACCAGTTAACGGCTGTAAAAACGGCAATCATCAGGATTGCAAATGCCAAAATCAATCCGATAGCCCAGTACCTGTAATGTCTATTCATAAAATACTCCTCTTTTATCTGTATGAGATATTGAAAGTATGGACGGATACGGTACGGATATACGAAAAAATACCAAAAAGTGTTGATTATTAACCGGACAGGAAGTACAATTTTTATCAGGAAGACATAAAGAGACGAATGAAGCACTGCAGTGAGGAGGCAGAACATGTATAAAAGCTGTATATTCGATTTAGACGGAACGATCATTGATACAATCCAGTCCATGACTCACAGCATCAGCCTGACTATGGGCAGCTTTGGATTTGCTCCCGTTGATGAGGCACATACCAAACAGTTCGTAGGTGATGGATACCGCAGGCTTGTGGAACGGGCACTTCTGTTTTCGGGAGATAAAGAGCTGGTTCATTATGAGGAGGCGCTTTCTATCTATGAAAAGGCCTTCCGGGAAAACTGCCTTTACAAGGTGAAAGCTTATGACGGTATGCCTGAATTTTTAAGCTATTTAAAGGAAAAAGGTATTAAAATCGGCGTGCTGACCAATAAGAGTCATGAACGGGCAGTAGAATGTGTGGAGGCTGTTTACGGTAAACATTACTTTGACCAGATCATCGGGGAAGGAAATGGAATAAAGGTGAAGCCGGACCCGGCGGGAGCTCTATTAATGGCAGATCGTTTTTCCCTGCCGCCTTCTGCCTGTCTGTATTTTGGAGATACGAACACGGATATGAAGACAGGCAGGAATGCAGGCATGGATACGGTTGGGGTAACATGGGGATTTCGGGACAGACAGGAGCTGGAAGCATTTCATCCGAAATATATCATTTCCCATCCCAGTGAGATTCGACATGTTTTTGAATAAAAATCTGAAATAATGGAAAATTAAGGAGAGATATGTAAATGGATCTCTTCTTTTTTTATGAAGAGGATGGAGGTAACATGGCAAATTCGAATTATTTAAAGTGGGGACTGATTATCATAGCATCGGTCTGGGCTTCCTTAATCGGATCAATGATGGGATATGCATGGAACATTGCCCATATGACTCAAAAACTGCCGGAAGTGGAAATGCCTGAAATTAAAAATACCAATATCAGCATTGAGACCCAGGAAAAGATGGAGGGATATTGGACGGTTGCTGTATTTGGAGTGGATTCCAGAGACGGAACCTTGGGAAAGGGAACCAGATCCGATATGCAGATGCTGTTTAATATAAACCTGGGAACAGGGGAAATAAGGGCGGTTTCCGTTTACCGGGATACTTATTTAAAAGTGAATGATAAGGGGCGCTATGATAAGATCAATGAGGCTTACTTTAACGGTGGTCCTGCCCAGGCAGTAGAAGCGCTCACGGATAATCTGGATATTAATATTGATGATTATGCTTCCTTCACCTGGAAAGCAGTCGCAGATGCCATCAATATTCTCGGGGGAATCGATGTGGATATCAGCCACGATGAATTCCGGGTAATCAACGGATTTATTACAGAAACAGTGGAATCCACAGGTGTGGGTTCCCATCATTTAAAAAAGGAAGGACCAAACCATTTAGACGGAGTCCAGGCGGTTGCTTATGCCAGGCTCAGAAAAATGGATACAGATTTTAAACGTACGGAAAGGCAGAGGGAGGTTGCCAATCTGGCACTGAAAAAAGCGAGAGAGGCGGATTTATCAACCTTAAACCGTCTGGCAAATGCCATACTCCCCCAGATATCCACCAGCGTCGGAATGAAGGATATGCTGCCCATCATGAAAAATATAAAGAGATTTCATTTAACAGAGACGGAAGGATTTCCCTCAAAGCTTGCAGATGCAAAAATTAACAGGAGGGACTGTGTAATTCCTGTTAATCTGGAGGATAACGTAAAACGCCTTCATCAGTTTTTATTCGATGATGACCTGTATGAGCCTTCGGAAACTGTAAAAAAGACCAGCCGGCAGATTCAGGTAAATGTTAAAAATAAAAGATAATTTTACCTGCAGGATGTTAAAAACTTACCTTTTCCTTTAGAAAGAAATGTGATATACTATGCTGATGAATCAGCCGTAAGAAAGGAAAGGCATCAGCACTATCATGGATAAAAAACGAAAAAAACGTTTTAAGTGGAATGTGAGCCAGACTCAGTATCTGGCTTATGGTTTCTTAGGGATTATTTTAACCGGGGCACTTCTTCTCATGCTTCCTTTTTCCAGCAAGGACGGGCAGTCAGAGAATTTTATCAATTGTCTCTTTACTGCCACAAGCGCTACCTGTGTAACGGGTCTGGTGGTCCGGGATACCTGGACCCAGTGGTCTTTGTTCGGCCAGATTATAATCATGACAATGATACAGATCGGCGGACTTGGTTTTGTTACAGTGGGAGTATTTATTTCCATCGTTCTGAGACGTAAGATTGGTCTTAGGGAACGCGGACTTTTGCAGGAAAGTGTGAATACTCTTCAGATTGGCGGAGTGGTCAGACTGGCAAAACGAATCTTAAAAGGAACGTTCCTTTTTGAGAGTGCAGGGGCAATTTTATTATCAATCCGCTTTGTTCCCCAGTTTGGATTATTAAGAGGCGTGTTTTATGGCATTTTTCATTCCGTTTCTGCGTTCTGCAACGCAGGATTTGACTTAATGGGACATATAGAACCTTATAATTCATTTGTTTCCTATTACGATGACTGGCTGGTTAATCTGGTTATCATGTCATTGATTATTATCGGCGGTATTGGCTTTATTGTATGGGATGATATTTATAAGAATAAGCTGCATGTAAACAAATATCTCCTTCATACTAAGATTGTACTGGTCACTACCTTCATTCTTGTATTTGGAGGAGGTCTTCTTTTTTATCTGTTAGAGAGAAGGAATCTTCTGGTTGGAATGAATGCAAGCGGTCAGATACTTACATCCCTGTTCAGTTCTGTAACGGCCAGAACGGCAGGATTTAATACGACTGATACCCATGCTTTGACGGATGGAAGCAAGCTTCTTACCATTATTCTCATGTTTATCGGAGGAAGCCCTGGTTCTACTGCAGGAGGAATTAAAACCACCACACTGTTTGTGCTTTTAATGTGCGTTCATTCCAATATCAAGCAGTCTTATGGAGTTAATGTATTTGGAAGACGTCTGCAGGATGAGGCCATTAAGCGGGCTGGAACTATTTTAACAATCAATCTGTTTCTGGCACTTTTCGCTGCGCTGGTAATTATGGCGAATCAGTCTCTTGGTTTTTCCGACATATTATTTGAGACATTTTCCGCCATCGGTACAGTTGGTATGACAACCGGAATTACCAGAGATCTAAATACATTTTCCAGAGTGATCATCATCTTACTGATGTACTGCGGAAGAATCGGAAGCCTGTCGTTTGCGCTTGCTTTTGTACAAAATCACAGAATTGCTCATGTGGAACAACCCGCAGAAGCGATTAACGTAGGATAAAAGAGAGGGGAATATTCATGAAATCAATTTTAATTATCGGCATGGGCCGGTTTGGGCATCATCTTTGTATTAATATGGCAAATCTTGGTAATGACGTAATGATCGTAGATCAGAAGGAGGAATGCTTAGAGGATTTGCTTCCCTATGTTACCAGTGCAAAGATCGGTGACTGTACCAATGAAACAGTGTTAAGAAGTCTGGGCATTTCCAATTTTGACATCTGCTTTGTATGTATCGGAACTAATTTCCAGAGCAGTCTTGAAATCACCAGTCTGGTGAAGGAACTGGGCGGAAGACGGGTAATCAGCAAGGCAAACAGGGATATTCATGCCAAGTTTCTCTTAAGAAACGGGGCAGATGAAGTAATCTATCCGGACCGTGATATTGCAGAGAAGACAGCTGTCAGGTACAGCACAGACCATGTCTTTGATTACATCGAGCTGACTCCTGAATATTCCATTTATGAGATTCCGCCTCTTCCGGAATGGGTGCATAAAACCATCAGGGAAGTGGATATCAGAAACCGCTACCATATCAGTGTTCTTGGAATTAAACGGGAAGGAAGAGCGCAGCTCATGCCGCCGGCAGATTATATGATCCAGTCACAGGAGCATTTAATGGTAATTGGCAGGAGAGAACATATTGACAGTATATTAAAAGAAATGAAGTAACAGTTTCGGAGGGATTATGTCAGTTTGGCTGGCCCAGAACTGGGCAACAATTGTAATATTAAGCATACTTCTGGTTCTGGTATTTTTTGCGGTCCGCAGTGTTGTAAAGAACAAGGGAAGCTGCGGCTGCGGCGGCTGTGAAAACTGTGCGGGGTGCGGTACAGGCAGGAACAGGCAGAAAAAGAAAAAGGATTCATAAATTATAAAAACAGGGAACGGGCAGAATGAAATGGTAACTGCCCGTTCCCTGTTTTTATGTTCTTATTTTAAGTCCAGCTTTAAATCACCAAATTTTATCCATCCTGCTTTTCTTAACAGTTCTCCTGAAACCAGTGTAATGACAGCCGGAAGGAGAAAGCAGACAAATAAAATACCAAGCCACATGGTTTTACCGCCCCCCATGGCTGTATAAACTCCGATGGGACCCACTAATCCGCAGGTTCCCATGCCAGAGCCGGCCGGGATATTTTTCAATTGGAACACCATGGTCGCTATGGGACCGGTGATCATGGAGGCAAGAGTTGGAGGAATCCAGATTTTCGGGTTTTTCACGATATTCCCCATCTGCAGCATGCTGGTTCCAAGGCCCTGTGCCATCAGACCTCCGACTCCGTTTTCCCGGAAGGAAAGAACGGCGAAACCCACCATTTGGGCACAGCAGCCTGCTGTTGCAGCACCGCCGGCCAATCCGTCAAGAGAGAGGGCGATGCAGATGGCGGCACTGCTGATTGGCAGTGTCAGTGCGATGCCGATGAGAGCAGAGACCAGTATACCCATGTAGAAGGGCTGAAGCTCTGTGGCGGTTTTTACAAGGCTTCCGAACCAGTTCATAAACCCTGCGACACCGGGTCCTATAAACTGAGCAATTAAAACACCGGAAATGATGGTAACTCCCGGTGTTACCAGGATATCCAGCCGGGTTTCCTTTGACACCATTTTTCCAAGCTCTGTGGCAATTACTGTTGCGGCCAGTGCACCTACCGGCCCGCCTAAGGCATTGCCTGCAATACCGACGGTAGCTGCAGAGAACAATACCAGCGCAGGTGCATGAAGTGCATAGGCAATTGCCACACCCAGTGCAGCGCCAGTGGCACTTTTTGCATAATCTGCAATTACCTTGAATAGTTCCAGGTTAAGCTGCTGGCCCAGAGTTTGGAAGATGGTTCCGATCAAAAGAGACGCAAAAAGGCCAAATGCCATAGCACCCAATGCGTCAATGAGATAGGTCTGGACCGTAATTGTGACGTTTTTCCTTTTCAGGAATTCTTTTACGCCGCGTTTTTCCATGGTTAAAAATCTCCTTCTGTTGTTTGGTGCACACATTCGACCTTAAGTCAAAGCAGTTGCATGTATTTTACCATAGTATGTCCAAAATTCAAGTTTTTTTTGCATTTCAGCATAAATCTGATAAAACGTTAACAATATGCAGAGAAAAACCCTGGGACCTCTGCTTGACTTTGTTCCCTGTTTGTGACACAATAAGTAGTTGTAATTGTTAAACTCTGGAAAGAAAGAGGTATTGATTCGTATGACAAAGATTGATATTATATCCGGTTTTCTGGGAGCCGGAAAAACTACTTTTATTAAGAAGCTGCTGCAGGAAGCTGTTTCAGGCGAGCAGGTTGTCCTGATTGAGAATGAATTTGGTGAGATAGGAATTGATGGAGGCTTTTTAAAGGATGCCGGCGTGGAAATCAGGGAAATGAATTCCGGCTGCATCTGCTGTTCTCTGGTTGGTGATTTCGGACAATCCTTAAAAGAAGTGCTTACAACCTATCATCCGGACCGTATCATCATTGAGCCTTCCGGCGTAGGCAAATTATCAGATGTTATGAAAGCTGTTAAAGATGTGGCAGCTGAAATTCAGGTTACTTTAAACAGTGCAGTTACCATTGTAGATGCCCAGAAATGTAAAATGTACCGGAAGAATTTCGGAGAATTTTTCAACAATCAGATTGAGAATGCCGGAACTGTAGTATTAAGCCGTACAGACATTGCTCCTGCTGACAAAGTGGATCTTGCAGTTGAAATAATCCGGGAACTGAATCCCGGGGCAGTGATTGTTACAACACCCTGTGAAGAATTATCCGGTAAACAGCTCCTTGAAATAATCGAAAAGCCGGATACCATGGAAGATGATCTGATGAACGAACTGAAAGCGCATCACGATCATGATCATGACCACGAAGAAGGCGGCTGCGGCTGCGGAGGCCATCACCACGACCATGATCACGATCATGAGGGAGGCTGCAGCTGCGGTCATGACCACGATCATCATCATGCAGATGAAGTATTCAGCAGCTGGGGACTTGAGAATGTACCTGCAATGAGTAAGGAGACACTGGATCAGATTCTTGACGAACTTGCATATGGAGATGGTTTTGGAGATGTACTTCGTGCCAAGGGCATGATTCCCGGCATGGAAAAGGGGACATGGCTTTATTTTGATCTGGTACCGGAGCAATATGAAATTCGGGACGGGAAACCGGAATACACCGGAAAGGTTTGCGTAATCGGGGCTGATCTGAAAGAAGAAGAGTTAAAACAGGCCTTTGGCAAATAGATGAATTGGAGGGAATCATGAGTAATATCGACGAAATGGAAGATGATTTTATGCCGGTTTTCCTGATCGATGGATTTTTAGAGTCAGGAAAGACCCAGTTCCTTCAATTTACCATGGAGCAGGATTATTTTAAGGCGGAAGGGAAGACACTTCTCATTATCTGCGAAGAAGGTGAAACGGAATACAGTGATGAGCTGCTGAAACAGACAAAGACAGCAGCCGTTTACATCGACAGCCTGGAAGAATTAAACCGGGAAAGACTTCTGGAACTGGAGCTTTTGTATAATCCGGAGAGAGTTTTAATCGAATGGAATGGCATGTGGAATTTAGATGATTTGAAGCTTCCTGATGACTGGAAGGTCTATCAGCAGATAACGCTGATTGATATGTCAACCTTTGATCTGTATGCTGCCAATATGAAGTCACTTTTGTATGCCATGGTACGCAACTCTGAGATGATTATCTGCAACCGCTGTGATGGAATAGAGGATTTGTCCGGCTATCGGCGTACATTAAAGGCCATGTGCCCACGGGGAGAAATTGTGTTTGAAGATTCTGAGGGAGAAGTCAATGAAATCGCAGAAGAGGACTTACCTTATGATATCAGCGCCGATTTAGTGGAAATATCACCGGAAGCATATGGAATCTGGTATCTGGACTGCATGGAACGCCGGGACCGATATGAAGGTAAGACGGTGGAATTTACCGCAATGGTTTTAAAAACTCCCGACTTTCCAAAGAATTACTTTGTACCCGGCCGTATGGCCATGACCTGCTGTGAAGACGATATGACGTTTCTGGGCTTTATAACCAAATCCAGGGATGCGAAAGATCTTGAGACAAAGCAGTGGGTTCGCGTGAAAGCCAGAATTGCATATGAGTACTGGAAAGATTATGAAGGGGAAGGACCGGTTTTATATGCCGAGTCGGTAGAACCTGCAAAACCAGTGAAAGGATTTGTGCAATTTTAAAAGAATTATATTAAAAAAGACTGACACATGCTGGTTTTTAAATTTAACCAGTGTGTGTCAGTCTTTGCATATGGACTATTATTATCATTATTATTTCATAGGCGGAACCGGCTTAGGTCTTGCCGGATCAAATACATCAGATACATTAAATAAATCACTTAAACTGTCAGGATAGTAAAACATCCGGTAACCATCCAAATTCCTTCTGGCTTGTCTGAAGTAATCAGGTCCAAGCTGCATCCAGGTGGTCTTACTTGCATCTACGTTGCAGAAGTAGCGGAAGCCCTTGGATTTTAAATATGTAAAACGTTCATTGCTGTCTGTGTAGGGAGTCCAGCTTCCGATATCGCTTCCAAAGGGAAACAGTATGATATCAGTAGGTCCGATAATAGACTCTACATTGCGTTCCCACTTATCCGTATCAGTCTTAAAGTGTTCCATGGAAATAGAACCCATATTACGATGTCCCCAGCTGTGGGAAGACAGCTCCCAGCCGTGGTCCTTTAACGCCTGTGCAACCTTGGCAGCCGCCTGGCGGTCTGCTTCGTAATTGGGGTTGGTATCTTTATAGGCTTCGTCCGTCCGGTAGCCGAGAATTCCATTGTATCCGGTAAAGGCCAGGATTCCTCTTGCGCCCTTATAGGAAAAACCGGGATGGGTCTTTATAAAGTTTTCAAGAATCGGCACTACATCATAATCACCGACAGAAACACTGCCGTCATCCATCTGCATCTCACAGGCAGGATAGCCATCCTCTCCGATAATCATGCGGGTGGCAAAGCCATCCCCCTGCATATATTCATAATAGCATAAATCATCCTGAGACAACACAAAGGCTTTTTTCCCCGGAGGCAGCATAATGTCTCCATATACAAACTTTGGATTGCCGTTTTCATCTTTTGTTTCATAAGCCAGATCATGAATTTTTACAAGAACATAACCCTTGTCATACATGGACTGCATCATTTTTATAAATTCATCTTTGGTAGTCATCATCTGGTTGTATCCGTCCTGCTTGGAATCACCGTCAAACGCCTTGGATGTATCCATAATCAGTGAATGGAAAAAAACATGGGTGACATCCTGCGGATTCATCCGGACAAGGGCAGCTTTAGATGCCTCATAGCCGGTAACAGCTGAAACAACTTCCTCTTTTGATGCTAATGCGGCATCGGATTTTAAAAGGTTAATGGCTCCGTCATAATCATATTGGGATGCGAGATTCTCTGCGTTTGATAAAAGAGCCATCAGATCATCTGCCTGTGATGTACTGGCATTAGTAGTTTCCTCAGAAGCAGGCTGTGCTTCACTTTCGGAAGAAACAGATGCCACCGATGAATCAGCGGGCAGGATTCTATGCCCCATCTTCTTATTAATAATGATACCGCAGAGTATCATTATTATTACAATCAGCAGTCCGGCAAGAATGACTGCTACCAGATTTTTTGGATTTTTCGGCCCTTTTCCAACAGTCCATTTTCGATAATCATTTTGATTCATAACGAAACCTCATAATTCTGTTATATTTTTGGTTGTAACTATTACTAAAATAACAATCCCTGTCCAAGTATAGCATACTTTGTAGAAAGATGAAATGAAAATGAGGTAATTTTTTTTAGTAAAAGTGGCATATGTAGGGGAAGCAGTCCCATACAATGATAGAAAGGTATTGATCAGAGGAACGTGTATAACATGAAAAGAGTTACAGCATTTTTATTAAGCTTTTTTCTGCTATTTTCCTGTTTATGTCAGACGGCGGCAGGGCAGGTGCCGGATATAGCGGTTGCCTCGGACATGATTGTAAAGGCGGAAGAGGCCCAGGCAGTTAACACAGAAGGCGGTCCGGCGCTGCAGTCTCCAAGTGCGATTTTGATGGAAGCATCTACCGGGCAGGTCATTTACGAGAAGGATGCAGATGAAAAGAGAAGTCCTGCCAGCATCACAAAAATTATGACGCTGATCCTTATTTTTGATGCTCTGGAATCTGGTAAGATTAAAATGACGGATGAGGTTGTGACCAGTGCTCATGCCAAATCCATGGGCGGATCCCAGGTATTTCTGGAAGAAGGAGAAGTTCAGACGGTTGAAACTCTTATTAAATGTATCGTTATAGCGTCAGGTAACGATGCTTCTGTTACCATGGCAGAATACATAGCAGGAACAGAGGATGAATTTGTGAAAATGATGAATGAGCGGGCAGCTGCTCTGGGAATGGCAAATACCCATTTTGAAGACTGCTGCGGTCTTACGGAATCCCCCACTCATGTAACCACTGCAAGAGATATTGCAATTATGTCCAGGGAACTGATTAATAAATATCCCCAGATTCATAATTACTCTACAATATGGATGGAAAATATCACTCACGTGACAAAACAGGGAACAAAGGAATTCGGACTTTCCAATACCAACAAGCTTTTAAAAATGGCAACAAACTTTCAGGTAACTGGTTTAAAAACCGGATCTACATCTATTGCAAAGTACTGTCTTTCTGCGACTGCCGAAAAAGACGGTGTCCGTCTGATTGCTTCCATCATGGCTGCACCTGATTATAAAGTGAGATTTGCAGATGCCCAGACTCTGTTAAACTATGGTTATGCAAACTGCAAGCTGTATGAAGACAAAGAGATGCTGCCTCTTCCGGATATGGTTGTGGATAACGGTGTAGAAGAGATAGTTCCCTTAAAGTACGGCGGTTCGTTTTCTTATTTAAGCCTGAAGGGGGAGGATTTTACTGCGATAGAAAGGAATCTGGAGCTGGTTCCTTCCGTAACGGCTCCCGTAGAAGATGGGCAGCCGGCAGGAAATCTGATCTATACTCTTGGCGGGAAAAAGATCGGCGAGGTACCAGTTCTGACAGCGGGAGCTGTGCGGGAGGCGAAGTTTGGGGATTATTTGAAACGTCTGCTGCATGTGTTTAGCTTGTAGAAAAAAAGAATAATGCAGATGTTTGCACGTCTGGTTTTGGATTATAGCAGCAGGTATCCTTTTCATTTCATTCAGAGGATACCTGCTGCTATTTAAGCTTTTTGTAAAGATATAACCACCAATAGAAGTTCAACAGAGGGGCTTGTGTGCCGAAGGTATTCATTTATTTTTTCGATATTCTCCGGGAGTCATATGAAAGGTTTCCTTAAAAATCCGGTTAAAGTGTTCCGGATTTGTATAACCAATAATTTCGCAAATGGAAGAGATGCTTAAATTCGTAGTCTTAAGTGCCCGGCAGGCTTTTTCCATTCGTATGTTCCGGATAAGCTTAGTAAAGGTCTGGCCTGTATGATCCTTGACCAGCTTGCTGAAATGGGGGACGGAAAAGCTGAAATGTTCTGCGGCAGAGGAAAGCGTGATATCCATGAAGTGTGTCTGAAAGTAATTCAGGATATCAGGCAGGACAAGGTTTTCGTGGGTGGTATTTAAAAAGCTTTCCAGATGCTTTTCATGGCGTCGCAGCAGGATTGCCCAGAAGGTGAGAAGATAGCTGTCCAAAAGGGGATCAGAGTACTTTTCATGTCCGTAAAATTCAATATAGATATCTTCGATCAGGGAGCAGATTACCTCGTCTGACCTGGTATGAAACAGCAGGTAATTGTTTTCTGTTTTTTTATACAAGGTATAGGCAAAAAAGAGGGACAAAGCATTGTTGTTGGCGAACAGCTCGAAAAAGGTTGCATGAAAGGCAGTGGATTTAATCATGATATTAATCACGATACTGTCATCCAATACGGCAATGCTGTGTTTGGTTTTAGGCGGAATTATACATAAATCTCCGGTTTTACACACTCTTTTTTTTCCCTGAATGGTATTGGCGCAGGCACCGGAATAAACGTAAAAGCATTCATAAAATTCATGCTCATGTATAAATTCCGGAGAATAGCGGTTATGTTTGACAATGTAAATATTCTGTGAAGAGGATTTAAAAAATGTGTTTTCAGATATATATGGATGCCATACAGGGTGCAGGCAGGGGACATAGAGCTGGCGCCGTTCGATATATTCCTGGTCCAAAGAGTTCACATATAAGGAAAAAGTCTGGGGAGAGCGTTGTTCCGCTTCATAAAGACAGCGGTAAAATTCTTCATCTTCATTAAATGAAGAAATAAAATCTTTAAAATCATTCTTGTGTATTTTCATCACAGCTTCCTCCGATGGTGTTCTTTCTATTAGTGTACCATCTTAAAAAATATCAAGTCAATAACATAAATTAGTCATTAGTCAAAACCTTTGCCAGATGATAGGATACAACTATCAATAAAAAGGAAAGGTAGGAGAAGATGGATACTTTTGAGAAAGAGATTAAAAAAAGCAAGTGGAGGCAGCGGATTGGCTATGGTTCTTCTGATTTTGCCTGTAATCTGATCTGGCAGGTAATTTCTTTGTACTTATTATATTTTTATACAGATGTGATGCATTTAAATGCAGCGGCAGTAAGCGTTATGTTTCTGGTAACTAAAATTTTTGATGGATTTACAGATTTGGCAGTGGGGATTCTTATTGACAGAACTAATACGAAATGGGGGAAATCCAGACCATGGATTTTTGCAGGTGCGGTACCGTTTGCGGTTACTGCGTTTCTGGCGTTCAGCGTACCGAATATTTCACAGAAGGGGATGCTCATTTATGCATATGTAACCTATATGCTTTTATCTCTTGCCTATACCATTGTAAATATTCCCATGGCCTCTATACTGCCGTCTCTGACAGCAGATCCTCAGGAGAGAACCAATCTGGCTGCCAGCCGTGTGTTTTTCTCTTATATCGGTTCTACTGTAGTATCTGCTTTTGCTCTCAAGATGGTAGATCGTTTTGGCAACGGAAATGAAGCCGTAGGATTTCGAATCGTAATGATGATTTTCGGTATCATAGGATGTCTGGTATTCTTTTTCTGCTTTTTCAACACAAAGGAAAGAGTGCAGGTAAGTGAAGAAAAGACAAGCCTGAAGGCCAGTATTAACTGTCTGATTCACAATAAGCCATGGCTATTGTTTGCTGCCAATATTATCTGGTTTTTCGGCGGCTTTATTATTCAGGCAGGAGCCATCATATATTACTTTACTTATAACCTCAACAATAAAGAGCTTTCAAGTGTGGCGGCGACCATTACAACCTTAATCCCTGTTATTACAAACCTCTGTGTTCCGTTTCTGGCTCGTCTGACTTCAAAAAGAAATTTAATGATAACTGGTTCTGTGTTTCACGGAGCCGGACTTCTTATTGTTTTCGCAGGGGGAACTTCAGTTCCAGTCGTGCTTGCAGGAGTGACAGTGTCAGCCCTGGGATATGGACTGAAGGGAAGCATGCATTTCGCCATTCAGCCTGATCCGGTGGATTATGGTGAATGGAAATCAGGAGTTAACATTGCAGGGACCATGTCAGCAGTAAACGGATTTATAGGCAAGGTGGGAATGGCAGTCGCAAGCTCTGTTGCTGCAGCACTTTTGGCATCAAGCGGTTATATGGCAAACGTACAGGTTCAGACAGACTCTGCCTTAAATGCCATCAGTGCCATGTATATCTGGATCCCTCTTGCAACTAATATTTTGACTATTATTACTTTCCTGATGTATGACCTGGATAAAAAACTTCCGCAGATTAACCGGGAGTTGGAGGAAAGAAGAGCGGCAAAACGTTAAGAAAGGAATAATTATGGCAGCAGTCAGTATTGATTTAGAGATGAAGAGAGTTACCAATGAGGCATTTATAGAGAAAGCAAAAAAACTGGAGGGAAAGCTGATAGAAAATCTGGTGAAACCGGCGGGTATAGTAACTGTGGATGAAATAGGGAAGATTCATCCAGGAGCAAAGCTTAAAGATTTATCCGGTATTTTACTGAAAAAAGGAGATTCTATTGTTCTGGATTTTGGAGATCATCAGGTAGGATATGTCAGTTTAAAGCTAAAATCAGCCGGAAGTCCTCAGGATGCACCAGCATACTTAAGACTGAAATTTGGTGAAATTGCCAGAGAAATAATAGAAAATTCCGAAGAATACAATGGCTGGATCAGCAGGGGATGGATTCAGGAAGAGTATATACATATTGATGTACTTCCCGTATGTTTGGAACTTCCAAGAAGGTATGCGTTCCGCTTTCTGGAGATTTATGTGGTGGATACCTCTTTAAAATACCAGGTGGCGGTGGAGGAAGTTATGTGCAGGGCCGTTTCGGCAGTGAGTATGGAAGGGGTGGCATCTGTTGCTGATCCGCTCATGAGACAGCTGGACAGAGTCAGCTTACGGACGCTCCAAAACTGTATGCAGTCTGTGTTTGAGGATGGTCCCAAACGTGACAGGCGGCTTTGGCTGGGTGATTTAAGGCTGCAGGCACTTGCCAATTATGAAACCTTTAAAAATTATGATATAGTCAAAAGATGCCTGTATCTGTTCGGCGGACTTACCAGAGATGATGGAGCCATCGGTGCCTGTGTTTTTACAGAGCCGGAGTATCTTGTAGATGATACTTTTTTATTTGATTATTCTCTGTTTTTTATATCTACTCTGAAGGACTATTATGAGGCATCAAAGGATCTGGAAACCTTAAAGGAACTTTGGCAGCCGGCTTACCGGCAGATCGAACTGGCAAGAGAGCGTTTCAATGATAAGTATTTAATTGAAGGCAGCGACAAGTTCTGGTGCTTTGTTGACTGGAAAGAAGGACTTGACAAACAGGCCAGTGCTCAGGCAATCTATATCTATACCCTGAAGGCAGCGATTGAGCTAGCTACGATTCTGGGGGAAAAAGAGATTGCAAAGCAATTACAGGAGGAAAAGGGGTATTGCAGCAGTGCGGCTATGAAGTATTTATGGGATGAAAAGCTTAATGTGTTTATCAGCGGGGCTAAACGTCAGGTTTCTTATGCAAGCCAGGTATGGATGGTACTGGCAGGTGTCATAAAAGGTGAAGAGGCTGGTGCGCTCATAAAACGAATTACAGAGATGAATCCCGCTATGGGGATGGTGACGCCTTACATGAATCATCATTATGTGGAGGCGCTGATTCTGTGCGGAGAAAAGAAAATGGCGGTAGATTATATGAAATATTACTGGGGCGGAATGCTTTCTCAGGGGGCAGATACATTCTGGGAACTGTATAACCCGGAAAATCCGGAAGAATCTCCCTATGGTTCATCCGCTGTAAACAGCTATTGCCACGCATGGAGCTGTACTCCAGCCTACTTGCTGCGAAAACTGGAGAAGGAGGAGAAGACAAATGGAATATCTGGTAATTGATGCAGGCGGTACATTTATTAAGTATGCACTTATGAATGAGGGCGGGGAGATTATCGAAAAAGGAAAGGTTAAGACAACGGTTTATAAAAGCGATGGACTGGAGGATTATCTGGAAACCCTGCATTCCATATTCAAAAAGTATGAAGGCAGGGCAGAAGGGATTGCTATGAGTGCACCCGGAATATTAGACAGTGAAACAGGATACTGCTATACAGGCGGGAAGCTAAGCTGTGTTTCAGGTCATAATATGGTTGAACTGCTTCAGGAAAGGTGCAAAGTACCGGTTACAATCGAAAATGACGGGAAATGTGCGGCTCTGGCAGAAAAATGGATGGGAAGTCTGAAGGACGTTAGAAACGGGATTGTGCTTGTACTGGGAACCGCTGTGGGAGGAGGTCTGATCATCGACGGGAAGATTTATAAGGGAAATCATTTTTCTGCAGGAGAATTCAGCTACATGGCAGTATCAGATGAAAATCTGGACCAGATGACCGGATATTGGGGAACAACAGGAGGAACTCCGGCACTGGTAAAAGCAGTGTCAGAAGAAACGGGAATTCCGAAGGAAGAGCTTGATGGTATCCGGATCTTTGAGATGGCCGAACAGGGAAATCCGGAGGTATTAAAGGGGTTAGACCGCTTTACGAAACAGCTTGCGGTGCGGATTTATAACTTACAGGTACTTTTTGATGCAGAGCTTGTGGCAATCGGAGGCGGTATCAGTCAACAACCTCTTCTGATTGAGTATGTCAGAAAACATGTGGAGAAATTTTGCAATGAGCATCCTCTGCGGAAGCTGTCTCCTTTTTTACCTACACCGGAAGTCACTGCCTGCCGCTATTTTAATGATTCCAATCTCATTGGTGCCCTGTATCATTATCTGAAGAAAAATAAAATCGGGAGGCTTAATATGGTAAAGAGAACGGTTTATATACCGACAGCAGCAAATGTACAGGAATTTAACCGAATTTGCAGTCATTTTGACTGTGAAATGGATTTATCCCAGTCTAAGTACATGGTAGATGCAAAATCCATTATGGGAATTTTCAGCCTGAATCTGGAGGAAACACTGGAACTTACAGCGTACACGGATGAGGAAGAAGAAGTAGAGAAGGCTTTTGAAAAGTATCTTGTAAAAACATCATAGGCTAAAAATCATCTGTGGTTTTAACTGGGGCTGTTGCAAAAATAGATGAATAATCTATTGGAGCAATAGCTCCCCTTTTTTAACTAAAAATAGAAAAACGGACTCCGAAGAGTCATCCAGAATAAAAAACGACTATGAGTTCCAAAGATTCTTACTTCGTGGGAAAACCAAGGTGAAATTGGAAATACTCTTGCTTTGTATGGACTATAACATTAATAAACTTCATGCAAAGATACAGAATGAACGGACAGAAAGTTATCTGTTTCCATTGAAAACAGCATAAGAAAAAGGAAAAAAACGAAAGGTTTATTAAAGTACGCCTAAAAAGGTAAAGTACTTCGCAAAACGAGAATCTTTTCTGATAATTTACTTACATAGAAGGAGGGTGTCACTTCATCACTTTATTTTAGTGATTTTGCGACACCCTCTTTCTCTTCTGAAATCCCTTATTTAAGGGGAGATAACCTGACACGGATTATACATTGGCAAATCAGGAAATAGCCTTATCTTCTAAATTGCGGCTCATCTCATTTGTTTTTTCGATAATATCCAACAACCACTTCTGTGATAATACCTACAGATATTATAAAAATTATCTTCCAAAATTCTGATTTGATAATATTCCACAGTGTGGCGTTCGTGGATACTTTTTCTCCCATTATCAATCCCGCAATGATAATAATATAACTTAAAATACCTATAATTTTAACTTTTATATCAATCACCTAATCCTTATAACTGCTGGAATAAACATACGTTGTTGTAGATCCAATTTTTGTTGCATAATTGCTGTCTGTGTAAAAAGTACGTATAGTACGTTCAACGGCTTTTTGCTGTAAAGTTACATTTGGTATCTGAGCCCACCTAAAAGATACTACTTCCTTATAATATACTCTTTTAACATTTTTCTGTACTATATAATTAACAATTCCAGAAATAGCTGTTACCGTTATTTTAAGATAAGGATTAATGTTTGCAAATTTAACGATAGCATTAATTATAACAGATACCGATGCCACTGTAGTACCGGTAATGCTTTTTGATAATTTAAAAGTGCCCCATTCAGTATAAGAATTACTAACAGGGAAGGGAATCACCTCTTTCTTTGGTTTCATGGTATATGGTATATGCGAATACCATCAAATATAAATTCAATACCCAACTAAGCTTTTATCAAATAAACAATTATGACATTTTTTCTTTCATTTTATTTATGGGTAATTTATCGCCCTCTATTATATAAACGTTTTAAACTTATAATTAGTAACACTACTTTTCATTTTTTATTACTTTTAATGTATGCAAATATAAATCGTAAATATTTCGTTGCTTTTTTATAATTTCACTAGATACTTTAATGATATATCTACCTTAAAAAGCCAAGCCAGAGAATTTATATCAATTGAATAAAAAAATGTTAATTTACAAGAAAAATATATGATAACAAATATGAGTAGAAATTACGAATCATAAACACCTCTTTTTAAACGGGTTTTGAAAATAAAAAAAGCCCGTAAAACGTAAAGTTTCCGGGGGAAATCTTTTGATAAAGCTACCTTAGCTTTTGCAAGCTCAGCTAATTTTGCGAAGCTTTCTTTTTTATGGGTCGTGACCCTTAAATTTGTAATCTCAAAAATGAAGGCGTATATACTGGCTCTTTTTATTAATATTATAAGTATTAGTTATGTTTTTTATTGCTCTTCAATAAATAATAACTATTTACCGTCATTGCAGATAGATATATTCCTATAAGAGCATTGACATAATTGAAACTAAATTTATAAAAATCAACTTTCAGCGGTATTAATTGCCAAGATAGAAAAAAAATAATTGCAAATGATACAATAATATTCAAATATAATGTATTCAATAACTTGATAAATATAAAACAAAGAATATAGACCGCAATTCCAAAGATAACAGAATTAAAAGTTGATGCTTTTTGAACATCTTTATAAATAAAGTTATCAATAAATTTTAATTTCGCTTTAGTTGCAATGCTTGGTAGAAGTATACAGCATAGAAGCGGTATTACGAAATCTACATATAAAAATGGCAATAATTTTCGTTTCATAAGAATAGCTCCTTTTGAAATTTAGAAAAATGTCATACCTATTAATCCAGTACATTATAACACATAAAATGGTCAATTGCATTCCGATCTTCCCGTTATGTAATCAAGTTTACAAATTTGCATTTTTTTCTAATGGGTGTTGACAACTAATATTATATAGCATATAATAACAATATATTATACAATATATAATATACAAACATAAATAATATTATAAATGAAAATTAAAAAGTCAGAGGAAAGGTGGTCAATCGTGGGATCGAAACGTTTGTACCGTTCAGTGAAGAACAAAGTTTTATGTGGAGTTTGCGGAGGAATCGGGGAGTATCTGGTTGTGGATCCGGTTATGATAAGGCTGATATGGGTTCTGCTCATGCTGTTTCAGACATGGAGGCATCTGTTTCATCTATTTACAGGCGCATCCTTAATCGGCGGAAGTATTGCCATTTATATACTCGCAGCAGTGATCATACCAAAGGATCCTGGAGAAAGCAGAGAATAAAGGAACACCCAGGCAGGAAAGATAGGAGTGGACGTATGGTTTTTAACACAGGAGCAGCATTATTGGACGCCATTGTCCTGGCGGTCGTATCGAAAGACCAGGAGGGAACTTACGGCTACAAGATCACCCAGGATGTAAGAAATGTTATTGAGATTTCAGAATCAACGCTTTATCCTGTGCTTCGCAGGCTTCAGAAGGAAGAATGTCTTGAAGTATATGATCTTGCATACGATGGAAGAAACCGCAGGTATTATAAGATTACGGAAAAAGGGCGGATACAGTTAAATCTCTATAAGAGCGAATGGGCAGGCTATTCGCAGAAGATATCCCGTATTTTTGAGGAGGCACATATATGAACAGGGATGAGTTTATGAGAGAGCTGGAATATCTGCTGGCGGATATTCCGGATGAAGAAAAAGAAGATGCAATTGAATATTACAGAGATTATCTGGAAGAAGCTGGGGCGGAGAATGAGGATTCGGTGATTCGTGAATTTGGAAGTCCGGAGCGGATTGCAGCCATGATCCGGGCTGATATGAACGGTCATTTAAAGGACGGCGGTGAATTTACGGAAAGCGGTTATCAGGATGAACGCTTTCGGGATCCTAATTTCCAGATGGCAAAGCGCTACGATCTCCCGGAGGTTACAGAGCAGCCGGAAAAAGACAGTGGGTATGAACAAACGGGAAGGAGACCTGCAGAAAGCAAATCCAGGGATGGCAGACGTCTTATTAAGATTATTTTGTGGATTATACTGATCATCGCTGCATCCCCCATGCTTTTTGGCATTGGCGGAGGGATTGTAGGCATACTGGCTGGTCTTTTCGGAGTTTTGGTTGCAGCAGTGGTGGCAGTAGGAGCAATCACTTTTGCATTACTTGCAGCCGGATTTGCCCTGGCAGTTGCTGGTTTTACTGCCATGATCATTCATCCCTTAGACGGAATATTGTTACTGGGGCTGGGGATACTCATACTTGGTCTTGGCGTCGTCTCACTGGCAGTGTGCGGCGTATTTTACGGAAAGTTTCTTCCATTTCTGTTTCGAAGCTGTATCAATATGTTTAGCAGATTATTGCATGGAAGGAGGGCCCGGACATGAACAAATTTGTGAAAAGATGTCTGATCGCAGGAATAATCCTTGTGGTTGCAGGAGGAGCCATGGCTGCAGCCGCTGCCTCCTATGGAGCTAATATCTGGGATATTGCGCCGGGGGAAGTGGTCCACTGGAGGAATAATTTTTCATTTGACGATATGGATTTTGAAAATCATGCAGTGGAAACAGGAGATTATTCCTACCTTGATCTTGATGAACCTGCTGAATCAGGCCGGCAGATTTATACCACTGGTACAGCAAATAGCCTGAAAGCGGAGATCAGGGCGGGAAGGATTTTTATAAAAGAAGATCCTGCTGTGAGCGAATTAACCATATATTGCAACAAAGACGATGGCAACTGGCATATAGGAGAATCCAATGGAGAACTGGAACTGACTGCCGGCGGCGGGATTATGACAGATGACACAGATCTGGTTATGATAATCAGTGTGCCAAAGGGGTATCGTTTTTCAAAAGTGGATTTAGAAGTATCCAGGAAGAAAGGCATGATGAAGAGAGAGGGAGCCACCCCCATTGTAGTCTGCAGTTCCTTATCTGCAGATGATATGAATCTGGAAGTAAAAGCAGGCGCACTTACCGTTAGGCAGGGAAATGTCAATGATTTAAATATTGAATGCAGTGTGGGAGCTGTGGAATATACCGGAACAACCACTGGTGATATCAATGGAGAATGCAGCGTGGGTGCAGTAAAATTGCTTCTTTCCGGGAAAAAGGAAGATTATAATTATAAGGTTCAGTCAAGCCTTGGGGCCATTAAAATTGCAGATGAACAGATGGCCGGCGTTGCCAGCGGAGATAACTGGGATTATTCTGCCGACAAGAACATGGATCTGGATTGCAGTACAGGAGCAATTGATGTGAATTTTTATCAATAAAGTCAGCATAGTGAAAACAAGAGAGGAGATTAAATCATGGAGAAAAAATTATACCGTTCTGATACGGACAAAATGCTGTGCGGTGTATGCGGCGGAATTGCAGAATATTTTGATGTAGACCCCACAATTATACGTCTTTTATGGGCAATCCTTGCTTGCACGGGTTCCGGAATTGTGGCTTATATCATTGCAGCAGTGATTATACCAAGAAGATAGTTTTATTTAAGAAGAAAGAAGCGGGTTTTTGCTTCTTTCTTTTGTTTTATTCAAATGGAGTTTATTTCCATCTGAAACGGGCATACTCTTTTTAGATTTATGAAAGGAGAACGACAGTATGCCAAAAGGAAAGAAAACAGAACCCTTTGATCCCCGCAACTTAAAACCGGAGGAGATACTTAAATTTGAAATAGCAACGGAGCTTGGTCTTGACCAAAAGGTGATAACCGGAGGCTGGCGCTGTTTAAGTGCAAAGGAGAGCGGCCGGATCGGCGGTCTGATTACTAAAAGAAAAAGAGAAATGAAGAACGACGCAATTGAGAAAAAAGAGGAAGTATAGGTAAAAAGCAGGAAATTCCTTGCACCGGAAGCAAAAATCTCTTATAATATTTTTCAAAGAGGAAGAGAAATATGGAAAAAAGAGAATTGCGATGCGGATTTACCACTGGTACCTGTGCGGCTGTTGCTGCCAAAGCGGCGGCAGCAATGCTGCTTTCGGGTAACCCGCTACAACATATGAAGCTAATGACGCCAAAAGGGACGGAAGCCGATCTGCCCCTTTTTCATGTTGTCATGAAGCAGGACAAGGTGTCCTGTGCAGTCAGAAAAGATGCAGGTGATGATCCGGATGTTACCGACAAGGCGCTGATCTTTGCATCTGTGGAATTCTTAAATGAAGCTTTAGAAGGCGGATCTTCAGCCGGCTGTTCTTTCATAAGAGAAAGGACCGGTGAATTCGGGCAGCTGGTTTTAACAGCACTGGAAGGTGTCGGCCGGGTGACCAAACCCGGCCTTTCTTCACCTGTTGGATATCCGGCTATTAATCCGGTGCCCAGAAGCATGATTTTTGATGAAGTGGATGAAGTAAGAAGAATGGCTGGTTTCAAAGGCGCTTTGCTGATCTGTGTGTGGATTCCAAAAGGCAGGGAGCTGGCTGAAAAAACATTTAATTCAAAGCTTGGAATTACAGGGGGACTGTCCATTCTTGGAACAACCGGAATCGTAAAGCCCATGAGTGAGGAGGCTCTGGTTGCAACCATTCAGCTGGAGCTTCATATGAAAGCAGTGGCCGGGCTGAAACGGGTGATTTTAACGCCGGGCAATTATGGAGAGTCATTTATAAAAGAAGAGTTAAACCTTCCGGAAGGGGAAGGCGTTACCATCAGCAATTTTATCCGGGAATCCTGCAAAATGGTGAAAGAAGAAGGGTTTGAGCAGATCCTTTTTGTGGGACATATCGGAAAGCTTGTAAAGGTTGCGGGCGGTGTGGAAAATACCCACTCCAGGTATGGAGACCGCCGTATGGAGGTGCTTTGGGATTGTGCCCGGGCTTTTTTAGGCAGTGAAGAGAAGGAAGCCATCCGTTCGGCCAATACCATGGAAACCGCAGCCGGTATTTTAAAGGAACTGGGAGTTTTAAAACCGGTAATGTCTGAGGTGGTAAAGAGAATAAAGGCATATATGACGGAATGGACAGGGGGAATTCAAGTGGAAGTAATTACGTTTTCAAACACCCTGGGGATTCTTTCCATGACACCGGAAGCCCCTGAGATGATTAAGAAATATTTTACGGCGGATACATAAAATCAGAATAACAGACAAGTGAAAGCAGACAGGAGGTTAACATATGGCTGGAATCATGTATGGCATCGGAGTGGGCCCGGGAGATCCGGAACTGATGACCTTAAAGGCGGTCCGGAGAATCCGGGAAGTGGATGTCATTGCCATACCCCACAGTGATAAAAATATTTGTACGGCATACCAGATTGCAAGGGCGGCAGTTCCGGAGATTGAGGAAAAGGAGTGCCTTTATCTGCCCATGCCCATGACAAAAGATAAGAAGGTTCTTTTAGAAAGCCATGAATCTGCTACAAAAGCGGTGATGGAACGGCTGGACAGAGAAGAAAATGTGGGATTTATCACTCTCGGGGATGTCTCCATCTATTCCACCTGCAGCTATCTTTTAGACAGGCTTTGGAAGGAAGGCTATGCAGCACGGCTGGAAAGCGGAATCACATCATTTTGCGCCGCTGCGGCAAGACTTGGAACCCCTTTGGTTACAGGAGCAGAGGAACTTCACATTATCCCCGCATCTTATCAGATCAAGGAGGCGTTAAAGCTTCCCGGTGTAAAGGTTCTTATGAAAGCGGGGAGACAGATGAAGGCGGTTAAGGAAGAAATCAGAGCCAGCGGACTTGAGGCTGTTATGGTGGAGAACTGCGGCATGTCAGATGAGCGGGTTTATCATTCACTTATGGAGATTCCCGACGAAGCAGGTTATTATTCATTGATCATAGTGAGGTAAACATGGTACATATTGTAGGAGCAGGTCCGGGAGCACCGGATTTAATAACAGTAAGAGGGAAAGAGCTTTTAGAACATGCGGATGTGATTATTTATGCAGGTTCTCTGGTAAATCCGGCTCTTCTGGATTATAAAAAGGAAGGCTGTGCTGTCTATGACAGTGCGAAGATGACACTGGAAGAAGTCATTGGGGTCATAGTACAGGCGGAGTCAAAAGGAGAAATGACAATCCGTCTTCATACAGGAGATCCCTGTATTTACGGAGCCATCAGAGAGCAGATGGATGAGCTTGATGACAGGGGAATTAACTATGAGGTCTGTCCGGGTGTCAGCTCCTTCTGCGGCGCGGCTTCCGCGCTTAAGATGGAGTACACCCTTCCGGATGTAACACAGAGTGTGGTTATAACCAGAATGGCGGGGCGTACGCCGGTACCGGAACGGGAATCCATTGCCTCTTTTGCCGCTCACGGTGCAACCATGGTAATTTTTTTAAGTACAGGAATGCTGAGAGAACTGTCGGAAGAACTGATTCGGGGCGGGTATTCTCCGGAGACGCCTGCAGCAATTTGTTATAAGGCGACATGGCCGGAGGAAAAGACAATAGTCTGCACCGTTCAGACGCTTGAGGAATGCGGGCTGAGGGAGCAGATACGCAAAACAGCCCTGATTCTGGTAGGAGATGCTGTATCACAAAGCAATTACAGGCGATCACTTCTCTATGACCCGTCATTTACTACTGAATTTCGGAAAGGAACCGGGGAGACGGTATGAAAATTGCTGTCATTTGCTTTACTGAAGCAGGAGCCAGTACCGCTCTTAAGCTGATGGAAGGACTGATAAAAGCAGGAGATCTTTGCGAAGGCTTTGGAACGGGACGGGGATTAAAGCCTCTCACATCGTCCCTGGGAGAGTGGACCAGGAAACAGTTTCTGGAAAAAGACGGAATTGTGTTTATCGGAGCAATGGGAATTGCGGTCCGCTCCATTGCCCCCTGTTTAAAAGGAAAAGCAGTGGATCCGGCAGTTGTGGTTTTAGACGACGAAGGAAGGTTTAGTATTTCTGTGATTTCCGGTCACTTAGGGGGAGCGAATGAACTGGCCGGGCGCGCAGCCAGAATCACAGGAGGTCAGGCTGTGATTACCACCTCTACCGATATACATGGAAAATTTGCCGTTGATCTGTTTGCAAAAAGACTGGGACTTGCCATAACAGAGCTTAACAAGGTAAAGAAGGTATCAGCGGCTGTGTTAAGAGGAGAAACGGTTGGATTTTTCAGTGACTTTCCGATTGAAGGGGAGCTGCCGGATGAATTATGCTCAGGAGGTGAAGCGGACATAAGTCTGTTTATAACTCTTTTCAATCTGCCGGAGGAAGGAAATACGGATCATCTTCTCAGGCTTGTTCCTAAAATTCTGATTCTGGGAATCGGATGCAGGAAAGGGACACCTGTCACAGCTATCCGGGATGGGGTATCGAGGGTTTTAAAAGAGCATAATTTATCTCCACTTGCCATAGCAGGCTGTGCAAGCATTGATTTAAAGAAAGAGGAAGAAGGTATCTGTGCATTTGCTGCAGAAACGGGAGTTCCTTTTTATACATATTCGGCAGAGGTTCTTGCCGGAATAGAAGGAGAATTTACCCCTTCCCCATTTGTAAAGCAGATTACAGGTGTGGACAATGTATGCGAACGGGCAGCGCTTTGCTGTGTTAAGGAGCTGGGGGGCGGAAAACTGATTGTAAAAAAAGAAGCGGCTGCCGGCGTGACAGTTGCGGCTGCAGTCAGGGATTGGAAGGTAACGATATGAGAACAACAGGTAAATTGTATGTGGTAGGGATCGGTCCGGGTTCCTATGAGGATATGACAATCAGGGCAGTGAGCGCGTTAAAAGACAGCGAGATTATTGTAGGATATACGGTGTATGTGGATCTTTTACGGGAACATTTTCCGGAGAAAGAGATGCTCACCACACCCATGCGGCAGGAGCAGGAACGGTGTCAGATGGCAATTTTAAAAGCGCAGGAAGGAAAACGGGTTGCCATGGTCTGCAGCGGAGATTCTGGCGTATATGGCATGAGCGGTCTCATTCTTCAGCTGGCAGATAATGCCCAGGACTTAGAAATTGAAGTAATTCCCGGTGTCACAGCAGCACTAAGCGGCGGAGCGGTGCTTGGCGCACCTCTTGGGCATGATTTTGCCGTAATCAGCTTAAGTGATCTTCTTACGCCTATGGAACTGATTGAAGACAGGCTGAAAAATTCGGCCCTTTGTGATATGGTCATCTGTCTTTACAATCCGTCAAGTAAAAAACGGGCGGATTATCTGAAAAATGCCTGTGAAATCGTGCTGCAATACCAGAAACCGGAGACGGTCTGCGGGCTTGTAAGAAACATCGGCAGAGACGGAGAAGAGATGGAGGTTTTATCTCTTTCCCAGTTGAAAGATGCCAATGTGGATATGTTCACGACCGTTTACATAGGAAATTCCATGACCAGAGAGATAAACGGCAGAATGGTCACACCAAGAGGATATAAAAATGTGTAGAATTTTGATTTTCGGAGGAACAACAGAAGGACGGCTTCTGGCAGAATTCTGCCATGAAAACCAGATTGAGGCATGGGTCAGCGTTGCAACAGGATATGGGAAGATGCTGCTTGTGGAAAGCCGGTTTCTCCATATTCATGATACTCCCATGGATGGGAAAGAAATGGAAGCCTTTATCAGGGAAAAAGGAATTACCCTTGTACTGGATGCCACTCACCCGTATGCTGCCGAAGTGAGCCGGAATATTCTTCATGCATGCACTGCAACAGGGGTTGAACATTTAAGGATACTAAGGGAGTCGTTAAAAGACAGCGGTGAGGGAGATCATGCGGTATGGATGGACACCATGGAGGATGCCATCCGCTTTTTAAATCAGAGCTCAGGCAATGTGCTGGCGACGACAGGAAGCAAGGAGCTTGAATCCTATACAAAGCTTGAAGGCTTTGAGGAACGGGTCTATGCAAGAGTTCTTCCCGCTGTATCCGTACTCACTGCCTGTGAGCAGATGGGGTTTAAGGGAAACAGGATCATTGGAATGCAGGGACCATTTTCTCTGGAGCTTAACCAGGCCATGATCAGACAGTATGATATCCGTTTTCTCGTTACAAAGGAAGCCGGTCAGGCGGGAGGTTTTTTGGAAAAACTGCAGGCTGCTTCTTCCTGTGAAATAACAGCTGTTGTAATTGGACGCCCTTTAAACGAAGAAGGGGTGGGCTTAGAAGAAGCAAAGAAAATTTTAATAAAGAAGAAACCGGCAGAGACAGCTTCCTGCAAAGGAGCCATTTATTTAATTGGAACCGGAATGGGCGGACCGGAGCAGATGACGGTGAAAGCCTTAAAAACGCTGCAGAGCTGCCAGGTGGTATTCGGGGCTGAGCGGATTCTTCATGATATCGGAGACTTAAGCCCGGATGTATTAAAGCTGCCTTATTATTTAAGTAAGGATATTCTTCCCTGGCTGAATGAACACGGGGGCTATAAGAGGATTGCAGTTCTTTTCTCAGGAGATGCCGGTTTTTACAGCGGTGCGGAAAAAATGGCTGCCGCTCTTTTAAAGGAACCGTATTCAGAACTTTATGAAACGGAGATTCTTCCAGGGGTATCTTCCGTCTCTTACTTATGCGCCAGACTAAGGACCGGCTGGGAGAATGTGCGGCTGATCAGCCTGCATGGCAGAAACTGGGATCTGGTGGAAGAATTGAAAAATAATCAGAGAATATTCGCCCTGCTGGACAAGCGTAATTCAGTAAACTCTTTGTGCAGTCTTTTAGAGGAGAATGGATATGAAAATGCGTGTCTGTCTGTAGGGGAACGTTTGTCATACGAAGATGAGCGGATCACCATAGGAACACCAGAAACGCTTAAGAATCAGACGTTTGATATCCTGTCGGCGGTATTGATTGAGAGGTGAGAGGTGGCAAATGAGAGATGAGTTGTTTGTCCGTGGTGATGTTCCCATGACCAAAAGCGAGGTCCGGGCGGTTTGTGTATCCAAGCTGGAGCTGGGCCCGGATTCCATTCTTTATGATATTGGAGCAGGTACCGGCTCGGTATCCGTTGAGGCATCCGGGTATTTAACCAACGGAAAAGTTTATGCTGTGGAAAAAAAGCCGGAAGCACAGGTACTGATAGAAGCCAATAAAGAGAAATTTTCTGCAGATTGTATCACAGTGATAAAAGGAACCGCCCCGGAAGCCTTATCCGGTCTTGAAACAGCCACTCATGTTTTTCTGGGAGGTACTTCCGGAAATTTAGAAGAAGTTTTAGATCTTGTTTTAAGAATGAATCAGAACGTCCGGGTTGTTGCTAATTTCATTGCTCTGGAATCCTTATCTGAAATGCTTCTGTGGCTGAAAAAACATTCCATAGAAGCGGAGATTGTTCAAATGCAGGTTTCAAGGGCGAAAACAGCAGGCAGTTATCACATGATGATGGGGCAGAATCCCGTCTATATCATTTCCTTCGGAGGGGAAGGAGGAATGCCGTTTGAATCAGGGAAATAAGCGGATCATGCTTGCCGCACCAAAAAGCGGCAGCGGAAAAACCATGATAACCTGCGGGCTTTTGCAGGCATTTTTGTTAAGAGGCATTACCTGCCGCTCCTTTAAGTGCGGTCCGGATTACATTGATCCCATGTTTCATAAGGCTGTTCTGGGAATAGACGGAGGAAATCTGGATACATTTTTTCTGGATAAAGATTCTGTGAGAGAACTTTTAATCAGGGAGTCGCAGGAGACAGAGATTTCAGTCATCGAGGGAGTCATGGGTTATTATGACGGAATGGGTGGAGACAGTACTTGGGCAAGCTCCTATGAAGTGGCCTGTACAGTGGAAGCACCGGTGGTACTTATCCTTGACTGCGCAGGCGCCAGTCTGTCTCTGGCCGCTGTTTTAAAAGGTTTTTTGGAGTTTAAGAGAGACAGCCGTATCCGGGGAGTGATTTTAAACAGAATATCACCTGTCATGGCAGAGCGGTTAACTCCCCAGTTAGAGGCGTTTGGAATCCGCGTTTTTGGGTATCTTCCCCAATGCGCAGAGGCAGATTTTTCCAGCCGCCATTTAGGGCTGGTACTTCCTGGTGAAGTGGAAGGACTGAAGGATAAATTAAAAAAACTGGCTTATAAAATAGAAGAGACAGTTGACATAGACGGACTGCTTGAATTATCAGGAACTGCCCCTGTGATTTCTTTTGAATCTGAAAGGAAAGAAAAAATAACCGCTTCCGGTGAGAAAGTACGGGTGGGAATCGCCGTTGATGAGGCCTTCTGTTTTTATTATCAGGAAAACAGAAAGCTGTTAGAGGAGATGGGGGCAGAACTGATCCCGTTCAGTCCGATCAGAGACAGCCGTCTGCCGGATGGAATCTGCGGGCTTATACTGGGCGGAGGATACCCGGAACTTTATTTAAAACAACTCTCTGAAAATCGGGATATGCTGCGGGAAATCAGGCACGCCAACGCAGACCGCCTTCCCATTTTGGCGGAATGCGGCGGTTTTCTCTATCTTCATGAAGAACTGGAATCAGAGGAACATGAAGTCTGCCGGATGGCAGGGGTTATTCCTGGCAGGGCCTTTCCAACAGGCAGATTAAAGCGGTTCGGATACATAGAAGCATCTGCGAAAGAAGATATGCCGTTCCTCAAAAAGGGAGAGTCTGTCAGGGGACATGAATTTCATTACTGGGACAGTACAAATAACGGAACACAGATGGAGGCGCGAAAGCCCGGGCGGAATGTGAAATGGGATTGTGTGCTGGCAAAAGATAATGTAATGGCAGGGTTTCCCCATTTTTATTACCCCTCAAATCCAGGTCTTCCAGGAAGATTTTTAGAAGCATGCAGACAGGTTATGAAACGGAAGGGGGAAAACCCATGAAGGAATTTGAAATACTGAAGGGAAATCCAGAGGATATAGAGCAGATTGCAGAGCTTTATGATGCAGTGAATGATTATTTGGAAAGTCATATCAATTATCCGGGATGGAGAAAAGGACTTTACCCTGTGAAAGAAGATGCACAAGATGGTGTAGAAAAGGGAACTCTTTATGTGCTTTGGGCGGATGGCAAAGCAGCAGGTTCCGTGGTTGTCAACCAGTTTCAGGAAAAAGGATATGAAACGGTAGCATGGGAGCAGGAAGCGAAACCAGAGGAAGTAGCAGTAATCCATACGTTTTTAGTGCATCCTGATTTTCTTGGCAGAGGATTTGGAAGAAATTTGCTGGAGTTCGCAGAAGAGAAAGCCAGGGAGCAGAAAAGAGCCGTAATCCGTCTTGACGTAAATGAAAAGAATACGCCTGCCATAAAGCTTTACCGGAAGCTTGGCTACTGTTTTGCAGGAAAGGCAGATTTAGGTTACGGAGAATATGGAATTCCATGGTTTGAATTATATGAAAAAAGCTTAACTGGAAAGGCGTAACGGATGAATGAGGAACTAAAGGATTATTTATCGTTGATACAGCCACCTGATAAAAAGGCAATAGAGACTGCACGCCTGCGCTGGGCCCATGTAGCCAAACCTTTAAACAGTCTTGGTGTATTGGAAGATGATATTGTAAAAATAGCGGGAATCAGAAAAGATGCTCATGTATCCTTACATAAACGGGGACTTCTGATTCTTTGTGCGGATAACGGGATTGTTGAGGAAGGTGTTACCCAGACCGGAATGGAAGTCACAGCAGTGGTCGCGGAAAATATGACAAAAGGCAACAGCAGTGTCTGTATTATGGCAAACCGGGCCGGTGTGGATGTATATCCGGTTGATATGGGTGTTGCAAGAGATCTGGTATCGGGCTCCCGCTATCCTCTTTTAAACAGAAAAATTGCATATGGAACAAAAAATTTCCGGAAAACAAAGGCAATGACAAGAATTGAAGCTGTTCAGGCAATTAAAACAGGGATAGAACTCATGGGTGAACTGTCAGAGAACGGTTATGATCTGGTGGCGACAGGAGAGATGGGAATCGGAAATACCACTACCAGCAGTGCAGCTGCATCACTTCTTTTAAAGCAGGACCCCGAAAAACTGACAGGAAGAGGTGCCGGATTAAATGATGCCGGATTGAAACAGAAGCGGAACGTAATCCGGGAGGCTGTGGCCCAATATGGTCCCGGGTGTCAGGATGTAGTGGATATACTGTCAGCAGTGGGCGGTTTTGATCTGGCCGGTTTGACGGGAGTATTTTTAGGGGGAGCCATTTATCGGATTCCCGTGCTTTTAGACGGCTTTATATCAGCTGTGGCAGCTCTTGCGGCAGAACGGATTTATCCGGGGTGCCGGGATTTTATGATTGCATCCCATGTGTCCGCGGAACCTGCAGGACATATACTTCTTGAGGAACTGGGACTGCCGCCTCTCATACAGGCCGGTATGTGTCTGGGAGAAGGAACGGGAGCGGTTGCAGCAGTTCCTCTGCTTGATATGGCAGCGGATGTATATGGAACCATGAGCTCCTTTGAGGATATTGAAATCGAGGCTTATAAGCCCATGGAGGATCAGCCATGACTGCCCTCATAATCGGAGGAAGCGGAAGCGGAAAATCGGAATATGCAGAAAACCTGGCAGTCTCTTTCGGGGGCAGCAGGATTTATATTGCCACCATGAAACCATGGGATGAGGAGTGCGCAAACAGAATTGTAAGACATAGAAAAATGCGGGAGAAAAAACAGTTTGAAACTGTGGAATGCTACCGCAGCTTAAAAAAACTGGAATTTGATAAAAGGCCATCCGTTGTTCTTTTAGAATGTATGTCAAACCTGGTTTCCAATGAACTGTTTGGTTTATGGGAGGAAGGAGACATACCGGTGCTTGACAAAAACGAAACGGCAGCCGAAATTGCAGAAGGAATCATAAATTTAGAGCGTCAGACCGATCATGTGATTATTGTTACAAATGATGTGTTTTCAGACGGAGACAGTTACAGCCCGCAAACCAATGACTACCGGAAGGTTCTTGGCAGAGTCAATCGGCTTGCAGCAAAAAGAGCTCATATGGTGGTGGAGGTAGTGGCAGGAATCCCCATCAAAATCAAAGAAGGAATTTATTGAAAAAAATCCTCAAGTATGTTATATTTATCACATAGTAGCATCCTGATACCAAAAACCAGTTTTGAGGTAGAAGGTTCGGCATTTGAGGAATTGTTTGTTTGCCGCGCCTTTATGGCGCGGCTTTACTTTTTCTAATGATAAAGGGAAGACGGAAAGAAGGGGATAAGCATGGAAACGAGAATTGCTGTTATCGGTATTGTTGTGGAAGAGGAAGATTCTGTGGAAATTTTAAATGAGATTCTTCATGAGTACCGGCATTTCATCATCGGACGTATGGGAATTCCATATCCCAAAAAAGGAGTGAGCGTCATCAGCATTGCGGTGGATGCTCCTCAGAGTACTATTTCCGCCCTGACCGGAAAGATCGGGAAGTTAAGTGGAATCAGTTCCAAAACAGCCTATCAGAATGTGAATGCTTAGAAGTACAAAAAACACTGACGGGAAAGCAGATGCTGACCCAAAAGAAAGGGTGAATTACTATGTATGATCCAAAATCGCCAAAAGCGGAAGAATTCATTTCTCATGAAGAAATTCTAAAAACTCTTGATTATGCGGAACAAAACAAAAACAATGTGGAGCTGATTGATCAGATTATTGCAAAAGCCAGAGACTTAAAGGGGCTTACCCACAGGGAGGCTTCGGTTCTTTTAGCCTGTGATATCCCGGAAAAGATCAAAGAGCTTTATGATCTGGCAGAGGAAATCAAAAAGAAATTTTACGGAACCCGCATTGTTATGTTCGCACCCCTCTATCTGTCCAATTACTGTGTAAATGGCTGTACCTATTGTCCCTATCATTTAAAAAACAAACATATTGCAAGAAAGAAACTGACTCAGGAAGAACTGGCCAGAGAAGTCGTTGCTCTTCAGGACATGGGGCATAAGCGGCTTGCACTTGAGGCTGGAGAAGACCCTGTTAACAACCCGATTGAATATATTCTGGAATGCATTGATACCATTTATTCCATTAAGCATAAAAACGGAGCCATCCGCAGAGTGAATGTGAATATAGCAGCTACGACTGTGGAAAATTACCGGAAGTTAAAAGATGCCGGAATCGGAACCTATATTTTATTCCAGGAAACTTATCATAAAGAGAGCTATGAAAGTCTGCACCCAACAGGACCAAAGCATGATTATGCTTACCATACAGAGGCGATGGACCGGGCGATGGAAGGCGGTATTGACGATGTGGGAATTGGAGTTTTGTTCGGACTGGAACGATACAAATATGAATTCGCCGGGCTGTTAATGCATGCGGAGCATTTGGAGGCGGTTCATGGAGTAGGTCCTCATACCATCAGTGTTCCTCGTATTAAAAGTGCGGATGATATTGATCCCAATGCTTTTTCCAATGGCATTGACGACGAGATTTTTGCGAAGCTGTGTGCGCTGATCCGTGTTTGTGTTCCTTACACAGGCATGATTGTATCCACGAGAGAAAGCCAGAGTGTGAGAGAAAAGGTAATCCGCCTTGGCGTGTCACAGATCAGCGGCGGTTCCAGAACCAGTGTGGGCGGTTATGAGGAAGAGGTACGTCCGACGGATACCGAGCAGTTTGATGTATCGGACCAGAGAACCCTTGATGAGGTGGTGCACTGGCTGATGGATTTAGGATATATCCCCTCCTTCTGTACGGCATGCTACAGAGAAGGCAGGACAGGCGACCGTTTTATGAGCCTGTGTAAAAGCGGCCAGATCCAAAACTGCTGCCAGCCCAATGCACTGATGACATTAAAGGAATATTTAATGGATTACGCTTCCGAGGAAACACGGAAAGTGGGCGAAGCGTTAATTGCCGCCGAATTAAACAATATCCCCAAAGAGAAGGTACGGCTGATCTGTGAAGATCATCTGGAGAAAATTGAAGCGGGAATCCGGGATTTCCGGTTCTGATACCACACTGACGACATAAAAGAGGAGAGTAACATGGGATTAAATGAGACGCCGTCATCTGAGAGAATTCACATCGGCTTTTTTGGCCGCCGCAATGCAGGAAAATCAAGTGTAGTCAATGCAGTAACCGGACAGGAGCTGTCTGTGGTATCGGATATTAAAGGAACCACAACAGATCCCGTTCATAAATCCATGGAGCTTCTTCCCATGGGACCGGTAGTAATCATCGATACACCAGGATTCGATGATGAAGGCGCCCTGGGTGAGATGCGTGTGCGAAAGACAAAACAGATCTTAAACCGCGTAGACTGTGCAGTACTGGTGGTTGATGGTACGGCAGGGAAAACAGAAGTGGATGAGCAGCTGATCGGATTGTTTAAAGAGAAGAGCATTCCTTACGTAGTCGCTTATAATAAGTCTGATCTTGTAGGGGAAGGAGAATATGAAGATGGTCTTTCTGTCAGTGCCCAGACAGGATTTCGCATTCATGAACTGAAGGAGCGAATCGGAAATCTTGTCAATACTGGGGATATGAAGATGCAGATCGTAGGGGACTTATTAAAACCCTGTGATCTTGTAATTCTGGTAATTCCCATTGATTCGGCAGCACCCAAGGGCAGAATTATTCTGCCTCAGCAGCAGACTATGAGAGATATTTTAGAGGCCGGGGCGGTTGCGATATCGGTAAGAGATACCGAATTAAAGCAGACCATTGAAAAGCTTGGAACGAAGCCTTATCTGGTTATAACAGACAGTCAGGCGTTTGAACAGGTGAATAAGGATACGCCGGATGATATTCTACTAACCTCATTCTCCATTCTGATGGCAAGGTACAAAGGCTTTTTAGAGGATGCCATAAAAGGGGTGGCGGCCATCAGCACTTTAAAGGATGGGGACAAAGTTCTCATATCAGAAGGCTGTACCCATCACAGACAGTGTGATGACATCGGCACGGTGAAACTTCCACGGTGGCTGAAAGAATTTACGGGAAAAGATCTGGTGATTGAGACGTCTTCAGGCAGAGAGTTCCCGGAAGAACTTTCCGGCTATCAGCTGATCATACACTGCGGCAGCTGTATGTTAAATGAAAGGGAGATGGTATACCGCAGAAAAACTGCAGCGGATGCAGGAGTGCCTTTTACCAACTATGGAACTGCCATTGCTTATATGAAGGGAATTTTAAAAAGAAGCTTAGAGGTGCTTCCTGATCTGGAAAAACTGATTTAGGCAGAATATTTGTAAGGCTGCCGCATCAAAGGCCCTGGTGTCTGAGAATGCGGCAGCCTGTGTGTTTTAAGGAGTTGTTAAATGAGAGGTTAAAAGCTGTCTGAATGCACTGATATCTTTTTCTGATGTAAAAACTCGTTTTGGTATTAATGTGTAGGAGCGCTTTTTCTGAATAAGGTAAAAATATTTCTTGTTTTCCCTATAGTGTTTGTAGATATCCCAGGTCATGGTGGAATGCACGGCGTGTGCGTCAAACGTGATTTTATCGTCTTCAAACAGCAGCTTATAAGGATGACGAAGTTGTTCATATTCCTTGTAAATTATGTAAGGCCGAATGATAATGACTGTAATAACCGTAATATTTATAAAATATATCATGAAGGCAAGTATTACATATATTTTAGTGAATCCGTATTGATAAAATAAATAGATCGGAATCAGTAAGGAACATACCATGATAACCAAATCAATTTTGTTAACTACCTTTGTCAGAAATAAAAATTTTCTCCAGCCGTCTGCATATTCATCTTTTGTATAAGTGAATTCCAATAACATACATTTCCCCCTTTGTTTGATTATTCAATTTTATCATAAAAGATGAAACAGGAAAAGTATAACAGTATATGGAATCATTTAAACATATTAAAAGCGCTGATCACACATGGTAAATCATCGCTTTATCTGGTCATTTTCTTGAGTTTTAGGTAAAAGCAGATTTAACTCTGTTCTTTTCTTCAATTTGCAATTCTTCAAAAAATTTTGATAATCCTTCGGAGTTTTGTTCAGCAATATATTTAAAATAGAGGACCCTTTGATCTTCCGGAATAACAATAGGCAGCATGTTATTGTGTATCAATTCATAATTAATGAGTAATCGGCCTGTACGTCCATTACCATCTTCAAAAGGGTGGATTCTTTCAAATTGTATATGATTGTATGCTATTTTATCAAAGACAGAGTCGTATTCAGTCTTTGTGTAATTATAAATAAAGTACATCATTGCCTGGGGAACCTCTTGGGGAGAGGGGGCAGATGTTCGGCGCCTTGAATAAGAACCGGTACTTTTCTATAACCATTAATATCAGAAATGTTTTTATTGATCAGGATTCCGATGTCTATTATCATTTGCTGGTCTAATTGGTTTTCTGAATGTTCTAAAACGTAAGAGAGAGTTTGAAACTGCTCCGGGATCATGATTGGAAATGACATTTACCAATTTTTGTGATATTATATTTTTTAATGACTGCAAAGTGTCAGAACAAAAATGAGAGCTTTAATAATAGAAAGGGGGCAGGAACATGAATCTTCCCGGCAGTATGATGATCGCTTTCTCCATGTATTCCCGGATACCCGTGCCCCAGGTTACGTGGACAAAAGAACGGATGAAATATGCCATGTGCTTTTTTCCACTGATAGGAGCAGTAATTGGTTTGCTGGAGTATGGCGCCATTCTACTTTTTCGTACTTTGGGATTTCCCTTTTTAGAACAGATCATGCCGGTTGTCATCCCTGTGGTGGTTACAGGTGGAATTCATATGGATGGATTGCTTGATGTAATCGATGCAAAATCATCCCACGGCGAAACTGAGAAAAAGCTGGAGATACTCAAAGACCCCCATACAGGGGCATTTGCAATTATAGGTTGTGGCATTTATTTCCTTTTATACCTGGCATTTTTTATGGAAATGAGACCTGCCATGATCCCGGCCTATTGCCTGACGTTTATTATAACCAGAGCTTTAAGCGGACTTTCTGTTGTTGCCTTCCCTATGGCGAAAAAAAGCGGGCTGGCAGCGGCTTTTTCGGATGGAGCTCATAAAAGAGTGGTTGGAACTGTTATGGTCCTTTACCTTGGAATTTCCTTCCTGGGAATCTGGATTTTAGCAGGCGCAGGGGCAGCCTTGGTCGTTTCTGCCATATCGTTTCTGGTGTTTTTGTATTATTACTGCATGTCAAAGCGGGAATTTGGAGGAATCACAGGAGATCTTGCAGGATACTTTCTTCAGATTCTGGAACTGGCTCTTGTAATGGGACTGGTTGTCCTGTCACACATGAAAATATAGGTACCGGCAGGAAGGAATTAATTAATATGAAGCTAATTATCGGCGGAGCATGGCAGGGAAAGCTTTCCTATGCCCTGCAGCTTGCAAATATGGAAACGGACGATATAAAACAGGTTGCAGAGGGTGATTCAGACCCTTATCAGGCTGCGATTGAATCCACAATTATTCACAATTTTCATGAATATGTCAAAAGACTTCTGAGGGAAGAACAGGATCCGGAAGAATTTATTCGAAATATTCTGGAAAATAATCCGGAAGTGATTATTACCATCAATGAGCTTGGCTGCGGGATCGTGCCCGAAGATCCGTTTGACAGACGGTGGAGGGAAAGTGCCGGCAGAGCGGCAGTGAAGCTGGCAAAATACAGCGGCGAAGTATACCGGCTGGTATGCGGGATACCTGCCCGGATTAAATAGAACAGGGAAAAGGAATACTTATGTTTAAATATCATGTAACTGCGGTACTGATTGGCTGCTTTCTGGATGCGTGCTTTGGAGATCCCTTATTTTTGTGGCATCCCGTTTGCGGAATCGGAAACCTGATAAGCTGGCTGGAGAAAAAATTACGGCCCGTTTTCCCGAAAAATGAAACAGGGGAAAGACAGGCAGGCGTATGGCTGGTTGTACTGGTGCTTCTTACAACAGGCGGTCTTTCCTTTGTTCTTTTGTCTGTTTTCTACAGCCTTTCTCCCATAGCCGGGCTTGCTGTGGAAAGCATCATGTGTTATCAGATGATGGCCTGGCATTCCTTAAGAAAAGAGAGCATGAAGGTATACCGTGCATTTTTGAAACAGGACACGGAAGATGCGAGGCTGGCAGTATCCATGATTGTGGGACGGGATACAAAAAACCTTACGGATACCGGTATTACAAAAGCCGCAGTGGAAACCATAGCGGAGAATACCTCCGATGGCGTGATCGCTCCTTTGATTTTTATGACACTTTTTGGAGGAACCGGTGTATTTCTCTATAAGGCAGTCAACACCATGGATTCCATGGTAGGCTATAAAAATGACCGGTATCTCTGGTTTGGGCGGTGTGCCGCAAAGCTTGATGATCTGGTTAACTTTATTCCGGCCCGGTTATCGGCTCTTTTCATGCTGGCAGCAGGTTTTTTATGCCAGCTGTTTTATGGAAATAAATATAATGGGAGCAATGGATTCCGGATCTGGAAACGTGACCGTTTTAACCACAAAAGCCCTAATTCTGCGCAGACCGAATCAGCCTGCGCAGGGATTCTTCAGATTGAGCTGGCTGGAAATGCTTGGTATTTTGGAACCTTATATGAAAAGCCTGTCATAGGAGATCCCGTAAGGCCGGTGGAGTATGAAGATATCTTAAGAGCCAACGTACTGATGACAGTTACATACATCCTGGCACTGATCCCCGTTGGAATCCTGCTTTTTATTGTTTTTTAGAAGATACACGGAAATGGGAGAAATAAAAATGGAATATCAGCATGGCGGAGACATTTACACCAATCACGTTACGATGGATTATTCAGCCAACATCAATCCTTTTGGCCTTCCGCAAGGCGTTAAAAAGGCACTTTTGCAGGCAGTTGATGACTGTTCCTGCTATCCGGACAGCCGCTGCGGAAAATTGAGAACAGAGCTTGGAGCATTTCATGGATTTTCGAAAGAGCATATTATCTGTGGCAATGGAGCTGCGGATTTAATCTTTCAGATTGTGCAGGTGATAAGACCCGGACGGGCTCTTTTGATCGCGCCGTCCTTTCTGGAATACGAACAGGCATTAGAGACTGTTTTTGCAGAGATTGTATGGTATGATTTAATGGAGGCAGACGGGTTTCATTTATCCGTTAAACGATTAATAGAATGGCTTAAATTAAGCGGTCAGGGAATTGAAATGCTGTTTTTGTGCAATCCCAACAATCCAACCGGATTTGCACTTGAGAAAGAAGAGATGAAAGAACTTCTGGACTTTTGCGGGGAAAAAGGAATTTTCTGCGTAGTAGATGAATGCTTTAATGAATTTCTCGATGACCCTGAGGCTTATTCCGTATTGGATATAATAGTATCAGGCGGATATGACCATGTGTTTGTATTAAAAGCATTTACAAAAATTTATGCCATGGCAGGACTTCGGCTTGGGTATGGCATATCTGCCGGAGAACAGACGATAGAAGCGATGAATCGGATCAGGCAGCCCTGGAGTGTTTCTTCTCTCGCTCAGGCAGCCGGAGAGGCAGCCCTTGGTGAAAAGGAATATGTGAAAGAAACAAGGCGGCTGATTTCCGGTGAACGAAAATACTTAAAACAGAACCTTAGTGATCTGGGTTTTCTTGTCTTTGATTCCATGGCAAATTATCTGTTTTTTAAAGATACAAGAAAGAAAGCACAGGATGAGGAAAAGCTATTATACAAAGAATTACTTGACCGGCAGGTACTGATCCGGTCCTGTTCCAATTACAGAGGTTTAAACCATACCTATTACCGGATCTGCATAAAGCAGAGAAGAGAAAATGATGCATTTCTTGCAGTATTAAAATCCATACTGACAAAAGGAGAATGAGAGCATGGCAAAGACAATCATGATTCAGGGGACCATGTCCAATGCAGGGAAAAGCCTGATTACGGCAGGACTGTGCCGGATTTTTAAGCAGGACGGATACCGGGTTGCACCTTTTAAATCCCAGAATATGGCACTTAACTCCTTTATTACAGAGGAAGGACTGGAGATGGGCAGGGCACAGGTTGTGCAGGCTGAGGCCGCAGGCATAACTCCTTTGGCAGCCATGAATCCGGTACTGTTAAAACCCACCAATGATACCGGTTCTCAGGTAATTGTGAATGGTGTATCCATTGGAAATATGCCTGCGAAAGAGTATTTTGCATATAAAAAGAACCTGATACCGGAGATAAAAAAAGCATTTGACAAGTTGTCAGAGGAATACGACATTATCGTAATTGAAGGCGCAGGAAGTCCTGCAGAGATCAATTTAAAACAGGAAGACATTGTCAATATGGGTATGGCAAAGATGGCAGATGCACCGGTGCTGCTGGTGGGAGACATTGACCGGGGCGGAGTGTTTGCCCAGCTTTACGGCACCGTTATGCTTTTGGAGGCGGAAGAGAGGGCCAGAATCGGCGGTCTGATTGTAAATAAATTCCGCGGTGATAAAACCATATTAGAACCAGGGCTTGACATGATAAAAGAACGGCTTCACATACCGGTCGCCGGAGTGGTGCCTTACATGGATGTGGATATTGAAGACGAAGACAGCCTGGGAAACCATCTTAACAAAACCGTAAAGTCAGAGCGGGCCGATGTGGAGATAGCGGTCATTCGTTTTCCGAGAATTTCAAATTTTACGGATTTTTCTGTCTTCTCCACAATCCCTTCTGTTGCTCTTCGCTATGTAGATTCTGTTTCAAGCCTGGGAAACCCGGATCTGGTAATTCTGCCGGGCAGTAAGAATACCATAGAAGATCTTCTCTGGATGCGCCAGAATGGTCTGGAAGCCGGGATATTAAAGCTGAGTTCATCAGGGATTCCGGTATTTGGAATCTGCGGGGGGTTTCAGATGCTTGGGGAACAGTTAAAGGATCCTCTGGCAGTGGAGTCTTCTGCCGGCCGTTCCTCCGTTTACGGTATGGGACTTCTGCCTGTACGGACTGTGTTCGGAGCAGAAAAAACCAGAACAAGAGTGACCGGTGCCTGCACGGCAGTGGAAGGGATTTTTGAAGATTTATCAGGAATGAATATAGAAGGCTATGAGATTCACATGGGACAGACAGAGCGCGCACTGCCGCCACTGGCCTATGTGATGGAGAGCCAGTCCGGCTCCCATCTGGCGAAAATGGATGGATGTCAGAGAAAGAATGTATACGGAACCTATATTCACGGTTTCTTTGACAGTGAGAACATTGCGGATACCGTTGTAACGGCGCTGAGAAAGAAAAAAGGGCTTGCCACCCAGCCGGGTACGGCTGTCAGCTATCTGGAATATAAAGAAAAACAGTATGACAGACTGGCAGATCTTTTGCGGGAGAGCCTTGATATGGACCGGATTTACAGCCTTATGGGCTTAAGGGGTGACAATGGAGGAAAGAATGGAATTTAGGGAACTGGAACGGGTTCGTCCCGAGGAAATTGAGAAAAGAAGCTTTGAAATCATAACACAGGAGCTGGGAGATAAGAAACTGGATCCGGAACAGGAACTGGTAATCAAACGGGTGATTCATACAACGGCAGATTTTGACTATGCCGAGCATTTAATATTTTCCCCCCATGCGGTTAAGCTTGGAATAGAGGCATTAAAAGAAGGGGTTCCGGTAATCACCGATACCAATATGGGAAAAGCGGGAATCAATAAGAAAGCCCTGGAACGGGCTGGCAGCAGTGTCCACTGCTTTATGGCAGATGATGATGTGGCAGAAGATGCGAAAAACAGGCAGACGACACGGGCTCATGCCAGCATGGATAAGGCGGCCAGACTGTCAAAGGAATGCATTTTTGCAATTGGCAATGCGCCGACTGCCCTGGTACATCTTCATGAGCTGATACAGGAAGGAATGATAAAACCCAGATTAATCATCGGCGTTCCGGTGGGTTTTGTCAATGTGATTCAGTCCAAGGAGATGATTTTATCCCTTTCTGATGTGCCCTATATTGTGGCAAAAGGGAGAAAAGGCGGAAGTAATGTGGCAGCAGCAATCGTAAATGCACTGCTTTATCAGATTTCATAACATCATTGTTTCTTAAAGGGGTAAACAGCATGGATTTATACAGTATTATTTTGGTGGATGACGAAGAGGAAGTCCGTAAAAGCATTATTAAGAAAATTGAATGGCAGTCAGCCGGTTTTAAAGTGGTGGGTGACGCGGAAAACGGGGAAGATGCCATTGAAAAAATTGAAGTTTTAGAACCGGATGTGGTTTTGACGGATATCCGGATGCCTTATATGGATGGACTTGCACTGGCGGAAAAGATCCGGCAGCGCTACCCCTCCATGAAGGTAGTTATTTTTTCCGGATACGATGATTTTGAATATGCCCAGAAAGCAATCAAATTAAACGTGACTGAATACATTTTAAAGCCTGTAAATGTAGAGGAGCTCACTTCCATTTTAAAGAGGATCAAAAACAATCTTGACCGGGAAATTGAAGAAAAGCGGAATATAAGCCGGCTCAGGGAAAACTACAGGAAGAGCCTTCCTGTCTTCCGGGAACAGTTTTTTAATGATCTGGTACACAAGAATCTTTCCAATGAAATTGCGGAGCAGAAGCTGAAAGAATATGATATTCCAATAGCAGGTGCATGGAAATGGATTATCGCGGCGGTGGCTGTGGAAAGAGGGGAAGTGGGCGACACTCTGACCCTTCATAGCGAAGAGGAATTGATTCCGGTTTCCGTTATGCAGATTATCAGGGAAAAACTGGAAGGGTATTGCAGATTTGCACTGTTTCAGTCTGTTTTAGAGGCCGAGATGGTTGCAGTGATAGCCCTCGATGAGGATTCCATCACCGGTCTCATCGACGTGCTTGGAGATATCTGTAAGGAAACGAAGAGAATTCTGGAGGTTCCCGTCACCATAGGGATCGGCCATAGCTGTGAGGAATTATCCAATATCCCATACGCTTATCAGTCGGCAATTGACGCTCTTGGATATAAGGCAATTGCAGGAAAGGGAAGTACCATCTACATCAATGACATGGAGCCGGTAGCAAGCGGGAAACTGGAGTTTGACAGCGTCTCAGAAGCAGATCTTATATCAGCTGTAAAGTTTGGGCCCGATGAAAAGATTGAAGCAGCCGTGACACAGATTATACAGAAGATGGAATCTGCGAAAGTACACTTCAGACAGCAGCAGGTATATATGTTTGGAGTACTGAACAGTGTAATACAGATGGTACAGCAGTACGATCTTGATCTGGAGGAAATCATGGGCGGGGATTTAGAGTCCATGACAGTCTTTGACAAGATACAAAAAGGAGAATTCGGGTCCTGGCTTTATAAGGCTGCGCAGAAAATCAACCAGGCAATTAATCAGGAACGTGATCTTACCACAAGACAGGTGATTCAGGAAGCGAGACAGTATATTATGGATCATTATCAGAATCCGGATTTATCCGTGGAAATGATCTGCCACCATCTGCATATGAGCCCTGCTTATTTTTCCACCCTGTTTAAAAAGGAGACCGGACAGGCTTACATCGCCTATCTGACTGATCTGCGTTTAAATAAAGCAGTGGAACTGTTAAATAAAACAGAAGATAAAACCTATGTCATTGCGGCAAAAGTAGGATATCAGGAGCAAAACTATTTCAGTTATGTTTTTAAAAAGAAATTTGGTGTATCACCAACTAAATTTCGCGGAGTGAGGTAATGGAAAAAAAGAATAACAGCATCCGTTATACAATTTTCGTATATTTTACCATAACGGCACTTGCCGCAGGTCTGCTGATTACCCTGTCCTTATACCAGCGCCTTTCTTCCCAGGTCGCAGAGGTGGTTCAGGAGGAAAATCAGAGCCTGATCAATCAGGTGGCGAGATCTGTGGAATCCTATTTGCGGACAGTCATGAAGCTTTCCGACTCCCTTTATTATGGGGCTGTGAAAAATGCGGACCTTTCATCCCAGTCCATTAATAATGAGATCACCCTTCTGTATGACAACAATAAGGACAATGTGGACAATATTGCCCTTTTTACTCAGGGCGGAGCAATGGTGGAATCCGTCCCTGCGGCAAGGCTGAAAAGCAGTCTTGATGTAACGGGCGAGAAGTGGTTCGCCAATGCTCTGGAAAAAACGGAAAACCAGCATTTTTCCGATCCACACGTCCAGTATATATTTGAAAACAATGAAAACCAGTATCGGTGGGTGATTTCCTTATCCAGGGCAGTGGAACTTACGGAAGGAACATCTACCACCCAGGGAGTCCTGCTGGTGGATTTAAGTTATTCCAGTCTGGAACATTTATTTGATGGAGTCACCACAGGGAAGGGAGGCTATGTCTACTTAATTGCCAGTGATGGAGAGATTCTTTATCACCCCAGAATACAGCTCATTGATTCAGGGCGGATGAAGGAAAATAACAAAATAGCCTCCGGCTATAAGGATGGAATTCACCGGGAGGTTTTTGAAGGGAAAAGCAGAATCATAACGGTGAAATCCGTTGGCTATACAGGCTGGAAAATTGTGGGGGTTACTCCCAAAAGTGTGGTTTCCTTAAATACCATTAAAACAAGGCTTTTTATAGTGTTCATGATTACTCTCATATTGTTTATACTTGTACTGATCAACTCCTATATCTCATCTCGTATAACAAATCCAATCAAGGAGTTGGAAAAATCCGTAGGAATCCTGGAAGAAGGGGATCTGGAGACGGCAGTTTCCATCGGAGGTTCTTATGAAATTCAGCATTTGGGTAATTCCATTAAAAATATGGCGATCCAGATCCGTGTCCTCATGGATGATATTGTAACGGAACACGAAGCCAAACGGAAACAGGAATTTGACACCCTGCAATCACAGATCAATCCCCATTTCTTATATAACACCCTGGACATAATTGTCTGGATGATTGAAAATGAGCAGAAGAACGAAGCGGTTAAGGCAGTGACGGCACTGGCACGTTTTTTCCGGATCAGCTTAAGCAAAGGGAAAAGCATCATCACAGTCAGGGATGAACTGGAACATGTGAGAAGCTATTTAATGATCCAGCATATGCGTTTTAAAAATAAATTTTCTTATGAAATTCAGGCAGAGGAAGAATGCATGGAATTGACCAGTTTAAAACTGATTCTGCAGCCGCTGGTGGAAAACGCCATCTATCATGGTATGGAATTTATGGATGGAGAGGGGGAGATTCAATTATCGGTGATGCGAAAGGGAGAAGATCTTATTTTCAGGGTTTCCGACAATGGTCTGGGTATGACAGAGGATCAGGTACAAAGTCTCTTTTCCGATGAGGTGCATGTCACTTCTACAAAGGGATCCGGAATCGGAGTGAAGAATGTAAATGAAAGAATCAAGCTTTATTTTGGAGAGAGATACGGTCTTACCATTGATTCAGAGCCTGATGAGGGGACAACCATCACCATTCTCCTTCCGGCGGTTCCCTATGATTCTGTCTTAGAAAGGGAGAAACGGTCATGACAAAACAGGAAAAAATTTTGTGGGTTCTTTTACCGGTGGTGCTTGTGGTCCTGTTTCTTTTATCTTCCACAGATTTGATTATTAAGGAAAAGAAGACCGAAATCTACCCCATTTCCGTCATTATCAGCGATACCTCCGATGATTATTTTGGCAATTTCAGAAAAGGTGTTGATAAGGCAGCAGAAGAATACAATGTTGATGTCAGTTTTCTTACACTCTATGAAAAGGGAGACCAGGATCAGCAGCTGGAACTTGTGAAACGGGAAATTAATGACGGAGCGTTAGCTGTCGTTTTAGTTCCGGTAAAGCCGGAAGAATGCGCCAGAAAGATGGATGACATGGTTTTAAACTGTCCGGCTGTTATTGTGGGCAATTTAATTCCAAACGAGAGAGTAAAAAGCGGAATAGCCCCTGATTTCGAAGAAGAAGGGCGGATGCTTGGCCAGGCAATTGCCAGGGAAAACTCTCCTGGTAAGCCGGTATGGATCTTTATGGATGGGATAGACTATGGTTATAACCGGGAGATTTATTCGGGAGCAGAAAATGAATTAAAGAATGCCGGTTTTACAGTAAAAATATATAAAAAAACCATGGAAGAGACATTTCAAAAGGCAATAGAGGGGCTGGTTTATCCAGGCGGCGAAAAAGTAATTATAGCGGCAATCGATACGAAAAGTCTTGATGAAACAGCGGAAATCATTGCAGGGAGCCCGGTTTATGGCAGTTACGTGGACGGTCTTTACGGGGTAGGAAGTACCACCAGACTTTTGACAGATTTAGATAACGGGGTGATAAAAGGGCTGGTGGTAAGCGACCAGTTTGATGCGGGGTACAGAAGCATTGAAAAGGCGGTTGAGTCGGTCCACAGAGGATTTGAGAAAGAACAGATTGTACTGGATTCTTATTATATCCGAAGAGAAGATTTAAGAGAGAGCAAATTTGAAAAAATCTTATATCCGATTGACTGAATGGGGGAAAAGAAATGAAAAAAAAATATGGAGTGCTGGCAGCGGTTATTCTTTTATTTGTTGTTATTCTGGTATTCTTTTATCAGAATTACAAGTCCGGAAAAAAGGAGGCGAACAAGGCGGTTCGCATCGGAGTGACTTTATACAGGGGAGACGATTCATTTATTAATACTTTAAGGGGAAAACTGGAAGAACATGCGAAGGAATATGAAAAGGATACCGGGATTAAGGTTGTTATGGAAATCGTGGATGCAAAGGGGAACCAGAATACCCAGAACAGTCAGGTAGACCGTTTTATTTCTCTGGGCTATGATGCAATCTGTGTCAATATGGTAGATCGTTCGGCTGCATCAAATATTATCGGGAAAGCAATGGATGCAGATCTGCCGGTTATATTTTTTAACAGAGAGCCTGTGGAAGAGGACATGCGGCGCTGGGAGAAGCTTTATTATGTTGGGGAAAATGCGAAAGAATCTGCCACGCTTCAGGGGAATATGCTGGTGGATGCTTACAGGGATGACCCCTCTTCTCTTGACTTAAACGGAGACGGTAAGGTGAGCTATGTCCTTTTGGAAGGGGAGAGCAGCCATCAGGATTCTCTCATCAGAACCGAGTGGTCCATTCAGACTTTAAAGGATGGAGGCGTGCCTTTAGAAAAGATCACAGGCGCTATCGCAAACTGGGACAGAAGCCAGGCATCTGCCTGGATGGATCAATGGCTGACCCAGTATCCGGATGAAATTGAGGTGGTGATCTGCAACAACGACGATATGGCTCTGGGAGCAGCAGATGCCATTGAGCGGAAAGGAAGTGCCAGACCGGTCAAGGTGGTTGGGATTGACGGAACGCCCCAGGGAGTTGAAGGAGTAAGGGAAGGAAAAATATTTGGAACGGTACAATGTGACAGTGATGAGTATGCCGGAGTGATCTTTAAAATTGCGGCAGCGGAGTCTCTTGGTAAAAATGTACAGGAAACAGTGGAATTAAGCAGGGATAAGTATTATGAATGCAGACAGAATACCGTGACTGCCAAATAGAAAAATGGAAATACTGGCATTTATCAATAAAAAACTATAAAAAAATTGAGTAAATCATGAAAAATCTAAAAAATTCGATACATATACCAAGAAAATTATATGGAATAGTGCACAAAATAAAGCTATAATGTGCTTGTCGATGAGGTAAAAGTACTAATCGAACACAATTATATAATGATAAGGGAGGATTTATCATGAGATTACTCAAAAAAGTAGTAGCAGTAGGTCTCGCTTCCGCTATGGTATTTTCCATGGCAGGCTGCGGTTCCAGCCCAAAGGCCACAACCGCTGCATCTGAGGCAGCAACCACTGCAGCAGAAACAAAGAAGGAGGATACCAGCGCAGCAGAAACTACTGCAGCAGCCGTAAAGGATGCAGTAGGCGGGGATTTAGCTGACAAGAAAGTTGGTATTTCCATTTACAAATTCGATGATAACTTCATGACACTTTATCGTACAGAGCTTCAGCGCTACTTAACAGAAGATCTGGGCTTTAAGAAAGATAATGTGGTAATTCAGGATGGTAAGGGCGATCAGGCAGAGCAGACCAACCAGATCCAGAACTTTATTACCCAGAAATATGACGTACTTATTTTAAATCTTGTTCAGGCTTCATCAGCTCCTGAAATCACAAATATGTGTAAAGATGCAGGAATTCCTGTTGTTTACATTAACCGTGAGCCAGATCCGGAAGAAGAGCAGAGATGGAAAGATGAAAAGATCAATGCAACTTATGTAGGATGTGATGCAAGACAGTCCGGAACCTATCAGGGAGAAGAAATTCTTGAAACATCCAACAAGGGTGATATCAACGGAGACGGCGTTGTAAACTACATCATGATCCAGGGTGACCCGGAAAACGTAGATGCACAGTACAGAACAGAATTCTCTGTAAAAGCACTGACTGACAAAGGCGTAAAAGTAAAAGAACTCTTAAAACAGCGTGGTGACTGGGATCAGGCAAAAGCACAGCAGATTGCCCAGGATGCTCTGACACAGTACGGCGATCAGATCGAAGTAATCTTCTGCAACAACGATGCTATGGCACTTGGTGCACTTCAGGCAATCGAAGCAGCAGGACGTACCGTAAACAAAGACGTCTATTTAGTAGGTGTTGATGCTTTAACAGAAGCTGTTCAGAACGTTATTGATGAAAAACAGACCGGTACCGTATTTAATGATCATTTCTCTCAGGCTCAGACAGCAAGCGATATGGCTGTTAAGTTCTTAAAGGGTGAATCAGTTGACAACGTTAACATGGTAGACTATATCAAGGTTACCAAGGACAATGCTCAGGATACTCTTGATAAATTAAAAAAATAATCTCCAGCAGCCCAAATAGCGGGTGTGTCGGTAAGGCACACCCGATTTTTAAAGGTTAGAGGTATCCCTTTATGTCCGGAAAAACGGACGAATTAATGAAATACCTTAACAGGTATCCCTTTATGTCCTGAGAAACGGACGAATTAATGAAAGGAGAAGCGGGATGGCAGAGAATTACAGACTGGAAATGGTTGGAATCAGCAAATCCTTCCCTGGCGTCAAAGCGCTCGATAAAATCAATTTAAAAGTACGTCCCGGTACCGTTCACGCTCTGATGGGAGAGAACGGAGCAGGTAAGTCAACACTGATGAAATGCCTGTTTGGCATATACAAGATGGATGAAGGTGAGGTTCTGATTGATGGTGCGAAGGTGAGTATTGCCAATCCGGATGATGCACTTCATAAAGGCCTTGCAATGGTACACCAGGAACTTCAGCCGGTACCGGCTCGCTCTATTGCAGAGAATATGTATCTTGGACGGTTTCCAATATATAAAATAGGACCGCTTAAAGTAATCGATCATAAAACCATGAATGCAGAAGCAGAAAAATGGTTAAAAGATGTAAAAATGACTTTCAATCCCAAAGCGAAACTTGGGACTTTATCAATCGGACAAATGCAGTCAGTAGAAATTGCAAAGGCAGTCAGCCAGAATGCAAAACTGGTGATTCTGGATGAACCTACTTCATCACTGACTGATAATGAGGTAGAAGCACTGTTCCGTATCATCAGGGACTTAAAGTCCCGCGGAGTTTCTATGATATATATCAGCCATAAAATGGCGGAAATCAGACAGATTGCAGATGACATCACCATCATGCGGGATGGAACTTACGTTGGTTCATGGGAAGTAGCAGATATCACTGATGAAGAGATTGTAAAACAGATGGTAGGAAGAGAACTGGGAAATGTTTACCCTCCAAAGGATGATTACCGGACGGATGAAACCGTTTTAAAGGTAAGCCATTTAAGCAGTATCCATGAGCGTTCCTTTCAGGACTGCTCCTTTGAACTGAAAAAAGGAGAGATTCTGGGATTCGGAGGTCTGGTAGGTGCTCAGAGAACCGAGCTTATGGAAGCTATCTTCGGAATGAGGAATATTTCCGGAGGAGAAGTTGAGGTCCTTGGAAAGAAAGTTGAGATTAAATGCCCAAAGGATGCCATTGGTGATTCCGTCGGAATGATTACGGAGGACCGCAGAGGTAACGGAATCTTCGGATGCTTAAGTATTTCTGACAATACAGCCATTGCTTCTTACCGCAATTATACAACAGCGGGAGTCATTCAAAAAAAGAAAGTAGCATCTGTTGTGAAGGACAGCATTGCAAAGCTGAGCATTAAAACTCCAAATGACAGGACTCAGATCCAGTCACTTTCCGGAGGAAATCAGCAGAAAGTGATTATTGCCAGATGGCTGGCAAGCAATCCTGAAATTTTAATCATGGATGAGCCGACCAGAGGTATCGATGTAGGTGCAAAGTATGAGATTTATCAGATTATGATTGACCTTGTAAAACAGGGCAAATCCATCATCATGATATCTTCTGAAATGCCGGAGTTAATCGGTATGTCAAACCGGATTATCGTAATGTGCGGCGGACGAATCACAGGAGAAGTAGAGGATAGTGAGGCAACCCAGGAGAAAATCATGGCATTTGCCACTAAATTCGACATAAACAAAACGGAAAATAATTCCAAACAGGAGGTTAAGTCATGACAGCTAAGAAGATAAATTTGAAGGATTTCCTTATAAATAATGGAATCATCGTTGTCCTCGTCCTGCTTGCCATTTTTACGGCAATTAAGCAACCATCATTCGGATCATTTGACAATCTAAAAAATATTGCCTTAAATGTGGCACCTCGTTTTATCATTGCCTGCGGTGTATCAGGCTGCCTGATTACCAGAGGTACAGACCTTTCAGCAGGACGTATCGTAGGACTTTCCGCCTGTCTGGCAGGTACACTTTTACAGAAACCGGGCTACAGCGGTAAATTTTTCCCCAATCTTCCGGACTTTGGAATCTGGTGGGTGTTTGTAGTGCTTCTGATCTGTATCTTAGTTGCTGCATTCTTCGGTCTGATCAATGGTCTGGTGATTTCCTATCTGCAGGTTCCTGCTTTTATCGGAACTCTGGGTATGCAGCTGATTGTATACGGTGCCTGTCTTGTTTATACCAATGCAACACCAATCGGAGGTTACCGTCCTGCTTATACGGAGGTAGCAAAAGGAAGACTGTTCGGTATCATACCTTACCTGTTTTTGATTGCCCTTGCTGTGGGACTTGTGATCTGGTTCGTTTATAACAAGACTCCTCATGGAAAATACATGTACGCCATTGGCGGAAATGAGCAGGCAGCTGAAGTTTCCGGTGTTAACACCAAAAAGACAAAGATTATTATCTATGTGACTGCTGCTGCGCTTTACGCACTGGGCGGTTTCCTGGTAGGAGCAAAATCCGGCGGATCTTCCGTTAATATGGGTATGGGCTGGGAGCTGGAAGCAATTGCCGCATGTACCATCGGAGGTGTGTCAGTAAACGGAGGTATCGGTAAGGTATCCGGTGTTTTAATCGGTGTTCTTGTTTTTGAAATTTTAAAAACATGTCTCCAGTATTTGGGAGTCAACACCAACTATCAGTACATTGCACAGGGTATCGTTATTGTAGTTGCGATTGCTCTTGATATCAGAAAATATATTGCAAAAAAATAAATACTTACTTAAAAAGTGCCCTGTCCGGTATTCTGCCGGACAGGGCGCTTTTTTTTCCCGGTATTAAGGCAGCTGGCTGAGCCGGCTGTTCTGGTATTCGCCTGATAAGGTGACATCTTTTCCGAACCAGGAAGGCGGTGTAAAGGCGTGAGCTTCCTCCAGACTGTCAAATTCAACCTCTGCCAGCATTAACCCCTCATAGCGGCCTTCAAAGACATCCAGCTCTATGGTCAGATGCCCCGAATGCTCCACAGGGATTAAATACCTCTTTTTTGTAAGAATGCAGCCGTCTGTTTTACTGATTAAATGACGGTAGGAGTCTTCATTTAAGGGAAGGTTGTATTCTTCTCTTGCCAGAAGCCCTTTGGATTTATAGGTCAGTATATAGGTCTCATCCTCTTTGCGGACCCGGACAACGGGATCCGTTGATAAATATCCCTGTTCAATGAGATGATGAGGAAATGATTCATAATTTTCCGGCGGACTGGTAACCAGATATTTGCGCTCGATTTCCATGAAAAAAACCTCCTGATTCCATGTATTATACTGTAAAACAGAGTTAGTATACCACAGTAGGATAAAAAATAGAAGATAGTGGCAAAAAGAAGAAAAACGTGGTAATATGGAAAATACAGTAAAAATCAGGAGATTAAAGATATGAAATGCTTGATAAGGCGGACCGCCTTCTTTTTTCTGGTACTTGCAGCGGTACTTACAGCGGTGCCTGCGGCAGGCTGCGCAGGAAAAAGCAGCCAGTCAAAACCTGCGGAAAGTTCGGATAAAGAAGCCGGTACAGAGGGAATTGAAGCAGAAGAAGGACCAAAGATCGGAATAAGCATTTACCGCTATGATGATACATTTATGAAGCTGTACAGGTCCGAATTGAAACAGTATCTGGAAGAGACCTATCATGCCCAGGTGATCATGCGCAATGCAGGCGGGGACCAGAACGAACAGGACCGGCAGATCAGGGAATTTATAGACAGCAAGTGTGCAGGGATTATCATAAATCCAGTGGAGGCTTCGGCAGTGGGAAGAATAGCAGATACTTCCAGCCAGGCAGGCGTTCCTCTGGTCTTCATCAACAGCGAGCCGGATGAGTCAGAGAGAAACCGGTGGAAGAACCAGCACATGGCAGTATCCAGCGTGGAGACGGATTCTAAGCAGGCAGGAACCTATCAGGGGGAGATTATTCTTGAGAACCCGGGAAAAGGTGACAGGAACCGTGATGGTATCCTTTCTTATGTGATGATAAAGGGGGAGGCAGGCAGTGATGCCGCCCGCTACCGGACGGAATATTCCATAAAGGCTTTAACGGATGCCGGGGTAAAAACGGAAGAGCTGTTTTCCGGTACCGGCAACTGGAACAGGGAAGAAGGAAAAAAGCTGGCTGCACAAGCTTTATCAACGTATGGACCCAGAATTGATGTGATATTTAGCAACAACGATGCCATGGCAAACGGAGCGCTGGAAGCGGTGGAAGAAGCCGGTATGACGCCTGGAAAAGATGTTTATCTGGTGGGGGTTGATGCGCTCCAGGAAACAGTGGACTATATAAAGGAAGGAAAGATTGCAGGAACGGTTTTAAATGACCATCAGGGCCAGTCAAAGACTGCTGCTGACACACTGATCCGGCTGATTCAGGGGGAAGATGCACAGACGAGATATCTGGTGGATTATATAAAGGTTACGATGAACAGTACATTTCATAATTGGAAAGGAGACGATTAATATGGGTAAGGTTTATGCGTTTTTAGCGGATGGGTCAGAAGAGGTGGAACTGCTTGCAGTTGTTGATGTTCTGCTGAGAGGAGGCCAGGATGTGAAACTGGTGTCAGTAACCGGCAAAAAGAATGTGACCGGCTCTCATGGAATAAAACTTCAGGCGGACGTATTGATTTCCCAGACAGATTTAAAAGACGGGGATGTGCTCTTTCTTCCCGGAGGGATGCCGGGAACCAGGAACCTTGGTGCAAATGAGGAATTGGTCCGGGCGCTGATGGAAGCACATGAAGATAACCGCAGGATAGCAGCGATCTGTGCCGCTCCCAGTATTCTTGGCAGGCTTGGGATTCTGGAGGGAAAAAAAGCAACCTGTTTTCCTGGATTTGAGCAGGAATTAAAGGGAGCTGCTGTGGTGAAGCAGGGCGTGGTGACAGATGGAAACATAACGACAGCCAGAGGGCTGGGGTATGCACTTGACATGGGAATTGAGCTGTTAGCATTACTCGTTGATAAACTGCATGCACGTAAAATAAAAGAGGCGATTCAATACGACCAGATCCCCATGTAACAGGCAGGTGAACCTATGAAAAAGAGTTGGATGGTACCAATTGCTTTTGCTTCCTGCTTATTCTTACTTACCGGATGCGAGAAAAAGGATCCCTATGGACTTTCTTCCAGGGATCCTGTTACGATCTCAATCTGGCATTATTATAATGGTGTCCAGAAGGAAGAATTTGACAGTCTGGTCAGATCATTTAATGAAAATGAAGGACGGGAAAAAGGAATTATAGTTAAGGCTTATAACAAAGGAAGCATTGATGAACTGAGCAATACGATCAATGACAGTATTGAGCACAGAGTTGGTTCAGACCCGCTTCCTGACGTGTTTTCTGCCTATGCGGACAAGGTCTATGAAGTGGACCGTATGGGACTGGCAGCGGATTTAAGTAATTACCTTACCTCCGATGAGATATCAGAATATGTGGATGCATACATGGAAGAGGGCAGATTTGATGATGACAGCTCTGTTAAAGTATTTCCAATTGCCAAATCCACCGAGATACTTACGGTGAATAAGACGGACTGGGAGAAGTTTGCCGCTGCAACCGGTGAAACGGAAGATGCATTTTCTACCTGGGAAGGAATCACCAGGATATCGGAGGCCTATTACAAATGGACAGACGGCCTGACGCAAAAGCCTTCCGACGGGAAAGCTTTCTTTGGCAGAGATGCATTTGCCAACTATATGATTATCGGCAGTCTGCAGCTGGGGCACGAGATTTTTTCTGTGAAAGACGGAAAAACCACTCTGGATTTTGACAAAGAGGCAATGAGAAAACTGTGGGATAATTACTACATACCCTTTGTAAATGGATATTTTGGCGCTTACGGTAGATTTCGCAGTGATGATGTAAAGACCGGGCAGCTGGTGGCATTTGTTGGAGCTACCAGTGGAATCTCGTATTTCCCAACCTCTGTAACCCTTGAGGATGGAACAAACTATTCCATTGAAAGCAAGCTCTATCCCCTTCCCGGCTTTGCGGGGACGGTACCCTGCGCTGTTTCCCAGGGAGCAGGTATGATGGTTTTTAAATCAGAAGAAAAGAGGGAATATGCAGCCGTCTGCTTTCTGAAGTGGTTTACCGACACAAATCAGAATATGAAGTTTGCCATTGGCTCCGGGTATCTGCCGGTTAAAAAGGCGGCAGCGGAGCAATCCCTGCTGGAGCCTTTTTTACAGGAAGCCGGAGAGAAAAGCGCAGTATCCCAGAACCTGCTCATTGGTCTGGATACGGCAAATAAGTACAGACTTTATACTTCCAAACCTTTTAAGGGGGGAGACCGCGCCAGAGAGATTCTTCAGACTTCTATGGCTTCAAAGGCCAGAGAAGATTACCAGAAGATTGAAACAATGATAAGCCAGGGGGCAGACCGGGAGAGAGCAGTTGCAGATTTCGCAACGGATGAGAATTTTAATAACTGGTATGAAGACACGAAAAGGCAATTGGAAGCAGTCATCGGAGAGTAGTTTATGAAAGAAAAGAAAAGTGAGTCCATACGAAACCATTTGCTTGGACCGCTGTTAATCCTGCTGGTTGTGCAGGCTGCAGTGATTGCCGGAACGGTGCTTTTCGGCGGTGTTTCTGTTAAATTAAAGAATAATGAAATCCATGTTTTAAGCCGGAATACAGAGAATACCAGACTGGGCCTGGAAAAGGAGACTCTTCATCACTGGATTGTCATGCTGAATCATTCCGCTTTCGTTTCCGATGAAATTGAGCAGATTCTGAAGAAAAACCGGTGCAGTGCACCTGACATTTCAAATGATTACATGCTAAACCGCGAAATTGTGGAACAGATAATAGAAAAGTCCATCGATATGCTTCATATGAGTTATGCAACCGGAGTTTATTTTGTTCTTAACGGGCCGGCAGCAGCCAATAGTTCCAGCGATATGAAAGCAGGCTTTTACATACGCAGTTCCAATCCGGGAGGGTATCTGACGGATAATTCTTCTCTTCTGATGGAGCGGGGGCTGCCATCTGTGGCAGAAAAATATAACATACCTTTGGACTCCTTCTGGGAAATCGGATTTGGCAAAGGGGAAGATTCAAAAAACAGTGAGTTTTACCAAATACCTCTAAAAATGGCTTCCCAGGCAGGAACCAGTGGGGATGAAGCGATGAAACAGGCTTATTTAAGCCCGCCTTTCCGCTTAAGTCCCAAAGACATGCCCGTTATTACTTATTCGGTACCGGTGATTTTAGACGATGGAACCGTTGCGGGAGTCTGGGGCCTGGAGATGACTTTGAATCAGCTGGGGCAGATTTTATCAGAGAAACAGACCAACAGCAGCTTTGAAGAATGCTGGCTCCTTGGAATTAGAAACAGGGAGACAAAAGAAATTGTTCCTGTGATTGATTCCGGCTATCTCTATAATCAGTATTTCAACGAAGCGGCGAATATAACTTATAAAGACAACAGAAGGAAATCAATCAGCGAGATTGAATCTTCCGATGGGACAAAGTGGTATGCAAGCATTGACAGCCTTGATGCATATGCAAACAACGGAGTAATGGAAAAAGAAGACTGGGTACTTGTGGGAATGGCGAGGCAGAAGGATCTGCTTGCATTTTATAATGCAATCCGGCGGATGCTGTTCAGTACCATGCTGGTTCCCATTTTGTTCAGCCTGCTTGGAGCGTTTGCCATTGGAAAGATTGTGACGGAACCGATTCGGAGACTGGCAGGAGAGTTAAAGGGTAAGTCCGGTAACCGGGGTCTTGCGCTGAAGCGGGTTCATATCCGTGAAATTGATGATCTTACGGAAACCATTGAACAGTTAAGCCGTGACGTGGAGCAGTCTGCATCAAAGATTTCCAGTATCCTCCGCCATGCCAATGTTATGATCGGAGTTTTTGAGTATGCAGACGGTGCAGATCAGGTTTTCTGCAGCCAGTCTCTTTTTGAAATGCTTGGCTGGGGAATGATAGAGGAACCATACCGGTATCTGGAGGTTGAAAGATTTGAGATGCTGATGGATCAGACCTTTACCGGTGTGCGGATAAAGGGAGACCGAGTTTTTCAGAGCCTGGAGATGGAAGGCGGGACACGGTGGGTACAGGTGATCATAGATGAGTCCAAGGCGGGAACTACTCTTGGCGTATGCTCTGATGTGACTGCAGATGTGCAGGAAAAAGAAAAGCTGGAATGGGAACGTAATTTTGATCTGCTGACAGAACTGTATAACCGGAGGGCGTTTCGGGAACAGGTGGAGTTTGTGATGAGAACCCAGAAGGAAAAATACGGGGCAGTGATCATGTGGGATCTGGACAATTTAAAGTATATCAATGATACATATGGGCATGATGAAGGAGACCGCTACCTGATTCTGTTTGCGGACTGTTTAAAGAACAGCTTTGCCGGAAGGGGTATTTTAGCCCGTTATTCCGGGGATGAATTTGTGACGTACTTACATGGAGACAGCAAAGAGAAAATACGAAAGGATGTCTGTGATTTTATAAAGTACATTCAAAAGGCGGCTCTCAATATGGAGGGCGGATACATGCTTCCTGTCCGGGTTTCAGGGGGACTGTCCTGGTACCCTGATGATGCCGCAGAATTTGAAACTCTGTTTAATTATGCGGATTTTGCCATGTACATGGTAAAGCATAGTGTAAAGGGCAACGTAAGAGAATTTGACCTGGATGAATATTCCCATAATTCCTATATGCTGACAGGCAGTGAAGAATTGAACCGAATGCTGGAAACGAGAGATGTAAGTTTTGTTTTTCAGCCGATTGTGACACGGGAAGGCAGTATCTACGGATACGAACTTCTGATGAGACCACATTTTACAAACTTAAGGGGGATCGGTGAAGTTTTAAACCTTGCAAGGTCCCAGGCAAAACTGCCCCAGATTGAGTCACTGACCTGGTTTGCAGGCTTAAAGGCAGCAGCGGCTGAACTGGAGAAGGGCCATTTGGGAGAAACGGAAAAGCTGTTTATTAACTCCATTGCCTCTGTGTGTATCACCGAGGATGAACAGGCAGAACTGGAGCATAATTTTAATGGCCTTCTAAGCCGGATTGTCATTGAGATGACAGAAGGAGAACCTGCCAGCCGGGAACTCATGGAAAGAAAGATGGATATGGCAAGAAAATGGCGGGGACAGACAGCTGTGGACGATTTCGGTACCGGATATAACAGCGAATCCGTTCTTCTGCATATGCGTCCGGAGATTGTGAAAGTGGATATGAGTCTGGTAAGGCAGATACACAAGGATACGAAACGGCAGATGATATTAAAAAATCTGCTGGATTTTGCTTCCAGCAACGAAATATGTGTATTGGCAGAAGGTGTGGAAACGGAAGAGGAACTGGTATTTTTACTAAATTGCGGCATTTATTTATTCCAGGGATATTACATTGCCAGGCCCCAGATCGAGATTCGTCCTCTTGATCCGTATATCGCCGGAAAAATGAAGGAGCTCGCAGGAAAAACCTGATTTTATCGTAAATAATACTGGAATTTAGGGGACGAGTATGGTATAATGCTAAATTGAAGTGTAACGCCCTGTCGGTAAGGCGGTTCACATATATCTCAAGGAGGAACCCATTAATGAGTTTACAAGTGGAAAAATTAGAAAAGAACATGGCAAAATTAACGGTAGAAGTGCCGGCTGAGGAGTTTGAGAAGGCTCTTACCGCAGCTTACAATAAGAATAAGGGCAGATTTAATATCCCTGGTTTCAGAAAAGGCAAAGCACCACGTGCCATGGTAGAAAAGATGTATGGAGCAGGTGTCTTATATGAGGACGCTGTAAATGAAGCTCTTGATGCGACATATGGAGATGCAGCAGAGGAAAGCGGACTGGAGATCGTATCCAGACCGGAAATCAGCGTTGTTCAGGTTGAAAAAGGCCAGAACTTAATCTATACTGCTACTGTAGCCGTAAAACCCGAAGTGACTTTAGGCGAATATAAAGGTATTGAAGTAACCAAAGCATCTGCTGAAGTAACAGAAGAAGATATTGAAGCAGAATTAAAGAAAGTCCAGGAACAGAATTCCAGACTTGTTACCGTAGAAGACAGAGCAGTAGAAGACGGCGACCAGACAGTAATTGACTTCGAAGGCTTCGTTGACGGAAAGTCTTTTGAAGGCGGTAAGGGCGAGGATTATCCGCTTACCATCGGTTCCCATTCCTTTATCGATACATTTGAAGAGCAGCTCATTGGAAAGAACATTGGAGAAGCCTGTGAAGTAAACGTAACCTTCCCAAATGAATATCATTCCACTGAACTTGCTGGAAAACCGGCTATGTTTAAGGTTACCGTTAAGGAAATCAAGAGAAAAGAGCTTCCTGAGTTAAATGATGAATTTGCCGGCGAAGTTTCTGAATATGATACATTGGAAGAATACAAAAACGACATGAAAGAAAAAGTTGCTGAGAGAAAGCAGAAGGCAGCAGCTACTGAGAACGAAGATCATGTTGTAGAGAAGGTTGTGGAGAACGCAGCTATGGATATTCCTGAGCCGATGATTGACAGCCAGGTAAACAACATGGTGAATGACTATGCAAGAAGAATGCAGAGCCAGGGACTTTCTCTTGACCAGTATATGAAGTTTACAGGTATGACAATTGAAACATTAAGAGAGCAGATGAAGCCTCAGGCATTAAAGAGAATTCAGACAAGACTGGTTCTTGAGGCAGTTGCAAAGGCAGAGAATATTGCTGTTTCTGATGAAGCAGTAGAAAAAGAAATTGCAACTATGGCTGAAAGCTACAAGATGGAAGTTGGACAGATTAAAGAATATCTTGGCGAAAGCGGCATTGCACAGATGAAAGAAGATCTGGCAGTACAGGAAGCTGTTGATTTCCTGGTAGCAGAAGCAAAATTAGTTTAAGAAGTTTTATTCCCGGTAGATTCCAGACATCCTGTCCGGAGTCTATTCGGTTTTGAGTGAGCAAGAACAGACAGGAGGAAGAAAGATGAGTTTAGTACCTTATGTCATTGAATCAACCAGTAAGGGGGAACGCTCTTACGATATTTATTCCAGACTTTTAAAAGAGAGAATTATTTTTCTTGGTGAAGAAGTGTCTGATGTTTCAGCAAGCCTTATTGTGGCACAGCTGTTATTTTTAGAGGCAGAGGATCCCACGAAAGATATCAATCTTTATATTAACAGCCCGGGCGGATCTGTGACTGCCGGAATGGCGATCTATGATACCATGAACTATATCAAATGCGATGTTTCTACTGTCTGCATGGGTATGGCTGCAAGTATGGGGGCATTTCTTTTGGCAGGCGGTGCAAAGGGCAAGCGTTTTGCACTTCCCAATGCGGAAGTTATGATTCACCAGCCCTCAGGCGGAGCGAAAGGTCAGGCTACTGAAATTCGCATCGTTGCAGAGAATATTCTGAAGATAAAGAAACGCCTGAATGAAATTATGGCGGCAAACACTGGTCAGCCTTATGAAGTAATTGAACGTGATACAGAACGGGATAATTACATGACTGCTGATGAAGCAAAGGCTTACGGGCTGATTGATAATATTCTTTACAGTCACGACCGCTGATTTATGCTCAAAAAGCATGAGCCATTAACAAGGAGCACCCTTCGGGTATCCCTTTATGCTCAAAAAGCATGAGCTATCAACAAGGAGCACCCTTCGGGTATCCCTTTATGCTCAAAAAACGTGAGCCATTAACAAGGAAAGTATGAGGTGTGTATATGCCGGTCAGAACAGACGACAAGATCCGATGCTCTTTTTGCGGGAAAACCCAGGATCAGGTAAAGAAACTGATAGCCGGTTCCAATAATGTCTACATCTGTGATGAGTGCATTGATTTATGCGCGGAGATATTAGAGGAAGAATTCGACGGTCATGATGATGAGGCGCCTGATTTCAGTAACATTAATCTGATGAAGCCCAAAGAGATGAAGGCATTTTTAGATGAGTACGTTATCGGTCAGGACGAAGCAAAAAAGGTGTTGTCCGTAGCAGTATATAACCATTATAAGAGAATCACATCCGGTAAAAAACTGGATGTGGACATACAGAAGAGCAATATTCTGATGTTGGGGCCTACCGGTTCCGGTAAAACTTATCTTGCGCAGACTCTGGCTAAGGTTCTTAATGTGCCCTTTGCCATTGCAGATGCCACCGCCCTTACAGAAGCCGGTTATGTTGGTGAAGACGTAGAAAACATCCTTTTAAAATTGATCCAGGCAGCAGAATATGATATCAGCAGAGCAGAATTCGGAATCATTTATATCGATGAGATTGATAAGATCACCAAGAAATCAGAGAATGTGTCAATCACCAGAGATGTATCGGGTGAAGGCGTTCAGCAGGCTCTGTTAAAGATTCTGGAGGGCACGGTTGCAAGTGTTCCGCCTCAGGGAGGAAGAAAGCATCCCCACCAGGAGCTTTTACAGATCAATACCACCAATATTCTGTTTATCTGCGGCGGAGCTTTTGATGGTCTGGAGAAAATCATTGAACGCCGTTTAAGCGCAGGATCCATTGGATTTAACGCGGAAATTGTAGATAAGAACAAAACGGATATTGATGATCTCTTAAAGAAGACCCTGCCCCAGGATCTGGTTAAATTCGGGCTGATCCCTGAATTTATCGGACGTGTTCCAATCACCGTATCGCTGGAACTTTTAGATCGGGAAGCTCTGGTTAAGATTTTATCAGAACCGAAGAATGCGCTGATTAAGCAATACCAGAAATTGTTTGAGCTGGACGACGTAAAACTGGAACTGACCAGTGAAGCAGTGGAACGTATTGCGGAACTGGCTGTTGAAAGAAAAACCGGTGCCAGAGGTTTACGCTCCATTATGGAAAGCGTTATGATGGATTTGATGTATGAGATTCCATCAGACAGCAGCATCGGAATCTGCAGAATCACCAAAGAGGTTGTGGATAAAAACGGAGAGCCGGAGCTGGTTTATCGGGATACGGCAGTGCCCAGAAAATCACTGGCTCAGAAATTGAGAAAAGATAAGACAGGCGAGATCGCATAGATCCCTGCATGAGTCGGGAAGGTGTTACAGCGAATCAATCTGCTGGAACACCTTTTTGAATGCAAAGGAGAGAACCAAATGGTAGATAAGACAATTACAATGCCGGTTATTGCCTTAAGGGGTATGACTGTTCTACCCAAAATGATGCTGCACTTTGATATCAGCCGGGAGAAATCCATCGCAGCGGTTGAAAAAGCGATGGTAGGAGATCAGAAGGTATGTCTGGTAACCCAGAGAAATCCCGAAGAATCCGACCCCGGAATGGATGACTTATATCAGGTAGGAACGGTAGCTTTAATCAAACAGCTGGTGAAGCTTCCCAACAACGTAATACGTGTCATGGTAGAAGGACTGGAACGGACAGAGCTGCTGGCTCTTGATAGTGAAGGACCGCTTCTTGTGGGAGAAATCGAGGAATTGCAGGTGCCGGATGATATACTGGATCCGGTTACCATACAGGCGATGGCTGAGATCGTGAAAGAAAAGCTGGAAGCCTATGGCAGGGAAAACCAGAGGATTGCCAAGGAAGTGGTGCCGGGACTGCTGGTTATACTGGATTTAGGAGAACTCTTAGACCAGGTGGCAGTTCAGCTGTCATGGGATTACCGTCTCCGTCAGCAGGTGCTTGAAAGCGTGCTGCTGGAAGAACGGTATGCTCTTGTTATGAAACACCTGATTACTGAAATTGAAGTGACTAAGGTAAAAAAGGAATTGCAGTCCCATGTAAAGGAACGGATTGATAAAAATCAGAAGGACTACATTTTAAGAGAGCAGATGAAAGTAATCCGGGAAGAGCTGGGCGAGGATAATCCGCTCACTGACAGCGATGAATATGCAAAACGTTTAAAAGCATTAAAAGCAGATAAAGAGATTAAGGAAAAGATCCAAAAAGAGATTGACCGTTTTAAATCCATGCCAGGAGGAAGTCAGGAAGCCAATGTAGTTCGGATGTATCTGGATACCGTCCTTGATTTCCCGTGGAAGAAGATGTCAAAAGACAATAACAGCATCGTTCACGCACAGCAGGTGCTTGACGAAGAGCATTATGGTCTGGAAAAGGTCAAGGAACGGATTCTGGAATACCTTGCAGTCCGCATTCTGACAAAAAAGGCAACCAGTCCTATTATATGTCTGGTTGGACCTCCCGGAACGGGAAAAACTTCAATTGCAAGATCAGTGGCGAAAGCGCTGAATAAAGAATATGTAAGAATCAGTCTGGGTGGAATTCGGGATGAAGCGGAGATCCGGGGGCACAGAAAAACGTATGTGGGTGCCATGCCGGGCAGGATTGCAGAGGCTGTCAAACAGGCAGGAGTCAGCAATCCCCTGATGCTTCTTGATGAGATCGACAAAGTCAGCAGTGACTACAGAGGTGATACTTCTTCCGCACTTTTGGAGGTGCTTGACAGTGAGCAGAATGTGAAATTCAGAGATCATTATATTGAACTTCCCATTGATTTATCCAATGTACTTTTTATTGCAACAGCCAATACCATAACAACGATTCCAGGTCCTCTTCTCGACCGTATGGAAGTAATTGAAATAAACAGCTATACAGAGAATGAAAAATTCCATATTGCCAAAAACTATCTGGTGAAAAAGCAGCAGGAAAGAAACGGTCTCATGGGAAAACCGGTTACCATAACGGATCAGGCCCTGGAGAAGATCATTCACAACTACACGAGAGAAGCCGGAGTGAGAAATTTAGAGCGGCGGATCGGTGCTGTGTTCAGAAAAGCAGCAAGAGAATTTCTGGAAGATAAAAACCGGATGATTGAAATAACAGAAAGTGAACTGGAGAAATACTTAGGGAAAGAAAAAGTATCCTATAACAATGTCAATGAAGAAGACCAGGTGGGAATTGTAAGAGGCCTTGCATGGACCAGTGTAGGGGGAGATACCCTGCAGATTGAAGTAAATGTGATGCCTGGTAAGGGCACTCTTCAGATGACAGGGCAGATGGGAGATGTCATGAAGGAGTCTGCACAGACTGCTTTAAGCTATGTCAGATCGGTTGGACCGGAATATAAAGTGCCGGACGACTATTTTGAGAAGCATGATATTCATCTTCATATACCCGAGGGAGCAGTTCCTAAGGATGGCCCGTCTGCAGGAATTACCATGGCAACTGCCATGCTTTCTGCCGCTACAAACCAGAAGGTATGTGCAACAGTCGCCATGACAGGGGAAATAACCTTAAGAGGCCGGGTTCTTCCCATCGGAGGCTTAAAGGAGAAAATACTTGCAGCACGCATGGCCCGTGTAAAAACGGTTCTGGTTCCGGATAAAAACCGTCCGGATATCGCAGAATTATCGGAAGAGATAACAGAAGGCCTTACAATTGTGTTTGTAAAGGAAATGCCGGAAGTATTAAAAGAGGCTTTCGTTCAGGAATAGAAAGGAAATCATATGATTATTAAAACCGTGGAACTGGAGACTGTATGCGGCATTACCAGCAAGCTTCCGGAGAATACAAAACCGGAATTTGCTTTTGCCGGTAAGTCCAATGTTGGGAAATCCTCTCTCATCAATGCCCTTATGAACCGGAAGTCCTTTGCAAGGACCTCATCTCAACCAGGTAAAACACAGACCATTAATTTCTATAGCATTAATGAATCATTCTATTATGTGGATCTTCCCGGCTACGGTTATGCAAAGGTAGCCGTGGAAGTAAAAGCAAAATGGGGAAAGATGATTGAAAATTATCTTCATAAATCCCCTATGTTAAAATGTGTATTTTTACTGATCGATATCCGTCACGAGCCTTCAGACAATGACAAAACCATGTATGACTGGATCGTTAACAATGGGTATCAGCCGGTTATTATTGCTACGAAGCTGGATAAGCTGAAGAGGAGCCAGGTGGCAAAAGCGTTAAAGGTGGTGCGTACCGGTCTGGGAATCGGATCTGAAGTAACAGTGATTCCATTTTCTGCAGAGACCAAACAGGGCAGAGAAGAAATCTGGGACTTGATTGAGGATTCTGTAAATAGTCTTGACAAGGAGTAAAAATCTTTTTATAATGAACCTATTTATTACATAGAGTTCATTAAGGAAGAAAGAGGAGAAAACAGTTATGAAAAAAACTATGAAGAAAATTGTATCAACTCTCATGGCGGCAGCTCTGGCAGCGGCGGCATTAACTGCCTGTTCAGGCGGAAACTCCACAGCAGGCACTTCAGGTGCAGGAAATGAAGCAGGAGATAAAAAAGTATTAAAAGTTGCCATGGAGTGCAGCTATGCTCCTTACAACTGGACTCAGCCAACCGATGCCAACGGAGCGGTGAAGATTTCCGGAAGCTCTGATTATGCATACGGTTATGATGTAATGATGGCGAAGAAGATTGCGGACGAGCTTGGCTATAGTCTGGAAATTGTGAAGCTGGACTGGGATTCTTTAGTACCTGCTGTTCAGTCCGGTAAGGTTGACTGTGTCATCGCAGGACAATCCATCACTGCAGAACGTATGCAGTCCGTTGATTTTACAGATCCATACTATTTTGCAACCATCGTGGCTTTGGTAAAAGCCGGCGGCAAGTATGAGAACGCAAAAAGTGTTGCTGACTTAAAGGGCGCAGTTGCTACCTCCCAGTTAAACACCATCTGGTATGATAACTGTCTTCCCCAGATTCCGGAAGCAGACATTCAGCCAGCACAGGAATCCGCTCCGGCCATGCTTGTTTCTTTAAATTCCGGAAGATGTGACGTGGTAGTAACAGATAAGCCAACCGGTCAGGCTGCTCTTATTGCATATCCTGATTTTAAGCTCCTTGATTTCACCGGTACAGACGGGGAGTTCAAGGTCTCTGATGAAGACATTAACATCGGTGTTTCTGTTAAAAAAGGCAATGCTGAGTTAAAGGATGCCATCAACGGAGTGCTGAAAAAGATGACCAAGGATGATTTTAATAAGATGATGGAAGAGGCGATCAGTGTTCAGCCGCTTTCAAAGTAATAAAGGATAAAAAGAATCAGGGCTTGAAGGCACGGGATAAGAGTTTTTTCCGTGCCCCTTGTTCTGTTTTAACGAAGCTGTGAAAGGGAGAAGGTAGTATATGTCTTTGCCGTCAGATTTTTTTGGAAGAATCGTATTTATACTGCAAAATTATGGTCCGTCCTTTTTAGCAGGGGCTGGCAAAACAATGGCGATCGCCGTTTTAGGTACGCTGATCGGCTGTGTGATTGGCTTTGCTGTGGGAATTATTCAGACAACCCCGGAATCAAAGCAGGATAATCTGTTAAAAAAGGTACTGATTAAAGGAATCAAATTTATTTTAAATGTCTATGTGGAGGTATTCCGCGGAACTCCTATGATGGTTCAGGCCATGTTTATCTTTTATGGATCTTCCGCGCTTTTTGGAATTAATATGTCCATTGTATTTGCCTCCTATTTTATTGTCTCCATCAATACCGGAGCCTATATGGCAGAGACTGTCAGAGGCGGAATTCTTTCCATTGATCCGGGTCAGACAGAAGGAGCAAAAGCCATTGGCATGACCCATTACCAGACGATGTTAAATGTTATCATGCCCCAGGCGCTGCGCAACATCATGCCCCAGATCGGCAATAACTTAATCATCAATATTAAGGATACCTGCGTGCTTTCTGTCATCGGGGTCGTGGAGCTGTTTTACGCGACTAAGGGTGTGGCAGGAGCTTACTATACCTATTTCGAAGCATTTACCATTACCATGGTAATTTACTTTGTCCTGACCTTTACCTGTTCCAGAATTCTCCGCCACTGGGAGAAAAAGATGGATGGACCGGACAGCTATGATCTGGCGACTACAGATACGTTAGCTTATACCAGCGGAATGGTGAAATTTCCGGATCCGAAAGAGAAGGAGGGTAAATAAATGGCTGACAGCAATGTATTAAAAATTCGTCATTTAAGTAAGACATTCGGAACCAATGTGGTTTTAAGGGATATTGATTTCAATGTAAATGCAGGAGATGTGACCTGCATTATCGGAGCATCCGGCTCCGGAAAGTCCACTCTTTTACGCTGTATCAATCTTTTGGAAACTCCAACTACCGGTGAGATTTTATATCATGATGTGGATATTACTGACAGAAAGATGAACGTGCCTGAATACCGGACAAAAGTCGGTATGGTGTTTCAGAACTTTAATCTCTTCAACAATATGACCGTACTGGATAACTGTATGGTAGGCCAGGTGAAGGTTTTAAAGAAAGATAAGGAAGAAGCGAAAAAGACGGCGATGATGTTTTTGGAGAAGGTTGGAATGGCTCCTTATATCAACGCCAAACCAAGGCAGCTCTCAGGCGGACAGAAGCAGAGAGTGGCAATTGCCAGAGCACTTGCCATGGAACCGGAGGTTCTGCTGTTTGATGAACCGACTTCCGCTCTGGATCCCCAGATGGTTGGAGAGGTTCTTGCAGTTATGAGAACACTTGCAAAGGAAGGTCTTACCATGATCATCGTAACACATGAGATGGCTTTTGCAAGAGATGTGTCCAACCATGTGGTTTATATGGCAGGAGGCGTGATTGAAGAAGAGGGAGCACCGGCCGATATATTCGGAAATCCCCGGAAAAACTCAACAAAGGAATTCTTAACCCGGTTTATGCAGGGGTAGAAGCCAGGAGCTGTTGCAAAATGACTGAAAGATCAGTTGTGGAGCAGGCTCCTTTTTGATATACTGGTAGATAAAAAAAGAAGAATTGACTGAAAGGAGGTTCTTATGAAACTAGTATTTATGGAAACCGATACTCTGGGAGATGATGTGGATTATTCCCCGTTTTATGATCTGGGAGAAGTGGTGAAATATAATAAATCGGAGCCGGAGTACAATCAGGAACGGGTCAGAGATGCGGATATCATTGTGGTAAATAAGATCCCCATGAATGAAGAAACACTAAAATATGCAGAGCATGTTAAGCTGATCTGTCTGACGGCTACCGGGACCAATACCGTTGACTTTGATTATGTCAGAAGAAGAAAGATAGCAGTCACCAATGTGAAGGGCTATTCCACCCGGTCTGTCGTTCAGCACACCTTTGCATTGCTGTTTTATGTCTATGAGAAGCTTTCGTATTATGATCATTTTGTGAAATCAGGTGAATACGCAGCCAGCGATATATTCAGCAGATTTGATATGAAATTCAATGAACTTTTTGGAAAGACCTGGGGAATTATCGGTCTTGGAGAGATTGGAAGAGGGGTGGCCCGGGTGGCAGAAGCCTTCGGCTGCAGAGTGGTTTATTATTCTACCTCCGGTAATAATACGAATTCCAGCTGGGAACGTGTTGATTTTGATGTCTTGTTACATGAGTCAGATATCATATCCATTCATGCTCCGTTAAATTCTGCCACAGAATATTTAATTGATGAAGTTGCCTTGAAAAAGATGAAAAAATCTGCGGTACTGCTGAATCTGGGCAGGGGAAATATTATCAGGGAAGAAGCCCTTTTAAAAGCGCTGGAAAACGGAGAGATCGGGGGAGCAGGGCTTGATGTAATCAGTGCAGAGCCCATGCTGCCGGATAATCCCCTTCTGCAGATGAAAGACAGTACAAAACTGATTATTACTCCCCATATCGCATGGGCCACGGTTGAGGCCAGAAGAAGGTGCCTTTATGAGGTGTACGAAAACATCGTCTCTTATCTGCGGGGTGAGGAAAGAAATATTGTATAACACAAAAAAGGCGGCTTAATACAGCCGCCTCATGTGATCAGTCTTTCGGAAGGGGACGGGAAAAAATGTTCCGTATCTTGATCCGAATGAAGGTACGGAGCACTTCGGCCCCCAATACCAGAATTAATAATGGAAGAAAAACAGTGAGAAACAATTTGGCTTTTAACCGGAACATCTTCTTTTTGTGCTGCAGCTTCAAAGACTTATAGTGGTCAGAAACAGAGTGATACCATGTTTTTTTTACCGGAACTTTCTTCAAACGAATTCCCCCTTAATCAGATCTGCTGACAGAAAATTTACGATCCGCTCATCAATGATTTCATGGCAAATGCATAGATTTCCTGACTTTTTAATTTCCAGTGGTCACACATGATTTCTGCCTGATCCTTATCGGGAACGGACAGCTCCAGATTAATCAGACAGTTCTTGCCTTCCCTTACCTCGCAGTGAACAATGTAGTCCTGGCTTGTAGATTTATAGTAATCTGCCGTCACACCCACTTCATTGCGGAGACGGAACTTGTTTTCTTTTAAATATTCATCCATGTCATGGACAATAGCCGGTGAAATCTTATTGCCGAAGAAAGAGAGAGTCTCCTCCCCTTCTCTTGTAATATCATACCGGCTGCTGTTGTGATTAGTCTCCACATGCAGCAGTCTTGCCTCTAATAGTTCATTCAATGCCTGATTCAACGTAAAATATGTGGTATATTCATGCTCCAGAAAAAAGTTAGATAATTGTGCACTGGTCAGGGGGAAGTTAACCTGCTTCAACATGTATAGAATCATCAGCTTATAAAGTGTCATGGGTTCTGAGAGCATCGGATAACCTCCATCTTTCTATTACCGGATATGGTCTTTCACCGCCCGGCTGACAACATCTGCCACACGGGGATCAAAAGCCTCCGGCAGGATATTGTCTTCATTTATTTCGGAAGGTGCTACCAGGCCTGCGATGGCCTCTGCAGCAGCAAGCTTCATCTCTTCTGTAATGGCAGCAGCTCTTCCCTCCAGCGCACCTTTAAAAATACCTGGGAAGACAACTACGTTATTCACCTGATTTGGAAAATCGGATCTGCCTGTGCCAACGACTCTGGCTCCTGCTTTTTTTGCAAGATCCGGCATGATCTCCGGTACCGGATTAGCCATGGCAAAGAGAATGGAATCAGAATTCATGGAGGAAACCATCTCCTCTGTTACAATTCCGGGAGCTGAGACTCCAATGAAGATATCGGCATCTTTCATGGCGTCGATAAGACTGCCTGTCTGGCCTTCTAAATTAGTGGTATCCATCATCTTTTCCTGCATCCAGTTTAAACCTTCCATCCCCTTAAAAAGAATTCCTGCCCGGTCACAGAGGATGATATGTGAAAATCCGTAAGACAGCAGAAGTCTGGTGATGGCAATGCCGGCAGAGCCTGCGCCGTTTACTACCACGCGGCAGTCCTCTTTCTTTTTCCTTGTCACTTTCAGTGCATTGATCACTCCTGCAAGGACTACGATTGCAGTACCATGCTGGTCATCATGAAAGACAGGAATGGAAAGGAGCTTCTTTAACCGCTCTTCAATCTCAAAGCATCTGGGTGCAGATATGTCCTCAAGATTAATTCCGCCAAAAGCAGGAGCAATGGCAGCGACGGTCTTAATAATCGCTTCCGTATCCTGGGTGTCCAGGCAGATTGGAATGGCATTGACCCCGCCGAATTCCTTAAATAATACTGCTTTGCCTTCCATCACCGGCATGGCTGCAAGCGGGCCGATATTTCCAAGGCCTAAAACAGCGCTGCCGTCGGATACAACGGCGATGGTGTTGGATTTGATGGTATATTGATAGGCGGCTTCAGGATTATCCGCAATCACCCTGCAGGGCTCCGCTACTCCGGGGGTATATGCGAGGGCTAAATCTTCCCTGCTTTTTACTGCTGCCTTGGAAGTTATTTCCAGCTTTCCGCCCCATTTTTCATGAAGCAATAATGCTTTCTCGTTGGTCGTCATAATGAGTTTGTCCTTTTTTCAACAGTTTTTATTTATCATACCAATTTTAGGGTTTTAAATCAATAGAAAATATGTTAGAATATAGAGTAATTCAAATGAAGCAAACGAAAAACATAAGGAAATTGAAGATACAGGTGGTACTATGAGAGAACGAATCAACAGGCTGGCAAAGGGCATCATTGATTCAGAAATTCCAAAGATTAAGGTTACCCCATCGGGAATTGATGATGTGGTGCGTTCGGGCGGAGCCACGAGACGGGAACTTGTCGTTACCAGTGAGAATAACCTGCACATAAAAGGGCTTGCATATTCCTCTAACTACCGCGTCCGGATGATAAGCGGATCGTTCGGGGGTACATACAATCATCTGGTCTATGAGATTAACGGAAGTTTCATGGAAGACGGGGATGTGATTGAGGGATCTTTTTATCTGGTTACCAATGGCGGCGAGAAGGAAGTCCCTTATTCGTTTCGTGTAGAGCTTGGCACGTCAGGGAAGGCACTGAGTGATTTAACGACAGCAGAGAATTTTGCAGATACTGCAAAAAAAGATATGGATACAGCTCTTCGTTTGTTTGAGTACCGCGATTTTGTTACGGCTCCGTTTATGAATGATCTTCATGTAAGAGCAGTTTATGACGGATTAAAAGGCAGGCCTGACAGAAGAAAGGAACTGGAAGAGTTTCTTGTGGCTTTAAAGGTAAAAAAGCCGGTGGAGTTATCGGTGGATACCGGAGAGCGCAGATATGGAGAACTGGAGGATGCTGTCAGGGACTGGATCGAAATCAGGCGCAGCTGCTGGGGCTGCATCAGCCTGGAAGTGACAACAGACTGTGATTTTATAGAACTGCCAAAGAAGACCATTGGCGAACAGGATTTTGAAGATGATATATGTGAGCTGCCTTTTGTTGTACACCCGGAGCGTATGCACCAGGGAGAAAATTATGGCAGAATTCAGATAAACGGAGTGGAAGAGTGTTTCCTGGTACCGGTAATATCGGTAAGCAACCCGGGAGGAGGAATATCGGCGGAGGACGCCTTTGCAAAAGAGGCTTTCGGCCGATTTTTGCGGCTTCGCCTGGAGGCGGAGACAGGGAAAGAACGTGCAGAGTCTCTGTGTGGAGAGATGGAAAAGGCACTTGATGAAATCGAACTGATGAAGGGGGAGTCGGGTCTTTTAAAGCTGCTTCGTGCAGAATGCTGCCTGTTTACCGGAGAGAAGTCGAAAGCAGCACTTTTCCTTGATGAAAGCAGGGATGAGATTCTTTCAGAAAGACAGGAGAAGAAGGAGATTTACTGCTATTACCAGTATCTGCGGCTGGAGATTCAGCCCGATGAGTACCAGCGGGAATCGCTCGTCCGTCTGATGAAAAAATATCTGGAAGAGGACCATCGCCTGTTTTATATATTTGGACTTCTTGTTAAAACAGACAGCCGGTTACTTGAAAATCCTCCGGCATTACTGGCAACGCTCAGGCGTCAATACGAAGCAGGGGTAAGAAGCCCCTTTTTCTATGTATGGGGCTGCAAAGTATTAAACAGTGCGCCGGAGCTGATGCGGGGCATTGGTCCCATGGAGCTTCAGATCCTGTTTTCTGCTGCGGGGAAAGGGCTTATCGGGAAAAGGCTGGCATCACAGATCTGCAGACTCACACTCACTGCCAGGCATTATAACAGGCTGCATTACCGGATGCTTTGCAGGCTTTATAAAGAGACATCTGAAAAAGAGGTATTAGAGGCCATCTGTTCCCTGCTGATCAAAGGAGAGTGCCGTAATTCGGAAGCTTTTTCCTGGTATGAGAAGGGAATCAGGGCAGGAATCAGCCTGACCAGGCTTTATGAATATTTTATTTATGCGCTGCCTAAGAATTACTGCTATCTGCTTCCCAAAGAAGTGCTTCTTTATTTTTCCTACGGAGGCAGCGAACTGGATCTTTACAGCAGAAGCGTTCTTTATAAGAATGTTCTTGTATATTTAGAACCTTCTGATCCCCTTTATCAGGCTTATGAGCGGGTAATTGAGAAGTTTGCGACGGAACAGCTTTTCGAGTCAAGGATTGACAATTACCTGGCTGCAATCTATGAGCGGATGGTGTTAAAGGAAGTTGTGGATTTATCCATGGCAAAAGTGCTTCCTTCCATTCTGCGTTCCTACCGGGTGGAATGCAGCAATAAAAAAATGAAGTATGTCATTGTCTGTTATGAAGAAATGACGCAGGAAGATGCGTTTCTTTTAAATGACGGCGTAGCCTATGTCCCTCTTTTTTCTGAACACAGCATTCTGCTTTTTCAGGATGCATATGGAAACCGGTACGCCAATATTTCATACAAAAAGGATCCGGTGATGGAACGAAACGAGCTGGAGGAGAGATGTTTTGAGCTGTATCCGGAACATTCCATGCTTCGCCTTCGGGTCTGTGATGAGATCCTGGCCCGCGGTGCGAGAGACGCCAGAGAAGTGGGTATTCTGGAAAGTACACTGGAGGATCCAAATCTGCGCCCCTATTACCAGAAGCTTTTGTTATCAAGAGTTATTGAATATTATCAAAAGCAGACAGAAACTGCGCCGGAACAGGGAGAGGGAGCCGGAGCCGGATACTTACTGAAGCTTGATAAAAAGGTTCTCTCCAGACAGGAACGGGCCGGAGTCTGTGATACGCTGATTCACAGCAATTACATGGAGGAAGCTTACCTGATGATCCGGGATTTTGGCGGGGAAGGAATCAGTACCAGGCAGCTTCATAAGCTGTGCACGGAGATGATTCTTAAGAATTTATTCCGTGAGGATCCACTTTTACTCCATCTGGCATATACCGCCTTTTTAGAAGAAGAAAGCGACAGCGTTCTCCTGGATTATCTGTGTGAACATTACAATGGTCTCAGCAGCCAGATGTACCGTATTTTGCTGCAGGGAGTTTCCCTTCATGTGGAAACTTATGATTTAGAAGAGCGTCTGACTGCCCAGATGATGTTCAGCGGCGATATTTCCAGACTGGATAAGGTTTTTCATTTATACCAGAGCAGGAAAGAACCTGGTGAGAGCATTGTAAAGGCATATTTTACCTTAAAGTGCACCGACTATTTTATGAATGGGAAAGAGCCGGAAGAAAAGGTCTTTTCTTATCTGGAAGGAATCGTACAGGCGGCGTCTCAGAAAGGCCGTTTTCCTACCATCTATTTACTGGCACTGACCAGATATTATTCGGAGCTTCCAGCCATTGATGAGCAGCAGGAAGAGCTGTTAAAAAGCATGGTATCACTGCTGCTGGAAGAACGTCTGGTATTCCCGTACTACAAAAAGCTGGCAAAGTATATCCCCATGCCTGAGGATGTCATGGATAAGGCGATGATTCAGTACTGCGCAGAACGGGATTCGAAAATTGAACTGGAAATCAGGATACTTCCTGATGAGGAAGAGTATCACAGTGAGGATATTACCCGTATGTATCAGGGTGTTTTCGTGAAACAGAAAATACTGTTTGAAGGCGAAATCATGGAATACCGGGTAAAAGAGCTGATTGATGAAGAATGGGTATTAAAGGAAGAGGGAAGCGTCAGCTGCGAGGCAGGCGTTACCCCCAAAGATTCGGACAGCAGATATGCCTGCTTAAACGAAATGAGCCTGTCTCTCAATTTAAAGGATGAGACCGGGCTTAAAAAACGGATGCAGGAGTATTTAAAGAAAAATGCTGCTGCGGAAGAAATATTTTCACTGATGTAAGATAAGGGGATGTCAATGGACGGACTGATAATAGGGCTTGATCTGTGTGATGCCTATACCCGGATATGCTGCCATGACAGAGAAAAATCATGGAGCATTCCTACGGTTATCTGCAAGAAAAAGGATGAAGAAGCCTGGTACATAGGAGAAGAAGCTTATGCCTATACTCTTGTGGGAGAAGGCATAATTGTGGACAAGCTGATAAAGATGGTAAGAAAAGACGGGACTGCAACACTTGGCGGTACGAAATATGATGGTCTCGACTTACTAAAATTATTTTTGAAAAAAATCATAAAGCTCCCCATGGAAGAATTTTTCTGTGAGGAGATTAAACAGCTGGTGATTACCATGCAGAAAGTGGATGGAAAGCTGATGGATGCGCTGATGTATTGTGCAGACTCTCTGGGGATTGAACGGGAGCGGGTTCATATTATCAGCCATACGGAAAGCTTTGTTTACTATGCACTCAGCCAGAAAAAAGAAGTATGGGGAAACCAGGTGGGAGTATTTGATTTATCTGAGGACTCGTTTCATTACCATGAGCTTAAGGTCCAGAGAGGACTTCGGAAAATGATGGTGATTGCAGAGCATGAGGCTTTGGAAGAAAGCTTTAATCTGGATATTCTGGACACATCTTCCGGGGGAAAGCTGGCGGATAAAATCTTAAGCTCCTGTGCTGACCGGCTTTTGCAGAAAAAGCTCTTTTCTTCTGTATTTTTAACCGGGAAGGGGTTTGAACGCCATGACTGGGCAAAGGATTCCATGAAAGTGCTCTGTTCCAGAAGAAAGGTTTATATGGAGCCGGAGCTGTTTGCCAGAGGCGCCGCTTTTAAAGGAATGGATTATTTACAGGATAACTCCGCTTATCCATTTATCTGTATCTGCGAAGGTCATCTTCATTCCACTGTTTCCCTGCGTGTGCTTCACAAGGAACGGGAGAGCCAGCTCATAGTGGCTGCAGCAGGTGATAACTGGTATGAGGCGAAAAGCAGCGTGGACTTAATTGTGGACAAACAGGATTATGTGGAATTTATGGTAACACCCATGGATCCCAAGCAAAAGAGGCTGGTGAAGATACCTCTGGAGGGATTTCCCAATCGTCCGGACCGGACGACCCGCCTGGGAATCAGTTTTGGATTCCTGGATGAGAAAACCATGGCCGTTGTTTTAAGGGATAAGGGATTTGGAGAACTGTTTCCGGCTACCGGTGCAGTCATCAGACAGGAGGTTATGTTATGAGCCTTATTCTGTGCCGGCAGGAACCGGTGAAGCGGCCCTTTTACTTTGAATATCTGGGAATACGGATTTTTTCTTCCCAGGAACTCAGCTATGTGATTTATAATCATCCCCTTCTCGTAATAGATGGATTTATAGATGAAAGTCTTCTGGAATTTATCCGCGAAGATTTAGATATGGCTTTTTTCGCGGCAAAGCTGGAGAAATGGCAAAAAAGCGGGGAAGATGAGGATGAGCTTCTGGCTATGATCCTTCATGAATGTGATTATTACAGTGCTGCGGAAGTGGGACGGTTCCGTCAGCAGCTGGCTGCATTTCGCAGGCTGCCGCAGTCAGAACTGTTAAAGGAAAAGGCTGATTTTCTATTCCTTAAAAAGCAATACGGCAAAGCAGTATCTATTTATCTGAGAATTCTTGACATGGCAAGAGCAGACAGAGGCAGTGACGGATTTACGGCAAAAGTTTATCATAACTTAGGAGCTGCCTATGCCCGCCTGTTTCTTATGGATAAGGCCTGTAAAGCTTATGAAAAATCATATGACCTTGTTAAAAACGAGGAGGTACTTAAAAAAATCTGCCACTTAAGCCAGTGGAACCCTTCTGTGACACCGGGAGAGCGCTTTTTAACTCTTATGACAGAGGAATTGAAGCAGATATGCATCAAAGAGCGGGAAATGGCAAATGAAACGGCAGGGAAGGCAAAGAGCCTGCTTGAACTGGAAGAATTATTCCAGAAAGATCCCATTAAGCGTTTTCAGGGAGCAGGAGAGCTGGTTTCTAAGTGGAAGAAGGAATACCGCAATATTATGTCTTGACAAAACGGTGAAAAGCCTCTATCATATACTAGATAACAGGAAAAGGTATGGAAGAAGAGGAGTACGCACATAACCCTGAAAGAGAAAACCGTCCGCTGGCTGAAAGACGGTTAAGGCAGTGTATGCGGAAGGTAGCTTCGGAACCGGAAGGCTGAATTTTATCATACAGTAAGCTTTCACGCATGGCCCCGTTAAAGGCTCTAAAGATATGGCTGAATCTGCCATAATAAAGGTGGTACCGCGTTTATTCGCCCTTTGTATCTTCGGATGCAGAGGGCTTTTTGTTTTTCCAAAATACTGAACTGATATAAAGGAGAAGATTATGAAAGAGTTGGAGAAAACCTATGATCCTTCAGGGATTGAAGGCAAACTTTATCAGAAGTGGCTGGACAAAAAGTATTTCCATGCCAAACCAGATAAGGATAAAAAACCGTTTACCATTGTGATGCCCCCGCCCAATATTACCGGTCATCTTCATATGGGGCATGCCCTTGATAATACCATGCAGGATATTCTGATCCGCTATAAGAGGATGCAGGGCTTTGAGGCTCTGTGGCAGCCGGGTACGGATCATGCAGCCATTGCGACGGAAGTAAAAGTTATTGAAAGCTTAAGAGCGCAGGGGATTGAAAAAGCAGATTTAGGACGGGATGGCTTTTTGGAAAAATGCTGGGACTGGAGAAAAGATTACGGAAGCAGGATCATTAATCAGCTTCACAAGATGGGATCCTCTGCTGACTGGGACAGAGAGCGTTTTACCATGGATGAAGGCTGTTCCGAGGCAGTACAGGAAGTTTTCATCAGACTATATAAAAAAGGCTATATCTATAAAGGTTCCAGAATTGTAAACTGGTGTCCTGTCTGTCAGACCTCTATTTCCGATGCTGAGGTAGAACATGAAGATCAGAATGGATTTTTCTGGCATATTAACTACCCCATTGCAGGTGAGGAAGGCAGATACGTAGAAATTGCTACTACCAGACCGGAAACACTCTTAGGCGATACGGCAGTTGCGGTAAATCCGGATGATGAGCGTTACCAGGATTTAATTGGTAAGATGTTAATACTTCCCCTTACCGGACGGGAGATTCCTGTCATAGCGGATTCCTATGTAGACAAGGAATTCGGAACCGGCTGCGTTAAGATTACCCCGGCTCACGACCCCAATGACTTTGAAGTGGGAAGAAGACATCAGCTGCCTGAGCTTACGATCATGAATGATGATGCCACCATTTGTCTTGCAGGCAGTAAATATAATGGTATGGAGCGTTACGAAGCCAGAAAGGCCATTGTAAAAGACTTAGAGGATTCAGGACTTCTGGTTAAGGTGGTTCCCCATTCTCATGCAGTCGGAACCCATGACCGCTGTAAAACCACGGTAGAGCCTATGGTGAAACAGCAGTGGTTTGTTAAGATGGAAGAGATGGCAAAACCGGCTATCGATGCATTAAAGACCGGAAAACTGAAATTCGTTCCGGAGCGTTTTGATAAGATCTATCTTCACTGGCTGGAGAATATCCGGGACTGGTGTATTTCCAGGCAGCTCTGGTGGGGACACAGGATTCCTGCATATTATTGTGATGAATGTCATGAAATTATTGTTTCCAAAGATTCTCCTGATGTATGTCCCAAGTGCGGCGGTACTCACTTCACACAGGATGAAGATACTCTTGATACCTGGTTTTCCTCTGCTCTCTGGCCATTTTCAACCCTTGGATGGCCGGAAAATACAGAAGATTTAAAGTATTTCTATCCCACCAGCGTTCTTGTAACCGGCTATGATATTATTTTCTTCTGGGTAATCCGCATGGTATTCTCCGGAATCGAGCAGACAGGGGAGCTTCCGTTCCATACTGTGCTGATTCATGGACTGGTAAGAGATTCCGAGGGAAGAAAAATGAGCAAATCCTTGGGAAACGGCATTGATCCTCTGGAAGTTATCGATAAATACGGCGCTGATGCCCTTAGAATGACACTGATTACCGGAAATGCACCTGGCAACGATATGCGTTTTTACTGGGAGCGGGTAGAGGCAAGCAGAAATTTTGCCAATAAAGTATGGAATGCATCCCGGTTTATCATGATGAATATTGAAAAAGCTCCTGATGCAAAAGCACAGCTTTCTGAACTGACCATGGCGGATAAGTGGATCTTGTCAAAAGCCAATACTCTTGCCAGGGATGTGACAGAAAATCTGGATAAATACGAGCTTGGAATCGCTCTTTCCAAGGTTTATGATTTTATCTGGGAAGAATTCTGCGACTGGTACATCGAGATGGTGAAACCAAGGCTGTGGAATGAAGAAGATACCACAAAGAATGCAGCTGTATGGACATTAAAAACTGTTTTAATCAATTCCTTAAAGCTGCTTCATCCCTATATGCCGTTCCTGACTGAGGAAATTTTCTGCAATCTTCAGGATGAAGAAGAATCAATCATGATATCAAAGTGGCCGGAATACAGGGAAGAATATGCATTTGAGGCGGAAGAACTTGCGGTAGAAACCATTAAAGAGGCAGTAAGAGGTATCAGAAATGTGAGAACCTCCATGAATGTTCCTCCAAGTAAAAAAGCAAAGGTATACGTAGTTTCTGAAAATCAGGACGTTCTGGATATTTTTGAACGAAGCAAAGTATTTTTTGCTACTCTCGGATATGCAGGCGAGGTATGCATACAGAAGGATAAGGCAGGGATTGGCGAAGACGCAGTTTCAGCAGTGATTCACCAGGCTGTCATCTATATGCCGTTTGCAGAGCTGGTTGATGTTGAGAAAGAAATTGAACGCCTGAAGAAGGAAGAAGAACGTCTGGGTAAGGAGCTGGCCCGTGTGCGCGCCATGTTAAGCAACGAGAAGTTCGTAAGCAAGGCGCCTGAGTCCAAGATCGAAGAAGAAAAGGCAAAGCTTGAGAAATATGCTCAGATGATGGAGCAGGTGAAAGAACGGCTTTCCCAGCTTTCTTAATCATTTAATAAAAAATCGACAATTTAATAATATATGAAAAAACAGTCGAACACAGAAAAAACCACTGTGTCCGGCTGTTTTTTTGCTGTCCGGGATTGGGGTCTCCAATTCCCTGATAAGTGAGAGTAAGACAAAAATATCAGATCCGGACTGTAAATTACTGTCGGGAACTGACACAGCAGGTTGGAAAAAGACGATGAAAATATGGAATTTTTTCCGTGGTTTTGACAAATTCTGAATGGATAACTGGCTATAATGTTCCTACAGGGCGGGAGGTGAACGCAGAAACGGAACTTAACCTGTACATAGATGTGTTGTTCTTTATTAATTTTACCATGGATTTTCTGGTATTGTCCATCGTAAGACGGGGAATGAAGTACCGTCTGATCCGGTGGAGGCTGATTCTGGGGGCAGCTTTGGGAGCAGCGTGGGCCGTGTTTGCCGCTGTTTTTCCATATCTGCCTGTTTTGCCTGAGATGGCAGTTACTTATCTGGGAGTCAGTACCCTGATGGTAGTGACGGCTTTCGACTTAAAAAGACCCAAAGATATCGGAAAAGGAGTAATAGCCCTTTATCTGGCTGCAGTGGCTGTAGGAGGAATTATGGAGTTCCTATATCAGCATACGAAGGCCGGCTATTATATAGAACAGATTCTTAGAGGAAATACAGGCAAGGCCATTCCTTTTTACCAGTTGATTTTTTTTGGAGCCGGGTCCTATTTTGGGATTCGTGTATTGCTTCGATGGCTTCCGGGTCTGTGGAAAGCAAAGAGCAATATATATGAAGTCACCATGCATTACAGAGGAAAGGAAAAGATGGTAACGGCTCTTCTTGATACAGGGAACTGCCTTTATGAGCCGGTAAGCCGCCGTCCCGTCCACGTTGTGACCTATGAAGCCGTCCGGGAACTCTGTGAAAGCGTTTCGGAGGTGGTTTATATCCCCTTCAAAAGCGTGGGAAAATCAAACGGAGTCATGCCCGGTATTTTTTTAGACGAGATGGAGGTACGTCAGGGAGATGATGTAAAAATAATTGAAAAGCCTCTGATTGCTGTCTGCAAAAAGGCGCTGTCCTCAAGCGGAGAATATCAGATGCTGTTGCACGATGAGTAATTGTATTGATGTAAAGGAGAGAGTGTCGACATGATTATAAAAGTATCCGTACCAAATCGTTTTCAGTTTAAAGCAATTCCAACATTCAGAACATTGATGATGCCGTCTCAGGGGGAGATCCATTACATTGGAGGTGCGGATATTCTGCCTGCGCCTCTGGATAATGAGAGGGAGGCCCAGATTATTGCACTTCTTGGAGGAGATGAGGACCAGAGAGCGAAATCAGAATTGATTGAACACAATCTCCGCCTGGTCGTTTATATTGCTAAAAAATTTGATAATACCAGTGTTGGTGTGGAAGATTTAATATCCATTGGTACAATCGGACTGATTAAAGCGATCAATACCTTTAATCCGACTAAAAATATAAAACTGGCAACTTATGCTTCCCGCTGCATTGAAAACGAGATACTCATGTATTTAAGAAGAAATAATAAGACAAAAATGGAAGTGTCCATTGATGAGCCATTAAACGTGGACTGGGATGGAAATGAGCTTCTTTTGTCAGATATTCTTGGTACGGATGAGGATGTAATATATAAAGATTTAGAAACAGAGGTTGAAAGAAATCTCCTGAACACTGCAATCAGCCGGTTAAGTCCCAGGGAGCGCAAGATCGTGGAGCTGCGGTTTGGCCTTTCCGATGAGGATGGGGAAGAGATGACACAGAAGGAAGTGGCGGATTTACTTGGAATATCCCAATCTTACATATCAAGGCTTGAGAAAAAAATTATGAAGAGGCTGAAAAAAGAAATTGTGCGGTTCGAATAAAAGATTATGTAGCTAAGCCTGCCTTTGAAAAAGGTGGGCTTATGCTATGTGAGTATCACATAAAGCTGTTTATGAAAGATAGTTTTTCATGGTTTTAAGAGCGTTTTTTTCCAGCCTGCTGACCTGAGCCTGACTGATATGGATCTCTTCTGCGACTTCCGTCTGCGTTTTGCCTTCAAAGAAACGCATATCGATAATATGACGTTCCCGTTCCGGAAGTCTTCTCATGGCCTCGTTGAGAGAAATGTCCTCAACCCAGTTTTCCTCCAGGTTTTTCTTGTCACTGATCTGGTCCATGACAAACAGAGGATCTCCCCCATCCGAGTAAACCGGCTCATATAAACTTACCGGGCTCTGAATCGCATCAAGAGCATAGGTAATATCCTCCTTGCTGACTCCGATTTCATCCGCGATTTCCATGAGTGTAGGTTCTTTTAAGTTCTTTTTCATCAGGTTTTCTTTGGCGTAAATTGCTTTATAAGCAGTATCACGCAGGGAACGGCTGACACGGATGGAGTTATTATCCCGAAGATAACGCCGTACCTCGCCCAGTATCATGGGCACTGCATAGGTGGAAAACCGGACATTCTGCGTAATATCGAAATTATCGATCGCCTTGATCAGACCGATGCAGCCGATCTGAAACAAATCGTCCACATTTTCGCTGCTGCCGGAAAAACGCTGTATTACACTGAGAACCAGTCTTAAGTTTCCCCTGATGTAATCTTCTCTGGCTTTTTTATCTCCGTTAAGTATCCGCTTGAAAAGAACTTCCTTCTCCTCATTGCTCAGAAGAGGCAGTTTGGAAGTATTGACGCCGCAAATCTCTACTTTGTATCCAGACATATCTTTCCCTCCGCATCATTTTAATCTCTTACATAGAAATGATGTACTTATTCGAGGGCTTTTATACGATTGCCGAATTAAAATTTATTTCCAGTTTTTGGACGCTTTTATTTTATCTGTTTTTTTCATATAAAATCTGCAGGCCTTTTAGCAGCAGAGCATCGTCATAGTGTATTTTATGACGGCAGAGGGAAATAACCGATGATGCCAGACCGCCCGTTGCCACAAGGCTGGCTTTCATCTGTATCTCATCCTGCATCCGGTCAATAATGCCGTCAATCATGGCCGCGTTGCCGTACAGAATGCCGTTTTTCATGCTGTCAATGGTGTTTTTACCAATGATTCTGCTGGGTTTATCCAGGCCGATATAAGGAAGCTGGGCAGCCCGGCTGCTTAAGGAATCCAGTGAAACCCTGAGACCTGGGAAGATGATGCCTCCTGTAAAATTCCCCTGCTGGTCGATAACGGACACGGTAGTTGCAGTTCCCATATCAATCACAATAATAGGAGGTGTAAAATTCTTAAGTGCGGCAACGGCATCAACGATTAAGTCACTTCCCACTGTCTTCGGGTTATCCATCTTGATATTCAGGCCTGTTTTCATTCCTGAGCCAACAAGGAGAGGTGTTTTGCCCGTCAGTTTTCTCACTGCAGAGAGGATTACCTCTGTGAGAGGAGGGACAACCGAGGATACGATTGATCCTTCAATGGAGGAAAGCGAAAAACCGTTAAGATCCATAATGTCCTTTATATTTACGGCATATTCCAGTTCTGTTTTTCTGTGATTGGTGTTCACCCGTTCAACAAAATAAGTTTTGCTGCTGTCAATGCCGCCAATGACGATATTGCTGTTTCCGATATCGATGGCTAAAATCATGGAGAGAACTCCTTTCCAACTTTTTTTTCTTGTGCTATACTGTAGAGTATCATATTTTTAATGGAAAAACAACGGAGGCTTTTATGCTGAAAGGAAAAAATATTATTCTGGGCGTTACAGGAAGCATTGCTGCTTATAAAACAGCCGGGCTTGCCAGCATGCTGGTGAAAAAAGGCTGCAACGTCCATGTGATCATGACTGAGAGTGCCACTAATTTTATAAATCCCATTACGTTTGAATCCCTGACCGGCAATAAATGCCTGGTTGATACCTTTGACCGTAATTTTCAGTTTCAGGTAGAGCATGTTTCCATCGCTAAATTAGCGGATGTGGTGATGATTGCTCCCGCCAGTGCCAATGTAATTGCAAAGCTTGCCCATGGTCTGGCAGATGATATGCTCACCACCACAGTCCTGGCATGTAAGTGTAAGAAAATCATTGCCCCTGCCATGAACACGAACATGTATGAGAACCCCATTGTACAGGATAATATAAGAATCTGTCAGTCCTATGGAATGGAAGTCATCACTCCTGCAGTGGGATATTTAGCCTGCGGAGACGTGGGTGCAGGTAAGATGCCGGAACCGGAAACACTGTTTGAATACATCGAAAAAGAAGCAGGATATGAAAAAGATCTGGAAGGAAAGAGGATTCTCGTTACAGCAGGACCAACCAGGGAAGCCCTTGATCCGGTCCGCTATATCACTAATTTTTCCACTGGAAAAATGGGATATGCAATAGCCAGGGATGCAGCTTTAAGAGGAGCCTTCGTCACCCTCGTAACCGGAAAAACGGAGATTAAAAAACCTTCCTTTGTGAAGGTCATAGAGGTGGAAAGCGCCGCAGACATGTTTGAAGCTGTGAAAAAAGAAGCAAAGGACCAGGATGCAGTGATCAAAGCGGCAGCCGTTGCAGATTATCGTCCAAAGCATGTGAATGCAGAGAAAACCAAGAAAAAAGACGGGGACTTATCTCTGGAACTGGAACGGACGGAAGATATTTTAAAATGGCTGGGGGAACACAAGCCGGAAGGACAATTCCTCTGCGGTTTCTCCATGGAAACAGAGAACATGCTGGAAAATTCCAGGGAAAAGCTGAAACGGAAAAAAATCAATATGATTGTGGCAAATAATTTAAAGGTGGAAGGCGCCGGATTCGGAACGGATACCAACGTGGTTACCATCATTACCAAGGACAGGGAGACCGCTCTTGAAAAGATGACAAAAGAGGAAGTGGCACACCGTCTCTTATCTGAGATTTTTTTTGCGTAGCAGGAAAAATTCCATATTCCAACTGCCAGAGTGAATCTTGACTTATGGTTGGAATCATACTACAATAGACAGGACCCAGACGTATAATTGGAGGAATTATTTTTGTGAATATTGCAGAAGAAATAAAGAAGAGAAGAACATTTGCCATCATTTCCCATCCAGATGCGGGAAAGACCACGCTGACAGAGAAGTTTCTTCTATATGGAGGAGCCATTAACTTAGCCGGCTCTGTAAAAGGAAGAAAATCATCAAGACATGCGGTTTCCGACTGGATGGAGATCGAAAAGGAAAGAGGTATTTCCGTAACCTCCTCCGTATTACAGTTTAATTACGACGGATTTTGCATTAATATTTTAGACACCCCGGGCCACCAGGATTTCTCTGAGGACACGTACCGTACTTTGATGGCGGCAGACTCTGCTGTCATGGTCATTGATGGTTCCAAGGGTGTGGAAGCGCAGACGATTAAGCTTTTTAAAGTCTGTGTGATGAGACATATACCTATTTTTACCTTTATAAATAAGATGGACCGGGAGGCGAGAGATCCCTTTGAACTGATGGACGAGATTGAATCCGTTCTTGGTATCAGAACCTGTCCGGTGAACTGGCCCATTGGCTGCGGAAGAGATTTTAAGGGAGTTTACGACCGTTTTAAGGGGACCATTACCACCTTTAAGGCAGCCATGAACGGTCAAAAGGAAGTGGAATCCACGGAAGTTCAGTTAGGCGATGACCAGGTGGACGCTTTAATCGGGGAATCCTTCCACAGACAGCTGATGGACGAGATCGAGCTACTTGACGGAGCCAGTGACGAACTGGATATGGAACGGGTCAGCAGAGGAGATTTATCTCCCGTTTTTTTCGGCTCTGCACTGACCAATTTTGGCGTTGAGACATTTTTACAGCATTTTCTTCAGATGACCACCTCACCCCTTCCCAGACTGACAACAACCGGAGTAATTGATCCTTTTGACGAGGATTTTTCTGCTTTTGTCTTTAAGATTCAGGCAAATATGAATAAGGCTCACAGAGACCGGATTGCTTTCATGAGGATTGTTTCAGGAAAGTTTGATGCCGGTATGGAAGTGAACCACGTGCAGGGAGGGAAAAAACTTCGTTTATCCCAGCCCCAGCAGATGATGGCACAGGACAGAAAGATCGTGGAAGAGGCATACGGCGGAGACATTATCGGTGTATTCGATCCCGGTATTTTCTCCATTGGAGACACCCTCTGCAAATCCAGCGAAAAATTCCAGTTTGAAGGAATTCCTACCTTCGCACCGGAACATTTTGCCAGAGTGCGCCAGATTGATACCATGAAGCGGAAGCAGTTTATAAAAGGTGTGAATCAGATCGCCCAGGAAGGTGCCATTCAGATCTTCCAGGAGTTTAATACCGGAATGGAAGAGATCATTGTAGGCGTCGTGGGAGAACTTCAGTTTGAAGTGCTGACCTATCGTCTGGAGAACGAATACAACGTGGAAGTGAAGCTTGAGAAGCTGCCATATGAATATATCCGCTGGGTAGAAAACAGCACTGAGGTGGATGTGGCAAAGATTCAGGGCACATCCGATATGAAACGTATTAAGGACTTAAAAGATAACCCGCTGCTTCTTTTTGTTAACAGCTGGAGCGTGGGAATGGTACTGGACCGTAATCCGGGCCTCAGACTTTCTGAATTCGGACACAACTAATTGGGAAGAGAAGGTCCCGGGAATGTATAAAAACAAGGAGGCAGCAGACAATGAGTAGAATTGATGAAGTAAGACAGGCAATGGTAGAAGCGATGAAGGCAAAGGATAAGCCCAGAAAAGATGCGTTATCCATGCTCCTTTCCGCTCTTAAGAATTTTGAGATCGATAAGAAGGATCATACGCCTATTACGGAAGAAGAAGCAGATGCAGTTGTGAAAAAGGAACTGAGACAGACTCAGGAGACTTTTGAACAGGCACCGGCAGACCGTACCGACATAAAAGAAGAAGCTTCTTTCCGGATTGCAGTATATAAAGAGTTCGCACCGGAGGACATGGGAGTAGACCAGATTAAGGCGATCATAGACGGCGTGCTGGGGGAACTGGGAATTGAAACACCCACTGCTGCAGACAAAGGAAAGATCATGAAGGTGCTCATGCCTAAGGTAAAAGGAAAAGCAGACGGCAAGGTAGTGAATGAAACACTTGCAGCGATGATGAAATAGAAAATAGTTATAAAAGCTGAAAGGGGTGCGGAATTATGTATAAGAAAGAGATTGGTGAGTACATCGATTCTCATAAGGATGAGATGATTGAAGATATCTGCAGACTCTGCAGAATCAACAGTGAGAAAATGCCTTACAAAGAGGGAATGCCTTACGGTCCAGGCGCATTTCAGGCATTGGAGGAAGCGCTTGATATGGCGGACTCTTATGGGTTTACCATTACCAATTATGATAACTATGTGGGAACGGCCGATTTAAATGATAAGGAACACCAGCTAGACATTCTGGCGCATCTCGATGTGGTGCCGGCAGGAGAAGGCTGGAAAGAGACAGAACCCTTTGAGCCGGTTGTAAAGGGAGACAAATTATTCGGCAGAGGAACTTCCGATGATAAGGGACCTGCTGTAGCGGCACTTTACGCCATGCGGGCAGTGAAGGAGTTAAACATTCCGTTAAAGAAGAATGTGCGCCTGATCCTTGGTACAGATGAAGAATGCGGCAGTTCCGATATTGCCCATTATTACTCTATAGAAAAGGAAGCGCCCATGACGTTTTCACCAGATGGGGCATTCCCTGTAGTGAATACGGAAAAAGGCGGACTGAACGGTCATTTCACTGCAGACTGGGAGCCGTCCGATGCCCTTCCAAAGCTGGTGAGTCTCAAAGCAGGTCTTAAGGTAAATGTTGTACCGGGCAAGGCGAATGCAGTAGTTGCCGGTTTTGATAAAGAAGTGTTAAGCCGTATTGCCTCTGAATGCGAGAGCGAAACCGGTGTTCGTTACCAGCTGGCTTTTGAGGGTGATACAGCACACATTACCGCTGTAGGGGAGAGTGCTCATGCCTCCACTCCCAAAGAGGGTAATAATGCATTAACCGGCCTTTTGGTTTATCTAACCAGACTTCCTTTTGCAAAATGTCCGCAGATCACCATGCTCGGCCGTCTTTTGGAGCTGATCCCTCACGGGGATACAGAAGGAAAAGCTCTGGGCATTGCCATGAGCGATGAACTCTCAGGTGGGTTAACTCTGGCTTTCAGCCTTCTGGAAGTGATTGAGACCGGCCTTTCCGGAACCTTTGACAGCCGATGCCCCATCTGTGCAACAAAGGAGAACGTGCTTGAGGTAGTTAGAAAGAATATGGAAGAAAATGGATTTACCCTGCATAATGATTCCATGCGCCCGCCTCATCACGTTGACGGAAATTCAGTATTTGTAAAAACGCTGCTGAATGCATATGAATCCTATACCGGTTTAAAGGGAGAGTGCGTTTCCATGGGAGGAGGCACCTATGTTCACGAACTTAAGAATGGTGTTGCCTTCGGAGCATCTTTGCCGGGAACGGACAACCGCATGCATGGTGCCGATGAGTTTGCTGTGATTGATGAACTTCTGGTGAGTGCAAAGATATTTGCCCAGGTAATCGTGGATCTCTGTTCATAAGTAAAGTTTTTCGCATATCAAAAAAACTATTGACAAATCGGATAAGAGAGCGTAAAATACGCCTCATAAAGATATACCTACTATATCCGTAGGATTTAGGGAAAGGAGCGGCTGCCATGAGACGGTTAACAGCTATGCAGATGAATATGGATCAGATGAACGGCATGTGTATGATGATGTGTTGTTTCTCCGGATGCATAAAAAACCGATAAAGGAATTCATTTGTATAGATTGTGATTGGAGTTTTCTGGAAACCGCTATGCGGAAGTTTCAGGTCGCAGGTCTGTGCATGGCTTGCGGCCTTTTTGTACATAAAAAGAAAGGAAATGACACATGCAGTCAGTAGAGCCAATTATTCAGCTGGTCGGACTGGGGAAAGAGTTTCAAACCTCAAACGGTCCCATTAAAGCATTAGATGATATCAATCTATCCATTGAACGGGGGGAGATATTTGGAATTATCGGTTTAAGCGGAGCCGGAAAAAGCACCCTCGTCCGCTGTATCAATTATTTAGAGGTTCCCACATCCGGTGATGTGCTTTTTGAAAACCAGAGTCTTTCCGCCATGAGTTCCAGGCAGCAGAGGCTGGCAAGACAATCCATGGGTATGATTTTTCAGCAGTTTAATTTACTTGCCCAGAGAAATGTGCTTCAGAATGTATGCTTTCCCCTGGAAATTGCCAATGTTTCGAAAAAAGAAGCAGTGGAAAGAGCTATGGAGCTGCTGGAGCTGGTTGGTCTGAAGGAAAGGGCGAAAGCCTATCCCTCCCAGCTTTCCGGAGGCCAGAAGCAGAGAGTTGCCATAGCCAGAGCGCTGGCCACAAACCCCAAGATTCTGCTTTGCGATGAGGCGACCAGTGCGCTGGATCCCAATACGACAAAATCCATACTGGGGCTTTTAAAAGAAATTAATAAAAACATGGGAGTTACAGTTGTGGTGATCACCCATGAGATGACGGTTATAGAAGCGATCTGTGACAGAGTTGCAATCATTGACCAGAGTCATATCGCAGAAGTTGGCTGCGTCACCGACATCTTTTCCGGACCTAAGTCCAAAATCGGAAGACAGCTGATTCTTGGAGATGCGGCGGAACAGGTAACTGGGTTTGGAAATAACAGAAGAATCCGTATTTCCTTTGACGGACGTTCGTCCTTTGAACCGGTTCTTTCCAATATGATACTTGCCTGCAAGGTGCCGGTAAATATCATGTATGCAGAAACAAGAGATATTGGAGGCACCGCCATGGGTCAGATGGTGATTCAGCTGCCAGAAGAAGAGATTGACCAGAACCGTATTTTAAATTATTTGAAGACTGCAAAGATTAATTTTGAGGAGGTGAAGGATTATGACCTTTGATGCTGCGACGATAGAGATGCTGAAATTAGGAATATGGGAAACTTTATTCATGACATTTACCTCTTCCTTTTTTGCTTATTTAATCGGAATTCCGTTAGGGATTGTTCTCATTGTCATGGATAAAGATGGAATTTACCCCATTCCCTGGCTGCAGAAAACTCTGGGGCTGATTATTAATCTGCTTCGTTCCGTACCTTTTATTATTCTTCTGATCATGGTAATCCCCATTACCAAAGCGATTGTGGGAACCACTCTCGGGGCAAAAGCAGTAATTCCGCCTCTGGTGATCGCTTCTGCACCTTATGTTGCAAGAGTTGTGGAGTCTTCTTTTAAAGAAGTGGATGCAGGGGTGATTGAGGCGGCCAAGTCTATGGGAGCATCTGCCATGCAGATTATATGGAAGGTCCTTTTACCGGAGGCAAAGCCTTCTCTTTTAGTAGGAGCAGCTTTATCCATAACAACCATTCTTTCCTATTCTGCCATGTCAGGCTTTGTAGGCGGAGGCGGTCTGGGTGATATTGCCATCAAATACGGATATTACCGGTATCAGACACAGATGATGTTTATAACAGTTGCCATCCTTGTCCTGATTGTCCAGGTTATACAGGAAGCAGGCATGAAGCTTTCCAGAGTGAGCGACAAGCGAATTAAATAGTAACTGCCACAGGCGTTATTAAATAAATTTTCAGGAGGAAATCATTATGAAAAAATCTTTTTATGCTTTAACCGCAACCCTGCTTTTGGCAGGAGCACTGACCGGCTGCGCAGGAAGCAAAGAAGCACCCGCAACCACGGCTGCAGCAGATTCAAAAACGGAAACTACGGCTGCTGAGACAAAGGCAGAAGCAGAAAGCAAGACAGAGGCTTCTGGCAAGCTGGAGAAAATCGTAGTAGGAGCCACACCCGCTCCTCATGCAGAGATTTTAAATGCTGCAAAAGATATTTTAAAGGAAAAAGGATATGAGCTGGTTGTAAAAGAATATACCGATTATGTACAGCCAAACGTAGCACTTGATTCCGGCGACTTAGATGCAAACTACTTCCAGCATCAGCCGTATTTAGATCAGTTCAATGCAGAAAAAGGAACCGATTTAGTCAGTGCCGGATCCATACATTATGAGCCATACGGAATCTATGCAGGAAAGAGCAAATCTCTGGAAGATCTTGCAGAAGGCGCACAGATCGCCGTACCAAACGATGTGTCCAATGAGGCAAGAGCGTTAAATCTTCTGGCTGACAAAGGTCTTATACAGCTGAAAGAAGGCGTTGGTCTGGAAGCAACCAAGAACGATATTGTAAAAAATGACAAGAACTTTAAGATTGTTGAGGTAGAGGCAGCTCAGCTTCCCCGTTCCCTCGGTGATGTGGATGTAGCGGTTATCAACGGAAACTATGCCATTGATGCAGGATTAAAGGTTTCAGATGCACTTGCAGTTGAGGATGCCTCCTCTGCAGCAGCATCCCGTTACAGCAATATCATTGCAGTCCGCAAGGGAGATGAAACAAACGATAAGACAAAAGCTCTCGTAGAAGCATTAACCAGCGATACAGTTAAAAAGTTTATTGAAGATACCTATGACGGAGCGGTTGTTCCTTCATTTTAATTGGTAAATAGCATTGAAATTCAAAACGCAGCAGGACAATGAAAGCCCTGCTGCGTTTTGCGTTATAACATATCATACTGTATTTTTTACTTACTCAGAAAAATAAGCTTGACAAAAATGGTGGTATAAGCTAATGTTGTTATAACAATTAATTTAAGGGGCATTGTGCAAATGGAATATGACTATACAAAACTGCTGGGGTTTAGAATAATTAAAGGCGAGGTTCTGATAAAGAGAAGAATTCTTAATGCGTTTATTGAAAAAGGGTATGGTATCACCTTTGAGCAATGGACAGTTTTAAATGTGTTATATGCTGAGCCTGGGCTAATTCAAAGTGATATTGCACAAAGAACGTATAAAGATAAAACGAATGTCACAAGAATTCTGGATGTATTATCAAAGGATGGATATATCATAAGGGAAAACAGTAAAAAGGACAGAAGAATATCTTGTATATATCTTACCGATGCGGCACAAAAAATGTTTGAGGACCTGATTCCTTATATTGAAGAAGTCAATGAGCAATTGAGAAAAGGAGTATCGGATGAAGAGCTGAACCTGTTTTATAGTGTCTTGGAGCGGCTTTGCAAAAATGCGGTGTAAGCATTTTTGTATCAAATAGTTGTTATAACTATAATATATATAACTAAAAAATGGAAAGGGTTAACGCACATGGTAAAACTATCATTTAAAGAGAAATTCGCATTTAATTTCGTTATGGGAGAAAAAGTATACCAAAGGTGGTATGGAAGGTTCCTGTCATTTGGTGTTGACTATTGGAGGCTGAAAAGAGTCATTGCGAGAATCGAAAACTGGATGCAGTGGTGCGCCGAATGGACAAAGGAGGGGGATTACCTGTATCAAAAGGCCGAAGATGCTTTCAGCGAAGGATCCGGATTCAAAGCGAAAGCACTGTTTCATGAAGCAGCGGCCTGCTACCATATTGGTCAGCACATTTTTTTTATTGACAGCCGGCAAAAGGAAACTTCTCAGGAGAAGGCCCGATTAAGTTACAAAAAAGCCATAAGCTTATATGATGAGACATATAAGCCGATCAGAGTGGATATTCCGTTTAAGGGTACAAAAATTCCGGGCTATCTGAGAATGTCTGATATACCTGGAAGGCCGTTGATTATTTTTGTAAATGGCATGGATAATATTAAAGAGGCGGAAGGACATGCGCAGGGAACTATATTCAGTCAGAATGGTTTTAATTTTTTTACGTTTGACGGTCCTGGTCAGGGTGAACTGTGGAAAAGCTTAAAATTTGATGCCAGAGAATATCACAAAGCAGTATCCGCAATTATAGACTGGTTTGAACATAATCAACAGTATCCGATTGACCGGAATCGGATTGCACTTGTTGGATTCAGTCTGGGAGGATATCTGGCTCCAATGTCCGCTGCCTATGATCACAGAGTAAAATGCGTAGTCGGGAACAGCGGGCTTATTTTTACCGGCGGATTGGAGGGCCTTAAAAAGCTGAATCCTGTTTGGCAGCGGGGCGTAACGTATATGACTGGTTGTGAGACGTTGGAACAGGCAGTTGATTCATTTGATTGGGATATCGAGGATGCTCCTCATCTTCAAATCCCACTGCTTTTTTATCACGCCGGGAAAGATGAAGTTATGCCTTCGCCAAAGATGCATGCCGATAAGATTATGAAATGGTCTGATGGAGAAAAGACTTTAAAATATTACGCAGATGGTGAACACTGTACCCAGAATTATCTGGATGAGGTATTTCCAGAAATAATTGATTGGTTAAACAAAAAATTAAATTAATTTATATGGGGAAGCTTGAGACTTTAAAAATTGAAAGAAAAACTTCATTTTACATATAATGGAAAATAATGTATAATGCCTTTATTATGACTTAAAGGAGATGATAATTCATGGATCAGGATAATCAGATGAATTTGGATGATCCTTCTGTTACACAGAAGAATGAGATACAGCCTGTTTTTGAAAATTCCGGCGGTGAACAGAATAACGGAGGTTACAACACTGTATACCAGCAGCCACAGCAGCCTCAGCAGAAAAAGCAGAATAATATGGCGCTTGCCTCTCTTATTATGGGAATCATCGGCATTGTAACCTCCTGCTGCTGTTATGGAGGTCTTATTTTTGGCAGTCTGGGTATTGTATTTGCCCTGCTTTCCAGGACAGAGGATCATTTCGAAGGAAATGCAATGGCAGGTTTAATAACTTCAATAATTGCACTGGTACTTACAGTGATTGTGTTAATCCTTATTGTGGCATTGGGATTACTTGATGAATTAACTGCAGGAGGTGCGTTTCATTGAAGATAACATCAAAAGAGCTGAAAAAGCGTGCAAAGCAGAAATTGCAGGGTAACTATGGTCTCTGCGTTGGTGTTCAGTTAATTGTAGGCGCAATTATGACAATTATTTTTATGATGGTGTTTTTTGCAACCTTAATAGCGGGGATACTGGGTACTGAGAGTATGCCCGGAGCAGGCAGCAACATGACACAATATATCGTCATCATAACGGTCGTGGTAATTGCGACGGTACTTATGCTTGTCCTGATGTCCTTATTTACACCGGGTATGTTAAAGATATTTTTAAATATCAGCGACAATGAGCCGGCGAAGATTGCAGATCTGCTTTTTGGATTTAAAAATAAGCCGCATAAGTTTATCGGCCTGAATTTTATTATATTTTTGCTTATAATGGTCTGGGCAATTCCATATTATGTAGTACTGGCAGTAGCCGCTATTACGGATTTTATTCCGGTTATGGTAGTTCTGCTGATCATTACTTATCTGTTACTTCTGGCCGGCATTATGATTACATCCTTATATGTGTCCCAGTCCATGTTTATATTTGTGGAGGAACCGGATAAAGGTGTTTTCCAGTGCATCAGAGAGAGTGCAGCGCTGATGAAAGGGAATAAGGGTAGCCTTTTTTACATTAATTTAAGTTTTATGGGAATGATAATTCTTGGTTATTTTTCTTTCGGAATCGCATATCTCTGGATTACTCCGTATATGTACGCCACATTAACAGAATACTATAAAGAACTGAAGCCAGAGAAAGTTTTACATCCCGAAGGTCATCTTTATGATTCTTCTTATGAAGCGTTACAGAAACAGGAATTTTAATTTGAAACCGTGTCACCAGGTTTGCATGCGCATAGAATACACTATAGGAGGTGTGTCTTATGCGCATTTGCGATCTGAAACAAAAAGAAGTGATTAATATCTGTGACTGCAGGCGTCTTGGTTTTGTAGGGGACGTTGATTTTGATATGGAAACAGGCTGTCTTCTGGCTATCATTGTGCCAGGTCCCGGATGCTTTTGCGGCTTTCTTGTGCGGGAAAAAGAATATATCATCCCGTTTTGTGATATCAGACAGGTAGGTCCTGATATTATTCTGGTTAACGTGGATTTGGAAAAAGCGACGGGAAAATGCGGTATTTAATGGAAGATGGGCTTGCGAATCTGTGGATTGTAAGTTATGATATACATAATAAAAGTTACAGTCCGTAAGACAGGAGGATCCGAGGCGTGAAATGTCCATTTTGCAACGAGGCAGATACAAAGGTCATTGATTCCAGACCGGCAGACGACAACAGTTCGATCAGACGCCGCAGACAATGTGAAAAGTGCGGGAAGCGGTTTACCACTTATGAAAAGCTGGAAACCATGCCGCTTATGGTTATAAAAAAAGATAATTCCAGAGAGGTTTATGACCGCTCCAAGATTGAATCAGGAATTCTTCATTCCTGCCACAAAAGGCCGGTTTCTTCCCAGCAGATCGCCGCTATGGTAGATGAGATTGAAACCCAGGTTTTTAACCGGGAGGAGAAAGAAGTGGAGAGCACCGTCATCGGAGAGCTTGTTATGAAAAAACTGCAGGAAGTCGACGAGGTTGCATATGTGCGGTTCGCTTCCGTATACAGGGAATTCAAGGATGTAAATACCTTTATGGAAGAGATAGGAAAATTATTAAAGAAGTAGGAGAGCCATGTTTCAGAAATTTTATCCAGATGAAGACGTAAATTCCACGTACGAAATACCTTTTGAGGAATTTTATAAAAAAGGAATCAGGGGTGTGATTTTTGATATTGATAATACGCTTGTCCCCCATGGGGCACAGGCAGATAACCGGTCAAAAAAACTGTTTTCTGCCCTTCATGAACTTGGGCTGGAAACCTGTCTTTTGTCCAATAACAAGGAACCGAGAGTTTCAGCATTTGCCCGGGATGCAGGGAGCCTTAAGTACATTTATAAAGGAAGAAAACCCGGAATCAGAGGGTATCAGCAGGCTATGAGGCTTATGGGAACCGATTCGTCCAATACGATTTTCGTAGGTGACCAGCTTTTTACCGATGTGTTCGGTGCAAAGAGAGCAGGAATTCACAGCATTTTTGTGAGACGGATTCATCCCAGAGAGGAAATTCAGATCAGAATGAAGCGGGTGCTGGAGTCTGTTGTTCTGCATTATTACCATAAGAATAAAAAAAACAGATATGGAAAGCGCGGCTGACCGGCGGTGGGTATATTTGATCTTTTCGGTTATAATATCAGAGAAGAGGGTTGTTTTCATGGACAGGCAGATATCTTTTTTGATCATAAATAATTGATCTGTTACAAAGAAAAAAGGAGATATTTGCAAAAAACGGTTGAAAATGAATTTATTTTAGTATAGAATATAAAAGGTTAAGAAGAGAATTCAAGGAGGAATATCATTTATGATATCAGCGGGTGATTTTAGAAACGGTATCACATTGGAGATCGATGGTACTGTATATCAGATTATGGAGTTTCAGCACGTGAAACCTGGTAAAGGTGCTGCTTTCGTAAGAACTAAGATTAAAGATGTGGTAAACGGCGGCGTTGTAGAGCGCACATTCCGCCCGACAGAGAAGTTTCCCCAGGCAAGAATCGACAGAGTAGACATGCAGTATCTGTATGCCGATGGAGATCTTCATAACTTTATGGATACCAGCAGTTATGAGCAGGTTGCATTAAGCAATGATGTCATTGGAGATGCATTAAAGTTTGTGAAAGAGAATGATACAGTAAAGGTATGCTCTTACAATGGTAAGGTATATTCTATAGAGCCTCCGTTATTTGTGGAACTGGTTATTACTGATACAGAACCAGGATTCAAGGGTGATACTGCTCAGGGAGCAACCAAACCGGCTACCGTGGAAACCGGCGCAGTGGTTTATGTACCTTTATTTGTTGAACAGGGTGATAAGATTAAGATTGATACACGTACAGGTGAATACCTGTCCAGAGTTTAATCAGTTAAAAAGGGCCGGGAGATCCGGTCTTTTTTTCTTTCTGTCTTAAATGATTTGATTTTTTCAGGCAGTTGTAATATAATTGTTATTTAGCTTAGAAATTTCTGGAATAGAAAAAGGAGATCATAAAACCGATGGAGAAGATTCTTGATTTAATTACGGCAGAGATTAAGACAGCTTTTGCAGACTGCGGATACGATGAAATTTATGCAAAGGTGACTTTATCCAACCGTCCGGATCTTTGCGAGTACCAGTGCAACGGAGCCATGGCGGCAGCCAAAGCTTATAAAAAGAAACCGTTTGATATCGCATCGGAAGTGGTGTCAAAACTTGCCGGAAGTCACGTTTTCGCTTCTGTGGATGTTGTGATGCCTGGATTTATTAATTTAAAAATTGATGCCGGTTATCTGGCAGAATATATGAATGGAATGGCAGGAGACGGCCGGTGCGGCTGTGACATGGCGAAAGAGCCCATGACCATCGTTGTGGATTACGGCGGTGCCAATGTGGCAAAACCTCTTCATGTGGGACACCTCCGCTCTGCAGTCATCGGAGAGAGCTTAAAGCGTATGGGACGTTTCCTTGGACATAATATGATCGGTGATGTACATCTGGGAGATTGGGGTCTTCAGATGGGGCTGATTATAGAAGAATTAAAAGACAGAAAGCCGGATCTTCCTTATTTTGATGAGTCATTTGAAGGAGATTATCCGAAAGAAGCCCCTTTTACCATAGGAGAATTAGAGGAGATTTACCCTGCAGCCAGTTTAAAATCCAAAGAGGACGAAGTATTCAGCAAAAGAGCTCATGATGCAACCTTAAAACTGCAGAACGGATATCGCCCTTACCGTGCGATCTGGGAGCACATTATCCGCGTTTCCGTTGCTGATTTAAAGATGAATTACGGCAGTCTTAACGTCACCTTTGAATTATGGAAGGGAGAAAGTGATGCAGAACCTTATATTCCGGAAGTGATTAAAGAACTGACAGAAAAAGGACTTGCCTATGAGAGTCAGGGAGCCTTAGTGGTAGATATTGCTTCGGAAGGAGATTCCAAGGAACTGCCTCCGTGTATTATAAGAAAATCTGACGGAGCGGCTCTTTATTCCACCTCCGATTTAGGAACCATCATTGAAAGAGAAAAAGATATCAGACCGGACTGGTATATTTATGTAACAGATAAACGCCAGGAGCTCCATTTTGTTCAGGTATTCCGTGTGGCGAAAAAAGCCGGTTTTGTAAGTGCTGATAAAAAAATGTCCCATCTTGCCTTTGGAACCATGAACGGGAAAGACGGAAAGCCGTTTAAAACAAGAGACGGCGGAGTACTGCGTCTGGAAACCCTTATTTCTGACATCAGCCAGGCCGCCTATGAAAAGATTATGGAGAATCGTTCCGTTTCGGAAGACGAAGCCAGAGAAACATCTAAAATTGTTGGAATGGCTGCTTTAAAATATGGCGATCTCTCCAATCAGGCAGCGAAAGATTATATCTTTGATATGGACCGGTTCGTGTCCTTTGAAGGAAACACAGGCCCCTACATCCTTTATACCATTGTACGTATTAAGTCTATTCTGGCGAAATACCAGACTTTAGAGGACAAATACCAGGGAGAGGAAACCATACTTCCTGCTTCCTCAGATGCAGAAAAGGATTTAATGCTCCAGCTGTCTAAGTATAATGAAGTGACAGAAAGTGCTTTCCTGGAGCTGGCTCCTCATAAAATATGCCAGTATGTCTACGAATTAGCTAATGCATTTAACCGCTTTTACCATGAGACAAAGATCATTTCGGAAGAGAACAAAGAACAGCAGGCCTCATGGATCGGACTCCTCCGCCTGGCAAAGGATGTGTTGAACGGCTGCATCGGAGTATTGGGCATTGAGGCACCGGAACGAATGTAAAAGTGAACGGATGTGAGGGGTTATGAAAGTATCACAGATAACTGCCAATGCTTTTTGGAAGGGCGAAACAGGAGTTAAGGCATTGGTGGAAGATCAGGGAAAAGAATATAGAGCAAGTCTTCATCTCAAGGGTAGTCAGGTTTTTGACTACTCTTGTTCCTGTGCCCAGGGAAACTCCTACCGGGGGATGTGCGCTCACTGTCAGGCCCTTTTTAAGGCTTATGAGGAACAGGAAGCAGGCAATCAGGGTAAAACGGTGATTACTTCTGCCCAGGCGAGAGCCATGATCCGTGAGTATACCAACGGGGAAGTTGCAAGAATTATGAGTGAAGGCCAGGGAGAACAGATTTATCTTTCGGTATCGGTGCTGGTAAACCGCAGAGAGGTGAAACTGGAAGTAAAGCTGGGCAGAGACCGTCTTTACCTTGTTAAGGATTTAGCTGCCTTTGCAGATGCCATGGATCATGGAACCTATGTGGAATATGGGAAAAATCTGGCTTTTTACCATAACCGGTCTGTTTTTGTGAAGGAAAGCCGGCCGCTGCTGGATTTTATGCTGGAAGTGATCAATTCCTATTGTGAGCAGCATGAGCAGATGCAGAAAAGCTCCTTTTCTGCACGTCCCGTGATGCGGTATTTAAATCTGAGCAAAACAGCCAGAGACAGGTTCTTCCAGATTATGAAAGGGAATACTCTGGAGTTTGAGGATCAAAGGGGAGAGAAAAGACGGCTGGAGATCTCCTGGCGCAATCCGGACCTGACTGTGGTGGCGGACCGTGAAGGAAGAGACGGAGTCCGTGTATCCATCGATAAAAATCTTCTGGTGCTGAAGGGGGAGACCCATCTCTATATTGGCGATTTAAAGCGCCTTTATTGCTGCGACCAGTCCTGCAGCGAAACACTTGGAGTTTTTTTGAGCCAGATGATGAGCGGTTATGGTTTGGATTATCAGACGGTAATTAATAACAAGGATATGCCCCTTTTTTATGAACGTGTGTTAAAACGCATCGCCGATTACTGTACCATTGATTCAGGCAGTCTTAATCTGGAGTCTTTTAAACCGGAAGAATTAAAAGCCAGGTTTGATTTTGATTCCGATGGTTTCAATAAGCTGGTCCTGCGGCCTACTCTTTCCTATGGAAGCTATTCCTTTCAGCCGGTTGAGGATGAAAGGCTGCCCCGAACCGTATGCAGGGATGTTCCGGGGGAATTCCGTATCAGCCAGCTGATCACCAGATATTTTAAATACAGGGAATATGAATCGGACTATCCGGCAATTAAGGATGATGAGGAAGCGGTATACCGTCTTCTGACAGAAGGGGTAAGAGAATTTATGGCTGTGGGAGAGGTTTATTTTTCCGAGTCATTTAAAAAACTGAAGGTGCTTCCCCCGCCTAAAATTTCTGTCGGTGTAAAAAGTACGGGAAACTGGCTTGAGCTCAATGTGGATGCAGGTGAATTAACCGGTCAGGATTTAGCCAGGCTTTTATCCGAATACAGCAGAAAAAAGAAATATTACCGGCTAAGAAGCGGGGAATTTGTGAATCTTGAGGATAACGGTCTGATTACCATCGCAAAGCTGGTTGAGGGACTTGGGATGAATCCGGATGAGATGGAGAACAAAAATATCCGTCTGCCCAAATACAGAGCTCTTTATCTCGATGGTCTTTTTAAAGAAGAAAGCGGCATAACATTATACAGGGATCAGTTATACAAAGCGGTTGTACGTGGGATGAAATCCATAGAGGACAGCGATTTCGAGATACCCCAGTCCTTAAGGTCTGTACTCAGAGGATACCAGAAGACTGGATACCGCTGGCTTAAAACTCTTGATAAATATGGATTCGGTGGAATTCTTGCGGATGATATGGGACTTGGCAAGACCATTCAGGTCATCGCCTTAATTCTTGACGAAGCCCAGAATAATCCGGATGCCAGCTTTCTTGTGGTCTGCCCGGCTTCCCTTGTCTATAACTGGGAGAATGAGATTCATCTGTTTGCACCGGCTTTAAATGTGAAAACAGTCACAGGTACGGCTGCAGAGAGAGAAGAACAGTTAAAGAATCTGGAGAAAGGGAGTGTTGTCGTCACTTCCTATGATCTGCTGAAAAGAGATGCAGACCTTTATGAAGGCAGAACATTCCGTTTTCAGATCATTGATGAAGCCCAGTACATCAAGAATGCATCCACGCAGAGTGCGAAAGCCGTTAAATCGGTTGATGCTGTCTGCAGGTTTGCATTGACAGGAACCCCCATAGAAAACCGCCTTTCTGAGCTGTGGAGTATTTTTGATTTTCTGATGCCGGGTTTTCTTTTCCATTATCAGAAGTTTAAAAAAGAATATGAGATGCCCATTGTAAAGAATCAGGAGCAATGGGTATTGGAAAGCCTTCACCGCCTGATCGGCCCGTTTATTTTAAGAAGACTGAAAAAAGATGTATTAAAGGAACTGCCGGACAAACTGGAAACAGTGGTGTACTCCGCTTTTGACAAAGAGCAAAAGGATTTATATATGGCCAATGCGTACCGCTTAAAGACAGAACTGGAAAGCAGAGAGGACAGAACCGGAAGAGACAGCATCCAGATACTGGCAGAGCTTACAAAGCTGCGCCAGATCTGCTGTGACCCCCATTTATGCTATGAAAATTACAGGGGAGATTCTGCAAAACTTGAGACCTGCGTTGACTTGATTAAAAATGGTGTGGAGGGAGGACATAAGATCCTGTTGTTTTCCCAGTTCACCTCCATGCTGGAAATTATCGGAAGCAGGCTGAAAGGGGAAGGTATTGCTTACTATATGCTGACCGGGGGTACTCCTAAGGAAGAGAGGCTTCATATGGTCAATTCCTTTAAAAAAGATGAGATACCGCTGTTTCTTATATCCTTAAAAGCCGGGGGAACCGGTCTCAATTTAACCGCAGCAGACATGGTAATTCATTTTGACCCGTGGTGGAATGTTGCAGCCCAGAATCAGGCTACAGACCGCGCTCACAGAATCGGACAGGATAAACAGGTGACTGTATTTAAATTAATCACCAAGGGCACCATTGAAGAAAATATTTTAAAGCTTCAGGAATCAAAAAAAGATCTGGCAGAGCAGATTATAACAGAGGGTACAGTTTCCCTGAGCAATCTGACGAAGGAAGATTTGCTGGGGCTTCTGGATTAAAGAAAGGATAGGGAATGTCATGAAAGTATTGCTGTTAAACGGAAGTCCTCATAAAGAGGGCTGCACCAACAGAGCCCTTCTTGAAGTGGCAGGGGCATTAAAAGCAGAGGAAATCGATACAGAACTGGTTCATTTGGGAAATAAAGCCATTCATGGATGCATCGCATGCGGAACATGCAGGGAAAAGGGAGCCTGTGTATTTGAGGATGATCCGGTAAATGAGTTTATTGAAAAGATGAAACAGGCAGATGGTCTCATTGTGGGTTCACCGGTTTATTATGCGTCTGCCAATGGAGCGCTGTTTTCGTTCCTTGACCGTCTCTTTTATGCAGGGGGGAGTAATTTTGCCCATAAGCCGGGAGCAGCCATAGCTTCTGCACGGAGAGCGGGTACTACGGCCACACTTGATGCCTTAAATAAATATTTTACCATTGCCCAGATGCCTTTGGTTTCCTCCTCCTATTGGAATATGGTACATGGCAGAACTCCACAGGATGTGGAGCAGGATCTGGAAGGGCTTTACACAATGAGGACTCTGGGAAAAAACATGGCATGGCTTTTAAAATGTATTGAGGCCGGAAAGGCAGCAGGAATCAGCTTTCCCGAAAAAGAAGAAAAAGTCTGGACTAACTTTATCCGATAAAATTCCAAAAATCTCCTTTACATTTTTGCTGGGTAGTGTATAATTAAAAAGCACTATATGTAGTGAAGATTTAAATCAACATACAAAATATTGAACAGGTTAGGGTGACAGAAATGATAAAAGTACAAAAGCGCGATGGCAGAATTGCTGAGTATGACAGAGATAAGATCGTCAAGGCGATTCGCAAGGCGAATGCTGAGGTGGATCTTGCTGAGCAGGCTGATGAGGACATGATCGATGCCATTTTAGATCATGTGGAGAGCCGTTCAGAAGATGTGATGAATGTGGAAACCATTCAGGACATGATCGAAAGCGGACTTGTAAATAACAATAAATATACATTATCTAAAAAGTATATCATTTACCGTTACCAGAGAGCTCTGCTTCGCAAAGCCAACACAACGGATGAATCCATTTTAAAGCTGATTAAGAATGAGAATAAAGAACTGGCAGAGGAAAATTCCAATAAGAATACCATTCTTGCATCCACCCAGAGAGATTATATTGCAGGAGAGGTTTCCAGGGACTTAACAAAGAGAATGCTTCTGCCGGAGAGGATCTCTCTTGCCCATGAACAGGGAGCCATTCATTTTCATGATGCGGATTATTTCGTGCAGCCGATTTTTAACTGCTGTCTGATCAATATCGGGGACATGCTGGATCATGGCACCGTGATGAATGAGAAGATGATTGAAAGCCCCAGGAGCTTCCAGGTAGCCTGTACTGTTATGACCCAGATCATTGCGGCGGTTGCCAGCAATCAGTACGGAGGTCAGTCTGTAGACATCCGCCATCTGGGAAAATATTTAAGAAAAAGCAGCACTAAATTTCATAAGCAGATCAAAGAAGAGTTCGGCGATACCGTATCGGAAGAGATGATAGAGAAGATGGCTTCCATTCGTTTAAGGGATGAATTGAAGTCTGGTGTCCAGACCATTCAGTATCAGATCAATACGCTGATGACGACCAATGGCCAGGCACCCTTTGTTACGCTGTTTTTATGCCTGGACGATCAGGATGAATATATTGAAGAAAATGCCATGATTGTGGAAGAGGTTCTCCGTCAGAGACTGGAAGGCATTAAGAATGAATCCGGCGTCTATGTAACGCCTGCATTTCCAAAGCTGATCTATGTTCTTGATGAGAACAACTGCTTAAAGGGCGGAAGATATGATTATATAACAAAACTTGCAGTTAAGTGCTCCTCCAAACGCATGTATCCGGATTATATTTCAGCAAAAAAAATGCGGGAAAATTATGAGGGCAATGTATTCAGCTGTATGGGCTGCCGCAGCTTTCTCTCAACCTGGAAGGATGAAAACGGAGACTATAAGTTCGAGGGAAGATTTAATCAGGGAGTGGTAAGCTTAAACCTTCCTCAGATCGGAATTATTGCAAAGGGCGATGAGGAAACGTTCTGGAGCCTTTTGGATGAACGGTTAAATCTTTGCTTTGAAGCTCTGATGTGCAGGCATAAATCACTGGAAGGAACCTTGTCTGACGTAAGCCCGATTCACTGGCAGTACGGAGCCATTGCAAGGCTGAAAAAGGGAGAGACCATCGATGCTCTGCTTCACGGCGGATATTCTACAATTTCACTGGGATATATCGGCCTCTATGAAACAACCAGGCTTATGAAAGGGGTCAGCCATACTACTCCCGAAGGAGAGGAGTTTGCCCTTCGTGTTATGAATCACATGAGGCAGGTGGTAGACAAGTGGAAGGAAGAGACAGGTCTTGGCTTTGGACTGTACGGGACTCCGGCAGAATCTCTGTGCTACCGCTTTGCAAAGATCGACAGAGAGCGCTTTGGCAGCATTCCTGATGTAACGGATAAGGGTTATTATACCAATTCCTATCATGTGGATGTCAGAGAACATATTGATGCCTTTACCAAATTTAACTTTGAGAGCCAGTTCCAGAAGATTTCTTCCGGAGGAGCCATTTCTTATGTGGAAGTTCCCAATATGAAGCATAATTTACAGGCAATGGAAGATGTAGTTAAATTTATCTATGACAACATTCAGTATGCAGAATTTAATACAAAGTCTGACTACTGCCAGGTATGCGGATTTGACGGTGAAATTATAATTAATGACAATATGGAGTGGGAATGTCCACAGTGCCATAATAAAGATAAAAACCGTATGAATGTAACCAGAAGAACCTGCGGTTATTTAGGAGAAAATTTCTGGAATACAGGTAAGACAAAAGAAATTAAATCCAGAGTACTGCATCTTTAGGAGGCAGCCATGTATTATGCGACAATAAAACCCACCGATGTTGCCAACGGACCCGGTGTGAGAGTATCCCTGTTTGTCAGCGGCTGCACCCATTACTGTAAAGGCTGCTTTAATGCAGAAGCGTGGGATTTTCACTACGGAGAAGAGTTCACGAAGAATACGGAGGAGCTGATAAACGGATATCTCGGTCACAGCTATATTGCAGGGCTTACCCTTCTAGGAGGGGAGCCCATGCATCCCGAAAACCAGAAAGGAATTCTGCATCTTGTGGAAGACGTCCGTCGCCGGTTTCCTGACAAAACCATCTGGTGTTATACAGGATATGATTTTGAGAAAGACATACTGGGAGATATGATTGAAAGCGTTCCCGAAACCCGACGGATATTAGCCTGCCTGGATGTTCTGGTAGATGGTAAGTTTGTAGAAGAGAAAAAGGATTTAAAGCTTCGGTTTAAAGGATCTTCCAATCAGAGAATTATAAAGGTCCCTGAATCACTGGCTTTGCGTGAAGTTATATTGTGGGAATAAAAAAGCAGGGTGTCATCCAATGCCGTAAGGCCGGAGGAGGGCAACCTGGTTTTTTTTTCCTCAGTTATGAATCAGCTTTTGGCTGCGGCCTTCTCTTTAAAACAGGGAAAATGCTGTTTGTAATATGATACTGAAGGCAGACTCTGCGGATTTCAATGATACCGATGACCAGAGCAAATAATCCGGTGCAGATATTGCTGACAGCCATAACTACGCCAACACTGGTACTTCCCATCTGTGTATAGTTCTGCAGATACCACAGAACCGGAATGCGAAATACGAATACCCGGCAGAAATTGATGGTCAGGGTGATTTTTGTTCTGCCGAATCCGTACAGCAGTGCAAGAACGGATGCATTTATTCCCAGAGGAATGGCGCCATATGCCTCATAACGGTAAATCGATGCGATCATATCAGCGAATTCCCTGTTTTCGCCTGCAAAAAGCCTGCTGATCTGTCCTAAAAAGAGCAGGGATAAAGACATCAGGACGGCCCCCAGAAAAACATTGATCACGAGGATACAGCCGAATGCCTTCACGGCACGGCCGGGTTTACCAGCTCCCATATTCTGACTGATGATGGCAGAACCGCCCTCCTGAAAACCATTTTGCGGCATCGTAGTGATACCGCCGATATTATTGGAGATTCCAAGGGCACCAACAGTCAGCGCACTGTAAATCGTGCTCATGGAATTAATGACTACTTTTCCAAGGGAAAAGGCAATTTTCTCAATAATAACCGGTATGGACAGGGTGATCATCGGCGCAATTACAGCAGATTTTAAACTGATGCTGTGTAAGGAGCAGCCAAATGCATTGTCCTTCTGGTTTAAGTTTTTAACTGCAGCAGCCAGGATAAAAATCTGGGAGATGATCGTTGCAACGGAGATCATGTTGATTCCGGCCCCCATCACATAAACGAACAGAGCAGTTAATGAAAGTTTAATGACAATAACACCCATGTTCAAGTGCAGGATTCTGCGGGAATTTCCTCTGGCTCTTTCGATGGCAATATAGACGTTGTTAAAAAAGCTGATGACCATACCGATCAGCTCCAGACGGAAATACTGGGTGCCTTCTGCAATAAAACTGTCCGGTGTTTTGGCAAATTTAAGAAACTGGGGAGCAGCTGGCATGAGAACAAGAAGAATCACCACTCCCAATAAACCGCACATGGCAAAAAGGCTGCTCACCCGTTTTTTTACAAGATTAAAATCTCCTGCACCGTAAGCTTCACTGATTTTTAAACTGGATCCAATGGCAAGCCCTCCTCCCAGAGCGGACAACGTTAAGTTGATCTGGGAAAGATAGGCGACTGCAGAAACGGAAGAAGCGCTGATATGGGCAGCCATCATGGAGTCAAATATTTTAAAAAGCTGATTTAAGCTTTGATAGAGTGCTAACGGTGTTCCGACATAGAGAACCACCTTCCACATATTGTCATGCAGTGCAAAATTACGGAATTTTTCATCTTTGGCAGATAAGGTTGCTTTCTCTGACATGGTATTTCTCCTCTTCTGGGTAATGTTTTTTCGCGCTCAATAAGCATAAGGCAAAGAAGAAATAAAATCTACTAATTTTATGTTGAATTTGGCAGATACTACAGATTTTTTGTCCACTTTCAGCAGCCCTTTGTTTTCAATCAGGAAAAGATGTGATATAGTAGGCATTGGAAAGGCAGGTGATGGAAAATGATCTGGAAAAGAATAGAGGGGCAGATGTCAGAAGCGATGTCAACGGGAGTAATCCTCACATTATCCGGCGGCTTACAGGATGCCTATACCTACTTTTACAGAGGAAAGGTATATGCCAATGCCCAGACTGGTAATATCATTATTTTTGCCCATAGTATTATGAACAGAAGCTGGCAGACAGCCTTCCGCTATCTGATGCCGATTCTGGCCTTTGCTGCAGGGATTTATGTCTCTGAAATAATCAGAGGAAAATATAAGGATAATGAAAGAATACACTGGCGGCAGATTGTAGTGGTTATGGAAATGGTGCTTTTGTTTGTGGTAGGATTTTTGCCCAAGTCCTTCGATCTGGCCGCCAACGCAATGGTATCCTTTGTCTGTGCCATGCAGGTGGAAGCGTTTAGAAAGATGAAGGGCAGTGCTTTTGCAAGTACCATGTGTATCGGAAATCTAAGAAGTGCTACCGAAATGCTGTACCGGTACCGTCAGACCAGGGACAGGGAAAGTCTTGAAAAATGCCTTCGCTATTATGGAGTAATCCTGTTTTTTGCCGTGGGTGCAGCAGCAGGCAGTTTTCTGGTACCTTTGTTTGCGGAAAAAACCATCTGGTTTTCCTGCGTGCTTTTAGCACTGGCATTTGGCATTATGTTTGTGAAAGAGAATCAGGAAGCAGTTGAGAAAGATTAATTAACAGGAGGCGAATTCCTATGGAGTACAGAAAATTTGAACATACATTTGTTATACGGCTGGATCCGGGAGAGGAGATTTTAACCAGTCTGATACAGATTTGTAAAAAAGAAAAGATCAGGCTGGCGTCCGTAAACGGTCTGGGTGCAGCAGGTACCGTTCAGCTTGGAGTTTATGATACAGAAAAGAAAGAGTATTACAGCCATGAGTATAAGGGACTTTATGAAATTGCATCTCTCATGGGCAGCATTACGGAAAAAGACGGAGAACCATATCTTCATCTTCACATGGTAATTGGAAATCCTCATAACGGAGAATGCCACAGCGGTCATTTAGGACGTGCAGTTATCAGCGCTACGGGAGAGATCATTGTTACGGAAATCCAGGGTGCAGTCGGCAGAAGAGCAGATGAGACTGTAGGATTAAATCTGTTTGAGTTTTCCGATGCGGATTAATAGCTCCAATATTCTGCGGCAAGCCTGATAAAGTATCTGGCTGCACGGGTTAAATAGCTGTTCTTCCGGTAAGAAGCCACCACATCCCATGTGGGATGGGAAGGAAGGGAAAAGCATGCAATCCCTTCCGGCTTCGTCCGGAAATAGGACATGGGAATCAGGCCGCAGCAAAGGCCGGCCTGAATCATGGTAATGATCGCGCTGGTGCTGGAAGTCTCGAACAATACATTGGGAGTGAAATCTGCTTCGAGGAAGATCCGGTCCACGAGATAGCGAATGGTGGATTCCTGATACATCAAAACAAAGGGGTCCTCTTCCAGAGCTTTGATATCCAGTTCCGGATAAATCTCCCCACTGTTTTCTATCTGTCTGCTTAAAGGGTGCTTTGTGGGAAGAGCAAGAAGGATTTCCTCTTTTCCCAGCTCTACATATTCGTCTAAAGTGCGCTGGCTGGGGCATAATGTCTGAAAGCCAATATCCAGCTCCCCTCTTATAATCATCTCCTGCTGGTTTATCACACTGCGTTCCACCGGAATGATGTGAATGCCGGGAAAATTCTGATGGAATTTGGGATACACAGCGGAGAACATGGCAATTCCTCTCCCTGGTGTGAGGCCAACCGACAGCGTTCCCTTTTTATCAGAGACCATATCGCCGATGGTGCGGTAGGTTTCCTGCTTGATCAGCAGCATTTTCCTGGCATTTTCAAGATATACCTCTCCAGCCTGGGTAGGTCTCCAATTTGTCCGTGAACGATGAAAAAGCTGGGTACCCAGTTCCTTTTCCAGACGAAGAAGCTGCTGGTTTAATGCGGGCTGTGTGAGAAAAAGCTTTTCTGCAGCTTTTGTGATGTTGTTTTCTTCTGCAATCTTTAATATATATTCAATCTGCTTGGTATCCAAGTTATTTCCCCCTGTATCAATTATGTACTGTCAGTATAGATCAATGAACTGAAAAGTACAACATCTACTCAAAGAAAAAGTTAGAGAATTCTTAAAAGTAACAATTTTACAAATGTATCTCGTGTATTTATAATAAAAACAAGCAGAAGATGCATGATTTTTGTCTGATATCACTTTGGAAAGGATCAGTAAGAAATGAGTAAACCGCTGTTTGTTAAAATCAAGGAAGAAGATAATGTGGCAATTGCAGTCGATGAGATCAAAGCAGGCCAGGAAATCATGCCCGGCGTCACGGCCAGACACGATATTCCCCAGGCACACAAGATTGCGCTTAAAGATATTGAAAAGGGTGGATCTGTGATCCGTTATGGTGTGGTGCTGGGCTACGCAACAGAGGCTGTTAAAAAGGGAGACTGGATTAATGAATATATGCTGGAGCTTCCCGAACCGCCGGAAGTGGATCATATGGTATTTTCAACCAATCTTGTAACAGACTTACCAGAGCCCCCGGTAACAGCATGGGAAGGATATGTAAATCCATGGGGCGGCCCCGCCGGAACCCGTAATATTCTGGGAATCAGCACAACGGTTCAGTGTGTGACCGGTGTATTAAATGTGGCGGTGGAATGCATGAAACGGGAACTCCTTCATAAATATCCCAATGTCGATGACATTGTTCCTATTAACCATGCCTACGGCTGCGGAGTTGCCATCAATGCGCCGGAGGCGAAAATCCCCATCCGCGCCCTTAGAAATTTGTCAAAGCACCCCAATTTTGGCGGGCAGCTTATGGTGGTGGCGTTAGGCTGTGAAAAGTTTACAGTAGAAATGCTTTGCGATTCTGCAGATATTAATCCGGACAATGTGATCATACTTCAGGAAAAAGAGGGGTTTGAAGATATGATCAGTGCCCTGATGGAAATGGCAGAAAAGAAGCTTAAGATTTTAAATGAAAGAAAACGTGTAACACTTCCCCTTTCTGATTTACTCATTGGAATGCAGTGCGGCGGAAGCGATGCATTTTCCGGTGTTACCGCCAATCCGGCGGCAGGCTATGCATCAGACATGCTGGTAAAAGGCGGAGCAACCGTTTTGTTTTCCGAGGTGACAGAGGTCAGGGACGGAGTCTATCTTTTGGCGGAGCGGTGTATCAATGAAGAGGTCGGGAAAAAACTGGCCGGTGAGATGAAATGGTATGATCATTACCTTCAGGAAGGAGAGGTAGACCGCAGTGCAAACCCGACTCCCGGCAATAAAAAGGGAGGACTTGCAAACATCGTGGAAAAAGCCATGGGTTCCATTGCAAAATCCGGAACTTCTCCTATTGTGGAAGTGCTGTCGCCTGGTGAAAAACCAAGCAAAAAGGGACTTATCTATGCTGCAACGCCGGCAAGTGATATTGTCTGCGGCCCCTGTCAGCTGGCAAGCGGTATCGGGCTTCAGGTATTCATGACAGGAAGAGGAACACCATATGGTCTGGCAATTGCCCCTGTCATCAAGGTCTGTTCCAGAAATGATATGAAGGCACAGTGGCAGGACTTAATTGATATCAATGCAGGGACCATTGCCTCAGGAGAATCGACAATTGAAGAGATCGGGACACTGCTGTTTCATGAGATCATTGATGTAGCCAGCGGGCGGAAGCAGACCTGGGCTGAAAAATACCGTCTCCACAATGATTTGTGTATTTTTAATCCTGCCCCAATCACTTAATAAGAAGTTTTTATCAGCAAGATTCACAAAAAGCGCCTGCTGTGTTAAAATAGAGATCAAATATACGTGACAGGAGCGGAACATGGCTGATTATCCCAATAAGAGTGAAAAGACGAAATACCGGCTTGCTGATTCCATAAAAGACTGCATGAAGACCAGGCCGGTGGATAAAATCACGGTTCAGAATATTGTAGACGGCTGTCAGATGACAAGGCAGACATTCTATCGTAATTTTAAGGATAAGTATGATTTGATAAACTGGTATTTTGATAAGCTGGTGCTGGAATCATTTGCCCAGATCGGTGTGGACAAGACTGTCTGCCAGAGCCTGAATGAAAAGTTCCAGTTCATTCAGAAGGAGTCGGTTTTCTTTACCGGTGCATTCCGTTCTGATGATTATAATTCATTAAAGGAGCATGATTTTGAATTAATCATGGGATTCTATACGGATCTGTTAATTCATAGAAGGAAGGAACCTTTATCGGAAGAGATCCAGTTTCTGTTAGAGATGTATTGCCGCGGATCTGTGTATATGACTGTGAAATGGGTTCTTTCCGGAATGCCGCAGTCACCGAAGGAGATGGCAGAGAGCCTTGTGGAAGCCATGCCGCCTAAGCTGTCCGGGGTTTTTTCAGAAGCGGGACTGGTTTAAACTCTGGTATTTATGTACATAATTAAAGTTACAGTTTAGGGTTTATGTAACATTTGTTACAAAAATCGTAAACTGTAACTTTATTTTTTCAAGCCTGGTTGTTAAAATTATAACAGAACAAAACGGCTTCCTTTATGGAAGAAAAGAAAAGGAGAGATTACCATGGCAAACAGAATTATTTTAAATGAAACTTCTTATCACGGTGCGGGTGCCATTCTTGAGATTCCTGGTGAAGTAGCAAAAAGAGGATTTAAGAAGGCATTTGTCGCATCAGATCCTGATTTAATTAAATTCCAGGTTACCTCCAAAGTGACAAAAATACTGGAAGAAAACGGTCTGGAGTATGAAATTTATTCTGATATTAAGCCGAACCCCACAATCGAGAATGTTCAGACCGGAGTAGAAGCATACAAAAAATCCGGTGCTGATTATATCATTGCCATTGGGGGAGGCTCCTCCATGGATACCTCCAAAGCAATCGGCATTATCATTGCTAATCCGGAATACGCAGATGTAAGAAGTTTAGAAGGCGTAGCGCCTACAAAGAATCCTTCTGTCCCGATCATAGCTGTTCCAACCACGGCTGGTACTGCAGCGGAAGTGACGATCAACTATGTAATTACTGATGTGGAGAAAAAACGTAAATTTGTATGTGTAGATCCTCACGACATTCCTGTTGTTGCAATTGTTGATCCGGACATGATGTCCAGCATGCCTAAAGGGCTGACTGCAGCTACCGGCATGGATGCACTCACTCACGCAATCGAAGGATATATCACAAAAGGTGCCAATCCCATTACAGACATGTTTAATTTAAAAGCGGTTGAGCTGATTGGCAAAAGCTTAAGAGGCGCAGTTGACAATACCCCGGAAGGCAGAGAGGGTATGGCACTGGGACAATATATGACTGGTATGGGATTTTCAAACTGCGGCCTGGGAATCGTACATTCTATGGCCCATGCTCTGGGAGCCGTCTATGATACTCCTCATGGAGTGGCCAATGCGATCCTCCTTCCAACAATCATGGAGTTTAACGCGGAAGCAACTGGAGAAAAGTATCGTGATATAGCAAAAGCCATGGGAGTGGAAGGAACAGATTCCATGAGTCAGGAGGAATACAGAAAGGCAGCAGTCGCTGCAGTTAAAAAGCTTTCTGCAGATGTGGGAATTCCTGTTGATTTAAAAAGCATTGCAAAAGAAGAGGATATTGCATTTCTGGCCAAATCAGCAGCAGCAGATGCCTGCGCTCCCGGCAATCCCAAAGAAGCCAGTCTGGAAGACATTATACGGTTATATCATTCTCTTATGTAAGTTTTTTTCGTATAGTCCTGGGGCTGTCGCACTAAGCAATTAGTGCGCAGCTCCTTTGTCATGCAAAAAACACAATTGCCAGGCTTCAAAAAGTCTGGCCTTTTATCAACTGAAACTGCGGTATCCCAGTAAAAGATTGGAGCTACTTAATTGTTATATTCAGTTTTCTATATTGATTAGGTGAAACACTATAGTATTTGCGAAAAACCCGAATAAAATAGTTAAGATCATTGATACCTGCTATTGCAGCAATATCCTGGACTTTTAAATTAGTGGTACAAAGTAAGCGGGCTGCGCGCTCTACACGTATTTGATTTACATTTTCTGTAAAAGTCATTCCGGTTTCTCTTTTAAAAAGTGAAGAAAGATAGCTGGGGTTTATTTTATACTTATCAGCCAAATGTGCAGGTTTATAATTTCCGGAAGGATTGATACGAACAAGATTGATTATTTCCTGTATGATAGGAGACAACCCTTTTAGAGAGTGTGAACGGACTAATTTACAATAATCAGTAATCATTTGTATGATATCTTTATAGCAGCTGCCCAAGTCCGGATCTTTATGAATATAGAGTTCTTTTTTATAGGATAAATGTTGTACAAAATATGGATGAACACCTGCTTCTACTGCTGCGATACCAAGTAAAGCATTCGTTTGGCTCCAGAGCATTCTCAGGTTAATATCATCAGGTAACCCAGAAGGAAATTGGGGGAGATGAAGCATCTCATTAAAAACGGTCATGGCAGCAATTGTATCACCGGTATAAATTGCTCTAAAAAGACGGTTTCTCAGTTGCTGCTTTACTTCCGCATTATGATATGAAAGGATTTTTTCATCACAATCTTCAAGTATTTGCTTTGGTATTAAACTTTTGGGAAGAGATAAGTCTTTGTATTGTATGGTAAATGCTGCTTCATTACCGTAAACTTCACAAGCAATCGTGTGTATGATGGCTTGATAAATTACCGGATTTCTTATTAAACACAGCTGTTGCAAGTAGTCTGTCAGCAAGGAGTTATACATGTCTGGAATTTCATGGTTTAAAGTTATTTTTAACAGCATTTGGTCATTTGGTGTACTAGTCAGATAAGGGCCGATGAATAGAACATTTTTATTAGTTAATGTCATAGTTATAAAATGAATATCCTCTTCGAGAGTAAAGAATAACACGGAATTTGTCTGTAACGTATAAAAAAAATTCCGGATAGTTCTATCATATCTTTGCAACGAAAGTATGTTTTGTAATACACCTAATGCAATTATATGATCCGTATAGAAGGGCGGTTGTAATTCCTGATAGGGGATGTGAAGATTACCTAACAGATGGCTTATAATACGTTCAGCGATTTCATTCATAAACTACCTCCAACGTTTAATTATATTATAAAATTTTCATGATGGCAATATTATTCTAAAAATAGTGCTACTTTCAGGGATTGGGTTCTCTCTCCCTTTTCTGTTTTTTGCTATAATGAATACAAAGAATAGGAAAGGATAAAATGATTATGGAAAAAATACAGAGCAGTGACTTAGGGAGTGGAAAAGTAGGGCGCTTATTATTAAAGATGGCACTGCCCTCGGTTATAGCCCAATTGATAAATATGTTGTATAATATTGTAGATCGAATATATATCGGTCATATGCCGGTAGTGGGGGCTTCTGCTTTGACAGGTGTAGGCTTATGCTTTCCGATTATAATATTAATTTCGGCATTTGCCAGTCTGGCAGGCGCAGGTGGTGCCCCACGTGCGGCTATCGAAATGGGCAGGGGTAACAATAAGAATGCTGAGCATATATTGGGGAATTGTTTGTTAACATTAATTATAATAGCGTTTATATTAACAACGATTCTATTACTGTTTTCGGAATCGTTGTTATATCTATTTGGAGCAAGTGAAAAAACACTGCCTTATGCCATGGAATATTTACAGATTTATGTGATTGGAAGCATATCTGTTATGCTGGTATTAGGTATGAATCCATTTATTACAACACAAGGATTCTCTGCTTTCAGCATGCTAACAACGGTAATTGGAGCTTTACTTAATATTGTTCTTGATCCCATATTCATTTTTCAGTTTAACCTGGGAGTAAGGGGGGCGGCTATAGCCACTGTGCTAAGTCAGGCAGTCAGTGCTGTATGGGTACTGCGTTTTCTTACTGGTAAACGGACTTTTTTAAAATTGCGGATATGTAATATGAAAATTACACCGAAAGTTATTTTACCATGTTTGGCCTTGGGTGTTTCAGCTTTTGTTATGCAGTCGACCGAAGGTCTTGTAAATATATGCTTTAATAGTAGTCTTTCCAGATATTATGGTGATGTTGCAGTTGGTGCCATGACGATTATGAGCAGTATTATGCAGATATTAGTTATGCTGATGACCGGTATTTGCCAGGGAGCACAGCCGATTCTCAGTTTTAATTACGGAGCAGGTAAACAGGACCGGGTTAAACTTACATTTAAGTATCAATTTATAGCCTGTATTACATATTCGGTGGTTTTTTATGTTATCGTAATGTTTGGCGCTGAATATGTGGCAGGTATTTTTACAAGTAATACGGATCTTGTTCAATATACGAGCGATACGATGCATATTTATATGGCCGCAATATTTGTATTAGGAATACAGATGTCATGCCAGCAGAGTTTTATAGCTTTAGGTCAAGCCAAAATCAGTCTGCTGTTGGCATGTCTGCGAAAGTTAATTTTGCTGATACCGTTAATATATATATTGCCTAATTTTTTTACAGATAAAGTATTTGCAGTGTTTTTGGCAGAACCAGTGAGTGATGCTATTGCGACATTAGTGACGGCAACAATTTTCTTTATAAAATTCAATGCTATCTTGAAAAAGAATACGGATCCATCTGTTCATGATGTGGCGGAATTGGTCTGAAAGCTGAAGAAGAATTCCTATGAAGTGACTGGAAAAAACCGGATGCAAAATGGAAAAATCCGTGCTATGATTAAAAAAGTGCTTTGTTGGGAGCATAATACAGCAGAGAGGCAGTGAATCAATGACAGATACAAAGAATGACTTTTCAAAAGGAAATATAGTAGGGAATATATTAAAGCTGGCAGTTCCCATGACCCTCGCCCAGCTGATTAATGTTCTTTATAATATCATAGACAGAATTTACATAGGAAGAATTCCCGAGGATGCGACACTGGCTCTGACCGGGCTGGGACTATGTCTCCCCATTATTTCCATGGTAATCGCTTTTGCCAATTTGTTTGGAATGGGAGGTGCACCTCTGTGTTCCATTGAAAGAGGCCGGGGCAATGAGGAAGAAGCGGAAAAAATCATGGGAAATTCCTTTGTTCTTCTCATTGTATCTGGAATTCTTCTTACTGCTTTAGGGCTTATTTTTAAAAAGCCCATGCTGTATCTGTTTGGTGCCAGTGATAAGACTTATCCGTTTGCCGATCAGTATTTAAGCATTTACCTTCTTGGAAGTGTTTTTGTAATGATCGGGCTTGGTATGAACAGCTTTATCAATTCTCAGGGGTTTGGAACCATAGGGATGATGACGGTTCTGGTTGGGGCAGCAGCCAATATTGTGCTGGATCCCATCTTTATTTTTGCCCTTGATATGGGGGTAAGAGGGGCCGCTCTTGCCACAATTATATCCCAGTTTCTCTCAGCCCTTTGGATTGTATTTTTTTTAATAGGGAAAAAGACCATACTGCGGCTGAAGCTTTCAGCCTTTCGTTTAAAAAGATACCGGGTTAAATCGATAACAGCTCTTGGGATGTCAGGTTTTACCATGTCAGTAACCAACAGTCTGGTGCAGATCATGTATAATTCTTCACTTCAGCACTATGGCGGTGATTTATATGTAGGAATCATGACAGTAATTAATTCTGTCAGGGAAGTAATATCCATGCCAGTCAACGGACTGACCAATGGTTCTCAGCCGGTTATGGGCTTTAATTACGGTGCGGGTGAATACAAACGAGTAAAGCAGGCCATTAAATTCACATCTGTGGTAGCCATTGTATATACAACTTTTATGTGGATCATGGTTCACAGCTTTCCGGAGTTTTTTATTCGTATTTTCAATCAGGACGGAGAACTTCTGGAGGCAGGAATTCCTTCCATGCGGATTTACTATTTCGGATTTTTCCTTATGTCCCTTCAGTTTGCCGGGCAGTCGGTTTTCGTAGCTCTTGGAAAAGCCAGGAGGGCAGTGTTTTTTTCCATTTTTAGAAAAGTTGTAATAGTTATTCCTCTAATCCTGCTTCTTCCTGTCATTCTGGGAAACGGAGCCTTTGGGGTTCTTATGGCAGAGCCAATTTCCAATTTGATCGGAGGAGGCGCCTGTTTTATTACCATGCTTGTTACAGTATGGCCGGAACTTAGCGGAAAAACAAGACCCCAGAAAGGATCCAAAAGATGAAAACCATAACCAGAAATTATATTACCCATACACTGTCAAAAAACAATCCTCCCTGCGAACGTATCAGGGCGGGAGAAACGGTGGCTTTTGAGACTTATGACTGCTTTACCAATCAGTTCCTTCCTGAGGAAGCAACCTTTGAAAATGTTGTGCGAAAGCCTGGAAATCCGGCTACAGGACCACTTTATATAGAAGGCGCCATGCCTGGTGATATGTTAAAGATTGATATACTGGATATTATACTGGGACCTGTGGGAGTAGTTATGCTGGGACCGGGAAGCGGCAGTGAAAAGGAATTTTTTGAAAAAAAAGTACTGAAGCGGATTCCTGTAACTGATGGATACGCTCATTACAGTGAGCAGCTGAAACTGCCCATCACACCCATGATCGGAGTGATCGGTGTTGCTCCGGACGGAGATGGTGTTTCTACCATTACTCCCATGGATCATGGCGGAAATATGGACTGCACACAGATCAGAAAAGGGGTCACACTTTATCTTCCGGTTTTTACAGAGGGAGCTCTTTTATCCATGGGTGATTTTCATGGAATTATGGGCGACGGAGAGGTGGAAGACTGCGGTCTGGAGATAGAAGGAAAGGCTGTTCTGCAGGTTGATGTTGTAAAAAATAAAAACTGCGTTCCATATCCTATGATTGAGACCGGTGAGAAGCTGATTACCATTGCTTCGGCAGAAGATGTGGAGACTGCATGGAAAAAAGCGGTCAGACAGATGTATGGCTTTCTGAAAGAAAAAATCTGTCTGAATGATGAGGATGCCGGAATGCTTCTGACCCTGGCGGGAGACCTGGTGATCTGCCAGACGGTGAACCCCATGAAGACAGTAAGAATGGAATTTCCTCGTTATATAACCAGAAGTTATGGATTTGATTCCATTTCGGCAGACTAAGACAGGCTGAAAATTCTTGACATCAGCAGTTTTTTGGAAGATAATGATAAACAAATTATAAAAGCTGACGATATGCCGGTATGGGAAAGGAAGAGTATAACATGCAGACTATAAGAATTGAGAGAACCGCTTGCCCGAAAGAAAAGCCGGGCAAAGAAAATCCTTTGACATTTGGTACCATATTTACGGATCATATGTTTGAGGTGGATTATGAGGAAGGAAAGGGCTGGTACGACCCAAGAGTGGTACCTTACCATAAGCTGGAACTGGAGCCCTCATCCATGGTGTTCCATTACGGTCAGGAGATGTTTGAAGGCTTAAAAGCATATAAAACCGAAGAGGGAAAGATCCTTTTATTCCGTCCTGACAAGAATATTGAGAGAGCCAACAGAAGCAATGACAGACTCTGCATTCCTGAGATTCCGGAAGAACTGTTTTTAGAGGCGTTAAAGACAGTTGTAAGCGTGGATCAGGACTGGATTCCCACAAAGCCTGGAACCTCTCTTTATATCAGACCTTTTGTGATTGCCACTGATCCATTTCTGGGAGTGAGACCATCTCATACTTATAAGTTCATGATTATTCTGTCTCCTGTGGGTGCTTATTACGCAAGCGGACTTGACCCGGTTAAGATCTGGATCGAAGATGAATATGTAAGAGCGGTAAAAGGCGGAATCGGTGAAGCAAAGACCGGCGGAAACTATGTTGCTTCCCTGGCTTCGCAGGTGAAGGCGCATGATGAAGGATACTCCCAGGTGCTGTGGCTTGACGGAGTTCACCGCAGATACATTGAAGAAGTGGGCGCCATGAATATTTTCTTTAAGATAAACGGCGTTGTTATCACTCCTGAACTAAACGGCAGCATTCTTCCAGGCGTTACAAGAGATTCTGTTCTTTCCCTGTGCAGAGAATGGGGAATTAAGGTTGAAGAGCGGAAGATTTCTGTAGATGAAGTGGTTGCTGCAGCCAGATCAGGAGAGATGGAAGAGTGCTTTGGAACCGGTACGGCAGCAGTTGTTTCACCGGTTGGGGAGCTTCGGTTTGAGGAAGAGAGAATGTCTATTGGCGGAGGAAAGATCGGTGACCTCACCCAGAGATGCTATGATACCATTACCGGCATACAGCTTGGCAGATTGACAGGACCTGCAGGCTGGAGCGTAGAAGTAAAATAATATAAAAAAGAACCACCGGCGGGGCCTCACAGCACCGCCGGCAGTTTTGCCTGGAGACTTAAAAAGGAGTTTTTATGACAGCAGTACTAATGAGGGCAGCAGCCTTTGTGGCGATAATTATAATGGGCTACTTACTGAAACGGGCAGGTTTTTTTCAGGCAAAAGATTTTTATCTGATTTCCAGAGTGGTGATAAAGATCACCCTTCCGGCTGCCATTGTTTCCAATTTCAGCAAAATTACCATGGAGCGTTCCCTCCTTGCCATGTGTGTCATTGGAATTTTGTGTAATTTTGTAACAATAGGGATCGGATATATATCTAATATTTCCCGTTCCGGAGACAGCAAAGCCTTCGCCATGCTCAATATGTCGGGCTATAATGTGGGAAATTTTACCATGCCTTTTGTGCAGAGCTTCCTAAGCCCTGTAGGCTTTGCGGCAACCAGTCTTTTTGATGCGGGCAATTCTGTGATGTGTACTGGCCTTACCTATTCTCTTGCCAGCATGGCAGCAGGAGGTGAGGAGCAACCTTCTTTTAACAAGGTTGTAAAAAAACTTTTTTCCTCTGTACCATTCGATTCTTATGTGATCATGACAGTTTTAGGTCTTCTGAAGATCAAGCTTCCAGGTATCATAATCAGCTTTGCAGACACTGCAGGAGCAGCCAATGCATTTCTGGCTCTGCTTATGCTTGGAATTGGATTTGAAATCCGTATGGAAAAAGAAAAAATAAAAAGAATTATCCAGATACTTGGAATGAGGTATGCAATTGCAATCACAATGGCTGTGGGCTTTTACTTTTTCGCCCCCTTTAGTCTGGAGATTCGTCAAACGCTTGCCATAGTGACTCTTGGTCCGGTTGCGGGCATATCACCAGCATTCACAGCGGAACTAAAAGGCGATATTGAAATGGCAAGTGCCGTTAATTCGCTGTCAATCATAATCAGCATTGTGGCAATTACAACGGCTCTAATTGTCCTTTTATAAGAAAATATTTCATGAAGCTTGACAAAACGTTTTTGAGTGTTATAATTTAGGCATAGAAATGCAATTAAGATAAAGCGGTGACAAGACCAGTATCCTGACAGGAGAGCTCAGAGAGAGGCACATACGGTGAAAGTGCCTTGCCGGAATATCAGGAGAAGACCAGCTTGGAGCGTCCCTTAATCGGGAACGGTGATTCCGTTATCATCAGTATAAGTGGTTTGAATGAGTGAATCATTCTTTCAAGTAGGGTGGAACCGCGATTTATTAAGTTGGAATCGTCCCTTTCTGTATGGAAACATATGGAAAGGGGCTTTTTTTATTTGATCCATGATTTAAAATAATTGGTAAAGGAGATTAGAACAATGAAGATTACGTTAAAAGACGGTTCGGTCAAAGAGTATGATCATGCAATGTCAGTCATTGATATCGCTTCTGATATCAGTGAAGGACTTGCCAGAAATGCCTGTGCAGGCGAGATAGATGGAGAGGTTGTTGATTTACGGACTACAGTAAATAAGGACTGCAGTTTAAGCATTTTAACAGTCAGCGATCCGGCAGGTCTTGCTGCTTACCGCCATACTGCCAGCCATATTCTGGCCCAGGCAGTAAAGAGACTTTATCCCCAGGCCAAACTTGCCATTGGACCTTCTATCGAGAATGGATTTTACTATGATTTTGACAATCCTTCCTTTTCCAGAGAAGATCTTGATAAAATCGAAGGAGAAATGAAAAAGATCATTAAAGAAGGGGAAGCCATTGAGCGTTTTACCCTTCCAAGAGAAGAAGCGGTTAAATTTATGGAAGAAAAGGGTGAGCCTTACAAGGTGGAACTGATTTTAGATCTTCCTGAAGGAGAAGAGATCTCTTTTTATAAGCAGGGAGATTTTACTGATCTTTGCGCAGGACCCCACCTTATGAGCACAAAGCCGATCAAGGCATTTAAACTGACTTCATCCTCCGGCGCATACTGGAGAGGAAGCGAAAAGAATGCCATGCTTGCCCGTATTTACGGAACAGCATTCTCAAAGAAAGACGAGTTAAATGAATATCTGGAATATTTGGCTAATATCAAAAATCGTGACCACAACAAGCTTGGCCGTGATTTAGAGCTGTTTGCCACTGTTGATGTGATTGGTCAGGGTCTCCCCCTTTTAATGCCAAAGGGTGCCAAGATCGTTCAGACCATGCAGAGATGGATTGAGGATGAAGAGGAGAGACGCGGTTATATGAGAACCAAGACACCTCTTATGGCAAAGCGGGATTTGTATATTATCTCTGATCATTGGGATCATTATAAAGAAGGTATGTTTGTTCTTGGAGATGAAGAAAAGGATGATGAAGTATTTGCTCTTCGTCCCATGACATGTCCATTCCAGTATTACGTGTACAAACAGAGCCAGAAATCTTACCGCGATCTTCCATGCAGATATGGTGAAACATCAACTCTGTTTAGAAATGAAGATTCGGGAGAGATGCATGGACTTACCCGGGTACGTCAGTTTACTATTTCCGAAGGCCATTTAATCGTTCGTCCCGATCAGATTGAGGAAGAGTTCAAAGGCTGTGTGGATCTTGCAAAATACTGCTTAACGACTCTTGGTCTGGAAGGAGATGTAACTTACCGGATGTCCAAGTGGGATCCTGACAATGCCAGCCATTACCTTGGAACTCCTGAGATGTGGGATGAAGTACAGGATATGATGCGTAAGATTCTGGATCACATTGGAATTGAGTATACGGAAGCAGTGGGAGAAGCAGCGTTCTATGGTCCGAAGCTGGATATCCAGGCTAAGAATGTATATGGCAAGGAAGATACGATGATTACCATCCAGCTGGATATGTTCCTGGCGGAGCGCTTTGATATGAGCTTTGTAGATAAGGATGGAACAAAAAAACGTCCTTATATTATTCATAGAACATCCATTGGCTGTTATGAAAGAACTCTTGCATGGCTGATTGAAAAGTACGAAGGTGCGTTCCCGACCTGGTTATGTCCGGAGCAGGTCCGTGTACTTCCGATTTCCGAAAAATATCATGAGTATGCAGCTAAAGTTGCTGATCAGCTGAAAGCAAACGGAATTCTTGCAACAGTAGATGAGCGTTCCGAAAAAATCGGCTATAAGATCCGCGAGGCCCGTCTTTCAAAACTGCCGTATATGCTGGTAGTGGGACAGAAAGAGGAGGAAGACGGTGTGGTTTCCGTACGCAGCCGTTTTAACGGAGATGAAGGACGGCGGCCGATTGCAGACTTTATTGACGATATCTGTAAGGAGATCCGTACAAAAGAAATTAAAAAGATTAATGTAACAGAAGAATCCAAATAATATCATATGATTCCGTGGGAGAGAAAACGATTCGTGAGAATAGTTTCCTCTCCCGCGGCGCATAATACCTCCTGAAAGAAAATCTCAATAAAAATTCCAGGAGGAAATGAATATGACAAAATTGGACTGCAATGTAACAAGTTGTTTGCATAATTCTGATAATTGCTGTTGCAAGTCTGCAATTATTGTGGAAGGCTCCCAGGCCAAAGATACGACTGATACCTGTTGCGGCAGCTTTGATGAGAACAAAGACGGTTCCTTCCATAACTTATTCAAAACACCGGAGAGCAGGCTGGAAGTGGACTGTGAAGCAGTTAACTGCGTATACAATGAAGGCCGTCACTGTTCGGCAGAGCATATCGGCATTGCAGGTGATGGTGCAAGAGAAGCGGGACATACAGAATGCGCTACATTTAAGACCAGATAACAGTAAAAAAGACAAAGACAGGCGGGCAGAAGTCCGGCAGGTCTTTGTCTTTCTTCTATATTAATTACAAGGGCAGTTATAATGATTTCAGCCATAAATTAAAGCGAAAAAACATTGACATATCACAAATTGTGTAGTATTATAATAAAAGTTGTGGAAACAACAGACAGGAAAGTAGGTATCCGCCTCACCACGGCACGAGTAAGTGTCCCTGGTTCATAGCCTTTGATACATAGGTGTACTGTGTAGAGACTTTGGTGGTGGATAGCGTTTGTCTATCTACTTTTTTTATGCCTAAAGGCAGCAATGTGATTCCGACCAATACACACACAATATAATGGAGGTGCACGACAATTAGCGATTTAATGATTAATGAACAGATCAGAGATAAAGAAATTCTGTTGATTGGTGAAAACGGAGAAAAGCTTGGAGTTATGGCAACCAAAGATGCCATGCAGATGGCAAAAGAAGCAGAGCTTGATTTAGTTAAAATTGCTCCTACCGCGAAACCACCGGTTTGCAAGATCATCGATTACGGTAAGTATCGTTATGAGCTGGCAAGAAAAGAAAAAGAAGCTAAAAAGAAACAGAAGGTAATCGAAATAAAAGAAGTTCGTTTATCTCCCAACATTGATACTAATGATTTGAATACAAAGATGGGCGCCGCAAGGAAGTTCCTCGAAAAAGGAGATAAAGTAAAGGTAACCTTACGTTTCAGAGGTCGTGAGATGGCGCATATGTCAAAGTCAAGATATATTTTAGATGATTTCGCTGAGAAGTTATCCGATATTGCGACAATCGACAAACCATCGAAAGTGGAAGGAAGAAGCATGGTTATGTTTTTAACCGCAAAACGCTAAAAGAACATTATCAAGGAGGAAAATACAATGCCTAAATTAAAAACAAGCAAATCAGCTGCAAAACGTTTCAAAGTTACAGGTACAGGAAAGCTTGTAAGAAATAAAGCTTACAAATCTCACATCTTAACTAAGAAATCTACTAAGAGAAAAAGAAATCTTAGAAAAGATATTGTTACTGATGCAACCAATGCAAAAGTAATGAAAAAGATTTTACCATATTTATAGAATTCTAAGTTGAGAAGGAGGAAAGACCGATGGCAAGAATTAAAGGCGGTATGAACGCTAAGAAAAGACATAACAGAGTGTTAAAGATGGCTAAAGGCTATAGAGGCGCTCGTTCCAAACAGTATAGAGTAGCAAAGCAGTCCGTAATGAGAGCTTTAACAAGTTCTTATGCAGGCAGAAAAGAAAGAAAGAGACAGTTCAGACAGTTATGGATTGCCCGTATCAATGCAGCAGCACGTATCAACGGCGTATCCTACAGTGTATTTATGCATGGATTAAAGCTGGCTGGTGTTGATTTAAACAGAAAAGTATTAGCTGATATGGCTGTTAATGATGCAGAAGGCTTCGCAAAATTAGCTGAGCTTGCAAAATCCAAGGTAGCTTAATCGCAGATTCAAACCTCGAAAACCTCGTGTTTACGGGGTTTTTTTATTTTTCTTGTAAATCAACATATTTTCTTTCAATTGATATGGTATTGAAGATAAGTTCGGTGCAATTTGTTCCAAAGTCGATGCGTTTGCACATGTACTCTTTAAGCAAAGATTATTAACGGTTAGTACCAATTTCCGTTTTCATTCCCCCTATCATATATTTCACTTTTAGTATTTAACGAAGTTAGGTTCATTGAAAACATAATATTGTGAGTTAGTAGAATAATATAGTATAATAATTACGACTTTGAATTAATAAAAGAGATAATCTAAATTAAATAGGTTATAACACTTGTCGGTGTTTAATAAATATTAAAGAAAGGAGCTTGGTAAGTATGACAAACAAAACTAATTGGAGGGGAAGTTATATTTAGCCCTCTATCATATGGAGGTACTAAAATGTTTTTTAAAGAACTTGAAACTGATAGATTGTTTCTGAAAAATATCTCAATGCATGACAGAGAGTTTATACTAGAACAATTCTCAAACAACGAAGTAAATCGATATTTGTTCGACGCTGAGCCAATTGCAGATATCTTAGGTGCTGACGAAATTATTAATTTTTATATACAATCAGAGCCAAGAGCACAGCATCGGTGGATTCTGGTAAGGAAGAGTGATGGGACTAAAATCGGCACATGTGGTTTTCATTGTTGGAATAAATCGAAGGGCTTTTGTGATATTGGGTATGACCTTTACCCGGATTATTGGGGAAAGGGTTATATGGTTGAAGCGCTGAAAGCAATATGCGCATTTGCTCGAAATGATATGAAAGTAAGAGACATAAATGCTTGTATTTTTATTGAGAATGATAAGTCAATTATGCTTGCTGAAAAGTTGGGCTTTACTTTTAACGGGCTGATTAAAGATGAAATTTTTCGTGATGAAAAATACCCGCATAAAATTCTGACCCTTAATTGTACCATATAGTATGAGTAACTGGAAAGAACACACATTTTGATTTATTAAATAATCTAAACTACTAACTATTATATTAAGTTAGTAGTTTTTTTGTGTTATATACGTTAAACTGAAATTTTAGCCCATGGAATAACATACCTCATCTTTGCAATATTGCCAAGTCACTAAAAAAGCAACCACCATTTTAGATAGTTGCTTCAATAATAATCGCTATTTCATCTGTTTTCAGTATTTCGGTAGAAAACCAAATGTAACGATAGGATTAATAATACCGGCTAATGAGGCAATACCCACATCGTGTATTGCAAGGAAGCAAAAATAAAATTCTTGCTTCCTTTCAGTATTAATCCTGTCATACAATACAAGTATCATAAATGCTTTCTTCCCACCAGCCAAAGGCTATTCTGCCAGAGGCAGAAGCTGTTGGAGCTTCTGGTGTAGAGAGGAATATCAATAAAGAACCTCCCGGCGGGAATATTAGTTTACCATTTTCGCTCTCTACCAGGGTTGTTTCCGGTTGAGCCCTGCGAACAAATGCTTTTACGCCTCCTGAAGGCTCCCCTTCAACATTTGAAGCATATTGCAACTTTATTTTTGGTTCTGGCAAAGGCATAAGGGCAGTATTGGTAGGTGATACCAAATCTGAATCTGTCGGTGTACCGGGGGGAGTTGCATTAAACCAGAATTGGGCACGGTAAGGAGCTTCCGATATATCTGTAACAGTCCACACATTTACATATAAATTTACCTGGGAGTAGCTCGGATTATATAATCTGGCCCAGGCGCTGGTATTGTTGCCAAAAGACAAGTTATCTGCATAGCCAATAAAATATTCCCCTTGCAGCGACTTGTAAAGTTCTATTGGTACATCCACTTTTTTGGGTAATATGCACGTATCGTAACGGCATATATAATTATCCATATTACCACATCACCTTTCTGAATTGTTACTGTTTAACGGTCTGGCTGCGAGGGGCTTTCTTTGTCAGGAGCAGGTGAACATATCAATCCGGTTTAACGATATTCCTGCATATGACCAGCCAAATCTTCTGTCCCAGCGAAAGCCTGAGACGCTGTTGCGCCATATTTGAATTGGGAAGAACCAGAACTCCTGTCCGTTGCTCATCCATATATAGGTAAAGCGCCCGATACAATTTCGCATTGAACCAGGACTCACCATTTTTGTAGCAGATCGTGCCTGGGCAGGTTTTGGCGGTGCAGCTGATGGCGGAGGGCCCATAGGCACTGGTCCGCCTGGAGGGGTGCCGTAAGGTGGGAATGGGGGCATATTCTACACCCTTTCATTTTATATTAATATTATTATATGTAATATAAGATTTGCAGTTAATAAAAACTGAAAAAGAACGCAGAGGGGCGGAAGTCTACAGGAGATTGAGACTTCCGCCCGGAAATGCGGGTGCTGGGGACAGCACCTAAGTACTACCTTAACAGGTATGTACATTTATATATATGATTCTATATGAAATATTATGCGATGATTTTAAACAATAAAAAAATCACACAAAACGTGTGATTTAAAAACTCCCCGAGTAGGACTTGAACCTACGACCCAACGGTTAACAGCCGTTTGCTCTACCGACTGAGCTATCGAGGAATATATGACCTATTATACTCTAAAAGTAAAATATGTCAAGAAAAAACTCTTGGTTATTAAGAGTAAGTGCGGGAGATGGGACTTGAACCCACACGATCATACAACCACAAGATCCTTAGTCTTGCCTGTCTGCCAATTCCAGCACTCCCGCACAACGAAAGTAATTTTACCATCTTTAACAAGAATTGTCAATATTATTTAAAAAATATATACACTAAATAATTTTTTAAAATAATTGAAAATCAGGTTGACAGAAAAGAGCATGTATACTATAATAGCTATTGTCGCTGAAAGAGATGACAGCGCAATGCAGAAGTGGCGGAATTGGCAGACGCGCACGGTTCAGGTCCGTGTGGTAGCAATACCTTGAGGGTTCAAGTCCCTTCTTCTGCACGAACCTTATTGATTGTCATGGCTGTAAGGTTTACTATAATGTGACATGCGGGAGTGCTGGAATTGGCAGACAGGCAAGACTAAGGATCTTGTGGTTGTATGATCGTGTGGGTTCAAGTCCCATCTCCCGCATTAGCAGGCAGTTTTTCATTTGTGAAGAACTGCTTTTTTTGTGCAATTTAATTATAATAATAAATTTCTGTAATGGTAACCACTATATACCTGCAAATGAAAAAATGGAAACAAAAATAGCAGGTATCAATTCTGCGACTTACATTCTGTCCCATGGTAATTAATAAAAATAAAAAAAGTGCTTGCTAATTTTGGAAAAGTATAGTATTATAATTGTACGAATTGATTCATCAATTTGTGCAATTATAAGAGCAGAAGTGGCGGAATTGGCAGACGCGCACGGTTCAGGTCCGTGTGGTAGCAATACCTTGAGGGTTCAAGTCCCTTCTTCTGCATATTGAAAATGCCCTGTATGAGAATTACAGGGCATTTATTTTATTCACTATTTGCCATGGACATACCAGGCTCATAAACGGAATACTGGTTTCGGCCATGTTTCTTTGCATGATAAAGTGCAATATCCGCTTTTCTGTATAATTCTTCAAACGTGACTCCATCCTCCGGATAGGCGGCAGTTCCCAGACTTCCGGATATATGCACTTCCGGTTCCAGGGCACTCCCGATCAGACTGCATAAATTTTCTAAGCGGGAATATAGATCCATGCTGTAAGAGACATCTTTCAGAAGAATTATAAATTCATCGCCACCTAAGCGGCCGAAAATATCCTCTCTTCTGAGCGCAGATTTAAGTCTTGATGCGGCCCGGTGGAGTGCCTTATCTCCAAACTGGTGTCCATAACTGTCATTTAACTGTTTAAACTGGTCAATATCCAGCATGATAAGTATGTGGTGCCCCTTGCTGCTGTTTAAGATAAGACGGATCGCGTGAATGGCAGCTGATCTGTTTAACAGTCCGGTCAGACAGTCCTGCCGTGACAGCTCGTGTAAAGACAGTGCCTCCCGCTTTGAAGCATCAATATCTTTGATCAGGATAAAAGCTTTGATGGTGTCTGTATAAGGGTCTGTTACAATCTGTACCATACCAAGAGTCCAGCAGACACTGCCATCAGCCCTTAAACGGCGATGTTCCAGCCGGAGAGAGCGGTTGCCCTGGTAGTACTGAAAAAGTAAGTACTCCTTGTTGAAGAAATTTAAGTAAAGTTCTTTGTCTTCCTCATAAATTTCATGCTCTGCAATGTAATTCATGATATCAGCAAAGGATTTTTTTGCCCCCTCGGGAACATTACAGGTCATTTCTCCGATTATTTCCTCAAAGAGATCTGATTTTGTATTGTACTCGTAATAACCGATGCAGTCTTTTTTCTGTTCCTGCATATACTCCGCCCAGCGCTGATATGCCAGCTCTTTTTCGTATTGATCCGTAATATCCTGATAGGAAATAATACCGCGCAGGGGCTTTTTTTCTTCCGTATATACCAGTGAATAATGCTTTGAGAACCAGTGGTATTTTCCGGATCCGGTCTTAAGTCTGACCACACATTCCCCTTCCGGAGTACCCCGCTCCATTTCTTCATAAAATTCCAGAAAGTCTTTCATACTTTCCTCATGTACGATGCCATTTTCAATTAAATATTCCGGAGAAAGGGGCATGGTGAAATGAGCTGGAAAGTTTCTGGTAAATTCTGAGGAAGGAGAAAGGGTTCTGTTTGGGATATCATAGATACATACAATACAGCCGGAGTGACGGCTTGCAAGTCGGTATTGCTCCTCCTGAACTTTAAGACTTTCCATGTTTCTTTTCAGCCAGGTGATATCCGATACAGAACAATAGAATAACTCTTCTTCTTGTATAAAATGAAAATCCATGGAGAACCAGCAGTGGTCATCCATTGTTTTGGCTCTGAATTCCAGTCTGAATATCCGGGATCCAAGCTCCATATGATTGTGAATCTTTTCTGAAAATTCTCCAAATTCTGATTCACAAATCATATCTTCAAGACAGGAAGGAGACTGAAACCAGTTTTTTATTGCTGAATTTGAATATATAACTGGAAATCTGTCTTCTGTCTTAAACTTCAGTATGCCGCATGGTATGCGGTCTAAAAAAACATCTCCGTCCATTGTTCACTTTCTCCCATAAGTGCGTTAGAAAATAGAAATATCTATTATTATAAGCATATGAGGCAAGCATGAAAAAAATTACCTGTTTAACAAAAATAGTAAAAAAAATATAAAACATGTAATTCGTATAGGGAAAAGGGTGAAGATCTGATAGAAAAACACATAAAGCAGAAAAATAACAAAAACGGCTGATTTAAGCTGACCAGCCGTTTTTCCTGTGAATAAGCCTTTTTTAAAATCTGTACAGATAGAGAGGTCTTCCATCCTTTATAATCCTGTCTGGTTCACCCTGAATTAAGGGTAAAGCATAGGCGAGAAAGTCCTCTGTCACATTGGTGCCATGATCACAAATCCACTGGGAAGGAAAGAGCTTTTCCTTATTGCACACTTCATTTACATCAACAGTAACGCATTCCATTTTATACGGGGAATCGGAAACACGTTTGAAAGCGATCATCATGCCTGTGGCTCCGTTTAAGGAAGCTATGATTCCCTGTCTGCCGGCAGTGACGGCCTCTTCAATATCTGTTGCCGATGCAAGCATACCGCTGCAGCGCTGGTTCACATTAAGCTCAATAGAGCGGACCTTTACACCAAAACGGTTACGGACGAAATTCTCCAGCATTTTACCGCTTCCGGTCAGCATCTTATGACCGAAGGTATCGGTACGGACTTCGTCTGTGTACTCACAAATAAATTTCCCTTTTGCATCAGAAATGCCTTCAGAAATACAGACAATGACAGAGCTCTTTTTGGATAGGGCCTTGTCCACGTCATCAGCAAACTGTTCAAAATCAAATGCGGCTTCAGGCAGATAGATCAGAACAGGATTATCACCTTCAAACTTTCTTGCAAGTACGCTGGCTGCAGTAAGCCAGCCTGCATGACGCCCCATCAGTTCCACAATCGTTACTGACTTTTGCTGGTAAACACAGGAATCCAAAACAATTTCACGAACGGTATCCGCTACATATTTGGCTGCACTTCCAAAACCCGGTGTATGGTCTGTATGAATCAGATCGTTGTCAATTGTCTTTGGAATCCCGATAAAACGGATGCTGCTTTTGTGATGGGAAGCGTAACGGGAAAGCTTGCTTACTGTATCCATAGAATCATTCCCACCGATATAAAAGAAATAACCGATATCCATGGCGCGGAATTTCTCAAACAGTGCGGGGTAGAATGGAGATGATAAATCATCAGGCAGTTTATAACGGCAGGAGCCGAGATAAGCTGCAGGTGTCAGCTTTAATAACTCCAGTTCCTCCGATGTTAAATCATTGGTCAGATCCATATAATTTCCGGACATGAAGCCTTCTATGCCATTGATCATGCCATAAACCCGGCCGATCTTGTCGTGAACCATCCCTTCTTTTATGATGCCGTAAAGGCTTGCATTAATCACAGCGGTTGGTCCGCCGGATTGTCCTACGATTGCATTTTTCTTCATGTATCATTTCCTCCAAATCTGCATATGCCAGGTGCACTTTTCCTATTCTATAATAGAAAGAGCATCTTTGCAACTGAATTTAGAGGATATAAGGGAATTGGAAAGGAATGGCAGAGAAAAAGGTGATAAAAAGGGAGGAGCCGGTGAAATGTGGGTTCCACCGGCGAGTTATGAAAAAAAGTTTTATAAAACAAGTTTGGAGTAATTCTTGTTTCTATAATTAAGTATATAGAAGAGATGTGAAGTAAGTTTGTAGAAGATGTAAATAATTTTTGTACGTCTTGTGAAAAATGTGTGAATGAATAAGGGTAGCGTTTTATGAGCGATTATAGCTGATATATGTATATTAGTTGTTTATAGATGAATAAATATTAGTTAAATACAGCTTAAATTAGCATTGGTAGTAACATGTGTACCCAATATTAACATTAAAAACCTAATATTGATAGTTAGTAAGTATGATGATATTCTACTAAAGAGCATAAAAAATTGTATGCAATCTTAAACAGAAAGGACGTTTGCGGTTAATGATTAAAATAAGAGAATACACAGTTGATGATGTTAATTTTATGATTCCCATATGGAATGAGGTTGTTGAGGAGGGGAATGCTTTTCCGCAGAAGGATTTATTGACCTTTGAAACTGGCTGCGCCTTTTTTGCATCACAGACATGTTGTTCTGTGGCAGAAGATAGTGAAATTGGTAAGATATATGGTCTATATATTCTTCACCCGAACAATGTAGGAAGATGTGGTCATATTTGTAATGCTAGTTATGCGGTAAGCTCTGAAAGTAGAGGACTACATATTGGGGAAAAGTTAGTAACAGACTGTCTTATCAAAGCCAAGCAATGTGGATTCAGAATTATGCAATTTAATGCTGTGGTTTCAACTAATAAGCATGCAAGGCATTTATATGAACGGCTTGGTTTTAAACAACTTGGAACAATTCCGGGGGGATTTTGCATGAAAGATGGTCAATTTGAGGATATTTGCCCTTATTACTATGTTTTATAGATGTTTATCATGGGTTATAAAGAAAAATGCCCCCAAGATTAATATGGGGACATTTTTCTAACTAAGGCTTAAGCAGTCAACAATACTTCATTAACAACCTATTGTTATTTCCGCATTGCCATCCATGACTTGACACCTCCGTCTATAATGATGTGTTTTTTGATGAACACAATATTATTATGAGTATAATCTGTAAAAATATTATGGTAATTACAGTAAATGAAAAAGAGAAGTAAGCTATTGAATATGATTGAAACAGTAACCTGAAATTTGATTAAATAGTTGAAGCAACTCTTTTCTTGAATATCAATAAAGAGTATGGTATGTATTATATAGGTCAATAAAGGGGGAGACAATGAAAAAGTATATTCTGACAATGGTTTTGATCCTTGAAATTATTTGTGCAACCGGTTGCATGAAGACTACCGTTAATACTAAGGAAGATGTTGAGGTTGAAGTTGGAGATAAAATTATCACTTATAATTTGAAATGTTTGCCTTATGATATGGAATATAATGGGCGTATGTTCCAATACTCATCCTGCGAGCTCTATCAGGAAGAATCTGATGATAACCATTGTTATATACCTTATATAGTTGCAAAAGTTAAAATAGATGGAATCGATGATGAAACACTGCATTGGTTTGATGAAGATCTCTATGTTTACGGCAATATATCCAATAGTAAAAATCAATTAAATAATAAGGCGTTATCTAAGGTCTGCAAGATTGATAATGGAGGATATCGATATTATGTATTTTCGCAGTTATTATCAGTGACTGGAGATTATAGGTGTGATTTCTCAGAATCTGCGTTTAATGTTAGCTTTTTAGTTCCTCAGGCCGTGACCGATAGAGTTACAGGGAAGGAACGTACAGATAATAAATCTTCGAAATATGTTTATAATGGATATATAAGTACAAATGTTAAGGATCTGAAAGATATAGGCGAAGATATCTGGTATGAAATAAAACGGTCAGAGAATATAAATTAACCGCTTCATAATATCAGAAGCGGTCAATTTTTCAGGCTGTTAATCAGGCATTTTAGAAAGCTGGGTATTTCCATTATGGTTGCCGCAATAAACTCCTTTTTTTATTGGTGCAAATACAAAACCAATAATGATCCCTAATAATAAAGCTGTTGATACGATGAGATTTTTTTCAAGAACACTCCATTCCTGATTGAAAAAATGTTTCATAGCCAGCTCCTTTCTATTCAATAATGATTTATTATATCATAGAATATTCTAAGTTAATACAATAATCAAAGATATTGACAATTTAAATGTGATAGCTGTAAAATCAAAAGATATTTATCTATATAAATGAAAGCGAGCATATAATATGATAGAAATTTTTGCAAAACCGGCAGTTGGTGCAATTATTTACAAGGTTGAACAGGGACAGCGCTATATTTTAATTCAGACTCGAAATAAAGAAAACGGCGGCAGTGAAAACGGAATGATTGAAATTCCTGCAGGAAAAGTACGAGAATATGAAAATATGTTCACTGCTTTACGCAGAGAGGTATGGGAAGAAACCGGATTAAATATTATAAAGATTTACGGTGAGGAAAATACTGTATCTTCAGAAATTAATGGTTATAGCACTATAAGTATGTCGCCGTTTTGCGTGACACAGAATTTGAGTGGGGGATATTCCATAATCCTTCACACATTCATATGTCAGGCAGAAGGAAATTTACTTACTAATACAAATGAAACATCAGACGTTCACTGGGAACAGGTTGAAACAGTTAAAGAAGTTCTTTACAAAGACCCGGAGAGCTTTTACCCAATGCATATAAATGCACTTAAAAAATATTTTCACGAAAACCCGTGAGAATGAACCTTGTTAAATAAGAATCTGGCGGAGGAAATAGCAATGGTTAATGGTATCAGCCACCTTACATTTATAGTGCAGGATATAGAAAGAGCTACTTTATTTTTTGAAAAGATATTTTCTGCAGAGATAGTCTATGACAGCGGAGATCAGACATTTTCATTGTCAAGGGAAAGATTTTTTCTTATTGGAAATTTATGGATTGTGGTTATGCAGGGAGAACCATTGTCAGAGAATACATATAATCATATAGCATTTCAAATAAATGAATGTGATTATGATGATTATAAAAAGCGTATTGAAAACTTAGGCGTAAAAATGCGGGAACCAAGAAGCAGAATAGAAGGGGAAGGACGCTCTTTGTATTTCTATGATTTTGACAATCATTTATTTGAACTTCATACAGGAACACTTGCTGAGCGGTTAAAGTCTTATAATTCTATTAAAGATAAGGTATCCCTATTTTAGAAAACAAATGAGGATTTATTTATGAATAAGCTGTTTTTTTTGGGCAGAGGTTCTGGATATCATTCTATAGAATCCAATACATCAGCATATATTAAAGAAAATGAAACATTATTATTAATTGACTGTGGAGAAACGGTATTTAAGAAAATTTTAGAATTAAATTTAATGGATGGAGTTAAAGAAGTTCATGTACTTATAACTCATATGCACTCAGATCATATAGGGTCATTAGGTGGATTCATAGGATATTGTTATTGGAAATATAAAATAACAACAAAAGTTTACTTTAATGAAAAAGAAAAAATAAGATTATTTTTAGAATTATTAGGCCTCAAAGAAAATGAAAGTTTTAAATTACTAAACTCCAATCAGAAGAGAATAGAATCACTGAATTTAAATATAGATTCCAAAATAACTAAACATGTTAAAACACTAAACACTTATTCGTATATTTTAAATTTTGATATAGGAAATAGCATTTTTTATAGTGGAGATACCTGTGAGACTAATATCGATATCATTAAATTTTTAAAGAATGGGAATTTAGTATATCACGATGCATGTATAGATGATTCAAAGGGCAGTGTGCATACATCTTTAACAAAATTATGTGAATTGGTGCCTAAAGAAAATAGGAGTCAAGTTTATTGTATTCATATAGACGGAGAAAACTTTGACGAAGAAGCAGGTAAACTAGGCTTTAATGTAGTCAGAGTTGTTTAAAAGTTACATATGAGGAGGAGTATATGATTTCATATATAAAAGCGACAAACGATGATATAGAATTACTTATGCAAAGTAGATTGGAGATGTTAAAAGCTGTAAATAACTTAGCAGAAGATTATATATTTCCTGAGGAGTTAATTAAGTTTAGCAGAGAGTATTTTAAAAATGCTAATCAAACAACTATATTAGCAATTGATGAAAAGGTGGTAGGATGTGCAACGATATGTTACATTGAGATAATGCCTACTTTTTCACATCCTACGGGAAAGAGAGCACATTTAATGAATGTATATACCGACAGACAATACCGCAGACAAGGAATTGCATTTCAAATGTTAAGTATGTTAATAGAGGAGGCGAGAGAAAAAGGAGTCACGGAAATAAATTTAGATGCTACTGAATTAGGAAGAGAATTATATAAAAAACATGGTTTTGAAAATTCAAGTGAATGTATGATATTAGATTTGAAATAAAATTAGAAAAGCAATAACGAGAGGTAAAACACATGAGAAAAACACTTCCGGATGTGGCAAGTTATTTGAAGGAAATTATGGTGCCCGAAACTAACGAAGTATATGCGATTAATCCTGCATTTAAAAATGTTTTAATGGCTGAAAATTTTCATGTAGGCATTCAGGCGTTCAGGGTATTTTTGGTTCGGCTTTACGATTACTTATACGCCAAAGGCAACGACTATGATAATAGCAAAAAAGTTGCCCACGAATATGAAAACCGCACCACGCTTTCTGTATATTATCCCTTCCTGCACTATGTAAGAGTCATACTAATGAACATAGGTTACTATGGAATGCCTGTTGAAAATTCCCAATCTCTCGTTTGTGGTAATACTGTATTATGTGACAAGCTGTCTGTTACTAAAAACCTTGAATGTCTGCGGTTTCTTGCAGATTGCGGTATTTGTATTGACGGCATTGACATGAATGATAAAAAACAAAGCTTTTCAGATATTAAAACCATAAAAATAACATATCCGGATAACCCCACCATGCTGACAGGCCTGAAGGTCATGGCAATTGCCGAAAACGACCACGGCACCCTTGTCAACCAGGATATTTTTTTACGCTGTGATTACAGAATATTGAAAAAAGATGAAACCAGTGTACTTACCATCGTGCAGGATACGATAAAGCCTTTATCCACAGATGTCAGGGATTTCATTTTGCAACTGCATCAGCGTTATCTGGATAAAGGACTTACCTGCATTGTGGAAATAAAAGGGTTTCATATCTATATAAAATATTGTTATAAACGGAAAGATTTATGGGGTATTAACGCTTCTCTCAACAATGGCTATCATATTAATGTGAAATCAACTAAGACGGAAGAATACACGGACACCATAAAAACGTTTTCCCCAGTTTTGCAGGAACTGATTGCAAAGGGGTATGGCTGCGGCAGAAAAAGAGAAATCGGTTATTGTGATGGCGGTTGCCGCGGGCTTCCCATATCGCTGGATAATTCTGTTCTGTCAATACGAAATGATATTGTAACATGGTTTGATAATGAAGTGTCATGTTTACAAAAGAAATAAGTTATCTATACAAATATGAATTATGAATAAAGAGAAAGGAAAATGTATATAGGTAAGTGATATGCAATATGCGATAGAATTATATTACGATAAAAAAACGGAACAGAAACTCTATCATTTGGCAAAACGAGTAGCCGATGAAAATTTGAGCTCAAAGTTTTTGGAATGGAATACAAGACCACATCTGACATTAGCTTGTTTTAATGATGTGGAAGAAGAAAAATGTATAAAACAATTAAAAGCATTTGCTCAAAGTCATAAGCAAATGCCTGTACATATTGGGTCAGTAGGGATGTTTAATGATACAAAGACTATTTTTGTATCGCCTGTAATGAATAGTAATATGTATCAATTTCAGCGAGAATTACATGAATATCTAAATGATTTTGATGATAAAGGTTGGGAGTGGTATTGTCCGAATCATTGGGTTCCGCATTGCACCTTAGCTCTTACTGGTGAAGATGATGATTGTGTTTTTTATAGGGCGAGTGATTTAATATTGCATGAATTTGAAAAAATGAGTGGTGAGTTTGTTTCCATAGGATTAGTAAAAGTAACATTTCCTGTGGAAGAAATTTATACCATTCAGTTAGATCGGTAATTTTGTTGGAGAACGATACAGTTTTTTTCTTCTGCCATGGTTTTTTTGAACAAATGCTGGATGTTGCCAGACAAAGCAAAAACATATCAATAAATTAGAATTTATGGAGGAAAATAAAATGGCATGTGATTATGCAGAATTATCAAAGATGAAAAAAGCAAATAATGATCCTGGAAAATTGGAAGACTTAGTTATTAATTCAGTAAATATAAGAAAAATTACAGACAATAAAAAGGAATATTTAGACTTACTATTGCTGGCTGACGAGCAGGAAGATATGATAGATAAGTATCTCGAGCGTGGTGAAATGTTCGTTTTGGATGATAATGGGGTAAAAGCCGAATGTGTGATTACACAAGAAGGTGATGGTGTTTATGAACTTAAAAACATTGCTGTTTTGCCCGAATGTCAACGAAAAGGCTATGGAAAAAGCCTGATAGAGTTCCTGTTTTCTTCTTTCACTGATTGCAACACCATGTTTGTTGGGACAGGAGATGTTCCCTCTTCACTAACTTTTTATAAAAAATGTGGCTTTACAGAATCACATCGAATATTAAACTTTTTTGTAGATAACTACGATCACCCAATGTTTGAAGATGGTAAACAACTGGTTGATATGGTTTATCTGAAATGGGAGCGATAAATGTTATCAGTCATAACAAACAGACGTAGTATACGGAAATATAAAGAATTAGATATCCCCAGACACATGATAGAGAAAATTTTACAGTCAGGGATACTTGCACCATCATCTAAAAATCGTCAGCCATGGAAATTTATTGTAGTAACTGGCAATGCAAAGAAGGATATACTCGCAGCTATGGAGAAAGGATTAATAAGAGAGAAAGAGCACCCCCTTCTTCCGGAAAGTGCGAAGTATCTCAGTGGTGCAGAATACACCTTGAAAATTATGGATCAGGCACCTGTTATCATTTTTATTGTCAATTCATTTGGATTAGATATTTATTCTTCTTTAAAACCTGAAGAACGTATCTACGAAATCTGTAATGCTCAATCGATCGGTGCAGCTATTGAGAACATGATGCTGACAGCTGCCGAACTTGGATTGGGTAGCTTATGGATTTGCGACACATATTTTGCATATAAGGAATTGTGCGATTCATTAAATGTTGAAGGAGAGCTTTTTGCTGCAATGGCAGTAGGGTATGCAGATGAAAATCCTATTGCAAGACCCAGAAAAAGTATGGCTGATATTGTTGAATGGCGTAATTAAGTTTAGATCAATTTATGATAGTAATGTATCTGTTCCTTAAGCCAAAAGGAAGGATCATTTGCAGTAATTTCCACGTGGCGTTGCTCTGGATAGGAAATTTATGCTTTTAGAAAATCAGAATAGAGTATAATAGTTAAGAAAAAATCGGCTTTGGGGAAAATATGGTAGGAAAATATGAAGTAGTAACTCTTTGTGGAAGCACAAAGTTTAAAGATGAGTTTATAAAAATACAGAAGGAACTTACCTTAAAAGGGTACATCGTGATATCTGTTGGTTTTTTTGAACACAGTGAAGAGGATGAAGTCTGGTTAGAGGGAACAAAGGAATTGCTTGATGATATGCATAAAAGAAAAATTGATATGGCAGATACTATTTTTGTAATTAATAAAGATGGATATATTGGTAAAAGCACAGAATCCGAAATAGAGTATGCAAAAAAATCAGGTAAAAACATAAAATATCTAGAAAGCTCTGGGTGATTCTCCCTGGAAAGGTTAGTCAGCGTTTCGGAATTTAGAGGAGGAAATGGAGTGTGTAATAAAGAAATAGTAAAATATTTTTATGAGAAAGTAGTTTCACAGAATCTGATTAACGAAGTTTTTAAATTTGTATCCAATGATTGTGAAGTAAAAGTGGGAGAACAAAGTGTTCACATAGGAGTAAATGGTATGAAACAACATCTAATTGATGTTAAAAAAACATATCCTGACTACACTATGAAAATTATTCGCCAATATTGTGATGGAGATTATGTTATTTCAGAGTTCATTATGGAAGGTACGCATAAGGGGGAGTGGTTGGGAATGAAGCCTACTAATAAAAAACTGACTTTTACTGGCGTTGACATTGATAAAATTGTAGATGGAAAAATTGTTGAGCATGGCGGGGCAGTAAATACGTTTGATACTTTGTTTGAAGAAAAGATTATAAAGCCCTCGTAAAATTAATTATGGAAGTCACTGATATAGTCGGAAACATTGAAGGTTATGGCTATATGCCTAATGGAAGTCTTAATTATTCCGGAGGCTACGGGCAGACGTTTTACTCGATTAAAGTCATAGGCAGTAAAAACACTGCTCATGTTCATATAGAACTGGAAAAGAAACTTAATAAAGATTGGGAAATAGCCTACTTTGATTACAGTAAATAAAACACCTCCAAATTGATAATTCTATCTTATATCAATTTGGAGGTTTACACAATCTTTGGAGTACCTGGGAAAGTTCTGCCTAAGAAGTTTCGCCTGACTGCCCCATTATCTCACAGCCAACCGTTTCAATACAGGACTTAATTGAATTTTCGTCTGCTGATTGATTATAACCCACTTCAATGGAGCCTCTCGCCACATCGATATTGACCATGGTTACTCCATCTATTTTATCTAACGCATTTTTTAGCTGGGTTTTAATTTCTGTATTCTGTATGCCTGATGTTTCATAATGAATTCTTTTCATAGGACAACTCCTTGCAGTTTTAATCGTTTTTTTGGACATTTAAAGCGCTTAAGCCTTTATCATCCTGCCTGATGTCAAAATTAACAGACTCACCTTCGTGTAAATCTTTATTATGAGTTTTTTCTTTCACTTGCGAATGATGTACGAAAACATCCTGACCATCGTTGGTTGAGATGAAGCCGTAGCCTCTTTCGTTATCAAACCATTTAACAACACCCGTGTAATTAGCCATGCAAAACCCCTCCTTGCAAACCGTCTGTAAAATTCTACGCTTCTTATCTCTTTGAATTATCTTCCTTTAACCCAAATACGGCTCTGGCGCTTTCTGCCTGGGGATTATGATTATATGCTTTGAATGAAAGGTTCCGTCTTCCTTTTTATGGTTGCTCGTACTTTTTTTAGAATTATCTCTGCTCATTGTATGCCTCCTTTTATTGTGAACTAATTTTAGTATACCTATCATTTAAAAATATCATGCTATAGTTCATATCCAGTTTAAACCAGATGGATACCAAGATAAAATTATATGAAGAACCACCACACAGCTGCAGACGCTGCGGCTCCGATCATACAGCAGATGGTGTCGTTCATGGTATCAACAAGACCGGCCGGCTGAAGCGCCTTTTCAGATACGTGATTAACGGAAGGATGAATTTTCTGCCACCGCTGGGCATTTCCATGTGAAAGACAATCACTTATATATTCAAGTACTTCCCAGATTACGTGTAGAGTAACGGAAAAAGAAAAATTAAACAGCAGGATTACGGCTTTTTTAGAATCAGCATTTGTTTTAATAATTGCTGCTCCAAATCCAAAAAATCCAACACCGGATAGTAAATGAATTATCCGGTCCCACCATGAATATCGTTCGTAATAACCCAGACTACTGCCAAGAAATAATGCCATATACAGGACGATCAGATAAATAATGATACTGAACGGATCTATGACGATTCCCATAAACCAGTCTGACAATTCAGGTAAAAAGGATAATGCCAATACTAATATCAATGAACCCATTATTTTGTATTTTTGTTTTAATAAATAAAATAATGCGTAAGCAACGGCTAAACAACGAAAAACAAACTGAAACAGATATAAAATATTCATGTGGTCACCTCAAAATGAAGTATGTACGATTGCAGAAGAAATATGTAATTGTGATGCAGATGCATATTTTATCCTCGCAGCGTTAGAAGACTGCTTTTCAATGTGCCCGGTTTTAAAATAGGAGGCCCGAACATAAAATGATATGATCCCAGTGCATATTTTAAAGTGAGGGTGAGTTGGAATGAGATATGATAAAATGAGTGCCTGCGAGAAGAGGGAGGCTTTAGAACTCCTGGGAATCGCTGTCGTTGCTGTGCTGTTAGTTTATTTACTCATCTCTTTTTATTTTACCAGCCATTTCTTTTTCTTTTCTACGATAAATGGAGCGGATGTATCCTTAAAAAATGAAAAACAGGCGGATCAGAGCTTAAAAAAATATGCTGAAGATTATAAACTCCTTCTGGTTGAACGAGATGGTATGTCTGATCAGATCACCGGTCAGGAGGCAGGGCTGGAATATAAGAACAGAACGTATGTTAAGGACGCGCTGTACAATCAGGAGGCATTTCACTGGCCGGAATCTTTATTTAAAAAACAGGAATTATATGAAGAGGATCTGTTTTTATACAATGAAAACAAGCTGAGTATAGCTTTAAATAAATTAAAATGCTTTAATCAGGCCAGGATTGAACCTGAAAATGTTTCCTATCAATATTCAGACGGCCATTATCAGCTGGTAAAGGAAATATACGGCAATCATATAAAAGAGGAACAACTAAGAAAAGCTGTCACAGACAGTCTTACCAGAGGGGAAACAATACTTAATCTGGAAGCAGACTCCTGTTATATGGATCCTGTATATACCATGAATTCTCCTAAAACATTTAAAACACTCAGACATTTAAATAAGTATGTTTCCACACATATCATTTATCTATTTGGCAGTGAAAGAGAAGTGGTGGATGGGAATGTGATACATAACTGGATTACAGTAGATGAAAATCTGGATATTGTATTAAATAAAGATGATGTTGGTGCCTATGTAAAGGCATTGGGAAAAAAATATGATACTGTGGGAGTAAAAAGGAGTTTCAGGACGTCTCTTGGAAACATGGTAGATGTTGAGGGCGGGATATATGGATGGAAGATCGATCAGGAGGCTGAGACAGAAGCATTGTTTGAAAATATCAGTTCCGGCCGGATGCTTATGAGAGAACCTGCTTATATTCAAAAAGCAGCATCGAGAGCGGGGAACGAAATTGGGAACACGTATGTGGAGATAAACATAACCAGACAGCATTTGTGGTTTTATAAAGATGGCATGCTGATTGTGCAGGGGCCGGTGGTTACGGGTAATCCAAACAGAGGTAATGCAACAGTAACCGGAACATACATGCTTAACTATAAGCAGGAAGGCACGGTTTTAACAGGTCCGGGCTACGCAGCAGGTGTTCAGTTCTGGATGCCATTTTATGGAAATATGGGGATTCATGATGCTAAATGGAGACGGGCATTCGGAGGTGAAATTTATAAGAAAAACGGTACTCATGGCTGTGTCAATGCTCCATATTATCTTGCGAAAATAATATACGAATATATAGAAGCAGGTGTTCCTGTTATTTGTTATCAGGAATAAAAACCGGCATATTCATTCTTTATGGACTTTAGCTCCTGTCTATGATAAAATGCAACTGGCGGATTTAACGCTTCTTCATTTAGGATAAAGGAGACAGGAATGGCTAAATTATATTTCAGATATGGGGCGATGGGCAGTTCAAAGACAGCAAATGCACTGATGACCAGGTATAACTTTATAGAAAAGGGAAAACAGGTTTTACTGGTTAAGCCGGATATTGAAACCAGGGATGGGATTAATAAAATCAGATCAAGGATTGGTCTGGAGGCTGAATGTATTGTATGGTCTGAATTGGAGAAATATGATTGGGAACAACTAAAAAAATCTGATGTTATAATAATAGATGAAGCACAGTTTCTTGCAGAAGCAGATATTGATAAGCTGGCATATATTGTGGATCAGTATGAGATTCCGGTTTTTTGCTATGGTTTACGAACGGATTTTACTTCTCATCTTTTTCCGGGCTCTAAACGGCTCATGGAACTGGCCGATGATATCTCAGAATTAAAAACAGTCTGCTGGTGCGGCAGCCGCGCAGGGATGACTGCAAGAATTGATGGAAACGGAAACGTTGTGAGAAACGGAGAGCAGATCCTGATGGGAGCAAACGATAAATATGTATCTCTCTGCCGGAAACATTATAATGAGGGAAAAATTAAGCCTGACTGAGTTCGGGCTTTTTTAATACTATTTTTTTAACAGATCATGGAAACTCCTGATATCAGGATCATAAGAATCTGTTTTCAGTATAATGAATGTTTCTTCCAGCGCAGAGAGCAGGGGAATGAAAATAACCCAGACCGGAAGACTGCCCATGAAAACAGCTGCCGGACATGCAAAAAAGAAGATGATTCCGGAGAGCTTGTTTCCGATGGTATGGAGTATACCAGGCAGTCTGAATTTTTTCCTTGTTATAAACAGGTTTAAAAAACGGATCAGTGCAATCAGGACTGTCCCCCAGATAACCGGAACCGGTATTGCGAGTCCATAAGAAAGCAGCATTCTGAAAAAGGCAGCAAAAAAGAATATGAAGTCAGCAAGACTGTCCAGTCTGGCACCTGTTCTGGTCTGTAAGTGAAACTGCCTGGCAAGGAAGCCGTCAAGAACATCACTTGCTCCGCAGAGAAAATATATCATAAGAAAAAGAGTCCAGTTATCTGTGATAAAAAATAAAAGCACAGACAGGACAAGACGGACCACGGTAATAAAGTTGGGAATGTTTTTCATGTGAGATCTCCATAGCAGGGATAATGATGCTTTAACTATGGCACAGAACGTTTTCTTTGTCAATTAATATGGGGTACAATGTACCCCATGGAAGGTTTATTGTCTGGAATACATCTGCTCAATTGCATGAATCTGGGTGACAAGCATGGCATTGCAGGGGGCGGAGATTTTGTACTCGCTTCCCAGATTGGCGACAACTCCGTTTATTCTGTCAATTTCCGTCAGCCGCTTATTCTGTCTGTCCTGATACATGCTGGCAAATCCGCTGGCATCATTTTCACATACTTTTGAAACTGCCTGAAGCGCTTCCTTTCTGTCAAGATAAGTACCGTCTGCTTCTGCAATCAATACACACTCATAAACAATTCTTTTGCATAAATCCCACAGATAGGGATTCGTATAGATTTCTCCGATCCGGCACTGCATCAGTGTGCTTAATGCATTGATGCCGCAGTTTATAACCAGTTTCTGCCAGAGTACGTACTGGATATTATCCATGATATTTACAGTAAGTCCGCTTTCTTCCAAAGCCCGGGCCGCTTTTTTTACGTCACGCAGGGAGCTTTCACAGGGAAGATCGGGACCGATGTTGGTGGGGCCGCAGCCGGAGTGATAGAATTTTCCGGTTTCCAGGGAGACACTGTTATGACTGCTGGTGCCCACGATAATCCGTTCTCTTGGGACAAACTGTGCGATGTCCCGGTTATTGCCGGCACCGTTTTGAAGGGTCATGACGATGGTATCAGGTCCTAAAAGTGACTGGTTGTTTTTCATGGCTTCATAGGTATGAATCCCTTTTACAAAAACAATAACCAGATCCTGATAACCAAGACTGGTTCCGCTTAATGCTGCTTTTGCTTTAAATGGTATCTCTGTATGGTCATGGCTGACCTTAATCAGTCCCTTTGCGTTGATATGCTCCACCAGAGACGTGCAGCTGTCAAGCAGTGTAACTGTATGAAAGGGCGCCAGATAACTGGCATACAGACTGCCCATGGCCCCTGCACCAAGAATTGCTATGTTCATTATATCCTCCGTTATAGGTATGTTTTTCTTGATTTTACCATGAATTATTTTCTTAATATAATGCTGAAATTTCAATAGTATCATGAAAGAAATTCATGTATAATGAAAGCAGTTGGAAATAGAAAGGATCAATCAAATGGATATAAATAAATACATTCTGTTTGTAAGAGCAGCAGAAACGGGAAATTTATCAAAGGCGGCAGCACAGCTTAGTTATTCACAGACTGCAGCCAGCCATATGATTTCCTCCATGGAGGAGGAACTGGGAATTAAGCTGCTTTACAGGGGAAGAAACGGGGTATCCTTAACAGAAGAAGGAGAGAGAATCTTTCCGGCAGCAAAAGAACTGACAGAGAAAGAAGATATTATAAGACAGCTGGCAGGAGAGGAGAATATACAGCATGGAAAGATCCGCATTGGCGTAATCACAAGTGTTGCTGTCAAGTGGATGCCCCAGATGATTATTGAATTCAGAAAGAAGTATCCGCTTGTGGATTTATACATGAATGATGCAATTAATTACGAAATCATGAAAGACTGGTTTTCCAAAGATGTAATTGATTGTGCGATCACGGCAGAATCAAGCAGGAAGGAGAATGAAACTCCGCTGGTAAAAGATCCCTATTATGTCATTCTGCCGCCGGACCACCCGCTATGTGTCTGTGAAACGATTACTCTTACCCATTTAAAAGGAGAAACCTTTGTTATTCCAAGCGAAGGGACCAGCTATTCCGTAGGGAAAATGCTGCGCCAGGCAAAGGGTAAACTGATGGAACACAGCGGATTTTTAAGCGACCAGGCTGCAATAGCCATGGTATGCGGAGGCTGCGGAATCAGCATTCTGCCAAAGCTTGTTCTGGATTCTTACGGCTGCGGCGGATATGTGAGAAGAGCGCTTGACCCGGAGGTATACCGTATTATCTATTTTTGTGTGCCTTCCGGTAAAACTCTCCGCCCAACGGTGAGAATATTTTCAGCTTTCGCCAGGGAGTGGGTAAAAGAGAATGCAGAAAATGTAATTCTTACCTGATATCCGGGTATAGAATGCCAGGGTTTCACCAATCCTAAGAATCAGAAAAGGAATTGAAAGAAAAGAGGAATGATAATATGAGTAAGAAAAAGGGGATTTGGTCTGAATTTAAGGAATTTGTTCTCCGGGGAAATGTAGTGGATCTGGCAGTCGGCGTTATTATTGGTGCTGCATTTCAGGGGATTGTAAGTTCACTTGTGAAAGATGTTATCTCTCCCCTGATCGGTGTGATTACAGGAGGTGTGGATTTTTCCAATCAGTTTTTGCTGCTTTATAAGGCGCCGGAAGGCACTTCCATTCAGACACTTTCAGATGCCCAGGCACTGGGGCCGGTGTTTGCTTATGGTACCTTTATTACTTCTGTAATAAATTTCCTTATTATGGCTGTTGTCATATTTATTATAATAAAAGCAATTAATGTACTAAAAGGAAATAAACAGACAGAAAGCACTTCACCACCAGCAGAAGGCAAAACGTGTCCTTTTTGTTATCAGCCAGTCAATCCTAAAGCAACCCGCTGTCCCCATTGTACCAGTCAGCTGGATTCTAAAAGTCAGACATCTTAAAATAAAGAACGATGATTTATCCTGCTGAAATCATCGTTCTTTTTGTATACAGAAAGATCAGCCTTAGAAACCGGAATAGAGGCGGTTTAAGAGGCGGGAAACATCAAGGATTCCATAACCCCAGATATTATTTGGATATTGGTAGGAAGGGTTTCGCTGTGCAATTCGTATGAGAAGCCAGTTTGCCTGTTCTCCTGTTAATGAAGTGAAATTTCCTTTTCCCTGAGTCCATTCAAACAGAATTGCCATTGCAGCGGCAGCCTGTGCGGCAGAAGCGCTGGTACCTGTTAAGGTTCCATATTGTCCTCCTAAAACGGCACAGGGGATGCTGTATCCTGGAGCAGCTACGTCAGGCTTTACCATACCGCTTCTTGTATATCCTCTTCCGGATTCATTTATAATATTACCGGTCTGCTGATTATAACCGGTTACTGTAAACACATTTTTACTGTTGCCAGGTGATGTGATGGTGGTATCCGGGTCCGGACTGAGAAAAAATGTGCTGTCAGAAATTAAGTGCCCGGAGGGTAGCCAGGCATTGAAAGAAAAACGTTCGTTTATTGTATTACTGACATGAAAATTCCAGGTTCCCGGAAGGGGACTGTCAAAACGCAGTAATATCAGCTGATCCCCGCTTTGCTGTTCGAATGATATATTATTAATCCAGAGTATGCTCTGACTGGTTTGAAACTGATACCTTGTGCATTCATTATAGGATGGGTCCACAGGGGGGACTTTCTCCATGTTTGGGGAAGTGATTTCTATGGAAAGCTGTGCTGGTGTACGGGACCATATTTCCATCGGAAATTTAGTTTCACCCTGACCGACATTCAGTTGGAAATCGTTTGTATAAGGAAGGGAAACTACAGAGTTAAAATAGTGTCTGCCGTTATTACCCTCGTTCCCGGCTGATGTAACGATCCCGATTTCCGGTATTTGAACCAGATCATCAATGTATCTGGATAAAACGCCTCTGCCATCATGACCGCCCTGGCTGCTTCCCAGAGCAAGACATATAACAAGGGGGCGTTTCAACTTTTGTGCAAGAATTACCAGATAACGGAGTCCCAGTACAATATCGCTTTCCTGATAACACAGCCTGTCATCAGGAATGGAAAAGAGCATTTTTAAATTCTGTTTGGCATCCTTCAGCTTTACAACTGCCAGTTCTGCATTTGGAACGATCCCCAGAAATGGCGGATTGGTATTCAGGCTTCCGGCAATGATGCTTGCCACAGCAGTACCATGCCCGATTACATCTTGTGAGGGTACAACCGAAGAAGGAGTTTCAGAACTCAGCGCAGTGTTGATGGCCGCCCTTGTATATTCCGTGCCAAAAGTAAAACCCTGGGGTATGGGTCCGTTTTGAATGGTCTGATCCCAGATTGACAGAATTTTTGTTGTTTTATCTCTGTTTAAAAACGCAGGATGCTGATAGTCAATTCCTGTATCTATAATCCCGATAATAGTCCCCTGACCTGAAAGAAAAAAATCCGGTGTCTGCTGGACAGACTGAAAAGGAGAGGAGTGATATTTGCCAATAATGGATGTAAGTGTATAGACGGATGGGAAGAAATGGTAGGGATTCGTCCCCAGATCACAAAGCTCCTTACTTTTTTTTGATACATGAAGGAGGGAGAAATAGCCGTTTAAGAGTGTGATATCGTCACCAGAGCCGAAAGTAGGTACCATGTAATTATTGATTATCATATCATAATAATTATTGTCCAGTACTTTCCCCATATTCTTCTCTCCTTTATTCCGTTTCTTCTGGCATATGCTATATCTTATGCACGAGTATTTCCATTATGATTGGTCTCTTCTTAACATAACTCATAATAAGGACCTTTTTGCATAAGATATATCATATGTACCGCAAGTGATAGACAGGGAGGCCTGCTTATGCAAAAAATACTGGATGAAAATTATTATGATTTAATTATCAGCAACGTGATGAAATCTACTTATGATACAGGAGATAATATTACCTATATGAATTTAAGACATTCGCTGGCTCATATTCCCATCCCCAGTATCCCACCGGATCCCTGCGATTTAGGAACTTATCCTTATAATGCATTTCCCTCTGTACTGACACTCAGTTCTACGGTCAGTCTTGAAAAATCAGGAATTGGAACAGTTCAGAGAAATCCGTATCTTGCACTGTTTGGAAGAGGTGTTTTAGTAGCGGTCATTGATACGGGAATTGATTATCAGCATGAGGCTTTTCGGTACAACGATGGAACGACCCGTATTCTTTCCTTATGGGACCAGACCATTCAGACTGGAAGTCCGCCTTCCGGCTTTACATATGGGACAGAATATACCAGGGAGCATATTAACGTAGCTCTCCGGTCGGAAAATCCCTTATCCATTGTTCCTTCTGAAGACACCAATGGGCATGGCACTGCGATCGCCAGTGTTTTAGCGGGTAAACCAAACCTGGAGCAGTCGTTTAGCGGAGTCGTTCCGGAAGCTGACCTGGTGATTGTAAAGCTGAAGCCTGCAAAGAATACGCTGAAACGGATATTTTTCGTTCCTGAGAATGCAGAATGCTATCAGGAATCTGATTTGATTATTGGAATCAGTTATGTAACGGAACTTGCCAAAAAACTGAACCGCCCTGTTGTTGTCTGCATTGCCATGGGAACCAATCAGTCAAGTCACGATGGCCGGGGGGCGACCAGTTATATTACAAATTTTTTTGCCCAGCAGCCCCAGACAGGAATCATTATTTCAGCGGGAAATGAAGCAAATAAGCGAAGACACTATTATAATAATACGGTTACAGAACCGTTTGTAAATGAGTTTGAAATGAGGGTTGGAGAGGAAGATAAGCTGTTTTCCTTAGAACTCTGGCCGTTTGCTCCGGCAAGACTTTCCGTTGAAATTACAGTGCCAAACAGAGAAACAACCGGACAGGTATTTCCTTCTCTTGGTGAGTGCAGGAGATTTTCCTTCGTCTTAAATGAAAGTGTCATATGGATTAATAATTATATTTTCGAGGAGGAGACAGGAGACCAGCTGATTGTCATGCGTTTTCAGAATCCGATTCCAGGTATCTGGATCATAAAAGTGCAGAATCTGGAAAATGAAGCATTTGCTTTTCATGGCTGGCTGCCTTCGGGTGATTTAATCAGTGAAAACACCTTTTTCTTAAATTCCAATCCGGATACAACAATTACCGCCCCTGGTACATCTACCCACCCGCTGACAGTGACTGCATACGATGGGGCAAATGACAGCATATTACCGGAATCAGGCAGGGGATACACAAGAACTGGTTTTATAAAACCGGATATAGCAGCACCAGGGTACCAGCTTACCTGTGCAGTTCCGGGAAACCAATATGGAACCATAACCGGATGCGGATGTGCGGCGGCACAGGCGGCTGGAATTGAGGCCATGGTTTTTGAATGGGCGGTACCAAGAGGAAATTATACAACCATTACAGGCAATGATGTGAACCGGCTTCTCATAAGAGGAGCAAGACGCAGTCCGGCCAATATATATCCCAATAACGTATGGGGATACGGCCAAATTGAAATAAATACTCTTTTTGAACGACTCACCAATATTTAATTTAAGGACATCCCATTGCCCGGAGTATGGAGATGTCCAATTTTATGAAAATAAGGGTTGAGGTCAGGGGGGTGTTCCTGTATAATCGATACGACAGAGAAAACCTTATTTAAAGGAAAGGAATGGAGAAACGGTATGGAGCATGAGGAAGAGATCGGACTGGAATCGTTAAACGGTCTGGTGACAAGTGAACTGAAGTGGTATGTATTTGATCTGATTACGGAAGGATTAAAGCTGGATAAAATAGATGAAAGCAAATATAGCGTGGAGAAAGAAGACAAAGAAAAAGCCAGCTTTTTCATAAAGGATGGAACTGTCCTGGTTACCGGAAAAGACGGCGGGGACTTAAAGGTTTATGAAAATTTATACCTTGCAGTCTGCGATTTTTACAATCGGGTGTATGAGGATGAGACAAAGGTGGAAGAAGCCATCTCCCGTTTCCTCACAAGGACACTTGATTTGCCGGTTATCATGAAAAGACCCAGCAGATCCATGCTAATGGAGCAGATATCAGAATGTGAGATGCGGATTGCGGATATGGATGAGCAGTTAAAAAAAGAGGACATAAAATCTCTCAGGGCAAGGCGCAAACTGGATGTTATATATCTGGAAGGGCTGAAGGTAAAGCTTGCCGGACTTCATTAAAATAATATCATTTATGTGAATAAAAACAATTGAATGGGTGATAATAGAATTATACCAAAGATAAGTGAATACTTATCCTCCCCTTTTTAATACCCCATGTGCGGCAAAGGCGTCGCATGTGGGGTGTTTTTTATGTGTAAGGGAAAGGAAAGCCGCTTGAAAAAAAGACGGAGAACTGATATACTCTGATTTAAAATGCCAATTACCGTGTATTGCACGTTTGAAAGGTTAAATAAAATGAATGAAAAGAAATATAACAGACTGCGCTTGTTCTGGGGTTCCTTATCCCTCCAGAAAAAAGTAAATTATCTTACAGCCAGCGGAGCAGCTGTGGTCATCCTGTCGATTATTGCCAATTTTATGGTAGCGGGGTTTGGAATGAGAGGATTCAGTTCTGTTTTAAGAAACAACTCACAGAGTCTGGCATTCTGGTCTGCCATGGAGAATGAAAAGAATGCATTTGCTTCATATATAAAAGATGATACGAAAGATAGCCGTGAAGTGTATGAAAAGGCGTGCAGGAACACAAAGAAGGCGGTGGACCAGCTGCCTTACGATTATAAGAAGACAGGCCGGTATCAATATGCAAAGGTGTGGTCCATCCGGAATATGTATGAAAATTATGCTGTATACCGGGATGAATTTCATAAGCTTACGAAACAGGATCCGGATTATACGGAAAAGCTTTATACGATTTACAGAGTACAGGCCTATCTGACTGCCTATGCCGGACAGCTGGAGCAGATGACTGTAAAGCATGGCAATGAAAGCTATGAAAGAAACCGTTATTTACTGGTGATCGTTCCGGCGGCAAGCCTGATATGGGGAGGTGCTTCCCTGCTCTTTGTTAAACTTTTAAACCGGTCTATTAACCGCAGCATTATCCGTCCTGTGGTGGAACTTGCGAAAGATTCGACGCGGATTGGGAAAAATGATTTCTCCGGCGAAGATGTGAAGAAAGAAGGGGATGACGAAATCGCAAGACTGGTGCGGGCTTTTTCTGCCATGAAATCTTCGACCCGGGGCTATATCAGCGCATTGACGGAAAAGCATGAGATGGAAAAGCAGTTAGATGAGGTCCGCCTGCAGATGCTTAAGAATCAGATTAATCCCCATTTTCTTTTTAATACTTTAAATATGATTTCCAGCATGGCCCAGATTGAAGATGCATCAGTGACTGAGAGAATGATCTCAGCGCTCAGCAGTCTGTTCCGCTATAACTTAAAATCAACAGATTCGGTCATGCCGCTGGAGAGGGAATTAAAGGTTGTTCAGGATTACATGTATTTACAGCAGATGCGTTTTGGGCAGCGGTTTCAGTACATTACTGACTGCAGCCCTCAGACACTTGATATACTGATACCTTCTTTTTCTTTGCAGCCCCTGGTTGAAAATGCAGTCATACACGGGCTTTCTAAAAGAAGCAGGGGAGGAAAGATTCTAATCCGTTCCTGGTTAAAGGAGGGGAAACTGGTGATTTCAGTGGCTGATACAGGAGAAGGAATTGACAGTGAAAAGCTGGAGGAAATCCGGTGCTCTTTAAGAGACGGAGAGGAAAAAAAGACGGGAATCGGTGTTGGAAATATTTACCGGAGAGTCCACGGTATGTATAAAGACGGGGAATTGTCCATATTTAGCGCTCCTTTTAAAGGAACAGCTGTGCAGCTTTCCTTTACACCGGAGTATCAGAAGAATTCATAAGGAGGAAGACAGATGTATCGTATTTTACTGGCAGATGATGAACAGATCGAACGAATGGCACTGGCCAGAAGGTTAACCAGGCATTTCGGTGACAGCATAAAAATCAGTGAAGCGGTGGATGGTGCAGATGCCCTGGCTGTATTTGAACGGGAAAAGTGTCAGATTGCCATACTGGATATCGCCATGCCGGAATTAAACGGTGTGGAGGCTGCTGAGCGGATCAGGAGTCTTAGCAGGGATTGTGTAATCATCTTTCTCACTGCTTATGATGAGTTTTCCTATGCAAAACGGGCAATTGTTATACGGGCTCTGGATTATCTTCTTAAACCATGCGAAGAAGAAGAACTTCTTGCAGTCATGGAGGAGGCTATGCGTCTCGCTGATATTCAGGATAAGGGAAATGGAGATGGAGTTGGGGCAGATGACGGATCTGAGCTTCATGAACTGGATCCGGACCTTCATGAGCCGGCAGATGGAGATGCCAAGAGCGATGTGGCAGCCCGTATTCTGGAATTTATAAAAAATAATTATATGAGAGAAATTTCCATGCAGGACGCGGCCCGGCTGCTTCACTACTCTGATGCCTATTTCTGCAAACTTTTTAAGCAGTGTTTTGACCAGAATTTCACTACCTATTTAACCAAGGTCAGAATAAATGAAGCGAAAAAGCTGCTTATGAATAAAAATGCCAGTGTAAAGGATGTGAGCATACAGGTGGGATATTACGATTCCAATTATTTTGCAAAGGTATTCAGACGAATTACCGGAGTGCTTCCTTCTGAGTTCAGAGATAGTCAGAATGCACAAAAATAAGTATATGTATTTATGCAAACTGGCGAAAGCTCCAAGGAGGATGTTAAAATATTCTCCCTGGAAGACAATCCTCTACGGTACAAAAAAAAGCTTCAGGTTATATAATTGAGAAAGCATTAAGGCAGGCATCGCCCCCTTGTTGATTCCCTCAATCATATAACCTGGGGCTTATTTTTTTGCCTGTTACATCTTAAAACAGGTGGGAAGGAAGGAAATTGTATGAAGAAATTCTTAAAAAGACTGGCAGCAGGCATTCTTGCAGCTGCTTTGGCAGCAGGGCTTAGCGGCTGTGGTACGGCAACTTCGGGCAAAAGGATTATCAGAATCTCACATGCCCAGGCAGAGACCCATCCGGAGCATTTAGGTCTTCTTGCATTTAAACAGTATGTGGAAGAGCGTTTGGGAGATAAGTATGAGGTACAGATATTTCCCAATGAGATTCTTGGATCTGCCCAGAAAGCCATAGAGCTCACGCAGACAGGAGCCATTGATTTTGTAGTTGCAGGAACTGCAAATTTAGAGACATTTGCTGATGTCTATGAAGTTTTCAGCATGCCGTATTTATTTGATTCAGAAGAGGTGTACCGCTCTGTCATGGAGGATACGGACTATATGCAGAATATTTATGCTTCCACAGATGAAGCGGGATTCCGCGTTGTCACCTGGTACAATGCAGGAACCAGAAATTTCTATGCCAAGACACCGATCCGTACGCCGGATGACTTAAAGGGTAAGAAAATTCGTGTTCAGCAAAGTCCTGCCAGTGTGGCGATGGTAAACTCCTTCGGTGCAGCAGCAGCTCCCATGGGATTTGGAGACGTATACACTGCGATTCAGCAGGGAGTAATTGACGGAGCGGAAAATAATGAGCTGGCACTTACCAATAACAAGCACGGGGAAGTGGCAAAGTATTATTCTTATAACAAACATCAGATGGTACCGGATATGCTGGTGGGTAATTTAAAATTTTTAAACAGTTTAAGTCCTGAAGAATATGAGGTTTTTGAAGAGGCAGCCAAACGTTCCACAGAAGTGGAGCTTGCTGAATGGGATAAAAGCATCAAAGAAGCAAAAGAAAAGGCTAAAACAGATATGGGAGTAGAATTCATAGATGTTGATGTGGAAGCTTTTAAAGAAAAGGTGCTCCCCCTTCATGAAAAAATGCTGAATGAAAATCCCAAGATCAGAGATTTATACCAGCATATTCAGGATGAAAATGAAAAAATAAAAGGAGGACAATAGTATGTCAGTGATGCATCAGGTAAAAGACCGGATCATGAAGGTTCTTGGAGCAGTCATTATATTTCTTTTTGCAGCTATGACTGTAATTGGAGCCTATCAGATCATTACCAGATATTTTTTCAACAGACCAAGTACTATTTCAGAAGAACTGCTGACTTATTCCTTTACCTGGATGTCTTTGTTTGCTTCTGCTTACGTATTTGGAAAAAGAGATCATATGAGAATCGGGTTTCTTGCTGATAAAATAACGGGTACTGCAAAGAGATATCTGGAATTTGCCATTGAAATGCTGGCATTTGCATTTGCCGGCGTGGTTATGGTGTACGGCGGCAGTTCCATAACAAAACTTACAATGATGCAGACAACGGCATCTTTACAGATTCCCATGGGATATGTGTATGCGGCAGTTCCGGTTACAGGCGCGCTTATCATGTTGTTCTGTCTGATTAATGCGGTGGATATGCTGCATACGGATTTCAGCGTAAAGGAGGAGGAAGCATAAATGAGTATTTCCATATTCTGCGGACTGATCATACTGGTGGTTCTGGTAATTCTGCTTTTACTGGGAGTGCCGGTGGCAGTTGCACTTGCCGTTTCATCCATATGTGCCATTCTGCCTATTTTAAACACGGGAGCAGCGGTATTAACGGGAGCACAGAGAATATTCTCCGGTATTTCCATATTCAGCCTTCTGGCTATTCCCTTTTTTATTCTTGCAGGTAATATTATGAATAAAGGAGGCATTGCAATCCGCCTTATTAATTTTGCAAAGCTTTTTACCGGGAGAATACCTGGTTCCCTTGCCCATACAAACGCAGTGGCAAATATGCTGTTTGGTGCAATTTCAGGATCAGGAACTGCGGCTGCCTCTGCAATGGGAGCGATTATCGGACCCATTGAGGAAGAGGAAGGCTATGACAGAGATTTTTCCGCAGCTGCAAACATTGCGACTGCTCCAACCGGGCTTTTGATACCGCCCAGCAACGTTATGATCACGTTCTCCCTTGTGAGCGGAGGAACTTCTGTTGCGGCTCTTTTTATGGCTGGATATATACCCGGCATACTATGGGGTCTGGCCTGCATGATAGTAATCTATTTTCTGGCTAAGAAAAAAGGATATCAAAGCACAAAACGTTTCACTGCAAAGGAAAAAATTCGTGTCTGTCTTCAGGCAATTCCCTGTCTTCTCATGATTGTAATTGTTATCGGAGGAATCATCGGGGGAATATTTACGGCTACGGAAGGAAGCGTGGTATCCGTAGTTTACAGCCTGGTTCTTTCCCTGTTTTTCTATAAATCGCTAAAGCTTTCAGAGCTGCCTAAACTGTTTTTGGAAAGCGCCCAGATGACGGGTATCATCATCTTTTTAATCGGTGTTTCCAGCATCATGAGCTGGGTTATGGCATTTACCGGAATACCTGGTGCAGTTTCAGATGCGATGCTTGGAGTCAGCAGTAATCGTTATGTTATTTTGTTTATCATAAATATTCTTCTCCTTCTGGTAGGAACATTTATGGATATGACACCGGCCTGCCTGATCTTTACTCCCATCTTTCTGCCTGTATGCCAGGCGCTGGGAATGAATACCATACATTTCGGAATCATGATGATCTTTAACTTATGTATCGGAACTATAACTCCTCCGGTGGGAACAACCCTGTTTGTAGGAGTGAAAGTAGGACAGACAAAGATTGAAAATGTCATAAAGACACTGCTGCTTTATTTTGCCGCAATTTTTGTAGTGCTACTCCTGGTATCGTATATACCCGCATTGTCATTATGGCTTCCGGGACTTCTTGGATATGTATAAGAATTTGTAAATGTAAACTGCCTCTCTTTCCTATTGTTCGCAGGAAGGAGGCAGTTTTCATTTTTCTTTAAAGCTGCATTGCAAAATTTATCAATATGTTATATACTGTTTGATGGAGTATTACAAGAAAGAACAGACAAAAGGATGGTTTTAATCATGACTATTTTAGAAAATTGGAGAAATTTAGCATACGGTGACGGTCTGGATGATAAAGGAAAAGAAGAATTATGGACCGGCTATTTTAAAGTTGAAAAAGGCATTTATGAACATATTCTGTCAAAGCCGGAAGAAGCGGTGGAAGGAACCGTTGAAGAGCTGGCTAAAAGATATGGCACAGACGTTCAGACAATGACCGGATTTTTAGATGGAATCAATGAAAGCTTAAAGGGCTACGAAAACCCTATCGAAACGATGGATGAGAATACCGTAGTTAAAATCGAAATCGACCCGGAAAAGCTTTATTATAATATGGTAGAAGCAAAGGCTGAATGGCTTTACAGCCTTCCGCAGTGGGATCAGATCCTGACAGAGGAAAAGAAGAAGGAACTCTATAAGACTCAGAAGGCTTCCGGAACGATTGTTAAGGGTGCAAAAATCGGAAGAAACGATCCATGTCCATGCGGCAGCGGCAAGAAATATAAAAAATGCTGCGGACAGAACCTGTAATCGTAACGACAATGAGACAGGAAAGCAGGTACCTCTTTGGGGTTACCTGCTTTGTTTTTCACTTCGGGAAAAAAGGCGTTTAAGAGAAAGGAAATCATAAGTGGAAGCGTACACAAATTTTGCGGAAGTCTACGATCTGTTTATGGACAATATTCCATACGAAGACTGGTGCAGCTATGTGACCGGTCTTTTAAAGGAACATGGGGTTGAGGACGGTCTGGTTCTGGATTTAGGCTGCGGAACGGGAAGTCTTACAGAGCTTCTTGCAGATGCCGGATATGATATGATTGGAGTGGACAACTCCGAAGACATGCTGCAGATTGCCATGGATAAGAGAGCAGAATCTGGTAAGGATATTCTTTATCTTATGCAGGATATGAGGGAGTTCGAACTCTATGGTACTGTGAGGGCAGTTTTAAGTATCTGTGACTGTATCAATTATATTCTGGAATACAGGGATCTGGTGGAGGTTTTCCGTCTGGTGAATAATTATCTTGATCCAGGCGGTGTATTTATCTTTGACTTAAATACTGTTTATAAGTATGAGAAGGTGATGGGTGATTCTACCATTGCAGAGGACAGAGAGGAATGCAGCTTCATCTGGGAAAATTATTATGATGGGGATACGAAGATCAATGAATACGATCTTTCGCTGTTTATCCGGGAGAAAGAGGATCTTTACCGGAAATATACGGAAACCCATTACCAGAGAGCTTTTGCCATCGATGAAATCAAGGAAGCATTAAAGGAAGCCGGACTGGAATTATTAGAGGCATACGATGCTTTTACCAGAAATCCGGTGAACGAAACCAGTGAACGAATCTATCTGATTGCGAGAGAGCATGGAAAGGAGCAGAAAAATGGCTGATTATATTGTAAGAGCGACAGCAGGAGATCATCAGATCCGGGCTTTCGCAGCGACTACCAGAGATTTGGTGGAGTATGCAAGACAGGCTCATAATACAAGCCCCGTGGCAACTGCCGCGTTAGGCAGGCTGTTAACAGCAGGCGGTATGATGGGAATCATGATGAAGGGTGAAGAGGATTTACTGACGATAAAGATCCAGGGCAGCGGCCCCATAGAAGGCCTGACGGTAACTGCGGACTCAAAGGGAAATGTAAAAGGATATGCGTATAATCCAGGCGTTATGCTTCCTCCCAATGAGTTTGGAAAGCTTGATGTGGGCGGAGCTGTCGGAGAAGGCGTTTTAAGTGTGATTCAGGACATTGGTTTGAGAGAGCCGTATGTAGGACAGACAATTCTGGTTGGAGGAGAGATTGCAGAAGATCTTACCTATTATTATGCCAATTCGGAACAGACTCCGTCTTCTGTAGCACTGGGAGTTCTGATGAACAAAGACAATACGGTGAAACAGGCAGGGGGCTTTATCATTCAGCTGCTCCCGGGGGCATCCGAAGAGATGATTACACTGTTGGAAAAAAGGCTGGGCGAGATCCATTCCGTCACATCTCTTCTGGAAGAGGGAAAAACTCCGGAGATGATACTGACTTATATTCTGGGCGGACTTGGACTTGATATATTAGAACAGACTCCGGTTAAGTTTCACTGTAACTGCGATAAAGCCAGAGTTGAAAAGGCCCTTGTCAGCATTGGCAGGAAAGAACTGGAAGAGATGATCGAAGAAGGAAAGAGCATTGAAGTAAACTGCCATTTCTGTAATAAAAATTATGAATTTACAGTGGAAGACTTAAAAGATTTATACGAGAAAGCGCAGTAACCGATAGGGAAGAAACGTCAAAAAGAGCCATCCTGGGATGGCTCCAATCGTAATCATGTGAAACAATATAACTTCTTCCTATATTGAAAAAAGGTACACTGATGAGTCAATGATTATATTTTGATAACGTTTGTAGCCTGTGGACCCTTAGCTCCGTCTACAACATCGAACTCTACAGCAGCGCCTTCATCTAAAGATTTGAAACCATCCATGTTGAGACCTGAGTAGTGAACGAAAACATCGTTACCCTGTTCGTCGGAAATAAATCCGTAACCCTTTTGGTTGTTAAACCACTTAACTGTACCTTTCATTATGATACCTCCAAAACGACTAAAAATTGTACTGCTACAGGATATCTGTAACTTCCCTAAGAATAGCATAAAATGGGTAAGGTGTCAAACATTTTCCACTATAAAAAACAAGAATTCTCTTAAAAAAATGAAACCGAAAAATATGTGGTAAAATCATCGGTAAATATGATAAAATGGGTGAAGATTTTACGTAGGGACAGGAAGGGCAGAATATGAAATTTAAGAATTTTTGGGGACATTTATGTACCATTAACATACACAAAATCCGGGTCATGAAAAACTGCTTCCGGGTAGGCTTAATAAAGCAGGGGCTGCTCCATGATCTTTCCAAATACAGTCCGGAGGAATTCATACCCGGTGTTTTATATTATCAGGGTAACAGAAGTCCCAATGCGGCGGAAATTGAAGAGAAGGGATTTTCCAGGGCATGGCTTCATCACAAAGGACGGAACAAACATCACTGTGAATACTGGATTGATTTTTCCATGGACTCCTCAAAGGGACTGATTGGTTATAAAATGCCGCTTAACTATCTGGCAGAGATGGTTATGGACCGGATCGCAGCTTCCAAAACCTATAAGGGGAAAGAATATACGGATGCATCTCCATGGGAATATTACGTACAGGGGAAAGCCTATATGATTGTTGCACCTGAGACGGAAAAGCTTTTAGAAGAGCTCCTTCTGATGTTAAAGGATGAGGGAGAGGAAAAAACCTTTTCCTATATCAGAGAGCTGTTAAAAAAAGGGGATTATTAAAAGGATTATGGAATTTTTAATCAGCAGAACAAGGCGTTCTTATGAATTCAATATGGTGAGAAGCCATTGGCACCCTTACTATGAACTGTTCTATCTGGTGTCCGGACATTGTAAAATATTTATCAATCATACCTTATATTATCTAGAACCTGGTGATATGATATTCATCTCTCCTGGTGAAATCCACCGGACGACCTATCATTCCAGCCCGGTCAATGAAAGGATTACTTTAAGCTTTGATACGGAATACCTAAATGACATGATACAAAGCTGCGGCAGCCGTCTGATGGATGCTTTATTTCAGAATTCCAGGATTTCCATACCTTCAGGCAGCAGGCCCTATGCAGAAGAACTGATTCAGAAAATGGTCTATGAAGGCGCCGGCCAGGATGGATATTCGCCTGTGATGAGGAGAAACTATCTGTATGAACTTCTGATTTTTCTCTCCAGATGCAGGGAAGCAAAGTCAGATACAGGGAAGCTTCAGGTGGCGGAAAAGGCTATAGAAGAAGCGGCGGAATATATCTACCATAATTATGGAACGCCGGTTACTCTGGGTGAGGTCGCAGAAAGGATACATATGAGCCCGGCTTATTTCTCAAGGAAATTCAAAGCTGTTACAGGGTTCGGTTTTAAGGAGTATCTTACCAATATCCGAATCCGGGAAGCCGCATCACTGTTACTGAATACGGGAAAATCCGTGACGGATATTGCAGTGGAATGCGGGTTCGGAGACGGGAATTACTTTGGAGATGCCTTTAAAAAGATAAAAGGCGTATCTCCAAGAGATTTCCGGAAAATGCAGGGTATTTTATGAGCGGATTCAGGACGAAGAAAGATGGTCAAAAAGATGCCGGATATAGCCCTGCAGCTTTTCCTGATCGTGAAAGAAATCCGGATCGTAGGTAAAATAGGTGATTTTATCTTTCCATTGATTTTGAAGAGCGGGCGTCCATAAAGGGGAGAACTGAGGCAGATAACAACCGGTCTGCCGGATATAGCAGTTTTTTGCGGTGGCTTTCACTCTTGCTTCTTTGTCCACATATTCGGCTACACTTTTATGTATGGCTCTGTCTTCATAAACGAGATAATAATAATTTTTATAATCAGGATAAAAGTATTTCAGTTCTCCTTCATATAAGTCGATGGTAAGAGTGAGCTCCTGTCCCTCAGCCTTTGCCGTAACCATGGAATTGGCCTTTGTAAATCCCACAGGAACAGCAAAGCCGTTCATAAGTGTCAGTTTAAGCAGATGCTGCTCCCGCCCGAATAAGTCGGGGCTGCTTATTAGTGCCTGGTCTGTCAGGGTAAAGCTGTGCTCCAGAAAATCCGGGTAGTTCAGTATGGGAAGAATTAAAGGCATGCCTTTTAAATCATCTTCATTATGCAGTATCAGCAGATCAAAGAGATACTGGTCTTTGGAAATTAAGTAATCTTTATAAACTTCAATCAGCTGTCCGCCGGAATAAAGATCCTTCCGTTCCACACCTAAGAATGCTTCGATGGCTTTCTGCTTCATGCTGGAAAGACTTAAAAGATTCCGGTATGGGCGGATTTTTCTGTATATGTCAAGGCTTTCGGTATCAGAGAAATGATAGGCCAGCCTGTAGGCATGGCAGCGTTTTAAAAGGTAGGGAATATCAAACCCATCCCCGTTAAAATGAATTACCTTTTTGAAACTTTTAAGAAATTCAAAGAAAGTAATAAGAAGCTCCTTTTCCGAATCCAGGGTGTCGGCAAACCATTGAACAAGACTCCACATTCCATCCCTGTAATAGACACAGCCAATTAAATAGAGTGTGGAGTATTCCCCTGAAAATCCGGTTGTTTCAATATCGAAAAAAAGAAGATCTTCCCGGTTCCCAAGACGGTCAAGGGGATAGGTTTCTTCAAATGCAATGTGTTTCTTAAGCGTTATCATCTGCGGTTTCGTCCTTTCTTTTCGCTTTTTATTATAACCAAAGCTCTCTGGTTCGTCAACGGAGTACAGAATATTTGTTCGATCAATTGCTTGCATATCAACTGGCAGTATGCTATGATTAAGGTCAAAGCAATGGTTATACTAAAGTATTTGCAAGGCATAAAAAGGAGAACTGCAGAGTGATTTCTTTCGTAAAAGGACCAGTCGCCGAGATGACAGAAGATTCAGTTGTAATTGAATGCGGGAACGTGGGGTACGAAATTTTTATTCCCCTGTCTGTTTTTGAGAAGCTTCCGGGTGTCGGCAGGGAAGTAAAGTTATATACATATTTTCAGGTGAGAGAGGATGCCATGTGTCTCTATGGCTTTTTAAGCCGGCAGGATTTAAAGATGTTTAAGCAGCTGATCAGCGTGAATGGAATCGGACCCAAAGGAGCGCTTGGGATCCTTTCTTCCATGGATCCGGATGATTTAAAAAGAGCGGTTATTTCAGGGGATGCGAAGACTATTTCCAAAGCCCCCGGTGTGGGTGCCAAAACTGCACAGAGAATCATTCTGGATTTAAAGGATAAGATTGATATGGCGGATGTTATTCCTGCATCCTTTAAGGAGGCAGGGAATCTGATCCCAAAAGAGGATGGGGTGACAGGCGAAGCCATCGATGCACTCACTGCACTTGGATATTCTCCTGCGGAAGCCGGACGCGCGGTACGACAGGTAGAGGTAACTGATACCATGTCTGTGGAGGATGTTTTAAAGGCGTCCTTGAAACACTTGGCATTTATATAGAAATTAACAGGGTATGGCAAAGATGGAGCGTAGAATAATAACCACAGAGTTAACAGAAGAAGATAAAAAGATTGAACCGAATTTAAGACCCAGAAGCCTGAATGAATATATCGGACAGGAGAAGATTCGGACCAATTTAAAGGTATATATTGAAGCGGCCAAAGCCAGGGGAGAATCCCTGGACCATGTATTATTCTATGGCCCTCCGGGACTTGGAAAGACCACTCTTTCCGGAATTATTGCCAATGAGATGGGCGTGAACATGAAAGTTACTTCTGGTCCCGCCATAGAAAAGCCAGGTGAGATGGCCGCTATATTAAATAATCTTCAGGAAGGCGATGTCCTGTTTGTTGATGAGATTCACCGTTTAAACAGGCAGGTGGAGGAGGTTCTTTATCCTGCCATGGAGGATTTTGCCATTGACATTATGCTGGGTAAGGAGTCCGCTGCCAGATCCATACGGCTGGATCTGCCGAAGTTTACCCTGGTGGGAGCTACTACCAGAGCCGGACTTTTGACTGCACCTCTCAGGGATCGTTTCGGTGTGGTTCAGAAGCTGGAATTTTATACCCCGGAAGAATTGAAGATCATTGTATCCCGTTCTGCAGAGGTACTGGGAGTGGAGATCGAAGAAGATGGAGCGGTGGAGATTGCCAAGCGCTCCAGAGGGACTCCCAGATTGGCAAACCGTCTCTTAAAAAGAGTCCGGGATTTTGCCCAGGTCAAGTATCATGGCGTTATTACGAAGGAAGTGGCTGATTTCGCTCTGGATATACTGGATGTGGATAAATTCGGACTGGATTACAACGACCGTGCCATTCTTACCACGGTAATTGAGAAATTTGCCGGAGGCCCCGTAGGGCTTGATACGCTTGCGGCTGCCCTGGGTGAGGATGCGGGTACGCTGGAGGATGTGTATGAACCCTATCTTCTGATGAACGGATTTTTGAACCGCACGTCCAGAGGACGGGTGGCAACAGAACGGGCCTATGGGCATCTTGGAATCCCCATGGAGCCTTAACTGCCTGAATTTTAGAACTTTCCTAACTGTGTAAAGTATGATATAGTAAAGAAAGAGCAAATGATAACAGGGAGAGAACAACATGAATTCCAAGCACTATACAGAAGTTTTGATAGATGGCAAGATTTATGCACTTGGCGGCAGTGAAGAAGAAGGTTATATACAGCGCCTTGCCAGCTACATCAATGAGATGATCATAACTTTAAAACGTCGGGAAGGATTCACAAAGCAGAGCGCTGAATACCAGAACGTTATGATAGAATTAAACATGGCAGATGATTATTTTAAAGCGAGAGAACAGATCGCCAGACTGGAACAGCAGAAGGCAGAGATGGAAAAGGAAACCTACAGTTTAAAACATGAGCTGGTTGCAACCCAGATGAAACTGGAGGCGGTGAAGACAGAACTGGCAGGGTTGAAGAATTCTTCCGGTTCAGACAGGAATGAATAAGGCAGGAGGGGGTGTCTCATGGATTGTCCGTGACCTCCTCCTTTTTATCAATCAGAATATTCGCAGGGAAAGATTTGGAGGCAGATGTGAAAAAAACAGTTGAGATCCTTGCTCCGGCAGGCTCGTTTGAAAGCATGAAGGCAGCCGTTGCCGCAGGAGCAGATGCAGTTTATATTGGAGGAAGCCGGTTCGGAGCCAGAGCCTTTGCGGAAAATCCCGGGGAGGACAAGCTGCTGGAGGCCATTGATTATGTTCATCTTCATGGCAGAAAACTCTATTTAACTGTCAATACTCTTATGAAGGAACAGGAGATGAAGGAGCTTTTTGAATATCTTCTGCCTTACTATAAACAGGGATTAGATGCTGTAATTGTACAGGATCTGGGAGTGCTTTCCTTTGTCAGGGAACAATTTCCGGACCTTCCTGTTCATGCCAGCACACAGATGACTATTACCGGAGTTCATGGAGCCGGGCTTTTAAAAGAGCTTGGTGCAGAACGGGTTGTGACTGCAAGGGAATTGTCTTTAGAAGAGATCCGGCAGATCAAAGACCAGGTCGATGTGGAAATTGAAAGTTTTGTACATGGAGCTCTTTGCTATTGTTATTCCGGACAGTGCCTTTTCAGCAGCCTGATCGGGGGCCGGAGCGGAAACCGTGGAAGATGTGCCCAGACCTGCCGCCTTCCCTTTGACGTGAAGGACGGGGGAAAGACTCTTGGAAAAAAAGAGGAACGGTACTGTTTAAGCTTAAAGGATTTAAGTACACTGGATATAATACCGGACATCATAGAAGCCGGAGTATATTCCATGAAGATCGAGGGCAGAATGAAGAGCCCCAGATACACGGCAGGAGTGGTAAGTATTTACCGCAAATATGCAGATCTCTATCTTAAAAAAGGCAGAGGCGGATATAAAGTAGAGGACGGGGATCGGAAAACGCTGCTGGATCTGTTTGACAGAGGCGGACAGACAGAGGGATATTACAGACAACATAACGGCAGGGATATGATTGTCTGGAAGGAAAAACCTTCATTTCGGGAAGGCAACAGTCAGTTATCTGAAATGCTGGATCGTGATTATATTGAAAAGCAGTTAAAAGAGCCTGTTACAGGAAAAGTCCTGCTGACGGAAGGAGAGAAGGCTTTGCTCATCCTTCAGCTAAAGGAGCATCGTATTGTGACTGAAGGAGATCTGGTAATGACAGCTCAAAATCAGCCGATGTCAGAAGAAAAGGTATTAAAACAGTTAAATAAAACGGGTAATACCCCCTTTCAGTTTGAAAAGCTGGAAGCGGAGATAAATGGGAATATTTTTCTTCCTGTCCAGGCGCTTAATGATTTAAGACGGAGAGGTCTGGAAGCGCTGGAAGCAGAGATACTCCATAAATACAGACGGGAATACAAAAATACGGATACTGGAAGTAAACGGCGGGATATTTTAAATACCCCGGAATCAGCCACCACGAAACTGACTGCTTCCCTGGAAAAACCGGATTGCTTTGATGCAGTGGTTCATAATGCCGATGTAAAAAGAATTTATATTGATGCAGCCCATTTTGAACCGGGCCGGTGGAATCAATATGTAAAGACGTGCCATGACAGGGGAAAACAATGTTTCCTTACCATGCCCCATATTTTCCGCACAAAAGCGCAGCAGTTCTTTGCACGCCATCAGATACCTCTGAAGGAAGCCGGATTTGACGGATACTTAATCCGGTCCATGGAAGAGCTGGGCTATTTAAAAAGCGCAGGCATGGAAGGATATCTGATTTTTGATTTCGGTATGTACGGAATGAATAACAGAGCTCAGGAGATGCTTATGGAGCTTGGTGCACATGAGATTACCTGGCCGGTGGAATTAAACAGCCGGGAATTGGAAAAACTAGAGATTCCGGGAGAACTTTTAATCTACGGGCGCCTTCCTATGATGGTGACTGCACAGTGCATCCATCAGGGGCTGGAGCGGTGTGATAAGACGCCGGTGGTATTAAATTTGAAAGACCGCATGGGAAAAGAATTTCCTGTAAAAAACCATTGTACATTCTGTTACAATACCATTTATAACTCGGCTCCCCTTTCTCTTTTGGGGATGAGTGATTCTGTAGGTTCCTTATCACCCGCCTCTTTCAGGCTTCAGTTTACAACTGAAAGTCCCAAAGAGACAGAATCGATTTTACAGGTTTTTGCAGATGAGTTTCTGAACGGGAAAAAGGCAGGGGCATTTCTGACGGAATTTACAAGGGGACATTTTAAACGCGGTATAGAGTAGGTGATTTATGATTAATCTGATAATTGATGTATCCAGATATTTAATGATACTGTTAGTCGCTTTATACACATATTTAAATTTTCGCTATTTTTCTTTTCAGGACGAAAAGAGAAAAAACAGCATATGCCGACGTCAGAACATTTTTATGTTTCTGATCCATCTTCTGGCGTACGGGATTATCTGGCTGGAGACGGAGGATGAGCGGATGCTTGTTTTCTATGGGGCACAGGTTGTGTTCTTTTTGGGTTACCTGTTTTTGTACCGGCTGTTTTACAGGAACTTATCCAGGCTGCTTGTTAATAACATGTGCATGCTTTTGTCGGTGGGCTTTATTATGCTCACCAGGCTGTCTTTTGACAAGGCACTAAAGCAGTTTGTGATCGTTGCTGTGGCGGCGGCAGTTACCTGTATCATCCCCTTTGTGATTGACAGAGTATGGCAGCTGAGTAAAATTCCGTGGGTTTACGGACTTGGGGGCGTTCTGCTTCTTGGTATTGTATGTGTTGCCGGAACCACAAGTTATGGAGCTCAGCTGTCCATAGGAATATCCGGATTTTCCTTTCAGCCGTCTGAGTTCGTGAAGATCAGCTACGTATTTTTTATTGCGACCATGTTTTACCGCTCTGTCAGTTTTAAGACAATTCTTGCTGTCAGCGGTATTTCAGCACTTCATGTTCTGATACTTGTGCTTTCAAAGGATTTAGGAAGTGCACTTATTTTCTTTATTACCTATGTGTTTATGCTATTTATAGCAACCGGCAGATGGCGGTACTTAATTGGGGGAACGGCGGGAGGAATTCTTTCGTCTGTGCTTGCATTCCAGCTGTTCAGTCATGTGAAGACACGTGTCGCAGCCTGGTTAAATCCATGGTCTGATATCGCCGGGAAAGGATATCAGATCAGTCAGTCCCTGTTTGCAATTGGAACAGGAGGCTGGTTTGGTATGGGACTTTACCGTGGTATGCCGAGGAAGATTCCAGTCGTGGAAAAAGACTTTATCTTCTCGGCAATTTCAGAAGAACTGGGAGGTATTTTTGCTCTCTGTGTCCTGCTGATATGTCTCGGATGCTTTCTTCAGTTTATGATGGTGGCTGGCAGCATGCAGGCAGTGTTTTACAAACTTATCGCTTTTGGACTTGGTATGATCTATGCGATCCAGGTTTTTTTGACGGTAGGAGGAGTTACAAAATTCATTCCATCTACCGGCGTTACCCTTCCACTCGTCAGTTATGGGGGAAGCTCGGTGTTAAGCACTTTTATTATTTTTGGAATCATCCAGGGACTTTATATTCTCAAACGCAATGAAGAGGAAGAGGACGAGTATGAAAGCTAATGCAAATCCAAAAGCAAATCACCAGATCTTAATCCTGACCTATGGAGTTGTTCTGCTTTTTATAGGTCTGGCGGTTTATTATGGATACTTTCTACAGGTGAAGAGTGATAGTGTGATCAATAATTCCTATAATGCCAGGCTGGACAGCTTTGCCGACCGGGTGGTAAGAGGTGAGATCAGGAGCAGTAACGGTCAGATACTTGCACGGACTGATGTGGATGGGGAAGGGCATGAGACAAGGGTATATCCATATGATTCCATGTTTGCCCATGCAGTTGGATACTCGGTGAACGGAAAGACCGGTCTGGAGGCCCAGTCTAATTTCTATCTGCTTACCAGCCATGTCAATATCATTGAACAGGTAATTAATGAATTGTATTCAAAGAAAAACCAGGGAGATAACGTTGTGACAACCCTGGATGTGGATCTTCAGAAAATGGCATACGAAGCACTCGGAAAAAGAAATGGGGCAGTTATTGTAATGGAACCTGATACAGGTAAGATCCTTGCCATGGTGTCAAAGCCAGATTATAATCCCAATACCATTTTAAGTGACTGGAACAGTCTGGTTGCAGAGGAGAATACATCAGGACAGCTTTTAAACCGTGCAACCCAGGGACTATATCCGCCGGGTTCCACATTTAAGATTGTTACAGCACTGGAATATATCAGGGAGAATCCGGATAGTTACAAGGATTATGTCTTTGACTGTGACGGGATTTATGAAAATGGGGATTATTCCATAAAATGCTATCATGAAACTGCCCATGGACATCAGAATTTCACCCAGGCATTTGCCAACTCCTGCAACGGAGCCTTTTCAAGTCTTGGTCTTCTGATGGATTTAAACGGGTTAAGGAACACATCTGAACAGCTGTTGTTCAATACAGATTTTTCCCTGCCCTTTCCTTCCAACAGAAGCTCCTATACCATGGCGCCAGGTGCGGATACATGGCAGATTCTTCAGACTGCCATTGGACAGGGACAGACCCAGATCACTCCTCTTCATAACGCCATGATTACTGCGTCCATTGCAAACGGAGGAACATTGATGAAGCCTTATCTCATCGATCATGTGGAGAATGCAGGCGGAGACATCATTAAAAAATTTGTTCCCCAGGCCTATGGAACGATCATGACTGCAGAAGAATCGGCCAGAATGACGGAGCTGATGAGAGCAGTGGTCACTGATGGAACAGGATCTGCCGTCCGGACAGATGCCTATACTGTGGCAGGAAAGACGGGATCAGCAGAATTTGATAAGAACAAAGAGACGCATGCGTGGTTTGTGGGATTTGCTCCTGCAGATCACCCCAAAATCGCAGTCAGCGTGATTGTGGAAGAGGGAGGAGCCGGAGGCAAGGCCGCCGCGCCTATTGCAAGGTCGCTTTTTGATTTATATTTTTCCAGATAAGGGAAGTTTACCGCCTGCTCTTTCGGCGATTACACACTTGCATATCATTATAAAAAGAGGTATACTAGAGCCAGTCTGTGAGACACACCAAAACCGGGATCCGGATGGATTTACGGTTTCACTCTGGAGGAATTGCAATGATAGAAGCAACGAGTTGTGGCGGTGTGGTTATTTTTCGAGGTAAAATTCTGGTTTTATATAAGAATTACAAAAACAAGTATGAAGGTTGGGTTTTGCCAAAGGGAACAGTAGAAGCGGGTGAAGAGTATAAAGAGACGGCACTTCGGGAAGTCAGGGAAGAGACCGGGGTAAGTGCGTCCATTATCAAGTACATTGGTAAGAGTCAGTATTCTTTTAATACGCCTCAGGATATGGTGGAAAAGGATGTATACTGGTATCTCATGATGGCCGACAGCTATTACAGTAAACCACAACGGGAAGAATATTTTATTGATTCAGGATACTATAAGTTCCATGAAGCGTATCATCTTCTGAAGTTTTCCAATGAAAAGCAGATTCTGGAAAAAGCCTATAATGAATATCTGGATTTAAAGAAGAGTAACCTTTGGGGCAATAAAAAGTATTTCTGAAAAAAGTCAGAGCCAGTTTCCTGACTGTAAAAAGAGCCGGAAAAGCTTCTGCCAAAACTTTTCCGGCTCTTTTCTATACACATGCATACCTGCCGTTCATTAAAAAGTGGATTCCAGATCCTTGAACTTGGCAGTGAGTGTTTCGGGGTTAAGCTCAAAGATCAGTCCTTCCCGCTTTTCACTTTCCATGACACGTCCCAAATAGGAGCAATGGTTTACCATAGGATCTTCGTGGCGCTCTGAAATAACATCCAGATCTTCCACAGCGACGATTTCATCGACTACAATTCCCCATTGGATGCCATCTAAGATCAGAACCATCTCCTTATAAATTGTGGAGCGGAATAAATCCTTTGTCTGATCCAGAAGCTTTAATATGACTGGCATGGATTCACCCTTCACACGCTTTAGAACGGTCTGTAAGCATTCTGACTCCTGGCAGTTTTCGCAGTCTCTTTTACAGGCTTCCGCTTCTGCAGCTGCCTTGTGAAGCTTCTCGTGAGGTTCTTCAATTTTTTTCAAATGATTGGTAACTGTCATGTTGTCAGTGGTGAAATTATCATACCATCTTCCGAAAGCACACTGGTGGGAATCTCTGGCAAGAGTGAATGATCCGCCTTCCTTAATATATCTCTCCAGCTCATTGACCCAGTTGATATGGTCATGCTTCCTGGCATCAATCATCTGTTCAAAGTCTTTGCATTCTTCGGAAACAGGCTTTAAACCGAATGTGATGCGTAAATCCATCATATTGATGACTTTGTCCCGGTGTTTAAACATTCCGGTGACATTAGCAGGTGCGGCAGGAATGGTGCTGTATTCCGGCAGCTGTAAAATTGTGGATATGTATTTGCTGTTTATGCAGTATAAGGAACCTGCAATTTTAAATATAATGTAGGGGCATTTAATCTCTTTTTCCATTCTCTTCCGTACCTAACCTTTTTTATTTGCTGTTAATGTTTATTATAAATCTTATTTCCCTATACTTCAACGGGTTTTTGGAAATTATATGTTAAAACTTAAGGAATGTACTATGAATAACTGGAAAATCAGGGTATAATGAGTAAGGATATCTGATTAGATAAGCTTGGAGGAGAGAATTATGCTAAAGTATTACAGCGGAGATATCTTTACTTCTGATGCAGACATTATCTGTCATCAGGTGAATTGTCAGGGAGTATTTGGACGGGGGATCGCAGGTCAGATTAAAAAGATGTTCCCTGAAGTAGAAAAGACATATCGGATTATCACGAAGCAGTGGCAGGAACAGTCCGGCGGAATCACCTCCGGTTTATTGGGGAGGGTGTCGGCACAGCCGGTTGAATTAAATGACCGGTGGTTTCTGATTGCCAATCTTTATGGTCAGGATAATTATGGGAAGAATGGAGTTTATACGGATTATAAAGCGCTTTCACAGGCTGTCAATGAGATCCGTGATTTTGTGGATGTCAGAGGCAAACTGGAGAAGGTTGCATTTCCGTACGGAATCGGATGCGGGAATGCAGGAGGAGACTGGGGGAAGGTAGAAGAAATTTTAAACAGCTGCTTTTTGGATTATCAGGGCGAAGTACAGATTTGGAAGATTGATTCTGAATAATCGGAGCGGCATTGCATCATGAAGTCAGCAAAATTTATCCGGGAGGAACGAATATGGCAAAAGTCAGCTCTTTAAGCCGCAGTATCACTGCTTTTTATGTGGAATGGAGTGCACTCAATCACTACTTATCATCTTATGAATGTGATAGAAATGGTCTGCCCTATATTGGATTTTCAGATCCCCGCGTTCAAAAGCTTTGGAAGGGGTTGTCTGCTCAGGAGCGGAAAGAAATCATGAAGCGGCTTGGCGCAAAGAATGAAACAGATTTGCAGAGTTATTTTACTTAATTCCGTCAGGTGCGGGAAAGAATGGAGTTATAGATGTCAGAGAATAAATTTGTAGTTGTAGATGGCTCATCCATGCTGTCAACCTGCTATTATGCGGTATTACCCAGAGAAATCATGTTTGCTAAGACAGAAGAGGAAAAGCTTAAGCATTATGATAAGATTCTTCATGCCAAAGACGGAACGTATACCAATGCCATATTTGGTATGCTGAAGATGGTAGTTTCGCTTATGAAGAAACAGCAGCCGGACCACATGGCTTTTGTTTTCGATAAAACACGGGACACCTTCCGCAGAGAACTGTATTCCCAGTATAAGGGGACAAGAGGATCAACACCTGAACCGTTAAAGGATCAGTTTGTATTGATGGAACGCATTCTGGAGGAAGCGGGTTTTCAGGTGCTTTACAGTGATCAGTATGAGGCGGATGACTATGCAGGAAGTCTGGTAATGAAATTCAGAGAGCAGATTCCCATGGTTGTTCTGACAAAGGATCATGACTATCTTCAGCTGGTCAGTGATGAACACAATGTGCGTGCATGGATGGTTCAGTCCCGCCAGGAGAAGGCGGACGAGCTTTATAAAAAATATTATTCTTTTTACGGGATGGGGAAAGAAGAGATTAATCTCCCGGAAAAAGTATTTGAATATACCTCAGATACAGTTTTGCATGAGGAAGGTGTGAGACCGGAGCAGATACCGGATTTAAAAGGAATTCAGGGCGATGCTTCTGACAATATTCCGGGAGTGAAGGGCGTCAGCAGTGCAGCGCCCGTACTTCTTAGAGAGTATGGAACCGTAGAACGCATTTATGAAGCAATACATGAAGCAGAAACAGATAAAAAGAGGTTAAAGGATCTTCAGGATTTCTGGAAGAACGATTTAGGAATATCAAGGTCGCCGTATAAGGCCATGACGAAGACCAGTGAGGAAGAACTTTGCGGTGAAAAGGCCGCTGTATTGTCTAAAATTCTTGCCACCATGAAAACAGATATAACCATTGATTTTCAATTAGAGGATTTTTCCGTATCATCTTACAGAGAAGACAAGATCAGGGAATGGCTGGTCAGCCTTGATATAAAAGAGGCTTCCATTTTTGGTACCGGAAAGTAAAACTTTGCGGTATTATTTAATTGGGTTTGGAGACAATCATACAGAACGTCCCGATTTTTTGTAAAGGAGAAATTATCATGAATAAAACTTATGAAACATTGTCTTCCATATTGGAAAAGACAATGGCTCTGCAAACTGCTCTCGTACTTTTTGAGTGGGATAATGAGACACTGGCCCCCGAAGAATCAGGATCTTACACCGCCAGGGTGATTGGTACTCTTTCAGAAGAGTATTACGGTTTTATGACAGGCGATGAAATGGGAGATGCCATAGCCGCATGCGAAAAAGCATCTGATTTATCTGAAACCGAGCAGGCTGTACTTAAGGGAGCGAAGGAAGCCAGAGATGAACTGATCTGCATACCGAAAGCGGAATACAGGGAGAATGCCCAGCTGATAGCGGAAGCGGCGAGAGTATGGGTTAAGGCAAAGAAGAATGAGGATTACGATTTTTTTCTGCCAACATTAGAAAAGGTAATTAATTTTAAAAAGAAATTTGCCTCCTATCGGAAGAAGGAAGGGCAGAAGCTTTACGACGTCCTTCTTGCTGAATATGAAAAGGGGTTTGAGACAGAACTTCTGGATGAGTTTTTTGACAGGCTGAAGGAAGAGATCGTTCCTCTTCTAAAGGAAATTAAAGAACATGGAAAAGAGATCGATGATTCGTTTCTTACCGGCGGTTATCCCAGAGAAAAGCAGGAAGAGATGGCACGGTTCCTTGCAGAATATATAGGATTTGATTTTAAAAAGGGAGTACTGTCAGAGAGCGCCCATCCCTTTACAACGAATCTCCACAATCATGATGTCCGAATCACCACCAGCTACCACGATAAGATGGACAGTTCCATGTTTTCTGTTATACACGAGGGCGGTCATGGAATTTACGAATTGGGCATTCCGGATGAGATTACCCAGACGCCGGTGGGACAGGGAACCTCTATGGGAATGCACGAGTCCCAGTCCCGATTTTATGAAAACATCATTGGCCGTAATCCTAATTTCTGGATTCCTCTTTATGATAAATTAAAGGAGCTTTATCCTGACCGGTTAAAATCTGTGCCTCTGGAGCAGTATATTGAGGCTGTTAACAAAGTTGATCCAGGCTTTATCCGTACAGAAGCAGATGAGCTGACTTACAGCCTTCATATTCTGATCCGCTATGAGCTGGAGAAGATGATTATGGAAGAAGACGTGAACTTAAAGAAACTACCGGAAATCTGGGCTGATAAATACGAGGAATATTTAGGGATACGTCCGGAACATGTTTCGGAAGGCATTTTACAGGATATTCACTGGTCCCAGGGGTTGTTCGGATATTTTCCATCTTATGCACTTGGAAATGCATTCGGTGCCCAGCTGTATTTCCATATGAAAAAAGAAATGGACTTTGATCAGCTTTTAAGAGATGGAAAGCTTGATGTGATCAGAGAATATCTGCGGGTCCATATCCACCAGTACGGAAAGATGAAGACAAGCCGTGAGATTTTAAAGGCTGCTACAGGAGAGGATTTCACCCCGGAATATTTTATTGACTATCTAAAAGAGAAGTACCGTAAGATTTATGGTTTATCATAATAATACATGCCTGCAGATAAAATGTAATCAGGATACATGCAAAACATCAGAAGCGCATGGGAAAAGAGGTTGATTATGGAAAATATCAGGAAAAGTGCCCAGGAACTCATTGGCAATACTCCAGTGCTGGAACTTTCCAATTATGAAAGAAAGCACGGACTTAAGGCAGCCATTATTGCAAAGCTGGAGTATTTTAACCCGGCAGGCAGTGTGAAAGACAGGGCAGCGTTAGCCATGATTGAAGATGGAGAAAAAAGCGGCAGAATAAAGCCGGGTGCTACCATTATTGAGCCTACTTCCGGTAATACCGGAATCGGAATTGCCAGCATTGCAGCCATGAAAGGTTATCGTGCAATTCTTACCATGCCGGAAACCATGAGCGTGGAAAGAAGGAATCTTTTAAAAGCCTATGGAGCTGAAATAGTTCTAACTGAAGGCACAAAGGGCATGAAAGGTGCAATTGACAAAGCGCAGGAACTGCAAAAAGAGATAGAAGGTTCCGTCATCATGGGGCAGTTTGATAATCCAGCCAATCCAGGGATTCACCGGGAAACAACAGGTCCTGAAATATGGGCTGATACAGACGGTAAGGTTGATGTGTTTATTGCAGGGATTGGAACAGGGGGGACCATCACCGGAGTGGGAGAATTTTTAAAAAGTAAAAATCCTGACATTAAAATTTATGGAGTTGAACCGGCAGGATCTCCCATTCTTTCAGGCGGAAAGCCAGGACCACATGGAATCCAGGGCATCGGAGCCGGGTTTGTTCCTGTAATACTCAACCAGGAGATATACGATGAAATCATACCTGTAGAGAATAATGATGCTTATGAAACTGGAAAAGAGATTGCAAAGACGGAAGGAATTCTTGTGGGAATATCCTCAGCTGCGGCTGTCTGGGCTGCGAAGGAGATTGCAAAACGGCCGGAATTTGAAGGAAAAAGAATTGTAGTACTTCTTCCGGATACGGGAGACAGGTATTTGTCAACGCCTCTGTTTTCTTAAGAGCATTACTCTGATTTAAGAAAGCCAGGGATTCTTAAGGGAATCTCTGGCTTTCTGGGATCGTGATCAGTCTCTCCGGGTTTCTGAAAAATAGTAATTGATTTCGGCTCCGAAAAACAGGATGGAGATACAGGAATACAGCCATAACATTAAAAGAACAATGGCAGTCAGGCTTCCGTACATGACAGAATAATTACTGAAATTGCTGAAATACATGGAAAAGGCGAAGGAAAAACCAATCCATCCCAGGGTGGAAAAGATGGCACCTGGCAGCTGCCTGCCAAACTGCTGCTTTTTCACAGGTACATAAGTATAGAGCATGGCAAAACACAAGGTCAGAATAAATAAAAGCATGGTGCGGAAACTGATGACGTACTGTGTGATCTCAGCCAGAATGGGAAAATGGTGGTCCATAAATGACTGTATGGAACTTCCAAGCACCAGAAGCACAAGAGTCAGGAGACAGATGATGATGAATACAACCGTATAGCAGGCACAGATGAAACGGGTCATTAAATACCCACGGGGTTTCTCCTGACCGAAAACCCGGTTTAATCCCCGTTCTATGCTCAGCATGCCTCTGGAAGCAGACCAGATCGCGGCGATGGCAGTTACGGATAAAATTGCTGCAGGGGTCTTGGTATAAAGATCTTCAATGACGGTAACGATAACGCTGTCAATCTCTAAGGTGCTGGGGATCACTGTGACTAAAAGCTGCAGTAAGTTTGCTTTTGTAATAGACGGGATAAACTGAATCATTGCCAGTAACAGCATCATAAACGGAAAAGCAGCAATTATGGTAAAAAATGATGCCTGTGCTGCATAGACAGTCATTTCATCTTTTGTAAACTTGTCATAAATCTGCTTGCAGCGCAATAACAAACGAATCATAATGAACGCTTCCCTTCTTATCTCGTATAAGCATATTAACATGGCGGAAAGAAAATATCAAGGGATTACCTTTTGAGTAAAAAAAGAAAGAGAGGGTGGATCGATGGAGTTCATCCCGGCTAAAACAATTGTAACAAAAACAAAGAATTCCGACTGGTTCGGAATTGATTATAATATGAATATTTACAGGGGATGCAGCCATGGGTGTATCTACTGTGACAGCCGTTCCGACTGTTATGGAATAGACCATTTTGATACGGTACGCGTCAAGGAGGATGCGCTGCGGATTATTCGGGATGACTTAAGGCGAAAGGTAAAAACCGGGGTGGTAGGCACCGGGGCAATGAGTGATCCCTACAATCCTTTAGAAAAAGACTTAAAGCTTACCAGACATGCCCTGGAGTTAATTGATGCCTTTGGTTTTGGTGCAGCCATTGCCACAAAAAGCAGCCTGCTTCACCGGGACATGGATATACTGAAGAGCATAGCAGATCATTCTCCTGTACTATTAAAGGTCACTGTCACAACAACGGATGATGACCTGGCGGCTAAAATTGAACCCAGAGTTTCTAAACCTTCTGACCGGCTGTCTCTCATTGCGGCGTTAAAGGATCAGGGCCTGTTCGCAGGAATTCTTCTGATGCCTGTGCTCCCGTTTCTGGAGGATCATGAGGATAACATACGGTCAGTCATAAATGGCGCAAAAGAGGCCGGCGCTGACTTTATCTATCCGGCCTTTGGTGTCACGCTGAGGAATAATCAGAGAGAATGGTATTATGACCGGTTAAGAGAGCTTTTTCCAGGAGAGCACCTTGCAGAGGAATATATGAAACGGTATGGTAACAATTATCATTGCACAAGTCCAAAGGCGCGGAAATTATGGCAGGTATTTACTACTGAATGTGAGCGAAACAGGATTCTTTATAAAATGCCGGATATTATCCACGCCTATAAGAAAAACTACCAGATAACCCAGTTGAGTCTTTTTGATTAAATCAACTGGTGTGTTCACCAAAACTGTTTACAAATTCCCTGGCTATGTTTGAAACATAGCCATTTTTTTTATAGACTGCGGCTATCCGGGTGACTGTATCAGGAGAATCAATTTCCTTGAACAGGAGGTTTTCCTGTCCCATACTGCAGCAGATGGACTCCGGCACCAGTGCAATCCCCAGTCCGGCTTTTGCCCATTGAAGGCAGGTCCTTGCATCGTCATTCCTGCAGAATATATCCGGTTCGATGCCACTGTTTTGAAAGGCCAGGGATATAATTGAATCAAATCTGCGGTAATAGATCAGTGGTTTTCCCCCAAGTTCGGTAATGCTTACCTTTTGGTTTGAGAGATCCGGAAAAAATGAAGGGATTCCCACTGCCATAATCGGTTCCTTCTTACCATAAACGCATTCCAGTCCTTCCGGGTTAAATGGTGTCCGTATGATGGAACACTCTACAAGTCCGTTCTTCATCTTTTCCAGCAGCTCATAGGTATTGCCTTCCGTCACCTCAAAACGGACGCCTGGGTGGGCTGATGTGAACACTTTTAAAAAGTCCACAAGAACTGTTCCGGATGATGAGATGGTTCCCAGTTTCAGCACTCCTCTGGCAGATGAGGGAAAGTGCTTTAAGTCCCCGGACACAGAATCCATCATAGATAAGATGTCTTTTGCCTTAAAATATAAATAAGTACCTGCTTCAGTAAGCTCTGCTTTTTTTGCTCCCCGTTCTAAGAGCTTAACGCCCAGTTCTTCCTCCAGAAGCATAATCTGCTTGCTTAATGGAGGCTGGGATATACCCAGCTTTTTTGCAGCTGCTGTAAAACTTCCGGTTTCTGAAATGACAGTAAAATAATAAAGCTGTTTAGAATTAATCGGATTCATCTGGCACATCCTCTATTCATAAGATTTTCATTTTGTACTTGTATTATTATATCAAAATGGTATAATATTACAAGGCATTATTCTAAAAAAGTATTGATTACGGAGGAAAAGGAATATGAAAAAGCTCCTTAAATATTTGAGTGAGTATAAGCGGGAAAGCATCCTGGGGCCTTTGTTTAAGCTTCTGGAGGCCAGTTTTGAGCTTCTTGTGCCTCTGGTTATGGCCAGAGTCATAGACATTGGTATCAAAAACCATGATCTGACTTATATTCTGTCTATGGGTGGAATTCTGGTGCTTTTAGGCATAATAGGTCTTGCCTGCTCCATTACAGCCCAGTACTTTGCAGCAAAGGCTGCAGCAGGATTTGGAACCTCACTTAGAAATGATCTGTTTGCCCATATTAACAGTCTGTCTTATCAGGAGATTGACACCATTGGAACAGCTACCCTGATTACAAGAATGACCAGTGACGTGAATCAGGTTCAATCAGGGGTAAACTTGTTTTTACGGTTGTTTCTCCGTTCGCCATTTGTAGTTTTCGGTGCAATGATCATGGCATTTACCATAGATGTAAAGGCTGCTCTTATATTTGTAGTTTCCATACCTGTGCTTTCTATTGTAGTATTCGGTATTATGATCTTTAGTATGCCTTTATATAAGAAAGTACAAAAGCAGCTTGACCGGGTTCTTCTGACTGCAAGAGAGAATTTAGGCGGAGTTCGTGTCATCCGTGCCTTTAACCGCCAGAATGATGAAGTCCGCAGATTTGATGAAGAGAACGGCATGCTGGTGAAGCTCCAGGTTTTTGTGGGTAAAATATCTGCCCTGATGAATCCCCTTACTTATGTCATCATCAACCTTGCAATCATTGTTCTTATTAACACAGGTGCAAACCGGGTTGAAGAGGGCATTATTACCCAGGGGCAGGTGGTGGCTCTTGTAAATTACATGTCTCAGATCCTTGTGGAACTGGTGAAACTTGCCAATTTAATTATCACCATATCCAAATCTCTGGCCTGTGCCAACCGGATCAGTTCCGTATTTTCCATGGAATCAGGAATAAAAGAGACAAGTCATAATAATGTGAAAGAAGAAACGGATGCGCCTGAAGTGGAATTTGATAAAGTAAGTCTTTTTTATCAGGGTGCCAAGGCAGAATCGCTGGCCGGAATTGGATTTCAAGTCATGAAAGGAGAAACCATAGGAATTATCGGAGGAACCGGTTCAGGCAAAACCACACTGGTAAACCTGATTCCAAGATTTTATGATGTTTCCGGAGGAAGTGTGAAAGTGGGAGGGATCAATGTCAGAAATTATCCTCTCAGCCAGTTAAGAAAGATGGTTGGAATTGTTCCTCAGAGAGCGGTTCTTTTTAAAGGCACCATCAGAGAAAATATGCAGTGGGGAAAACGGGATGCCTCCGATGAAGAGATCTACCGCGCACTTACCATCGCCCAGGCAAAGGTATTTGTGGATGAGAAAGGCGAAGGGCTTGACTTTCTGATACAGGCAGGAGGAAAGAATTTATCCGGAGGCCAGCGGCAGCGCCTTACCATTGCCAGAGCAATCGTAAAAGATCCCCGGATTCTTATTTTAGATGACAGCGCTTCTGCTCTGGATTTTGCCACGGATGCGCGGCTTCGCAAGGCTATTAAGGAAGAAACGAAAGATATGACAGTATTTCTGGTATCCCAGAGAGCTTCCACCATAAGAAATGCAGACCGCATCATCGTCCTGGACGACGGAAAGATGGCAGGGTGCGGAAAGCATAAAGATCTGATGGAATCCTGCGAAGTTTACCGGGAGATTTGTCTTTCTCAGCTTTCTGAAAAGGAGGTGCAGTAATATGAATATAAAAAAGCATAAGTCCACGATCAAACGAATTTTAAATAAGATTGCAAAGTACAAATGGAGTGTTATGGCTTCCCTCTTCTGCGCATTTTTAACCGTTGTTTTTACTTTATACGTTCCTATATTAATTGGACGGGCAATTGACTGCATTGTGGGTGCAGGCGAGGTGAATTTTAAAGGCATGGGTATAATCCTGACACAGATTGCAGCCGTTGTTCTGATTACTGCAGCAGCACAGTGGATTATGAGCCATATTAATAATCAGATCACTTACCGGGTGGTGAAGGACATCAGAACCCAGGCATTTAACAAACTGGAAAGCCTTCCTTTAAAGTACATTGATTCTCATGCCCACGGTGATATAATCAGTAGAATTATTGCAGATATTGATCAGTTTTCCGATGGTCTGCTGATGGGTTTTACCCAGCTTTTTACCGGGGTTTTAACAATTCTTGGAACATTGTTTTTTATGTTTTTCATTAATCCCATTATTGCTGCCTTAGTTGTACTTGTTACTCCGCTGTCCCTGTTTGTGGCCAGTTTCATAGCACGGAGAACTTACAGCATGTTCCGGATGCAGTCTCAGACAAGAGGGGAGCTTACTTCCCTTGTGGAAGAGATGCTGGGGAACCAGAAAGTGGTGAAAGCGTTTGCCTATGAAGACGAGGCACAGAAAAAATTTGAAGTCATCAATGAAGACCTTCGTATATGGGGGTTAAAAGCAACCTTTTTCTCCTCCATCACCAATCCGGCAACGCGTTTTGTGAACAGTCTTGTTTATGCATGTGTAGGAATTGCAGGTGCATTTGCAGCAGTAAACGGATTTTTAACTGTCGGGCAGCTGTCAAGCTTTTTAAGCTATGCCAATCAGTATACAAAGCCGTTTAATGAGATCTCAGGAGTGGTGACAGAGCTTCAGAACGCACTGGCTTCCGCTGCCAGGGTATTTGAACTGATTGACGAAGAAACGGAGATACCAGATGACAGCGATGCGATTGTACTGGACCATGCCAGGGGAGAGGTTGTACTGGAACACGTTGACTTTTCCTATAATCCCAGTGTGCCCCTGATTGAAGATATGAATCTTTTTGCAGGGCAGGGACAGAGAATCGCTATCGTAGGACCTACAGGCTGCGGAAAGAGTACTGTGATTAACCTCCTTATGCGATTTTATGATGTAAATGCCGGATCCATAAAGGTTGATGGAAACGATGTACGCCTCATAACCAGAAAAAGCTTAAGATCCGAGTATGGTATGGTGCTGCAGGAGACCTGGTTAAAGACAGGAACCATAAGGGAGAATATTGCATACGGAAAACCGGAAGCTTCAGAAGAAGAGATTATCAAAGCTGCAAAGGAAGCGCATGCCCACAGTTTTATTTCCCGAATGTCTCAGGGATATGATACAGTCATATCAGAAGACGGAGGAAATTTATCTCAGGGTCAGAAACAGCTTTTGTGCATTGCCAGGGTAATGCTGTGTCTGCCGCCGATTCTCATCCTTGATGAGGCGACTTCCTCCATTGATACAAGAACTGAATTAAAGATACAGAAAGCGTTTGCAAAAATGATGGAAGGGCGTACCAGTTTTATTGTTGCCCATCGTCTTTCTACAATTAAGGAGGCAGATGTCATACTTGTCATGAGGGATGGACATATTATTGAACAGGGAACTCATGAGGCTCTCCTTACTAAAAATGGATTTTATGCTCAGCTTTATAACAGTCAGTTTGCGGTATAAACAGACATGATAATTATGAATCAGGCACCGGGAAAATATGAATTTTGTATTTTTCTGGTACCTTTTCTTGTATTCTTGACATATTTCTTATAAAATAGGGGAGAAAGTACGATATTTAATAAAAAGAAATTTTGTAAGAGGGGAAAGAGAATGTTTGAAATTGCTATTTGTGATGACAGTATGGGCGACAGAGCGCGTTTAACAGAACGGATCGAAAAGAATATGCCGGAAAGTGATAAATTCCGCATACATGAATACGATTCCGGAATCAGCCTTTTGTCAGCGATAAAAAATATCAGGTTTTCTATCATATTTCTGGATGTTCAGATGAATGAAATGAACGGAGAAGAAACAGCAGTCAGGATCCGCCAGCTGGATAATAATGTTATTCTGGTTTTTTATACAGGATTTGCGGAACCATCACCCCGCAGTTTTGAGGTTCAGCCGTATCGGTATATCATGAAGAACATGACTGATGAGGTTATGGACCGGTACATAAGGGATTCTCTTGATAAAATGATTGAATTGGGACAGGCACCACTCCTTTCAGCAAATGTAAACCGGGAACGGCTGTTTCTCAGAGCAGATGATATTGTATATATTGAAAAGTATAAGAAAAATACCAGAGTCCATATTTCCGAAAGTTCTATCAGAATTTATGGAATAAAAGATATCGACAGCAGTGAAGTCCCCGAAATCCGGGTGCCGGATAAGCTGGAGACTATCTACGAACATTTAAAAAAGTACGGTTTCGGCTATCCTCATGACAGCTATATTATTAATTTTAAATATTTAGTCTACTGTACCAGTAAGATACTGAGGCTAAAAGATGTTGATACCATGTTTCAGATAACCAGAAGCAAGGCACAGGAGTTTCATATGCTGAAGGAAGAATTTATGTTATCAAAATACAAGGATGGCAATTGATATGGGAAATGATTTGTTTTCGTTAAGCAGGCTTTTATTCTGCGGCGCAGATGTTTATATGATGTGCAGGTTTTTTGCTGCGATATATCCTTTTAAAACTTTTGGCAGGAAACGTTATATTATAAGCATAGTTATAACATTACTGATATTTTTTGAGAATGCTATTGGCAGTATGAGTCTGAATTTTATAACAGTACCTCTTTTTTGTTATATATATGCTCTGCTTTTGTTTAAGGTTTCCTTTACAAACGGCATTGCATATACGATTATTTATTTTGCTTTTGTGGGAGGCAAGGAAGTCCTTTTTGAACTTGTATACCGGTTCCTTTCTAACAATCTTCCCATTTATATACCGCCATGGTTTACAGCAGGAGGAATTTATTTCCTGATATTAGAATATATTGTAGGTTTTTTATTTTTACTTTATATTGAAAAGTATATTAAAAAAATTAATATTAGAAACAATAATGTATTTTCGTGGTACTTACTGATTGTACCCATTCTTTCCCTGGCGATTTCAAGTAGTTTTTTATATATGGATTTTCCGAAAACGATTGTTTTACAAATTTTTATGTGTGGGGGAGCAGTATTGTTATATCTCTCCAATGCCGCAATATTTATCATTCTTGAGAAATACACTGATATGATGAATAAAATAAAATATGCAGAACTCTATTCTGTTAAAAGAGAGATGGAAAACGATCACTTTCAAAATATACTAAAAATAAATGATCATTACCGCTGCTTTATGCATGATGTTCATTCATATTTTAATAGTTTTCGGTTGCTGGCTTTAAATGGGGAAAATCAAAGAATTGTAGAAATTATAGATGAGCTAAAGGGTAAAATACAAGATGAGATCAATATAGTTATCTATAGCAGTAACCCTGTATTTAATGCCATTTTATCAGAACGTGTTTCAAAGGCAAAAGAACTTGAAGTTCAGTTATCTATATTTATTGAAAAGAACCTGAATCTGGATTTTATATCAGATTCGGATATGATTTCTATGTTTGGTAATCTGCTTGACAATGCACTGGAGGCAGCGGCGAAGTGTGAGGCGCAAAAGCGGAAAGTACATATAAAACTATTTATGGGAACGAACTATTTTCTGATATTCCGTATTGAGAACAGTTTTAGAGTGAAAGCGAAAAAAGAAGGGGACAGACTGCTGTCAACAAAAGAAGATTCAAAGCATCATGGTCTGGGGGTAGGGATTGTTACGTCTTTGGCTGAGAAGTATGGAGGTTCATTGCATCTCGATCAGAAAGGTGAATTATTTGTTACAACTTTAACAATTTCTGCATTTAAAGAAGAGCAATATGCAAATTTTGGCACTCAACGTGTATAATTTTGGCACTTGACTTGAATTATCTAAAATACTGTTATAAGATGAAAGAAAAAAAAGGAGTGGTTTAAGATGAGAAAAATGTTAAATGCTTTAAAGGGAAAAGTGTCAATGGTGAACGTGATGAACACATGTGCATTGCTGGTTGCAGCTTATACGATTAATGTAACCTGTTTCTGGGCTCATCACCAGCCGGAGGTTCCTGAAGAAGCGAAGAGTCTCAGGAAATTTTAATGTTACAACGGATTTCGGAAGACATAGTCAGCTGGCAGATTAGAAAAAATCTTTTAAAAGATGATCAGCGCGCACTGTATCTTTACGCATATGAGATTTTACTCAACCAGATTATTAACATAGTCGTGGCTGTCATCATAGCAGTGATCATGCGAGCCCCTATGCCTGTGTTTGTGTTCCTGGCCAGCTATATACCTTTAAGGTCTTATTGCGGCGGGTATCATGCGAAAACCAACGGAGTCTGTACCGTAGTGTCAGCAATCCTTATTCTGATTGTCTGTCTGCTTGAGAAGTACATAGTTGGGACGGCGGCTCTTTTTTTACCAGTTGCAGGGTTTCTTATTTCAGGAATTCTGATCTATATCTATGCACCGGTCCCTGACCGGAATAAACTTCTGGATGAAGAGGAGACAAGACGTTACCGGTTGAAAAGCAGGCAGCTATGGTTAGCAGAAGTAATCGCAGGCGGATTATTTTGGTTTGTCAACATCAGGGTTAGTGTTGTACTGGCCATAAGCCATCTGCTGCTATCCATTATGCTTTTGTATGGAGTGCTGAAAAATAATAAGATGGGTATGAAAGAGCAATAAAAAGTACTTGAAAACGAGACTGCGTAGTTATGGCAGTCTCGTTTTCTCATTATAGTATGTCTGATCTGTCTGGACTTAACAAGGGAGATATTTTACCTGTGTAAAAGAGTGTCAGCCGATGCATTGCCCTTGTACAGGCTATATAAAGTAAGTTCCTGTCGTGTTCCGCAGAATAACTAACGCTGTCTGCATAAGGAATTATGACTTCATCAAACTCCAGTCCTTTTGACATCTGTATGGAGGTGACCGTTATGCCACTTGTAAACCGTGTGCTTTCTGTCGAAATGAAGTGTATCTCATAATCGCCGGATAGCTGGTCGTAAAGCAGTTTTGCATCAGGGGAAGTCTTTGTGATAATAGCAAGAGACGAATATGACGATTGTAGAAAAGCTTCAATTCTGTTTCTGATATTTAAAAGTTCCTCATTTTTATTCCGGCATCTGATCAGGGCAGGGGGAGTGCCATGCCGCTCTATGGCTTTTATTGTTCCAGCATTTTTAATCTGTTTTGCAAAGGAAATAATCTCATAGGTAGACCGGTAACTTTTTGTCAGTTCGATGAAATCAGAACCATCATACTGGCTTAACAGATCGTCTAATGTGTGTGCATGGCAGGGATTTATAAATTGTCCAAAATCACCTAAAATGGTTTTGGGGCAATGAAACAGGATGTTAATAACCGCATATTGAATTGGTGTATAATCCTGCATTTCATCAATCACCAGATGTCTGATGAGCCTGTTTTCCTGTAATCCTTCATAGAAGTGATATAAATATAGAAAAGGGAAAACATCCGCCCATTCCAATGTATTTTTTGATGGAATTATGAATAACTCTGTTTTGTTAATGTATTTATAAAATTCCTTATAAAGTGACAGGGTATTTTTGACCTTTAACATTTTATTTAAAGCTTTAAGAATGGTACTGCTTCTGGGTATATCATCTCCCATATAGTTATCGCTTTGGAAACGGTCATAAATATCAGAAGCTATCATTTTTAAACGCTGCCTGACAGGAAATTTACCATAAGCATCAAAACGTTTTTTTATGGTATCGGCATCTGCATTGAACGGGCCGTAAGTATAATCAGCTGGTTCAAAAATAATTCCTGGTGCAATTGCGATAAAATCCTCCATTTGTTTCACAAAAGACAGTGCAGACTTAAACCTTACCCGCTCCATCCATGCGCTGTCATTTGATTCTGAAGGATCTCTATCTGCTTCAAAACCAATTAAATCCCCAATTTGTTCTCTGGCAATATCGGTAAATCCCAGTTCGCAGACCGGTTCTTCCCCAAGCTCCGGAAGCACCTCGGAGATATAATTTCCGAAAACCCTGTTAGGTGACAGTATGGCTACATGATCTGCAGATAGTCTGTCTTTAAAACGATATAGTAAAAATGCAATCCGGTGGAGAGCGATTGATGTTTTTCCTGATCCGGCAACTCCTTGTATAATGAGAGTGCGGGAGTTTTCGTTTCTGATAATCTGGTTTTGTTCTTTTTGAATGGTAGTTATAATGGATTTCATTTTTTCGTCTGAAGTATGGCTCAATTCCTGCTGAAGAATATCATCCTGAATGGTAAGAGAACTTTGGAGCGCATATTCCAGCTTTCCATTCTTTATTTTGAACTGCCGTTTTTCTGTCAATTGCCCCTCTATCCTCCCGGAAGGGGCATCAAATCCTGCAGGACCGATTTCATAATCGTAGAACATACTGGAAACCGGAGCCCGCCAGTCGAATATCAACAGTTCATTACCGTAACGGAGTGAAAAGCGGCCAATGTAGTACTTTGCCGGTCTGAAACTGTTATTTTCCTCAAAATCTATTCGGGCAAAATAGGGGGAATCTTTTAATTTCAGAAGCTTATCCCGTATGCCCGCTGAAAATGCAGTGGAATTGTCCATTCTATTAAGTTCCATTTCATTTTGAAACATCTCGTGTGGGTCGATTTCTCCGCGGTTTTGTACCATATACCGTTTAAATTCCATGTAATTCTCATCCAGACGTCTGACATCAGCATCTGCTTTTTCTAAAGCATCATTTACTTTACGATTGATCTCTTCAAGATAGAGTATATCAGATTGATTATTCATTTGCTTTCTCCCTTTGTAAAATAAAACGCTGTGTGGGATAACCGAACTCAGTCAGCAGTTCAGCTTCCGCAAAGCCTAACTCTTTAATGATCTTACGATGGCCGGTATCTGCCTTGTCGCCTTCTCTGTAGGTCGTTATGCTGATGTCCTTATCCTCGAAAAATTCTTCCATGACTCTGTTAAGAAAAGCTTTGGGAATTCCTTTTTTCTGATAAAGCGGATGGGTGCCCATAAAATCAATGCTCCCGGTTTTTCCGGAAAAAAGCAATGCTCCGATTGCAGTTCCATTATCCTTTAATATTAACGCCTGCCTGGTTCTGATTCGTTGTCTCAGTTCCTCAATGTATTCCTTTTCATTAAGACAGGGAAAACCATCAATTACGAGCCGGACCAGATCCATCCAGCAGGCAATATCTGTTTCTGCTGCATAATCAATATTCCATTCAATGCTTTCATTTTGATTAAGCATATTATATCCTCCCTTAAATTCGAATTTTGACTGTAATGGATAGAATTTTTCATTGTCCCTGAATTTACCGGGAGGCTGTTTATACATGGCAGTAAAAATATTAGTAAATGCCTGCTGGCTTTCATAACCGGCTATCAGAGCAATATCTAAAACCGGCTTATTTGAAAAAACCAGCAGTTTTGCCGCCTCTGTTAATTTTCGCCGCTGCACATACTCATGAATGGTAAGTCCGGTAGTGTCAGCAAATATGCGGTGAAGATGGTGCTTTGAATAATGTACCGCATTTGCAATGGCATCCAAATCGGTTTTCTCGGTTAAATGTTCCTCAATGTAATCGATTACGATTACCGTATTGCGGATGTTTCTATTTTTCATTACACTTTGCCTCCTTTCTACTGATGCAAATTCATCATTTTAAGTATAACAAAATTTAACAATCAGAGTTTAATAAATCTTGCTGTTTTAAATAAAATTCCATTTCAACCTGTTTGGCGTGCAAATTTTGGAGCTCAATGTGTACAATTTTAGCACTTCGGTTGAAATTATTTCAGTTATATGTAGAATGTAAAATATAAGTAATATAGTTCTCGGAACGAAAGGAGGGCTGATGGTGCAGAATAAAAGAAACAATGAAAGCTATTATCAATACAGGGCAAGCTGTTCCATCCGCAAGGAGGATGGAACAGAAGAAATTAAAAATTATGAACTGGAAACAGATATTTTGTATGGAGATCTCCATTTTTGGAATCGCTTATATTATCTTAAAAAAAGTCAGAATATGCTGTTTGACTTTGCCTCCCGTGAACCAGGGATTGTAAAATGCAGAATCCTGCAGGAGAGACTGGTCTTAATACCAAGATTTACTTATAAATCCAATAAGACGGTCAGTAAAAAAGGATCATTGATTAAAAGATTGCTTCTTGTTATTGAAGTGATTGTATTGCTGCTTTTAGTTATGTCAAGAGCATCTGCCGCAGGAGAAGAGAAAATGGGTGTTTACGCAAACTGTCAGGATCTGTCTTATTTTGCTGAACATGGAGAGGAGAAAATCAGGCAATACATGTTAGATAAAGATTGAACAAAGCAGAGAGGAAGAATCATGTGTGACGACGAGAAACTGATTGATGACAGGCATCTTGAACGGATTAACAGGTTTACCAGTTTAGAAACAGGAATTTATGTGGAAGGAGAACTCCTTCAGTTTTGTGAAACAAAGATGTTTGATAACGAAGTAGGGATTTTTCTTCCTTCTGCATTTATGGATATGAAACCGGAAGATGTTAAGAAAAAATATTTTTCTGAACAGCGGCCTGAAATTATAAAAACAAATAAAGATGGAACCGTCAATTTTTCCTTCAGCATGGTGGAAAGGGAGATTAAGCCGGAACAGCTTGAAGATGTTATACAGGAATTTTATCTTGTTTTAAAGCGTTTTCAGCCTATGAGCGTCTGCCTGGAGGATGGGACAGAGTTAGATCGTGACGTTCCTTTTGCCTGGATGGAATTTATCAGCACAGCTCTCGATGACAATCTCTTTAATATGCTGATTATTTATCCAGTGGGTAAAAAACTGCTGATGGTCATGTTTAGCTGCCCGTTTGAGAAGAGACTGGATTGGAGCCGCTGCCTTGGCAAAATCCGCAATAGTATTACTATTTACAAGGCCTGTAATGATCCGGCCGGGGAAAGGAAGGAGATCTTATGATAAAAGAACAGTCTTTTGAGGATTTATACGGTTATTTTTTTGGAATGTTAAACAGAGGAGATCTTGATGAGTTATATGCAAGAGCATTGGAGGCAATTCCGTCCATAGTGTCCCTGCAGGAAATCAGTAATTTTAACAGCGCCCCTGAAGCAGGCAGTATGAGTCTATAGACAGATTGTCCCGCTGTATTTCAAAATCCCCGTACTTACGCACGGGGACAATGAATTAATTCGTTGTTTTAATGGTTTAATCCCGTCTATTTTGACTGTAGCCGGTTGATCATGGTCAATATAAGCAGGAGATCATTTTCCGGTAAAGTTTTCAGCTTGTCTATTGTATCTCTGACTAAGGGCGGGTTGGGATTATCATTATCAAAAAAGTCTTTTGGCGTTACGCTTAAGTATTCACAGATTGCCAGAAATTCCGCCATTGAGGGGAGACTCCTGCCGCTGGAGATGCTTTGCACGTAACTTCTGCTGTGTCCCAGCTCCAGGCTCATCTTATGTTCCGCCACTCCCTTTTTTAAACGTAATTCTGTGATTCTTTTGTTGATATAGTCTTGATCCATTATAGTCACCTCTCGTACTATATTTTATGATAATAAAATTTGTAAAATACACGATTAAAATATGTAAAATTCATATATTGCATAATCTGAATACCAATAGTATAATTAAAAACTGTTAATATTATGTAAAAAGTGCAGGGAGGAAAGGAGTTTGAATAGGTATAAAAGTTCTGATATCCAGTTTAAATGTACTCAAGTGAAATTGCAATAGGAAAAGCGGAATCAGGCATACAGAATATTAGCAAAGATTATTAGTAAATTTTACCTTGGTATGTTATCCTATTTTTAATTAATATGCCGATACATACAGTAGAAGGTCGAAGTCCGAATTACAGGAGATAAAAGTATGAAAAAAATAATTGGAATCAGAAGCATTGGAGTAAAGATGCTGTTAGGGATTTTGCCCGTTGTGATGCTGGCGCTGGCATTGTTAGCCAGGTTAAGCGAATCTACAAGCAGTGAACTGATTGAGCAGCAGAGCAATTCCACTATGGAGTCGGAACTGAAAGCGAATGTTAACAGTATTGATAATTATCTGAATGCAGTAGAAACTACAGCAATGAATATTTCTCATACAGTGGGAGCCTCTTATCAGTCCACGGATCTTGATACATACGGCAAGGCAATTGCAGATATCATATCCGGCAATGACTTAATCCTTGGCAGTGGAATCTGGTTTGAACCCAATGTATATGACCCCCAGCAGAAGTATGTAGGACCTTACTGGTATAAAGACGGCGATAAGGTAACCTTAACGAACGAATACAGCAATCAAAGCTATGATTATTTTAATCAGGCGTACTACAAATCTGTGTCAGGAGGAGCTAAAACTGCAGTTATTACAGATCCTTATTTTGATCCGACTCTCAATGTAATGATGGCCAGCTGTACGGCCCCTGTTTATGACAGCAGCAATCGTTTTATTGGAGCCGTAACGGTTGATATGCAGCTCAGCGATATTGACGAGCTGATTAAATCAATTAAAGTCGGCAGGAACGGAACTGCAGTACTCATTTCTGCAGATGGTGTTTATCTTTGCGGCGCAGATGCAGATAAGGTCAGCAAAGGGGTCAATATGACCCAGGATGAGAACGCCTCACTTTCGGCTGCAGCAGCGCAGATGGTGGCAAACGATAAAGGAAAGACAACCTATACGGAGGGTGGGGAAACTTATAACCTCTATTACGATACAGTGCCGGGAGTCGGCTGGATCATTATGATCAAGATGCCTCAGTCTGAGCTGGCAGAACCCATCGTTGCTTTAAACGGGAAACTGGTCAGGCTTAGTGTGGCAGCTCTGATTTTATGTATTCTTGCTGTTTTACTCCAGGTGGGAAGTATTACATCAGGCCTTAAGAAAGTCCGTAAGTTTGCGGGTTCTCTTGCTGCCGGAGATTTCACGGTTTTGCCGTTAAAGACCAGGCGTAAAGATGAACTGGGACAGATGAGCAGCTCGTTAAATAATATGTTCCGGAGCAATAAGGGGGTCATTGAGCAGATTTCCGATCATGCAGGAGATATTACAGATGCGAGCATTCGTTTAAATAAAGTATCCACCGGTCTGCTGCTTCAATTTCGCGATGTAAAGTCCTATATGGGAGATGTGGATAAGGCAATGATGTCTTCCAGTGCGGCAACAGAAGAACTGAATGCATCTCTTGCAGAGGTGAACTCATCAGTTGGAATACTTGCCAGCGAAACGGAAAAGAGCAGTAAGATGGCCGGTGAGATTATGGAACGGGCAAAAGACATCGAGAAAAAAAGCCAGGAGGCATATGATAATGCCCTTGTCATTTCCCAGGAAAGAGGGCAGGACCTTCAGATGGCAGTCCAGCACGCTAAGGTAGTGGAGCGGATTGGCGATATGGCACGGCTTATTTCCAATACGGCTTCCCAGATTAACTTATTGTCACTCAATGCCTCTATAGAAGCGGTGAGAGCCGGAGAACAGGGCAGAGGTTTTGCAGTTGTGGCCAGAGAAATCGGGAAGCTTGCGAAAGATACTTCTGAGATTGTTAAGGAAATTGAAGGTACCATTTCTGACGTCCAGAACGCTTTTTCCATGATGTTAGATGGTTCACAGTCTATGCTGCTTTTCTTAAGAGATACCGTTACTCCGGATTACAACAGTTTCGTTAATGTAGGACAGCAATATGGCAGGGATGCAGTTACCATCGAGGAAATCTCCAATGAAGTGGAGGAGATGGCTACCAACATCAGTCAGGTAATGCAGGAAGTCCGTGATGCCATACAAAATGTTTCCGAATCTGTTCAGACTACCGCGGGCAACAGCAGCATGGTTCTTACCACAATCGAAAAAGCGTATGAAGTTGTACAGGATATGTCTAAAATGTCTGAGAAGCAGGAACGGATTGCGGAGGAGCTCAAGACGGTTGTTTCCGGCTTTAAGTTAAAATAACAGGAATTATTTAATGATATCTTGACATTTTAATTTTATCTTATTATAATAGTGACAATATTACATTAAAATATGAAATGCTATGAAAGTGCAAGTAGAATCTTAATTTCTATCAGAGAGAAGGGGTCACCGGCTGAAAGCCCTTTTAAGTTCAATTAAGAGATCGAATTTCCCACTGAAGCAGCATGGCTGAAATCTGTGGATTTATGAGTCTGTCAGGCGGGTAGGTCATGACGTCCGTACACGTTACGTATGCCGAGTGCCTGCTTACGAAGCAGGAATCAGGGTGGTACCGCGAACACAGCTTCGTCCCTTTACAGGGATGGAGCTTTTTTTAATGTATCAGGGAATGAATCAAAGAAGGAGAGCATGATGAAAGATCAATTAGAGAAAATCAAACAAGAAGCATTAAAGCAGATTGAAGCTTCCGATGCGCTGGAAAGACTGAACGACATTAAAGTCGCTTATCTTGGAAAAAAGGGAGAACTCACCAGTGTATTAAAAAGCATGAAGGACGTTACTCCTGAAGACAGACCCAAAATCGGGCAGATGGTCAATGAAGCCCGTGAAGCAATTGAGGGAAAATTAGATGCTGCCATGGCGGGACTGATGAAAAAGGCAAGGGAAGAGCAGTTAAAAAAAGAAGTGATTGATGTCACTCTGCCTGCAAAGAGAAACAGAGTAGGTCATACCCACCCCAATACCATCGCTTTAGAGGAGGTGGAAAGAATCTTTGTGGGCATGGGTTATGAAGTAATTGAAGGCCCGGAAGTGGAGTATGATCACTATAACTTTGAAAAACTGAACATTCCGAAGAATCACCCGGCAAGAGATGAGCAGGATACTTTTTATATCAGTGACAACATCGTTTTAAGAAGCCAGACTTCACCTGTTCAGGTCCGGACCATGGAGAAGGGAAAACTTCCAATCCGTATGCTGGCACCAGGCAGAGTATTCCGTTCCGATGAAGTGGATGCAACTCATTCCCCTTCCTTCCATCAGATTGAAGGGCTGGTAATCGATAAAAATATAACATTTGCCGACTTAAAAGGTACTCTGGCTGAGTTTGCAAGAGAGCTGTTCGGTCCTGAGACAAAGGTGAAGTTCCGCCCCCATCATTTCCCGTTCACGGAACCAAGTGCGGAAATGGATGTTACCTGCTTTAAGTGCGGAGGAAAGGGCTGCCGTTTCTGTAAGGGATCTGGCTGGATTGAGATTTTAGGCTGCGGAATGGTGCACCCCAATGTACTTGCCATGAGCGGAATTGATTCTAACGAATATTCCGGATTCGCATTCGGAGTAGGTTTGGAGAGAATTGCTTTGTTAAAATACGAGATCGATGACATGAGATTATTATATGAAAATGACATCAGATTCTTAAAGCAGTTCTAGAAACAGGAAGGGAGATAGATTGATGAATACACCATTATCATGGGTTAAAGCATATGTACCGGATTTGGATGTGACACCTCAGGAATATACAGATGCCATGACACTGACAGGAACGAAGGTTGAGGGCTTTGAATGCCTGGACAAAAATTTGGAGAAGATCGTAGTTGGTCACATCTTATCCATAGAACGCCATCCCGATGCGGATAAACTGATTGTCTGCCAGGTAAATGTGGGCTCTGAGACCGTTCAGATCGTAACCGGCGCATCAAATGTTAAAACAGGGGATAAGGTTCCTGTTGTTTTAGATGGAGGAAAGGTGGCCGGAGGACATGACGGCGGCCCCCTTCCGGAAGACGGTATTAAAATAAAAAAAGGCAAGTTAAGAGGAATTGAATCCTGCGGAATGATGTGCTCCATTGAAGAACTGGGATTTACAAGGGAGATGTATCCCGATGCTCCTGAAAGCGGAATCTATATTCTTCCCGAGACTTCCGTCCCGGGAACCGATGCAGTAGAACTCCTCGGTCTTCATGATTCTGTTTTTGAATATGAAGTAACTTCAAACCGTGTGGACTGCTACAGTGTAATCGGAATTGCCAGAGAGGCAGCAGCAACATTTAACAAAAACTTTGTTCCTCCGGTAGTAACTGCCACTGGCAGCAGCGAGGATGTTCATGATTATTTAAAAGTAACAGTAGAAGACAGCCGCCTTTGCTCCCGTTATTGTGCAAGGATGGTAAAGAACATAAAGATTGCTCCTTCTCCTGTCTGGATGCAGAGAAGGCTTGCTGCCTGCGGAATCAGACCAATCAATAATATTGTTGACATTACCAATTACGTAATGGAAGAATACGGTCAGCCAATGCATGCCTTTGATTATGAGCAGCTGGCAGGTCATGAAATCGTTGTCAGATGTGCAGAGGATGGAGAAATGTTTAAGACCTTAGACGGTCAGGAAAGAAAACTGGACAGTACCGTACTCATGATTCGTGACGGAGAGAAAGCAGTGGGCATTGCCGGTATCATGGGAGGAGAGAATTCTAAAATTACGGACGAAGTCCGGACCATGGTATTTGAAAGTGCCTGCTTTGACGGAACCAATATCCGCCTTTCCTCTAAAAAAGTTGGCTTAAGAACCGATGCATCAGGTAAATTTGAAAAGGGTCTTGATCCCAACAATACAAAGGCTGCCATTGACCGTGCATGTCAGTTGATTGAGGAGCTGGGTGCAGGAGAGGTAGTCGGCGGTATGATCGATATCTATCCGGTAAAAAATGAGAGCAAGAGGATTGCGTTTGAACCGGAGAGGATGAACCGGCTTCTTGGTACAGATATCGCTCGGGAGACAATGCTTGAGTATTATAAACGTCTGGAACTGGAATATGATGATAAAACAGGAGAGATCATTGTTCCCACATTCCGTCAGGATCTGGAGTGTATGGCGGACATGGCTGAGGAAACAGCCAGATTCTACGGCTATGACAAGATTCCGGTTTCCCTTCCAACCGGTGAAGCGACTACTGGTAAGCTCTCCTATAAGTTAAGGGTAGAGGAACTTGCAAGAGAAGTTGCTGAATTCTGTGGATTTTCCCAGGGAATGACTTATTCCTTTGAAAGTCCGAAGGTGTTTGACCGTCTTCTTCTTCCACAGGACAGTCCTTTGCGTGTAACTGTGAATATTTTAAACCCTCTGGGTGAAGATTTCAGTGTTATGAGAACGACTCCTCTTCATGGCATGTTGAATTCACTTTCTACCAATTACAACAGGCGGAATAAGAATGTTCGTCTTTATGAGCTGGCTAATATTTACTTACCAAAGAGTCTTCCTCTCACAGAACTTCCTGATGAAAGAATGCAGTTTACTCTGGGCTTTTACGGAGACGGAGACTTCTTTGATATGAAGGGTGTTATTGAGGAATTCTTTGATAAAGCCGGCATGAATTTAAAACCGCACTATGATCCGAAGGCGGGAAAGACATTCCTCCATCCGGGAAGACAGGCAGACATTATTTACGATGGAGTAAGTATCGGATACCTGGGAGAGATTCATCCCGAGGTTGCTGATAACTACAAGATCGGAGACAGAGCTTATGTGGCAGTGATCGACATGCCGTCCATGATACCATTTACAAGTTTCGACCGTAAATATACCGGAATTGCCAGGTATCCGGCAGTGACCAGGGATATCAGCATGGTAGTACCGAAAAACATCCTTGTTGGTCAGATTGAGGAAGTGATCGAACAGCGGGGAGGAAAGATTTTAGAAAACTATGAGCTGTTTGATATCTATGAGGGCGCACAGATTCTCGCTGGCTTTAAATCAGTTGCCTATTCTATTACATTCCGGGCAGCAGACCATACTCTGGAAGAGCAGGAAGTTTCAGGAGTTATGAAAAAGATACTCAACGGTTTACAGGCACTTGGTATCGAGTTAAGAGCATAAAAAGATGAAATAAAAAAAGATGTCAGAGAAAGCGAAACGCTTCCGGCATCTTTTTTTATTTGTCTGCATGGAACCGGAAAATCCCGTCAATCCTTACGGTAGAGGAATGATGGAAAACAGGGAGGCAGAACAGATGCTTGATGATCTTGATATTAAACGGATAAGAGGAAGAATGCTTTTTGATTCAGGAGGAAATCCGGCAGTGGAGGCAGAAGTAATCCTGGAAAACGGTGCCCAGGGAAAGGCGGCAGTTTCTGTTTTTGATGAAATGAACGGAGAGGAAGAAGCAGATTATATAAGAGAATGGTTATCCGAAGCCATTTTATTTGAAAACGCAGCAGAACAGAAATACATTGACCGCCTGTTGACAGAGCAAAGAGACCAGGACGATGCTGACCATAAGGAAAACGGCAGAGGAAAGGCCGGAGTGTTAGCACTGTCCATGGCGGTCGCGAGGGCTGCAGGAGCCGGACTCGGTCTGCCGCTTTACCGCTATTTAGGCGGTACAACTGCGCCTGTGATGCCGGTTCCCATAATGAGTATGATCGATGGAGGAGACTGGCTAAAAGGAATTGATTTTAAAGAAATCATGATAGTCCCGTTAAATAGAAGTTCTTTCGCAGAGGGACTGCGAATGGGTGCAGAAGTTTACCAGACATTAAAGCGGCTTTTAACTTTAAGCGGATTTGAAACGTCCGTCGGGGAGAGCGGTGGTTTTGCAGCCGATATGAAAAGTTCAGAAGAAGCTCTTCATTATATAATGGATGCCGTCAGACTTTCCGGGTATAATCCTGATACGGACGTAACTGCAGCAATTTGTGGAAACGCAGATCATCTCTATGTAAAGGAAGAAGGGATTTATCACTTTCATAAGGAAAGTTTAAAAAATGGGATTCTGGTACACAGGAACCAAAGAGATATGATTTCTTATTACTTAAGGCTGGCGGACGGATTTCCTCTTGGCATTGTGACAGAAGGACTTTGGAAGCAGGATCTGGAAGGCAGAAACCGGATGCATCAAATGTTTCAGCATCGTTTGGTGATTGCCTCTGATGATTTCTTTGCCTCAAATGGAGTGGAAATTCAGTTAAAGAAAGCCGGAACTGTGACGGCTGCACTGGAAATGATTCAGGAAGCAAAAAAACTGGGGAGCAAAGTGATCGTTTCAAACAGTGATAAGGAAACGGAGGAAGCGTTTCTTGGAGATATGGCTGTGGCAGCTGGTGCTGACTATATAAAATGCGGTGCGCCCTGCAGGGGTGAATGTACAGCCAAATACAATGAACTGCTCAGGATTGAAGAATTCTACAGGCGGCAGTGTTGAAAAAAGAAAAAAATATTGTATTTACTGAAAATTTATGGTATGATAATCGGTGTTTGACTTAAGGAGGTGGGAAAATGATCCGGATTATATTATCAATCGTGTTTGTTATTATATGCGTTGCTTTATCAGCAATTATCCTGTTGCAGGAAGGAAAGAGTCAGGGTCTTGGTTCTATCGGTGGTATGGCGGATACTTACTGGGGCAGGAACAAAGGTCGTTCCATGGAAGGAAAACTGGAAAAGTTTACAAAGTACGGAGCAATCCTGTTTTTCATCCTGTCATTGGTACTGAATCTGAATATACTGTAGCGATTAAACACTCTTGTGGTATAGCAGCAAGGGTGTTTTTTTCGCATTAAGGAAAAAATCTGTTATACCATTGGGCGAAGTGCAGATAATAAAAACATAAATGAAATCGTTTAGTAAAAAACGTGAAAAGAGAGGAAGATAATGACAGAAGAACAGTTAATGCAGCGGAAAGCAATGTTTATGGAACTGTTTTCAGATCCGTCTTATAAACCGATGAAATTAAAGGAACTCGCCATGTTATTCGGAGTACCCAAACATCAGAGAGACGAATTAAAGCAGGTGCTTGATGCACTGCTGGCAGAAGGAAAAATAGGAGTATCCCAGAAAGGCAAATATGGAAAACCCGATGTGGGTTCCATAGCAGGCGTTTTTTTCGGACACCAGAAGGGTTTTGGTTTCGTGTCTGTAGAAGGCTTTGAGAAGGATATCTTTATACCAGAGGATAAGACAGGCGGCGCCCTTCATGGAGATACCGTTCTGATATCCGCAGAGACGGAAAGCTCCGGCGGGAAGAGAGCAGAAGGCCGGGTTATTAAGGTGCTCCAGCATGCAAATGAAGAAATTATCGGATTTTATCAGAAAAATAAGAATTTTGGTTTCGTGATACCCGATAACCAGAAGATAGCAAAGGATGTTTTCATTCCCCAGGGCAAAGACATGGGGGCTGTAAACGGACATAAAGTTGTGGTAAAGATCACTGACTTTGGAGGAGAGGGGAAAAAACCGGAGGGTGTGATCAGGGAGATTCTTGGACATGTCAACGACCCGGGAACTGATATCCTCTCCATTGTGCGTGCTTACGGACTTCCGGAGGAATTCCCTGACAGCGTGATGAAACAGGTGGAGTCTGTTGCGGATTCCATTTCCGGAAAAGATATGCAGGGGCGTCTGGATTTAAGGGAATTACAGACTGTCACCATAGATGGAGAAGATGCGAAGGATCTTGATGATGCCATCACCATTTCAAAGAAGGATGGCAGTTATACCCTGGGAGTCCACATTGCAGATGTAACCAATTATGTGACAGAGCACAGTCCCCTTGACGAAGAAGCTTTAAAAAGAGGAACCAGTGTCTATCTGGTAGACCGGGTAATTCCCATGCTTCCCCACAAGCTGTCAAACGGTATCTGTTCCTTAAATCAGGGAGAGGACCGTCTGGCGCTTAGCTGTATTATGGAAATTGATGAAACCGGCACGGTAACCGGCCACAGGATTGCAGAAACGGTAATCAATGTGGACCGAAGAATGACCTATACGGCAGTCAATGCAATTGTTACCAATCATGATGAAGCAGTGATGAAAGAGTATGAAGCCTTTGTTCCCATGTTTGAACAGATGAAGGAACTGGCAGATATTTTAAGAGAAAAAAGGAAAAAAAGAGGTTCCATTGACTTCGATTTCCCCGAAACAAAGGTAATTCTTGACGAACGGGGCAAGCCTCTGGAAATAAAACCTTATGACCGGAATGCTGCCACTAAAATCATTGAAGATTTTATGCTTATGGCTAATGAAACCGTTGCAGAGGATTATTTCTGGCAGGAAATCCCGTTCCTTTACCGGACTCATGACAATCCGGATCCGGAGAAGATGAAAAGTCTGGCTACACTGATCAACAATTTCGGATATTCCATCCGGTTTCATAACGGAGAGGTATATCCCAAGGAAGTTCAGAAACTGCTTGCCAATGCAGAGGACACTCCGGAAGAAGCCTTAATCAGCCGCCTTGCCCTTCGCTCCATGAAGCAGGCGAAGTATACGGTAGGAAACACCGGACATTTTGGTCTGGCTGCTAAATATTATACCCACTTCACTTCCCCGATCCGAAGATATCCGGATTTACAGATCCATCGTATCATAAAGGAGAATTTAAGGGCAGGACTCAGTGAAAAACGGGTCAGCCATTACGACAAGCTTCTTATGCAGGTAGCGGTCCAGTCTTCTTCTCTTGAGAGAAGGGCGGATGAAGCGGAGCGGGAAACCATAAAGCTTAAAAAATGTGAATATATGTCCAGGTACATCGGGCAGGAATTTGACGGAGTCATCTCAGGAGTAACAAACTGGGGGCTTTATGTGGAACTTCCCAATACTGTTGAAGGCCTGATCCACGTCAATGATCTTCAGGATGATTATTATCATTTTGATGAGGAACATTATGAACTGGTGGGAGAAATGACAAGGAAAACCTTTAAACTTGGTCAGCCGATTCGGGTAATTGTATCGGGTACTGACAAACTGCTTCGTACCATTGACTTTATTTTGGGAAGAGATTTTGACGGGGAATAACTCATAAATATACTGATATTTTTATAGGTGGGATGGAAATACTTATCTTTGTTTTTTAGAGTTAAGTGTTTTTATCCTGCCGTCAATTTTTGCCTTAGATAACGAGTTTAAAACCATTAGATCATCAAACTTTATTGACCTGTGGAGGTGTTACATATGAAAAAGAAATATTTAATTAATGCATTTATCATGGCAGCATTGGTATTAACCATGACTGGATGTGAAAAGTACAGGAATAAAATCACGGTTCAAGAGCCTGAGAAAAACATAACAATTATTGATGAATCGAAGCAGGAAGAACCAGAGATATTTGTTGATAAAATTGAGCATTTGGGACAGATAAGTATTAGCGATTGGTTCGATGAAGATACTGTAATTGTTTCAAAAGATAATGAGTCACTAGACAAGATGAGCTTATCAGAATTATCAGACCAGTATCCAAAGAGCCTTTATTTTCTGGATATTAACTCAAAAGAATATCAGCTGGTCAAGGAACAAAAAGATGTATTGCTGGGGGGAGCTGTATTCTCCAGGGATAAGAATTATTTGATATATGATGAATATGTTCTGGGGGATCCTGCTTACTTCATTATGAATATGAAAAATCATGAGAGTATTGGGCTTATGGGAGAACCGATTGGTGGAGCAAAAAGTGCGCACTGGGCTGATAACGAAACTGTTATCGGTGCGGCATATAGCGGTGGCGTATATCTGGCTGACAGAACCGGAAAGATGAGTTTGATTGATGAATTAAAAGATGAAGGGATATATCTGGTTGAAAAATTGGGTGACACTATTTATTATAATACACAATCAGATTTTACTTTAATGAAATTAAACCTGGTTACGAAGGAAAAGACCAGTCTTAATCTGGAACAAGTATTTGAAATCTTACCGTCTCCTGATAAGAAGCAGATGATAATCTTGCAGAATAATGGTTCCACGGGTTCGATGATTATTTATAGTCCTGAGAATGATGAAAAAATTACGATTGTAGATAGTGCTGAATTGTATGGAGTATCCTGGTCACCTGATCAGAGAATGATTGCTTACTGTATGAAAGAGGATAAAAATAATTCAACAGTAAGTAGTTTTTATGTATATGATATACCTACTGGAAAAACGATAAAGATTGCTGAGAATGCTGGAACGACAGGTACTAATTGGAGCCCTTCCGGTAAAAAAATATCGTATACGGAATGGGATGGAGAACAGTATTCCAGTAGTATTATATATCTTAAATAGAATTGCAAAAATCACTGTATCAGCGAGCGTTTTGTTGATTTTCTTATCCTTTACGAGATATAAATAATGTAGTATGATTGTGTAAAGTTTTAATAAGGGAGATTTATAAATATGGGAGAAAATTTTAAATTAATCGCCAATAACAAAAAGGCGTATCATGATTATTTTATTGATGAAAAATATGAAGCCGGTATCGAGCTTTTTGGCACAGAGGTAAAGTCCATGCGAATGGGCAAATGCAGTGTAAAGGAATCTTTTGTAAGAGTTGACAGAGGTGAGGTTTATGTTTATGGCATGAACATCAGCCCTTATGAAAAAGGAAATATTTTTAACAAAGATCCCCTGCGTGCGAGAAAGCTCCTCCTTCACAAAGCAGAAATTCAAAAACTGGATGAAAAAATCGCCCAAAAGGGGTATACACTGGTACCTCTTTCCGTATATTTTAAAGGCAGTCTGGTTAAGGTGGAGATCGGTCTGGCAAGAGGTAAAAAACTCTACGATAAAAGAGACGACATCGCAAAGAAAGACCAGAAGCGCGAACTGGAACGTGATTTTAAAGTGCGTAATTTAAAGGTATAAAAGAGGGGATCATTGCCTGTCTGTACAGAACGCTGATTGGATGGTAAAATAGGGGTATAAAATAATGGGAGGAAACTGCGGATGGCACTATATGATTATGTAGGGGCATTAAGAAAAGGGCGAAGGCAGTACCAGGCATCCGTATCAAGAGGAGAGTATCCGTATCTGCCTGTGTTAGATGATATCTTATCTTATTCGGATATTGTTTCTGAAGTCAATTTAGGGATTATGGACATTCCTCTTGAAAAGGTGGTAGGCACCAAAACAGAGGGGCGTACTAATGCATTTGCCAGTAATTTTATGCCGCTTTTGTCGGAAAAATCCGAATTTGGAGCGAAATGGGCCTATCTGTATGACCATCAGATTCAGGAAGGAATTCATGACCCGATTGTTGTCTATGAGTTTATGAATCAGTACTATGTTCAGGAAGGAAATAAAAGGGTCAGTGTATTAAAATATGTGGGGGCATTCAGTATCGCCGCCTCGGTGATCCGGATGATTCCCAGACGTACCGATGATTTAAATAACCGTCTTTATTATGAATTCCTTGACTTTTATCAGGTTTCCTTTAACTGCGATATCTGGTTTAGCAAGGAAGGAAGTTATGACAGACTTTTAAAGGCGATGAATAAAGTTCCGGATGAACAGTGGAGCGAAGATGACAGACTGATCTTTAAGTCTGCCTATGACCGTTTTTCCAAAGCTTTTCATACATTCGGCGGTGATGATTATGACATGACCTGTTCCGATGCATTTTTAGTCTATGTGGAACTGCTTGGATACAAGTCGGTGAAAGACCGGGTGGAAAAGCAGATTAAGAAGGATCTGGTTAAAATTAAGGATGAACTTCTTCTTTCTTCCAGAGGCAATAAGATTGCGCTGGTAGAACAGCCGGAAGAGGCCAGTGAAGGATCGGATAACACCACGATGAAGCTGATTAACTGGCTGCTTCCTAATCCGGTGATTGATCCCTCCATGTTAAAAATAGCGTTTATACATGCAAAAACAGCGGAGACTTCCAGCTGGACTTATGGTCATGAGCTGGGAAGGATGTATCTGGAACAGGCGTTTGATGGAAAGACAGAGACTAAGGTCTTCTTTCATGCAGATTCAGAAGAGGAGACGGCTAAGGCAATCGACGCGGCAATTGAAGGCGGGTGCAACATGATATTTACCACGGCCTCCCAGATGATCAACTTAAGTGTGAAGGCAGCAATCGACCATCCGGAAATAAAGGTTTTCAACTGCTCTGTCAATATGTCCTATTCTTCTGTCTGTACTTATTATGGAAGAATGTATGAATCAAAATTTCTGATGGGTGCTCTGGCTGCTTCCATGTCGCGGGATGACAAACTGGGCTATATTGCTGATTATCCCATATACGGCACCATTGCCAATATCAATGCATTTGCATTGGGGGCAAGAATGATTAATCCATATGCAAAAGTTTATTTAGAATGGTCCAGGATTACCGGGCGGGATGCTCAGGCAGAACTTGAAAGGGAAGGCATCCGCTTTATTTCCGGAGACGATATGATCACGCCTCAGGCGCCTACAAGAGAATACGGACTTTATCAGAAAGCTCCTGATGGAAGACTTAAAAATCTGGCTACTCCCATCTGGCATTGGGGGAAGTTCTATGAAAAAATCGTAAATCTCACCTGCCATGGATCCGTTGACCGGAAGGAAATGAAAGGAAAGCAGGCGATTAACTACTGGTGGGGCATGTCTGCGGATGTTATCGATGTGATCTGCTCCCAGAATCTGCCTCATGGCACAAACAGGCTGATTACATTTTTGAAAAATTCCATTCGGGCAGGAAGTTTCCAGCCGTTTGTAGGAACTATCTATTCTCAGGATGGAACGATTCAGTGTGAAGAAGGTTTAAGCCTTACACCGGAGGAGATTACCACGATGAACTGGCTTACGGAAAATGTTGTGGGGCAGATTCCTGATTTTGAGGAATTAACAGAGGAAGCCCGGTCATTGGTCCGTCTTCAGGGTCAGACAATATACGAGAATATGGATACGGAGGAACTGCAGCGTGAAAATTCTGGTACTGGCGGATCATGAGTCCAAGTCACTCTACGAATACTATACACCGGAGAAACTGAAAGATATTGATTTAATCATTTCCTGTGGGGATTTAAGAGCGAATTATCTGACTTTTTTTGCCACATGTTCCCATGCACCGGTCTTTTATGTACGGGGTAACCATGATTGTCAGTATCAGACCTGTCCTCCGGAGGGGTGTATCTGCATTGAAGATGAGATTGTTACCTTCAATGGAATCAGAATTTTGGGGCTGGGTGGTTCCATGGAATATATTCCGGGTTCACCCGATCAGTTTACAGAAAAGAAAATGGAGCAGAGGATTAAGCGCATGTGGTGGAAGTTAAAGAAAAATAAGGGGTTTGACATACTGGTAACCCATGCGCCTGCTTTTGAACTTAACGACCTGCCGGATCTTCCCCATCGCGGATTTTCCTGCTTTAAGGCTTTGATGGACAAGTATTCTCCTAAATATTTTTTCCATGGCCATATTCATGCCAACTATGGTAATGCTTTTAAGAGAGAAGATCAGTACGGCAGTACTGTTGTAATCAATGCCTATGAATATTGCATCATTGATTATACGTAACATTGTAACTTTTACAGAAGACCGTTCATATCCTATTACAGAAGCCAGGTCAGCGGAAAATGCAGATTGACTGGATCGCTCTGTTTTGGTAATAAATAAAAAAACTCTTTGCACTGCACATAACTCTACAGTACAAACTGAGCAGGCATCAGCTTTTAAAGCTGTAAGCCGGGTTGCCTCGTGCAGCAGCAGATGACTTTCATGCATCTGTGGGACAGTAGTTAACTCTAATTGTTCCACAGGTGCATTTTTATTTATCTACAATTCTATGGAGTGAATGCAGGTGACATGGGGTAATCTTATTTCACGGGGGTGAAGTTTATGAGGCGTATAATCGGAAAGAAGAAAGAAAAAGATGGAAAAAGCATTGCCATGCATGTATCAACGGTCAGCATTGGAATAAATCTGCTGCTTTCTGCCTTTAAAATGACAGCGGGAATCCTTGGCCATTCCGGTGCCATGGTTTCGGATGCAGTTCATTCCGCCTCAGATGTTTTCAGCACATTTATTGTTATGATCGGAGTACATCTGGCAGATAAGAAATCGGATAAGGAGCATCCATACGGTCATGACCGCATGGAATGTGTGGCCTCTGTCATACTTGCATCATTGCTGATGGCAACTGGAGCTGCAATCGGTATGACGGGGATAAAGACAATCATGGGACAGAATGGGAAATCAGCCCCCATCCCCGGCATGGTTGCTTTTTTCGCAGCAATTTTATCCATTGTTGTTAAGGAATGGATGTACTGGTATACCAGGGCAGCAGCCAAAAAGATAAATTCAGGAGCAGTGATGGCAGATGCCTGGCACCATCGCTCGGATGCTTTGTCGTCAGTGGGTGCCATGGTGGGCATTGCAGGGGCAAGAATGGGAGTCCCTGTTCTGGATCCTCTGGCCAGTATCGTAATCTGTATTTTTATCGGAAAGGCGGCAATTGATATATTCCGTGATTCCATGGATAAAATGATAGATAAATCCTGTGATGAAGAAACCGTGCAGAAGATGAGGGAATTTGCAATGTCAATTATGGGTGTGAAACGGATTGATGACATCAGGACGAGAATGTTTGGAGCAAAGGTATATGTGGATATAGAAATAGCAGCAGAAGGAAAGCTGGAGCTGGTAAGATCACATGAAATTGCAGAGAAGGTGCATCTTTGCATAGAAGAACACTTTCCTGATGTGAAGCATTGCATGGTTCACGTGAATCCGGTTGTTGATATGGAAGAAAATGATCAGATCTGTCTATAGGTATAACTTCAGATTATAATACACATTCCTATTATTTAGTTGACAAATAACAGTTACATTGTTATCATTTAAATATTATACAAAAAGGCAGGGATATGAATGGAAAGAATCGTATTATCATTGTTGGTTGATAACACTGCCGGCGTTTTAAGCCGTGTAGCCGGACTGTTCAGCCGCCGTGGCTATAACATTGAGAGCCTTACGGTAGGAGTAACTGCGGATGAGAGATATTCGAGGATGACAGTTGTTTCTGTGGGCGAACAGGAGATCCTGGATCAGATTGAAAAGCAGCTGAGAAAGCTGGAAGATGTCAGGGATATTAAAGAATTAAAGCCTGGGCATTCTGTTTACCGTGAGCTCATACTTGTAAAGGTCCGCGCCAACGCAAATGAGCGTCAGGCGATCAGTGCCATTGCAGATATTTTCAGAGCTACCATCGTCGATGTGGGAAGAGATTCTTTAACCGTCATGCTGACAGGCGACCAGTCAAAGCTGGATGCGCTGATTAACCTCCTTGGCGATTATGAGATTTTAGAGTTGGCAAGGACCGGTCTGACCGGACTTTCCAGAGGATCCGACGATATCCGCTATCTGCCATAGGCAGTCTGCATTTGTTAGCTAGAGGTATTGCCAAAGGCGGACAGTGAGTCGTCGGCATAGTTCCTTTAACAAAATATATTATGAGTCAGTATATGAGGAGGAAAGAAAGATGGCAAAGATTTACTACCAGGAAGACTGCAACTTATCTTTATTAGAAGGTAAGACCATTGCAGTGATTGGATACGGAAGCCAGGGCCATGCCCATGCGCTTAATTTAAAGGAGTCCGGATGCGATGTCATCGTTGGACTTTACGAAGGAAGCAGTTCCTGGGCAAAAGCAGAGGCTCAGGGTTTATCCGTTTATACTGCAGCTGAGGCAGCAAAAAAAGCAGATATCATCATGATTCTGATTAATGATGAGAAACAGGCTGCTATGTATAAGGAGTCAGTGGAACCCAACTTAAAGGATGGGGATATGCTGATGTTCGCTCATGGTTTTGCAATCCACTTCGGACAGATTGTTCCTCCAAAGAATGTTGATGTTACCATGATTGCACCGAAAGCTCCCGGACATACTGTTCGTAATGAATATCTGGTTGGAAGAGGAACTCCCTGTCTTGTGGCAGTTCATCAGGATTATACCGGTAAGGCGATGGACAAGGCTCTGGCTTACGCACTTGCTTTAGGCGGCGCAAGAGCAGGAGTATTGGAGACAACCTTTAAGGTTGAGACAGAGACTGATCTTTTCGGTGAGCAGGCTGTATTGTGCGGCGGTGTATGCGCACTGATGAAAGCCGGTTTTGAGACACTGGTTGAAGCAGGCTATGCACCGGAGAACGCTTACTTTGAGTGTGTACATGAGATGAAACTGATTGTCGATCTGATCTTTGAAAGCGGCTTTGCAGGAATGAGATATTCCATCTCTAATACAGCTGAGTATGGCGACTACATTACCGGACCCAAGATCATTACCGATGAAACAAAGAAAGCCATGAAGAAAGTACTGACTGATATTCAGGATGGAACCTTTGCAAAGGACTGGCTGCTTGAGAACCAGGTTGGCGGTGCACATTTCAGAGCTATGAGAAATGCAGAAGCTTCCCATGAATTAGAGAAAGTCGGAGCAGATCTTCGTAAGCTTTACAGCTGGAATAACGGCGGAAAACTGATCGATAACTAATTTTACCTTAGTGTAACATATAAAAGGCTGATAAAAAGAGAAAGCAGATTGAATGTTTCTCTTTTGTATCAGCCTTTTTTGTGGTATATTAGCCTCTGATTCCTGCCTTTTGCATTGCTTCAAAGAAAATTTCCATTGCGGTGGATACGGTGGCCGGGTTATAGGCAAATCCTACCGTTCGTTTCTTAATGCCGGAAATCATGGGAATCTCGATCAGTTCCTTTTTATCAAGTTCATCCTGAACAAATTCTTTAATCACACAGCCGATGCCAAGTCCGATTTTGGCGAATTCTATCAGTAAATCCATGGTAGTAACTTCCAGAAGTTGATTGGGAATAATCTGATTTTCGTTTAAATATTCGTCAATATACTTCCTTGTCATATTATTTTTATCCAATAGGAGGATGTTGCCTGTCTGAAATAAATCAGCATTCTTACCTTCTCTTAAATACAGATTTTCCAGGTATGCGTTTGTACTTACAAAGATATCCTGAATCTCCATGACCGGATTGAATAAAAGAGGACGGCGGTTGGAAGGCTCTGCGATCAGTCCCAGGTCGATCTGCTGCTGTTCCAGCATCGCTACCGTGTGGGAGGTAGACTGGCTTTCAATGGTGATCTTAATGTGAGGATATTTCTCAATAAAACCTTTTAAATAAGGAAGGAGAATGTATTTGCACAGTGTATTGCTGACACCGATTCTCAAGTGTCCGATATTGAAATCTTTCACTCTTTTCAGTTCAAGTTCCCCTCTGTTTAACGCTTCAAAGGCAGTTTTTGTGTGATGAAACAGCAGCTTTCCTTCTTCCGTAAGCTGTACCCCTCTGGAATTACGGGTAAATAATGCCACGTCTAAATTATCTTCCAGCTTACTGATAGATTTACTAATCGCCGGCTGGCTGATAAACAGTTCTTTTGCCGCTTTGGAAATATTACCTGCTTTTGCCACTTCATAAAAAATCTTATATTGGGAAAGATTCTGATCCATGTTAAAAATCCTTTCATTTTATAACTATTTATTATATTATAACACTATACTATATATATGTATTATAGCAGGAACCATAAGGGAAAGTAAAGCCAGAAAATTTGAGTTTACAGGACACCTGTAGTGATTTGTGTGACAGTAAAAACCGATGAAAGCTTTCACTGGACAAAAGAAGTTTTTCTTATTATGATGTAAATGTGTAAAAAACAGGGGCAGAATACAGGTCTGCCCCTGATACTATGCAGGGAAAGGACCTCTTTTATAGGATAAAAAAGAGGCAGGAGTGAGTGATATGATAAAAACAAACGCGATGCGAATGCTTGATAAAGCAGGGATTGAATATGACACCAGGGAATATACCGTAGATGAGCACGACTTATCAGGCAGCCATGCAGCCGATATGCTTGGTGTCGATCATGGTAGTGTATTTAAAACTCTTGTATTAAAAGGAGAAAAAACGGGATATTTTGTCTGCTGTATTCCTGTGGACGGTGAGGTGGATTTAAAAAAGACAGCAAAACTCACAGGGGATAAAAAGGTAGAAATGATTTCAGTAAAGGATTTACAGTCTGTGACCGGATACATTAGAGGTGGCTGTTCTCCTGTTGGAATGAAAAAACACTTTCCAACCTGGATTGATGCATCAGCGGAAAATTATTCTGAAATTGTAGTCAGTGCAGGTATAAGAGGGCAGCAGATTGTCATTGCACCCCAGAAACTGGCTGCCTTTATTCAGGGTAAATTTTCATCATTTATGGCAGATCAGTTTACATAAAACAAAAAAGAGACCGGACAGGCTGAATACTTCCGGGTTAATAATTAACAGAAATGTAATACTATTGTAAAATGTTAACACATATTTAATACAAAAAAATTACATATGTACAAGTAAAAATAGTGTATATCTTACAAAAAAATAAAAACACAAAAAAATTAACAAGTTAAATTATCACAAAAATGTTAAACAGCCATTGACTTTTTTAACGGGATTCTTCTATAATTACGGACGACACAAAGAAACGGGTACGGTTCTGTCCGCAGCCCAGGCAAATGAGATTAGAGAAAGAGGAGTATTTATGCTTACACTACGCTCTATCCTTCAGCAGATTAGTCAGTTCTTCAGAGGAATGTCCGTAAAGGTTACGAAGCGAATGTATCGTTCCTCGGCAGTTTTTATGGCAGGTGCCGCAGTAATAACAGTGATTGCTTTTACTTCCACAGGTTTTGGAAGCAGCGGAAAAAATGCATTAACGGCATTTGCAGAAACACGGGCATTAGAAGACGCTACAGATGATGAGAACGTTGAAGAAGAGGAAACAGCTTCACAAGCAAAAGTACAAATTAACCTTACCGATCCCAAGATGCAGGCACAGCAGCTCGCTGGAAATCTGTTGGAAAAAGAAGTCATACAAAAGCAGGAACTGGAAGAAGAATCCTTTACCAGAGTCCAGCGCATGAATGAACAGATTGCACTGGAGGAGGAAGCAAAAAGGCAGGCGCAAAAAGCCGCAGAGGAAGCACAAAAGGCAAAAGAAGCGGAAGAAGAAGCGGCCAGAAAGGCAGAAGAGGAAAAAGCAGTTCATGCCACGTCTCTGTCGGATGAAGACTATAATGTCTTGTTAAAGATTGTTCAGGCAGAAGCTGGAATCTGCGATGATGAAGGAAAGATTCTTGTAGCAAATGTGATTTTAAACCGTGTAAAAAGCGGTAAATTTCCAAGTACGGTGAAAGGAGTTGTTTATTCGCCCTCCCAGTTTTCCCCGGTATCCAATGGAAGCATTAATTCCGTAGAAGTTACCAGCAATACCGTTGAATGTGTGAAGCGGGCACTGGAAGGTGAAGACTATTCAAACGGAGCTTTGTATTTTATGAATCGAAGGGGATCGAGGAGCGGAGCGATAAGCTGGTTCGATTCTCATTTGACTTATTTGTTCCAGCACGGAAACCATGAATTTTTTAAATAAAAACATTGTTAAATATTCTTCTTTAGGTGTATACTATAGTTTGATAAACTATACTGATACATAAAAGGAGAGTATTCATATGATTTTTGACACAGCAAAAAACCTTGATTTTTACAGAAACCTTGGTGTGGAAGGCCGGTATGCCAAGGCAGTGGATTTTCTTAAGAATACTGATCTGGAGAAACTGGAGCCAGGTAAATATGAGATTGACGGCAAGAATGTATTTGCCAATGTAGTAGAATATACAACAATTCCATGGGAAGAAGCGAAGTATGAAGCTCACCATAATTATACAGATATTCAGTATGTGATTTCCGGTTCTGAGATTATGACCTATGCAAGAATTGATGAACTGAATGAAAAGGTACCATATAACGATGAAAAAGATGTTGTATTTTACGACAATGAAAATCCAGGCTTAAAGGCGGTAGTAAAGTCTGGAGAATATATGATTTTTAATCCCTGGGATGGTCATAAGCCCAAGGCTGCAGCCGGTGAACCAGCTCCCATTAAGAAAGTAATTGTTAAAATCAAAGAAAACTAAAAAGTCAAATATAATGAAAACGGGATTCTGTTCTAAGATAAAGAACAGAATCCCATTTTTTTAAAGCTTCCAGCCGTCAGTTCCTGATAAGACAGCTTTTTTTGTATATTTTGAAAGATCCGTTTCTTTTAGCCTGTATATCCAGTCAGGCCGGCTCTCCATGCTTCCCTTGGGTCCGAAGCTTCCGTATTCTGCATAAAAGGCATTCTTATGGGCAGTTTCTTTGTTCCAGTCATGCCAGCCTTCCTTACAGATGTGGTCGCCGATGTAGCAATTAATTAAAACGGTCCTGGCAAATTCTCTCCACGGTCTTCCTAAATAAGCGTTATCAGGAGGACAGTTGCCCTCAAAACGGCAGTTTTCCATTACATAACCATATTCCTGGCCTTCCGGAGTTGATGCTGCTGTTACATAGCTGCTGATTTCATTTCCGGTATATTTAGAAAAAAATGTGCAGTTCTCAAAATAGGCAGTGGCTCCTCCGAAGATGAAATCAATATCTCCCTCCAGATAGCAGTCTTTATAGTAGTGCCTGCCATTGATCCGTGGGGCGTTCTGCTTTGGCCCGATGAATCCGTTGGGTTCAATCTCCTTTGGGGGCAGCGGTCCTGTAAAGAGGGTATCCTGATTGCCCAGAAAACGGCAGTTTTCAAATGAGAGACGGTCGCCGTCTGCATAAACAGCCAGGGCCTGCCCCACATCAGTTCCTTTCCCTGCACTGTTTTCAAAAGTAATATTTTTGGCTGTAAAATCATAAGTATCGATGAAACAGGAATAGGTACGGAAAGTTCCTCGTTTCATGCCGTCTTCCATAAGCATGCGTGCATATAAACCATAGGAGAGAATGGTATTGTTTTTATCCTCGCCAAGAAAGGTTACGTGTGGAGTAGTAATTGTAATCTGTTCCTCATAGACTCCTTTGTGAATGTAAAGGATCTGTTCGTCAGTATTATTTTTTGGCAATGAGTCAAGTGCTTTCTGTATGCTCTCGAAATCGCCGGTGCCATCTTTGGAAATGTGTATCATATTTGACCTTCTTTCTAGTTATTGTATACATGATGCATAATGCACATTAAATATAAACAATTTTTGTGAAAAATGCAATAGAAAATATTGACTTTTTCTTAACAAAATGAGATAATGATATCAAATTTCGATTTTATAAGGAGGATTTTTATATGTCAACAAAAGCTTATTACCCAATTAATGAAATTGGAAAAGGCAAACCTGGATTTGCAACAACACGTTCAATTATTGAAGCACCGTTCTATGGGAATAACGTTATTAAAGTTAATACGCTTCGTGAGGCATATGAATTAGCAAAAAACTCACCTGGAACCATAGTTACGGATATGCCCGTTTATAGAGGAGAAGAATTCGGTCTGGATAAGGACGCTAAAGTACTTTTGTTTAATGATGGTGCGATCACCGGACGTTATGCAACTGCCAGAAGAATTGCCGGTGAACCAGGAGTAAACTGTGGGGCTCTTGACAAAGTTGTTATGGATGCAGTTTATGAAACCCGGTGGAAAACCATGTATCATGCAGAGGTTTACGCTGGTCTTGATCCGGAATACATGGTGAAGGCGCATCTTCTCATTCCGGAAGGCGAAGAAAATATCTTATATAACTGGATGCTGAATTTCCAGTATATGTCTGATCAGTATGTTAATATGTATAAGGCTTCCAAACCGGTAGGGGATGGAAAAGAGCCTGATATCTATATCTTCTCTGATCCGCAGTGGAACGGCTCCGACCGTCCTGGTGTTGATCTGTCCTGTTTAAGCGATCCTAAATGTTTATGCTACTTTAACACAGAACAAAACTGCGCTGCAATTCTCGGTATGAGATATTTTGGAGAGCATAAGAAAGGTACGCTTACCATGGTATGGGCACTTGCTAACCGCAACGGCTATGCTTCCTGCCACGGCGGCCAGAAAGAATATACTCTCTCTGATGGTTCCAAATATGTTGCATCCGTATTTGGTTTATCTGGATCCGGTAAATCCACCATTACACATGCAAAACACGGCGGCAAATATGGTGTTACCGTACTTCATGATGACGCCTTTATCATCAACACCGACACCTGCGCATCAGTAGCAATTGAGCCTACGTATTTTGATAAGACACAGGATTATCCTACCGGCTGTGAGGATAACAAATACTTACTGACTGCTCAGAACTGTTCCTGTACATTAGATGAGGATGGAAAGATTCAGCTTGTTACAGAAGACATCAGGAACGGTAACGGCCGTGCAATCAAGTCAAAATTATGGTCACCCAACCGTGTGGATAAAATTGAATCTCCTGTTAATGCAATTTTCTGGATTATGAAGGATCCTACCATTCCGCCAGTAGTTAAATTAAAAGGAGCATCACTTGCATCTGTTATGGGCGCAACTCTTGCAACCAAGAGATCCTCTGCAGAAAGACTTGCTCCGGGAGCAGATCCTAACGCACTGGTAGTTGTTCCTTATGCAAATCCATTCAGAACATATCCTCTTGCCAACGATTATGAAAAATTCAAAAAATTAGTTGAAGAAAAGAACGTAGACTGCTATATTATTAATACAGGCGATTTTATGGGTAAGAAGGTTCAGCCTAAGGACACACTTGGAATTCTGGAAGCAATTGTTGATAAGAAGGCAGAATTCAAACAATGGGGACCATTTACAGACATCGATATACTTGATTGGGAAGGATTCGTTCCGGATCTTAACGACCCTGAATATGCAGCGCAGTTAAAGGCCCGCATGGAAGACCGTGTGAAATTTGTTGCCAATACGGCAGTTGTAAAAGAAGGATACGACAAGCTTCCTGATGATGCTTTAGAGGCAATTCAGAAGGTAGTTAATCAATTAAAGTAATTGTCACAGAGACGATAAAGGGGAACCTTTTCGTCTCTGTTTTTTAAGTCAGCAGAGGAGATGTTATGAAAAAAGATTATTTGCTTTTTGATTTAGATGGAACGCTGACCGATCCAAAAGAAGGTATTACAAAATCGGTCCGCCATGCTCTTAATGCGTTTGGGATTGAGGTGGAAAGTCTCGATGAATTATGCTGTTTTATCGGTCCGCCGTTAAAAGAAAGCTTTATGGAATACTATGGATTTTCAGAATCCGATGCCCAAAAGGCAGTTGGGATCTTCCGGGAATATTTTTCGTCGAAGGGAATATTTGAGAACAAAGTATACGAGGGAACAGCAGAAGTTTTAATGGCGCTTGTTCAGTCAGGCAAAAAGCTTTACGTTGCCTCTTCAAAGCCTGAGCTGTTTGTAAGAAAAATTTTAAAGCATTTTGAACTGGATTCCTATTTTGAATTTATGGGAGGAGCGGATTTTGAAGAGATCCGTGTGAAAAAAACGGATGTAATCCGCTATGTGCTGGATACCTGCGCAATCAGTGATTTGTCGAAAACAGTGATGATCGGCGACAGAAAACATGATATTTTTGGAGCGAAAGAGTCTGGAATGGAATCTGTCGGGGTATTGTATGGATATGGAAGCAGACAGGAGCTTTTGGATGCAGGCGCAGATTTTCTGGCAGAATCAATTTTTGATTTGCAGAATCTTTTCTAGTGTGCTATACTAGGTTTTTAACAGGAAACAGTCCTTTTGATATCGGAATTTGGCAGACGAAGCACGAGCGGAAGGAGAATTATTGTGATTGAATTGGAAAGAGATGAGAGACAGATTGTCAGAGAACTTTGCAGCATGAGAGGAGATTTGATCCCCTCAGTCACTGCAGAAGGGCGAATGGGAAAAGTCTGGGTCCCGCAACGGGATAATCCGTCCTTTTGTTTGATTCATTCGGGTAATTTTGTGTATCTGACTGGGATTTGTCCCAAGGGAGAGCAGGCACTTGAACTGAGAGAGATTCTGATTAAAAACTGCAGCCAGGATTTTATTACTCCATCTGACGAACGCTGGGCTGAATGGCTGGAAGAGACGTTCTCAGGCAGCTGCCGGATTATGTCCCGTTATGCTATGAGAACAGATGAAAATTATTTTTCACAAGAGGCGCTGACTAATTATCTGAAATCCATTCCTGAGGGAATCCGGATTAAAAAAATTGATACCGGGATTTATGAGAAAGCCATGGATTCAGAGTGGAGCAGGGAAATCTGTTCTAATTTTGAAAGCAGGGAAGATTTTATTCATTACGGATTTGGTTATGCAGCACTGGACGGTGAAAGGCTGGTATCCGGCTGTTTAGCGTATGAGATCAGTGAAGAGAAGCTCGTGGTGAAAGTTGCGACTCATAAGGAGTATAAGCGCCGGGGACTTGCTCTGGCATGCAGTGCAGGTTTAATCTTATCCTGTTTAAAACAGAAGATTTTTCCAAGCTGGGATGCGGACAACATCCCTGCCGCCGGACTGGCGGAAAAGCTTGGCTATATTTTTGAAAAAGAATATCAGGTATACAGTCTGGGAAATCTGGAGAACGGACTGTATTAGACGCAAGAAAAATCAGGAGGATTACAGCAGATGAAAAAGGTAAGAATCGGTTTCTGGGGCATGGATTCCATATTGGAATTTGTAACCATAGCCGGTAAGTGCAAAGAAAAGATGGAATTGGTGGATGGAGACTGTATCGTGAATGCAAAATCACTTTTATCTGTTCTTTCCCTGGTAACTGCTGAAGCGGTTGAACTGATTATTCAGGAAGAATCCTGTGATTCCCTGTTAAATCGTCTGGATTTATACGTGGAACATGGAAGACTCCTTGGCGGTAAGAATATTGTTTTCTAATCAGCATTAAAAAAACTGACAGGAAAAGGAACTTGAAAATTCTTTTGAATTGTTGTATACTGAAGCCATAGAAAATAGTGAATGTAATTCCTGAGATGTACGATAATCTTACCTTTTTTGAACCTACATTATGACATAAGGGATTCCAATATTTTCAGGCGGATGTCAGGCCTCCATAGTAGTGGAAGGCAGATGCCTGAGTGAGGTTGCCCACCTAGCTTAGCTAGGCGTCAATAAGTAAGAACCGGCATTTTGGGGTTACAAAAGAAAAAAGCAGCGAGAAATCGCTGCTTTAACTTTATGGTAAAATATGGTAAAGTATGATAAGACATTTAATAACAGGAACCACATAGGAGATGAATATGAAGGATTTTAAATATCGCAGTTACGTCTGCTGGGGTGTAACTGCCCTTGCAGTGATTGCACTCAGCATTGCGTTTGCCTTTTTTCTTTCCCGGTTTGAAGCGGTAAAAGGTACCATACGTCTGATTGTAGAAATATTAATGCCTGTCATTTATGGCGCAGTGCTGGCATATCTTTTATTGCCGGTTTATAACAAATCAAGAGATATTTCGGTACGCCTTCTGAATGCAGTGTTTCACAGCAAAAAAACAGTCCGTTCCATTTCAAGGGCAGTGGCCACCATGGTCAGTCTGATCTTTTTGTTCGTGATTGTCATAGGACTTTTCTCAATGATCATACCTGAAATATATACAAGCATTATGGGAATACAGGATAATTTCGGGGAGAATATCAACAACATTGCACTGGGACTTCAAAAGATGTTTCAGGATAACCCATCGTTTGAGAAATTCATAATCCCTTATTACGATCAGATCGCAAGCCGGCTCCAGAACTGGATGACTACGGATCTTGTTCCCAATATGTCTTCCTTAATCGGCAGCTTATCCAGCGGTCTTTTAAGTGTTGTAATGGTATTTAAGAATATTTTAATCGGTGTTATTGTAATGGTATATATTCTTAATATCAAAGAGACACTCTCCGCTCAGGGGAAAAAGATTATTTACAGTATTTTTTCTTTAAAAACAGCGAATCAGGCCATTGAAGAAGTTCGCTTTGTACACCGGGTTTTTGGAGGATTCATTACCGGCAAGCTTCTGGATTCCTTAATTATCGGAATCATGTGCTTTGTACTGCTCAATGCCATGAAGATGCCATATGTACTGTTAGTAAGTGTAATTGTGGGTGTTACCAATGTAATACCGTTTTTTGGTCCCTTTATCGGGGCGGTTCCAAGCGCATTTTTAATACTCTTGGTCAGTCCGGTAAAGTGTCTCTATTTCCTGATTTTCATTTTGCTGCTTCAGCAGTTTGACGGGAATATTCTGGGACCTAAAATTCTTGGTGAATCTACAGGGCTTCCAAGCTTCTGGGTTTTGTTTTCCATTCTCCTTTTTGGAGGATTGTTCGGATTTGTTGGAATGATCATAGCAGTTCCCACGTTTGCTGTGATCTACAGTGTGATTACCAGAATGGTAAACCGCTCGCTGTCAAAGAAAGACCTTTCTTTAAAAACAGAAGACTATTTGAATTTGGACCGGATTGAAGAAGAGAAAAAAACATATATAAGATAAGAGGAGCGCATGAATAAAAAGTCATTGATCGGGTTTGTCGTCGGTATTCCTCTTCTGGTTATATTTCTTATTATCATTATATTGATGAATGAGCCGGAGCCGGAGGGGATTTCAAGGGGGCTGGCATGTAAGTCAGCAGCTCTCCTTCTTACAGACAGAGAAAGCTTGGAAAAAATGCCGGAGAATCAGAAACAGCAATATTTCTCCAAACAGGATCAGAGCGTCTGGTATGCGAAATATATGGATTATTTATATGCCAATGGCTATCTTGATACAGATCTTATGCCTGCAAATGAGGAGACTGCCCAGGGCCTTTTGACCTATCAGGAGGCAGAAAACCTTGCAGAAGCGCTGGTCCCTGGTTCTGGAAAGAGTATTCATGCAGGAAAGAAGAATAAGAATAAACATATAACCGCTGATGAATGGTGGTATCTGTTTGAAGATTTAACGAAGGCTCTTGATAAAGAAAATCAGATAAAAACAATGGATGTTCTTCTTTATGGAACCCCTTCTAACATAAGGCCTTCTTCCTCGTGGACTGCCTATACCAGCGAAGGAACATTTGGATTTGAAGGAATCAGTCTGGATTCCTATATAGACTGGGAAGTGAAGATACTGGTAAAAGGCAGCGAAATCATTTCCTTAAAAGAAGTCGTAAGCGATTCTGTTACATACAAAAACGTCTGGCTGACCGCCGGTGAGAATGAGACATTTCAGGTGCATTTTGGTTCTGCAGTCAGAACGTTTCCTCTGGATGCCTCTTTGGGGCAGGCGCAGGACCTTGTTAACAATCTGGCAGATTTAAGCCTTAAGAGAGGAAATCTTCAGAAAGTTACGCTTAAGAAAAAGAGGATCTCAGGAAAGGTACTTGCTATTACCGATACTTCCATTGAAATTGAAAATTATGGTAAACTAAAGTTTGATAAGGATTTTAAAGTTTACCGTTTATATGGACAATTTGAAGAACGGACCGTTTCTGATATTTTAGTCGGGTATGATATACAGGATTTTGTTGTAGCCCATGGAAAAATCTGCGCAGCGTTACTTGTTCGTGAATTCGATGCAAAGACTATTCGGGTACTCCTTATGAACACGAACTTTCAGTCGATTTTTCATCCTTCGGTGACACTGTCTTCCAAGACAGGCTTAACACTGACCTATGACAAAGAGACAGTTCAGATACCGTCAGGGGCGGAGGTGATTATAGAACCTTCGGATGAAAGGTTAAAAAGCGGCAGAATTGTAGCAGCCCCCCTTGAAAAGGGTGGATCCATAGAGGTGAATTCCATAAACCGTTCCTATGGGACTCCTTCTTATAACGGAACGATTGAGATCAGGAAGGATACAGACGGACTGCTTCTGATTAATGAACTGTATCTGGAGGATTACTTAACAAAAGTTGTGCCAAGTGAGATGCCCGACAGCTATGAAAAAGAAGCATTAAAAGCCCAGGCCGTGTGTGCAAGAACCTATGCATACCGCCAGATCCAGAGCAATACCTACAGCAAATATGGTGCTCATGTGGATGACAGTACACGTTTTCAGGTATACAACAACCTCCCTGCGGCTGTAAAGACAGAGGATGCGGTTCGGGAAACCTATGGCAAGCTGCTCTTTTACGGAGATACGCCCATAGAAGCGTTTTATTTTTCCACTTCCTGCGGACACACTACTGATGGAAGCGTATGGGGAGGAGATCCATCCCAGTACCCCTATTTAGATGGAGGCCTGCTTCAGGATGGAGGGGCAGTGTTAAATCTGTCCACCAATTCTGATTTTGAAGAATTTATAAAGAATAAAGATTATCCGGCTTATGATTCCTCTTTCCCCATGTACCGGTGGGAGACCACTGTTACTAACAGACAGCTGGAAGAAGAAATCACAGAAGTAGGTTCTATCTTAAACATTACAGTGGTTGAACGGGGTGTGGGCGGTATTGTAAAAAAACTAAGAGTCGAAGGTTCAGAAGGAGTCATGACCATAAGCGGTGAGGGGCAGGTCAGAGCAAAACTTGGCAATAAATATATGACAATTACCAAAAAAGACGGAACCCAGATGAAAAATTTCGATTCTCTTCCCAGTGCCTATATTGCCATAGAAAATCAGGGTGTTGATGATAAGAACATCACCACGTTCCATATTTATGGCGGCGGCTTCGGCCATGGAGTGGGAATGAGCCAGAACGGAGCTCAGACGATGGCTAAGGAAGGAAAATCCTATGAGGATATCCTTCAGTTCTTTTATCATGAAGTCCGGGTATGTGAGGCAGACAGTGTAAAGGAATGAGAATGACTCATCCTGCGTAGAATATAAAAAAACCATAGGATGTCATATGCAGGATCAGAAATTGGAGAACCTGCTGAATCTCGCTCTCAGTTCCACTCCCGAGGAGCGGGAAAAATCAGGTAATTTAAATGTAGGATATAATCCAGAGGAACAGACGTGGGATGTAATTGTAAAGTATTCCGGGGATATCAGCGGTCTTACCCAGGTGGGAATCCGGGTGGAGCAGATGATAAATGAGTACGCGATCTTAAATGTACCGGAGTCTTACATTGATCAGTTAAGTGATCTGCCCCAGATTGAATATGTGGAGAAACCAAAGAGGCTGTTTTTTGCCGTTAATCAGGCAAAATCGGCCTCTTGTGTCAATCTGGTCCAACAGGGGACCAATAATCTGACTGGGAAAGGCGTTATTGTAGCTGTCATTGATTCAGGGATTGATTACTATCATGATGATTTCCGTAATGCAGACGGAACAACCCGGATTTTAAAGTTATGGGATCAGACGCTTAACCGGGTATTTACGAAAGAAGAGATAGATGCAGCGCTGGCAACAGGAAGCAGAATTGAGGCGAATAAGCTGGTTCCGTCTGTTGATATCAGCGGCCATGGTACTGCAGTAGCCTCAATTGCGGCAGGAAACGGAAGGGAGAACCGGGGGCAGTACAGAGGCGTTGCGTATGAAAGTCCTCTTTTAGTGGTGAAACTTGGAGTGCCTCAGGAAGGAGGTTTTCCAAGAACAACAGAACTTATGCGGGCAGTTAATTTTGCTGTGAAGGAAGCTGTTGAATTACAGATGCCAATTGCCATTAATTTAAGCTTTGGCAATACCTATGGATCCCATGACGGAACCAGTCTGCTGGAAACATTTCTCGATGATATCTCCAATTATGGAAAATCCGTAATTGTGGTTGGAACGGGCAATGAGGGGGTTGGCGGGGGACATATATCCGGTACCTTAACCATGGCAAGTCCCCAGGAAATCGAACTCAGCGTGGGAGCCTTTCAGCAGGGCTTCAGTGTTCAGCTCTGGAAATCCTATGCAGATCTGTTTGATATCAGCATTATCACCCCGTCCGGGGAAGTAATTGGTCCCATCAGCAGCAGACTGGGACCTCAGACCATCAGGTACGGTAACACCCAGATTCTTTTGTATTATGGGAAACCGGGTCCATACAGTGTGGCACAGGAGATTTACTTAGACTTCCTTCCTGCTGAAACGTATATTGACAGCGGAATCTGGAAATTCCGGCTGACACCAAGGCAGATTGTAGAAGGAAAATACGATCTTTGGCTTCCCTCTTCCAGCGTGTTAAATCAGTCCACCCGCTTTTTGCGGGCAACGCCTGAAACCACACTGACCATTCCGTCAACAGCAACAAAGGTTATTTCGGTAGGAGCCTATGATGATACGTATCAGTCCTATGCTGATTTTTCAGGAAGAGGTTACACAAGAAGAACAAATCAAGTAAAGCCTGACCTGGCAGCACCTGGAGTAGGGATTATTGCGGCATATGCCGGAGGCGGGTACGATCCTGTTACAGGAACCTCCTTTGCCACGCCTTTCGTAACAGGAAGCGCAGCCCTTCTGATGCAGTGGGGAATCGTAGATGGCAGAGATCCGTTTCTTTTTGGGGAAAAAATAAAAGCTTATCTGATCCGCGGCACAAGAAAGCTTCCCGGTATTACCCAGTATCCCAACCCTGAACTGGGATATGGCGTTTTATGTGTCAGCGACAGCCTTCCTGTTTAAAACGGAAGAAAATCCATTGGACAACAGGCAGAAATGTTCTATAATGGATACAGTACATTTTGGAGGTGTGAGATGGAAATCAGGCATGAACTGGTCATTCCCAATAATGACCTTCCCTTCCGGCTGTTTATTTTTGAAGGCAGGGAAGGAAACTATAAAGTGACAAAGCACTGGCACCATTCTGTGGAGATTTTTCTGGTACTGGAGGGAGAAATTGATTTTTACATTAATAACACTCATTTAAAGCTGACCAGAGATGAATTTGTACTTGTCAATTCCAATGAAGTTCATTCTATCGAGTGCCCCAATCCCAATATTACTATTGTTGTGCAGATTCCAGGAGAAACCTTTGAAGATTACATGGGGGAAGATTCCTATGTAAATTTCGAAAAAAAAGGAGAAGAGGCAAACCGAAAGCTGAAGGATCTTGTGACTTCTCTTTTTTTCGTATATGAAAAACAGGAATACGGTTATAGTTTTCAGGTAAAAAGCCAGTTTTACCAGCTTTTATATCTGCTGGTTACGGAGTTTAAAACGGAAAATATGGATAAGGAGGTTATCCGCCAGAAAAAGCAGCTTGATAAGCTCTCAGATGTAACCCAGTACATGAGGGAGAATTATGATCAGGATTTAAAACTGGATTCGGTGGCATTGCGCTTTGGATTTAGTCCCACTTACTTATCAAGGATCTTTTTGAAGTATGCACAGGTCAATTACCGCACCTTTTTAATTGACCTGCGTGTCAAGTATGCAGTACGTGAACTGATGGGAACCGATCATGAAATTGGAGAAATTGCCATGAAACATGGATTCCCAGACAGCAGGGCTTTCGCCAAAGCGTTTAAAAAGAGGTATGGATGTCTTCCCAGTGAGTACAGGAAGCATATCAGCGGCACCAGGTAATGGGTAATGCAAATAATTTAATATAGGGTGTTAAAATTACTGAAAATATGATATAATGTACCATAACTTTGCGAAGGATGTGATCGAATGAATATCAGAGAATCCACAGAACAGTGGGAGGAAGCTTATTTAAGCCCTTATGCTGCTTTTAGCAAGAACACCAGAGGCAGAGAACGGGAAGAAGAACCCTGTGATATCCGCACCGCATATCAGCGGGATCGTGACAGAATCATTCACTGTAAAGCATTTCGAAGGCTGAAACACAAGACCCAGGTGTTTCTGGCACCGGAAGGTGACCATTACCGGACAAGACTCACACATACGCTGGAAGTTTCCCAGATCGCAAGAACCATAGCCAAATCACTTCGTATGAATGAAGATCTGACAGAGGCGATTGCTCTGGGGCATGATCTGGGACATACGCCGTTTGGCCATTCCGGAGAAGCCGTTCTCAATGAGATCTGTTCCCAGGGATTTGCCCATTACAGACAGAGCGTGCGGGTTGTTGAAATCCTGGAAAAAGACGGAATGGGTTTAAATCTCACATGGGAAGTGAGAGATGGAATTTTAAATCACCGGACCAGCGGACATCCGGCAACTTTAGAAGGTGCGATTGTCCGGCTGTCTGATAAAATAGCCTACATTAACCACGACATTGATGATGCAATCCGGGCAAAGATGTTTGTGGAAGAGGACCTTCCTGCCTGCTATACAGATATTTTAGGACATAGTGTAAGGGAAAGGCTGAATAATCTCATTCATGATATCATTCACAACAGCTATGAGAAGAATGATATCATCATGTCTCCTGATATGGAAGCCGCTATGCAGGGATTAAGAACCTGGATGTTTCAGCATGTTTATAAGAATGAGATTCCGAAAGCAGAAGAAGGAAAAGCCCAGAAGATGATCGCCATGCTTTTTGAGTATTATATGGAACATCCGGACAGGCTTCCGGAAGAATACAGGTTTCTGATGGAAAAAAGGGATGCAAGCAAAGAGCGGGCAGTCTGTGATTATATTGCCGGAATGAGTGACAGCTATGCCATTGACCGGTTTGAAGAACTGTTTGTACCAAAGGCATGGAAAGCAATTTGACAAATAAGCATTTCTATCATGAATCTTTGTGAAAGGAGGAAGAAGGCTTTATGCGATATTCGGAAGATATAATTGAAGAAGTCCGGATGAGGAATGACATTGTGGATATCGTATCAGGATACGTGAAACTGCAGAAAAAGGGCAGTAATTATTTTGGCTTATGCCCGTTTCATAACGAAAAGTCTCCCTCCTTTTCCGTTTCACCGGCCAAACAGATGTATTACTGCTTCGGGTGCGGTGCAGGCGGCAATGTAATTACTTTTATTATGGAATATGAGAATTATTCCTTTTCAGAAGCCTTTAAGATGCTGGCAGACCGTGCGGGAGTAAAACTGCCGGTTGAAGAATACAGCAAAGAGGCGAGGGAGCAGGAAGATTTAAAGGCCTCTCTTCTGGAGATGAACAAGCTGGCTGCCAGCTATTTTTATTACCAGCTGAAGAATCCTCAGGGAGAAGCCGGTTACCGGTATTTAAGGGACAGACAGCTGAGTGATGAAACCATAGTCCGCTTCGGGCTTGGATACTCCAATAAGACCAGTGACGATCTATACCGCTATTTAAGAGGCAAAGGGTATGACGATACTATTTTAAAGCAGTCAGGACTTGTGACAATTGAAGAAAAGGGAAGTCATGATAAGTTCTGGAACCGGGTAATGTTTCCCATTATGGATGTGAATAACCGGGTCATCGGTTTCGGCGGGAGAGTCATGGGAGCCGGGGAACCGAAATATTTAAATTCTCCGGAGACAAAGCTGTTTGATAAAAGCAGAAACTTATACGGACTGAACTATGCCAGACTGTCACGGGAAAAATACATATTGATCTGTGAAGGGTATATGGATGTGATCGCCATGCACCAGGCCGGTTTTACCAATGCGGTAGCTTCATTAGGAACGGCATTTACCACCCAGCATGCCCAGCTTTTAAAACGGTATACGGATAAAGTAATCCTTACCTATGACAGTGACGGAGCCGGACAGAAAGCTGCACTGAGGGCGATTCCCATTTTACGGGAAGTGGGGATGTCCATTCGCGTTCTAAACATGGAGCCCTATAAGGATCCGGATGAATTTATAAAGAATCTTGGAGCTGATGAATTCAGGAAGAGAATTGAAGAGGCGCGAAACAGTTTTCTCTTTGAAATTGAAGTTTTGAAAAAAAATTATAAGATGGATGATCCGGAGCAGAAAACAGAGTTTTACAATCAGACGGCAAGGAAACTTCTGGAATTTCCTGAAGCGCTTGAGAGGGAAAACTATTTAGAGGCTGTATCCAGAGAATTTTTCATTAATTACCAGGATTTAAAGCGCCTGGTGAACCGGCTGGGTGCTGCACTGGGACCGGTCCGGTCTTCCGTGAGGGGAGAAGAAGAGGAAAACGGAAAGAATCAGCGCAAAAAAGAAAAAGAAGATGGTGTTATGCAGTCTCAAAGGCTTTTGTTAACCTGGCTGATTGAAAATCCTGTACTATTTGATAAGATTAAAGGAGTCATTACTCCTGATGATTTTATAGAAGAACTGTATCATAAGGTGGCACAGATGGTTTTTGACGGACACGCTGCCGGAACACTGAATCCGGCCGAGATTTTAAATCATTTCATCGATGATGAGGATCAATACCGGACTGTCGCAGGTCTTTTCCATGCGAGCTTAAAAGAGTCTCTTGATAATGAAGAACAGAAAAAAGCGTTTTCGGAAACAATAATGAAAGTGAAAAAAAACAGTCTGGATCATGCCAGCCGTCATGCAGCAGGGATAGAAGAACTGCAAAGAATTATAAAGGAACAGGCTGCGCTGAGGGATTTGAATATTTCGCTGGATTAGGGTGTACACTATAGGCAGGCTGTGGAAGGATGGAAAAACATGGACGAGAATGTTAAGAAGACAGCAGATAAGATGGTGGGTTCAGGAAAGACAGAAGAGGAACAGGTTGGCAGCAGGCTGGAAGAGTCAGCAGCGGCGTTTGAGGAAAAGTTAAATCAGCTCCTCTTATTAGCGAGAAAGAAGAGAAATGTCCTGGAAAATCAGGAAATACTTGATTTCTTTACAGGAGAAAATTTAGATTCCGACCGTTTGGATCAGATCTATGATTTTCTGGAGAGCAGCAAGGTGGACGTGCTTTCCATCAGCGGGGAAGAACTGGATTTAGACGAAGATCTTTTTCTGGAAGAGGACATTGAGGAAGAGGAAGAAATCGATATGGAAAGCATCGATTTGTCTGTTCCTGAAGGTGTCAGTGTGGAAGATCCTGTCCGCATGTATTTAAAGGAAATCGGTAAAGTCCCTCTTCTTTCCAGCGAGGATGAGATTGAGCTCGCTAAAAAGATTGAGCTGGGAGATGAAGAATCCAAGCAGAGATTAACAGAAGCCAATCTCCGCCTTGTAGTCAGCATTGCCAAGCGGTATGTCGGCCGGGGAATGCAGTTTCTGGATCTGATACAGGAAGGAAACTTAGGGTTAATTAAGGCGGTTGAAAAGTTTGATTACAGAAAAGGATATAAGTTCAGCACTTATGCGACCTGGTGGATCAGACAGGCGATTACCCGTGCCATTGCAGACCAGGCCCGTACAATCCGGATTCCTGTTCATATGGTGGAAACCATTAACCGTCTGGTACGTGTATCCAGACAGCTTTTGCAGGAACTGGGCAGGGAACCTGTGCCGGAAGAGATTGCAGCAAGGGCAGATATGCAGGTAGAGCGGGTGCGGGAGATAATGAAAGTTTCCCAGGAGCCGGTTTCTCTGGAAACGCCGATCGGTGAGGAAGAGGACAGCCATTTAGGTGATTTTATTCAGGATGATCAGGTGGCGGTCCCTGCAGACGCGGCTACGTTTACCATGCTTCATGAACAGCTCATGGAGGTGCTTGATACCTTAACAGAGCGGGAACAGAAAGTGTTAAAGCTGCGGTTTGGTTTAAACGACGGGCGCCCCAGGACTCTCGAAGAGGTGGGAAAAGAATTTAATGTTACAAGAGAACGGATCAGACAAATTGAAGCGAAGGCTTTGCGAAAACTGCGCCATCCCAGCAGAAGCAAAAAGCTGAAAGATTATCTGGACGATTAAGAAACAAAACGGAGTTTACTATGAAATTATCAAAACGTTTGGGAGTGATCGCTTCATTTGTTCCAGAAGGCAGCCATGTGGCTGATGTAGGAACTGATCATGGCTATATCCCGATTCACTTAGTGCAGGAAGGCATTGCAAAATCAGCCATTGCCATGGATGTGAGAAAAGGGCCTCTTTTAAGGGCCCAGACTCACATAAAAGAGGCGGGCTTAGAAGATTTGGTTGAAGTCCGTTTAAGCGACGGACTTTTAAAGTTAGAGAAAAATCAGGCAGACTGCGTTGTCATTGCCGGCATGGGCGGAGAACTGATCATACATATATTGGAAGAGGGGCGGCATTTATGGGACAGTATCTCATACTGGGTTCTGTCACCTCATTCTGAACTTTATAAAGTGCGTAAGTTTCTGATCAAACATGAATTTTCTATCGCAAGAGAGACTATGATAAAAGAGGACGGTAATTATTATTCCGTCATGGGTGTCACCAGGGAATCTTCGGTTTTAAGTGGTCAGAATCCGGAACTGGAGTATCGGTACGGCAGGGATTTGCTGAAGTCAGGAGATCCGGTTTTAAAGGAATACTTAAAGAAAGAGCAGATGAAGCTTGGCCAGATTCTAAACGTTCTGAAGTCAGGCGGAACAAAAAATGCGGAAAGCAGAATCGGAGAACTGGAACTGGAACTGAAGTGGAATAAGGAGGCACAAGATGCAATGCAGCAAACTGATTGAAATACTGGAAAAACTGGCACCTGCCGCCTGTGCCTGTGACTGGGATAACGTGGGACTTCTTGTGGGGCGGAGCAAAAAAGAGATAAAAAAGGTGTATATCGCCCTGGATGGGGATGAGAGAGTAATAGAAGAAGCGGTGGAGTGCGGGGCTGATCTTCTTTTAACCCATCATCCCATAATTTTTAAGCCTTTAAACCGGATTAATGACAGTGATTTTATTGCTGAGAGGCTGATAAAGCTGATACAGAATGATATCTGCTGTTATGCCATGCATACTAATTTTGATGCGGCTCCCGGATGTATGGCGGATGCAGCTGCGGGCATACTGGGATTAACGCAAACGGAGATTCTGGAAATAGAAGGAACTGTTAAGTCAGACACCACGGAAGGCTTAACAGAGACTGCCTATGGAATCGGAAAGACCGGTTATTTAGAACAGCCTGTGACAGTGAGGGAACTGGCGGGACTGGTAAAGGAAAGGTTCGGACTTCCGTTTGTCACCATATACGGTGAGCAGGATATAAAAGAACCTGTGACTTTTGTGGGAATCAGTCCGGGCGCAGGCTCCAGCATGATAAAACCTGCGCTGAAAGCGGGAGTTGAAGTACTGATTACAGGAGATATCGGACATCACAGCGGAACTGACGCGGCAGCAAACCATATGGCAGTCATTGATGCAGGTCACTATGGTCTGGAATATCTTTTCCTTGATTATATGGAAGATTTTCTGAAGAAAAAAGCGGGAGAGGAATTGGAGATTTATAAGGCGGACGTGAGATTTCCTGAGACATTTTTATAAGGAGGAAAAGAATGGCGATTGTAACAATAGATGGAACGAAGAGGGAATACCCAATTGGCACGACTTACCAGGATATAGCGAAGGAGTATCAGCCACAGTATGACGATGAGATCCTTCTGGTAGGCATCAACGGAAAGTTAAGAGAACTTCATAAGACAGTTCAGTTTGACTGCAGCCTTCATTTTTTTACCGGAAGAGATCAGCCGGGTATACAGACCTATCACAGAAGTGCGATTTTCCTTATGCTGAAAGCATTCTATGATGTGGCCGGATCAGAGAATATTGAAAAGGTGACGGTGGACTTTTCCCTGGGAAAAGGCTATTACATTCAGCCTCATGGAACAGCGCCGCTTACAGAAGAACTGTTAAACCGTGTGATGGCGCGTATGAGAGAATATGTTGACCAGAAAATCCCCATCATGAAGCGAAGCGTTAATACGGATGATGCCATAGAACTGTTCCACAAGCACCGGATGTATGACAAAGAACGGCTTTTCCGCTACCGCAGGGTATCCCGTGTAAACTTATACAGCATCGGCGGTTTTGAAGATTATTTTTACGGCTATATGGTGCAGAATACCGGATATATCCGATATTTTAATATCATTCCTTACGATGAGGGATTTATGCTCATGCTTCCACAAAAGGAGAATCCCCAGGAGGTGCCTGTTTTTGAAGCAGAAAAAAAGCAGAAGCTTTATCAGGTATTAAAAGAAAGTGTAAAATGGGGGGAACGTCTCAATGTTTCTCATGTCGGAGCCTTAAATGAAGTGATAGCTGCAGGAGATATCAATGAACTGATCCTGATCCAGGAGGCGCTTCAGGAGAAAAAGATTGCTGAAATCGCAGCAAGGATCGGCGCTGACCGCAGCAAAAAATTTGTTATGATTGCAGGCCCATCCTCATCAGGAAAGACAACATTTTCCCACAGATTATCGGTACAGCTGAAGGCTCAGGGGATGATCCCCCACCCAATAGCAGTCGATGATTATTTTGTAAACAGAGTAAACAGTCCGAGAAATCCAGACGGAAGCTATAATTATGAAGTTTTGGAATGCCTGGATATTGATCAGTTTAATAAAGATATGACGGCACTTCTGGCCGGAGAAACGGTAGAAATGCCCAGGTACCAGTTTAAAACAGGAGAACGGGAGTATCGGGGCGATTATTTAAAGCTTGGGAATGATGATATTCTGGTAATAGAAGGGATTCACTGTCTGAACGATAAATTATCCTATTCACTTCCAAAAGAAAGTAAATTCCGTGTTTACGTCAGCGCGCTGACCCAGTTAAACATTGACGAACACAACCGGATTCCCACTACCGACTGCCGTCTCATAAGACGTATGGTGCGGGATGCCAGAACAAGAGGTGCATCAGCCCAGGATACCATACGCATGTGGCCGACTGTGAGAGAGGGAGAGGAAGCTTATATTTTTCCGTTCCAGGAATCCGCTGATATGATGTTTAATTCGGCTACCGTATATGAATTATCCGTCTTAAAGCAGTATGCGGAACCGCTTCTTTTCGGTATACCCAGAGAATCACCCGAATATATGGAAGCAAAACGGCTTTTAAAATTCCTGGATTATTTTCTGGGAGTCAACAGTGAAGACATTCCACGCAACTCCATAGTGAGAGAATTTATTGGAGGAAGCTGCTTTAAGGTATAAAAAAATCATGTCAACGAAAAGGCGGCTTTACAAATGTCTTGAACTATGATAAGATTATATGGTTTTGAGTAAGACAAATGGCCGCAGCTGCAAAGCCGAAAGGCTGCAGGTGAGGAAAGTCCGGGCTTCACAGGGCAGGATGCCAGATAACGTCTGGCGGAGGCGACTCCAGGGAAAGTGCAACAGAA
>JAEWJZ010000004.1 GCA_023386315.1 Bacillota bacterium | reverse complement strand
GGTGGAAGCATGGTAACATGTGTAGCTGACTGTCACTAATAGGTCGAGGGCTTAACCAGGTTGGTTTAGGTAAGAGGAAAGAACGGATGAAGATATATAACAATGTGTGGTTTTGAGGGTATATGCCTCAGGTATTGCAGCAATGCAGTAATCCTCGATAGCTCAGTCGGTAGAGCAAACGGCTGTTAACCGTTGGGTCGTAGGTTCAAGTCCTACTCGGGGAGTTCGTGATACTCAGCTAGATAGACTATGAGGAAACGAAATTTAAGTAAGGCCCCATGGTCAAGCGGTTAAGACATCGCCCTTTCACGGCGGTAACACGAGTTCGAATCTCGTTGGGGTCACTGAATGCAAGTAGTTCAGATTTATAATTTAATGGCGACATAGCCAAGTGGTAAGGCGTGGGTCTGCAACACCCTGATCACCAGTTCAAATCTGGTTGTCGCCTCTTCTAAGAAGTGCTTCAAATCCTTATTTTACAAGGGTTTGAAGCATTTTTTGTTTTTAATTTTATATATGCAGATGTATATAAGATATTTTGGGCAATCATTAAACAAAGGTCATAGCCAAGGTGGAATGTCCTAACAAGCACTGTAGGGTAGTTGCTGGAACTCCATTCTATAAAGCAGGGAGCCGCCGTAAAGCGGATTTTATGGCTGGTTGGGGTCAATGCCAATAAGAATCAGAATAAGCCTTTAAATACCTGTTAAATATAATAGAGGTTAGCTGTTCACCATCTCTTATTAAGATAAATTTGCCCTCTATATCTGTCCAACGTAAGGTACGAAGTTCAGCAATTTGACAAATTAAGTAGAAATATAATTAAACAGCAGGACTAAATGTATCGTTTGCTTCTAAATATCGTATAGATTCTCTCATATATTATGATATTGGTTGTATTTAATTAATTTATAAATTATAATAAAGGTATTATTAATAGATAAGGGGATACGCATGAAAAAGTTTATAGTTATATTGTCTTTAGTGTTCTCGATTTTAGGTTCAATTGTAAGTCTTGCTGATGAATGGAGGCAGGACTCTAATGGCTGGCAATATGTATACAGTGATGGCACTTTTGCGAAAAATAGTTGGCTTAATGATTCTGGGTCTGGTAAACGTTATCATTTTGATCAAAATGGGTATATGCAATCTGGAGTTGTGAATGTGGATGGAAAGGAATACTATTTTAATGATGCAGGAGAACTTCAAAGAAATAGGTTAATACCAGATGGACGCACGTTAGATTATAACGGAGAAATAATTGATAATGTAAATGATGGAATAACGATACTTATTGCGTGGATTTCTGATGTAAAAGTTGGTAATGGTAAAGCTATTAGTGTAGGCATTACGAATTTATGTGATAAAACTATTTCCATTAAAAGTGATTGTCGAATGATAAGCAATGGAAATGTGTATACCTTATATCTATATGATGCAAATACACATGAATTTTATGAGGAAAAAACCATTAATCCGAAAGAACAGGTTATTATGAATTTTATTGATCATAATAAATCAGAATTTTATATAGATAAAAGTAGCGTTCTTATGTTGAGAACTGTAATTAATGACAGTGAATACACATGTAATGCTGTCGGACAAAATGAGTATGTCCTACATGCATCGTCAGAGAAACTTAAAGAACTTAATAGTGAAATAAATTAATTCCCGAGCTTAAAACTAGGTTGAGTATTGTTTCTATCAATAGGCATGATCCGGAACATAAAAATATTAAATGTATTAATTGTTTTGAGTATAAACCTAAGTGGTATGGCGTGAATAAAATTGAGCATTGATGAAAATGAAATGGTATTAGGGCTTCTCCTCTGCGTAAGCAGAGGAGAAGCTTTTTTGTTTTTAGAGATAGATGCAAGCTGCTCAGCTTATAAATTACCTTGCTTTAAAAAAAATACCTAAATAACCCTTTTACACTTCGTAATTTTTAATTATTTTATAAATATTTATGAAATTTATATTCAAGCCTTGTAAAATTTTTTTCTACTCACCCTATAAATGCAATTGCGTGTTAAAGGTGTCTATTTCGCCTAAAAAACCACATTCCCTAAGTTTTTTACTATACTTTTCGCAATCATTAATGCAAAAATTATGAAGATGCCATTTAGCATGCTCTTTGTTCAATATGCCCACGGGTACTCTTTGCGATAGTAACCTCGTTCTAAATAAAGCGTCATGCGGTATCTAACTGTTAACAAATATACAAAGAGACTGTGGTTGGAGCATTTCTGAAACCATCGAGTGGTAGGAAAAGTAAACCAATCCACAGTATCTCTAAAAGTATAGCATACAGTCCTTGGAGAGGGACTATAAACACTACTACTATATAATACGAGGAAAAGTATATGTATTAGCTTTAAATACATCATAATAGCAAGCTATGAAAAAAAGAACTGCATTCTACTTTATGCTTTTGTTGTGTGTTACCTTTATTTCTGCATGTTCGCAGAATAAAAAAGTAGTAAAGGTTGTAAAGGATATTTCTGAATATGGTCAGTTTAATGATTTTAAGGGACCAAGCACATTATCCATATTCCCGGATACTATATTAGATTCTGCTCAGAGTGTAAATTATTATTATAGTTCTGTTGATAGTATTTTAGGAAATGATTATTAAATATATCTTGAATGTAATTATAGTGACAATGACTATAAAAAAGAAACAGAGCGTCTTTCAAAAATAACAGAAACTTATTTGAATCGCACAAATAGTATAAGATATGATACTGATTCATTTATCTGTCCGTACTATGTTGCTGTTTTAGGTAATAACCAGTCATATGAGTATGCCTTGGTTTTTGATGAAGAAAAAAAGATAGTTTATGTTTTTACACAATTTATGGATCGTAATGATATTGTTTTTGATAAACAATATTTGCCGCCAAATTTCATGGAAGGGGACAGCGAACATGGCTTTTCTATTTATGTTTTTAAATATGATAATGTTTATATGGTAAATAGAAGAAATTCAAATAATGTTTTTAATAAACATATAGTTTCCAATGGAAGATATAATTATTATATCTTTACCGAAACAAAGAATGACAAGGAAATTATTTACAGAATTGTAATAGATAATATGCTTTCTTCAGATTCTGAAGCTTTTAAAGAATGGACTATGGAGATTTTAAAACAGCACTTTATAATATGGAGGATTACACTAATAATTTAATAAGTAAATAATTTCCTTCTCTGGATAAAATTAGGGTCGGAATTCCAATGCATTGATTTCACCCTGATTTTTTTCTATCTTAGGTCATTCTGCTTTTAGACACAAAATGGAACTGTTGCTTCGGTAGATTATTCGTCTGCTTTTGCAACAGTTCATGAATGAAATCAGCATGTTAATTAGTTATAAAAGTGTCAAAACAGCTTGAAATAATCGGCAGTTAACGTTATTATAAGTATGCAGTGTGGATTTATCCGCGCTTGTGTGTGAGGCAGGAATTAAACTTTGGTCGGGGCAATTCATGCTGCATTAATAGAGTAAAACCGTTATGATTACATAAGAAGTTATAGTATAAAACAATCTGTCGGAAAATGCATCAGACTAATTTATACTGTACCTTCTTTAAATTTGCATGATATTGAAAGATTTGGGCCCATCTAATTTAGTGAATGAAGATTATTTATATATAGCGATTAACTTTTTTATATAGAATCAATCGAGAAAGGAGAATGTTAAAATGAAAACTAATTGTATATTAAAATGCTTATGGAGGGTAATACCTTTATAGATGGAGGAAAAATGAAATCAGAAAAAATAGTATTAAATAATATTCCTGCTATTATATGGGGAAAAGAATCAAAAAAAGTATATATTCATGTTCATGGGAAAATGTCTTGTAAGGAATATGCAGAAAATTTCGCACAAATAGCCGAAGATAAAGGCTATCAAACAATAAGCTTTGATTTGCCAGAGCATGGAGAGCGAAAAGATAGTAAGTATCGTTGTGACATCTGGAATGGTATAAATGATCTTACAATAATTGCTGATTATACTTTCGCAAACTGGAGTGATGTTTCCTTGTTTGCTTGTAGTCTTGGTGCGTATTTCAGTTTAAATATTTATATGGATAGAAAATTTGCAAAATGTCTTTTTCAATCACCAATGTTAAACATGGAATATATGATTAGACAAATGTTTGAGTGGTATGATGTGAGTGAAGAAAGGCTTCGCTTGGAAAAAGAAATTCCAACACCTTTTGATATATTACGTTGGGACTACTTTCAATATGTGTTAGCACATCCAATTAAAAATTGGGATATTCCAACATCGATTCTTTATGGTGGAAAAGATAATTTGCAACCTATTGAAGTTATTCAAACTTTTGCAGATGCACATTATTGCAAGCTGACAGTATCGGAAAACAGCGAACATTCTTTTATGCAACCTGAAGATATGAAGATTGTAACTGAATGGCTTAAAGATAACTTATAAAGATTATGAGCATAATGTGAAGTTAGTAAAAGTTCCAGTCCATACTGGTTTTTCTTTAATTCTTTGCTCGTTGTACTATTTTATATATTTCTCGACGGTAGCGTACATAAAAGATGGAGATTTTAAAACGGCACTATATAATATGGAGGATTATACTAATAATTCAATAGATAAATAATTCCTTCTTTGGATAAGATCGGGGTCGAAATCCTCATTGATTTCACCCTGATTTTTTACTATCTTAGTTTTTAGGCATAAAATGGAACTGTTACTCCGGTAGAATATTTGGCCTTTAGTTTCTTCTTATGGAATGATAAACCGAATATTATGTTGGATCTCCTGATGCCGTAAATTCCATAATCAACATATATTGATTGCAGTGACACGGGGTTATTTAGCGCTTACCTACAAATAGCATTTCAAATGTAATCTTGCATTTTTCTTCAGTATAATATAAGATAAAAATAATTTGTGAGAACCAATATGCAAAAATGAAAGGAGCAAATAAAATATGGCCAGTATACGAGATGTTGCGTTAAAGGCTGGAGTTGGGATAGGTACGGTTTCCAGAGCTTTGAATGGAACTGGTTATATAGCAGAAGATACCAAGAAAAAGATTCTAGATGCAGTCAAGGAGCTGGACTATGTTCCTAATGAACTGGCCCAAAATCTGTATCGTAAGCGCTCTGGTTTTGTGGGAGTGTTGGTCCCGGACTTGGAACATCCTTTTTTTGCGGGTTTGACGAAATACATAGAACTTGAACTGTATAAACATGGTTATAAGTGTATGATCTGCAGCGCTGATGAGAAGTTTTTAAAGCAGGAAGAGTACCTGGAGATGTTGCAAAGAAATGTTATGGATGGGTTGATCAGTTGTGCAGATATGGTCATGGATACAGATATAAGCAACATCCGCCGTCCTATTGTATGTATGGATAGAAGCTGGGGACCGGATGTTGCTAATATCCATTCAGACCATCGCCAGGGGGGACTATTGGCAGCGGAAGCATTGCTAAGAGGGGGGTGCCGGAAGCTGGTGCAATTCATGCCTATGCCATATGATAATTGGTGTTTTTTAGAAAGACACAAAGCGTTCCGGGAAAGGATAGAAGAGGAAGGGCTGAATGTTCTTGAGGTATATACACCCAGAGACAGAATGATCTATGAATACAGCGAGTGGGTGAGACGGGAATGCGTCAGGTTTATTGAATATGCAGATGGTATTTTTGCAGATGACATCGCGGCCATTACCTGTCTGAAAGTTGCCGGGGAGTATCAGATAGATGTACCAGGAAGGCTTAAGATCATAGGGTATGATGGTATCCCCCTGACCAGAATGATAAATCCCACAGTTACAACTATAAGTCAGAATCTTCCGGAAATAGCGAAACGGTGTGTAAATACCATAATGCAGGAAATTGAAGGTGCCAAGCACATAGAACTGGATCAGATCGTGAATGTAAAGCTACAGGAAGGCGGAACTGTCTAAGCTGACTAGAAAAATAAAATAGAAAGTATGGCGGCATACTCTGGATAGCCAAGTATACCGTTTTCATATAATGAGACCGTCCCATGAAGAATCAACAATCAAGTTTCTTCGTGGGGCGGTTTTGTCATGCGATTTTAGAACTAATAATTGAATGTGTGGAACAAGAATGTGGAACATAACCGCGCTGTAAGAATACAAAACGGAGCTATAGCATAATAAGATGGTGTAAAAAGGATAGGTAAAAAAGTTAAAATGCAAAAAAATATGACGAGAAACTGTAAAAGTTCACAAATTGTATGGATAAAAATTGTGGTTAATATATAAAAATAATTTTTATTATATGGATATATTGATATTTTGTGCATATTAAACTATAATTCAAAATATGGAACGGGTTTCATATAAGATATATCACAAATAATAGCGCGATATAAAGGACATGTACAAATTGCTTAGGAAGAAATCCGCTATTCATTGTTAGTTCCGTAAAGGGAAGGAGGAAAAATTAATTATGAGTAAAAATCGTAAAGAAACAAATTTCATGCTGAAAAGCAAGAAGGATTTTAAAGGGAACCTGCGGAGAGCGTTGGCCTGTTGGCAGCTATACATACTTTTAATCCCTGCCGTAATTTGGCTCCTGGTGTTTGCTTACTATCCCATGTATGGGCTGATTATCGCCTTTAAAGATTTTAAGCCTAGAGTGGGAATTCTCAATAGCCCTTGGGCGATGCCTCTGTTAAAACACTTTCAGACGTTTTTCAGCACCAGCATTGCCATGACTGCAATTAAGAATACGGTTGTCATCAGCCTGCTAAGCCTGGTGATCGCATTTCCCATACCTATCGTATTTGCGCTTTTACTGAATCAGATTACTCAAAGCGGAGCAAGAAAAGCGATTCAGACAATCTCTTATGCACCTTACTTTATGTCTAACGTAGTTGTGGTAAGTATCATTACCGTACTGTTTTCGGCAAATGGTCTGGTTAATAACTTGATCAGAGGTGCCGGAGGGCAGGAAATTCTGTTTACCAGCTCTGCTGATTGGTTTCGTACTTTGTTCATCGGATCAAATATCTGGCAGACTATGGGGTTTAATGCCATCATATTTATTGCAGCTTTGCTTGGAATCAGTCCTGACTACTATGAGGCAGCAATTATTGATGGGGCTTCTAAATTTCAAAGGATATTGTATATTGATATCCCCCTTATTATGCCCACGGTTATTTTGATGCTGATCCTGACAGTAGGAAATATCATGAATGTAGGTTATGAAAAGGCGTTCCTGATGCAGAATGGTACCAATACAGTGGTAAGCGAATTGATTTCGACCTATGTGTACAAGGTTGGTTTGAAAAGTGCACAGTACAGTTTTGCTACTGCAGTAGGATTGTTTAATGCTATAGTAAATTTTGCTATCCTGTTGGTTGCAAACTTTATTTCCAAGAAAACCAGTGATATCAGTATTTTCTAAGGAAGGAGAAGGAAGGATGAATAAAAAAAGAAAAAAGATGAAGTTAACAGCGGGTGACAGACTATTTGTAGCAATAAATGTGACTGTGATGCTAATCGTATGTGCTGCTATTGTTTATCCCTTGTATTACGTGCTTCTTGCTTCCTTCACTGATCCGGTTATAGTCAATTCCGGTAAACTGCTTCTATTTCCAGAATCTCTGTATTTGGACGGATACAGGAAAACATTGAGCTATGCACCGATCTGGAGCGGATATTGGAACACCATTAAATACACGGTGGTTGGTACCGCAGTATCTCTCATTTCTACTATTCCTGCTGGATATGCGCTGTCCAGAAAGGACCTGGCAGGAAACCGGGTCCTGATGTTCCTGTTTACATTTACTATGTTCTTCAGCGGAGGTATCATTCCATTATATCTGACAATATCTCAGCTGAAAATCTACAATACCATCTGGGCAATGGTGCTTCCGATGGCTGTGTCGGCCTATAATCTCATCGTATGCCGTTCCTTCTTTGAAAGCGGAATTCCAATGGAGCTTTTAGAAGCAGCAAAACTGGATGGATGTAGTGATTTTGAATTCTTTTTCAGGATAGCCCTTCCTCTTTCCAAGACGATCATCGCAGTTATCACACTGTTCTATGCAACTGCCATGTGGAATCAGTTTTTTAATGCTCTGATGTTTTTGGGAGATGAAAATAAGATGCCATTGCAGGTTGTGTTAAGGAATTTGGTGTTGATGAACCAGGCTGGAAATGTGGGGGCCTCTGCAGCAGAGCTGGTGGCAAAGCAAAAGCTCGCTGAGCAGCTAAAGTATTGTATCGTTGTTGTTTCAGCATTTCCATTGCTGGCTGTGTACCCATTTCTGCAGAAATATTTTGCAAAGGGCGTTACCATTGGTGCGGTAAAAGGCTGATGGTACACGTTATAAAATATGATAAATATTATTTTATAAGGAGGAATCATTATGAGAAAAAATTTAGTGGCTGGCATTCTGTCTATGACAATGGCTGCATCTTTGCTTTCCGGGTGCGGCGGCTCCAAAGGCAGCAGCAATATAGCCGACGCAGGAAAGGGAGCAGTGGAATTGACAGCAGAAGAGCAGGAAGCAGTGAATGCAGGTATTATCCAATTGGATGGATCTCTTCCTATTGTTAAGGACCCAGCCAAATTTGAAGAAAAGTACGGCAAAATCAAAGTATTAAATGTTGGAGATGCCCAGCGTGTTACAAAGCCTGAAGAAATTGAAATGGTTAAAAAGTGGGCGGAGGACACAGGGGTATCCTTTGAGTGGACAACCATTCCGCCTGAAAATGCAGGAGAAAAAATCAACTTAATGCTGACTGCCGGCAATGAACTGCCTGATGTGTTCTGGAATTTTGAAGGTTCTCAGTCCGGTACTACGGTAGCTCAATATGCAGATCAGAATATTTTCCTTCCAACAGAAACCATTGTAAAGGATTATATGCCTAACTTAAAGAAAATTCTGGATGACAACCCTTCGTACATGATGGAGGTACAGAGTCCTGACGGACATATGTACGGCTTTCCCTGGATCGAGCAGATGAAGGGTCTGATCCTGACACCCGGACCATTTCTGATCAACAAGACCTGGCTGGACAAGGTGGGAAAAGAAGTTCCTGCAACCGTAGATGAATGGGTAGACTGTCTGAAAGCATTCCGCGACGGCGGTGATTTAAATGGAAACGGAAAAGCCGATGAGATTCCAATGGCAAGCTGGTTTGGACAGCACAACCAGGACGGGTTCGGCTCTTATAACCTGTTCTATAGATTTACCGGTGCCTTCGGAAATGCAGATTCTTACTGCGGTGGTAATCCGTATGCGGATCATTTAAGAATTATTGATGGCAAAGTGACCTTTACTGCCATGGATGAATCCATTAAGAGGACGGCTGAATTTTTTAATATGCTTTATAAAGAAGGATTGTTATGGAATGGTTCTTTTGAAAATGCGGAAAGTGCAGCATTTAAGAGCTCCCTGATTAAAGAAGATGCAGCGAGAATCGGTTCTTTCGGTGTTTGGGCAGATCAGGAAATCGTGAATCTGGATGTACATGATGAATATGTTCCCCTTCCAAGATTAGAGGGAGAAGCAGGAAAGATCGGCTTTGCACTGAATCACTCGGAAATGCAGGATTCCTCAATCGGGGCTATTACAACTGACTGCAAATTTCCGCACCTGATAGCAAGATTTTATGACTACATCTACGGCAGCCCGGAGATTTCCATCCAGACCAACTGGGGAGCCATGGGGTACAATTACGTGAAAAATAACCAGGGTATTATGGAAACACCTTTGGATGACAATGGACATATCATTACTCAGGACCCATGGACAGATTTTGGTCAGCAGCGTGCCAACACTACGATTGCCCGTACGCCAATGGCAGTATTAGACAGTTATTATGACTCGGTTGTAAAATATACGTTTGATGCTGTGAAGCTTTATGAATATCAGCTGGTTAATGGCAAAGAGGACATTCTGAAGGAATATGAGACAATTCCAAAGGTAATGATGACAACCGATGAGATCACAAGGCTGGCACAGGTTCAGCCCACAGTTTCCAACATTGTAGACCGATACATAGCGAAATGGGTGACTGAAGGCGTAGATGATGCGAGCTGGTCAAGCTATAAAAACGAGCTGGAATCGGCGGGAGTTAAAGACATTGTCGATATTTACCAGGGTGCTGTAGACAGAGCGAAAAATGCTGTAAAAAAATAATAAAATAACTGGGCTGCCACACACGGAACAGGCTGTACGGCAGCCTCTGCTATATTGCCAGGAGGATAAGATATGAGCACAAAGGGTGTACGTAATTTTAGGCCAAAGGTACATTTTACACCGCCAAAAAACTGGAGTAATGATCCCAATGGAATGGTATACATGGATGGACATTGGCATCTTTATTACCAGTATCATCCGGAAAAGCCCGTCTGGGGTCCTATGCATTGGGGACATGCTGTGAGCAGGGATCTTCTGCATTGGGAGCATCATCCAACTGCCCTGCATCCGGATGAACTGGGATATATATTTTCGGGAAGCATGGCTTACGATAAAGAAAATACATCTGGCTTTGGAAAGGACGGAAACATTCCTGTGGTAGCCATGTACACCAGCCATCGTGCCGAAGGCAGACATGAGTGCCAATGCATTGCTTACAGTCTGGATGGAGGATTTCATTTTGAAAAATATTATGGCAATCCTGTTATTGAGAATCCCGGTCTCACAGATTTCAGAGATCCCAAGGTATTCTGGAACAGAAAGAAAAATTGTTGGAGCATGATTCTGGCGGCCAAAGACTGTGCCTATATTTATGCCTCCCGGGACTTGAAGCGCTGGGAAAAAACAGGTGAGTTCGGAAGAGAAGAGGATCTGGTGGGAAGCACATGGGAATGTACAGATCTGTTTCCTCTTCAGACAGAAGAAGGGGAAAAGTGGGTGCTGTTGGTCAGCATGACGGCCCTTCCGGGAAAAAGCTGTGCTAACATTCAGTATTTTGTGGGAGCGTTTGACGGAGATACATTCCGGGTCACGGGGCAGGAAAAGGAACCTCTCTGGCTGGATTTTGGCTTTGATAATTATGCTGGGGTTACATTTCACAATTATGACAAACCCATCTATTTGGGCTGGGGAGTCAGTCCGGAATATGCAAACCTGGTGCCTACCGGAGAATTTGCAGGATTGATGACTGTTGCCAGAGAACTTTCACTGATTAGGACGGACAGGGGATATCGGCTGGCAGCAAAACCCTTTGGTCTGGATCCTCTGCGTGCGGTTTCTTATCCCATTGCTGACGGGGATTCGCTGATCAGTGAATGCTTTGGATTGAAGGTACAGGGGCAGTCCGGTAAGATCATATTATCCAATGAAAAGAAGCAGGAGCTGGTTGTGGAAATAGGACAAGAGAGTATCAGAATTGACCGGTCCCGGGCTGGAACCGGTGATTTTTCGGAGATTTTTTATGACAGGCTTCATTCTGTAGGAGAAGCAAAACGTCTTTTGGACGGAACTGTTGATATGGAACTTTTATTTGATGTATCCTATCTGGAAGTATTTGCAGACAAAGGATTGGAAACTGCATCTATGACGGTGTACCCGGATGTTCCCTATAAAAAAATTTCCATACAGGGAGATTTGGCTGCGGAGATTTATCAGCTTAAGTAGCAAATAGTTAATAAACTGAAAAAGGAAGGAACGCCATGAGCACAAAAGGAATAAGAGATTTTCGCCCCAGAATTCATTTTACGCCAACCGATAACTGGATGAATGATCCTAACGGTATGGTATACATAAATGGGACTTATCATTTCTGCTATCAGAAATATCCAAGCGATACTGTTTGGGGACCAATGCACTGGGGACATGCAGTAACAAAGGATCTGCTGCATTGGGAGCATCTTTCTATAGCGCTGTATCCTGATGAACTGGGTTATATTTTTTCCGGCAGCAGTGTTTATGATAAGTATAACACTTCTGGCTACGGTTCCAGGGATAATCCGCCCATCATTGCTGTTTATACCAGCCATAACAATGAGACCGGGCTGGAGCAGCAAAGCATTGCATACAGCGTGGATGGGGGCGGGCACTTTGAAAAGTCTTATTTGAATCCTGTTATTGAAAATCCAGGGATCCCTGATTTCAGAGATCCCAAGGTGTTCTGGAATCCTGTCCACCGCTGCTGGAGTTTGGTACTGGCTGCTCAGGACCGGGTTTATTTTTATAGTTCACAGGATCTGAAAAAATGGGAAAAAACAGGAGAGTTCGGCCCTGAAGGCAACCATGGGAAAGGTGTATGGGAATGCCCGGATCTGTTTCGGATCAGGCATGAAAATCAAGTGTTTTGGGTTCTGATCGTGAGTATGACCAGGGCGGACGAAGAACGCTGCAGGACTCAGTATTTTATTGGAGACTTTGACGGGGACAGGTTTATCTGTACGTATCCTGCTAAAGAGGTGCTTTGGCTGGATGGCGGTTTTGATAATTATGCAGGCGTAACGTTTCAGAATTATGATACTCCGCTGTTTATGAGCTGGGCTATGAATTGGGCATATGCTTCCAAGGTTCCAACCAATGAATTCTGCGGACAGGCTACTCTGGCCAGGAGACTGTCTATTTGTGAAACAAAGGATGGATACAGGCTGGCTGGATATGCGGAAGGTCTTGATAAGTTCCGGTATATGGCTTATCCGGTCAGCAACGGCGTGCATCTGATGACAGAAACCTTTGGCTTAAAAATCAAAGGGGAGGGGGCTGGAAGACTTTATCTGTCAAACAGTGCAGGACAAAGACTGGAAATTGAAATGGCCGAAGATACTATAACAGTGAATCGGTCCATTGCCGGATATCGGGAGTTTGACGAACAGTTTATGACACCGGAATATTCCATAGCTGTCGCAAAACGGCTGAAGGAAGGAAACTGGGACCTTGAAGTGATCTTTGATGTGTCTGTCCTGGAGGTATTTGCAGACGGGGGACTTAATATGATTACCATGGTGGTATTCCCGGACACCCCTTATGACATGATCAAATGGAAAGGACACCTTAATGTTTCTTTATTTGAAATCAGCTGATATCGGGAAAGTGAGTTTTACTCTTAGCACTTCTTTTTTACCACCCGGAGAGCAGCTTCTAATAGATGCTGCTATAAGATACCATACTATCTATTAGATATTTAATAGATAGTAAAAACTATTAAACCTTTACGGATTGGAATAGAGTCCAATCCGTAAAGGTTTTTTTCTGCTCAGACTTTTTAAAAGAAGTATTTTAGTTAAGAATTGAAACAATTTTAAACAAGATAAAATAATAAAATAAATATTGACATAAATACCATTTATCTATATAATTTAAATAATTTTATAGGTAAAATGCTTATAAATTAAGATGAAACAAGAAAAGTAATAAAAAAGGAGAGGAAAAATGAAAAAAAGAGTATTAGCTTTAGGCACTGCTGCGTGTCTGGTAATTGGAGCTCTTTCTGGTTGTGCATTCACCGGGGGTACCGGCGGCACAACTGCTGGTGAATCTTCACAAAGTACAGGTGCAAGTGAATCTGTTTCTGACAATACTACGGCTCCGGCCGCTGGTGATCAGGTACTTAGCGTGTATGCGAACGCAGAAATCAAGACGCTGGTACAGTGGGCAGCTTCTGACAGCCAGTCTTCCATGGTAAATAACAACGCATTTGAAGGTCTGCTTCGCCTGGATGAAAAAAATGAGGCCCAGCCTGCACTGGCAAAAAGCTACGATATTTCAGACGACAAACTTACATACACCTTTCACTTAAGAGACGGTCTGCAGTGGAGTGACGGAACTCCTTTAACAGCCAGTGATTTCGTATTCTCCTGGTTAAAACAGATGAGCGCAGATGCCACAAACGGCTATAGCTTTATTATGACAGATTATATTGTTAACGGAATTGAATATAATGAGGGGAAAGTCGGTGCGGATGAAGTCGGTGTAAAAGCTGTTGACGACAAGACGTTCCAGGTGACCATAAAAGCACCTACTCCTTATTTTGCACGTTTAACCGTTCTCTGCCAGTTCTTCCCGTTAAATGAAGCATATGTTACCTCAAAAGGAGACCAGTATGGCTTAAGGGCAGATAATATGATTTACTGCGGACCTTACGTAATTACCAGTTATGATCCGGCTGTTGGTGTTACCCTAAAAAAGAATGATAATTACTGGGATGCAGCAAATGTAAAGATTGAAAATGCACAGGTAAGAGTTATGAAAGATGCCTCCGCAGCTTTAAATGCTTATCTGGCAAATGAGCTGAGCCAGGTGGCACTTGATTCTTCCAATGTTGCGGCTTACCAGAATGACCCGGAATTCAAGTCGGAAAGCGAGTTCAGAACGGAATATCTGCAGTTTTCCTTAAGCAATCCGGTTATGAAAAACAAAAACATCCGTAAGGCTGTTTCCGCAGCTATTGACCGTGATACTCTGGCTAAGGTGATCCTGGCAGATGGTTCTTCTTCCAGCAACGGTCTTGTTGCAGAAGGCATGTATGGAGATGGAAGTAAGACGTTCCGTGAACTTAACGGAAATTTATGCCCATTTAATGCGGAAGAGGCTAAAAAGTATTGGGAAGAGGGATGTAAAGAGCTGGGTGAGGTTCCGACTCTGACTCTTCTGGTGCGTGATGATTCTGTGACAAAAGCAGTTGCAACTTACATACAGAGTGAGTTAAATAAGAATTTAGGAATTGATATTATAATAGATACTAAGACAGTTCAGGCTAGAAATGAATTAATGGACAACGATAATTACATGTTTGCTTCCACTGCATGGGGAGCAGATTATGACGATGCCATGACCTATCTGGATTTATGGACCAATGGAACTCCTTACCGCGGTTCCTATCAGAACGAAAATTACAATAAGCTGATTAACGATGCAAAAGTTGAGACTGATGATGCGAAGCGTCTGAATATGCTGCTGCAGGCAGAAAAGCTTCTGGTTAACGAAGACGTGATCGTTGCTCCTTTGTATCACAGAGGGTCAGCAACACTGACTAAATCAAATGTAAAAGGACTGGTTAATCATCCGTTCGGACCAGATGTTGAATTTAAGTACGCTTACTTTGAGTAATCCGCGGCGGGCAGAGGTTTGCCCCGGCAGCTAGAATGCGGGAAATGAGAAGAGCCGCCCCTTCTTTTTCAAAATTAGAGAAGGACGGCTCTTTTTGAAATCTTATCAAAATAGGAATGCAAAGGAGGATATGGCATGATAAAATATATCTGCAAGCGTCTGATTTATCTGGTGCTGACATTATGGGTCATTGTAACGGCGACATTTTTTCTGATGAAAAAGCTGCCCGGCTCTCCTTTTGATGCGGAACGTTTTAATATGATGTCTGCACAGCAGCAGTATGTTATTTTAGAGCAGTATAGTCTAAATGAATCTCTGCCAAGGCAGTATATAAAGTATATGGGAAATATACTCCATGGAGATTTTGGAACTTCTTTTACATACACGGGACAAAAGGTATCAACTGTAATCGGAGGAAGAATCGGTCCTTCTGTTCTGATCGGCCTGCAGGCAGTATTGATTGGTTTGGCCTTTGGCCTCATTTTAGGAATTATTGCGGCATGGAAGCACAACAGCGGAATTGACTATTTTACCATGATTGTGGCTGTGCTGGGAGTTTCTGTTCCGAATTTTGTGGCAGCCGCTTTACTGCAGTATTATGTGGCTCTGAAATGGGGGATTCTTCCCGTTGGATTTTGGACGGACTGGAGATGCTCAGTCCTCCCCTCTGTTGCCCTGTCCTTTTCTGCCACAGCCATGGTTGCCCGGTTTATCAGGACAGAGATGTTAGAAGTATTGGAGCAGGATTATATTGTTACTGCTAAGGCAAAGGGACTCAGCCCTATGAAAGTACTGATGCGGCATGCAGTGAGAAACTCTATTATCCCTGTGGTAACGATTCTTGGACCGATTGTTGTAAATCTACTGACGGGATCCCTGGCAGTAGAAAATATTTATACCATTCCCGGAATCGGCAGCTTATTTGTGGACAGCATTAAGGCCAATGATTATTCTACAATTATGGGAATCACGATTTTTTACAGCGCTTTCTACATTTTTGTAGTGCTGATCGTTGACATCGCGTATTCTCTGATTGATCCAAGAATCCGCCTGGCAGCAGGAAAGGAGGCGTGAGCATGGACGAATTATTTGTGAGGGTTCATGTGGATGAATCCGAAAAGGAACATATCGCCCATCCCAATTTGACTGCATTTCAGGAGGGATGGCTTCGTTTGAAGAAAAATAAAGCGGCGGTTGCCAGTTTGTTTACTTTAATAGCAATTGGGCTTCTGGCAGTATTGGCTCCGGTGTTTTCCGCTTATTCTTATAAAGAAACTAATTATGATATTATTTATCAGATTCCTTCCATTACACATCTGTTTGGGACGGATCAGTTCGGCCGGGATCTGTGGGTCAGAACCTGGATGGGGACCCGGATATCTCTGCTCATTGCATTTGTGGCCGCATTTTTGGATCTGACTGTTGGAGTAGTTTATGGGGCGGTTTCTGCCCTTATAGGCGGAAAAGTGGATGCGGTTATGCAGCGTATCATTGAAATACTGGTGGGAATTCCACACCTGATTATTGTGATTCTTTTGATGATGATTATGCCGGCTGGCATATGGACCATTGTGGTGGCTCTTTCCATTACCGGGTGGGTGAATATGGCCCGTCTGGTCCGGGCAGAGATTCTAAAGCTTAAAAACCAGGAATTCGTGCTGGCAGCACGTGTTTTGGGGACGAATACCTCCCGAATTATATGGAAACATCTCATACCCAATACGGTTGGGGTGATTGTCATTAATGCCATGTTTACCATTCCGTCTGCCATATTTACAGAGGCCTTTTTAAGTTTTATTGGTATTGGCATGCAGGAGCCAAAAGCTTCTCTGGGAGTATTGATCAATAACGGTTACCAGGTGCTTCGTAATTTTCCCCATGTACTGATTTTCCCTGCCATCGTTATTGTGCTTATCATGGTATGTTTCAGTATTCTTGGAGACGGTCTGCGTGATGCACTGGACCCAAGAATGAGAAAGTAGGTGAAGAGTCAGTGAGCAGATTACTAGAAGTGAATCAGTTACAGGTACAGATAGAGACACAGCACGGTACGGTTCAGGCGGTCCGGGGAGTCAGTTTTCATCTGGATGAACAGGAGACTCTGGCAATTGTAGGGGAGTCCGGTTCCGGCAAGTCCATTTCTGTAAAAAGTATTATGGGACTGCTTCCTAAAAATGGGAAAATTGTAGAAGGAAGTATTCTTTTGGAGGGAAAAGATCTTGCAAAATACAATGAGCGGCAGATGCAGTCAGTAAGAGGATCTGATATTTCCATGATATTCCAGGATCCGATGACCTCTTTAAATCCTACTATGACCATTGGAAAGCAGATTGTGGAGGTATTAAAAGAGCATCGGAAGGATATGACAAAGGCCCAGATGAAAGACCGCGCTTTTGAGCTGATTTCTCTGGTTGGTATTTCAAATCCGGAGGCAAGGTTTGATCAGTATCCCCATCAGCTTTCCGGAGGAATGAGACAAAGGGTTGTTATTGCGGTGGCTCTGGCCTGCGATCCCAGGATCTTGATTGCTGATGAGCCTACCACAGCCCTGGATGTAACGATTCAGGCCCAGATCCTGGACCTGATGAGAGATTTACAGAAAAAAATCAAAACTTCTATTATTATTATCACTCACAATCTTGGTGTTGTGGCCAATATTGCAGACCGTGTTGCTGTTATGTATGGAGGACAGCTGGTGGAAACTGCAGATGTGAGGGATTTGTTTTATGAAACTGCCCACCCGTATACGAAAGGGCTTTTGGCTTCGATACCAAAGGCTTCTGAAAAGGGAAGCGAACTGACGGCGATTCCGGGAACACCTCCGGATTTGATGGAACCGCCAAAAGGCTGTCCGTTTACAGCCAGATGTACAAAGACCATGGAGGTCTGCAGGCAGTATCCTCCTGAGGATATGCTTTGCAGCGGAACCCATTATGCGCGCTGCTGGCTTCTTGATGAGCGGGCGAAGGCCTTCAGGGAATAGGAGGAAATCATTATGTCGGCAGAAAAGAAACCTTTGTTAGAAGTAAAACATTTGAAGAAGTATTTTAATGTGGGGAAAAACCAGACTTTAAAAGCGGTGAGAGATATCAGCCTGAATATCTATAAAGGAGAGACGCTTGGACTGGTGGGGGAGAGCGGATGCGGAAAGTCTACGTTTGGACGGACTGTAATTCAGCTGTATGAGCCGACTGAAGGAACGGTAGTTTATGACGGTCGGGAAATTAATAACAGCCTTTCGCAGGCGGATCGTCATGAGTTTACAAGGAAAATGCAGATGATTTTTCAGGACCCTTATGCTTCGTTAAATCCGCGTATGAAGGTCATGGATATTATTGCAGAGGGAATGGACGCTCATGGAATTTATAAGGGACAGGAACGAAAAAAGAAAGTGATTGAGCTTTTAGAAACGGTAGGGCTTTCGGAAGAACATGCAAATCGTTTTCCCCATGAATTTTCAGGCGGACAGCGTCAGAGAGTCGGGATCGCCAGAGCCCTGGCTGTTGATCCGGAGTTTGTGATCTGCGATGAACCGATATCCGCTCTTGATGTTTCCATTCAGGCTCAGGTAATTAATCTGCTGAAGGAGCTGCAGAAGAAGAGAAATCTTACGTACCTCTTTATTGCTCACGATCTTTCCATGGTGAAGCACATCAGTGACCGGATTGGTGTTATGTATCTGGGAAGTATGGTGGAACTGGCGGATAGTGAGACTTTGTTTGATGATCCGGTGCATCCCTATACACAGGCATTGCTATCTGCAATTCCAATTCCTGATCCGGATGTAGAGAAGAACCGGATCAGAATTATGCTGGAAGGAAGCCTTCCTGATCCCATTCGTTTGACGCAGGGGTGCCTCTTTGCCGGACGATGCCCTTATGCGGAAGAGGTTTGCAGCAAAAATACACCGGAGATGAAAGAAGTAAGACCGGGACATTTTGCAGCCTGCCATAAAGCGAAATAACAGGATGGCAATGAAAAATATATTGTTAGGAGAAAATGATGAAAGACTATATCTTGGAGGTCTGTGTGGATTCTGTGGAGTCTGCAATAGCGGCAGTACGGGGAGGAGCCCAGAGGCTGGAGCTCTGTGCGAATCTGGTGATTGGAGGAACCACTCCTGGAGTAAGCCAGTTTAAGCAAATACGCAAAGCCTGTGATATTCCCATAAATGTGCTGATACGGCCCCGGTATGGCGACTTTTTGTATACAGATTATGAGTTCCGGATGATTGCCGAGGATGCCCAGATGTTTCGGGAGCTTGGTGCAGATGGTATTGTGGCAGGCTTTTTAAAACCGGATGGAAATCTTGATGTGGAACGGTTGAAGGTGCTGAAAGAAAAGGTGGGGAGAGGCTGCTTGACTCTTCACCGTGCTTTCGATGTGTGCCGGGATCCTTATAAAAGCCTTGAGGAAGCCATAGAAGTGGGAGCAGATACCATACTGACCTCGGGACAGCAGAATACCTGCTTTGAGGGGAGGAAGCTATTGGGGGAATTGATCCGTAAGGCAGAAGGAAAAATTGATATTATGGCAGGCAGCGGGGTGAATGTGAGTACAATGGCCTGTCTGATGGATGAGATAGGCGCCAGGATTTTTCATATGTCAGGCAAGGAGATCGTGGACAGCGGCATGATTTACCGGAAAGAGAATGTAAGCATGGGAATTCCGGGAATCGGAGAATACGATATCTTCCGCACGAGGGAGGAAGATATCCGCCAGGCGAAAAAATTAATGGAGGAAAAAGCATGTTTACGGAAGAACGTTTAGACAGGATATTACAGATTCTTCAGGCTGAGGGCATGGTGAAGGTAAAGGATTTAAGTGCCCTTTTTCAGGTGACAGAGGATTGTATACGAAAGGATTTAAAGAGCCTGGAAAATGCTGGAAAGCTGAAACGAACCTATGGGGGAGCTTTGTTGTCACAGGATTATCCATTGAAAAGGGATGTAATTGACCGAAGAGATACGAATATTGAGAAAAAAATGTTAATTGCCCAAAAAGCGTTCGATCTTATATGCGGGAATGAAACTATTTTTCTGGATATTTCCACGACTAATATCATGGTTGCGGATCTGCTTGCCAAGTCCCATAAGCGGGTGACTGTAGTGACAAATATGATTGATATTATGCAGACGCTGGCAGTGAATCCCAGCATTGTCGCCATCGGAACCGGAGGAATTATGTACCATACGGTGAATGGATTTATGGGGGCGGCTGCCATTGAAATCATTAAGCAGTATAGTTTCGACCGGGCTTTTATCGGGACCTGCGGCCTGGACCTTACCGATAATTCCATTACTACTCTGGGGGTAGAGGATGGGCTGACAAAGAAAGCGGCCATTGCCAGCAGCAGGCATAAGTATCTGGTAATGGAAAAGGATAAATTCTATTTTAATGATTCCTATAAATTTGCCCATTTTGATGATATAGATGGAATCATTACTGATTCCAATCCAGATGAAGCTACGTGCAACAGGCTTTATTCAGCCGGGGTCACCATCCTTTAATCTTTCAAGACAGGCTTAATGAAATAATATAATGAATTGATTACGCAGAGGAGAATTTTGTAATGTTTACAGAACATTTGCAGAGGTATGCCCAGGAAAAATATGAGCTCAGGCTCTCCTATTTGAAAGATATTAAGGGGGAGATTGAGAAAGCCATGAAAGGCTGTAGTTTTGAAGAACAGGTACTTATGAAATTTCTGTATGGTACTATGCCGCTGAGGGATGCCGGAGAATATGATTTCTCCGTATTCCTGGGGTTTGTCAGGCATTCTCTTATGGTTTATGAACATATGGAATGGTGTAAGAATATTCCGGAGGACATTTTTTTACATCACATTTTATATTACCGGGTAAATACGGAAAATATTGAAGACTGCCGCCAGTTTTTTTATGATAAACTGATTGACCGGGTCAGAGGACTTTCTGTAAGAGATGCGGTGCTGGAAATCAATTACTGGTGTGCGGAAAACGGGACTTATGAGGCCTCGGATAACAGGACTATATCTCCTGTAACCGTATATAAATCGGGAAAAGGAAGATGCGGTGAAGAATCGACGTTTGCAGTAACGGCATTTCGGAGCGTAGGTATACCGGCCAGACAGGTATATACACCCAGATGGGCTCATTGTGATGATAATCATGCATGGGTTGAGGTGTTTGTGGATGGAAGGTGGCATTTCCTGGGGGCCTGTGAGCCGGAGGAAGTGCTGGATAAGGGTTGGTTTACCAATGCATCCTCCAGGGCACTGCTGGTACACACCAGAACCTTTTCCGATTATTCGGGTGAATCGTTAAAGGAGTGTCTGGGACAGGATGATTTATTGGTTTATTATAATGAAACGGCCGCCTATGCCCGGACCAGGCTTTATGAAATACAGGTGCTTGATGAGGAAAGCAATCCTGCAGAGAACGCTTCGGTTTCTATAGAAATTCTTAATATGGCAGAATACTGCAGTGTGGCGACCTTATATACAGACAATCAGGGAAAAGTGAAAATCACCATTGGTCTTGGCGATGTACATGTACGGGCAAGGAAAGGGAAACTCAGCTGCGAAACATGGATTTCACCAGAAGATGTAGATCATGCGGTGCTGTTTCTAAGGGATGAAAATAAAAAATCCATAAAGGATGTATGGGTTGATACGGATGTCAGAGCTCCAAAGGATTATCCTATGCATGCATTTAAACTCACAAAGGAGCAAAAAGAAAGAAACAGAGACAGAATTAACAAAGCCAATCAGATGAGGGAATGCAGGATTGCAGGGTACTTTAAAGAGGATGCCTTTGAAAGTTCAGAGAAAAATAATATTCTCCGGTTATCCGCAGGTAATTTTGATGAAATTTTCAGGTTCCTGAATAAAGATAATAATCCGGATCGGGAAAGTATGCTGAAGAGTCTGACTGTAAAGGACTATAAAGATGCCAGAGCGGACATTCTGGAAAGTCATTTAATCGGAGCGGCTCCGTACCGTAAGACGTGGGAAGAAAACAGGAAACTGGACGTTTATGTAAAATATATACTATGTCCCAGAATTTTACTGGAAGAGATGACGGATTACCGGGTGTTTATCGATGGATTCTTCGGTGAGAAAGAAAAAGAAGAATTCCGAAAGAACCCCCGGGCTATTTGGCAGTACATAAAGCGCAGTATTAGTTTTGAACCGAAGCTTGATTACAGGACAATTTTTTCCACTCCGGTTGGAAGTCTTAAGCTTTTGCAGGGAAATCCTCTTAGCCAGAAGATATTATTTGCAGCCATCTGCCGTACTTTGGGGATACCCGCCAGAATAAATCCCGTGAATCTGGAAGCGGAGATATACGAGGATGGAAGTTTTGCATCCGTAACAGGAGAGGAAGAAGGTACAAAATATCTGACTGGGGAAAAGGGAAAGCTGTTGTTATACGCAAATGCGGACAGTGCGCCGGTTTATTATCAGACGTGGACCATTGGTATGCTAAAAGATGGACAGTTTGTGACTTTGGATTATACTGGTTTAAAGTTTAGTGATGGCTTTTTAAGCCTGGATTTAGCGCCCGGTGTTTATCGTTTAATTACTTCTGTCCGCCTTCCAAGTGGAAACCAAAACGCCAGTGAGTATTTGTTTGAGTTGAAAAAGGATGAAGCAAAGCCGGTCACCATGCACATGCGCGCTGGAAGCATGGAGGACATGCTGGTTGACTATGTGATAAATGATTTTGAAGTAAACATGAAAAAGCATACTGGGGAGCATACAATTTTAGCATCAGAACTTATGGCTGAGAAAGCCAATATACTGGCTGTCTTATCTGAGGGTCAGGAACCGACCGAACACGTTCTTAACGAAATGCTGGAACAAAAGGATTCCTTAAATGCGTTGAATGCTCAGATTATTTTTCTGCTGCAAGGCGAACGGTCATTAGAAAACCAAACCGTCCATAAGGTTCTTAAGGCAATTCCCGGAATAAAAGTAGGCTACTTTAATTTTGATGAGGGGGTAGAGCCGTTGGCCCGTAATATGTATGCAGACCCCGAAAAGCTTCCGCTTTTAATCATAACGAACCCGGGTCTGAAGGCAGTCTACGCATGCAGTGGCTACAATGTGGGAAGCGTGGCATTAATGGTGAAACTTCTGTGCTTAAGTAAGTAAATATTTGTTTGTTGATTAAAAGGGCCGTCTTGCTGAATGCAGGATGGTCTTGTTTCATTGGAGAAGTAAGTATGACAGGCAGATCCGTTAAAAAATATTGAATTTTATTACGTTTAGTGATATATTTATTACAGTAAACGTAATATAGATGGGAGCGATAATTATTCGGGATAATATAAAAGGCGGTGCATTGACTGAAACTACTTTTCTTGTCCTGTTGGCTGTGTATAATCCGAATCATGGATATGGTATTATGCAGTTTATAGACAAAGAAACAGATGGGCGGGTTGCTTTGGGTGCAGGTACTTTGTATGGAGCTATTAATGCATTGGTAAAGAAAAAGTGGATTGTTCCTTATGATGATGAATTTGACAGCAAGAAAAAGAAATACGTCATAACTGATGTTGGAAGACAGATAGCAGAAGAAGAATTAAAGCGAATGGCTGAAGTTATGAAGCTGGCCTCAACAATAATTTTTGGAGGTAAGAACGGATGAGCAAAATAATATTCAGATATTTTTATGATTTTGTGGACGGACAGGAAAAATGGCTGAACAGTATGGCTGATTCCGGTTACCGACTAAAGAAATGCGGCAGAGTTTTTTATGTTTTTGAGGAATGCCAATTATGTGAATACGAGTATGCAGTAGAATTTGTGGGGCATAAGGCTTATTCTCAGGCAAAAGATTACCGAAGATATCTTGAAGGTGTGGGGTTTAGGACTTTTACTAAAAGTATTAATATCAAATTTTCTTATGGAAAGGTAAAATGGCGTCCATATGCTGCGGGATTGGGACAGATTACTACATCACCCGGAGGGTTTAATAAAGAACTTTTGATTTTGGAGAAAAAAAGGGACGGAAAACCATTTGAACTGCATACAGATTTAGCCGATAAGCTGGACGTATACAGAAGTATTAGGCGGGTTTATATCTGGGCTGTGCTGTTAATATTTCTGTTAGAAGTCATAACATTTATTCCCAATACATCTTCATTATCAGATATAATGTTACTGATATTTAGAGTGATTCTGTTCATTGCCGGCGGGATACTTTTTATTCCATTGGTAAAGTACTCTTCGTTGATTAGGTGTCTCAAAGATGAAGGTAAAATCTATGAATAAGTATAGAAAGGAATTCTATATGGATACTCATAAGGTTCAAAATTATATGGGTATAAAATCAAAAGAAGTTTTTGGAAATTCATTTGTCCTGAATCGAATGACAAGAATTTTGGGTGGCGCGCAAAAGCATACATATTTAGCAGAGACCGATAACGGATTCTGCTTTATTATCTACATATGGGATAAAAGCACATCGTATTTTACTTATAATGAGAATGAGGATATATTTTCTTGCAGCAGTGCAGAATTGTTTGAATTAAATAACAAACTTATGATACAGCATAACGTACTTACGCCAAAGTTATATTTTATGGATAGAAGCAAAGGAGATCAGAAATATGAATATGCTTTTGCAGAATACATAAATGGAACTGATATGGATGAAATTATTTCACGGCAATCAGAATGTTTGCCCACGGTATTGGATTCTTTAAAGGCCAGCATCACAAACCTGCACAAAGAAAAGAGTGAATTTGCCGGACAGCTGAATCGGATGCAAACGGAGGAATTTGATATCATAGGTTATTCGTTAAAACTGGCATTGAAAAATATAATATATCTAAAGGAGGCGGATGACAGCAACAGTAAATTGTACGTTAAAATATCAGAGAAATTGGTTGAGCTGACACAGGGCTTACAGAAAAGGCAGGAGTATACATTTATACATGGTGAGCTGGGACCAAACCATGTTATGGTTGATAAATATGACAATGCTTACTTAATTGATATTGAAGGGGGGAAATATTGTGATTTGGAAGAAGAGGCAAGTTTCTTAAAGATCCGGTTCGGCAAATTTTTTGATAATTTGGATAATGGTTTAGATCCCAAAAGGATGGAGTTCTACCATGTTGGTCATTGCCTGAACAATTTGTCAGGGGCCATTCAGCTAAAGCAGAAAGGTTATTATGATTTGGACGATGTAAATGGAATGATAGGGTATTTTAAAGGATTGCTCAGAACGGTATTGGGGGCAGCAGGCCGGTGATTAAGCAGCATTAGTAATTTTAACTATAGAAAGGAAACAGACATGAATGTTCTTCAGATAAAAGATAATCTGGTGTGTGAAATATCAAAATGTAAAGAGGTGAAAGGAATAGCGCAGACAGGTGATATAAATGCAATACTGGTGCCGGGGCAGAGTGACATTGATTTGTTTGTTCTTTGCACGGATATTCCGGAAAAGATAGAGCGAGAGCGGATATATTCTGTCTTTGCGGGGCAATACTCAGATTGCTCCATGAATGTATGCAACGGTGGCATGTGGGGGTATGGAGATATACTGGTAATTGATGGAATTGAGGTTATGCCTATGTATTTTACTGTGAAAGAGATGATGTCGTATCTGGAAGAAACTTTGCAGGGAAAACATCTGGGAATGACAGGCGGCTTTTATCCAACCGGAAGATTGTCCAGTGTTGAAACTATTAATATATTATATGAAGAGGATTCTGTCTGGTCAGATATGAAAGCAATGGTAAAGAGACCTCCGGTTGAATTGTTTCATAAGCTGTTTCAATTTCATATCTCCAGGGTACTTAATGAAGAGGACCTGGGAAGAGTAATCTTGAGAAAAGAAGTTCTATTTTATCATCAGGTGCTGGAAAGCTCGTTAGATCATCTGTTCCAGGCTCTGTATGCGCTGAATCATACGTATTTTCCAAGCCGTAAAAGAATTGAAGAGTATATACGGCGGTTTGAAAACAAACCGGACAATTGTTATGAAAGACTTTTGAGGATTCTTAAATTGTCGGTTTTAAGTGATACCGTAGAGGAGTCAGTAAGAGAGCTGGAGTGCCTGGCGAGAGAAGTTGAAATGGCAGGTAACTATAATTAAGAAGGGTATTATTATCTATTGGTAAGTTTAGTTATAAATATTTTTATTGAAAGGCAGCAAAGTCTTGACAAAGAGACACGGGTGTCGCATTCAAATATTTTATTTTGTTAATATTATAGTAGGTGCAATGATGGGAAGTAAGGGTGAACTGACGAAACAGTTAATATTGGAAAAGGCATATGAATTATTTGCAGTAAAGGGATTTACTCAAGTTACTATGAAAGATATTTGTGATAAGACGGGATTAAGCAGGGGTGGACTGTATCGGCATTATGAAAATACAGATCATATATTTGAAGAGATTATTAAAGGTTTTTCAGAAGGTGGTATTGATAATATAAACGAAAAGATGAGTCGTGGTATTAAGGCAGATATTATTTTAGAAGAAATATTTTCTGTCTTAGAAGAAGAAATGCTTAATAAAAAAGATTCCTTAAGTTTAGCTATCTATGAATACGCAGTTAAAAGAAAGTCTGATTTATTTGAAAAAATAAATGATACGGGAAGAAAAAAATGGAAACGGCTATTGAAATATGGAATGGAACGAGGGGAATTTATAAAAACAAATCCTGAACCAATCATAGACCTGCTCTTATATAGTTATCAGGGTGTACGAATGTGGAGTAACGTTACTGATATTAGCAGGAGTCAGATAAGTGAAATGTTACAGAAAATAAAGGAAATGTTGAGATAGAAGAATATAAATATTTTGAATAGGAGAAAGAAACAATGGAGTTGAGAGAGCCAGATGAAAAGCCTGATATACTATTAGTGAGACCAACAACTGCGCTAAAAGAAAAAGCCATAGATTATAGAAAAGAACATTTTGATTGTGGAGAGCAAATTATTAATGGCAGTGAATTATTTGATAAAACAGATTCTTATGAGGACTGGTTAAAATCTGTGACCGATAACTCTGACCCTAATACCGTCAATCCGAATTGGGTGGTTACAGATACTTTTTTTGCAATCGATAATAAAACAAAAAATATCGTAGGTATTATTGATTTGAGACATACACTTAATGATTTTTTAATCAATTTTGGAAATTGCGGATACAGCGTAAGACCTACTTTCAGACGTAAAGGAATTGCAACAGAAATGCTTAAACAGCTGCTGGTTATTGCAAACGAGGCTGGCTTATTAGTATTACACTTATCAGTAGAACAAGACAATATACCTTCCATAAAAACCATAAAAAAGAATGGTGGAGTATATGAAAGAAGTTTTGAGTATGATGGGAAAACAGCGGATATTTATAAAATTAAAATAAAAACACTTTGAGGGTTATGCCAAATAATTGTTAGGAACTTTATAATGATATATTTTGGAACAGGCTCCAGTAGTTCACCGCTGTTTTCCGGATTCTGTCTGCTTTGATAAGTTTATAAAATAATCGTAGGCTTTCTTCTTTTCTGCATCAGTCAGCGTCAAATAAATTGCAGTCATGGTGGCGATTTTGTCACTGTCGTCATGGAATGTTCCTGGCTCAACGGATCTGAATCCTTTATCTGTGCGGTAGGTGTTATCAGCTGTGTCTTTGAGTAATATTTCGTCTTCAAACTTAACAGTACTGTTGTGCCAGGTAACAGGGTCAATATTCAGATCTCTGGTATCAGTGTAATAATCCTTCCGGCCTATTAAATACGCCGGAGTCGTTTTCAAAATCTCAGCCAGTTTTTCTAAAATATTAGCAGGGACTTTTTCGATATAGCCGTTTTCATATCTGAAAATAGTAGATCTTGAAACCCCTAAAAGATTCGCTACATCGTCGGCGCTCATCTGTAATTGTTTTCTTCTTTTTTTAATTCTTTGACCGGTTATTGACATCTTACCACCTCCTGGATGTATCATACCACTGATGTTGCAAAAATGCAACATATATAGGCGCAGATTTGCTATTGTGGGGTATTTATTTAGTAAAGAGATATTCTTAAATGCGATTACTGTAAAAAAGCAGCAGCCTCATATTTGTTTTACTGGAATAATGAGGCTGCTGCTTTTAACTCACCGGTAGGATACTACAGGATTCATTTTTCTTTGTAAGAACTCATTTCACCCCATAAAGCATCCCAAGGCCTGACAGCAGCCATGGTGCTTTCACATAGGACGGTATACAATCCATATGTTCTGTATGAGCCAGATAATGGATTTCTGTGATCCCCTCTTTTTTTAGTTCTTCCACCAATTCTTCCATATCACCATATAGTTTCTTTTGCTCAAATAAATCGTGAAAGGCGAAAACACCGCCTTTTTTTACTACCCGGAGTGCCTCCCGGACGACTTTGCGTTTATCCGGCTGAGTCATAACCTCGTGGAAGACAAAATTGCTGATAGCGGCGTCAAAGCTTTCATCCTGGAACGGAAGTACGGCGGCATCCCCTTTTAAGAAGGTAATGGGCGGAACCTGTTCAATCCACCTGTTTTCTTCGCATTGTTCTTTGGCATAGTTCCATTGCGCTCCCCAATAGTCAATTCCTGTTATTTCTGCTTTGGGAAATGCTTTGGCGCAGCGAATGGTGAGTGCGCCGGAGCCACAGCCGATATCCAGAAGGGTACCGTTTCCGTTCCAGCTAAGATGAGTCAGCAATTCCTTATGGATTCCGCTCATCACTCCTTTTCCTGAGAAGGAAAACGCATGGCGGCAAATCTGATGATATACGGACAAAATGGCTGACAGTATGGTGAGCATCAGAGTGGCAGCAGCCAGAATCTTCACCTGGAACAGATAGGTGAAAAACAGGGTGATCGCCAGGAAGATGGCGGTTGCGGCCCATAGAAAATGCATCATGGATTTGGAAATCCAGTTTCCGTAGTTTGGTTGTTTCATAATTAAGATACCTCCTTTTAATGGGGGCAGCATAACGGCTGCCTGTTTTTGTTATATAAAAAATCCAGGGCACCTTGCCCTGGATTCTATAACCGGTCTTTGCAGTTTTGAATTAGATATGTAAATCCGCCTTCTGCATAATGAGCCAGAAGATCATTGAAAAATAATGTCTGTGTCCTGTCGTAATTTCCTTTTAGCAGCTGAATGTTTCCATAGATGCGCATATCTACCAGAAGCTGTATGAACTCCCCATTGGGAACATGGCCGATGGTTTTGGTAAAATGAGTCATGAAATGCTTTTTAAGCTCCTGCTTCAGATTATCCAGAAAGTTTTCTTTTCCGCTGCCGGAGGATTTTTCCAGCAAAATGAGTATTTCCCTGCGGTGCCTTAGTTCCAGGTCCATCATAGCCCGGTCGTTATCCAGTGCGGTGGACTGGTCTTTAAGCTCCCGGTCTGCAAGTGTGTTACCCAGACTGGTCCATTGTTCAATGACTGGTTCCACAATGGCTGAAAACAGCTGCTGTTTTCCGGAAAAATGAAAATAAAAGGCCCCGGTGGTAACGCCGCAGGCAGCACAAATTTTACGGAGGCTGGCCTGCCTGTAACCTTTTTCATAAAATTCTTCTTTACCTGCTTTTATCAGCCGTTCACGGGTTGTTCCGGCATCGGACTCCTGTGAAGCTGGATTCTCCCAATTCTGCTTCATGCTTGTTTTCTCCAATCTTACTGTGCTGGCATAACAACTGTTATGTTAGCACAAATAAGCCAGTCAGTCAAGAAATCAAAAGATTGCGTAATATAAAAAATTGCGCATTATTTTTTGTTAACAAAATAGTGTATAATATAACCAGCACCGTTACCCTGCGGTCACTTGTCTGAGTTTAATGTAAAGGAGATGGCGCTGTTGCCATCAATAAAAATGCAGACTGTAACAAGTTGGTTCTGAGCTATAATGTTTTGATTAAAGATTCTACCATGTAGGGTAATAGAGCGGGGATTATGGAGATGAAACGATATGAATAAAAATTTAACGATGAGACAGGGAAAGATATTGCACGGAGGTGATTACAATCCGGAGCAATGGCTGGATTGCCCGGATATTCTGGAACGGGATCTGGTACTTTTTTTAAAGGCAGGTATTAATACGGTTACAATGGGGATGTTTTCCTGGGCCTTTCTGGAACCAGAGGAAGGAAACTATCACATTGACTGGCTGCTTGAGATTGTAGACCGGATGTATCAGAATGGAATTTATACAATTCTTGGAACGCCTTCCGGTGCGAGGCCTCAGTGGCTGGCCAGGCGATATCCGGAGGTGCTTCGGATGAATGAACAAAGAGAACGGAATTTATTTGGCGGACGGCAGAACCATTGCTATACCTCGCCAGTTTACCGCCAAAAGGTGAGAGGGATTAATACGCTTCTGGCAAAGGAAGTGGGGAATCACCCCGGCGTTCTGCTTTTTCATCTTTCCAATGAATACGGAGGAGACTGCCACTGCCCGTTATGCCAGGCAAAATTCAGAAGCTGGCTGAAAGAACGTTATGATACAATCGAAGAATTGAACCGCAAATGGAATACTGCATTCTGGAGCCACACCTATCAAAGTTTTGATCAGATAGAAAGCCCTTCGTCCAGAGGGGAAATGATGCTTCATGCCCTGAATCTGGACTGGAAAAGATTTGTAACTGCGCAAACTGTGGATTTTGCGGCGCAGGAAAAGAAGGCAATTCGTGATGGAGGCTGTCAAAAACCGGTTACTACTAATTTTATGGGCGATTATGATGGGTTGAATTACAGAAAATTCAGAGAAATCATTGATGTGGCTTCCTGGGACAGTTATCCGCAATGGCATAAAAAGCCGGAGCCCCAGACTGCCGTAGAAACGGCATTTCAGCATGATTTTATGCGTACTTTGCTGAAAAAGCCATTTCTTCTGATGGAATCCTCTCCATCCTCAACAAACTGGCAGGAGGTCAGCAAACTAAGAAAGCCCGGAATACTTCATGCTGCATCGCTGCAGGCAGTCGCTCATGGCTCTGACAGCGTGCTGTACTTCCAGCTGCGGCAAAGCCGTGGAGCTTCAGAAAAATTCCATGGCGCAGTCATTGATCATTATGGAGGAGAAGACACCAGGGTTTTTCACGAGGTCTGCCAGGTGGGTGAGACACTTTCCAGTCTGAATGAGTTTGTGGGAACGGTTCAAAAGCCAAAGGCGGCTCTTATATATGATACGGAGAACCGATGGGCTTTAATGGATGCACAGGGGCCCAGAAATGCAGGGCTGCCCTATAAAGAAACTGCAGAAAAGATGTACGCCGGGATGCGGAGACTTGGGCTGGACGTGGATGTTATTGATATGGAAGATGGCCTGAAGGAATATCACATTGTACTGATTCCTATGCTATATATGTTCCGTGCAGGGATTGAGAATAAAATCAGGGATTTTGTGAAAAATGGCGGAATCGCCATAATGACTTTCTGGTCTGGCGTCACAGATGATACGGATCGCTGTTACCTGGGAGGTGCGCCTGGAAAGCTGACGGAAGTCTTTGGCTTAAGGAGAACTGAAATTGACGGATTATATGATGGTGAAGAAAATACAGCGGTTCCTGTCAGGGATAATCTCCTTTCCCTGCAAAAGAGCTATACCTGTCAGAAACTGTGTGAATTGGTGAAAGTTACGGAGGCTGATGTGATTATGGCCTATGAGAAAGACTTTTATAAAGGTCTTCCTGTCTTGACTTGCAATCAATACGGAAAGGGAAAGGCATATTATATCTGTGCGGATATGGAACAGCAGTTTTACAATGACTTTTTAGAGGCAGTGCAGAAAGATGAAAATATTGAAAAACCTCTGCCTTTTATTCCTGATGGAGTAGAAGTGACCACCAGAGAGTCTGATGAAACGACCTATCTGATTATTCAAAACTTTAATGCAGATCCGGTAAGGCTTGAATTACCAATACAGGGCTATAAGCTTGTTTATGGAGTAAAGAGCAGTAGTCTGGGTGGGTTTGGAACTGTTATATTAAAAAGATAAAGATGTATGGAGGGAGAGTCAGACAGATGGAGGAGATTTACAGACAAAAAGAGGCTGATTTACTGAGCTATACGCGTCGGCCCGATGAAGAGAGGTATCCGGAAGGACTTGCACGCAGCATTCATTTTGCATGGAGCAGAGATGGGCGGTCATTTCAGGCACTGAATCAGAATTATGGAATTCTGTTTGCAGAGGGTACAATTGGAGAGGATAACGTCATTCACCCCAAAGGACTCAGAAACCCATGGGTATTTCAGATGGCGGCTGGGAATTATGGAATTATGGCTGTTCGTGTGAATCAGGATGGCAGTGCAGATGAAGAAAGTTTTGGAAAAGTTCTGTACTGGATTACAGAAGATTTTATGGAGTTTAATTATATCGGACTGCTTGATCTGGGGTCGGATGAAGAAATAAAAACAGTAACATGTACTTATGACAATTTTGAAGGAAAATATCATATTACATGGAAAACAAGGAATGGGAAATGTTTTCAAATCACGACAGAAGAAGATATCATATGCCAGACCGGTTTTTCAGCTGTGCAGTCCATAAATGGACTGATTGAAGGGGGTGCCGTACATGGTCCGAAAGGTGCAGTTGCTGGTAATGTGGTGAAAATTGGGAGCGGCCTCTGTGACCGCATTATTCAGAAATGGAGCCGAATTTTTAATACTGAAATAATAGTGCCGGACCATATCTCTGTATCTTCTTTTAATGAACTAAGCAAAGTGACGGCAACAGCTGTTTATTCGGACGGTTCCACTGTTCAGAAGAAAGTATTGTGGGATTTGGAGGGACCAGACTCTAAAAAGCCAGGAGAATATACGATCAACGGAACTGTTACGGACCGTAAATATCCATTTCCGTTAGCAACGGGGTTCGCCGATCCGATGATTTTTCCATGGGAAGGCAAATACTATTTTATAGCTACCAATGATAACTTGAATGATGTAGGGCTATATGTCAGGGAAGCCGAAGTTCCCGATCGGCTTTTTGATGAAGGGATAAAGCAGCAGCTGATTCTGGCTTATGACGAGAAACGTAATTTTATCCAGACGTTCTGGGCACCGGAGTTCCATCTGATAGGTGGAGAGCTTTATATTTTGTTTGCAGTAGGAGGGAAAGTATGGGGGCCGCAGTGCCATTTAATGAAACTCAAAAAAGGCGGTCATATCCCAGATGCAGATAGTTGGGAAGAACCGAAGAGAATTCAGAAAAAGGACGGAACCTGGTTGACCACAGATGGCATTTCTCTCGACATGACTTATCTGGAAGCCGGGAGTAATGGTTATATGATCTGGTCTTACCGGGAAAATATAGGTACCAAACTGGACAGTGGTTCCATGCTTTATATTGCATCTGCAGATAAAAGGACTCCGTGGATACTGACCAGTGATCCTGTGCTGCTTTCCAGACCGCTTTTTGGGTGGGAAAATGTTGAGGGGACTATTAACAATGAGGGCCCACATGCATTTGTTGCAGGAGATACCGTATATGTTACTTACTCTGGAGGTGCGGCAGATGGATATACATATGCTTTGGGGCTGCTTACCGCAAAAGCTGGTGATGACCTATTACAGATTTCTAATTGGAAAAAGAGCAATACTCCGGTTCTTACTTTCTATTCTGTAGAAGGCGAATATGGTTCCGGGCATAATTCTTTTTTCATAGATCCGGAAGGAAATCTGATGATTGCTTATCATGCGGAAGATGCGCTTACACATCATCTGAGATGCTCCGGGATTCGCAGAGTGCATTTTAATATGAATGAAAAACCGGTTTTTGATATGTCTGCAGAACGTGATTTAAATCCAGAGCTGCGGAGAATCTTCACGAATGTTATGATCAGTGATTGTTAGATTATTTTTTGTTTCTGTGGATTGTAATCCACAGAAACAAAACAGTAATATGACTTCAGGAAAAGACTTCCCACCAACTTGATTTTATCCCAGATGTTATGCATATCTTAAAACGAGGGTTTTGCTCTCTTTAAAAACAGAGCGCTAAATACCATAACAACAAAAAAAACAGTAAGAAAAGCAACTACAGCCATTCCGTGTGCAAACCATGCTGCAATGATCATAAATACGCAGCCTGCAAGGGATAAGCAGGGCATTAATATACGGTTAAAGAAGTTAAGTCCTTTGCCTTTTGTCATGAAGTTAATAAAAATAGGAACGTACAATGCATAAACAGTGACGATTGGCAGTTCGGAAGAATCAAAGGTGAAAAATCCAAACCAGCTGGCAGTCAGATTGGCTCCGTAGAAATAAAACAGCCAGACGCCGCAGAGGAATAATCCTAAAATTGCAGAGTTAACAGGCATGTTCGTCATAGGATCTACCTGGCTGAAAACCTTAGGTTTCGGTCCCAGACCTCTCGCTGCCAGAGAATAGATTCCGCGTGTGCATCCAAGCATCAGTCCGTTTAAGGTGCCCAGGCAGGAGATAATAACAAACACAAATAACAGGTTGCCTCCGATTGAGGTAAAAACTGTCTCAAAAGCCAGCTTGGCTCCGGCTTCCCCGCCTGCCATAATTACTTCATTTTTAACAGTACCTGCCAGCCCGATGTAATACAGGATGTACGCCGCCATGGTGATTAAGGTGCCGGAAATTAAAGCAAGGGGAAGATTCCTTTTTGCATTTTTAAGTTCTGCATTGATACAGGTCGCGATAATCCAGCCCTCATAGGCAAAGCTGGCAGCTACAATGGCTGTAAACAGTCCGTTGGAGGTGCTTGCAGATACGGTATGAGTAAAATTGTAAGTGGTCATTCCGTTGCGTAGACCGGTAAACGTTCCGACAATTGCCATTAAAAAGAGAGGAATCAGCTTAATGACAGTAGTGCTGACCTGAAATTTGCCTGCTAAAACCGGAGATAAAGCGTTGATTGTAAAACTGGAGATCAGGTAAAGACAGGCAATGGTCATACATTCTCCTCCGGTTATGGAAAAACCGAAGATTACACAGGTGTACCGTGCGGATACCCATGCAAGAACTGCGGTAATCGTAGGATAATAGATGATTGCCATAAAACTGCCCACATAATAGGCATAAGTTTTTCCTACTGTCGCTTCTGCATAATCTACGATACCATTGATGTACTGGTACTTCGTAGCCATGACTGAAAACGTGTATGCACAGGAAATCATAATGATGCCGCCGATAATCCACGCAAGAATGCCCTGTTTTAAATTGCCCCCTGTTGCAGTCAGGATCTTTTCGGCTTTAAAAAATACACCGCTCCCAATAACGATGCCTACAACCATCGCGATGGCTGTAAATAAACCATATTTTTTTTCTAATTTTGCTTCCATAGTTCAACTGTTCCTGCTTTTCTATAGTATTGTTTGTGTGGAAAATACATTTTATTTTATCATACTATTAATTACAAATCAGCAAGATTTTATTACCAGGAGCAAGATTTTTTACTGATATAAAATTTAAATGGAACAGCTGGATTAATTTATTCTTTTTCTTCTTCCACAACCTGAAAAACGGCGTCATGATACTGCTTCCGGTATTTTGGCTGTTCGGACAAATCAATGAGATAATCATAGGCTTTTCTTTTCCCGGAATCTGTCAGGGTGAAGTATAGCTTCGCCATGGCAGTGATCTTTTTCCTGTCGTCCGGATGAGCTTTTTGAATAACAGTTTCCAACTCACCATCTGTGTGGTAACCCTTGCCGCCATCTTCTCTGAATAAGCTTTCGACGGCTGAATCTGCAGGTCCATTCCAGCCTGAATACTGATATTCAGCGCTCTCATCCTGCCAGCCCATTAAATAAGCTGGAGTAGTTTTAAGAATGCCCGCCAGTTTTTCTAAAACATTAGCGGGAACCTTCCCGATGTGTCCGTTCTCATATCTGAAAATCGTAGACCTTGAAACGCCTAACCGGGCGGCTACATCGTCTGCGCTCATCTCTAATTGAGTTCTTCTTTCTTTTATTCTCTGACCAGTAACTGACATGTTCATACCTCCTGAATGTATCCTATAGGTATCATATCATCAATGTTGCAAAAATGCAACGACAATAGATGCATTTCTGCGATTTGCATATTGACTTTTTAATTCCTATGAGCTATTCTTATATTACAATAGTAGCATTAATGCAACTGGAAAGGGGTGTATTATTTGAATATACAAATGTTAAAGGAGAAGATGGCAGAGTCAGCATTGACTCAGGAAGCGATTGCAGATGCCATCGGAGTAAGCAGATGTACATTTTATCGTAAGATGAAGAGGAAAGGCAATACATTTACGGTAGAAGAGATGAACAAAATTATGAAGATGATCCCGCTGACGAAAGAAGAGGCTGCAAGAATTTTTTTTGCCCGTTAAGTTGCATTTATGCGACTGCAAAGGTATGGAAAGGGGGAGGTTTTCATAATTATCTCACTTGACTCAGATATAATAGAAAATCTGACAAAGACAGAACTGGAAATTATTAATTTTATCAACAGCCATGAGAACACTCTTCATGCAATGTCCATTGTTGATATTGCATTTGATACTTACTCTTCACCCTCTACGGTATCAAGAGCCATTCGTAAGTGCGGCCTGAATGGATTTAATGAATTAAGGTACCGCTCCGGGAATAAGGCGAGAAGTGAAGAGATTCAGAGCATGAATGAGCTTTTTAATAAAACACTCATTGAGGCTCAGGCTGTACATGAACGGATTTCACTGACGGATATTCTGGCAGTCATTCAGTGTTTAAAGGAGGCACATCAGATATCAGTGTTTGCCAGAGGCCTCACCACCTATGTTGGTCAGGAGTTTTCATTAAAATTACAGCTTTTGGATTATGATGTTTTCTTTACGGATGATCCCAATATCATGCAGGTGAAGGCTTCGAAGCTGAAAGAGCGGGATGTTCTGTTTATTTTATCTTTGAACGGACAGACTCCGGAGCTGGTTTCTTCGGCTGTCACAGCCCACCAGAAGGGGAACTGCGTAATTTCATGCTGCTGCAATCCTAAGTCCAGGTTACTGTCATGCAGTAAGATTTCTCTGGTAGGGTTTAAGCATTCTCATCAGGCCATTAAGGAATTTGAGGTCTCTTCGAGGATTCCACTGTATATGATCTGCAGAATTATCATAGATTATATGTCAACTTATTCCTGACCGGTTACATAGACGCTGGAGCACCTGATTTTCTGGTATTCCAGCGTATTTTAGTGGAATTGCAAGCCTGTGGCCAGGCACAGAACGGTCAGGGGATCAGATACAGCAGTTTTCAGAAACTGAAAAGATTTTCACCGATATTTTCTCTATAATAACAGACAAGCAGGGGTTTTCATAGAAAAGAGAGGTGGAATAAGGTGATCTATACATTGACAGCAAATCCGGCGATTGATATGAATATCTCGTCTTATGGAATTATGGGAAAGGTGGTGAACCGTACTTTTGATGCAGTATATACACCCAACGGAAAGGGGTTAAATGTCAGTTACTGTCTGAAGCGGTTTCAGACACAGTCCGCTGTTCTTGGCTTTTTCGGCGGGTTTTCCGGGAAGTATATTGTTGATGAGACCCGGAAGCGGGGGATTAAAGTGTATCCGGTCTGGGTGGACGATACCACCAGAATCAACATTTTTTTAAATGACGGAACCGAAGAGTATAAGTTTGTAAATGAAGGTTCCTATGTTTCCCCAAAGAAGCAGAAGAATTTGTGCAGGCTGATGGAGACGCTTAACGATATGGATACGTTAATTATCAGCGGAAGCCTTCCAAAAGGGCTTAAGGATACCTTTTATGATGAGGTGATGGAGATCTGCAGAAAGAAGCAGGCGGCTGTTATTCTGGATATCAGCTCTTCCTATTTAAAAGATTTAATGGGATGCCGCCCGTATCTGATTAAACCCAACGACGAAGAGATTAAGGATATCTTTGGAATTGTAATGAGGGATGAGGCAGATGTAACGGATGTTCTTAAGGATCTCCATGAAAGCGGCGCCAGAAATATCCTTCTGACTTTAGGCGAACGGGGGTCCTACTTTTATAACGGCAGTGAGCTTTACCATGCAGGAACTAAGAAAATTCAGCTGGTAAGCTCAGCCTGTGCCGGTGACGCGGCACTTGCAGGTTTTTTAAGTATATGGCTGAAGCAGCCATATGAGATTGAGGGAGCATTAAGGCGGTCCGCAGCGGTAGGGGCCAATGTGGCAGAGAGCAGCGGACTGGGTTTAATGGATAAAGTTGAGAACTATGCAAAAGAGATTATTGTGAGAAAGGTGGAGGGAGTATGAATTTACTTGGAGTTACAGGCTGCCCTACGGGAATCGCCCATACGTTTATGGCTGAGAAGGCCTTAAAAGAGGCGGCTGGAAAACTGGGGTGTCAGATCAAAGTGGAAACCAACGGGGCAATCGGGATTGAAAATGCATTAACTGAGGCAGATATCAGGGCAGCAGATGCAATTATTGTTGCCAGTGATAAAAGCGTGGATTTAGAGCGCTTTAATGGCAAGCCGGTTCTGGAGGTATCGGTGGGGGATGGAGTCAGTAAGGCGGAGGAACTGGTAAAGGCATGCCTGGATGGAAAGGTGCCTGTCAGAAAAGGGACCGCAATTCATAATCTGGCCCCCAGTCAGAATCAAAATACCGCCCGTCAGATCTATAAGCACCTGATGAACGGTGTTTCCCACATGCTTCCACTGGTCGTAGCGGGAGGTGTTCTGACTGCTGTTTCTTTTTTATGGGGCATTTATTCCTTTGATCCGAAGTCAGAACAGTACAACGCGGTTGCTGCGATGATCAAATCAGTAGGTGGTTATTCCATGGGATTGATGGTCACAGTTCTCAGTGGTTTTATCGCCCAGTCCATCGGCGGGCGCCCGGGACTCCTGGCCGGTCTGGTGGGAGGTGCCATTGCAGCTGGTACTGATGCGGGATTTCTTGGTGGAATTGTCGCCGGATTTTTATCGGGATATCTTTCCCAGGGAGTAGTCAGTTCCTTAAGAAGACTTCCAAGACAGCTGGAAGGGCTGAAGTCTATTTTTATTGTTCCTATCGTCACCATTGGAGGTGTAGGCATCCTGATGATGCTCTTTGCCCAGCCCTGTGCGGCCCTTAACCAGTGGATGATGGCGGCATTATCAAAGATTCAGAATACCAGTCCGGTTCTCCTGGGAATTGTTATTGGCTGCATGTGTGGATTTGATATGGGAGGTCCGGTTAATAAAGCCGCTTATGTAACAGGAACCGTTCTTCTTGGACAGGGAAATTACTATTTTATGGCAGGTGTTTCGGCTGCCTGCATTACGCCTCCTCTGGTTCTGGCCATTGCAGCCACCCTTAAGAAAAACCGGTTTTCGGAGGAGGACCGGACTGCAGCTCTGGTTAATTATGTTCTGGGTTTCACTCATATAACGGAGGGAGCCATTCCCTTTGCGGCGAAGAATCCGTTAAAAGTAATTCCAATTCTCATGTTAAGCTCATCTATTTCGGCTGTTTCCACTTATCTGATGAAGATTGAAGTGCCGGCGCCTCATGGAGGTTTCCTGATTCTTGGTCTGGTGAATAAACCGGCTGTATGGGTACTTTGTATACTGCTTGGCTCTTTTATTGGGGCAGTTCTTTACATATTTGTGACTCCGATTGCAAAAAAAGATACGGCTGTATGGAATGCTGATGATGATATCTTACCGGATTCGTTACTGAAAGAAGAGACAATATGCCTTTCTCTTGTAAATACCGGGAAAGAGGAGATCATCGATGAGATGGTGGCAATGCTTTATGCAGATGGTGTTCTGCAGGATGCAGAGGCTTTTAAAAAAGAGATTATGAAGCGGGAAGAGATCTCTTCTACGGCATTTGGCAGCGGCATAGCGATTCCCCATGGAAAATCACAGTCAGTTCGAGTGCCAAGAGTCGCTGTCGGGATATCAAAGAATGGAATTTCTTTTGATTCTTCAGATGGAGAACCGGTATATGCCGTTTTTATGATTGCTGTGGGAGAGAAAGAAGACGATGTTCATTTAAAACTGCTCTCTGCTCTTTCCAAAAAACTCATGGAACCCGGATTTCTGTCCAGGCTGAAAGAATGTACACAAAAGGATCAGATTATACAGCTGATTACAGAAGAATAGGAGAAAGAAGATGCCATTAGTTACTTCGAAAGAAATGCTGCTTGATGCTCAGAAAGGCAATTATGCTGTCGGAGCCTTTAATGTGGAGAATATGGAAATGGTCATGGCAGTCGTGGAGGCTGCGCAGGAGATGCAGTCGCCTGTCATCTTACAGACGACACCTTCCACCGTTAAATATGCCGGTTTAAATCTCTATTATGCCAATGTAAAGGCAGTGGCTGAGAGAGCTTCTGTCCCTGTCGCCCTGCATCTGGATCATGGAGACAGTTTTGAACTGGCCGTCCAGGCACTGAGGGAAGGGTATACATCAGTTATGATTGATGGCTCACATCTGCCATTGGGCGAGAATACCAAATTGGTCAGACGGGTTGTGGAGACATGCCGCCCCTGCAGAGTTCCGGTTGAAGCGGAATTAGGCTGTGTCGGAGGGAAAGAAGATGATCTGGTAAACAGCTGTGTGGGACTCACTTTGCCGGATCAGGCAGCGGAATTTGTCCAGCAGACCGGTATTGATTACCTGGCTGTTGCAATTGGAACAGCACACGGAGTATATAAAGGAACTCCCCGCATCCGTCTGGATCTTTTAAGTGAAATTAAAAAAAGAGTATTTATTCCCCTGGTGCTTCACGGAACATCGGGTGTAGAGGATGATGTAGTGAGAAGCTGCATTCAGGAAGGAATCTGTAAGGTGAATTATGCCACAGATTTAAGGATTGCATTCAGTGACGGGGTAAAACGAATTCTTAATGAAGATAAATCAGTCATAGACCCAAAGGTTTACGGAAAAATGGGAAAAGAGCTGGTAAAGCGCTATGTGCAGGATAAGATCTGGGTTTGTAAAAGCAGTGGAAGAGGGTTTTGAACAGCAGAGCTGGAAAAAGAGAACCAGAAAGAATAATTACGGGGACTGTCTATATAATGGTAGAAATAGAAGGAATCCAGACCATTGCTGGTAAGGGGGAAGCATGATATTATCTGATGATCTGATCAGTAAGGGATATACAATAGAACCGGTTGAGGAAGGTGACTCTGACCAGTATATGAAAATAAGAAAAGACTTCTTAAAACCATTTGTAGATCAGTATTACGGCGGCTGGGTTGAAGAGATACAGATGATCATTGCTGATGACTTATTTCATAGAACAAGGAAAGATGCCAGCTTTTTGAAAATCTTAAGGAGTGGGGAGACCACAGGATTCTTAGCTTATAAGGAACAGCCGGACCAGATCACCGATGTCTCTGTTATAATGTCTGAGTCCGGTAAGGAGAAAGCGCTATTGGGGGAGTTTCTTCATTTTATAACCCGGTTGTCAGACCGGACTAAGAAACCTGTTTTGCTAACGGTATATCAGTCGGCTCCTTTTGCAGATTTATACCGGGAACATGGATTTACCATTTATGGCACGTCAAGGACCCATTACCTCATGAGCTATAACATAGAGGATACCAGCGGCATGGGAGATTATAAGAATCGGATCTATTCCAGATAAATGTTATAGAACGATAGACGAAATAAAGATCTAAAAGACTGACGCCAAGAATGAGTTAAATCAGTTTAGTTTTTATGCATTAATTTAAATAAGTTCAAAATAAGTTCATGCTCTTGTAGATATACAAGTGTATGAACTTATTTTTATTTTATAAATAACTGTGGAATAAGTAACAGGAAAAATTACATAAACAACAGGAAAAATTACATTAAAAAAAAAAGAAATTGTTTATATGGTATTATTCAAACAAATTTAAAGAATAATAAAGCTCAATTTAGAATAAGTACCTGCACTATTCTAATAAGCGAAAGGGGAATTTAATATGAATAATATGAGAAATGCAGTGACAAGAATTAATTTTATTAATCCAGTTGGTAATGTTATGAAAGAAATGGAAGAGGCAGAATTAAACAGAGTTTCAGCAGGTGCCGGAGAACTTAGAATGTCTGGCGGTGTTGTATGTACAGCAACAGCAGAATGTTATTATGGTACTTACCTTAAAAAATGTTGTCCTAAATAGAATGGTACATATTAATTATTAGGTTAGAATGGTGCAGGTATTTATTGTGAATTGAGGAGAAAATAATATGATATCAATTAAGAGTTACTATATAAAAGAGAGAAAAATATTGGATGAAAAAAGGGGAGAAGAGGAGGTTTTAGCTTACTGGAAGAAGATATTATCAGGTGTAGATATGCATGTTTTTCCGACGGTATATGGAAACTCATTTAAAGCTATTTTATTTCCAAAGTATACTGAGCCTATATTTACACAGGATATAGATCAATTGAGTCAAATAATGATTTTATATAGAGAGTATCAGTTGGATTCACCAAAAAATGAAACAATGCCGGTTGATAAAATGTATTTTTCGAGTTTTTATATTCATTTTCTTCAATTCGGAGTGTACGCATTAAATAAAGCACTTCCCGATTTACAGCCAAGTATTATAAAAAGCTATACAAGGGCGTTGCTAGATAAACTTGGAAGTGTTTCTTTAAGAACCTTAATATTTGAGATGTATATAAGTAAAGAGATTGGACTTTTAGAGGGAACTCCCTCTGAGCAATATTCGCAGTTTAATGAAGATTATTTAAAAGATAAAAATTATATAGCAAAGCTTTTTCAGTTATATCCTGGTTTAGAGCGGTTAGTATTTGAATCTATTTTAATTACTAATAGATGCTATATATCGTTTGTTACTCGATTGAACAATGATTGGAAAAAAATATGTAAAAACTTTGATATTAGTGATAAAAACTTATTTATTGAAACCTTAAAATCAGATACATCAGATTCTCATAATGGCGGAGAGACTGTATTTATCCTTGCACTTAAGAATAAGAATAAATTGGTTTATAAATCCAGAAGTTTAAAAGCAGAAGTGTATTTGCAAAAAACCATTAATTTTATAAAACCCGGTCTTTTATATGATTTAGGAGAATTTAATATACTTGATTGTGGAAATTATGGTTGGGAAGAGTTTATAGAAAGTGATTGCTGTAGAAGCTATGAACAGTTAAAACGATATTATTATAGGTTTGGAGCACTGATATTTATCAGCTACATCCTTAATGCAAATGATTTTCATGAGGAAAACTTAATAGCAAATGGCGAATACCCCAAAATCATAGATGCAGAAACTATTCTTGAAAATTGGAAAGTTTCTGACCAGCAGTATGCAAGAGATAGTATAAATAATATGCTAAGAGAATCGGTTATGTCTTCTGGTCTTCTGCCTAAGAAAAGGTTCGATAAGAACGGACAAGGAATTGATATGAGTGCAGTGGGGGGGCAGGGAGGAACGCTTTTTCCATTTAAAATTCCGCATATTGTTGATGAGTATACATCCAATATGCATCTTGAGTATAAAAACCCTGTGAAAGAGGATCGGGATAATCTGGCCAGGTTTAATGATTTATTTGTGCCCGCTGCAGAATTTTCGGCTAATATTGTGGAGGGATTTAGTCATGCATATATATATGCTTTTGCTAATAAGAATAGTATGTGTGATCTATTAAATAGTTTTGGTGATTTAAAAGTGAGACACCTAATACAAGATACCCAAAAATATAGTATGATTCTGCACCTGTCTTATCATCCGGATTTCCTTCAGGATTGTAAAGATAGAGAATTGTTTTTATGTTCTTTATACAAAGACAGTACAGCTACTAATAAATCTAAAGACATAATTAAACATGAAGTGGATGATATGCTTCATATGGATATCCCGTATTTTACAGTTATGGCAAATGAGACTATGCTAAGAAATGGCAGGGGGGAATGTATTGAAAATTACTTTTCCCATACAAGTATTGAACGTGTATGTCATAAAGTAATGGAGTTAAGTGATGCTGATTTGGAGAAACAGGTGATGTTTATAAACATTGCATTGGATGATGTGGATAAAACGAATGAAAGGAACTCAAAGATAAAACATATTATTCCAAATAAATCTGTTTTGTCATATGAGTCTGAATGCGAAGAAACAGTTAAAAAAATTGCTGATTATCTTATTAGTAAAGCCGTGTGGGGAAAGAATAAAAAAGATATTAGCTGGATTGATGTACTGCCTCTTGGTGATGATGATAATTTTTCATGGGATATACGGCCTATATCCGTTTATCTATATGAAGGTTTGGCTGGTATTGCTATATTTTTTGCTGCGATTAATAAAGTTTTTCAATGTAAAAAATATGAACAAGTTTTAAATGCAGTAGCAGAATCATTGTATCAATATACAGACAATTTGCTGGAAGATAAACAGAGTCTTATAGAGGAAGATAGTGGCATTTTTAATGGAGAGGCTGGTCTTGTTTATACATATTGCCTGCTGTATAAGATCACAAACAAAAAAACATATTTAGAATATGCGGTTCGTCACGTAGATATTTTGTCAGCAGCGATTCCGAATGATAAAAAGTTTGATTTGGTATATGGAAATTCCGGAGCCATAATTGCACTAATTGAAATGTATGAGATTACAAATAATAAGTCTTATTTATTATTGGCTCAGCAGGCTGGTGATACTTTGATAGTATCTCAAGACCACAATGGAGGCTGGACAGGCAATCCTAAAATGTCTGCGCTTGCGGGAATGTCTCATGGAACGGCGGGAATTATTTATGCTTTGACAAGATTATGGGAATATACACTAAATGAATATACTTTAAATGCGATAAAAAAAGGGTTGGAGTTTGAACAAACTCTCTATGACCAGGCGTATAAAAACTGGAGAGATGAGCGGCACTTTAAAGGCGAAAAAATATCTGATAAAAATATCTATACAGTTGCATGGTGCCATGGTGCACCAGGTATTCTATTGGGAAGAATAGGCATGTTAAGTATTTGTGATGATAAATGCAAAACAATTATCTTACAGGATATTCGGAATGCTATTGAAACTGTTTATCATAATGGTATCAGTAATAATAACTGCTTATGTCATGGTAATATTGGAAACACAGAGATTATACAAGAATATTGTAAAAAATCCGGTGATAAAAAATTTGAGATGGATATTAAAAAAATTAGAAAAGAAATAGTAGCGGGTATAGCCAAAGACGAATGCCTGGGGGTAAGTTCTCTGTATGGTTATTATTCATTAGGTTTTATGAATGGTATGTCTGGAATTGGGTACTCGCTTCTTAGAGATTTATCAGAAGATTTACCCTGTGTCTTAGCAGTTAATATGAGGTGATAATATGCCTAAAAAGAAAAAGGTTCCTATGATCAGACAATTAGGAACAACTGATTGCGGAATTTCATGTCTGACTATGGTTTTTCAGTATTATGGATGTAAATTTAATCAAAATGATATAAGAGCTAATTTAAACATTGGCCGTGATGGATTATCTTTCTCTGATATGAAATATATTGCTGAAGAGTATGGATTTCAATTTACGGCCTATGAAGATTTTTTAGTGGAAGAAAATATAAGCGCTAATTTACCGCTTATTATGTGTACAAAAAGTAACCATTATTTTGTAGTAACACAAAAAGTGGGAAATAAATATTTTATTAATGATCCGGTTAATGGTTTAAGGCATATGTCATTTCAGGATTTGCTTAATGAATGTGAACGATATATTATTAAAATTGTTCCAACAAAGAACATCAAAAAAAAGAATAAGAATATTAGAAGTTCATCTATTAAGGTTAAATTTTCTTCTATTGTATCTGCATTTATATTGACACTATTGACTCAGTGTATTGTTTTGTTACCATCACTTACAATTCAAAAAATTGTAGATACAATGGGAAAAAGTTCTGTTGGATACAATACCCTTATATATTTGGGAATTGCATTATCTATAATGATTGCTTTTTTTTGTGCGAATCTGCTGAAACAAAACATAATACTTCTGGTACAAAACAATCTTTATAAAGAAACAATTCACCATATGATTGAAAAACTATTTCGCATTAATTTAAAATTTTATGAAAGTCACTCATCTGGAGATTTGCAATATAGATTTAACAGTGTAAATGACATCTATGATTTTGTGTCAGCGTTACTTATATCAACCTTTGTAGAAATAATAACAGCAATTATTTGTGCTGTTTTTATGATAGGACAATCATTTGTTTTATTTTTAATGACTTTAATAATAATTTTTCTTCAGTTAATATATATCAGCCTGATTAAAAAAAAGTTAGATGAGTTAGTTAAGAATTATATTGCGGAGAGAAGTAAGTTAGAGGGAAAAATGGTTGATACTTTAGTAAATATCCAGCAGATCAGATGTATGAGATTAAGTATGATTTTAAATACGGGTCTTAAGCATGATTACGATAAGGTGTTAAATTTATTGCGGAAAAAGAGCATTGCTGGAAATTTTCTTGAATCAGGTATTAATTCAATTGGCATCATAACCCCACTATTAATTTATATCTGTGGATCGTACTTTGTCTCCATAACAGAAATGACGATAGGGGGGCTTATTGCCTTTGTCACATTATCATCTTATTTTATGGCACCGTTTAACACCGTATCAATTGTAATTCCGCAGCTTGGTAATTTAAAAGAAACATTGTTAAGATTGGAAGAATTCCTTACGTATAATGAAAATGCTGAGAATGGTCAGTTATCAATTGAGCATTTTGAACATCTAAAGCTGGAAGGACTCAGTTTTTCATATGGGAACAGTAATAAAAAAGAATTATCTGATATTAACTTTGATTTAAAAACTGGAGAGCGGATTGCTATAGTTGGTACATCTGGAAGCGGAAAATCAACATTATTAAAAATAATAATGAATGTTTTATTTAGTTACACGGGTAAAATAACTTTAAATGGCATTGACATAACAGAAATTAATAGAGATGATATTGATAGGATATTCACAATAGTTACGCAGACTCCGGTTGCTTTTAGTGGTTCAATTAAAGATAATATTGATATCTTGAAATCCCTGTCTGATGAAAAACTTAATAAAGCTGCCAGGGTTTCAGAAATGCAGGACTTTATTCAAAGTTGTCCAATGGGGATTAACACATTTATTGGCGAAAATGGTCAGAATATTTCTGGAGGACAAAAGCAAAGAATTGCAATTGCAAGGGCAGTAGCACTTGACCCAGAAGTTATAGTATTTGATGAGGCAACAAGTAATTTAGATCCAATTACAGAAAAAAAGATTTATGAAAATATAAAAAAAGAAGGTGTCAGCCAGATTGTAGTTACCCATCGTTTAAATACAATTCAGGATTTTGACAGGATATATGTGATCGAATCAGGAAAAATAATTGAATCAGGAAAACATGAAGAATTATTGAACAACAAATCATTGTATTATAGATTAATTCACTCTAAACTCTAGGATTGGTCGGGAATTATATTTAGTAGTTTAATACCCTCATATAGGACGCTATTTCAATCCTATATGAGGGTATTAATTTGCTAATTCATAAGATGAGGTAATACTACAAATGACAAAATACATAAGAGATATAGGCTGTTAACACCTAGCGCGACCTTTATATTAGTATTCCTGAATCGCTTTACAGCAAATAGAAAAAGGGTATAAAAGAAGCTGATTGTGGAAAAAATGCAATATCCAATTAAAATGGCGGTTGCATTAGGGTTATTAGCGTTCCAAAGTAAAATGACTGTGAAAGGAATTAAAATAGTAATCACTGCAATTGTGCTCAATAATTTTTCTTTCATAATTAAAACTCTCCTTATTATTAATTATGGGCCTATATCAGCTCTCTCTTTTTTGACCTTGTCGTAGAAACATAGTGTTTTTTTTGCTTTTTATTGTTTTTTGGGGTGGGCCAGATAATAAAATAATTTCGCTTGTAAGCAGAAGTACGGCAGCCAAAGTTAAAATAGACATAAAAAGATTAGCGGGTTCAGTGGTGTTCATGTATATTCTTGTATCAAACTGTATAACAGTTAGACCAGATAATATGGGGTATAAACTGCGAAGAGTAACGTTTTTTATAAACATAGAACTATATCCAAATAGAAAAGATATAATAACACCGCCCATAAAGGCATCACGTTTTCGGCTTGTGAATGTAATAATGGGAAGAACTGAAATAAATGTGCAGAGAGCCATACCAGGCATCTGCAAAAAACCTTTCAACAAAACAACTGCGCTGAATCCTGTTATACCAGTCACTAATCCCACGATAATAGTTACTAAAAAACTATAAAAACCAAACAGCACACTTAATATACCCATAGTAATCAGCTTTCCCATAATAAGATTTTGAAAACTGATAGGAATTGTAAAAATATTTTTAAGTGTATCATCTGTATATTCACGGTTAATTAAGTAACCCCCAATCAGTGTAAAGGTGACAGGCATGAAAATAGTTGCATTGTTCCAGATGGTATTATCTAACATGGCTGAGATGTTAAAATTTTGTATCTGCGCTTCGGGAGTAGAGACAGTTTGCGTAAAAACTGATAGAATAGCTGGAAAAGTCATTCCAATCATACCAATAAGCAGAATATGAAAGCGTTTCAATTTTATGAACTCTGTTTTTATAATGCAGATCATGAAGAAGCTCCTTTCTTAATTTTCCCTGCTGTTGTAAATCCAGAACATTATATAAATACATACAAAGGCCTCCAGCAGAAGTACAAAAAAGCAAATAGGTGTAGAAGCAAAATACTGACTAAAGCGGTGGTAAAAAGCAGTTTGTATATCTCCAACTGGAGTATAAAACTGATATAGCCATCTAAATATCATTGGGACAGGCATTAATGTACCAGCATGTAATCCAATAGGTTGCATCATAATTGCATCGCTGAAATGCATTACATAGTTTATAAGCGTGTAAAAGAAAACTATGATAATAGAGAGTAAATAGCTTTTATTAAACCAAACAACCAGAACAATGCATGGGAGAGCCGCAGCCCATATCAATACGCCGGTGGATGCAGTTAGAAAAAATTGAAAAAAAGGCTGAATAACCGGTATATTCTGAATGATGGCAATTACGGTACTGATAACAAAACCGGTAATTTGGAATGTGATTGAAAAAAACAATAAGACCAGCAGTTTTGCGAGCACTATTTTCTTGGGTGGAATAGGAATACAAAGTAGATTTTTAAGAGTGTTATTATCCTGTTCTACAAAAAAAAGATTTGATGCCAGAATGATGAGCATAGGCATTAAAAGTAAAAAAGCATTGTCTTCCCTTACTCCGGATTGGATGCTTGCAAAATTAGATTCAGATAACAGGGCAGAATTAAAAACAGGAAAAATTAATGCTGCCAGTATTCCAAATGAAAAAATTTTTCTTCTTTTAAATTTTATAAACTCTGCATAAAGAAGATTATGCAATTCCTTCACCTCCCGTTATATGTTTAAAGTAATCTTCCAAAGTATCTTCACATGTATGCGCTTCTGAGACCTCTAATCCATTTTCTATAAAAGTTCGGTTTAATAAGGAGACAGATAGATTATCATCGTATAAACGAATGCTGTGGTTCCCTCCTACAATAAAGTTTACTGTTTTAAAATCTCTTTCAAGGATTCTGGCAGCCTGAGCGGTATCAGATACTACAAAGTGAATATATTTGCTGTTTTTTTCTTCTAATTCAGAAAGACTTTGTTCTTCCAGCAGAATACCGTGATCGATAATTCCAATATCATCAGCAAGTAAAGCTATTTCAGAAAGAATATGGCTTGATATTAATATTGTTTTCTTTTTTACTTCGCATAGTTCGCGGATAAAGGAGCGCACCTCAGCGATTCCGATGGGATCAAGCCCATTGATGGGTTCGTCTAAAATCAGCAGCTCCGGATCATGCATTATAGCGAGAGCAATGGCCAGGCGCTGTTTCATACCAAGTGAATATTGAGAAAATAATTTCTTATCATTATATGGTAATCCCACAACTTCTAAAGCGCTTTCAATTGCATTGCGTTTTGAGACTCCTCTAAGAAGCGCAAAAATTTTTAAATTTTCCGTTCCTGTCAAATTTGGATAAAATCCGGGTGCTTCTATTATACTTCCGATACGTGGTAATATTTTTCTTTCATTACCATGTATGTTTTCACCAAATAACCGGATTTCTCCAGAAGTAGGGCTTGATAACTTCAAGAGCATTTTCATGGTTGTTGTTTTACCAGCCCCATTTCTGCCAAGCAAACCGTAGATTCGCCCCTGTTTTACGTGGATATTCAGGTTATCAACACTTTTCTGCTCTCCATAATGTTTAGAAAGATTTTTTGTTTCAATAATTAATTCATTCAAACCGGAAACCTCCTTTTCTTATTGAGATTATACTAACACCCCAACCTTGCATTAACCTTGCCCCAACCTTGCAAGATCCTTGTATTTGGTTTATATGCCTTTAAATTTCTGTGTGAAAACGGATCATAAAAATAGTATAACGATTTGGTTCACTCTCTGCATCAATCATACCATTCATTTTTTCTACCAGCTGCCTGACGATTGACAAACCTAACCCACTGCCCTTATCAGAACGTCCTTTATCACATTTGTACAGTCGTTCAAAGATATGCTGTAGATCAGCAGCATCAATCCCGATTCCATTGTCTTTTACCCGAATTACGATATTGGTATCTTCTTTTTCCATCTGTATTGTTATTTCAGAAGCTTGACTGTGGCTGATAACGTTTTGAATAAGATTGTTTATAATTCGTTCATAACAGTCAGGATCTACAATTATAAGAAAAGGTTTTTCCGGGATTTTAATTTCAAAATGAATATGTTTTTCTTCAAAAATAGGAACCCAGTTTTTCAAAATATTACGTGTCAGCTCAGCAAGTTCAATTTGCTCCAGAGATAAAGTAAATTCGCTGGAATTCAATTTAAACCAGTCAAATAATATATCAATATAATTTTTTAGATCATGAGCCTTTAATCTTGCTGTTTCAATATAGCTTTCATGATCTTCCGGAGAGGCTATACCCCTGTGTATTGCGTCTAAATATCCGATCAGAGTAGTCAGCGGTGTTCTTACATCATGAGAAAGGCTGGTCATAAGCTGGCGGTTAGCTTCGTCTGCTAATCTGAACTGATAAATTTGTTCTTCGTAACTATAAACAATTTCATTTAGTTTATAGGAGAGTTCTGCAGTCAGCTCATTGCTGGCAGCCAGAATTTTTCGATTGCCATTACCCGATCCAATATCTGATAAAGCCTCTGCCATTTCCTGCAACTCTTGCCTGATACTGATTAATTTTGCAAAACAAATTCCACCAAGAAAAAGTGACATGCATAGAAGCAAACCTAAAATATATGTCAGTGTCAACTTTATACCTCCTTATTAAATCGGTAACCGATACCTTTTACCGTTTGAATATACATCGGCGATCCTGAGTCTGGTTCTATTTTTTTTCGAAGACGGCTGATAATAGCCATAATATTGCTGTCATCGTATACATAATCCTCACCCCAGACCTCTTCGTATATCTGCTGTTTAGTTAATATTTTCCCTTGGTTTTTTGCACAGAAAAGTAAAATATCAAACTCTTTTGGAGGCAATTCAAAAGTGCCGTTTTTTGTAGTAACACTTCGGTTATCAAAATCAATGATCAAACCTTTGTAAGTAAGCGGCTGCGATACGTCGCCCGTCACATTAAAACGGGTGTATCTGCGGATCAGAGAAATTATCCGGGCAATTAGTTCTTCCATATTAAATGGCTTTGTCAAATAGTCATCAGCCCCGGAGCGGAGGCCGAAGATTTTTGATGCGCTGTCGTTTTTTGACGTTAGCATGAGAATTGGAATACTGCTTTTGTGCCGTATTTTCTCAAGAATCTGAAATCCATCCAGTCCAGGTATCATTACATCCAGGATAATAAGGTGATACTCCTTTTTTTCAAGAATAGCCAATCCGTCCATGCCGGAGTAGCAGTAATCAGCAATTATTTCTTCTTTTGCGACACTCTGCTTGATTAAAGAACACAATTCTTTATCATCATCAATTACTAAAATTTTATAGTTCAATTCTGGTCCCCCTAATCTAATAGTTTTCTATTTTTAGTGTAAACGCAGAAACAAATAAATTCAAGAGATTTAAATATGATATAAATTTGATTTGATTTTTCTAGATATAGAAATGAAAGGAGAAGATGGATTAGTGTCACGCCATAAATTGTACCCTGACAGTTTAACACAGCTTCTTTTTCTGCGTTTTACTATCAGGGTACAGTTTACTTGTGTTTTTTGTCCTTGTCAGTGGGTACTGTTTACCCCATAATAAGGCATATTGTATAGATTGTGTTTCTTAGATAATTACCGGCTGTATCTGCCTTCCCTCTAACGCATATTCCAGAGTTTTACAGATCAGTTCCGTGTGGGCAATCATGGAATTCGGTTTCTTTACAGGATTATCCTGACCGAAGGGTACAAAATAGATATTTTTTACATTGTAAAGAATACCAATATTTTTAAAATTCATTCCAAGTGCATCATTGGTGGAAAGGGAGATTACCAGGGGTTTTTCATTTCTTAAATGTGCTTTTGCAGCCATGAGAACCGGTGAGTCGGTGATTCCGTTTGCCAGCTTTGCCAGTGTATTGCCGGTGCAGGGAGCGATAAGAAGGATATCTAAATATCCTTTGGGGCCAATGGGTTCGGCTTCCTCCAGCCGGAGTATAGGCTTGTTGCCGGCTATTTTAGTAATCCGGTCCATATATTCTTTCGTGCTGCCAAACCGGGAATCTGTAGTCTGGACATTGGAAGAAAAAATGGGATAGATGTCTGCTCCCTGATCCGCGAGAACTTTGATTTCTTCTTCTATTTTGTCAAAAGTACAAAAGGACCCGGTAATTGCCAGGCCTACTTTCTTTCCTTCCAGTTTCATATTGCACTCCTTTGCCTAAACAGTTTGAGATAAACAGGTGAGAATCGCTTCATACAGAATTTTCGCTGAGGTTTCGGGAGCATAGATTCCAGGGAGGCCAAGGCAGAGCTTTGCACGGATTCCCTGCTGTCTGCAGGCTTCAAAATCCACACCGCCGGGGGCAGAGGCAATATCAATCATGACTGCCTGCCGTGCTGCCAGGGAGACAAGCTCCTCATCAATGATCAGTGCTGGTATGGTGTTGAAGATATAGTCATAGCTGCCTATTTCTTTTTTTAAATCACTTAGTAAAACAGTCTGAAAACCCATGGCTGAAGCAAGGGCCAGCTGGTTTGCTCTTCTTCCCGCGATGGTGATCGTAAGGTCAAGGCCTTTTAGCTTAAGTGCCAGGGTTTTGGCACATCTTCCGAATCCGGTAATCAGGCATTTGCTCTGGTGGAGACAGATGGGGCTTAACCGGATGGCCTCCGCGACAGCGCCTTCTGCAGTTGCAATGGTGTTTTTTATGGTGACATCTTCCATATCCATATAGTCGAAGCAGCTAATTTCATTTTTTCTGGCATAATCTTTCACGTATGCCGGAATGCTGCCTCCAAACAGGATATGGCTGGAGGTAAGATGGCTTAAGAGATTGCCAATTCCAAGGTCGTTCATTTCATGGTCAGAAAACAGACTGATTTTATCCTTGGTGAACGGTATGGGACAGAGAATAATATTGCAGCTTTCCATGGCTTCCTTCAGTGAGAAGTCCGGATCATCTCCGTCAGAATGAAGAACATTAAAAAAGCCGTTTTCAGTTAAAATGCGGCTTAAATAAAGCTGTCTTGAGTCGCCGCCTAATAGAAGAAATTTATGCATACGGTCATCACTCCTTATACTGGTTTATATGATAAAAAAAATGATTTGTGTATGGTACCAACCGGGAATGTTTGTCATATTTTTGTTAGTATGAACCTATTTTTTAGGAATGAATGTCTATGAATGATGGGATTTTTAAAGGCTCTGCTGCAGCCATTGTTACCCCCATGGATCAACATGGGAATTTGGATCTTACGGCTATGGAACGGCTGCTGAAATTTCAGCTGGAAAATGGTACAGACGCGATTGTTGTAAACGGAACGACAGGAGAATCCTCAACTCTGGAAGAGAAGGAAAAGACTGAGCTGCTGGAATTTGTGGTGCATTATGTAAATCACAGGGCCCCTGTAATAATGGGAACGGGAAGCAATTCCACGTCAAATTCCGTGAGACTTTCCAGAAAGGCACAATCATTGGGAGCATCAGCGCTTTTGCTGGTCACACCGTACTATAACAAGACATCCCAGCATGGACTGGTGGAGCATTTTAATACCATAGCGGACCGCGTGGATATTCCCATAATCCTGTACAACGTACCCACGCGAACAGGGGTTAATATTGAACCGGAGACCTATTTAAAGCTTTCAAAGCACCCCAATATAAGGGCGGTCAAGGAGGCAGGGGGGAATATCTCCCATATCGCAAAAGTGGCGGCCCTGTGCGGGGACCGTCTGGATCTGTATTCAGGAAATGATGATCAGACTGTACCGATTATGTCTCTTGGGGGAAAAGGAGTGATCTCAGTCCTGGCAAATATCATGCCTCAGGAGATGCATACAATGTGTGAGCTGTTTTTTGAAGGACAGATAAAAAAGAGCAGAGATATGCAGCTGGAGCTGCTGCGGATCATGAATGCCATGTTTATGGATGTGAACCCCGTCCCTGTTAAAGCGGCGTTATCCATACTGGGACTGTGTGAGGAGAAATACAGGCTGCCTCTGGTTCCACTGAAAGAAACGGATAAAGAAAAGCTGATGGAGATTATGGAAACATATTTCCAGATACAATCTTAATAAAAGAAAGCGGGACGGTTGAGATAAAACAGACCGTCCTGTTAATTTTTGCTTAGAAAATTAACAAATTTACTTATATTATTAATTGATATTTTTTGCAGTTGCGGTCCAGAAGACCCCATGCTATATTAAAGTATAATTATGGGGAGAAAGGATGTCTATGATGAACAAGAGAAAAAAACGCATATTTACAAAACTGCTCTTCGGGATTTCTGCTCCAGTCATAGTAATTTTAATCTTATCAGGATTTCTTATTACTATGCAGGTTGGAAAGAGCATGGAACATCAGTCTACGGAAAATCTTAATTCGGCATCCTTGGCTGCAGCAAATCAGGTGGATTCATTTCTGACTTTTTACATGGCAGAGATGAAGAGTGCGGCAGCGAGCCAGCAGGTAGAATCGTATTTAAAGAATGCCACCGGAAAAGTGAGAATGCCGGACAGTGAGGGATATCCGGAGATTAAGAAAACGCTGGATAAGCTGCAGGCGACAGATAAAGATAACATTCTCGCTGCATGGATTGCAGATCTGGATTTAAGCCAGGTGACACAGTCGGACAACTTCACATCAGAAGACGGCTGGGATATCACAGGCAGGCCCTGGTACCGGGCTATGGAGCTGGATCACCCCATATTGACGGAGCCGTATGTGGATGCCAGTACAGGAGGAGTCATTGTCAGTGCAGTCTGCGGAGTTTTTGACAGCAGTACCGGAAAACCTCTTGGTGTGATGGGACTGGATATTAAGCTGTCCCAGCTTGTCACAATCATGAGTGATTACAAGATCGGAACAGATGGATTTGTGGTTCTGGCTACAGAGGGAGGACAGATTGTATATCACCCGGACAATGATATGATTCAGAAAAATGTTACGGAAGCGGATATGTCTGATAATATAAAGCAGGCGATAACCGGACAGGCAGCAGGCAGCTATAAGTACACGATGAATAAGAAAGAGTATTTTGGGGCTGTAAACCGGGTTGGGGACTCTGGCTGGCTTGTACTCTCCAGTATTCCAAAGTCAGAAGTGCTTGCTTCCCGTATGGCTGTGACTGCAACAATCATAACTGTCTTCCTGCTGGGATCAGCATTACTTGTATTATTAATTATTCTCATTTCCAAGGGGATGACGAAACCGCTTAGAAAACTGTCTTATGTTGCAGAACAGATTGCAGAAGGCAAGCTGGATCTAGCCATGGAGAACTTTGATAATGATGAGATCGGTATGGTTGCTGATTCCCTGGGCAATACAGTATTGCAGCTGAGAGATTACGTAAACTATATTGATGAAATTACTTCTGTTCTCAATCAGATTGCAGACAAGAATCTGGCGTTCCAGCTGGAATACGATTACAAAGGGAATTTTGAAAAGGTGAAGAATGCCCTGCTTAAAATCCGCAGTACACTGACCGTTACGATGGAAAGGATTGTATCTGCTTCGGATCAGGTCGCTTATGGATCGCAGAACATATCTGCCAGCTCGCAGGCTCTTGCCCAGGGGGCAACAGAGCAGGCCAGTGCGGTAGAAGAGCTGGCTGCCACCATCAATGATATTTCCCATAATATTGATAAGAATGCTCAGGACTCCACCAGCGCCAATGCGCAGGCGGCGGCCGCTACCTGTGAGCTGGAAAACAGCAGCAGACATATGGAAGCTCTGGTTACTGCCATGGAGGAAATCTCTGAAAATTCCAGGGAGATCAGCAACATTATAAGGACCATAGAAGATATTGCGTTCCAGACCAATATTCTGGCACTGAATGCGGCTGTGGAAGCAGCACGGGCAGGAGAAGCGGGAAAAGGATTTGCTGTTGTAGCCGATGAAGTCCGCAATCTGGCTTCAAAAAGTTCGGAAGCAGCTCAGAATACCACACACCTTATTGAAGGATCCATTCAGTCCGTAATGAATGGCTCCAGTCTGGTGAGGGATGCCGCAGAATCCCTGTCAACAGCGGTAGTGAGCACCCGTTCTGTTTCAGAGATGATTGAACGGATCTCGGAAGCTTCAGTGAGACAATCTGAAGCAATCCGTCAGGTTACTGTAGGTATCGATCAGATCTCATCAGTGGTACAGACCAACTCTGCAACAGCGGAGGAAAGTGCAGCTGCAAGCAAAGAGCTGTCTGATATGGCGAACTCATTAAAAGAACTGGTAGACGAATTTCAATTAGATCAGCATTAAAATAAGAGGTTGTCGGAAACTAACAGATTAAGGTTAGTTTTTGACGGCCTCTTGTTTGCTTTTTATGTATTGGTCAGGCGGTTTTTTGATTTACCAGAAAGGCGGATAACGATTCCAGAACCTCATCATGGCTGTTGTTGTAAATGATCAATTCCAGATCGGTGTCTGAACAGAGGGTCATAATACCCATAATGGATTTGGCATCTATGATAATACTTCCTCTGCAGATGTCCATATCACAATCAAACTGATTCGCTGTCTTTACAAATGCAGTTGCTTCTTCGATGCTGGTTAAACGTATCTGATATCTTTTCATATGTCGTACCTCTTGCGGATTGTAATGATTGTATTGAAATTAATACATTACTAGATTATAGGAGCTGATTGAAAAATAAACTATGTCCAAATTTGTATAAAAACCGTCTTTTCTTGCAAATAATGTAGAAAAGATGATATAATGAACCGGGGGAAGGGCATGTGAGTCTGCCGTTTGGAGGTTAATATGGATGAAGAACTTCTGAAATTTTTAAGGAACACATCGGAAGAAAAAAACGGTATTATCAAAGATGCATCTTCAATTTTATCATACTGTGTAAAGGAAGGGAAATGCAGTGTGGTGGATAAGAATCTTGTTATTGAATCCGGGAGACTGATGGATCTTTACTGCCAGCCGCCACATATAGCGATTCCGGATCACAGTCACAATTATGTGGAACTGGTTTATATGTACAGCGGTTCCACCACTCAGGTGATTAATAAAAACAAACGAATCGTACTGGAGACTTATGATCTCCTTCTTTTAAGGCAGGGCACCAGCCATGCAATTGAGCCTGCAGGGGAGGGTGACATAGCGGTTCATTTTTTCCTCATGCCGGAGTTTTTTTCCCACCCGTCTTTAATTACTGAGGATGGAAGCATTCTGAGACATTTTATTGCAGGTGCGTTGTCGGAAAATCATTCGGTAGCGGATTATCTTCATTTCCGGCTGCAGGACATCCTGCCCGCCAGGAATCTGCTGGAGAATATGATCTGGTCTCTCATGGTGGAGAAAAAGTGCAGACAGGAGATTAATCAGGCGACGATGTCCATGCTGATTATGGAACTGCTTCATGATGCGGATAAGGTGGAATCCCATGACGTGATTCAGTATGAGGAACAGATTGCATTAACTGCATACCAGTATCTGGAAAGTCATTATTCCACTGCTACATTGGAGGAATTCTCTTTAAAGGTCATGCAGCCGACCTATTATGTAAGCCGCCTGTTTAAGCGGTATTATCAGATGACTTTTACGGAATGCTTACAGCTGATCCGGCTTTGCAGGGCTGCTAACTGTCTGACTGCATCCTGTAAACCTGTGGAAGAAATTATACAGGAAATCGGATATGAAAACAGCAGTTATTTTCATCGCCTGTTTAAAGAACGTTATGGTCTGACACCGAAGCAGTACCGGGATAAATTCAGGGATTAATTCTGAAAAGATTATGAAATATCCGTTCATAACATTGACTTTGACTGGATAGCTTATTATAGTTAAGTCAAAGAAAAGGGGCGATACTATAGCATGAATCAAATGAGAGATCAGTTTATAAGGTTTATGACAGGAAGATATGGCGCTGATAAGCTTGGACGGTTTTTAACAGCAGCAGCATTTGTTTTATTTGTGGCAGGCCTGTTTATACGGAATCCCTTAGTGGATTTCATTGCGGCAGCTGTCCTGTTAATAAGCTACTATCGTATGTTTTCAAAAAATATCAGGAAACGTTTTGAGGAAAACCAGAAGTTTGAACGCTTTTGTTTTAAAATAACGGAAACATTCCGCAGATGGCGTTTCCGGTTTCAGCAGGGCATGAAGTTTCATATTTACAAATGCCCCGGCTGCGGACAAAAAATCAGGGTACCAAGGGGTAAGGGGAAAATAAAAATTCATTGTCCCAGGTGTAATACTGATTTTATTAAGAAAAGCTAGTATATAGAAGGGAATAATTATGAATTTACAATTTAAGCCGATTGAGGCAAACGATGTTGAAAAGATAACTCCATTTTATGCCCTGCGGCCAAATAAAACCTGTGATAGTGTATATCTGGATTGTTTTATCTGGAGAGAGTACTATCATGTAAAGTACGCAATCAGCGACAATAAAGCGCTGCAGTTTTTAATGGAGAAGGATGGGGAACCATTTACAGCTATGCCTATGTGCCGGGAGGAAGACCTTCCTTATTATTTCAATGAGATGAAAGAGTATTTTAATGAGGTTTTAAAAAAGCCTCTCAGGATCTCTCTGGCAGATGAGGCTGCTATTCAGTATTTGAATCTGGATCCTGATAAGTTTGAGGTAAAAGAGGTTGAGGACTTAAAGGATTATCTTTACGATGCGGAATCATTACGCACACTGGCCGGGAAGAAGCTTCACAAAAAGAAGAATCATCTGAATTCCTTTTTAAAGGAATATGAGGGAAGATACGAGTACCGGACACTCTGCTGTTCAGACCGGGACGGTGTGGTGGAATTCTTAAATATGTGGTGGGAGAACAAGGTGGAAGCTGCGGAGTTTACCCGTCAGCTGGATTATGAAGTTATGGGAATTCACAGCATCTTAAAGAACTGCTCTTTTTTAAATGTAAGAATGGCAGGCGTCTTTATAGACGGAGTATTAAAGGCATTTACCATAGGAAGCTACAACCCATATGAAAAAATGGCTGTCATTCATATTGAAAAAGCCGATCCTAATGTAAAAGGTCTCTACCAGTTTATTAACCAGCAGTTCATAACCCACGCCTATCCGGAAGAGTTATTACTGGTGAACAGGGAAGATGATGTGGGAATGGAAGGTTTAAGAAAAGCGAAGATGTCTTATTATCCAGTTGATTTTGCAAGAAAATACTCAGTGGTACAGAAGGGTTTCTAAACTATGGTACGGTATTTGAAGCAGGAAGAAAAAAGTGAAAGCCGGGCGTTATGGGAAAAAGTTTTTTCTGAGGATACCAAGAGCTTTCTGGATTATTATTATTCGGACAGAGTCAGGAAGAATAAGATTTTGACTGCATGGAGCGGTGATCAGGCAGCTGCAATGCTCCATCGCAATCCATATGAGGTGGTAGTGAAAGACCGCATATGGAAGGTAGATTATATTGCGGGAGTGGCTACTGATCCGGCTTTCCGCCATCAGGGTTATATGAGAAGACTGCTTGCCCGGTGCTTTTTGGATATGTATATGGAACGGATGGAATTTTGTTTTTTGGTTCCGGTTGATCCTGCCATCTACCATCCCTTTGATTTTACTTATATCTGTGATCTTCCAAAGCGGGTGCTGAACGAAAAGGGCAGAACCCGGTTAAGCCGCCGTGCTTTTATGGAACGGTCTGATGACTGCAGGGAGGCTGCAAGATTTGTGGGCCGCCAGCTGGAAAAAAAGTATGAGGTATATGCTCACAGAGATGAGGAGTATTACCGGAATTTATGCAGAGAAGTAAGAAGCGACAGCGGAGATATGATTCTTCTTTTTACCAGAGATGAAAGAGAGAGGCTTGCCGGAGTCTGGGCATATTACGGAGAGCTTGCAGAAAATCAGAGAGAACTCATTGTTCTTGGAGACTATGTAAAGGAAGTCGGCAACTTAAGACCTGCTGTAATGGGTCGTATTATTCATCTCGAGCAGTTTGTTAAAGTGATCAGACTGAAAGAGGATTGCCCTGTCAGTGAGATGGAACTGTTTATTGAAGTAAAAGATGATTTTATACGTCAGAACAGCGGTGTATTTCTCTGGAAGCTAAAAAAAGACGGCTCTGTTATGACTCCGGTGTCAGACAATAACAAGATAAAACCGCACCTGTTTATGGGAATCAGTGAACTGACTTCCTGGCTTTTTGGATATGAAAAGCCGGAGGTTGCGGAAAACCGGCAGACAATGGTAGACCGGATAAGACCTTTAAATGGAGTGTTTTTTGATGAAATAACCTGATTTTCAGCTGCTGGAAATCAGTTCCGGGCGGATTCAGCTGAATCCGCCCCTGCAAGTTGGAGGGTTAAGATGATGAAGGAACAAAGTCTGTTAAAGGACTGGATCAATGAAAGCTGCAATATTGTATTTTTTGGCGGCGCAGGGGTATCGACTGAAAGCAGCATTCCTGATTTCAGGGGCGTGGATGGACTCTATCATCAGGAGTATCGGTATCCTCCTGAAACCATCATCAGCCGCAGCTTTTACCGGTCAAATCCGGGGGAGTTTTACCGTTTTTATAAAAATAAGATGCTGTTTCCCGATGCAAAGCCCAATCCGGCTCATTTAGCTCTTGCAAAGCTGGAAGAGATGGGAAAATTAAAGGCAGTTATTACACAGAATATCGACGGACTTCATCAAGAAGCAGGAAGTAAGAATGTGCTGGAACTTCATGGATCGGTCAGGAGAAACCATTGTACCAGGTGTATGAAGTTTTTCACATTGGAAGAGCTGCTTTCTTCCATGGGAGAGGATGGGGTTCCAAGGTGCAGCTGCAGCGGGCTGATCAAGCCGGATGTGGTGTTATATGAAGAAAGTCTGGATGAAGATGTGCTCAGCCGGTCTGTGGCTTACATCTCTCAGGCAGACATGCTGATTGTAGGTGGAACTTCACTGACAGTCTATCCGGCAGCCGGACTGATTGATTATTACAGAGGAAATAAGATGGTGCTCATTAACAAAACCGTTACCCCGATGGACGACAAAGCGGATCTGGTGATCAGCGGAAGCATCGGTAAAGTGCTCCGTGAAGCGGTCGGGGTCTGAAGAACGGTCCAGGATTAGAAGGAGAGTAAACGATGTATCAGGCAGCAGAAAACAGATATAATACTATGAAATATAAGCGCTGCGGAAGAAGCGGAGTCATGCTTCCCATGGTATCTCTGGGGTTATGGCAGAATTTTGGACTGGAGAAGCCGTTATCAGAACAGAGAGTGATTCTTTTAAAGGCATTTGACATGGGAATCACCCATTTTGACCTGGCAAACAACTATGGCTTTCCGGCTCCCGGAAAAGCAGAAGAGAACTTTGGAAAGATTTTAGAGAGTGATCTGCTTCCATACCGGGATGAGCTGATTATTTCTACAAAAGCAGGATATGATATGTGGCCTGGTCCCTATGGAAACTGGGGTTCCAGAAAATATCTGATGTCCAGCCTGGATCAGAGTCTGAAACGTATGGGGCTGGAATATGTGGACATATTCTACCATCACAGACCAGACCCAGAGACTCCTCTCGAGGAGACCATGGGAGCTTTGGCAGATATTGTAAAGCAGGGAAAGGCGCTTTATGCCGGAATATCTAATTATGGTGAGCAGGAAGCGGTGAAAGCGATATCCCTGTTAAGGGATATGGGAGTGCCGTGCCTCATTGACCAGCCAAGATATAATATGCTGGAACGGGGAGCGGAGGACGGCCTGTTCAGAGCTCTGTCAGAGCAGGGAACAGGCTGTATCTGCTACAGTCCTCTTGCCCAGGGCGCATTGACAAACAGATATTTAAATGGTATTCCGGTTGATTCAAGGGCTGCCAGAGAGGGAACCACCATCGGCGGACGATATCTGACTGAGGAAAGGCTTAATCAGATTAAGAACCTTGATGCGCTGGCTGGAAAGAGAGGTCAGACATTGGCACAGATGGCGCTTTCCTGGGTTCTTCGGGAGCCTGCAGTGACATCAGTTTTAATAGGAGCCAGCAGCGTAAAGCAGCTGGAAGATAATGCAGCCTGTCTGGAGAATCTGTCATTTACTGAACAGGAGCTGAAGGAAATTGATATTATATTAAAATAGCGCGTACGGGACAGGTGTATGGTATGATTTATGAAGTTGGAGATGTTGTAAAATTAAAAAAGCAGCATCCATGCGGGAGTCAGGAATGGGAAATCCTGCGTGTTGGGGCTGATTTTCGTTTGAAATGCATGGGCTGCGGTCATATGATTATGGTACCCAGGAAGCTGGTAGAGAAGAATACCAGGGGATTAAAGGGGAAAGATGGACAGCCAAAGTCATAAAAACCTTATAAAAAAAGAAAAATGTGCTGAAAGTGGGAAAAGGACTTGCTTTTATCAAAGATTTCCGGTATAATATTGTACCGTGACATATATTAATCCTTGCTCCTGTAACTGAAGGCAGGGGCCAGAGACCACAAGGAGGTAAACAAGCATGAACAAATATGAATTAACCGTTGTTCTGAACGCAAAGCTCGAAGATGAAGAGAGAGCAGCTGCCATGGAAAAAATTAATGGTTACATTACTCGTTTCGGCGGCACTGTAACAGGCGTTGATGAATGGGGTAAGAAGAGATTAGCTTACGAAATTCAGAAAATGAAAGAAGGATTCTACTACTTCATCAAATTTGATGGCGCGTCCACAACACCGAACGAATTAGAAGAAAACGTTCGTATTATGGAGCCGGTTATCAGATACTTATGCGTGAAACAAGAAGCATAATAGATAAAGAAAGCGTGATCGTATGAACAGAGTAATCCTTATGGGCAGATTGACCCGTGATCCAGAAGTAAGATATTCCCAGGGCGAGCGTGCTATGGCCATTGCAAGGTATACCCTTGCTGTTGATCGCAGAAGCCGCAGAAGTCAGGACGGCAATGAGCAGACCGCTGATTTTATCAACTGCGTTGCATTTGACAGAGCAGGTGAGTTTGCGGAGAAGTATTTCCGTCAGGGTATGAGAGTACTGATTTCCGGAAGGATCCAGACTGGAAGTTATACGAATAAAGACGGCGTTAAAGTATATACAACCGATATTGTTGTAGAAGATCAGGAATTCGCAGACAGCAAGGGCGGCGCTCCAGGCGAAGGCGGCGGCTATCAGCCAACCTCCAGACCAGCTCCCTCCAGTGCAATCGGCGATGGATTTATGAATATCCCGGATGGAGTCGAAGACGAAGGACTTCCATTCAACTAAATCTAACAGGAGGTATACCAATGGCATTTAACAGGAATGATAAAGCTGATGGCGCTAAGATGAGAAGAGGCGGCATGCGCAGAAGAAAAAAAGTATGCGTATTCTGCGGCGAGAAGAATGGCGTTATCGATTATAAAGATGTAAATAAATTAAAAAGATACGTGTCTGAAAGAGGAAAAATTCTTCCCAGACGTATCACTGGCAACTGTGCTAAGCATCAGAGAGCACTGACTGTTGCTATTAAGAGAGCTAGACATATCGCTCTTATGCCTTACACTATGGAGTAAATCCTTATTTTATAAGGGTTTGCGGATAGGGTAACGGATTTAATTAAATATACTCAAATCGGGATGATATTTCCAGACAATTTACTGGCTGGGGAGAGAATTTAGTGATATAGAAAGACTTCACATGAGAGTGTGGGGTCTTTTTTATTGTAATTATTTCTTCGGTCAGTAAAGGGGCGGGTTCCAACAGAAACCACGCCTCAACTATTGACACAGGGCCTGTTTACATAAGATATCTCTGTATATATTACAGGATAACGAAAGGTAATTAAAACCATTCATGACCTTGGACACACTTATGCTTGCCCCAATGACCTGCTGTTAGTAAGCATTGGGTTTGATCAAAAGGACAAATAGCAGGACAACGTTGTTGTGCATACAAACATTTATAACATTGCTCCTGTTTTGCATAATTATTATCCAGTTTACAATCTAACTGCTTATACTCGTCCATGTAATCCTCTATTGCTGTGAGATTTTATTACATTATATGAATCTATGATATTTTAGTTACCTAACATATCTTTATAACAGATTTTGATTTTAAATCTTTGCACACAAGTTTATAAAACTCATAATATAAAATAACAAAAAAATCAATAGGAATAAAAAATGACAGAAGAAAATAGAAAAAAAATAATAAGCAATGATTATATAAATTTATTTATAGAACCTAATGTTTTTAATGAACAGTATGCGGAATCAGTTGGTGGTGTGATTAATAACATAAACGACAGAGATGCGGTTATTTATCTTCCTATTGATAAAGCAAAGGAAAACCCTATTGATAATAGATATCCTGTATTACCAAGACTATTTGGATTACTTGATTTAACTAATTTAGAAGCAATGAAGGTAGATAAAATACAGAATATTCCAAATTTTGCTTTAAAAGGCCAAGGAGTATTACTAGGTTTTATTGATACAGGAATTGAATATATAAATCCAATCTTTCAATATAACGATCAAACCACTAGAATTATATCTATATGGGATCAATCAATTGAAAATATGGATGCATCAAAGGATATTTTTTATTATGGAACTGAATATACAAGAAACCAAATAAACTTTGCACTAAAAAATGAAAGTCCTTATTCTATTGTTCCTTCAACAGATGAACAAGGGCATGGAACTAGAATAGCTGCTCTTTCTGGAGGTTCAGATATTGGTACTTTTCGAGGAGTTGCACCATACGCCGAATATGTCATTGTAAAGCTAAAACCAGCAAAAACAACTATGAAACACATTTATCCAACACCAGAAGATACTCTATCTTATCAAGAAGATGATATCATGTTTGGTATACAATATTTATTCAACACTGCAAGAAAGTTGAATCGTCCAATCGCAATTTGCGTTGCGGTTGGTACAAATCAAGGATCACATGATGGGTTAAATACATTATGTCGAATGCTTTCTGATCTTTCAATTAGACAAGGTGTAGCCATTATTGTGGCAGCAGGTCAAGAAAATTTAGCTGGACATCATTACTTTTATGCTGAAAAGAATGAAGGCATTACTGAGTATAAAAAATCAGTATTTTTAAGGATTGCAGAAAATGAAAAAAATTTCAGCATTGAAATCTGGGGAAAATCACCAGCTCATTATTTTGTTGGCATAAGCTCTCCAACTGGTGATAGACTTGATCTAATACCAGCAGGTATAGATAGGGTGGTGAAAAAATTCTATTTTGAAAATACAACTGTAATTATTGAATATTATAATGTAGAACCACATACAGGCGATCCTCTTATACTTATATGCTTTGATAATCCTGCGCCTGGTCGATGGTCAATTGATGTTTATGGTACTGGAGATTATATGTCTTCTGGTTTTCATGTCTGGATTCCAATGAGTGGCTTTTTAAAAGAATCCACCCAAATAAGCAGTTCAGGTGAATTTACAGAATTCGAAGAAAAAACTCCTGAAACTACATTGACATCACCAGGTGATGCTCAACTTCCAATTACTGTCACTGCATATGATCACCATAATAATGGTATTTATATTTATGCTGGCAGAGGTTATACACGTAATAACATGATAAAACCAGATTTAGCAGCTCCCGGGGTTTCTATTTATTGTCCAACAACATTTGGAGAGATATTTAAGTCAGGAACAAGCCTGGCTGCGGCAGAAACTACAGGTGTTGCTGCGATGCTTTTAGAGTGGGGTATCATTCGAAAGGAATACCCTTTTATGACGGGTATCGACGTAAAACAGTTTCTAATAGATGGGGTTTTTAGAAGTCATGAAATTCAATACCCCAATACTGAATGGGGTTATGGAATTTTGGATATCTATGATACTTTTCTTAAACTTAGGAAGAAATAACATTTAGTTTGGTAATAGGTTGGTGGTGAATGAAGACTTCACATAAGAGTGTGAGGTCTTTTCACATTACATAAAGTGAAAGAATTATATAATGTCTATGGAAATATATGGATAAAAATGATAAGCTTACACATAAGTAATTTAGATGTTTTAGCTCAAATATCTGTTAGGAGGATTCTATGTCAGTGATTCATGGATTGGAGTGGACCTTTAATACTGAGGCAGAAAAGTATGAAAAAATGCGTCCGGGGTATGTTCCGGAGTTATACGAGGATATTTTTAATTATATTCCAATTAATAAGACAAGTAATGTTGTGGAAGTTGGAATTGGGGGAGGCCAGGCAACATTGCCGATTTTAAAAACAGGATGTTACCTGACAGCTGTGGAGTATGGTTCGAATTTAGCTGAATTATGCCGTAAAAAATTCAGGGAATATCCTCAGTTTTCAACGGTGACGGCAAAGTTTGAGGACTTTGTATGCGATGATAATACATGTGATTTAATATATTCAGCATCGGCATTTCATTGGATACCAGAGGAGGTTGGATACCAAAAGGTTTTTAATCTGTTAAAAAGTGGTGGTGTTTTTGCCCGCTTTGCCAATCACCCGTATAAAGATAAAGGGAGAGAGGAAATACATGAAGCTCTTCAGAAGATTTATTCTGTATATATGCCTGGTACTCTAAGTGATGATGAATACAGTGAAACTGATGCTGAAAAACGTGCTGATATAGCTCAGAAATATGGCTTTATTGATATAAGTTTCAAATTATATCATAGAACAAGAACATTTACTGCTAAAGAATATACATCTCTTCTTGGCACTTATTCCGATCATATAGCAATCGAAGAGTGTACAAGAAATAAGTTCTTTTCTGAAATTGAATCTGCTATAGATAATTTGGGCGGTAAAATTACTATATATGATACGATTGATTTACAGCTTGCAAGGAAACCGTAGGCTTAATTGTGTATAGGCAGGAAGAAAGGAACAGATAAAAATGTCAATAAAAACATCTGCGAAAGATACCATAAATTCTTTAAATACAATATTTGAGAAACATAAAAAGGATCGAATCTGCATATTGGCGACCACTTGCTGTGGCAAGTCAACATTACATGAGCAGATTCCAGGAACCGTGGATATGGATAATGAATTGTGGCCCCAATTGACCAAAGAAGAGGAAGCTTATATCTGCCAGAAACCATGGACGAAAGAAATTGGGAATTTTGCAGGCAGGCTGGTAAGAGAAAGAGTAACGGTTAAAGCGGGGCATCCATTATTTACTCTGATACTTTTGGATTGTGAAGTGATTGTATATCTGGACATAAGTGACGAACTGCTTGCGGAGCATTGTAAAAAAAGAGGAGCTGCTTTTCGGGATGCAAAAAATGTTAAGGATGCCATAGAAAATACGTGGAATAAACAGCGGGAAAAGGGTGATAAAATATGTTACTATTTAAAAGTTACAGAATGATATGAAACAAAATCCTATGTGTGGCAAGTAATATCAGATTAGGGGATAAGCTTATGGATCAGGATATTATTAATTATTATAAAGCATACGACGAAGAAGGAAGGTTGTTTAGAAACAATAGTCATAAAATAGAATGGCTGACCAGTATGCATTATTTAAAGAAATATATTAAAAAAGAGTCTTTGGTATTAGACGGCTGTGCGGGGACAGGAAATTATGCTTTTCCTTTAGCTGAGTTGGGATATAAAGTTGTTGCAGGAGATATAGTTCCTGGTAATATTGAGGTTATCAGGGGCAAGCAAAAGAATAATCCTGTATTAAAAGATATTTATGTCGGAAGTATGCTGGATCTTACCAGGTTTAGTAACGAAAGTTTTGATGTAGTTTTATGTATGGGGGCTTTTTATCATACTGATGATGAGAAAAGACCCCGCATAATGAAAGAATGCCTGCGTGTATTAAAACCGGACGGATTGCTGGCTGTTTCTTATATCAATACGATGGCTGGTGTAATTTCCGGGTTGGATGATGGTTTAAAGAACATGGACGAGGCGGACAAATGGTTTGATAATAAAACCAATGACGGACTATTCCTGTATATGGCCCCTCATCAAATGGAGGAGATGGCATTAAGTTTTCACACCAATATTGTTTCACATATCGCTGTAGATGGGATAAACTACTTACTTTCCAGTAAAATTAATAATGCTGATGAGGAGAATTTTAGCAAGTGGTATCAATTTCATTTGAAGACATGTGAGGATAAGAGTCTGTTAGGATATAGCCTGCATAGTATGATAATCTTGCGAAAGTAGATTTATATTTTCTTAGATTTTCAAATAGTAAAATGTTAAACGGGGGAATGAGAATGAATGTAATTAAAATTGAAGGTATATCGGATTCGTATCCAGAATCGATAGAGGGTACCTTCGAATGGTTTTATTGCAAAGAAAGCAATAACAGCTCTTGTGATTTATACGAGGCAGAGGAAATAGTAAAATCCGGAGAGAGATATTCCGGTACGGTGTGCCACCTGATTCATTATCCGGAAGGGCGGGTTTACAGCCCATTTAAACAAAAGGAGAATGTATATATTGAACGCCCTGTCTGGGACAGGGGAGCTTTTTATTTTTTAGAGGTTGATTTTTCCAAACAAAAAATACAGATATACAGCTATTTCCCACATAGCCAGAGGCTTGAAATTATAAAAGAATTGCCCTTAGAAATTGTGGATGATTGCTATAATCTGATGTTAAAAGTATCGCCTCTTATGCTGACGAGGACTGGGAACGATGGAGTGTACGAAATTGTCTGGCCGGAAAATAAAAGAATAGAGATAGGGGATACGGAGAGCCTGCTTTTCCGTGAGGGAAATGATCTTTATTTTTCCGAGTGGTGGGAAGATCCTGAGTATCATGAAAATATTGTTATCAGAGATATTGATACGGGTGAGGTAAAAGAAAAAAATCCTGGTTATCTATGTAAGATGCCTAATGGGGTGTATTGGAGAATTCAATAATTTTTGTTTGGGATATGCGATAAGCGGTAGGGGTCTATTATGGTTAGTATAAGATGTGTACAGGAAGAAGACAGAGCTTTCTGGTTCAAACTGGATAAGCATTTGCCGGAGAGTGAATTTGAGAAAAAGATCAGGGACAAAATGGGGTATGTCTTATTTGAAAATAATGTTCCTGCAGGTTTGTTAAGATATAATCTTTTTTGGGACAATACCCCATTTTGCACCATGCTCTATGTGGATTTTGAGAGTCAGGGTAAGGGTTATGGAAGAAAATTAATGGAGTATTGGGAAAAAGATATGAAGACGATGGGGTATGGATTGCTTATGACTTCCACGCAGGTTGATGAAAATGCCCAGCACTTCTATAGAAAAATGGGATATAAAGACAGCGGTGGATTGATTATTAATATTCCAGGGTATGAGCAACCCATGGAGATGTTTTTTATTAAAGAAATCTAGGAAGCGGATTGTGAAAATATGAAGACAGAAATTATTTATTTTTCTGCTACAGGTACAACAAAAGCAATTGTTACAGCAATTTCAAAAGGTTTAAAAGGTAAGGTCCACTTTACGGATATAACTCTGCCGGATAAACGAAAAGATATTATAACAGTTGACAGTGATTTAGTAATTATGGCAATACCGGTTTACGGGGAAAGAATCCCTTGTTTTTTATTTGATTATATAAATCGATTACAGGGGAATGGAACACTCCTTGCAGTGGTCTCAGTTTATGGAAATATGGGATTTGGAATCAGTCTGGAGCAATTCAAAAATTTTGCGGAGAGGAACAATTTCAGACTGATTGCTGCAGGAACATTTATTGGTCAGCATACTTATGCCTCCAAAGAGGCTCCTGTTGCATATGGCAGACCGGATGGTCAGGACATACAGCAGGCCGAGCTTTTTGCTGAGAGTATACAGAAGAAAATAGATATGGGTAATTTTACGTGTCCTGAAATACCGAAATGTATGCTGCCTGGTTTTATAACAGAGTTTCCGGATTCGGGGACACGGTTTCTGGTCAGGCAGCCCCGGATATACGGGACATCCTGCAATTCCTGCGGAGCCTGTGTGCAAAAATGTCCGGTGGGTGCCATTGATCCCGAAACCTTAAAGATCAGTGAAAATAAATGTCTTCGTTGTTATGCCTGCGTAAAAGTCTGCCCGAAAGCGGCCAGAACAGCCAGGCTGCGTCTTCCTTTTTTTAAATCCATATTTTACCATGCTGGCATGAAAAGAAAGGAAAATCAGACATTTTTATAAATGGAAGCATGCATTTTATTCCGATTCCCCTGCAATCCTTGCCAGCTGGTGTATGTTCTTGTGAAGTACTTTCATATTCACAAATGCAAAAACAAAGCCGGCTATAACCCAGAGTGTTATTTCAAATGCTGAGTAATTTAAGACCCTCTGCGCTAGAATCAGGATATAGCAGCAGGGAAACAGTGTCAGCCATGCGGTAACTTCCCCAGGCACGTAATGCCGGTAAGACAGGGGCAGCAGGACAATATGAAATAAAACAAGATGAATAATATTCGCTGCCAGCAGGCCGTACCATAAACCATAAAAGCCGGTGATATTTCCAAGCAGGGTAGCAAGAATCCATAAAATCAGTTCTTCAGACACCCCGACAGCCAGGCCAGCTGTGCTTTTGGAGTTGCCGAACGGTGTGATGGGAAGTGGGATAAACTGTTTAAATCCCTTTTTACACCACTGTTTTGCTGTAATAATCTCTTCCATATCATGTACAATAAATAGTAAGGGGAATAACCAGGTAAACCATCTTAATTCATTCATAATTGAATTTCTCCTTTTTTGATTATTATTTTAATCGAATGGCAGAAAGTTTCAATCAACAGAATTTTATTCCTTATATACTTAAGCTACAAAACAATACATAGTGTTGCTTATTTATTATGAATGTATAAGAATAGTAATGGGAAAGGAATACAAATGAACCAGAATGATTTGCGTGTGAAAAAGACCAGAAAAAATATTGAGAATGCGTTTATCTCCTTGTTGAGGGAAAAGGATTTTCATAAAATAACGATTCAGGATATTCTTGACCGCGCTTTAATTAACCGTTCCACATTCTATAAGCACTATATGGACAAATATCAGCTGGCGGAAATACTCTGCGATGAAGTGTTTGAATTTTTGAAGGCGGCTGTCAGAGAGCGGTTTGACTGCGATACAACGGAACATATCCTTATGGTACTTAAACCAATGTATCAGATTTTATCTGACAGAAAAGAGGAAATCCTGGCCCTTTTTACCATTCATACTGAATCCATTCATTTATATGAAGATATGTACGATTTCTTACAAAAAAGTTTTTATGAGAGACAGAAAATGACTAACAGAAAGTCATTGGAGTTATTGGATTATTTGTCAGATTTATATGCGGCTCTTGTATTGACTGCAATGAAATGGTGCCTGAAAAATGAGGGGTATGAGGAACTGACCAGACATACGCAGCTCTTTATGCATCTGAAAAAAGTATTTGATTACCCTGGAGAGTGAGAAAACAGATTGTCTGTTGATGTGGCAGAAATAATCGGGCGGCCGGATTCATCCGCTTACTGAAAGATACGGATGAATCCGTTCGCCCAATATTATCTGCGTTTCATTAATTTTACGATTTCCATAATCGGTATGATTGAGACTGCAATCAGTACAGCGATGGCATATTCCATAAGTGAGATATGCTCGAACGAGAACGCATTTCTTAAAAATGGAATGTAAATAACAGAAGTTGTTAAAATGAAGGACATAAGCAGGGAGCTGTTTAAGAATCCATTCCTTGACTTCAAATGAAAAATGGAATTGTATCTGGAACGCATATTAAAAGAGTGAAACATCTCAAGCAGTGATAAGGTAAGAAAAGCCATTGTCATGCCGTCTGCACTTTTTGCAATTTCCCAGACTCCGCTTTCCACATAATGCCCCACAAAGTAGGCTGTCAGCGTCAGGAGTGCAATGACAAAGCCCTGAAATGCGATTTCAATACCTACACCATCAGAAAAGATGCTGTCTTTTGGGTTTCTTGGAGCGCGTTTCATGATATCAGCTTCTTCCGCTTCCATGCCCAGTCCGATAGCAGGGAAACAGTCTGTGATCAGGTTGATCCATAGTAAATGGACTGGCTTTAAGATGGTAAAGCCCATGAGGCTGGCGACAAATACTGCAATCACTTCTGCCAGGTTAGAGGAGAGCAGGAACTGAATTGCTTTACGTATATTATCATAAATACGGCGCCCTTCGGCTACTGCTGCAACAATGGTGGCGAAATTGTCATCTACCAGAACCATATCCGCAACATCCTTGGTAACATCAGTTCCTGTAATACCCATTCCAACACCGATATCGGCTTCCTTAATTGCAGGGGCATCGTTGACTCCGTCTCCGGTCATGGCTGTCACTTTAGAGAGCTTCTTCCATGTTTTCACAATACGGACTTTATGTTCAGGCTGTACTCTGGCATAGACGGATAAGCCCGTAATCTTTTTTTCCAGTTCCTCATCTGTTAATTTTTCCAGTTCCCCGCCTGTAATAGCCATGCTTTCATTTTCAAGAATACCCAGTTCTTTTGCTATCGCTACGGCAGTGTCCTTATGATCTCCTGTAATCATAATCGGGCGGATACTGGCATTCTGACATTCCCTGATGGCTGCTTTTACTTCTGGACGAACGGGATCTATCATGCCGGAAAGTCCAAGATAGATCAGCTCATTTTCCAGAGTTTCTGGTGCGTAAGCAGGCGGGGCGTCTTCCCACTCCCGCATGGAAGCGCATAAAACACGAAGTGCCCGGTCGGCCATGGCTTTGTTGGACTGTATGATATCATGTCGGATATCATCTGTTAACTTTACGATGCTTCCATTCATGCATGCCTTGCTGCAGCGTTTTAATACCTCATCAGGGGCGCCCTTTGTAAACTGGATTATAGTGCCGTCCTTCTTTTTGTGTACAGTAGACATCATCTTTCTTACGGAATCAAACGGCGCTTCACCGATACGCTCATAATCACTGGAGAGTACCGGCTTTGATAAGCTGTTTTTATATGCATCGTTTACCAGGGCGCATTCTGTAGGTTCGCCTACCGCCTGAAGGCTGTCAGGATCAAGAACTGCATCAGAACAGAGGGCCATCGCTGTCATAAGAAGAGGTTCATCTGAAGTGGAATGTTCAACCACAGTCATCTTATTCTGCGTTAAAGTACCGGTTTTATCCGAACAGATAATCTGAGTGCAGCCTAAGGTTTCTACAGCTGTCAGTTTTCTGACAATTGCCTGTTTGCGGGACATTTTTGTTACGCCGATGGAAAGAAGTATGGTTACTACTGCTGCCAGACCTTCCGGAATTGCGGCAACAGCCAGTGAAACAGCAATCATGAAGGTATCAATCAGTTCTTCCAGATGAATGCCGTTTCCGGAAAAACCAATTCTTAAAATGTTTACAGCAAACATTAAGGCACAAATCCCCAGAACCATGATGGACAATACCTTGGAAAGCTGATTAAGCTTGATCTGAAGGGGAGTTTCTTCATCTTTGGCAGTATTGAGGGCATCCGCAATATGGCCAATCTCTGTTTCCATACCGGTGTAGCAGACGACGGCCTTTCCACGGCCATAAACGATAGTAGATCCGGTATAGATCATGTTTTTTCTGTCTGCCAGAGCAACTTCGCCATTTTTGGCATTGATCACATCACTGTGTTTGGAAACAGAGACAGATTCACCTGTCAGCGCCGCTTCTTCTGCTTTTAAGCTTGCACTCTCCAAAATCCGTGAATCGGCAGGGACCGAATCTCCTGCCTCCAGAACAATGATGTCGCCGGGAACAAGCTGCTCCGAGCGGATAATTTCAAGCTTGTCATTTCGGATTACCTTTGACGTTGCTGCCGTCATCTCCTGAAGGGAGGCAATGGCAGATTCGGCTTTGGATTCCTGATAGACTCCAAGAATTGCATTAATTACAACTACGAGGAGAATGATTACCGTATCGATCATGCCTTCGCCCTCATAGAAAGAGGTGACTCCGGAGACGACTGCAGCAGCAATCAGGACGATTGTCATAAAATTGGAAAGTTCTTTTAAAAATTTTTTGAAGAGACTTGCTTTTTTTCCCTCTTTTAATTTGTTTAAACCATACTTCTCCTGGCGTTCTTCAACCTGGGATTCGGTAAGTCCCTGAGGAGATGTCTCAAGCTGGATTATAACTTCATTGGATTCCAATAAGTATTCTTTTTGCATTGTTTTTCTCCTATAGATTATTTATATGTTGAATTTGATCAGTGATAGATAGTGTTTCCCTTTTTTTCTTTAATTATCAGAATTTATTAGTTTCCACAAGTACTAAAGAAGATCCATAAATTTTTGCAGTCCGTCTCTGGTGTCATCACTGTTTAATTTGGAATAGGATGCAGCTTTCTGGAAGAACTGGAATGACTTCACATCCTCCGACAGAAAATTATGGAACAACATATCAAAGAGAACCAGTATGAGGATTTCCCTTGTTATGGTGTTGCTGCTTAGAAGCAGATCTGTCTTTGGAATCAGCAGGATGATATTGGCATAGGGAGAGCAGAGGGACTTCTCGTAATTGGTAATAAGCAGGACACTGCTGCCGTTTTTCTTAAAATCAGCCAGTATGGAAGCCAGCTGCCTGTGATTGCCGGAGAGAGATATGGTGATAAAGAGATCGGTCTCCTGAGAAAGACTCTGATATAACTTCAGTGTATCATAGTTGGTAAGCGCCTGAACAGTAAGGCCCAGAGTCATAAATTTGTGGGCAATAATTTCTGCTATATTCTGATTGAAATTCAGTCCGATAATAAAGATCCGACGTGATTTTAACATAAGCTCTCTGGTATGGCTGATGTCTGCCGGGTTGGTTAAGTGAAACAGGCTGTCTAAGAGCATTTTGTAGTCATTGAGCAGGGCGGAGTAGTCGGAATGATTGACAGAGGAAGAACTTTTGTCAATTTCCTTCTGCATGGTATATTTTAATTCATTCAGACCGGAGTACCCTACTTTTTGGGCAAAACGGATGATGCTTGCATCCGAAGTTCCTATCTCTTTTGCAAGTTCCTGGGCACTGAGTTCAATGAATTTCATTGTGGATTTTTTAATGTATTGTACGATTTTCCAGTCCGTTTTGGTGAACTGGTTGGACATGCCGTCAATACGGGCCATTAAGGTAAACAGTTCATAGTTTTCTGTCATTTGAAATACAGCCTTCCTTTCAATCTTCCCGGAAAAGGGAAGCCGTGTTGTTATTTCTGTAGCAGTTATGTAGTGAATTTCAGATTAAGTATATCATATTTCTGATTTATAATTCAATATTCCTTGATTAAAAAAGTTATAATTACAAAAAAGTAGCAAAATACATAATTAAAACTGTGAAAATAATATAAATACAATATTGACATGAAAAATGTAGTATGCTACAATTCGAATTACAAAAGGAAATACAAAACTGTTAAACGAGGAGGTACGATATGGAGAAACCGCAGATTTTGCTCTTAACTCACGGAGGCTGGGGAAAGGCGCTGACGGAAAGTCTGAAAATGATTATGGGAAGCGTTGATTTTGTTCATGAAATCCCGCTTCTTCCGGAGGTTACGTTTGCAGAGTATTACGCCATGGTGGATGAATATGCAGCCGGAATGCCGGAAAAATCTCTGATTTTTACGGATGTATTTGGCGGAACAACCACCAATGCAGGGGCTAAGATCGGACGGGAGCGGAATATTAAGGTGGTTTCAGGACTGAATGCTCCACTCATGATTGAAGCCTGTACCCAGATCCAGTACACCGGGGATTGCAACTTTGATGTGGTTTTGCAGCAGGGACAGTCATCAGTCATTGATGTGATCAGTGAGGTCACAAAGTCAATGGGAAAGAAGGAGAGTTAAAATGGCGGAAATTGTATTATGCAGAATTGACAGCAGGCTGATTCATGGACAGGTTATGACCAAATGGGTGAATCAGTCAAAAGCCAATCGGATTGTTGTAGTAAGCGACAGTCTGGCTGCGGATGAATTTATGCTGGAGATCTACTTAATGTCTGCACCTGCAGGGGTTAAGGTAGAATGTTTAAGCAGGGCAGATGCAGTAAAGAATTGGAATGAAGACCAGTTTGGCAGCGGCCGGGTACTTTTACTGCTTCCGGATTTAGAAAGCATGAAGGAAGTATATGACGGTGGAATTAAGGTCACTGATATTCAGGTAGGAGGGCTGGGGGGAGCTCCTAACCGGAAAGTGGTATTTCAGAATATCACTTTGGATGATGCAGATGTGGAAAAGTTGATTTCGTTACAGGAGGCAGGAGTTAAGATTATCTTCCAGACAATTCCGGAAGATGTACCGCAGGATTTTCACACCATTTTAAAAAAATACAATAACTAAGGAGAGTATGATATGAGTGTGTTGATGTTAGCTGTATGTATGGGGTTCTATTACTGGTTCTGCCGTTTGAGATTTGGGTATACCTTTTCTTCCATGCTTCTGCAGCCGGTTGTCATCGGTGTTTTTGTAGGGCTTCTGACGGGAAACATGCCGTTGGCCATGAAGATTGGTGCAGGACTTCAGCTGGTTTATTTAGGGGTTACATCCACTCCCGGCGGCAATGTACCCAGTGATCCTGCTCTTGCAGGATGTATTGCAATTCCTCTTGGAGTAATGTCCAACATGACTCCTGAGGTTGCCATTGCTCTGGCAATTCCATTTGGAGTAATTGGAGTATTTGTGGATCAGTTAAGAAGAAGTACCAATGCAGTCTGGGTTCATATGGCAGACCGCTATGCGGAAAAAGCGGATACAAAAGGGATTTTGCGGGCAGCGTTTCTTTACCCGGCTATCGCAGGACTGGTTATCCGTTTCCCAATCGTATTTGCAATTGACTATTTTGGTGTAACAGCAGTGGAGAAGCTGATCGCGGTTCTTCCTCAGTGGCTGATGCATTCCTTTGAAATTATGGGAGGAATTCTTCCGGCTCTTGGTTTTGCAATTACCTTATCCGTGATTGGAAAGAAGTCATTGATACCGTTCTTTATAACAGGATTTTTCGCAGTTATGTACTTAAAGCTTGATACAATGGCTGTAGCGATTTTTGCAACCTGCGTTGCATTGCTGTTAGGTTTATTCCAGTTAAAGGAGGAGGCGATTTAAGATGGGAGAGCAGACACAGGTAAAAAAACTGAATAAAAAAGATATTACCAAATCCATGTGGATTTATTATGCCGGAGCAGAACTTTCCAATTCCTATGAGCGTCTGCAGAGTCTTGTATTCTGTGCGTCCATGACGCCGGTTTTAAAGAAGCTGTATGATACAGACGAGGAACTGAGTGCAGCTTTAAAACGCCACCTGGTTTTCTTTAACACGGAAGGTATCTTCGGAGCTATTATCCAGGGAATTGCAATTTCCATGGAAGAACAGAAAGCCAATGGAGAGAATGTAACAGATGAGGCTATCACAGGAATTAAAACCGGTCTGATGGGACCGATTGCAGGAATGGGTGATGCGATTGTATGGGCAGCCATCATGCCGATCATTATTTCTATCTTTCTTCCTTTTGCAAGCAGCGGTTCTGCACTGGGAGGCATTCTTCCTCTGATCCTGTATCCCGCCATTACCATTGCCATTGCTTACTGGCTGATTCATAATGGCTACACATTGGGGAAAAAGTCAGTGGTGTCACTGCTTCATGGCGGCAAGATGAAATCAATTATTTTCACTGCAAATGTCATTGGTCTTACGATGATGGGGGCATTATCCGCAAGCTACGTCACCATATCCACGCCGCTGAAGTTTGGTTTTTCAAGCGGAACGCAGATAGTGGTACAGGACATACTGAATACGGTAGCACCAGGTCTTCTTCCTCTGGCAGCCGTGTTTATCATCTATTTTTATCTTAGAAAGAAAGGACCGTATTATAACAGAATTCTGCTTACAGTAGTGGCAGTATCTGTCATCACTTCTCTGCTTGGAATTCTTTAATGGTCTTAAGGAGTAATAATGGAAAACATATACAGTAAAAGCGGCCTGCAGGCCGTGATTAATGCCTCCGGAAGAATGACAAAGCTGGGTGTTTCCACCATATCGAAAGGTGTGGGGGAAACACTGGTGGAGGCAGCCGGCAACTATGTGGTAATAGACGATCTCTATGTCTATGCAGGCAGAAGAATCGGGGATCTTATTGGAACCCCTGATGCCTGTGTTACATCCAGCGCCTCCGCTGGAATTGCACTGGCAGTTGCCTCATTAATCTGCGGAGGAAACTTACAGAAAGTAAAACACCTCTATGACCTTCTGCCTTCTGTTTCAAAAAGGGAAGTGATTCTCTTAAAAGGGCAGAACGTGGATTTTGGTGCTCCGGTTGCAGAGATGGTACAGATTGGGGGAGGAAAAATCGTTGAGGCCGGATATGCCAACGGGGCTTCTGTTGAAGATATTGAACAGGCAGTAACAAAGGATACGCTGGCAATACTTTTTGTGAAATCCCATCACTGTGTTCAAAAGGAGATGCCGGACGCCAGATCAGTCATTGAGCTGGCAGGACGTCTGGGGATTCCATGTATCGTGGATGCAGCAGCAGAAGAAGATTTAAAAATCTATGCAGCCATGGGCGCCGATTTTGTATGCTACAGCGGAGCAAAGGCCATAGAAGGGCCTACCAGCGGTTTTGCTGCCTGCAAGACAAGAGAGCTGGCAGACAACATGAGACTTCAGTACAAAGGCATCGGCAGAGCCATGAAGGTAGGAAAAGAGTGTACCATGGGACTTGTAAAGGCAGTGGAGGAATATATTGCCGGGGAAAAGACAAGTCCTGTCTCCAAAGAAGAGCTGGAACGGTTTGCGGCCTGTGTAGGGGAGATACCAGGCTGCAAAACATCAATTATTAAGGATGAGGCAGGAAGAGAAATATTCCGCTGTAAAATTGATTTTAATCCCGAACTTTACGGGATGAATGCAAAAGATGTGGTAAGAGAGCTGCAGCGGGGAGATGTAGCAGTCTTTACCAGAGATTATCAGGCAAATATCGGTTCCATCGCAATTGATCCCAGGCCTTTAAACAGTGAGAAAGAACTGGAAATCATTGAACAGAGGCTTAAAGAGATTCACAAATCAGCAAATGGAGGGAAATAAAGGATGGAAGGATTAAATTTTTACAAAGGAAGAGTCTGCTTAAACTGCCTGACAAATTCCGTTGATAATGCTAAGGCAATTTATGAGGCTGCTGAGGGTCATGTTGCAGTCGGGATTTTGTCAGCAAATTATCCGGACGTGGAACATGCAGTGGAGGATATGAAACGATATCAGGAAGCAGTAGACAATAATATCTCCGTTGGTCTTGGTGCAGGAAATCCCGGACAGTGGAAAGCAGTTGCGGATATATCCGGGCAGATTAGACCGAAGCACATCAACCAGACCTTTACGGCAGGCGGATATACCAGAGCCAAAACGGGAGAGGGACCATTTTTAAATTCCATGGTTGCTCCCTGCGGTAAAGCGGGATATGTTAAAATCTCAACCGGTCCTCTCTGCAAGGACATGGAGCCGGCAATCGTTCCGGTTAAAACTGCAATTGCAATGGCAAAGGAGCAGGGAGCCGATTCCTTAAAGTATTTTCCCATGGGCGGACTGAAGGTGAAAGAGGAGTATGAGGCGGTTGCAGCAGCCTGCGCAGAGAGCGGATTCGGACTGGAGCCAACCGGAGGAATTGATCTTGATAACTTCTCTGAGATCCTGAAGATTGCGGTTGATGCAGGTGTGGAACACATCATTCCCCATGTATATTCTTCGATTATTGATAAAGAAACGGGAGCTACAAGAATTACCGATGTTGTGAAACTTTATGATATGATACAAGAAATTTTTGATTAATAAATGGCTGTTTTCCTGTCTGTGGGGCGGGAAAACAGCTTTTTTAAATCATTCATTTCTGTATTCACTGGGGCTGATGCCGTAAACATGCTTAAATGTTTTGCTGAAATGGAACTGGTCAAGGTAACCGGTGAGCTGGCTTACATCGGCAATGGACAATTCCGGATTGCGCAGAAGCTGCCTTGCAATATTTAGTCTGTAGTTTCTCAAATATTTGGAAGGGGTAATCTCTGTGTATTTGAAGAATATTTTGCTTAAATAAGGGACCGAAAATCCAAATTCGGAAGCCAGTGTGGTAAAATCAATCTGAGTCTGATAGTTCTTGTGAATGTATTCTTTTATCAGTTCCACGATTTCTTTTGCCCTGTTTGAGGAGTGAAGCAGTGTGACGGAGTCAAAACGGTCCTGGGTTGCAAGAAGCTTAGTCTCCAGGGCAGCCAGAGTCTTTTCCAGTTCCTCGTAATTGACTGGCTTCAGTAAATAATCGCTCACTTCATACCGGAGTGCTTCTTTTGCGTATTCAAAATCTGTATAGCCGCTTATGATTACACACAGGATAAAGGGATATTTTTCGTGTATATTCCGGACTAACTCAAGTCCATCCATCTCTGGCATCCGTATGTCTGTGAAAATCACATTGGGCAGATGCTCTTTGGCCATATTCAGTCCTTCAAGGCCGTTTGTTGCAATGGCCGTTACCTTGAAGGTGGTATTTAACTGTTCGATTCTTCTGGCTATGTTTCTGGCAATTAAGGCTTCATCTTCTACGATTAATACAGAATATTTCAAGAGATCATTCCTCCTATGACAACAATGGCACCATGGGGCACATTGTTGCTCAGCTTAAATATATGATTGCCCCGGTAAAGAATTTTAAAACGGATATAAATATTCATGAGTCCCATACCGTCTATTTCCAGATTGGGCAGAACGCCGTTTTTCTCAATCAGGTCTATCTGGTCTTTCAGCCTTTCTAAATCTTCACTGGAAAAGCCTGGTCCGTTGTCCCGGATCTGCAGCTCCCAATAGGTGCTTGTCATGATACCCAGAATTTTTACATTCCATGGCGGGCTTGATTTGGTGGAATATTTGATGGCATTCTCCACGATCAGCTGAAGGCATAGCTTTGGAAGCCGGACCTGATGCATTTTATCCGGTATGTCAAATTCAAATTGAAGAGAATCACAATATCTTACCTTCATGCATTCCAGATAATCACGGGTATGGTCAAGTTCATCTTTTAACAGAACCATCTGCTCACTGTCTGAGGAGATATAGCGCAGAATTCTGGAAATAGTCTGACACATGAGGATGATTTCGCTGTTCATGTTCTCATCCGCCATGGCCTGAATGGTCGCCAGAGAGTTGTAAAGAAAATGAGGGTTCATCTGAGCCTGAAGTGCCAGCATCCTGGATTGCATATCGCTGTTTTGAAGCTGAAGTTCCCGCTCCATTGATTTTCTTGCCTGTCTCTGCATTTTTAAGAAAGCCTGGTATAAGGTGTTCACCTCTGTGATATTAATTTCCATGTCTTCAAATTCAGTTGTATCTTTTTCCTCTCCGGTCAGCTGGAATGCCCGTACCTGATGGTAGATCTTATTAAGCGGAGTGGCAATTCTCCGGGAAATCAGATAAGACACCATAACGGTTATTACCATGACGGTAAACAGAAGTATGAAAGCTGTGTTTAAGTACTGATGGACCGGCTGCATCAGCATACGGTTATCGATCACAAGGGCTGTAGTAAAACCGGTATAGTCTGATGAAGAAAAAATGACGTATTTATTTTCCGCTTTTAAATAAATGGGGGCTGCGCCGGAGACTTGGGAGGGGCTGTTCCTCTGTGCTTGAATCAAATCATAATAACTGTCTGGTGTGCCGCTGCTTCCGGTTGTATAGATGGCTTTTCCTTCCGGATTGAAAATGTATACGTCCTCTTTATAGGGACTGTTAAATGTATTTATTGTATTTGCTATACTTTTAAAGGATTTCTTAACTTCTACAATGCCCTGGGGTATGTTCAGCGGGCTATAATACATGCGGCAGAGTGAGACAAAATAATTATCACCGGAATAAGAATAAAAGCGGCCCAGGGTGTCGTCTTTATCGCAGTAAATAAACTTCATTCCTTCAGCCTGAACTACCTTGCTGCACCAGTCTTTTTCAGTCACCCGTTCTTTTGACGCAGTATTATCAAGTCCCACTCCAAACTTACCGTAATCGAGGGAATAGAGGTAAGTCTGATCCGCGGGGGAATTGGGACCGATCATGGCAATAATAAGGTCAAACAGGATCTTGGTATTATTAATGTTTTCATAAATTTCGTTTGAGCTTAAGGTGTTATCCTGATAGTTGACATAGATACTAAATTTTTCTTTAATCAGGTTGGAATAAATGATATTCTGAGATACAGTATCAAGGTCATGGATAACAGAATCGAAGCTGCCCATGATCATGGCGGCGTTATTTTGAAGGGAAGAAAAGGCATTTACCTTTATCTTGCCGGTTTCACTGATGACTGTGTGAACCGTGAATGCCAGGATTACTGCAATGAACAGAGCAGTATAGGGAAGGAAAAGTGTTGACATTATGCTGCGTTTCTTAACATTCTTTGTTTTATTTGCTGCCATTTTAAATTCTTCTTTCCTGGGGATTATTCTGCTGGTTAAAAATATACATGAAAACAGATCGAAATGTTCATTCAAAAATGTCTATATTACACTATATAATACAGGTAACATGATAAAAGTCAACTATTAATTTTGGGGAGGTATTTTTTATGAAGTTAAAAAAATTAGCTGTATTAAGTCTTACTCTGGCTGCTGCCCTTGCTTTTTCCGGCTGTTCAAAAGAGGAAAACGCACCGCAGAAAAGTACAGCTGCAGGTGAAAGCACATCTGCAGAAGCAAAGACATCTGCTGCACAGGAAAAAGGCGGCGTTACTCTTTCTTTTATGGCGAGCCAGGACTGGATTCAGGATGCGGAGATTGAACTGTCCAAAAAATTTACTGAGGAAACAGGAATCAAGGTTGATTATCAGATCATTCCTTCCGACCAGTATGTGAACCTTCTGATGACAAAATTAAACACTGGGGAGTGTACGGACATCTTTGGCGCACAGAGCGGTAAATTTGATATTAAGGCTCAGATCAATGTGGAAAAAAATGCGGTCGATTTAACTAAAACGTCATGGGGAAGCCAGGTTGAACCTTTGGTGGCTGATCAACTGTCTGTAGATGGAAAGCTGTATGGACAGCCAATTCAGGACGTATCTTCAGTATGGGCAATCGGTTATAACAAACAGATTTTCAAAAAGCTGAATCTGGAGATTCCCAAAGATTATGCAAGCTTTCAAAAAGTTTGTGATACCATTAAGGCAGCAGGAATCACTCCTGTCTATGAGTGTGTATCAGATGGCTGGCATCATACATTATGGCTGCCTGAGGCAGGAGTTGAGGCTGAAACAGCAGAGCCTGGTATCGTTGATAAATGGAACATCAACCAGGTAACATTTAAAGGAAATGCAACCTTAATGACAATTTTGGACCAGATCAATGATATGGTAGAAAAAGGTTACTGGGGAGAAGACTACATGTCCAATACCTATGCGGATTCAGCAAAAAACATTGCTTCCGGCAAATATGCTATGACCGTTGCCAATCAGGGGTTTGGAGTCGAAGTCAATAAGGTTAATCCTGAGATTGCAGTGGATGACATTGGCTATTTCGTAATTCCGCTGGCTGACAACCAGACATTAAACGTTAACCCGGCAGGTCCTGCAAGATTCATATTCAGCGGTTCCAAACACGCAGCTGAAGCACAGCAGTATTTAGAGTTCCTGGCAAAGGAAGAAAATCTTAAGTACCTCACTGAAAATGTAGGCAAGTTCAACAAACTGCCATTTAATAATGCTCCCAGCATGTATACGGAAACAATTCAGGATTTTTATAACAGATATGACAAAAAGGGAACTGTAATTCAGACTGCTGTAAAATATGTGAATCCGCAATGGAGTGAGATGGGAGCAAACTTGTCCGCCATGATCGTTGGAGAAATGACTCCGGAGGAAGTACTGGCATCAATTGATGAAGTGAGAGCCCAGCAGGCAAAGGCAGCAGGCGATCCGGCCTGGAAATGACAGCATGGAAGATTAGTTGAAAGAGAGTGAATACTATGAATAGAAAAAAGATTTATCCTACCTGGTTTGCGGCTGGGGCATTGCTCTTATATTCGGTGTTATTTGTCCTTCCCGGAGTGATTGGAATTGGTTATTCCTTTACAGACTGGTCATCTTATTCAGACCAGGTTAAGTTTGTGGGGCTGGAGAATTTTAAGACTGTATTTTCAGCTGATGGAAATTATCTAAAGATAATGAAAAACACTCTGGTATTCACTCTTGGAACAACAGTAATAAAAAATTTACTGGGACTTGCGCTTGCGGTCCTGCTTACGAAATCCATTCGCTTTTTGAACTTTCACCGGGGAGTCATGTTTATGCCCTCTGTACTGTCCACTCTGATATTGGGTATGATTTTTACTTCTATTTTAAATCCATCAACCGGATTATTAAACACATTTTTCCGGAGTATAGGGCTTGTGGGGCTTGCCAAACCGTGGCTTACAAGTCCCGCGTACGCATTCAATTCGGTGATGGCGGTGGATATCTGGCGGGGGACCGGATACATAATGACAATATTAATTGCCGGAATCCTGTCCATATCTTCGGATTATTATGAGGCCTGCAGTATCGACGGTGCATCCGGCTGGCAGAAGTTTCGGTTCATTACATTACCGCTGCTTCTGCCGACCCTGGCAACAACCACTGTTTTAAATGTTATATACGGACTTAAGGTATTCGACATGATCTATGCTTTAACAAATGGAGGTCCGGGGAAGGCGACGACGGAGGTACTCTATACGGCAGTATTTAAAAAATTCGGCACAGGTCAGTATGCCATAGGTACGGCCCTTTCCTCCGTTATGTTTTTATTCATGGTGTTTATCGGATTCTTTATGATCCGCCTGATGACGAAAGACGAGGTGCAGGAATAATGAAAGCAAAAAAGAAAGCAGCCGCTGCAGCAGTAAATGCAGCGGCGTGGCTCATAACGGCGATTTGTCTGGTTCCCATGCTGCTGATATTTCTGAATTCTTTTAAAGACAGTCTGGGAGCATCGGAGATGAATCTAAAGTTTCCGGCACTTCCGCTGCAGTGGAATAATTTTCTGGTGGTGATTGAAAAAGGGAAGCTTCTTACCTCTTTTATGAATAGCTGCATTTATTCCGCAGTCAGCGTTTTTCTGTGTACTGTGCTTGCAGCAATGGCCTCTTATGTATTCTCAAGAAACCGTTCAAAATTAAACCGTTTTCTCTACCTTTACATGGTGCTGGGAATTACCATGCCGGTTAATTATGTTGCATTGACAAAAGTTATGATGTTTCTTACAATAAATAATACAAGGCTTGGAATTGTGCTTTTGTATACGGCTATGCAGCTGCCATTTTCGGTATTCCTGATCCATGGATTTGTGGCAAAGCTGCCGGCAGAGCTTGATGAAGCGGCTGTTATTGATGGCTGCTCACCGGTGAGGCTGTTTGTATCGGTTATTCTTCCTCTGTTAAAGCCTGCTGTTGCCACGGTGATTGTACTGACTTTTTTAAATACCTGGAATGAATTTGTTTCACCGCTGTATTTTTTAAGCAGTTCTTCAAAATGGCCGATGACATTGTCCGTATATAATTTTTTCGGTATGTATTTTAAAGACTGGAATCTGGTTTGTGCAGATATACTGCTGACCAGCCTTCCGGTAATCCTGGTGTATTTACTAGGACAGAAATATATTGTATCCGGTATGACTGCCGGAGCAGTGAAAGGATAACTTTATGTCAGAAAATAATAGCGGGACGGTTGTGATAGAGGCGGAGGGAGTGACCCTGACTTATCGGAATATTGCATCAGACATTATCCATTGCAGATGCAGCAAAGGCGGGAAGAAGCAGGTAACATCCCCTCTTGGAATCGAACTGCCGGAACAGGGAAAACTGGATTATGAAAGAACGGAATTTTCTTATCTGCTGGGAAATGACCGGATTAAGGCGGAAGTTGACATAAGATCCGGAAAGGTATGCTGGACTCTTACTGAAACAGGAACACTGCTTTTCGAAGAAACAGGAAGGGAACTGGAAGAGATTCCTGTCTTTCATTACACAACAAGCGGAGAAAGCCCGGATGTTCAGAGGGTAAAAACCGTTGATGGTGAACGGAATTTTATTAATAATCTGGTTTGCCGTCAGGTGCGGACTGCTTACCGGGGAAAATTGTATTTTAAATGGCAGGAGAAGGAACGGATTCACGGCCTGGGGCAGGGAGAGGAAGGTATCTATAATTACAGAGGAACCACCCAGTATCTGTACCAGCATAACATGAGGAGTCCGATACCATTTCTCGTATCAGACCGGGGATATGGCATCTTATTTGACTGCGGATCGTTGATGACGTTTAATGATGATTCCAGGGGGTCCTATGTTTATTTTGATACGGTGGAGCAGCTTTCCTACTATATTATACAGGGTAATAATCTGGATGAAATAATTTCAGGCTTCAGAAGACTGACTGGTCAGGCCCCCATGCTGCCCAAGTGGTCTTTTGGATATATTCAGTCAAAAGAGGCTTATCATACTCAGGAAGAACTGTTAGATGTAGTAAATGAATACAGAAACAGGAGAATTCCAATTGACGGAATTGTACAGGATTGGAATACCTGGGAGGATGGAAAATGGGGGAATAAGATTCTGGATAAAACCCGTTATCCGGATTTTCCCTCTGCAGTAAAGGATCTTCACAGGAAACACGTTCACGTAATGGTTTCCGTATGGCCCAGCATGAGCCCCGATGGTGAGAATTATAAGGAATTCTTAAATAACAACCTGCTTTTAAATGATTTTTCCACTTATGATGCGTTTAACCCGGATGGAAGAAAAATGTATTGGAAGCAGCTTGAGCAGGAACTTTTTTCTGCAGGTGTGGATGCCTGGTGGTGCGATTCCACAGAGCCGTTCAGTGGACCTGACTGGAAGAGCTGCTATAAAAAGGAGCCGTGGGAGAGATATTTGCTTGTTGGGGAAGAACATAAGAAATATTTAGACCCAGGGTCAGCAAATCTATATGCCGCAGTTCATGCCAGAGGAATCTATGAGAATCAGAGGAAATGCTGCGAGGATAAGCGGGTATTAAATCTGACCCGTTCCGGCTATGCAGGTTCTCAGGTTTATGGTACTGTTCTCTGGTCAGGAGATATCTGCGCAACCTGGGAGACATTTCAGAAGCAGATACGGGAGGGACTGAATTTCTGCATGAGCGGACACCCTTACTGGACCCTGGATGCAGGTGGTTTCTTTGTAGTTAAGGACAACTGGAAGAGCCGGGGGTGCGGCTGCCATAATGATCCGGAGCCCAAATGGTTCTGGCAGGGCGGATATGAGCTGGGAACAGGTGATGCAGCCTATCGGGAACTATATGTAAGGTGGCTCCAGTTTTGCGCATTTCTTCCCATGTTCCGTTCCCATGGAACCGATACTCCAAGAGAAATCTGGAATTTCGGTGAGCCTGGAACCATGTTTTATGATGCGCTGGAGAAATGCATCCGACAAAGATACCAGCTTATGCCATACACTTATTCCCTGGCAGGAAAAGTGATGCTGCGTGATTATACCATGTTCCGCAGCCTCTTGTTTGACTTCCCGGAGGATGAGACTGCCTGTGAAATCGGTTACCAGTTCATGTATGGGGACTCCATGCTTGTCTGCCCTATAACAGAACCCATGTATTATGAGCCGGAAAACTGCAGCTTGGAGACAACGAAGCAGTGGAACTGCTATCTCCCCCGTGATTTTTGCTGGTATGATTTTCAGACCGGAGAAAAGTATGAAGGCGGACAATGGGTAAAAGTGGAAGCGGCACTTGACCGGATACCGGTCTTTGTGCGGGAAGGCGGGATTATCCCGATGGAGCAGGGACTCCAGTATACGGGAGAAGCCGTGGATACCCCATTTGAATTCCATATATATGAAGGAAAAGATGGGATTTTTGAATTGTACGAGGATGCAGGAGATGGGTATGAATACGAGAGCGGAAAGTATAACCTGATACCGGTTTCATGGAATGATACAGAAAAGGAACTGTGTGTAGGTGAAAGCAGGTTTTTATTTTCTCAGTCTATATCCGGGCGTACCTGTATAGTTTATACTTCTTCAGGAAGAACAAAGATTTTTTCTTATAATGGGAAGGAAATAAAAATAAAGCTGGAGGATGTGGGTTCCAAGGGTAAAACCTGCTGAAATAACATGCAGATAACCGGAGAAATGTACAAGTGAACAGAGTACATTTCTCCGGTTTTTGCGGGAGCAGATTTTATAGTTTGATTGAATATACCATCAGCTGAAGCTCTTTTGGTGTTTCAGCTTTCCCATAATAATTGGAATAGGTCTGTTTTATCTCCATATTTCTTTTCTTTAAAATTCCATCCAGTTCTTTATGGGAATAAAGTCTGATTGGATCTCCCAAAAAGTTTTCCGGTTTGACTAAGGGATCTCCATAAGTGATGTTTTTACCGCCGTACAGCATGATTTTCGTTTCTGTGTTCCACTCAAACCGGGAGAGAGTAAGGGCATTTTCACCTGCCTCCCAGCTGGTGGATGGAAAATATAATTCTGCATATTCAGCATTGCATATATCCATAAAATGTTTTCCGCCAGGTTTCAAGGCCTTTGCTATCACATCAAAAATCTTGAAATTCTCATTATCATTCTCCAGATAACCAATGGCTCCGTCTGCTAAGTTTAAAACAGCATCGAATTCTTGATCAAATGTAAGATCACGGATATCAGAAAGAATGAACTGGGCGTTTAACCCTTCTGCTTTTGCTGCATTTTCTGCATCTGTTATATAGTCTTTGGTAATGTCTGCTCCCACAACTTGAAATCCTCTTCTGGCCAGTTCCAGACTATGTCTTCCGAAACCACATGCCAGATCCAGAATACGCTGGTTTTTTCTCAAGCCTAATGTATTAATAATAAAGTCAGTCTGTTGTCTGGTATCCTCCACCCATGAATGATTTTTTATATCCAGGCTCCATATTTTTTTATACCAGTCTGATTCTTTTGCTATCAATTATAGTTCCTCCAATTTTTTTATTGCCGGCTTAATAATTTTATACTAAAAAATATGAAAATTGTAGACTTGAATTGAAAAATATGGTATGATTGATAATAGAGTGCGGCTATGTGCAGGATACTTGTATTGTGCATTTTCGACAAAAAGATACAGGAATTTTATCGGATTTGTATATAGATCTCCTTAGATATACATGATATACTGTACCTAGAAAATAGATGTGTAGTTTGTGACTGGTAAGGCAGGCAAGATCTACAGGGTTGATATCACATGTTAGCAGAATGTGATAAGTGGTCCTGGTAGCTTGTCTATTTTTTTTATCTGAAGGGGCTTATGAAGATAGAGAAGGTTCTGAATAATAATATGGTATTAACTTATAATACTGAGGGAAAAGAAATCATACTGAAAGGGAAAGCCATCGGCTTTGGTAAGAAAAAAGGCGATGAAGTGGACCACAAACTGGTAGAGCGTGTCTTTATTCAGAATGATAAGCGTGACGCCCGCCATTTTGAAGAATATTTTGCAAAACTTCCTCAGGAATACTGGGAGATCAGCGAACAGACGGCTGATTATGCAAAGAATGAGTTTGGCATGCAGCTGGATTCCAGGATCATACTGACGATCTGCGATCATATTGCAGGAGCGGTTGATCGTTATAAAGAAGGAATTATCCTTCGTAATGCCATGCTGTGGGAAGGAAAACGGTTCTATCCCAGTGAATTTAAGGTCGGTCAGTATGCGGTTGATTTAATCCGAAGAAGGCTTAATATTTCCATGGAAGAGGATGAAGCCATGTTTCTGGCATTCCATTTTGTCTATGGACAGAACAAGAGGCAGGAGCCTGATAATCTGGAGTTAATAACCGGTATTATCCGTGATATTGTGGATATTGTTGAGGCTGCCTATCAGGTGAAACTAAATACGGAAACCTGGGATTACCGGCGTTTCGTAACACACATTCGATTTTTTGCGCAGCGTATGCTGCAGAACAAGCAGTATGAATCTACGGATGATGAGTGGTATCAGCTTTTAAAGAATAAATACCGCAAATCATACAATTGTATTGTTAAAATAGCTGATTATATCCATGACCGGTACTATTATGAGATGGACCGGGAAGAGATGATGTATCTGATGATTCATATAGAGAAAGTGACGAGAGAACTGACTTAGTTCTTTTCAGGAGCACAGTAAAAACAGAGAGTTGGGATTGTTACCGGACTGGAAGTCCGGGCAGGACCCTGCACATAAGGCGGCTGCGGTAGAAGGCAGTCTGCTTTTAGCAGGGTCTTTTTTTGTAACTTATTTTGAATGAACAGGTGCCGGTTAAGGATACCTTTTCAGATAAACTAAAAAATAACCTTATAAAAGGGGGAAAATTTTATGGCATTAAATCATGCTAAAACCGCTGAGACAATATTAGATAAAGTCGGCGGAGAAAAAAATGTATCAGGACTGACACACTGCATGACACGTCTGCGGTTTGTATTGAAAGATTCAGCGATCCCAAAAGATGCAGACGTTGAAAAAATTCCGGGAGTCATCCGGGTAATACGCCAGGGCGGACAATACCAGGTGGTAATTGGAAATGAAGTCAGCAATGTTTACAAAGAACTGTTAAAACTGGGTCATTTTGAAGAAAGTACAGGCTCAGCAGCAGGCGGCTCCAAGGAGAACTTATTCTCACGGCTATCCGGATTTATTGCGGGCTGTATGACACCGCTTCTTCCTGCCATGCTTGGCTGCGGTATGATTAAGGTAGTTCTGACACTTCTTACTACATTTAGTCTGATTGACAGCACAGGCAGCACTTATATTATTTTAAATGCAGCAGGAGATGCATTCTTTTACTACATGCCAATATTGCTTGCCATGACAACAGCAAAACGCCTGGGCTCTAATATTTACCTTGCAATGGTAGTGGCCGCATTAATGATTCATCCAAATATTACAGCTCTTTTGGCACAGGGAAATACCACATATTTTGGATTGCCGGTAACAGCAGCCTCTTATCCCTCATCTGTATTGCCTGTATTGCTGATTGTACCGCTTATGGGTTATGTGGAGAGATTTGCAGATAAAGTCTGCCCAAGCCTGGTCAAAGTATTTTTGAAGCCTTTACTTGTTATTTTTATTACAATTCCCATTGCTCTCATTGTAGTTGGTCCAATCGGAAGCATCCTTGGTAATTACCTGGCTTCTGGTATTAATTTATTATACAGTAAGGCAGGCTGGCTTGCAATTATGATACTTTCTGCCGGTATGCCGTTTATCGTAATGACAGGTATGCATTATGCATTAATTCCGATTGCATTAACCGGTCTTACCAATATGGGATTTGATGCAATCTTAATTATTACCATGTTCTGTTCTAACTTAGCACAGGGTGGTGCGTCTTTAGCAGTTGCAGTTCGTACGAAAGATAAAGATACAAGATCTACAGCATCTGCTTCAGGTGTTTCTGCAATTATAGCCGGTGTAACAGAACCCGCTATGTATGGTGTTACATTAAAATATAAGACTCCAATGATCGCTGCTGTAATCGGCGCCGGTGCTGCTGGTCTTTATGCAGGAATCACGCATCTGGTAGCTTATTCCATGGGAGGATCTCCATCCGGATTATCTTTAATTCAGATGATTGGCGGAACAGGATTCGGGAACTTATTAAACGGTGTGGTAACTCTTGCTATATCATTAGTGTTTTCCTTTGTTATGACCTTAGTCCTTTATAAGCCGGAATTAAAAGAAGAATCACCAGAAGAAATCATCGAAGTTCCTGTTCCGGAGAAGAGGACACTGGTAGAAACAATTGAACTGGAAAGTCCATTAAGCGGAGATGTAATTCCGCTGAGTCAGGTAGAGGATGCAGTATTTGCCGGCGGGGTTTTAGGAGAAGGTCTGGCAATTATACCTTCTGAAGGAAAAGTATATGCTCCTGCTGATGGGGTAATCAGTGCAGTTGTCGATTCCAAACATGCAGTAGGAATTACCACAGATACAGGAGTTGAAATTTTGATTCATGTAGGTCTTGATACCGTTCAGCTGGGAGGAGAAGGCTTTACACTTCACTGCAAAGCTGGAGAAAAGGTGAAAAAAGGAAGTCTGCTTCTGGAATTTGATATAAATAAAATTAAAGAAGCCGGTTTCCCGGTTACCACTCCGGTTCTGGTATCCAATATGGTAAACTTTGTCAGCCTGAAGACCACAGATAAAAAACAGGTGAAAACAGGTGAAACTTTATTGACAATTGTCTGATTATTGAAAGAGGTGTAAGATGTCTGTATTTTCTGATAACTTTTTGTGGGGAGGCGCAGTAGCGGCCAACCAGTGTGAGGGTGCCTGGGATGTAGACGGGAAGGGAATATCCGCTTCCGATGTATGTACCGGAGGTTCCCATACAAGATCCAAGCGGATCACAAGGACTCTGGAGCCTGACACCTTCTACCCAAGCCATGAAGCGATTGATTTTTATCATCACTATAAAGAAGATATTGCTCTGTTTGCAGATATGGGTTTTAAAGTATTTCGTTTCTCCATTGCCTGGACCAGGATTTTTCCGACAGGCATGGAGGAAACTCCAAACGAACAAGGACTTGCTTTCTATGACCGTGTGATCGACGAATGCAGAAGCCATAACATTGAGCCTCTCATTACCATCTCTCACTATGAGATGCCATTTGCACTGACAGAAAAATACAATGGCTGGTCCTCCAGGGAGTGCATTGATTTATTCGTGAGATATGCTGAGACGCTGTTTAAGCGTTATAAAGGAAAGGTGAAGTACTGGCTGACATTTAATGAAATCAATGCCGGAACAATGCCCATGGGAGGTTTCCTTTCTCTTGGGATTATAAATGAAGGAACTACGGATTTCACCAATCAGGTTGATAATCCACAGCTCCGCTACCAGGGACTGCATCATCAGTTTGTTGCCAGTGCCCTGGCTGTGAAGGCAGGACATGAGATTGATCCTGACTGTAAAATCGGCTGTATGATCTGTCATATTACCACCTATCCAATGACCTGTAATCCGGATGATATTCTGGAAGCTCAGAAGAGAAACCAGATCTTAAACCAGTTCTGCGGGGATGTTCAGGTGCGTGGTGAGTATCCAAAATTCATGGATCGTTATTTCAAAGATAATGGGATTGAGATAAGTATGGAACCAGGGGATTTGGAGATTATTAAAGAGGGTTGTGTAGATTATTATACCTTCAGCTACTATATGTCCAATTGTGCCTCTGCAGATCCGGATCTGGAGAAAACCTCCGGCAATTTAATGGGCGGAGCCAAGAACCCATATCTGGAATCAAGTGACTGGGGCTGGCAGATTGATCCTAAGGGCCTGCGTTATACATTAAACGAGCTTTATGGCCGCTATCAGATTCCGCTCATGGTTGTTGAAAACGGTCTGGGCGCTTATGATAAGAAGGAAGAAGACGGCAGCATTCAGGATGATTACAGGATCAGCTATTTAAAGAAGCACATCGGGCAGATGCGTGAGGCTGTTGCTGACGGCGTGGATTTAATGGGTTATACGCCATGGGGCTGTATTGATCTGGTCAGTGCTTCCACAGGAGAAATGGCAAAACGTTACGGTTTCATCTATGTTGAGAAATACGATGACGGAACCGGAGATTTATCCAGAAAGAAGAAAAAATCTTTTGACTGGTATAAAAAAGTAATTGAAACCAATGGAGAAGTATTAGATTAATTAATATAACTGGGGAGTTATCAATATGAAAAAAAGAGGTTTGGCAGCCGGTCTTGTTTTAATGGCTATGGTTATGGCAGCAGGCTGTGGCAGTCCTGCAAAGACAGAAACAAATGCTTCGCAGACAACAGCTGAAGTAACAGCCGAAACTACGGCAGCAGCGATATCCGCTGTGTCAGGCGATACAAAAGACGGAGCCGCAGTGGTTACTACCGCATACGGTCCGGTAAAAGGGGTACAGGAAGGGGAGCTCCTGACCTGGTACGGGATTCCATACGGAAAGGCGCCGGTGGGTGAATTAAGGTGGCAGGCACCTGCGGCACCGGATGCCTGGACGGAGGAATTAAACTGTACCGAAGCATCACAGCCTGCAATCCAGCTTTCCGGCACGGAGGTAAAGGGAAGCGAGGACTGCTTAAAGCTTGATGTATATGCAAAAGAGGGAAGTAAAAAGCTTCCGGTGCTTGTATTTATTCACGGAGGTAACAACCAGACCGGAAAGGCAGGGGAAATTCCCGGAGCTGATCTGGTAAAGAATGACAACTGCGTTTATGTGTCTGTGGATTACCGGCTTGGCCTTTTAGGTTTTAACTGTCTGCCGGCATTAACAGCCGGGGAGAATGGAACCGGAAATTTTGCAATGCTTGACATTGCATATGCTCTCGACTGGGTTAAGGAAAACATTGAAGCATTCGGCGGAGATCCGGACAATATTACCATATCAGGATTCTCAGCTGGAGGCCGTGATGTAATGGCAATGCTGATCAGTCCCCAGTTTAAGGGTAAATTTCAGAAAGCCATTGCATTCAGCGGAGGTATGACCACTGCACCGGAAGATTTAAGCGGAAAGAAGATTGCGAAAGCGATAGCACCGCTTGCTGTTGAGGATAAGAAGGCAGCAGATGAAGATGCCGCTTATCAGTGGCTGATGACAGATGCAGCTGATGTAAAGGAATATCTTTATTCCATTTCAGCTGAACGTCTGGCACCTCTAATGGGGAATGCGGCAATCCGTATGAGTGTATTCCCTCATCTCTACCAGGATGGGGTTGTAATACCGGAAAACGGCTTTGATACGACTGATTACAACAGCGTTCCTCTTATGATGCTGACCGGAAGCTCTGAGTTCTCCATGTTCTGTCTGGGGGAGGGCTATTTTAAGAGTGATGACATGGCAGGGTATTCAGAGGATGAGATTAAGGCGGCCAAAGCATTTGCCAGCAAATACGGAAGTGATATGTACCGGATCTTTAACGCGCAGGAAAGTGCGGTGAAGATGTCTGACCACTATCAGTCGGACATTTACATCTGCCAGGTTAATTACGGCAGTGAACAGTCTTCAATCAAAGATCTGGGAGACTATGGTGCGTTCCATGGCATTTTTGTACCCATGCTTTCTTCAAAGCACAATTATCTTGAGTTTTTCCCTGATGCATTTGGTAAGACAGGCTATCAGGCCATGGCAAAGCAGTATAACAGTTATCTGGCAAACTTCTTGAAATCAGGAGATCCTAATGGTGAGGGACTGGCATTATGGAGCAGCTGGACACCGGATAAAAAGGGTTCCATGGTATTTGATGCCACGGAAAACGATGCAGTTGTGGAGGAGAAAGATGTAACCACTACGTATCAGGACATCATGGCAGCCATGGATCAGGATACCAGTGTTTCTCCGGAAATTAAGGATAAAATGATAAAAAATGTTTTAAACGGACGCTGGTTCAGCAGCGCATTGGATGATCATTACGGTAATAAGAGCCTTTGGAGTGACGTAAAATAAGGGTTTAAAAAGAGATTTGTATTTCCTGAAAAACCGGGAGTTACGAATCTCTTTTTTTGTGGTACTATATGGGGAGAGGTATGTTTTTTTACGAATGAAATTGAAGCGGCGGAAATTATTCTCTTATATTTCCATAGAGGATTTTATATAATCGAATCATAGAAATACGGCTGACAGGGGGAATCAGACATGGTTAAGATATTTCTTGCTGAGGATGAAAAAATCGTCCGTGAAGGAATTAAGAACGGAATTGCCTGGGAAAAATACGGGTTTGAATTTGCCGGGGAAGCGCCGGATGGGGAGCTTGCCTATCCTATGATATTAAAATCGAAACCGGATATACTGCTTACGGATATCCGGATGCCTTTTATGGATGGACTGGAACTGGCGGAGATGGCAAAGCGGGCTTTGCCGGATATACATATCATGTTTTTCAGCGGATATGATGATTTTGAATACGCAAAGCGGGCCATTAAGATCGGAGCCGCTGATTATCTTCTAAAGCCGGTGAGCAGCAGCCAGCTTCTGGAGGCTTTGGAGCGCATGAGTGAAACCATCATGCAGGAAAAAAGCGAGAAGGGATATAAGCAGGAGTTTTTAAAGCAGCAGGAAGAAAGAAAGCAGATGGACAGAGACCGGCTGTTTGATATCATCGTATCGGGAAAGCTGAGCCTTCCTGAGCTGCTTAGAAAGGGGCAGGAGCATAATCTTTCCTTATCTGCTCCCATGTACAACCTCATTTTATTTCAGGCGAAGGGAGCGGAGAGCCAGGAACAGTACTCTGATGAAAATGTACTCTTTGATAAGAGACTGAAGGAAGAACTGGAGGGAAGAGCTGATATTATCGGATTTAACCGTCTGTCGGAAGGGTATGGCTTTCTGATTATGGGAGAAGAGTCCGATTTGGAGCGGAAGGTGGCATATTATTCGGAGATTTTGATACGGCTGGCGGAGTCATTTCCTGGGATGGAGTATTTTGGAGGGACTGGGACCCCGGTCTGCAGACTTAGTGAGATCCGTACCTCTTTTAAAGCAGCAAGCAGGGCGTATGCCTGCCGTTATATGCTGGACCGCAACCAGATTTTAACCGCAGAGGCGGCAGTGCGGATTCATAATGATACCGGAAGCATCAGCCTGGAAGGAATCGATATAACCAAGTTAAGCCGTGATATTATTCCTAACTTTTTAAAGAACGGATCGGTTCCTGAGGTGAAATATTTTGTTGAGGAGTATATGGAGGCCTGCGGAAATAATATTAATTCGCTGATATTCAGACAGTACATACTGATGGATGTGTATCTGGCAGTCATTGGGTTTGTGTCTCAGCTTGGGTTTGAACCGGAGCAGGTTTTAAAAGAGTTTGGGGATGCCAAGACCCTCCAGCCCTGCGTGAACTCCATGGACTCTGCAGTTAAGTATACCAGGGATATTCTCATAAAAGCCATTGGTTTTCGAACCACCTGCTCCCAGAAAAAGTACCGGCTGGTCCTTGAGAAGGCGGTGGATTATATTGCGGCTCATTATCAGGATGAAGACATTTCTCTTAATGCTGTGGCTTCAGCGGTGAATATCAGTCCAAACCACTTCAGCACCATATTCAGCCAGGAGATGGAGATCACATTTGTGGAGTATTTAACTAAGGTCCGCATGGATGCAGCCAGGGAGTTACTTATGAAAACAGATTTGAGGACTTCGGAAATCGGATATCAGGTGGGATATAAGGATCCCCATTATTTCAGCTACCTGTTTAAGAAGATTCACGGAATCACACCGAAGGCATTTCGGTCAGGGGGAGAAAATGAAGTACAAAAGTGATTCGATTAAGGCGAAATTAAAAACAATGCAGGCAATTGTATTTATCCCGGTCATTATTATGATTGGGATATTGCTATATACCATGGAGTGGCAGAACCAGCAGTACCGCCAAAGCATACGGAACTTAACCATGGCAACGGAATTTAATTTTGATTTTAAATCAAACATTGATTATAAAATGTACCGGATTGTAATCGGAGCCGATACCTTTGAATCCTTAAACCCGTATGAGGATCTGGAAAATTCCAGGAAGATCTTTCTGGAACTGAAAGACTCCACTCCTCAGGAAACCAGCAAAAAGGGACTGGATGGAATAGTGGTTCTGATTGGAATGCTGGAGAAACGAATTGAGGATATCCAGACCAGCAACATCATTGGAGATTATGACCGGAATATGGAGCGCCTTGACCAGGATATTTATGCGATTACCGATTTAATCCAGGAGTCCATGTCCGATTATATCTATAATGAGACAAAGACACTGGAGTCTGTGCGGCAGAAGCTTGACACCCAGACAAGACAGGTCATTGCTCTTTGTATTGTGATTGCTTCTTATCTCATCGTATTTTTAATTGCCTCCTTTTCTTCATTTGGAAAAAGAATTACAAAGCCCATTGAGGAGCTGTGTGAATACACCATGAAGCTGGCAGACGGGAATTTAGAAGTCAGCGCACCCAAAAGCAACATCAGGGAAATTAAGGTGCTGGGGGAACAGTATGACCAGATGGTGATCCGGATCGGAGAGCTGATCCGGCATATCAAGGAAGAGCAGGAATTAAAGAGAAAAACAGAACTGAAACTTCTTCAGGCTCAGATTAATCCTCATTTTCTTTATAACACGTTAGATACCATTGTCTGGCTGGCTGAGGGTAAGCAGCATCAGGAAGTGGTGGAGATGATTACAGCACTGTCTTCTTTCTTAAGAATCGGTCTGAACAACGGGCGGGATTTCATTACCATAAAAGAGGAAGCGGAGCATATAAAAAGCTATCTTTTGATCCAGCATTTCCGTTATGAGGATATTATGGATTATGAGATTGATTTTGAAGAGCGGATCAGGGATTATTCCATATTAAAGCTCACCCTGCAGCCGATTGTGGAAAATGCTCTTTACCACGGCATAAAAAACTGCAGAAAAAAAGGATTCTTACGGATCAGCGGCTGGCAGGAGAAGGAAGATATTCTTTTAAAGGTGGAGGACAACGGCATTGGAATGAAGCCGGAAGAGGTAAGGAAGATGGAACATCAGATTGCAGGCGGCAGCAAAGAGGATTTTCATGTAGGGGAAGGATTTGGGATTGCCAATGTGGCAGAGAGGATACGGTTGAATTTTGGTGAAGCATACGGACTTGCCATTGAAAGCGAATACGGGGTTGGAACTTCTGTCACGGTGAGAATTCCGGCAGTGAGAAGGGGAAATAAATAAGAAAATCAACTTTTATCCGAAAAAAATCAACTAATTTTTGGAATACAGTGAAATGACGTAAGAAACTCAACCCTTTGCAAAAGATATTGTATTGAGAAAACAAGGGGATGGGACTATGATACAGGTAGTTACTTAATAGTAAATGATTCTTATTGGAGGGAACGGATATGAAGAAAAGAGTTTTAAGCTTTTTGACAGCTGCGGTTATGACAACCGCCATGATTTTATCCGGTTGCAGCGGATCACAGACAGCTACGACTACAGCAGCTCCGGCTTCTGCTGAAACAAAAGCGGAGACAACGGCGGCAGCAAAAACGGAGGCAGCCACAACCACAGCGGCACCTGCAGAGAAGAAGGAGATCGTAGTAGGATTTTCTCAGGTTGGTGCAGAATCTGACTGGAGAACGGCCAATACCGAATCCATGAAGTCAACGTTTACAGAAGCAAACGGTTACAAGCTTATTTTTGACGATGCACAGCAGAAACAGGAAAATCAGTTAAAGGCAGTTCGTAACTTTATTCAGCAGGATGTTGATTATATCGTTATCGCACCGGTTACGGAAACCGGCTGGGATACTGTTTTACAGGAAGCTAAGGATGCAGGCATTCCGGTAATCATCGTTGACCGTATGATCAATGTATCGGATGATTCCTTATATACTGCATGGGTTGGTTCCAACTTCCTTCAGGAAGGTTATGATGCGGTTGCATGGCTGGATGAGTATTTAAAGAAGAATAACAGAGCAGATGATGACATCAATATCGTTACTCTTCAGGGTACCATCGGTTCTTCTGCACAGATCGGACGTACCAACGGTGTGGAAGAGAAGATGAAAGACCATCCGAAGTGGAAGATGTTAGAGCGTCAGACCGGAGAATTTACTCAGGCAAAGGGTCAGGAAGTTATGGAATCCTTCTTAAAGACCTATGATGACATTGATGTTGTAATTGCTGAGAACGACAACATGGCATTTGGTGCCATTGATGCCATCAAGGCTGCAGGAAAGACCTGCGGACCAAAGGGCGATATCACCATCATTTCCTTTGATGCAGTTGCTGCAGCATTTGACGCCATGATCGCAGGGGATATGAATGTATCCGTAGAGTGTAATCCTCTTCACGGTCCTCGTGTAGCTGAGATCATTCAGAAGCTTGAGAAGGGCGAAAAAGTTGATAAGATTGCATATGTAAAGGAAGGCGTATTCCCGGCAGATACAGCCGAAGCTGAAAAACCAAAGAGACAGTATTAATTGGTTGGGACTAAGGCGCTGAAAGCAGAATGATAGCCAGAAAAACAGGTGCAGGGAATGGAGGACGGGGACAGTCCTCCTCCAGGCACCTTTTTTAATCTCCTGACGTGCAGTGAAAAGCAGAAAAAGTGGAGAAAAAGGAGGGATCTTATGCCCAATGAGATAGTATTGAGCATGAAAAACATATCAAAAACATTTCCCGGGGTGCGTGCCTTAGACCATGTGGATTTTACCTTAAGAAGCGGGGAGATCCATGCTCTCATGGGAGAAAACGGAGCAGGCAAATCTACGCTCATAAAGGTTTTGACCGGGGTAGAGGAATTTGAATCAGGTGAGATACGAATTGAAGGAGGGAACCGGGCGATTATCAACCATTCCCCTCAGGAAGCCCAGGAGCATGGGATCAGTACCGTGTATCAGGAGGTAAATCTCTGCCCGAATTTATCGGTAGCGGAGAACCTGTTTATTGGAAGGGAACCGAAGAAAGCCGGACTGATTGACTGGAAGACCATGAACCGGAAGGCAGCAGAGCTTCTTTTAAGACTTGATATGAGTATTGATGTGACAAAGGCTCTGGAGAATTATTCCATTGCACTGCAGCAGATGATTGCCATTGCAAGAGCTGTTGATATGTCAGCAAAAGTTCTGATTCTTGATGAACCCACATCATCCTTAGATGATAATGAGGTTGAAAAACTGTTTGGGTTGATGAGGCGTCTGAAAGCAGACGGAGTCGGAATCATATTTGTAACCCATTTTCTGGAGCAGGTATATGAGGTATGTGATAAGATAACGGTACTTAGAAACGGCGGACTGGTGGGCGAATATGAAACGGAAAAGCTTCCCAGAGTCCAGCTGGTAGCAAAGATGATGGGCAAGGATTTTGATGATCTGGCAGCTATTAACAAAGAGGGCAGCAGTGTTGAAAAATCCGGTGAAGCAGTGATTGATGCCAGGGGAATCGGCAGGCAGGGAACCATTAAACCATACGATTTACAGATCCACAAGGGAGAAGTAATCGGGCTTACCGGACTTTTGGGATCAGGACGCTCAGAGCTTGCAAGAAGCCTTTACGGAGCGGATAAACCGGACAGCGGAGAACTGAAGGTGAATGGTAAAACAGTGGTGGTCCATGCACCTCTCGATGCCATGATGGCCGGTATGGCATATCTTCCAGAGAATCGGAAAGAGGAAGGAATTGTTGCTGATTTATCGGTAAGGGAGAATTTGATTCTCGCTCTCCAGGCCAAGAGAGGCATGTTTCATCCCATTGGAAGCAGGGAACAGGAGGAACTGGCAAACAAGTATGTGAAATTGCTGCAGATTAAGACAGCCAGCCTGGATACTCCTGTAAGAAGCTTAAGCGGAGGAAACCAGCAAAAGGTAATTCTGGGAAGATGGCTTCTTACTGATCCTGATTTCCTGATTCTTGATGAACCGACCAGGGGAATTGATGTTGGTACCAAAACTGAGATTCAGAAACTGGTGGTCCAGCTGGCAAAAGAGGGCGTTACTGTTATGTTTATCTCATCGGAAATTGAGGAGATGATCCGTACCTGCAGCCGGATGGCGGTTTTAAGAGACCGGGAGAAGGTTTCTGAACTAATGGAGGATGAACTTGATCAGAACCATATCATGAAGGCAATTGCAGGAGGTGGATCAGATGAATAAGGGAAAGGCATTTATAAAAAGACTGACAGGATACCGCTTGTTTCTGCCCCTCTTCTGTCTGGTGCTTGTTCTGTTTTCCAATTTAATTAAAACTCCGGGCTTCTTTGAGGTAACGATTAAAAACGGCGTCCTCTACGGATATATCATTGATGTAATTAACCGCGCCAGCGATTTGGTTATTTTAGCTGTGGGAATGACGCTGGTAGTTGCTGCTTCCGGCGGTACAGACATTTCCGTGGGGGCTGTCATGTCTGTGGCAGGAGCGGTGTGCTGCTTTATTCTTTCAGGGGGCCAGCAGACCGTAAACGAATTTGTAAATCCCTATATTCTGGGAGTGCTGGCTGCAATCCTAGCAGGAATTCTCTGTGGCTGTTTTAATGGTTTCCTTGTGGCGAAGCTTAAGATTCAACCCATGGTGGCGACTCTGATTTTATTCACGGCTGGCCGGGGAATCGCACAGCTGATTACAAAGGGACAGATCACCTATATCCGTGTGGAATCCTATAAAATGCTGGGATCCAGTATTCCCGGAATTCCAATTCCAACACCGGTATTTGTAGCGCTGATTGTAGTACTGCTCACCTATGTTCTGTTAAAGAAAACGACACTGGGACTTTATATTCAGACTGTGGGAATCAATGCCAAAGCTTCCAAACTTATGGGAATCAAATCCGCTATGATTATTTTCCTCTCCTACGTTTTCTGCGGTCTCTGCGCCGGGATCTCCGGTCTGGTGGCTTCTTCCAGAATCTATTCTGCTGATGCCAACAATATCGGTCTGAATCTGGAACTGGATGCCATTCTTGCAGTGGCTCTGGGCGGAAACAGCCTTGCAGGCGGAAAGTTTTCATTGTTAGGAAGTGTGATCGGGGCATATACCATTCAGGCACTGAGCACTACCCTTTATGCCATGGGCGTTTCACCGGATCAGATTCCGGTATATAAAGCGGTTGTTGTTGTAGTGATTGTAGCATTGCAGTCAACCGAGTTAAAGCGCATGGTCAGTAAACTGCAGATGAATGTTAAGTCAGGAAAGAAGGTGGCATAATGAAGAAGAGGGAAAAAATTGATGGAAAAGTATTTTTACTGATTATCACCATCGTTCTCTTTTTGGTGATGTATGCAGCCGGTCTGATTATATTTCAAAGTAAAGGGTTTGCCAAACCACAGGTATTTTTAAATCTGTTTATCTCCAATGCCGGTCTGATTGTAATAGCAGCGGGCATGACCATGGTTATGATAACCGGAGGAATTGATATCTCTGTTGGATCCATTGTTGCACTGACCTGTATGATGCTTGCTTGGATGATGGAGATTAAGGGAATGGGGGCGGTTCCCGCTCTTTTCATTGTTCTGATTATGGGAATTGTGTTTGGTCTGGCGCAGGGATTTTTAATCGCATATCTAAAGCTTCAGCCTTTTATTGTCACTCTGGCCGGAATGTTCTTTGCCAGAGGTATGACAGCTATTATCAGTCAGGAAATGATCAGTATTAAAAATGAAATGTTTTTAAAATGGGCGAAGAGCAAAATCAACTTAACCTTTTTAGGCGGTACCGTAAACAAAAAGGGTGTGGTTAATTATCCGTTTATCTATCCCAGTGTAATCATTGCCCTGGCTGTTCTGATCGGCATATTTGTTCTTTTAAAGTATACGAAGTTTGGAAGAACCATTTATGCAGTAGGCGGAAATGAGCAGTCGGCGCTGATGATGGGATTAAATGTCAGGCGGACCAAGTTGCTTGTCTATGTAATCAATGGTTTCTTATGTTCTTTAGGAGGCTTCTTATTCGCATTGAATACCTGTGCTGGTTTTGTTGAGCAGGCAAAGGGGTTTGAAATGGAAGCCATCGCATCGGCAGTAATCGGAGGAACCCTGCTTACCGGAGGTGTAGGCAACGTATTTGGAAGTTTGTTTGGTGTTTTAATTAAGGGAACCATTGAAACCTTTATTACATTCCAGGGGACGCTGTCTTCCTGGTGGACCAAGATAACAATCGCAGCGCTGCTTGCATTCTTTATCATTTTACAGAGCCTGTTTGCGAAGGCAAAGGAAAAACATTAAACTGATTGATTAGAAGCTGGAGGAATTCTTTATTCCCCCGGCTTTTTTTCTTTCTGTATTGTACTTGCGTTTGGGCCTTTGATTGATTATAATCGAGGAAGACTTATTTTTGATAAGCAGAAAATGAATCTGGCAAAAACGGAGGTAATACAGAAAAAGTACGCTTTTACTGGAAAAAGTATGAAAAAGTTTATTGGAAACAAAGCATTTTATAAAATGGTACTGACCATTGCAATTCCCATTATGATACAGAACGGAATTACCAATTTCGTCAGCCTGCTTGATAACATTATGGTTGGAATGGTGGGAACCGGGCAGATGTCGGGAGTTGCGATTGTAAATCAGCTGATATTTGTTTTTAATGTCAGTATTTTTGGTATCGTTTCCGGAGCGGGAATATTTGGTGCCCAGTTTTTTGGCTGTGGTAAGCATGACGGAGTGAGACACACATTCCGGTTTAAATTTTTGTTCTGCCTGTTTTTGTCAGCTGTGGCTGGGCTCATATTCTATTTTTACGGAGAGAACTTAATTTACATGTACCTGCATGGAGAAGAAACTGGCGGAGATCTTACACTTGCTCTAACCAATGGACGCAGATACATGCTTGTTATGATGCTGGGACTTTTACCCTTTAGTATTGAGCAGGCTTATACCAGTACTCTTCGTGAATGCGGGGAAACGGTAATTCCCATGAAGGCAGGAATCGTTGCAGTGCTGGTGAATCTGGTTCTTAACTATATTCTTATTTTTGGTAAATTCGGGGCACCGGCTCTTGGCGTGGTGGGAGCAGGAATTGCCACTGTTACTGCAAGGTATATAGAGACTGCAATTGTTATAGTCTGGACTCATATGCACAAAAAACGCTTTCCATTTATCGAGGGTGCATATAAGAGCATGCATATACCTGCCAGCCTGATTGGAAGAATCTTTGTGAAGGGCACACCTTTGATTGTAAACGAAGCTTTGTGGGCAAGCGGAATGGCAATGTTAATGCAATGCTATTCCATCAGGGGACTGACTGCTGTGGCAGGATTAAATATTTCCAATACCATCGGTAATGTATTTAATGTGGTTTATATGGCACTTGGAATCTCTGTTTCCATTATTGTAGGTCAGCTCTTAGGTGCGGGAAAGATGGAAGAAGCCAGAGAGACGGATACGAAACTGATCGTATTTTCCGTCGCCTCCTGTGCGGTTATGGGTACCATTCTGGCAATTGTGGCACCTCTGTTCCCAATGATTTACAATACAACTGATGAGGTGAAGAACTTAGCAGTTCAGTTTATCCGGATTCTGGCCTTTATCATGCCAATGAATGCATTTATGAATGTTTCTTATTTTACACTGCGTTCCGGAGGAAAGACGGTTGTAACCTTTTTCTTTGACAGTGTGTTTATGTGGGTGGCAAGCATTCCGGCAGCGTATCTGCTTAGCCGGTATACGCAGATTCCCATTGTTCCGCTGTATTTTATGTGCCAGATGGTAGAGATTATTAAATGCATCATCGGTTTTATTCTTGTAAAAAAAGGGGTATGGATTCAGAATATTGTTCTGGACCACGAGGCATAAGAGAGGAGAAGGTATGATGGTTGAGTCTGTTTCTGCTGATATGACCATTGGAGAGCTTTGTTCAAAAAAAGAGCTTGAACAGTTTTCCGGGTATTTTTTCACAAATATGACAGAAGATGTGTGGAAAAGAAAAATAAGTGATTATGGAAATGAGCGGTGCGGAATACTGCCTGCAATTAAACGGATTTATGAGGTAATGGAAGAGAAAAGTCAGATGATCTATGATGTTTATCCAAAAGAGCAATGGGAAGAGGAACCGGATAAGGAGCAGGTGAAGCTGATTCATATGCCTGGGGATCCGAATAAACCCTTTGTTCTTGTGTGCCCGGGAGGAGGGTATGCAAGAGAATGGGTACTGGTTGAGGGTTACCCCATTGCCGAACAGTTAAATAGAATGGGGTATTCTGCATTTATCTTAATATACAGAACAGGCCAGAAGAAGCTTCTTCCAAAGCCTCTCAATGACATTGCGGCTGCACTGAAATTTTTAGCTGCTCATAAGAATGAATTTCAGATCAGAACGGAAGAGTATGCAGTGACAGGTTTTTCTGCAGGAGGTCATCTGGCGGCTGTATGGGGTACAAAAGAGAAGGGATATGAAGCCTATGGCCTTCATAAGCCGGCTGCGCTGTTTCTTGGTTATCCAAGTATCTCAACGGTTCAGTTTTTAAAGGATATGGAGAAGGCTTCTGAATCAGAACGGGCAGCTGCCGTGAAGTATTTAGAACGGATCGGAGGAGAAGATTTTACAGAAGAATCTTTGATGGAGTATAGTGTGGAATACCACATGGATCAGGATTATCCCCCCTGCTATCTGGTTCACAGCAAGGACGATCCTGTGGTTAATATACAGGCCAGCTGCTTAATGGAAGAACAGCTGAGCCGCTTGGAAGTTCCTCACAGAGTACGGTTTATGGAACACGGCGGTCACAGCTTTGGACTGGGAAATGGGACCGGGCTTGATGGATGGCTGTCAGATGCCGTAAGATTCTGGGAAGAGGTACGCTGAGATCTTTACTCATTGCCCTGCTTTTTTCTGATCTGCATACTGTCTGCGGCTTTTGGAGGGCGACATGCCGATAATGGACTTAAATACGCGGTTAAAATGGGTTACATTGGAAAAACCAACTTCTTTGCTGATATCCGTAATTGTCCGGTTTGTCTCCATGAAAAGCCTTTGAGCATGGATGATGCGTATGTTATTAATATATTGAATAATTGTGCTGTTGGTGTAGCGCTTAAATTCCCGGCATAAGTAATAAGGGCTTAAATAAAAGCGGGAAGCAAGGTCCTCCAGGGTGATGTTCTCCGAAGAATGGCTGTGAAGGTAATGAAGAATTTCTGTAATGCGGCTCCGGTTTTCCGGGGCTGCTTTTTCATCCGCTCTTCTGGCAATCTTAATTAAAAGCAGATTTAAAAGCATCTTCATGGCATCAGAATGAAACCCTGCTCCTTCTCCCTGTTCTTTTAGAATTTCATTGATAAGAAGATGAACGGACTGGCTGGCTTTTGTATCAAACCGGTAAACTCCGGCTGACTGGCTGAGCGTGTGGAGAACTTCCGGCACAATGATCGTTTCCGGGGAAAAATAGACCAGAACCCGTTTAAAGGGCACGTCATTATCTCCATAGGAATGGTGCATGGAATAGGGAGGAAAGATAATGAATTCCCCTGAGTTTAAGGAATAAATATTATCGTTCACCATATGGTAGCGTGTTCCGTATTCCAGATAATATAATTCAAAGTATTCGTGATAATGGGATTTTGCCATATTATCGTTCACGCCCTGAATGCGTTCACTGGCAATCATGCGGCCCCCTGCCATTATATAACTTGCTGTGTCAATCAAGATATTACCTCCCTGCGTTAGGCTGGCTTCATTATAACGTTTTAATGGAAGGATATCAATATGGGATTAATGAGAAATGATCTCGGTAAATGTTCTTGCTTTTTTTTAACTCCTGTGATATTATAAATACAGTTAGCGGCAACTAACTACATGTGAATATTCTATACATCAGACTAACCCTCTGAGATTATCCTTCATTGACCCGTGAGGGATCATGACTCCTACAAAAAACCCGCCCCTGTAACCGCATGACAGGGACGGGCTTTTTGGTATTGTTACATACCGATCATATCAAATTGCTGGAATGAAATCACAAGCCTGCAGTCTTTCTTGGGATTGGGATATTTAATCTGAACGGATTTCAGTGTCTGGCTGTAATACCAGCCGCAGTCTGCCGCCTCAAATTTTTTACGATACAGAAAATGAGGAAGCTCTTTGCCGTCTAAAGTTATCCAGAACGGTGCTTTATCTCTGCGGACCACATCTAAATAAATGTTTTCAACAGACGTCTGATAGCTGCCCTCCTGATTAAATTCCACAACAGTCTGTTCACCTGCAGTCATTTCAATTTTAGTCTTTAAATAATCTCCGTTTTGGTAATTTAAAGTAGTGCCGTCATCTTCATAGAGAGTGAAGGAATTGTTTTTGCCAGCAGCCAGAAGCAGATGGATGCCGGTGACGCATTCGGTCGTCAAGTTGTTCATCTGGTTCGCCGCCATAGGAATAATTGCACCCTCCCGTACAAAGAGCGGGATACTTGCCATTGTTACCGGGAACTCAAGGGTTTGTCCTCCCTCGTATTTCTCTCTGGTATAGAAATCATAGAAAGTCTCGCCTTCCGGCAGGTAGACCTTTCTTGTAAGAGCGCCTTTTTCCACTACATTTGCTACCAGCAGAGAATCCCCGATCATAAAATCGATACCCTCTTCATAACAGGCGGGGTCATTTTGGAATGCGCTGCACATAGGCTCCATGATGGGGAGACCGGTCTCATGGGCACGTTCCATAAGAGAGTAGAGGTAAGGAATCAGTCTGTAACGGAATTTGATGGCATCCCGGATGTATCCGGTGTGGTTTCCGTACATCCAGGGCTCCGTTACCGTATTATCTGTGTTTACGGAGTGAACCGAAAATCTTGGCTGGAAAATACCATTCTGTATCCAGCGGACCATCAGCTCTGCTTCCGGTGATGTGCCGTAAAAGCCGCCGATGTCACAGCCTTGGTTTGCTACACCGCTTAAACTCATGCCCAGTATGGTTGCAATGTTATATTTTAACGAATCCCAGCAGGTTAAGTTATCTCCAGCCCAGGTCTGTGCGTAGCGCTGAATACCGCTGTGTCCGGACCGGCATACGATAAATGGTCTGGTATTGTCAAAGGTCTCATGAATGGCTTCATCGGTGATCTGACACATGATATTGGACATTACAGACTTTAACTGGCCGATGGTGCCGCCCTTGCCTTCAAAATCACAGCGGCAGTCTTTGTCCACCATACTGTCGTATTCACAGTTATCGTTCCACACAGAGCAGGTTCCCATTTCCAGAACATTTTCCTTTAACAGTTCCTTCCATACACTGCGGGTTACAGGTTTGGTGAAATCGGCGAAAACTCCCTTGCCGCCCCACCAGGTACCGATACCAGGTTCATCGCTCTGGCTGTCTTTTACAAAGATATCCTTTGCTTTCATCTGTTCAAGATTGGGATGAGACAGAAGGATTCCCGGCTTTACGTTTGGAGATACGGTGATTCCTCTTTTTTTCATTTGCGCAAAGAAGTCTCTGGGATTTTTAAAGCGTTTTTCATTCCATGTAAATACACAGCGTTTTACGCCCTGTTCGGTGTCCTGAGAGGTGTAACCGGAGGAAAGCTGAAAACCATCTACCGGAATATCTTCTTCTTTTGTTGTGTCGATAAATTCCGTGATTGCATCATCACAGTCTGCCTCCAGTTCCGGATAATACATGGAGGAACCCAGGTATCCAAGTGCATACCGGGGAAGCATGGCGGATTTACCGGTAAGATCCGTATACCGGGAAACAACTTCCCGAATGGACGGACCGGCAATCAGGAATAAATCGATATCACCGCCGTCGGTACGGTACCGGCTGTGTGGCTTCCAGTAATTGCTCTTTTCTCTGCCCATATCAAAATCACATTCATACGTATTATGATAGAAATATCCCACTGCCTTTTTTGAACTGCGGTTTAATTTAACATAAAAAGGAATGTGCTTATACAGGGAATCTGTTTCTTTCGGGTTATAACCCATGGCATCCTTGGGACTCATGGATAAGAATTTCTGGGCCTTATTCCATTGTCCGCTCTTCTCACCGAATCCGTAGAAGCAGTCTTCCGGTGAAATCTCGCTGGTGTGAATCCTGCGATGGTTGCTGTCCTCTAAATATCCAAGATCTACAATATCAGAATGGAGAGAAGTGCCTTCTTTATCGTAAACGCAGATGCGGAATGGGTCCTTCTCAATAACAACCTTTAACTGGGAGCCGTTTAGAATTGCCTGGTCTTTTGTCTGGCTGAGACTTGCAGCGGCTGGGGTCACTCGTTTTCTCTGGTTTTTAAGAACCCCGTCCATGCGGTCCTCCCATGCAGTCATAACCAGACTGTAGGACTCTTCCGCAAAATCCCCGTCAAATCCTGCGCGGATTCTTAAAATGGATTCTGTTAAAAACTGTACCCGGATTTCGATGGAATTGGTAATAATCTGAAAATAACCATCCATCTCCTTTACTTCATTCACGTTTGTACATAGCTTCATAAGGCATATACTCCTTTACTGTAATTCTAAAACAGGTTTGTGCTATAATCATAAAGAAAACGGCAATCGAATACTAGACTAAAATTGCAGACTGTCAGCCAAAACTATACATATCTTGCACTCTTTCAGAGTGAAATATGCTGGATGCAGACGAATACCAGAGATTAAAAGAGCAAAATAAGTATAGGATATATCAAAATAGTGCAATTTTCGTCTAGTACTGTCAGGAAAAGACGAATATAATGAAGGAAAAAAGGGAGGTTTCAACCATGGCCAGTATGAATTGTCATTATTATAGTTATTCTTTGGGACATACCGTGGATGTTAACGTATTTGTACCAACACCCGAGGGAAATGAGCAGATCACCAGTGAATCGGCAAAGAAAGCATTTCCTTATGAAAAAGGTCTGCCAGTCTTATATCTGCTTCATGGAGCATTTGGAGATTACAGCTCCTGGATGCGTTTTTCCAACATAGAGCGTTATGCCCAGAAGCATTGCTGTGTGGTAGTCATGGCGTCAGCAGAAAACAGCTTCTATCAGGATATGTACCGTGGCAGCCGTTACTTTACCTTCTTTTCAGAGGAGCTTCCTGCATTTATTAAAAGCATTTTCCCGGTTTCAAAAAGGCGGGAAGATACCTTTGTGGCAGGTCTTTCCATGGGAGGCTATGGAGCCTGGTTTTTAGGGCTGTCAAAGCCGGAGCAGTATGCAAAGGCTGCAAGTATGTCAGGTGCGCTGAATATCGCAGAAACATTTGAAGGTATCAAAAACGGATCCATTGACGGACCATTTCCCTGGAAAAATATTTTTGAAAATCCAGAGGAACTTTCAGGAAGCAATGCAGATCTGATGCATCTGTATGACCGCTGTGTAAAAGACGGGATCGTACCCGAGCTTTATCAGGCATGCGGAACAGAAGATTTTCTTTATGAAATGAACACCAAAGTGAAAAAAATCATGGAAGAAAAGGGAGCTCATGTATTTTTTGAGGAAGGACCGGGAGGTCATAACTGGGATTTCTGGGATCATTATATTAAGAATGTTCTGCAGTGGATGCTGCCGGTTTAGTTGATAATTCTTTTCCAAAAAGGGGGCTTGTTTTTTCTGAATGCTTATGATATTATTATGACAGTTAGTTAATGCTAACTGCGTGTGAATATTCTAACATCAGACTAACCCTCTGATTGCATCCTTCATTTGACCCGTGAGGGATCATGACTCCTACGAAAAGGCCGTACCTGTTACCGCATGACAGTACGGCTTTTTTGGTTATCCAGGCGGCCATTGACATGAAATGCGGCGGGTGCTATCATTGGGTAAATTTATATCTGATAAAAAGGGAGAGTGTAAAAAGATGAAGGATCAGGCAAATAAAACATTCTGGCAGAAGGTATCAGGAGTATACGGGCTTTTTATGAAGAAGGACCGAAAGATGTATGAGGAAATCAGCAGGGAGATCGGTGCGGATTTAGATAAAAGCATGACAGTTTTGGAGCTGGCATGCGGTACGGGACAGCTTTCTTTCCTCATTTCCCAATCAGTGGGATTTTTAGAAGCGACGGATTTTTCGGAAAACATGATACATACAGCTCAGAAGAAGCAGGCACCGGAGAACCTTCGCTTTTCTGTTCAGGATGCAACCGATTTACAGTTTGAACCGGAGGTTTTTGACGGTGTGGTGATTGCCAATGCTTTGCACATTATGCCGGCCCCTGAAAAGGCGCTGTCTGAAATTTACAGAGTTCTGAAACCAGGGGGCTTTTTATTTGCTCCCACTTTTGTAGCGGCGAAAGGGGAAAAAGTTTATCTGAGTACCAGAATACTAAACCTGCTTGGGTTTCATACCTTTCACAGCTGGGACGATCAATCGTTAACTGCTTTTGTTGCAGAGAACGGATTTGAGCCAGTTGCTGTCAGGATGATCCATACCGGCTTTTTGCCCTTATGCTGCTTAAAGGCGAGAAAGCGGCCGGAGATTTTTAATTAACGGAGGAATAAATGGAGATAAAACAACTGGAATACTTTGTAGCAACTGCGGACCATGGCAGCTTAAACAAGGCGGCTGAGCAGCTTTATACTTCTCAACCCAATGTCAGTAAGGTGATAGCAAATCTGGAAAAGGATTTAGGTGTAATTCTGTTTGAACGCAACAGCAGGGGGATGCGTATGACAGAGCAGGGAAAGATGCTCTACGGCCACGCACTTACCATATTGAAGAATTCCAATATGATCCGGTCTCTTGTTCAGAAAAAAACAGGCAATTATTTTTCTGTTTCAGGGTATCAGAGCAGCATTCTTGCTAAGCTGATAGCGGATATCTATGAGGCCCGAAAGGATCAGAACGTTACGTTCGGATTTCGGGAAGGGAATGTGGAGGAAATTACGGACGATGTGTCTGAGCACATATCCGAGATCGGAATTGTTTATCTCGCACATACCCAGCTGCAGTGCTTTAAGCATATTATCTGGCATAAAAAACTGGAATTTTTTCCTCTTGCCGAGCTTTCCATCTGTGTTTATTTAGGGAGCCGTCACCCATGGTATGACAGGGAGTCTGTAGAGCTTACTGAGCTTTCCCGGTTAAAATTTATTGAGGGGACCAAGGATTTTTTTGCAATGGAGCATCATATTGAACGGATCAGTGTGGGTGCAGTTCAGATGGAGAACTTAAATAATGCGGTCTGCACCAACAGCGACTATCTGATCACCAGTATGTTAAAGCATACGGACGTCTGCTGCCTGGGCATCGATTTTGTGTCCGGAGAATATGAAGGACAGGGAATACGGGCATTGAAGGTGAGGGACTGTGAGAAATTTCTGACTCTGGGATATGTAAAACAGAAGAAAAAGGATCTGTCTTTAGAAGCACGGTTTTACATAGAAGAATTAAAAAAAACGCTGGCTGCCTATAACGGATTGTTATAACCGGCTCTTCCTGATTTGTATTAGTAAGTCATGACTAACTGTGTTATAGTTAACACCATAGCAAATCAGGAGGAGCAATTATGAAAAAAAGATTATTATATACCTGCCTGGCAGGTGTTATTTCTGCAGCCCTTTTATCAGGGTGCCAGAAGCAGGGCAGTAAAGAGGCTGCAGCAACCGGCAAAGACCAGGTAAACACAGAAGCGGCAGCAACGAAAGCATCTGAGGGGACGCCAAAGGATGAGCTGGTATTTGTAAACTTTCGGGATATCAGGGATTTAAATCCCCATCTGTATGCCGGAGAGATGTATGCCCAGGAAATGCTTTACGAGACTCTGGTTACGATAACTGCTGATGGTTATGCCCCCTGCCTGGCAGAAAGCTGGAACATAAGCGATGACGGGAAGACCTATACATTCAAAATCAGAAAGGGCGTTACGTTCTCTGATGGTGAGGTGTGTGATGCCAATGCCATTAAGGCAAATTTTGATGCGATCATTGAAAACAAGGAACGTCACACATGGCTGGAAATGATGAATCTGCTGGTGGGAGTATCCGCTCCTGATGCTGAAACATTTGTCATTGAGCTTTCACAGCCTTATTATCCCATGCTGACAGAGCTGGGAGTTACAAGACCATTTGCAATGATCTCACCGAAGGCCATGAAAAACGGAAGCACAAAGGACGGCGTGGAAGCTTATATCGGAACAGGTCCTTATGTACTGAAGGAATCCGTTACAGATGAATACGCTGTGTTTGAGGCTAATGAAAACTACTGGGGCGAGAAACCAAAGGTGAAAAAGATCACCGTTAAGGTGATTCCGGACAACCAGACCCGTGTTCTGGCACTGGAAAAGGGTGAAATTGATTTAATATTCGGAAAGAATATGATCGATGCTGATGCAGTGAACAAATATAAGGGAAGTGATAAGTTTTCCGTTGCATTGTCTGATCCTACGTCTACCAGACAGATCGTAATTAATACCACAAATGATATTTTAAAGGATAAGGCAGTGCGTCAGGCGATTCAGCATGCCACCAACCGTCAGGCAATTTCAGACGGTATTTTCTACGGCCTGGAAGCACCTGCTGATACTCTGTTTTCCAAGACAGTCCCTTACTGCAACATTGATTTAACTCCCTATGAGTTCAGCCAGGATAAGGCAGCTGATATGTTAGATGAGAGCGGATGGGTTATGGGAAGCCAGAATATAAGAGAAAAAGACGGAACACCTTTGAAACTGTCTCTTTTATACAACAGCGACAGCGTTACGGAAAAGACCATTGCAGAATATCTTCAGTCTGAATACGGCAAGCTTGGAATCGGCCTGGAGATCAAGGGGGAAGAAGAACAGTCTTACCGTGACAACATGAAAACAGGAAACTTCGACATGGTGTTTAACATCTGCTGGGGAACACCTTATGATCCACAGTCTTCTCTGGCTGCCATGAGACAGCGGGTATACGGAGATTACGCAGCGCAGCTGGGACTTGAGGATAAGGCAGAGATTGATGAGGCAATTACGGAAATACTGGTATCTACAGATGTAGAAAAACGCCAGGAGCTGTACCGCTTCGTTCTGACCAGGCTTCATGAGGATGCAGTTTATATCCCTCTTACCTATGAGTGCAATAAGGCAATCTACGGGTCAGATTTAAAAGGGGTGGGATTTACCCAGACTCAGTATGAAGTGCCTTTTGCCCAGATGTATTTTGAATAAGTTCCGGGAGGGATTTAGAACATGGGAAATACCGGCTGTCTGTATGTCAGGCTGCCGGTTTCCCGTGTTTTTTCATACCTTTCCGCATAAGATGGAGGCGTATTTATGAAGTCCTATATTGTTAAGAGAATACTGTCAGCGATTCCCCTGCTGCTCATGATTTCATTTTTGTGCTTTGTGTTTATCAATATGATTCCTTCCGACCCGGCAGAGGTGGCGCTGAGAGTCCGCCAGACACCGGTTATTACGGAAGATGCCATTTTGCAGGTCAGGGAAGAGCTGGGATTAAATGATCCCTATCTGATCCGGTATCTGCGCTGGGTGGGAAACTGTCTGAAGCTGGATTTTGGTGTCAGCTATACCAATCCTTCCAGAACGGTTCTGGGAGAGATCTCCAGATGTTTTCCTGCTACATTTGTACTTGCCATGTCTTCTCTGGTGATCGTAATCGTCTTAAGTCTGCCCATCGGTTTCTTTTGTGCTGTCTATAAGGACAGCCTGTTTGACCGGATTGTGCGGGGGATTGTATTTATGACAACTGCCATGCCGGCATACTGGGTGGGCCTTCTTTTAATCTGGCTCATCAGCATTCAGTGGGATCTGCTTCCTACCAGCGGAAGCGGAAGTTTTAAGCACTTAATTCTGCCTTCCCTTACAGTAGCGCTCACTTATATTTCCACTTACATAAGGCTGATCCGCAACAACATGCTGGAAAATATGAAAGAAGATTACGTTTTGTATGCTAATGTAAGGGGATTAAAGCAGAGCACCATTCTGATAAGACATATTTTAAAAAACTCCCTTCATACCTGTATTGTGGCAATCGGTATGAGTGTGCCCCAGCTGATGGCGGGAACCATTGTAGTGGAAAATGTTTTCGCATGGCCCGGACTTGGAAAGCTGTGCATTGCCTCCATATTCAACCGGGATTATCCGGTAATTCAGACTTATGTGCTTTTAATCGGAACGCTGTTTGTGGTATTTAACCTCTTGTTTGATATTATTCAAAGCATAGCTGATCCCAGACTTCGAAGGGAGGTATCCTAAGATGTGGAGACGTTTTCTGAAAAATAAAATGGCAGTGATCATGATGGGATTTCTGACTGTAATCGCTTTAGCAGGTGTATTTGCTCCGCTTCTGGCACCCAATGATCCATATGCAAATGATATTTTAAATAAATTTACAGGTATGAGTTTTCAGTATCCGTTAGGAACGGATCAGCTGGGGCGGTGTATTCTCTCCAGAATGATATACGGTATCCGGCCCACTTTGTTTTTGTCTCTTCTGACCATGACAGGAACTATCGGACTTGGCTGTATCTTAGGGCTGTTTGCCGGATATTTCAGAGGACCGGTGGAGGAAATTATCATGAGAGCGGTTGATGTGATGATGTCATTTCCCAGCCAGATCATGGTATTTGCCGTGGTGGCTCTTCTGGGAGTGGATGTGCGCAATGTAATACTTGCCAATGTGCTGATTAAATGGGCATGGTACGCCAGAATGATTCGGACCAATGTTATGAAGTACAGGGATAAAAATTTCGTTCTGTTTTCCAGATGCGTGGGCAGCGGAGAGCCGTTTATCCTCTTTCGCCACCTTCTTCCCAGCATTGCATCGGAAATGGCGGTTCTGGCCACACTGGATATCGGCTGGGCTATTTTAAATATCTCCACTCTTTCATTTTTGGGACTTGGTGTTCAGGCGCCTTCACCGGAATGGGGAGCAATGCTTAATGAGGCAAAGAATGTCATGACAACCAATCCGGTCCAGATGATTGCACCTGGCCTCGCCATAGTTATTGTAGTGGCCGCTTTTAACTTACTGGGAGATGCCCTGCGGGATGCCCTGGATCCGAAGGAGGTAGAAGTTTAATGGAGCCTGTTTTAGAGGTAAAGAACCTGGTGGTGGAGCACTTAAGGAAGAAACAGAAACAGACCATCATTAAAGGGATTGATTTTAAGGTCTTTCCGGGACAGTGCCTGGGAATTTTAGGAGAGAGCGGAAGCGGAAAAAGCATGAGCTTAAAAGCGGTCATGGGGCTTTTGGGAGCTGACTTTTCCGTAACAGGGGAAGCACTTTTCGGTGGAGAGAATCTGATTGGAAAGACCAGGGAACAGCTTCGCCAGATCAGAGGAAAAAGAATCGCCATGATTCTGCAAAATCCCATGACCTGTTTTGATCCCCTCTACCGGATTGAAGACCAGCTGTCAGAAACCTACAGAGAGCATACGGAGCTGACCGGGAAGGAAATATATGAAAAAGCGCTGGCAGTTCTTACCTCCATGCAGATAAAAAATCCGGAAGAAGCTGTTAAAAAATATCCACATCAGCTGAGCGGCGGAATGCTTCAGCGGATTATGATCGGTCTTGCCATGTCCATGGAGCCGGATCTTTTAATCGCTGATGAACCAACTACCGCCATCGATGCAATTACCCAGTTTGAAATCATGAAGGAATTTATCCGGATAAAAAAAGAGTCCAATACAGCCATGATCTTCATCAGCCATGATTTGGGTGTGATCTCTGCAATCTCTGATGAGGTCCTTGTACTGAATAACGGTAAAATGGCAGATCAGGGAACCTTCCGGCAGATTTATGAGCAGCCAAAGGACCCTTATACACGGCTTCTGGTAGAAAAAAAGAAGGCGGTTATGGATCAGTATCACAGGGCACTAGGAAGGAAAGGAGTGATGAGCCAATGATAAAAGCAGAACATATTGATGTCAGTTTTAAAAAAGAAAACCAGACGACTCTGTTTGGCAGGGAGCGGCAGCAGGTACTCTTTGATGTATCTTTTGAGGTAAAAAAAGGCCAGTGCCTGGGTATTCTGGGAGAGAGCGGAAGCGGGAAAAGTACTTTGGGAAGAGTTTTGTGCGGACTATTAAAGCCGGACAAAGGAAGTGTCCGCTTTGAGAGTGGAAAAAAAGCGGTAATTAGTGTCGTGTTTCAGGATTACTCCACATCCGCAAACCCCAGATTTACAGTAAAAAGCCTGATTGGAGAAGGGTTGATGGTAAAGGAAAAAAGGGAGAAAAAAACATTGAACCGAAAGGAAGAGACCAATCGGCTTTTAACGCTGGTGGGACTTGATGAAAGCTATTTACACAGACTTCCCCATGAACTCAGCGGCGGCCAGCTCCAGCGCGTCTGCATTGCCAGGGCACTGGCGGTGAATCCGGAGGTCATTTTGTTTGACGAAGCGATCAGCTCCTTAGATGCCCATACCCAGGTGCAGATCATGGATCTGTTAAAGGAGATACAGGAGGAGAAAGGACTGACCTATATTTTCATTACTCATGACTTAACTTCTGTCACCTATTTATGCAGCCATGTGTTGTTTCTTTATAAAGGAAAAGCAGTTGAAGTCAGAGAGACAGAAGCGATCAGTGAGGTAAGCCATCCTTACGCACGGAAGCTGCTGGGGGCAATACTCGATGTAGGGGAAGTATATGAGCCGAAGGTACCCGACCAGGCTGTTTCATAGAAAGAGAGGAGAAAGAACATGTTTCAGACAGGAACCATGAAACTGGAATCCGGTAAGCGGATAAAAGGGATGCTGCAGGTGGAAAGCCATGATTTAAAGCTGCCAGTCTGTGCCGTATGCGGCTGTAAAGAGGGGCCGGTGGTTCTTATAACAGCCGGAATACATGGAGCGGAATACATCGGAATACAGACGGCCAGAGAATTGTCAAAGGAGCTTGATCCGGAAGAGATAAACGGAACCATAGTGTTTCTTCTTGTGGCAAATCCCCAGGCAGCATTTTCCTATACCCGGCTTTTTGTCCCGGAAGATGGAAAGAATTTAAACCGGGCATTTCCGGGAAAAAAAGATGGGAGTCTTTCTGAAAAAATTGCTTATACCATAGAGCATGAGCTTCACAGCCAGGCTGATTATTACATAGATCTCCATGCAGGCGATACCCACGAACAGGTAATGCCTTTTGTATATTATCCTGGTATAGCAAGAGAGGAAGTCATGGAGAAATCCAGAAAAATGGCTGAGGCCACAGGAATGGGAATTCGTGTGAAATCTTCTGCAACCACTGGCTCCTATAATTACGCAGCAATCGAAGGTGTTCCTTCGATCCTGATGGAACGGGGAGGCGGCGGCAGCTTTACAAGTGAGCAGCTTGCTTTCTATAAACGGGATGTGGTTAATGTTCTTACTGCACTTGGTATTGTGAGCAAAGACCGGGGGAATGATAAAGATAATACTCAAAATGAAGTAATAAATGCAGTCTACACGGATTCTCTGTCAGAAGGCTTCTGGCATCCTGCCAAACAGCCAGGTGAACAGTTTTTAAAGGGAGATCTTTTGGGAACAGTGGAAGATGTGTGGGGAACACCTCTCCAGCTGTGCCATGCTGAGTTTGATGGAATCGTATTATATGAGACCACAGCCATGGGTGTGAGGGAAGGAGATTCTCTGATTGCTTATGGGGAATGCCGCCGGTTGTCATAATCCGTCCAATGAGCTATAATAAAGAGAGAAATGCCATTTGGAGGAATAGAATGAAATCTTTAATTATAGCAGAGAAACCATCCGTCGCCCGGGATATTGCCCGGGTGCTTCATTGTACCAAGAATCAGGGAGGCGTTCTGGAAGGAAATGCCTATGTGATTACCTGGGGGTTAGGCCATTTGGTCACCTTGGCAGACCCGGAGGATTACGATCCCAAATATAAGGAATGGAAGATGGAAGATCTACCCATGATGCCGGATCAGTTTAAGCTGGAGGTAATTAAGCAGACCGGTAAGCAGTACAGCGTGGTGAAAAAGCAGCTTCACAGAAATGATGTGGGGGAAATTATTATTGCAACCGATGCGGGCCGGGAAGGAGAACTGGTAGCGCGTCTGATTCTTGAAAAAGCTGGAAATAAAAAACCGATGAAACGGCTCTGGATTTCTTCTGTCACAGATAAAGCCATCAAAGAAGGCTTTGCCCGTTTAAAGGACGGTCATGAATACGACAATCTCTACGATGCAGCCATGTGCCGCGCAGAAGCGGACTGGCTGGTGGGAATCAATGCAACCAGAGCTCTGACCTGTAAATACAATGCCCAGTTAAGCTGCGGGCGTGTCCAGACACCAACCTTAGCCATGATAGCAAGGAGAGAGGAAGAAATCAAAAGCTTTGTGCCGAAGTCCTATTACGGCATTACGGCAAAGGCTTCCCAACCGGCGCTGACATTTATCTGGCGGGATGACAAGTCGAAAAGTTACCGCTCTTTTGACCGGGAACGGTTAGAAGGGCTGTTAAAGCAGATGAATTCCAGTAAAGATGGTGTAATCACTGAGGTAAAAAGCACTCCGAAAAAGAGTTTCGCTCCCCAGCTGTATGATTTAACTGAGCTTCAGCGGGAAGCAAACAGGAAGTTTAACTATTCTGCAAAAGAGACCCTTAATATCATGCAGAGACTGTATGAGAATCATAAAGTACTGACCTATCCCAGAACGGATTCCCGGTATTTAAGCTCCGACATTGTCCCCTCTATTAAAGAAAGGCTGGAGGCCTGCGGCGTGGGACCTTACAGAAAGCTTGCAGGGAAATTATACAATGTGAAGATTGAAGCGAACCCCTGTTTTGTAGATGATAAAAAGGTATCCGATCATCATGCCATCATTCCCACCGAGCAGTTTGTTCAGCTGGATCATATGACGATTGATGAGAGAAGAGTTTATGATCTGGTAGTGAGAAGGTTTCTTGCAGTTTTATATCCTCCCTTTGAGTATGAGCAGACAGAGCTTGAGGTGATGATAGGAGGGGAAACTCTCGTTGCAAGAGGAAAAACGGTAAAGGCACCGGGGTGGAAAGAAGTTTATGAAACACCGGATGAAGATGAGGATGAAGAACAGGAATTAAAAGAACAGAATCTTCCTTCCGTGAAAAAAGGTGATACGGTCAAAGGCATCACGCTGCTGATGTCAGAAGGAAAGACAAAGCCTCCGGCTCCGTTTAATGAGGCAACTCTGCTTTCAGCCATGGAGAACCCTGTTTCCTACCTGGAGACAAAAGACCGGGATATGGCGAAAACTCTGGGAGAAACAGGTGGTCTTGGGACTGTGGCAACCAGAGCTGATATCATAGAAAAGCTCTTTTCCAGCTTTCTTCTTGAGAAAAGAGGAAAAGATATATTCCTTACATCAAAGGCAAAGCAGCTTCTCACTCTGGTACCGGAAGATTAAAAAAAGCCGGAGCTCACTGCTGACTGGGAAATGAAGCTGTCCGCCATCGCAGCCGGGAAACTGAAGCGTGGTTCCTTTATGAAGGATATCAGACTGTATTCAGAAGAATTAATTCAGATGATCAAGACCGGAGAAGGAAACTTCCGCCATGATAATCTGACCAATACCAAATGTCCCGTCTGCGGAAAACGAATGCTTTCTGTCAAAGGAAAAAACAGTGTGATGCTGGTCTGTCAGGACCGGGAATGCGGGCACCGGGAAGTGGTTTCAAGAACCAGCAACGCCAGATGCCCGGTCTGCCATAAAAAGCTGGAGCTGAAAGGAAACGGGGATGGCCAGATCTTTGTCTGCAGATGCGGATATAAAGAAAAACTGACTGCCTTTAAAGAACGCAGGACAAAAGAGGGTGCCGGAGTCTCTAAAAAGGATGTGGCAAAATATTTAAATAAGCAGAAAAATGAGGCCGCTGAGCCAATCAATTCTCCATTTGCGGATGCATTTGCAAAGTTAAATTTAGGGGGAGAAAAAGACTGACAGAGTCTCGCTGGATGCCGGAAGGAAACTTAATTTTCTTTCCGGTATTTCTAATTATGAAAAGTTTTTTACATACTTTGGTAAAAGTTTAGTAAAATTTTACTTTGCTTATTGACGGTGACATGGACTGTCATTATAATGAATCTGAAAGGTGAGGATATAGATTATGGCTACGATTAAAGAGATTTCAAAGCTTGCGGGTGTTTCCGCCGCTGCGGTGTCCCGGGTGCTGAACCAGGATGATACCATTGCGGTGAGTCCGGAGGTAAAAAAAAGGATATTTAAAATTGCCCACGAATTAAAATATGTCCCACCCAGAATGCGTCACGCGCAGAAAAAGAAAGAAATTGTCATAGGAGTGGCTGACTGGCATATTATCCGCAAGGACAGAGCAAACATCAGGCTTTCCTCCCTGGACTTAATTGTAAAGTCCATGTCTGGAAAGCAGGAAGTCAAATTCTGCCGCCTTGATAAGAATCAGCCGGGTCAATATGACGGGATTATGGCTTTCGGTGTTTTTTCCCAGGAAGAGATGGAGTTTTTAAGAATGCAGAGCTATTCCATTGTATTTATTAACTCGGATCCCAAGAATTATGAGTATGACAGCATTGTTATGGATTTTACAAAGGGAATCCATGAGATGCTTGATTACCTTATGGTGCGGAAAAAGTACCGCTCTGTCGGCTTTATAGGCGGTCTTTATGAAGAAGGACAGGTAAAGATCGGTTACCGGAGACTGGAGGGAATCCGGGCTTCCTTTACTGAGAGCGGCTATTATGAAGAAGAGAATTTCTACATAGGCGACATCAGCCGGGAAAGCGGCTATGAGCTGGCAAAGAAAGCCATTGAATCGGGTCATCTGCCCGAAGCTGTTCTTTTAGGCAGTGAAGAAGTTGCAGAAGGAGCTTTAGAGGCATTTCAGGATGCAGGACTTCGTGTGCCCAAGGATATTGCGGTCGTCATCTACAAGGACATTGAGACCATTGAGTCCAAATGGCCCACCTATACCAAAGTCCGTATGTTTCCTGATATTGTATGGCAGACAGCCATCAAGCTTTTGCTGGAACAGATTACAGAAGGAAGGAAAGACAACATGACAATTTTTCTTCCCACCAAGCTGGAGGTGGGAGACAGCGCGTAATGCCTCATGATCCCAAGAAAAAACCGATGAATCACACGAAAAGGAGAGCAGTATGAAAAAATCAGTTTCTGTATTAATGGCAGCAGCACTCTGTGCAACTATGATCGGCGGATGCTCTGGCGCAGGCAAGACCGGAGCCCCGGCAGAGACAACCGCAGCAGGGACAGAAAGCGCTTCTTCTGCAGCAGGAGCAACAACTGCAGCGGAAACGAAAGCAGAGAATAAGAAGATCGACAAGCTGAATGTTTATTTTGTACCTTCCAGAGAGCCTGAGGAGATCGTTACCGCTACAGAGCCTTTAAAGGGCCTGTTAAAGACAGAGCTTGGCAAAGAGGGCTATGATATCGGTGAAGTGGTAATCACGGTAGGAACCAGCTACGAAGCAGTAGGAGAAGCTCTTTCTGCAGGCACCGCAGACATCGGTTTTATTCCTGGAGGCACTTATGCTCTTTATGATGACGGCGCAGAGGTGATTCTGACTGCAACCAGAGACGGACTGAGCAAGAATTTTGATAATGCCAAGGAGTGGAATGACGGCAAGGCGACTGAAGCAACCACAGAACAGGCAACCTCCTACCGTTCCCTGATTATTGCAGGACCTTCTGAAAAGGGAAAAGCTCTGGCTGCAAAGATTAACGGCGGCGAAGCGCTGACCTTTGAAGATTTAGACGGAGCAAACTGGAGCGTAATGTCCTCTTCCTCCTCAGCAGGATACATTTACCCCTCTTTATGGCTTCAGAAGAACTTTGAGAAGAACATTTTAAACCTTTCCCATGCGGTTCAGTCCGATTCTTACGGCAGCGCATTTGCCAGACTGGCTTCCGGTCAGGTAGACGTTTTATGTACATATGCAGATGCACGCAGGGATTATGAGGAGAAATGGAAATCTGAATACGGCAGAACCGGTTCTATCTGGGAAGAGACCAATGTTATTGGCGTAACCCCTCCAATCTTTAACGATACAGTCAGTGTAAGCAAGACCTCCAAGATCATGGATGACAGTTTCAAGAAAGCTGTACAGACTGCAATGATCAACATCGGAAATACAGATGAAGGCAAGAAAGTCATTGCTATTTACAGCCACAAGGGTTATCAGGCGGCTAAGAGCTCCGATTATGATGACGAACGTGCAGCTCAAAAGATGATCAAGGAATTAAATGCGAAATAAATAATATAAAACAGGCTGCGGAGGCGTCGTAAACGGAAGAAAAAGCGGCGCCTCCGTTTTTTACTGGGAAATGAGGGTATGTATGATTGAATTTAATCAGGTGGGCAAAACCTATTCCAACGGCTTTCAGGCTTTAAAAGACGTTAACTTAAAGATTGAGCAGGGAGAATTTGTAGCCATCATCGGTTTATCCGGAGCTGGTAAATCCACTCTTTTAAGAACTATTAACCGCATGCATGACATCACGGAAGGCACTCTTACCGTGGACGGAGTCAATGTCATGGGATTAAGAGGGAAGGCGCTGCGCCGTTTCCGCCGCAGAATCGGCATGATCTTCCAGTCCTTTAATCTGGTGACAAGAACCCGGGTGATCAACAACGTTCTCATGTCAAAGGTACCGGATCTTCCGTTTTTTAAGGCTCTCTTTGGAATCTTTCCTAAAAAGGATAAGCTGGAAGCGTTAGAAGCTCTTGATAAAGTGGGTATCTTAGACAAGGCTTTTGTCCGTGCAGACCAACTCTCCGGAGGACAGCAGCAGAGAGTTGCTCTTGCAAGAACACTGGCTCAGAACCCTCAGATTATTCTGGCAGATGAGCCGGTTGCTTCCCTGGATCCGGTTACAGCGAAGCAGGTTATGGGGGACTTTTTAAGGATCAATAAGGAGATGAACATAACCATCCTCTTAAACATCCACCATGTGGATTTAGCCCTTCAATATGCAGGCCGGGTGGTTGGAATCCGGGCTGGAAGGATTGTCTATGACGGCCCGGCATCGGAAGTTACCCAGGAAATTCTTGATGAGATTTATGAAGGGAAAACAGAAGAGGAGGCAGTGGGATGAGCATTTATGACAAGATATTTCCGCCGAAAAAAATGGTGCTTTCAAACGGAAAAACAGTCTTAAAGCCAGCTTCCAGACTTCCTCTTATTACACTGATTCTGGTTTTCTTTACTGCCCTTTCTGTTAAGATCACAGGGTTTGATTTAGGGGTTTTACGGGAACGGGGAAGCCAGTTTTTTGTCATTCTTGGAATGATGGCACCTCCAGAATGGGGCTACAGCTCCCAGGTCTGGAAACCGTTGTTTGATACCTTAAAGATGTCTCTTCTTGGTACAGTCATCGGCGCCGTGACTGTAATCCCCTTTGCCATGGCGGCCTCAACCAATATTGTTAAAAATAATGCAGCAGTAAGCGTAATGAGGTTATTTTTAAGTATTGTGAGAACGCTTCCGACTCTGGTAACTGCTCTGATCGCCACCTACGTTTTTGGACTGGGTACTCTGGCAGGAACCACTGCCATCGCCGTGTTCACATTTGCCTATATGGGAAAAATTCTTTACGAAGAAATCGAAACTGCCGATATGGGGGCATTTGAGGCAATGGAAGCCATTGGAGCCACAAAGGTCCGGGCATTTGTCAGCGCAATTATTCCCCAGGTACTTCCGTCTTACATATCAAATGGATTGTTCTGTTTTGAGGGAAACGTCCGTTATGCCGCCATTCTTGGATATGTAGGTGCAGGGGGTCTTGGACTGATTTTAAATGAAAAACTGGGCTGGAGAGAGTATCCCAGTGTAGGAATGATTCTGATCATGCTGTTTGTTACTGTGTTTTTTATAGAGACGGTGAGCCGTTACTGCCGCCGGAAACTGGTATAGGAGGTGGCATATGAATAAACAGATTGAAAAGGCTTATGAAGAGCGTCCCAGAAATACCGTATACCAGGTTATTGTTTCTGTTATTGTCGTTGCACTGCTTATCTGGTCCGGATCAGCAGTAGACGTTTCCAAAACCGGGCTTTCAGGAGTGCAGATTGCCGGAAATATTTTAAGCGGTATTTTCCACCCGGACCGGAAGCTTTTATTTAATGTTACAGCTCAGGGAGTTCCTTATCTGCTATTGGAGACTGTCTGCATTGCTTTTTTAGGAACAATTGTGGGAGCGTTTCTGGCGATTCCCTTATCTTTTTTATCCGCATCTAATTTAATGCCTGCCCCTATTGCTTATATTACGCGTCTGGTGATTATGGCAGTGCGGACTATTCCTGCATTTGTATATGGACTCATGTTTATCCGTGTCAGCGGGCCGGGAGCATTTACAGGACTGCTCACCATGTCCGTCTGTTCCATCGGAATGGTTTCCAAGATGTACATAGAGGCAATAGAGGATTTAGACACCAGAATTTTAGAATCCTTAGATGCATGCGGCTGCAATACCTTTCAGAAGATCCGGTATGGAATTTTACCTCAGCTGATTCCTAATTTTGCATCAACGGTCATATACCGGTTTGATATTAACTTAAGAGATGCCACAGTTCTTGGTCTGGTTGGAGCGGGAGGTATCGGCGCTCCTTTAATCTTTGCCATGAATTCCTACCGGTGGAATGAGGCAGGAGCGATTCTGGTAGGGCTCATCCTTCTGGTTCTGATTGTGGAATATATCTCCACCAGAATCCGGGTGAAGCTGGCAAGGGGGTAAATGATTGAAGAAAAAGGCAAAAATTTATTATACTTCGGATGTACACGGGTATCTGTTCCCAACAAATTATGGGGATAAGACGGAACGTCCCATGGGACTTTTAAACTGTATTACCAATTTTGAAAAAGATGGAAATACACTGATTCTTGATGGGGGAGACACCATTTCCGGCTCCCCCATGGCTGCTTTTATCACAGAACAGGCTGGTGAGCTGCTTATAAGTGAGCCCCTGGCAATGGTGTACAACGCAGCTGGATATGATGCGGTAGTTCCGGGAAATCACGATTTTAACTTCGGTTATGACCGGCTTTCCCACTATTTGGGGAAATTAAGTGCTGTCTGCCTTTGTGCCAATGCAAATGATTTAAAGGGGGAAACAGGAATTGTTTCCAGCCATATCTTTACTCTGGAAAACGGGCTTCGCCTGGGCGTTGGGGGTATTGTTACTGACTATGTAAATGTATGGGAAAACCCTGAGCATCTGGAACAGATACAGATAACGGATGCATTCCAGGCAGCAAAGGAAGAACTGGAGCTGTTAAAAAAGGAGTCAGATGTTACCATCTGCATCTATCACGGCGGTTATGAATGTGATTTGGATACCGGCACAGTACAGACATCAGGAAATGAAAACATTGGATACCGGATCTTAAAGGAGCTTGACTACGACATTGTGTTAACCGCTCATCAGCATATGACGGTAAAGGGAAGAAATTGTTTTGGAACCCATACGCTGCAGCTGACAGCTAATGCTGTTCAGTATGCATGTATTGAGATTGAGTACGAGGATGAGGATGGTGCCTGCACGGTATCCTCCTCCATTTTGCCTGCAGGAACGCACCACAACCGGGAGCCTTATGAATCTTTGCTTCCATTGGAACAGCAGGTTCAGAAATGGCTTGATCTTGAGATTGGAAGCTTAAAGGAAGCAATTCCCCAAAAAGAGAAAATTGAGATGGCTCTTGGCGGAAGCGGAGTGGCAGATTTTTTTAATCAGATTCAGCTGGCGTATACCGGTGCGGATATTTCCTGCATCGGTCTGGGAAACAATCCCATAGCCCTGCCTGCCCACGTCACTATGCGGGATCTTGTAAGAGTTTATCCCTTTTCCAATACTCTGGTTGTGCTGGAGGTAACGCAGGAGGTTATAAGGCAGGCACTGGAACGCTGTGCGGAATACTTTACTGTAAAGGAAGGGAAGATTGAAATATCGGAGGTTTTCTTAAAGCCTAAGGTGGAGCATTATAATTATGACTATTTTGCAGGGATCACATTTGAGGTTGATTTAGAAAAACCGGTGGGGAACCGGGTGGTAAATATCCTTTTTGAGGGGAAATCTCTTGAGGGAAGGAAACTGAAGCTGTGCATGAGTGATTACCGTGCAAGCGGCACCGGAGGATATGAGGTCTACAGACAGTGTCCGGTATTAAAACGGTTTGGTACAGAGGTTCCCCAGCTGGCTCTTGAGTATTTAAAAAATCACCCTGATGCAGAGATAGTGCAAAATGGAGGACTGGTTTTGTATAACTCCAGGTTATAAATGACATAGAATTTATGTATAAGCATATTTTGGAAAATTATTGTATTTCTCACTGTAAAGTGGTAAACTCCATTTCAGCAAGTGTGATATCGAAAAAAACAATGACTGGGACACAGTCTGATTCCCCACATTCCTTTACAGAGAGCAGCCCGTCAGATGGAAAGGGCGCATAGGAAGGAACAGGCCATCACCCAGGAGTTCCGAACTGAAAGGCCTCCCGACAGGAGATTGATTAAGTAAGGACGGGTCTTTCCGTTAGCGAAGAGCTGCTGCCCGACAGGCGGCGGATTAAAGCGGCTGCAATTTGCAGCAAACAGAGTGGTAACGCGGATTGGTTCATTCGTCTCTGCATCTTTTTGATGCAGGGACTTTTTTCGTTATCCGGGACAACTGTATGTGGCTTTTGTCTGTGTATGAAAGGAGAGATACGATGAATGGTTTAACGATGATGTTTCTTGCTATTGCAGTCCTTGGCGGAGCGTACTTAATTTACGGAAGATACCTCGCAAAAACCTGGGGAATTGACCCGGAGGCTAAGACTCCGGCTTTTGAACTGGAGGATGGGGTGGATTATGTCCCCGCAGATACCAATGTTGTTTTCGGCCACCAGTTTGCTTCCATAGCAGGCGCAGGTCCCATTAACGGACCGATACAGGCTGCCATGTTTGGCTGGCTGCCTGTTTTGCTCTGGATACTGCTGGGAGGAGTATTTTTTGGCGCTGTACAGGACTTTTCGGCAATGTATGCTTCTGTAAAGAACAAGGGGCGTTCCATAGGATACATCATTGAGCTTTACATAGGGAAAATGGGAAAGCGGCTGTTTCTTTTATTTACCTGGCTGTTTTCTATTCTGGTAGTGGCGGCGTTTGCCGATATTGTGGCAGGAACCTTTAACGGTTTTTCTGCTGAGGGAGCAAAGGTGACTGCCAATGGAGCGGTTGCATCCACGTCAATGCTGTTTATTGTGTTTGCAGTAGTTCTTGGTTTTGTTTTAAAATATTGTAAATTTGGGAAAATGTTTAATACGCTGACTGCAATTGGTCTTTTGATATTATCTGTTGGACTGGGGCTGCTTTTTCCAATCTACATCCCTCAGAATATCTGGCTTATTTTTGTATTTATCTATGTAATTATAGCCTGTGTGACTCCGGTATGGGCGCTGCTTCAGCCCCGGGACTATTTAAACAGCTACCTTCTTATTGCCATGATTGTGGGATCTGTGATCGGAATTGCAGTGTATAATCCTTCCATGAATTTACCATCCTTTACCGGTTTCAAACTGGTAAGTGCAGGCGGAAGCGTATCATATCTGTTTCCAACCCTTTTTGTTACCATCGCCTGCGGCGCAGTTTCCGGGTTTCACTCTCTTGTGGCTTCCGGAACCGCATCAAAACAGATTAAGAATGAAAAGAATATGCTGCCGGTTTCCTTTGGCGCAATGCTGTTAGAAAGTCTGCTGGCAATAGCTGCTCTGATCGCTGCCGGTTTTGTAGCCACGAAGGAGGGCCTTCCTGCAGGAACCCCGCCTCAGCTTTTTGCAAAGGCAATCGCAGTATTCTTAACAACAATCGGACTTCCGGAATCGTTATGTTATACGCTTATTACACTGTCCATTTCTGCATTTGCCATGACAAGTCTTGATTCTGTAGCCAGGGTCGGACGAATTGCATTTCAGGAATTTTTTGCTGATGATACTCCGGAAGAGGAAAGAAGTTCATGGAATAAGGTTCTGACGAATAAGTATTTTTCGACAATAATTACGCTGATCTTATGCTATGCATTATCCAGAGCCGGTTATAGCAGCATCTGGCCGCTGTTTGGATCTGCAAATCAGCTTTTATCTGCCCTGGCATTAATTGCATGTGCCGTATTTTTAAAGAAAACCAACCGAAAGGGCTTCATGCTCTGGGGACCTATGGTTATTATGCTGGGAGTGACTTTCACCGCCCTGGGATTAAAGATTAAAGACTTAATTTCGGCGCTGTCCGGAAAATTTGTATTTGGTAATGCACTTCAGCTGGTTTTTGCAGTGCTGCTGCTGATATTGGGAGTAGTGGTTGCCATAGAGGGATTGAAAAAATTAGTTGCAAAAGATACCGAAGCAGAGACAAATACAGGTAAAAATGTTTTAGCTTAGATTTACTTCATAAAAATACCAATTTGACTTTAATAATTTACTTGACAAAACTGAAATCATGTATTAGTCTAGCTATGTAATTTATAAAGTTAACTTTAAGGCAAAGAAGCCATAATCAGTGCAGAGACGCACAGGATTATGGCTTAATTTTTTTGCGCAAAATTAATGGAAGAGGTGTTTTTATGGATCACGGAGATATTTCCTGGATGCTGATAAGCTCCGCGCTTGTTCTTCTTATGACCCCGGGACTGGCATTTTTTTATGGGGGTATGGTGAAACGGAAAAGTGTTATAAACATGATGATGTCTTCTGCAATCATGATGGGAATCGGGTCAGTTATGTGGGTTCTGATTGGATTTTCACTGTCCTTTAGCGGGGATTTCGGGGGTGTCATAGGGAATCTTAACTGGTTCGGACTTAATTTTGATACTCTGAATGATGTTACCTATCCTTACCCCAATACACTTATATTTGCTATTTTTCAGATGATGTTTGCAGTCATTTCACCGGCGTTAATAACCGGTGCGGTTGCAGAACGTATGAAGTTTTCTTCCCTGGTAATTTTTATGGTGCTGTGGTCTCTTCTCATTTATTATCCCCTGGCTCATATGGTGTGGGGTGGAGGACTGCTGTTTCAAATGGGGTCTGTGGACTTTGCCGGAGGCGATGTAGTCCACATCAGTTCCGGTGTCAGCGCACTGGTCCTGTCTGTTTTACTTGGAAAACGTAAAAATCTGGGGAAAGCACCCTATCATCCCCACAATGTTCCCTTTGTTTTTCTGGGTGCAGCCCTTTTATGGTTTGGCTGGTTCGGTTTTAATGGAGGAAGCGCTTTGGGAGCCAATGAGCTCGCAGCCCATGCGTTTATGACGACCAACACAGCTGCAGCTTCTGCCATGCTTTCCTGGATACTGATTGAGGTGATTAAAAATGGAAAACCTACCCTGGTGGGAACCTCAACAGGACTTGTCATCGGACTTGTTGCAATCACACCGGGAGCCGGTTATGTTCCGATCTGGTCAGCTGTAATAATTGGAGCTTTGGTAAGTCCCATCTGCTATTTCTTTATCAGTAAGGTGAAACCAAAATTTCAGTATGATGACGCTCTTGATGTATTCGGCTGTCATGGAATCGGAGGAATCTGGGGCGGAATTGCAACTGGTATTTTTGCCAGTAAAAGCATTTATCCGGATCTGCCATTCAATGGACTGGTTTACGGTGAGGTTCAGTTATTCTTTCGTCAGATTGGTGCCATTGCAATTACTATCCTGATTGCAGTTGCAGGGACTCTGATCGCTGCAGGAATTGCGTCTGTGATAACGAAAGGAATTAAGGTCTCAGGAAGAGCTGAAATGATAGGACTGGATACCTCAGAGCATGGGGAAACTGCTTATCCCGCATTTAATGGAATGGATTAATCAAAGGGGGAGTTCAAAGTGAAAAAAATAGAAGCATTTATCCGGCCTGAAAAACTGGAAGATATAAAAGAAATTATGGAAGAACTGAAATTAAACGGATTAAGTATTATGCAGGTTATGGGCTGTGGAAACCAGAAGGGCTGGACGGAATTTGTTCGCGGTGCAGAGGTGGATTATAATTTCCTGACTAAGATAAAAATAGAACTGTTTGTAGCAGATCATCAGTCAGAGGCTGTCATTTCAGCAATCATTAAGAAAGCGTATACCGGTGAATACGGTGACGGCAAGATTTTTATTTCTGATATACAGGATGCTGTGAGAATCCGTACCGGAGAGCGGGGAGATGATGCAATCAGATAGTTTCAAAAAGGGAGGTAAAGCCGTTTTTCCGGTTTTGCTTCCCTTTTTTGTGTGCGCCTTGCGGCGCACGTTTCTAATGGGTGAAAGTCCCTAATCCGCCCTAGTAGTGGGAAGGATACAGCCAAGACCAAGGGTGTCCACCGTGAGATGGAATCTGAAGGAAGGTGGAG
>JAEWJZ010000035.1 GCA_023386315.1 Bacillota bacterium | reverse complement strand
TCCATTACAAACATTTCTTGATACTATAAAACCACCATACATATCATTTTCTATCATATCAAATCTCCTCGTATAATAAGTTTGTAAGCAAGAAAAATTGCTTTCAGACTTATTCTTTTTTATAAGTATAGTGGTAAGGACATCTCTGGGGATTCTCCTCTTCCAATTCCCATCTATACAGTCAATAGTTATAATTCTTATAAGGTCAATCCTGTGTTATGATATCAGTAGAGTCTGATGTCCGAAGGCACTGCTTGTTCTCCTTTCAGCCGGCTTCGTCCGTGTCTGCTCTTTAAGCATGCAGCCTGGCACATATGGTATATTCCGCTAACACAGAAGTTGCATCTCCAGCCGAAGCACCAGCAAAAAATGCTGATTGGGTGAATGCTCATTACGCGAGGCTTCGGTCAACATATGTTGTGCAGATAAACCTTCACTTAAGGCTTCACTATTTTAGATCAGAAAGGGGCGTGATAACATGATAAAGATCTAAAATAATACCTCTCATCATCCTTTAAGAACAATCAGCCTGGTGCTGAGGAACTTGCTGAGATGATATTAAACTGTATGAATAGTCATCCTAACCTCAATACAATTGTTGTTGCTTTAGAGTCTACTTCCGTTTACAGTATTCACATAGCTAATTACCTGTCTACCTGTGAACTGCTCATGCCTTATAAGCCTTACATTTTCTGTCTGAATCCTAAGATGACAGCCAATTTCCGTAAATCTTATGTTGGCATTCAGGCAATAAAACACCTCGTTGGGCTTTTTTGAAAAACATAGGATTTTCCTTTTGCGCCTGATAACTGTTTGGATTGCTATTGTCTTCTGTTCGTCTTCCTGTTGCTTTTTCAGAAAAATGTCGCATATAGGCCAGTTTTTACTTTTCTGCCAGCTTTATAAATTCACTGGGCTTGTTTTCAATGACGATTACCTCTAACTTTTCATTCCAGCAGTTCACCATCGCTGCGGTATGACTTTCCTTATGCAGATCAATCCCCACATAAAGCAAATTTTCTCTTTTCAGCAATTCTCTCCCTCCAGATCTTGTTTCCAACCAATCGGTTCCTGTACCGGCAACCTCAGATGACAGCGTTAACTCTTCATGAGTCCGCAAGGGGGCGACAGCCAATCTACAACAAACCAATGGGTGGTAGGACAAGTTATTTCTTTTATTGGTTGTTGATGTTAACTCTGTATGGAATTGATTGCAAGTCATTTCTGGATTTGTTTTCGAGAGAAGGAACGTCAGAAAAAAAGAAGAAAAAAGGAGGCTACAATAAGAGTATTTTTTACCCCCTGTAACCCCCGGCAGCACCATTTTACCATAGAACCAGTTTCCTGTAAATTCATGGTTCACCATGAACCATGGGGTAAATGATTTGGCTAAGCTTCTGGTGAAATAGAATTAATATACCACTTCTGGTTTGCCCTGTATCACAAAATATTGCCTCTGTGTGACCTTTAAAACCGATGGTGGAACATATATGCCATCCAGGCAATTAAACACCTCGTTGGGCAAATCTGAAAAAGATGGATTTTCCTCTTTTACCTGCTAAGTGCTTGGATTACTGTTACCTACTGTTCGTTTTCATGTTGCTTTTACAGAAAAATGTCGCATATATGCCAGTTTTTATATTCTCCAAGTCGCACATTCGCAACCATTTATAAAATTCTGAACTGAAAGATTTTCAGTCTATTTTGCTTCAAAAGCAGGGATGAACCATGGGGTCGAAAATGATGCGGGTTAAAGAGCCGGGGTCAAAAATTTCCCCGACTCGGGTTACATCAGCCCGCAATGTGGGCTGAAAGGGACTCCTCATCGACGTCGGATTCTTAGCACCGAGGTCGTGATCGGGGTCGAACTAGCAGGGATGGCACGTCTATACGAAAAAGTTACGGGGTCATGAGCGACTCTTTTAAACCCATAACCAGTAAATCAAGACAATAAGCATTTAGTAAATTCGTTTGATCTATTTATCAGCTCCAAAATATCTATTTTTAGTAGTTTCTGGTATCGGCTTTCCCAAACTCTTCTGGTATCGTACGTTTCAAAAGGAACATTATGAACGAACAAGGTTCTTAAATATATTTACAAACTATAATAATGCCTAGAAATCATACAAAATAATACTAGATGTTTTTATCATAAATTTACCAATAATTTTAGTATTTATTGTTATAAAGGCTAAAGAGAATAAATTATAACGGATTCTCTTTTAAGATTTCATCAATTTCTATTTCACCTGCTTTTTTATAATTAGTACCAATTTTTCCAAGTAGCATTAATCGTTGTTCAAAAACATATTTTCTTTGATTTTCAACATCTTTAATGTTTTTTTTCATAAAATCAAATGCAATAGAACCGACAAAAGAATTAATAGTCCAGAAAGTGATTTCAAATAAGTTATCCGTTACTTTATGTTTTGTTTCATTTCCTCTTTCACTATAAACAAAATGATATCCCTGTTGATCAGAAAAAATGTAAATCCCTTCTTCACTACCTGAACTGTTTTTAGTAAAATGAAGTTCTTTAAAATTTATAAATTCTTTAATCGGTTTAATTTCATTAAGAATATGACTCTCTAAGTCTTTAGTATCTAATTTCAACATTTATACCACCGCCTTAATTTATTTAATAATTAATTCGATATAACCAGCTTCTAATAAATCTTTAATTGAAGCTGGTAATTTATACTGCGTTCCTCCACCTGGCATGTCAAACCAACCAGCAACTTCTGCCTGTTGAACTCTAGGTATTTCCTTAATTACTCTGTATTCATTATATACAGATATATCTGTACCTGGTTTAAGTGCGAGTTTCTCTGGTAATGTATTAGGCGGAGCTACATAACTTCCCCACTCTCCACCTATCCTTCCAAATTCTGTACCTTTTTGTAAGGACACTAACTTTTCCGTACCTGGAACAGCTCCATCGTTTGGTGGCCACCATGTTGAACCATCAGGTCTTGTCCAGTTGGCTGTCCTAGCAGCATCAACTTCTTTAAGTGGTCCCACAAAATTGGGGTCACCTGGCTTCGGTGTTTTCCCCGCCCCCTCAGGTGGAGTACTGAGATATGCGACGAACGGTGAATTTTCGTATTCAATTAAAAAAATTATAGCATGTCTTTGTGCTGTTTTTAAATAGAAAAATTACTGTTCTTCTTTTGGAATCGGTTCCAGATACTCCGTCTTATTTTTCATCATTCCGTACACAATGTTTACTAATCTGCGCATGATACAGACCAATGCTTGAGACTTTGTCTTTCCCAGCAGAACTGAACTTTACAGGAGCTACTCCTGCAAATCTTGCCAGCTTGTCTGCACTGGGAAACCTTCGGATATCACCGATTTCTGCAATCAGTTTGCTGGCAATAGAAGTTCCAATTCCAGGCATACTGGTCA
>JAEWJZ010000022.1 GCA_023386315.1 Bacillota bacterium | reverse complement strand
TATACCTCCATGCTTGACTATTATTCAATAGTTTATGAAAACTAAGGAACCGCCTAGTACCGAACGGTATGCTAGGTGGTGTGGGAGGTCGGTAGATAAAATAATTATCTACCTCCTACCCGATTATTTTTTGAATTTCTTAGTATTCTCCTTTAATTCCCGGAGTGCTTCTCCAAACAGACGGGAAGAGGCGGAAGGGTTGCGTTTAAGAAGTCCTTTGGGATAAAAGGTAAGCCGTCCGGTCAGCTTTTCCCTGGTTTCGGTCAGGGCCTGAAGGCGCTCTGCCAAAGCGGATTCTTTAATTGCATTGGTAGTTTCTGTCTTAAGAGATGTGAGCTTCACCATGGTTTCTTCTTTTACGGAAGCAGCTTTCTGCATGGTCTCGGATTTCAGCTCGGAAACTTTCTGTGCGGTTTCTGCTTTTAAAAGTGACATCTGGACCTGAACATCCTCCAGCTCAGACCTTATTTTAGTTAAGGATTCCAGTACCTTACCCAGATCAAGAGCTGCCTTTGTGGACTGAACGGTGTCATAAACAAAAAGGATGCCAATTCCTGTTACCAGGGAGATACATGTCACTGCACTGAGGCGAAAAACCAGCCACTCCAGGGGACGGTGTACCACTTCTGTCAGAAGAATGGTGAGAAATCCCCAGGCAATGGAGGTGCCCAGACAGACATATCCGTTTAAATTAAATGGATTATTACTGTAATCCCAGTATTTCATTTTAAATAAGCGTTCCATGATATAACCGGTTAAGTACTCAAGAACAGAGGCCCCAGCCATACCAAATAGAAACACAAGAAGCAGATTTCCTTTTACAGGAAGAGATAAGAAAAGCATGAGGATTGCACCGCTGCCATAGAGCGGAAGTAAGGGGAGCCTTAAAAAACCCCGGTTTACAAAATGAAAGCTTTTCACAGAAACATAAGTGGATTCGATTACCCAGCCGAGAAAGCAATAAATGAAAAAAAACAGCAGCCACTGATACCAAGTATATACGTACATGCTTATATCCCTTTCTTCATGTATTCATGTTGGATCTATCATATACGGTTTTGTCCGTTTTTGCAACCGAAATACGTAAGACAGAGGCAAAATATGCTTGCCTTAATTGCTTTGTTCATGTAGAATTATGATGTTTCGGTTAGTGGAATTGCACTTATGAAGGAGTTTTTTGATGAGTATATTAAACGTAGAACATTTGACACATGGTTTTGGAGACCGCGCCATTTTTCAGAACGTGTCATTCCGGTTATTAAAGGGAGAGCACATCGGCCTGATCGGAGCCAATGGAGAGGGAAAATCCACATTTATGAATATCATAACGGCGAAACTTCAGCCGGATGAAGGAAAAGTTGAGTGGGCAAAGAGAGTCCGTGTCGGTTATTTAGACCAGCATACTGTTTTGGAAAAAGGAATGACCATCCGTGACGTTTTAAAAAGCGCATTTGCCTTTCTGTTTCAAATGGAAGAACAGATGAATGATATCTGTGACCGGATGGGAGAGGCGGACGAGGAAACCATGAATTCCATGATGGAAGAGCTGGGAACCATTCAGGATCTTTTAATGGCACATGATTTTTATATTATCGATTCCAAGGTGGAGGAAGTTGCGAGAGCATTGGGGTTAAGTGATATGGGAATCGATAAGGATGTGACGGAACTGAGCGGCGGACAGAGAACCAAGGTTCTTTTGGGAAAGCTGCTGCTTGAAAAGCCGGATATTCTTCTTCTGGACGAGCCCACCAATTACCTGGATGTACAGCATATTGAGTGGCTGAAGCGTTATCTTCAGGAGTATGAAAACGCGTTTATTCTGATTTCCCATGACATACCATTCCTAAACAGTGTTGTAAATATTATCTACCATATGGAAAATCAGGCACTGGACCGCTATGTGGGAGATTATGAAAAGTTCCAGGAGGTATATGCTGTAAAACGGGCACAGCTGGAATCAGCATATAAGAGGCAGCAGCAGGAAATCGCAGAGCTGGAAGATTTTGTGGCGCGCAACAAAGCCCGGGTTTCTACCAGGAATATGGCTATGTCCAGGCAGAAGAAGCTGGATAAAATGGATGTAATTGAACTTTCCAAGGATAAACCAAAGCCTGAGTTTCATTTTATGGAAGCGCGTACAGCGGGAAAGATGATCTTTGAGACGAAGGAACTGGTAATCGGATATGAGGAGCCATTATCAAAACCACTTAATTTAATCATGGAAAGAGGGGAAAAGGTTGTTTTATTGGGAGCCAACGGCATTGGAAAGACCACTTTGCTGAAAAGCATTCTGGGTCTGACTCCTTCCTTAAACGGTAATGTGGAGCTGGGTGATTATCTGTCCATCGGATATTTTGAACAGGAGATGGCTCCTGGAAATACGACCACCTGTATTGAAGAGATATGGAAAGAGTTTCCTTCCTATACCCAGTATCAGGTCCGTTCGGCCCTTGCCAAATGTGGACTTACAACCAAACATATAGAAAGTCAGGTTAGGGTGCTCAGCGGAGGCGAGCAGGCGAAGGTCCGTCTGTGTAAGCTGCTAAACAGGGAAACCAATGTTCTTCTATTGGACGAGCCGACGAACCATCTTGATGTGGAAGCAAAAGAAGAACTGAAAAGAGCGCTGATGGAATATAAGGGAAGCATTCTGTTAATCTGCCATGAGCCGGAATTTTATGAGGGAGTTGCAACTAAGGTAATAGACTGCAGAGAGTGGGCGTTAAAGCTATCCTGATTATAAAAAATACGGGATTCAATTTTTGAAACAGAATAAAATCCCGTATTTTAAACAGAAAAAATCCGTTTCCTGTCATATGGAAACGGATGCATTATCTTTTAGGGGGGCCGGACGGTTTGCACCGTCCGGTATGAGTATGAAAAAGCTTTGTGATTTCAAGTAAGTTACTTGAAACAAAAGGCCCGTCATCCTTTCGGATAACGTATTATCAGTATATGATATAAATGTGAAGAAAATGTGTCCTGTACATTAAAAAAACATAAACAAAATAAAAATTAAAAAAACCCTTTCAAAACCCAAGGTTATTGTATATAATAAGATAGAAAATGTGACTTCATTTACCAATTAACATAAATTTGAAGATAAAGGAAACCCTGGGAACAGGATACAGCGAACAGGAGGAAGATTATTATGATGATGTCTAATGACATTGGAATTGATTTAGGTACAGCAAGCATACTGGTTTATATCAAAGGTAAGGGTGTTGTTTTAAAAGAGCCGTCAGTTGTGGCCATAGACCGTGATACCAATAAAATAAAGGCAATCGGAGAAGAAGCAAGGCTGATGATTGGAAGAACACCGGGTAATATTGTAGCAGTCAGACCTTTGCGCCAGGGTGTAATTTCCGATTACACGGTAACGGAAAAGATGCTGAAGTATTTTATCAACAAAGCAGTAGGAAAGAAGACTTTAAGAAAGCCAAGAATCAGTGTCTGCATACCGAGCGGTGCCACTGAAGTTGAGAAAAAAGCGGTTGAAGATGCAACCTATCAGGCAGGAGCCAGAGAAGTGGCCATTATCGAGGAACCGGTTGCAGCAGCTATCGGCGCAGGGATTGATATTTCCAAGGCCTGCGGCAATATGATTGTGGATATTGGCGGCGGTACTTCCGATATTGCAGTGATTTCTTTAGGCGGCACAGTTGTGAGCACTTCCATTAAGGTTGCTGGTGATGATTTTGATGAGGCTCTTGTCCGTTATATGCGTAAGAAGCATAACCTTCTGATCGGCGAAAGAACGGCGGAAGAGATTAAGATCAACATCGGAGCTGCATACCGCAGACCGGAAGTTTTAACCATGGAAGTAAGAGGAAGAAACTTAGTAACCGGACTGCCAAAGACCATTGTTGTAACCTCGGACGAGACTCTTGATGCTTTAAAAGAGCCGGCAATGCAGATTGTGGATGCGGTTCATAATGTTCTGGAGAGAACTCCGCCGGAACTGGCTGCCGACATTTTTGACAGAGGAATTGTCTTAACAGGAGGCGGTTCTTTATTAAGTGGGTTAGATGCCCTGATCGAAGAGAAGACAGGCATCACAACTATGATTGCTGAGGATCCGCTGACTGCAGTTGCCATCGGAACAGGTAAATTCATCGAATTTACTCATGGCGGAAACAGCAAAACAGAATTTTAATCAGGCACAGGCTGATATTTGTGTTCAGCTTTGATGATTAATAAAACTGCTCTTAACAGCCCTGGCGGTAAATTCCGGCAGGGTTCCTTTTGCGGCAGTCTCTTTGTATTTTACGGAGGAAACATGGCGACAGTCTGCGGATTTGTAGAAAAAATTAAATACAGGAACGAAGACAACGGTTATACGGTACTGAGCCTTTCAGAAGACGGCGAGGAATATACGCTGGTAGGTAATTTTCATTACATCAGTGAAGGGGAACGGATTGAGGCGGTGGGGATTCTGACGGAACATCCCGTTTATGGAGAACAGCTGTCTGTCGAAAGCTATGAAATAAAAGCCCCGGAAGATACCGCTGCCATGGAACGTTATCTGGGATCCGGAGCGATTAAGGGAGTGGGTGCAGCGCTGGCAGCAAGGATTGTCCGCCGGTTTAAAGCCGATACCTTCCGGATTATGGAAGAAGAGCCTGAGCGCCTTTCCGAGGTAAAGGGTGTCAGTGAAAAGCTTGCCATGTCCATCTCCAATCAGGTTGAACAGAAAAAAGAGATGCGCCAGGCGATGATGTTTCTTCAGGAATACGGTATTTCCATGAATCTTGCAGTGAAGATCTATCAGGAATACGGCCCCAGACTTTACAGTATTGTTAAGGAAAATCCCTATCAGATGGCAGATGATATATCCGGAGTGGGATTTAAGATGGCGGATGAGATTGCCAGGAAAGCAGGCATTTTTACAGACTCGGATTTCCGTATCAAATGCGGAGTTCTTTATACCCTTCTGCAGGCAACTTCAAACGGTCATACTTACCTGCCCGAAGAGGAGCTGCTTTCCTCTGCTTCTGAGCTTTTAAAAGTGGAGCAGGCATCCATAGAAAAGCATCTGATGGACATGCAGCTGGACAAGCGCCTGATTATCAGGGAAACAGACGGGAAACGGACCGTTTATGCATCCCAGTATTATTATATGGAACTGAATGTGGCCAAGATGCTTCATGATTTAAATATCAGGGGAACCATGCCAGAGGAGGAAATCAGGACCAGACTTGTTAAGATTCAGGAAAAAGAGCAGATTGAGCTGGATGAAAAACAGGTAATGGCAGTGGTAGAGGCTGTAAACAGCGGACTTCTCATTATCACCGGCGGACCTGGAACCGGAAAGACCACTACCATTAATACCATTATCCGCTTTTTTGAAAGTGAGGAGATGGAGATATTACTGGCAGCTCCAACGGGCAGGGCAGCAAAGCGTATGACGGAAGCGACTGGATATGAGGCACGGACCATACACCGGCTTTTGGAGCTGACAGGGGTTCCGGGAGACGAACGTTCCGTATCCATGCATTTTGAACGAAATGAAGAGAATCCGCTGGATGCCGATGCTGTTATTATCGATGAGACGTCCATGGTGGACATTCATCTTATGCAGTCTCTGTTAAAGGCCATAAATCCCGGAACAAGACTCATACTGGTGGGAGATGTAAACCAGCTTCCAAGCGTGGGTCCTGGAAATGTGCTGAGAGATTTGATTGAATCCCAGTGCTTCAATGTGGTAATGCTGACGAAAATCTTCCGCCAGGCCACACAGAGTGATATTGTTGTTAATGCCCATATGATTAACCGGGGGGAATCAGTTCCCCTTGGTAAAAAAAGCAATGATTTTTTGTTTATCAAGAGGGAAGAACCAAATACCATCATCAATGCCATGATTACACTGGTTCAGAGCAAACTTCCGGCCTATGTTCACGCAGACCCCTATGACATTCAGATTATGACGCCCATGAGAAAGGGCGCCATTGGAGTGGAGCGGCTTAATTCTATTCTGCAGGAGTACTTAAATCCGCCGTCAGAGGCAAAGCAGGAGCGGGAATCAGCAGGGGTGATTTACCGGACCGGCGATAAGGTGATGCAGATCAAAAACAATTATAACATGGAATGGGAAGTCAGAAATAAGTATGGGATTCCTGTAGAAAAGGGAACTGGAATTTATAACGGAGACATCGGAATCATCCGCGAGATGAATCCGTTTGCAGAGCTCGTGACTGTGGAATTTGATGAAGGACGTCTGGTGGAGTACAGCTATAAGCAGTTGGAAGAGCTGGAGCTGGCTTATGCCATAACCATTCATAAATCCCAGGGAAGTGAGTATCCTGCAGTGGTAATCCCTGTTTTCCCCGGTCCCAGAATGCTGATGACAAGAAACTTGATTTATACAGCAGTTACCCGTGCTAAGACCTGTGTCTGCCTGGTAGGGATGCCGGGCACGTTTCAGGATATGGTAAATAACGAAATGGAACAGCGCAGATATTCCGGCTTAAAGGAACGTATCTGTGAAATAAATAAGCTACCTTAAATTCTTTGGGCAGACGGAGGTCCTGTCTGCCTGTCTTACAATTCTTAAAAGGAGAATCAATCCTTATGCAATCCTCTTTTTTTATTGACCTGTTATTTCCGCGGAGGTGTCCGGTCTGTGACGGGATCGTCATGCCGAAAGGCAGACTGATCTGTCCGGAATGTGTGAAATTGCTGTCTTTCGTTAAGGACCCTGTATGTAAAAAATGCGGCAAGGAGGTCTTTAGCAGCGATATAGAATACTGCTTTGACTGTATGAAACACAAAAGAACCTTTGAGTATGGCAGGGCTCTGATTGATTACGACGAATACGCCAAAAACTCCATGGCAAAGATAAAATACAAAAATAAACGGGAATATTTAGATTTTTACGGAGATGCCATAAGTCTGCGTTATGAGAAAATTATCAGGCGTATGGGTGCCTGTGGTCTCGTCCCGGTGCCGGTTCATCCTTCGAGAAAAAAAGAGAGGGGATTTAACCAGGCTGAGATTCTTGCATGCAGAATCGGAGAGAGACTTGAGATTCCTGTCTTTCCTGATATGCTGGTGAGAAATAAGAAAACCATGCCCCAGAAGGCACTTAATCCCACAGAGCGTTTAAAAAATCTGGAGGAAGCTTTTCTACCGGGAAAGATGGTTGGAGGCCTTGAAAATGTAATTTTAATTGATGACATTTATACGACCGGAAGTACAGTGGAAGCCTGTACCCGTGTGCTGAAAAAATCGGGAATCAGGAAGGTGTATTTTTTAACAATTTGTATTGGACGAGGGCAGTAGTTTGATGTATGATACATAAATAAATAATACTGATTGACTCAGGAGGAATGGGAATGAACATCAGGACCGCAGTAGAAAAAGATATGCCGCAGCTCTTGGATATTTATAATTATGAGGCAGAGCATGGTTTTGCCACCTTTGATTTTACTCCAAAAACCATGGAGGAACGCATGGTATGGTTCCACGAACATAATGTTGGAAATCATCCTCTGATTGTAGCGGAGGAAGATGGAAAGGCAGTTGGTTATGCAAGTCTTTCCGCCTATCGTTCCAAAGAAGCTTATAAAGAGACTGTGGAATTATCCATTTACATTGACAGGGAATACCGCAGAAGAGGAATTGCCGGAAAGCTGGCTGCAGTAATTCTTAAGATGGCGAGGGAAAGAGAAGACATACATACGGTTGTATCCGTAATTACAGGAGGCAATGAAGCCAGTATGAAACTTCATGAACAGCTTGGATTTGTTCACTGCGGAACGATTCGTGAGGTAGGGAAAAAATTTGGGGAAATTCTGGATATAGAAAATTATCAGATAATTCTGTAACACGGATTAAAATGAGAGAGGGAGAGGAAAATGAGCCACATTGAAGGGTACTATACTTCCGGAGAATTTGCGAAAAAGGCCAGTGTTTCCATAAGGACTGTCCGGTATTATGACAAGCAGGGACTGTTAAAACCTGCAGGCATGAGCGCCGGCGGATACCGGCTTTATACAGATTCGGATTTTGCAAAGCTGCAGAAGATACTCTCTCTTAAGTATCTGGGATTTTCTCTTGATGAAATCCGTTCCATTACCATTAATGATAAGGATCATGATTATGTGGGAGAATCAATCAAGCTTCAGCTGAATCTGATCCGGAAGAGAATTGAGCATTTAAAACTGGTAGAACAGACGTTAACAGAGACCTCGAAACTGGTTGCTGACCGCCAGTCTGTGGACTGGAATAAAATTCTGCACTTAATCCATATTACAAATATGGAAAAAACCCTGGTGGAGCAGTACAAGGATGCAGCCAATGTAAGTATTCGAATTGGTCTTCATAAAAAATATGCCACCAGTCCCATGGGCTGGTTTCAGTGGCTTTATGATCAGATGGAGCCCTTAAACGGAAAACATATTCTGGAACTGGGCTGCGGAAACGGAGAATTGTGGCGGGTAAATAAAGACCGGATTCCCTCAGATGCGAAGCTTTGCCTGACGGATGTATCCAAGGGCATGGTTCGTGATGCACAGGAAAACTTAAGACAGGTCACGGGGCAGATTTCTTTTGAAGTTCTGGACTGCAGGCAGATTAAAAAGCCGGATGAAAGCTTCGATGCTGCCGCTGCTAATCATGTACTGTTTTATTTAACAAATCTTGATGCTGCTTTAACTCAGGTTTACAGGGTTTTAAAAAAGGGCGGAATCTTTTATTGCAGCACTTATGGCAGGGAGCATATGAAAGAGATCAGACAGCTGGTGCTGGAATTTGATTCCAGAATCGTCCTCTCAGAAGTAAATCTTTATGATGTTTTTGGACTGGATAATGGAGAAGAAATCCTGAGGAGTCATTTTAAATCTGTAAAAAAAGAAATTTATGATGACCATCTGGAGGTTACTGATGCAGGTGCACTGATGGAATATATATTATCCTGCCACGGAAATCAACAGGAGTTTTTAATCGACAGGTATGAAGAATTCCGTGAATATCTGGAAAAGAAGATGGTGAAAAAGGGTTTTATCCATATTACAAAGCAGGCTGGTGTATTTATTTGCACAAAATAAGAAAAAAGTAATAGAAAAAGACTTGACCGTGACGTTACGTCACCCTTTATGATAGCAGTATGAATGAATATGGAGGAAATAAATAATGAAGGGAATAATTCTTGCCGGGGGGTCCGGTACCAGGCTGTATCCGCTTACCATGGTAACGTCCAAACAGTTACTGCCTATTTATGATAAACCCATGATTTACTATCCGCTTTCTGTTCTGATGAATGCAGGAATCCGGGATATTCTGATTATATCCACTCCGGATGACACACCGAGGTTTGAGGCGTTGTTAGGAAACGGGTCACAGTTCGGAATTCAGTTATCCTACGCTGTACAGCCATCTCCCGATGGTCTTGCACAGGCCTTTGTCATAGGAGAGGAATTTATCGGAAACGACAGCGTTGCCATGATTCTTGGAGACAACATCTTTGCAGGACACGGTCTTACAAAACGTCTTCTTCATGCAGCAAATAAAAAGGATGGAGCCACTGTATTCGGTTATTACGTGGATGATCCCGAACGCTTTGGAATTGTGGAGTTTGATTCGGAAGGAAAGGCTGTTTCCATTGAAGAGAAGCCGTCTGCACCAAAGAGCAATTACTGCGTGACAGGTCTTTATTTTTATGATAATAAAGTTGTGGAATATGCGAAGAATCTAAAGCCTTCCGCCCGCGGTGAACTGGAGATTACAGATTTAAACCGCATTTACCTGGAAGAGGGCAAGCTGGATGTGGAGCTTCTGGGGCAGGGATTTACCTGGCTTGATACAGGGACCCATGAGTCTTTGGTAGATGCCACTAATTTTGTCCGGACCATGGAAACCCATCAGCACAGAAAACTTGCCTGTCTGGAAGAGATTGCTTATTTAAACCACTGGATCACAAAGGATCAGCTGGAAAAGAGTATTGAACCATTAAAGAAGAACCAGTATGGTCAGTATCTGATGGATGTGCTTGCAGGAAAATATATCGATAAGTAAAGGAGCAAATCAATGAAAATAATCGTTACCGGAGGAGCTGGATTCATCGGCGGAAACTTCGTACATCATATGGTAAATAAATACCCGGATTATGAGATTATCAATCTGGACCTTTTAACCTATGCAGGAAATTTAGAGACCTTAAAGCCTGTGGAAGATAAACCTAATTATCGTTTTATCAAGGGCGACATTGCAGACAGAACATTTATCTTCGATTTATTTGAAAAAGAGAAACCGGATGTAATAGTAAACTTTGCAGCAGAAAGCCATGTAGACCGTTCGATTACTGATCCTGAAAGCTTTGTAAGGACCAATGTTATGGGTACCACAACCCTGCTTGATGCATGCCGCACCTACGGAATCAAGCGCTACCATCAGGTTTCTACAGATGAGGTTTATGGAGATCTGCCTCTTGACCGGCCGGATTTATTTTTCACAGAAGAAACTCCGCTTCATACATCAAGCCCTTATTCCTCATCAAAGGCCAGCGCTGACTTATTCGTTCTGGCATACCAGAGAACATTCGGACTTCCTGTTACCATTTCCAGATGCTCCAACAACTATGGACCGTATCATTTCCCGGAGAAGCTGATTCCGTTAATTATCAGCCGCGCGCTGGCAGATGAGGATCTGCCCGTGTATGGAACAGGAGAGAATGTAAGAGACTGGCTTCATGTATCTGATCACTGTGAGGCCATTGATCTAATCATTCACGAAGGCAGAGTAGGGGAAGTCTATAATGTAGGCGGACATAACGAACGCACCAATTTAGAAGTGGTGAAGACTATTTTAAGAGAACTGGATAAACCGGAAAGCTTAATCAAATATGTAACAGACCGCCCAGGTCACGACAGACGTTACGCCATTGATCCGAAGAAATTGGAAACAGAGCTTGGCTGGAAGCCAAAATATAATTTTGACACCGGAATCCGACAGACTATACAGTGGTATCTGGATCATGAGGACTGGTGGAAGCATATTGTAAACGGAGAATACCAGAATTATTTTGATAATATGTACGGAAAACGTTTATAAATTCCAATCGTAAAGTGAGGCAGCGATGAGAGTATTAGTTACTGGCGTAAAGGGCCAGCTTGGATATGACGTAGTAAATGAGCTGAAAAAACGGAACCATGAGGCAGTGGGCGTGGATATCGAAGAGATGGATATCACGGATGAGGAAAGTGTAAACCGGGTAATCTGGGAAGCTGCTCCAGATGCAGTCATTCATTGCGCTGCTTATACAGCTGTGGATGCTGCAGAAGAGAATGAGGAATTATGCAGGAATGTCAATGCCAGGGGAACCGGAAACATCGCCAGAGTGTGCAGGGATCTTGATATCCCAATGATGTATATCAGTACGGATTACGTATTTAACGGTCAGGGAACCCGCCCCTGGATGCCTGATGATAACAGAGAACCGTTAAATATTTACGGACAGACGAAGTATGAAGGGGAGCTGGAGGTAGAAGAGAACCTTGATAAGTATTTTATTGTACGCATTGCCTGGGTGTTCGGCGTAAACGGCAAGAACTTTATCAAGACCATGCTTAATCTGGGAAAAACCAGGGATAAACTGAATGTTGTCGCCGATCAGGTTGGTTCTCCCACTTACACATTTGACCTTGCCCGCCTTCTGGTGGATATGATTGAAACGGAAAAATACGGACGTTACCATGCCACCAATGAGGGACTTTGCAGCTGGTATGAATTTGCCGGTGAAATCTTTAGACAGGCAGGCATGAATGTTACGGTTGAACCGGTTACTTCTGATCAGTTCCCGGTAAAGGCCAAACGTCCGATGAACAGCAGAATGAGCAAAGATAAGCTGAAGGAGAATGGCTTTCAGCCGCTTCCTTCCTGGCAGGATGCGTTAAGACGGTATCTGACAGAGATCGAGTATTAAGCATACACACGGGAAACTTTAGGCTTGCATTTTTAAGTTTCCCGTGTTATAATGTCTGAATCCTACAATTTAGCAGGTATTTCTAAAAAAAGATTGACGAATCCAGTCCTGTATGTTATAGTAATTGGGCGAATGGAAGAGCTTAGGTCTTTTTTTTATGCTCAAAATTTCTTGCAGCTAAAAAAGGGACTGAAAACACAACAACGATAATTTAAGTGGAGGTGGAAGTCGTGCGCACAAAAATCACACTGGCATGTACTGAATGTAAACAGCGTAACTACAACATGACCAAGGATAAGAAGACTCATCCGGACAGAATGGAAACCAAGAAGTATTGCAGATTCTGTAAGAGCCATACAATGCACAAAGAAACGAAGTAATTAGTTTAGGAGGCAGATTATGGGAGATACAGTGAACAACGAGGGAGTTCAGAAAAAAAGCTTTGTAAAAGGTTTGAAATCTGAGTTCGCCAAGATCGTTTGGCCTGACAAAGAAACCGTAACGAAACAAACAATCGCTGTTATGTCATCTGCGATTGCTCTAGGACTGATTATTGCGATTCTTGATCTGATCATCAAGTTTGGTCTCAGTTTTATCTTATAATTCGTAAGGGTTAAGGTGAGTTTATGTCAGAAGCAAATTGGTATGTAGTCCATACCTATTCAGGTTATGAAAACAAAGTAAAAGTTGACATTGAAAAAACAATCGAAAACAGAAACTTGCAGGATCAGATTCTGGAAGTATCGGTTCCTCTTGAATCCGTCATTGAGCTTAAGAATGGCGTGGAAAAAAAGGCCGATAAAAAGATGTTCCCCGGATACGTACTGATTCACATGGTCATGAATGATGATACATGGTATGTTGTACGTAATACCCGTGGTGTAACAGGCTTTGTAGGTCCTGGATCAAAACCGGTTCCTCTGACAGAAGATGAGATGCAGAAGCTTGGATTCAAGAATGAAGAAGTCATTGTTGGCTTTGAAGTGGGAGATACCGTTGTGGTAACTTCCGGTGCATGGAAGGATACTGTTGGTGCTATCAAGTCCATCAACGAAGGTAAGAAAACCATCACCATTAACGTTGAGATGTTTGGCCGGGAGACACCGGTGGAACTGAATTTCAGCGAGATAAAGAAGATGTAACAAGTAAAAGCGGCTTATACCGTTGTATAGGCTCGTGGGAGGGAAATCCCCGACAATACCACATTTATTTAGGAGGTGCCTAATTATGGCAAAGAAAGTAACGGGATATATCAAATTGCAGATTCCAGCAGGAAAGGCTACACCAGCTCCTCCTGTAGGTCCGGCACTTGGACAGCATGGTGTGAACATCGTACAGTTTACAAAAGAATTCAATGCAAGAACAGCTGACCAGGGAGATTTAATCATTCCGGTTGTTATTACTGTTTATGCGGACAGAAGCTTCAGCTTCATAACCAAAACTCCGCCAGCTGCTGTATTACTGAAGAAAGCATGCAAGCTTAAATCAGGATCTGCAGTTCCAAACAAGACAAAAGTAGCTACCATTTCCAAGGCTGAGTTACAGAAGATCGCTGAATTAAAGATGCCAGATTTAAATGCTGCATCTGTTGAAGCAGCTATGAGCATGATCGCTGGTACCGCAAGAAGTATGGGTATCACAGTAGAGGCTTAATTTTCTTAGCAAAGCCAAGTATAGCGCCGGCAGAGTTTCGTAACTCATGTCGTTCGGTGAGCCGCGAAGCAAATCGGACTTCCTTTATCTTGGATGGCGAAGTTTTGTAACGTGGGAGGGAAAATCCCCGACAATACCACTAGGAGGTTATTTAGAATGAAAAGAGGAAAAAGATACGCAGAGGCAGCTAAGACAGTAGATCGTGCTGTTCTCTACGATGCACCAGTAGCAATCTCTTTAGTTAAGACGAATGCAAGTGCTAAATTTGATGAAACCATTGAAGCTCATATCAGAACCGGCTGTGACGGACGTCACGCAGACCAGCAGATCCGTGGTGCCGTAGTTCTTCCTCACGGTACAGGTAAGACTGTTCGCATCTTAGTTTTCGCTAAGGGTGTTAAGGCTGATGAGGCACAGGCTGCAGGAGCAGATTTCGTTGGAGCAGAGGAATTAATTCCGAAGATCCAGAACGAAGGCTGGCTGGATTTTGATGTAGTTGTTGCTACTCCAGACATGATGGGTGTAGTTGGTCGTTTAGGACGTGTCCTTGGACCTAAGGGCTTAATGCCAAACCCAAAAGCTGGTACCGTTACCATGGATGTAACAAAAGCAATCAATGATATCAAAGCTGGTAAGGTTGAGTACAGACTTGATAAAACAAATATTATCCACGTGCCAGTTGGAAAAGCTTCTTTTACAGAAGAACAGTTAGCGGACAACTTCCAGACGCTTGTTGATGCAATCGTTAAAGCAAAACCAAGTACAGTTAAAGGTGCTTATTTAAAGAGCGTTACCCTTGCTTCCACCATGGGACCTGGCGTAAAGCTGAATGTAGCAAAGTTAATGAGCTAATTTTGCTTTGTGGTTGACATGTATTATAAATAATGTTATACTAATTAAGTATTGACTGCCGAAGACAGCAGGTGCCGCAAGGCATAAGGTGATAACGCCTGCCGAGGAATATGCAAGAATCATTTTGTGTAAATGAATTGTAAACCTCTCTGTCCATTTGGCGGAGAGGTTTTTCTTTGGTATATTTTTCTGAGTGAGGTCAGGCGTAAGCATGGGCTGAGTTCGGGGAAATAGCCGTTCAGTTAGCCGTGAGGCTAATCGGACTTCCTTTGCAGTTTATACGAACAGGCTTTTGCAGGCAGCTGCAGGGCTTAGACTAAACAGGAGGTAAACCATAATGGCAAAAGTTGAATTAAAACAGCCAGTAGTAAGCGAGATTAAGGAATTACTGGAAGGCGCTGAGACCGCAGTTGTTGTAGACTACCGTGGTATCACAGTTGCTCAGGATACAGATCTCCGTAAGAAGTTAAGAGAGGCTGGAATTTCTTACAAGGTATATAAGAATACCATGATCCGTTTTGCTGCTAAGGGAACAGCGTTTGAAGCTCTGGATCCGGTTCTGGAAGGACCTACAGCAATTGCTGTATCCAAGACAGATGCAACAGCTCCAGCAAGAATCCTGGCTGAATTCGCTAAGACAGCTCCTGCTCTTGAAATCAAGGGCGGTGTTGTAGAAGGCATTTTCTATGATGCAAAAGCTATGGAGAAGATCTCCAGCATTCCTTCCAGAGAAATTCTTCTTGGAAAGTTACTGGGAAGCATCCAGTCTCCTATCACAAACTTTGCACGTGTTCTCAAGCAGATTGCAGACGGACAGGGCGCAGAAGCATAATTTTCTTAATGAAAGCAAGCGAAGCGCAGCTTGAATTTAGAAAATTAGCTGTTCAGTGAGCCAAAGGCGAGCTGAACTTCCATTAAAAAATCAAACATATTAATTACGGAGGTATATTATCATGGCAAAGTTAACAACAGCTGAATTTATCGAAGCGATCAAAGAATTATCTGTATTAGAATTAAACGAATTAGTAAAGGCATGTGAGGAAGAATTTGGTGTATCTGCAGC
>JAEWJZ010000015.1 GCA_023386315.1 Bacillota bacterium | reverse complement strand
CTGAATTTCTCATTCAAAGCCGCTCAAACGCAGCTTATTATTAGAATTTTCAGGGTTTTACATACTGTTCAATCTTCTGTTTTCAAAGTGCTTTTTTCCTTTGCTGCTTCAGGAGCAACTCATATAGAATATCATGTCCGATTGTTTTTGTCAACCGTTTTTTTCATTTTCTTCAAAACGTTTCTCATCGGTCATCGATGTGTTTTGGAAGAAGTTTGCCGCCGTTTTCAGCGGCGAGGTATATCATACCAAAGCTTTCGACAAAAGTCAACACTTATTATGATTATTTTGTCGATAACTTTTTAAGGTTTCAAACTATGTTTTTTATCATTAAAGTAACCAAAAACCAATCATATGTGTTATATTATTGTTACAAACTGCCGATATAAATATATATTTCATAACTATACACAAAAGGAGGTGTTCTCTGCTGCCTGTTTGTTTGGATTATTTTGTAGTTTTTGATCATTATGCAGTACGTCTGTATTCCGTTTTCAGTAAACCAATCCAGACAAATACGGAACCATAAACAATCTATATATTTATTTAACCGGCGAATGTAATATGAAGTAACTAAGGTATTGCAGTCTTACGTGTGATTGCTTTCCTTATAAAAGCGCAATTATGGGGATTATATTATACTCTATTTGCCGACACCGGATAAGATATGTCTGGTAGTCCATATGTTAGGGGAGAAAAAAATGAAAGATAAGAACAGAAAAGGATTCTTTGGCCTTTTTCAAAATGCAAAACGAACTTCAGAGTCTTTGGAAGAAACCGAAACACCGCATTCTGAACCAGTCGAATTACCGGAAAGTGAAGAAAGCGCGGTTATCGATAATAATACATCAACAAGTTCCAATTTGCCCCCAAGTCCTGATCCGTCAGACGAACCAGATGTCAAAGAAACTGCTGAGCCCGTATTAATATGGGAACCTTCTGATGATCCTCTGGTTCTTCGTGTCAATGAAGATCTTCTGGATGTTGAACGCAGACAATTTGCCATGAAAATGAAAACCCTGTCCAATATTTATAAGAAAAATGCAGAAACCATTGCTGAACCAGCTGGTGAACCAGAGCCAAAAGCGGCTCAGCCACAATTACTTATTTCCAGAGACTGCATGGCTGCATGGGTATATGTCATTCCGCCTTTAAACGGCGGTCCGGATATCACCGAAGAAAATCTGAGGTCTCTTCTTGCGCAGGACCGTATAAAAACAGGAATATTGGATGAGACTGTAAAATCCATTGCAAAGGAGCATATCTATGATCAGGTATTATTGATCGCCAGAGGTGTTCTTGCAAGGAATGGAATCGATGGTTCGATCAAAGACCACTTTGAACGTGTGGTACAGCTGGAGTTCGAAGAGGATGAAAATGGTTCTGTCGATTATAAAAACCTGAATAATATACAGGCTGTCAAAGAGGGGGAGGTCATTTGTGAAATCACTACTGCTGTTCCCGGAGAAAACGGAATGACCATAGAGGGTCAGGTTTATCCCTGCACCGTAAAAGGGACACCCATAGCGGTTCCTGCTGGACGCAACACACAGCTAACAGAGGATGGCACTCTCCTGATCTCTCAGAAAACCGGACATGTTACCTTTTCAAATGGTAAGTTTCAGGTTGATCCATTGTTGAAGATCAATGGTAATATCGATAATAGTACAGGAAACGTAGATTATGACGGAGATATTTTTATTTCAGGAGATGTAAGAAACGGATTCTCTGTAAAGGCCACCGGAGGCATTGATATTCGCGGATCTGTAGAAGGAGCTGAGATTTCAGCTCAGGGACCTATCACAATCGCCAGCGGAATGTCTGGAAACGGAAAGGGGACCCTTACTTCTGAATCATATATCAAATGCCGTTATCTGGAACATTGTACCGTAAAAGCCGAGGGCAATGTCTATGCAGAAAGTATTATTAACTCTAAAATACAAAGCGGTGAAGACATTGTAGTAACTTCAGGAATCGGTGTCATTATTGGAGGTTCTCTCCTCGCTGGAAGCAATATCAATGCAAACATTATCGGTTCAAAAGTGCGCCGTCTGATTACAGAATTAATTATTGCGAATGTTCCAAAAAACGTAGAAGAATCGTCCCGCCTCACAAGAGAGATGGAACAGCTTCATCACAATCTGTCGGAAATCAGGAAAAATATCAATTATCTTGAATCAGTACAAAGACCTGATAAGCAACAGCTGCTTGACAGCTTAAAGCAGGCTGCAGATTATTTAAATATCAGAGAACAGGAAATAAATAATCGTTTAAATGAAATTGCTTCAAAAGATTCAGAACAGGTCGGTCTGATAAAATGCAGGCAGCTTTTACCGGTAGTCCGTGTGCGAATGGGGTCCTCCAGTCTTTTAATTCAGGAGGAATGTTCCAGCAGTATTATTTACAAAAACAGCGAAGGCGAGATTACTATAGGAACTAATTAGTTCTTAGAAAGGGAAAGATTATGAAAAAGACGATTATGATTGTTGATGATTCCATTTTAATAAGGAATGAAATTGGAAAAATTCTTGAGGAGACAGATTACGAAGTGGTCTGCCAGTGCCGTAGCGGAGAAGAGGCGTTGGAAACATACGAGAAAATAATGCCTGATATCGTCACTATGGATATAATTTTGCCAGGAATAGACGGATTAGAGACTTCCAAACGCATTCTGAATAAGCACCCGAAGGCAGGCATTGTTATTATCAGTTCTCTCGTGTATGATAAGACACTGCAGGTTGTTAAGGAACTGGGTCCGGCAATTCCTTTTGTCTTTAAGCCCATTAATAAACCATTTTTTATTGAATCGCTTAAAAAGGTGAGCACTGATTTAGAATCAACTTCACAGATAGACAGCACTCAGTAAGGCTGGTTACGAATAAGCCGGCATCTGCCAGTGCAAAAAACACACCATCAATTGCATATGCTGCAATTGATGGTGTGTTTTTTCTGCCAATTATAATAAACTTCCGTTACTGGAATCATTTACATCAAACTGACCGGATACTCCGCTTGAAGCCATCTGCATCCGAAGCTTCATAAGTTCAATCAGATATAATGAATTTGTTTTCTGAGATGCAAGATCCACATCAGTTTCATCTGCATTTCCGGCTATTGATTTCAGCACATCCAGCCACTGAGATGCCCCATAGCCATTAATGGATCCCTGATCTGAAAAATAATCGGATAGGTCGGAAACAGTATTTTCAGAATAGCCTGATGCGTATATGGCTGTATCTTCCTGATCATCTGACACTCCCATATCTTTCATGATCTTCTTAACATATTCCTGAGTCTCTTTAAACGGAGGAATCCCTCCATACTTTTTCACATTGTTGCTTCCTGCATTATATGCTGCAAGAGCCAGCGTTACATCTCCATTATACTTATCCAGTTTTTCTCTTAAGTATTTGGCACCTCCCAGTATATTGCCGCGTGCATCATAGGGGTCTGAAACTCCCAATGATCTGGCTGTAGCCGGCATCAACTGCATCACTCCTGCAGCACCTTTGGGAGATGTGGCCGCCGGGTTATAATTAGACTCAGCCTTGGCGACTGCTTTCAGCAGTTTTTTTGAAACCCCATATGTCCTGGAAGCCTCTGAAAAAAAAGTTTCCAGGTTTTGGGGCACATCCATGACTGACTTCAGAACCTTTTTAAAATTACCTGCTGAGCTTCCTGCAGTCTTTCCTTTTTCCAATGACTGCGTTCTCCCTAACGCCATCATCTGCAACTGATCTATTGTCGCCACTTTTTCATCCTCCTGCTGCTTTTAACCTCTACTGTATCCATCTTCCGTCAGCACCAATCTGATAACCGCCAATATTGGTGCTGCTTGCCATACTTCCATCCGAATTCATGTAGTACCAGATTCCTGGCTGGGGTTGAATCCAGCCTGTCAGCATCTCTCCGCCTGCCGGATTCAGATAATACCATTTTCCGTTAACAAACTGCCAGCCTGTAAGAAGCTTCCCATCAGCAGGATTCAAATAATACCACCTGACTCCCGTTTGAACCCAGCCGGTCCGGCGTACTCCGTTACCATCAAAAAAGTACCAGTCATTCAAAATCTGCTTCCAGCTGTTTCTCGGCGTACCCCCGTCTTCTTCTACATAGCTGCTGCCTTTCCATGCACCGGAGGTACTTCCTTCATACTCCATAGTTATATCCTGTGAGGTTACATAGTCTCCCTCTTTTAAGTACTTACGGTCATCTGCTGTAAAGCCAATTGCTTTAACTTCATAATAATAAACTGCGTTCTTATCCATAAGATCGGAAAGATCTGCCGTATTGGTTTGTACTGATATTCTCTTTTTTAATTTATCATCTGCATAAAGGGCAACCTGATAACCTGTTGCAAATTCCACTTTATCCCACACAGCTTTTGTCTTCTTACTGTCAGCCCATCCTGCACGTGCCGTATTACCCAGTTTTACTACCGGAGTATAATCTACTTTCACTTCCAGAGTATGATTGTCCAAAGCTTTCGCAGATACAAATTTAGCACCTGTGATCTTACATTCTGTACGGTTGTATGTCTCTGCAAAGATCATATTAGAAGAGGTTAAAATAACACTAACCCGCTCCTGTTTGGCTGCTTTCCATTTGTCAATATCACGCTTCCACAGGGTATCCTGAATGCTAACATCTGCTGTTGTTGTGGATATCTCCGGCATGAGAATCTCCTGGTCTCCAAACTGACTGGTAAATTTTAAATTCAGACTTCGGATTACCACTGATTCCGCGGCATGAATCCTGGTTGCTGCTATTCCTGACAGCAGCAATGCTATAAGAACAGCTGATATCAGACAGCTGAAATATCTTCTTTTCATACTTATCATTGTTGCCATACTCCATCCTCATCTATGTGATAGCCATCAATTACCGTACTGACAGCCATAACACCATCCTGCTGGTTAAAATAACGCCATACTCCGTCCACCTTTTGCCAGCCGGTCAGCATTACTCCGTCTTCTCCAGTATAGTATGTCTTGCCATCACGGGTAAACAGCCCCTTTAACATAGCCCCCTCTAAGTTACCCTGTATCGTATTCAGATAATACCATCTTCCGGCCTGATTGATCCAGCCTTTCTGCATGGCACCCTGATTATTAAAATAGTGATTATAACCATCAACAACCTGCCAGCCGGTTGCAGCCGCACCCATTGGTGCCTCATAGCCATTATCCGGATAGAAATAATACCAGCTGTTGTCAATCTTATTCCAGCCGGTTACCATGGCTCCCTTTGAGTTCATATAATAAATATCGGAATCTGATACAAACCAGCCTGTTATCATCTTACCATTCTGGTCAAAGCGGTAATAGACATTATCCAGCATAAGCCAGGAATTGGCCTGAACGCTTCCATCCCCATACCGGTAATACCAGACTCCGGACTGTTCTTCCCAGCCGGTCTTCTTTTCCGGATTGGCTGTCGTTCCCGCAGTCGTATCAGACTCTTTTCCTGTCCCATCTGAAACATCCCTGTCCCTGATGATCAGTTCATCTGACTCAACCCAGCCGCTTTTCTTTCCGTTCTTGAGTTCATCTGCTTTAAATGGAACTGAACGGATCTTAAAGGAATACGTGCCTTCCTCCGTCATATATGGATAAAAATTATAGGTGGTTGCTTTTACCTGTTCTTTCTTAAAAATCACTTTTTTACCGCGGTACAGCCATATCTCATAAGCTCCTGAAGTGTTATCTCCCTTGGACCAGACAGCCTGACCCAGTCTCGTATCCTTCCAGCCAATATCTTCCGGTTCCGCATATAGTCCCTTAATCGCCTTGGCTCTCAGTGTGACAACCAGATCACTGCCACTTCGCTTGGCGCTCACATAGGATCCGCCGCTTATCTTAATCTTTGATGCCTCATAGTTGGATTTAAAGTAAGCATCATATTCATCGGAAGGTGTCAGTGTAACATTCATCTTAGGTTCTTCCCCGATTGTCATATCTTTGGAGGTAGAGGTCACCCACTCCGCTTCTCTGATTGTATATTTCTTATCACCGGAATTTACATAACATTCACCATCACTCTTATTAATCTGAATGTTGGGCAGCCGGTCACCAGCTTCAATATTCATTGATACTTTGATACTTACTCTGTCTATGGACTCCGTCGCTGTTACCTTCTGAGCTGTCAGACAAAGACAAAGTGCGCTTAGAATGCCCACTGCCAAAGCTTTCCTCTGTTGTTTCATTCAATCGCTCCTTTACTTATAACTTCTTAGGACAATAAAGCCTATAAGTAATGTATCGGCATAAAATGACATGGTCATAAGCAATTACTGGATTTTTCTTCTTTTCAGCTGTTCCTGAAATGTGAATTTACGAACCATGGACTCCTGATAAGTGGATAAACCGAAATAGCGGCTTCCATAGCGGTAAAATGGTTCTTCTCCATTCTCTGAGACTTCACTGACCCATAAAACGCTTGCCTTTAATCTGGTATCTCCGGCATCTGTCTCAAACACAAAGGAAAAAATCTGATTCTCCTTTAGCTTTTCCGGCGATTCAAATCCGATTCCTCCGGCACTGATGTCTTTCAACTTCGCTGGTAAGTGTATTACTTTTCCCTGTTCGTCAGCAGTTTCAAGCATAACAGGAATTGAGACCCTTACCTTTAAGTCTCTTCTTCTTTGCTCCACCCCAATGAGCTCATCAATTCTGCAGGGAACCTTATAAATGGCTCTTCCTAAGTCTCCGCTCTCAGTTCCAACAACTTTGACTCTTGCTGACAGACTGCATTTGCATGTTACAAGTCCCTGTATGCCATCATAGAATACAATAACCGATTCCGTATTGACCTTATCCATGTCTTCTTCCTCAAAGATCAGCGCCATACTATCCTTCTCGGAATCAACCACTTTTACCTCTGCAAGAAAAACGCCATCAAATGAATAAATACAAGCCTTATCACATTCCCTTAACATAAATTATTCCACCGTTTCTTCTATTATTGTTTCCTCTTCCTCTGTCTCTTCCAAATCTTCTTTTACTATGTCTTTTTGTTTACCAGGTACATAATCCAGAAAATAAAGGTAGATGTCTACAATAGCCTGGTACAATTCTTCCGGGACCTGACTCCCTAATTCAAGCTGTGTGAGTATGGTAGCAAGGGAATTGTCCTCATAAACAGGGATTCCGTTCTCATTGGCCACCTCCACAATTTTTTCTGCCGTATAACCCATTCCGGATGCAACGATAACAGGAGACGGATTTTTTGAATCATCGTATTTTAAGGCAACCGCTTTTTTATTGAGTGTACTTTTAAATTCTGACATCGACTGAATTCTTCCTTTCCTGTATTTTAGGAAATACCGATACAAGAGAAGAAGGCCCCTCTCCCGCCTGCAGGATTACACGATCAGCCCGGAGGTGATTTTTTTCAAGAATCCCCTTAATTCCTCTCTGGATACTGGCTTCTGATTTTTTCATCTTCTCGGGATAATAAAGCTGGAAGGAAGAAGTGTTTTCACCATAAAGCATTAACAGTCTGAACTGGCCAAGCTCTGCTATTTCGAATTTAATGAAAATTCTTGCAACCCGTTCCACGCCTGCCTGAGTACTGCTGCCCTCTTCATCCGGATCAATCCACATCTCGGTGAACAGTTTTCTGCCATTAATATCCATAGGAAATGCCAGGTGGAGAAGCGGCATATATACACTTTCATTCATTACAAGTGACTGGATTATATTCAGAAACGTCTGTCTGTTTTCTAGTCCTGCTCCTCCGCTGACCCCGGTTCTTAAAAAATCAACAAATTTGTCTGACCACTGATTTTTTCCTGCTGCCTGATCCATATCTACCTGGCCAAGCAGTTCTCCAAACTCTTCTGCAGTCGTCGTACCAAAATGCTTGCGAAATCCCTGATAGCCCGTAAGTTTTGCAAATGCCTGCAGGACTTCCTGCCTGTTTCCGTTTTCATATCTGGCCATAAGCACTGTCAAAAGGGAGATCTTGTCACGTATGGTACCCATATCATGGTTTGCCGCAATGTAACGGCCTAAAAACGGAAGGATCTTTTCTTTCAGCAGAGCACTGTTTCCTTCTGTGTCTCCTTCTGCTGCAGATGTATCCAGTTCCTTCAGCAACTCATCGATCTGGGCAGCTGTCTGTTTAAATACGTACCCTTCCATATCTTTCACTGTATTAAATATATCATGAAGAATATGCTTTCCGGAAGACATATCGTTAAACTTTTTTATAAAATTTAAAATATCTGCTTTTAAATCCACAGAACCTGTCTCAGCCATAACCTGCCTTAACTGATCAAAAATCCCCCCGTTGAAGCGGACCGATGATTCTGCCTGCTCTTTTAAAAAGCCCAGAACATCTTCCTCCTGCATCTGGGTGGCTTTAAAAAAAGAAGCGATCTGTCTGGCTGCTTCTTCCCCCATCACACCTCCGGTTAACATCTCTTCTCCCTGGAAAAAAATATCGGAAAATATCCGGGAAATATCCGGTGAATTTTTTATCATATTGAGAAATGTACCAAAATTGGAACGATACTGAAATGCCAGCTGCTGTTCCTGATTTCCTCCGGAATCAGTCCGGTTATCCCCCCGCATCACTTTCGACGGATCTACCGGATTCTGTATCTGCGGTCCCTGGCCTGCCTGGGGGTTATTTTTAATCGTTGAATTATCATAGCCGGACATTGGAGTTGTTACTTTCAGAATATCTGCCATATTATGCCTCCATACAAGTTGTGTTTCATATATTTTTTTCAAAAGGTTGTTTGATTTACTATTATTTTTTTTCCAGCCATACCGATAAATAATTATATACTATACTAGACAAGGCGGTGTAAATATTATGGATAACGGCATGGATAATATGCTTGATATGTATCTCTTTGAAACCAATTCCCTACTGGAGCAATTGGATGAACTCCTGATAGAAGCCGAAAAAGCAGGAGATTTTACGGTGGACGATGTGAATGAAATTTTTCGTATCATGCATACCGTTAAGGGTTCTTCTGCAATGATGGAGTTTAATTCTTTGATGCAGATCGCTCATCACATTGAAGATTTATTCTTTTTTATCCGTGAGAACGGTTTGGATTCACTTGAAAGTTCTCACAAAAGCACCCTTTTTGATTTAATGTTCCGCTCTACCGATTTACTTCGTGCTGAAGTTTCAAAGATTCAAAACAATGAACCACTTAGTGATAATGTCGACAATCTGACCGAGGAAATTAATAGTTTCCTGAAAAAAATCAGTAAGGATAATAAAGATGCTCCCGAAGAAGCAAAGAAACCGGAAAAGCCAACAGTAAAAGAATGTGCAAAACCGGCAGCTTCTTCTCCCGTTACAGCTGTGGATCTTGACGAAGTCCGCATGGATCTTGCAGAGTGCCCGGATGATAATGCACCTTATTTTCTCCGTATCTTTTTTGACGAAGGCTGCGGAATGGAGAATCTCCGAGCATTTATGCTCATCAGCTCATTAAAGGAATCCGGTCTGGAATTTAATTTTTATCCCAGCGATGTGGAAACCAACAGTCAGAGCAGTTCTTTCATCATTGAGAAGGGATTTTTTCTCGCTCTTGACTCCCGTGAGACTGCAGATACAGCAATCTCCCAGATTAACAACATGAATAACCTCCGTTCTTATGAGCTGATTCAGAATGTACGGGCAAAGAGTGCAGTAGAAGAAAAAACTGCAGAGACAGCCGCTGCCCCCGTTAACCGTGAAAGCACCGCACCCGCCAGCACCCCCGCCGCAAACACCAGTCATCAGATGCCCAGCAAGCAGAATCTGATCAGTGTTAATTTAGCAAAGCTTGACAACCTCGTTGCAATAGTTGGAGAGATCGTCATAACGGAATCCATGGTAACCTCTTCACCTGAAATCCAGAATCTGAAGAATCTGGACAGTTTCTTAAAGGCCACCAGACAGCTTCGCAAGCTGACTGATGATCTGCAGGATATTGTTATGTCTCTGCGCATGGTACCTGTTTCCGGTGTATTCCAGAAAATGAACCGTATTGTAAGAGATATGAAGCAGAAATTGAAAAAAGATGTTCGCCTTACAATTGTGGGCGAGAATACGGAAGTTGACAAATCCATTGTGGACAGTATCGGTGATCCGATTATGCATATTGTACGTAACTCAATGGATCATGGAATTGAAGAGACTGCAGAAGAACGTATCAGGGTTGGAAAAAATCCTCAGGGTGAAATCATTCTTTCTGCCAGCCATACGACCAATGAAGTCATTATTTCCATACGCGATGACGGACGGGGTGTGAATCCTGCCGGTGTTCTTGCAAAAGCAAAGAGAAACGGAATTCTTACAAAGCCGGAAAGCGAATATACTCAGAAAGAGATTCTTGCTCTCCTGTTAGCTCCGGGCTTTTCCACCAACGAAACCGTTACCGAGTTTTCAGGCCGCGGCGTGGGTATGGATGTAGTGAAGAAGAACGTGGAAGCAATCGGCGGAACCGTTACCATTACAAGCGATCTTGGAAAGGGAATGTGCACCACCTTAAAGATCCCGCTTACCATGGCAATTGTTGACGGTATGGAGATCTCCGTTGGTAAATCAGTATTTACTATTCCGATTGCCAATATCCGTCAGTCATTCAAGGTGAAAAACGAAGAAGTTATTTATGATACAGAAGGAAATGAAATTATCAGATGCATGAACCAGTTCTATCCCATTATCCGGATTCACAGACTCTATAATATTGAGACAGAAATCACCAATATTGAAGACGGTATCCTGGTATGGGTTGAATCCGGTGATAAATCCTATTGTCTTTTCGTAGATGACCTTCTGGGCGAACAGCAGGTTGTTGTGAAGCCTCTGCCGGTATACTTAAACAGCTTTAATATCAAAGATTCCGGTATCAGCGGATGTACCATTCTTGGTGACGGCAATATCAGCATCATATTAGACGTTTTAAATCTGTATGCTGCAGCTCATAATTAATTTTAATTAGAAATGGAGGAATACAAATGTCAGCAGAAAGTACTAAAACAGCTATGGATGGTGCAGATAATTTATCACATGACGATTTTATTTCTGGCGCAACGGAAGCCATGGAGCGTTATCTCACCTTTCGCACCGACAATTTAATTTTTGGTGTAAGCACAAACTATATAATAGAAATCATTACCAATCATGTCATTACTGCCATGCCCATGATGCCTAATTACGTAAAGGGCATTATCAACTTAAGAGGCCAGATCGTACCGATTATTGATATACGGCTCAGGCTTGGAAAACCCGCCATTGAATACACCAGCACTACCTGTGTCATCGTGCTGAATGTTGATTCTGTGTTCATCGGCATCATTGTAGATGCAGTGGAACAGGTTCTGGATATCGATTATTCCAGAATTTCCTCTGTTCCTGCAAGCAACCGGGAAGAACTGGTCAGCGGCATGATATCCATGCCGGACAACAAAGTTGTTCTGCTTCTGGATTGCGAAACATTAGTTAATAACTCATAAAGGACGGCTATCTATGTTAACACTCTCACAGCAAGACTTCACGCGGCTGGTTCAGTTCGTGAAAAAAAATTACGGGATCGATCTTTCTAAAAAGATGCAGCTGATTATGGGGCGGTTATCCAATACCATTATCTCAATGGGATACACCTCCTTTACGGATTATATAGATCAGATCACCTCATCAAGAAACCCAGCCGACCTTGAAGTAATGCTGAATAAGCTTACAACAAATTATACTTATTTCATGAGGGAAGAAGCCCATTTTAATTTCTTCCGGGATACCATTCTCCCATATTTGTTAGCCACCAAGAAAAACAAGGTTTTAAGTATATGGAGTGCAGGCTGTTCTTCTGGTGAGGAACCCTATACAATTTCAATGATCATAAAGGAAACCCTGGGGGCGCAGGCCGCCCTCTGGGATACCCGGGTTCTGGCTACCGACATATCCCAGAACGCCTTGCGGGCTGCAAAGGAAGCCGTGTACGACGAGGACTCCCTCAAAAACTTATCACCTGCATGGATATCTAAGTATTTTGTTAAAACAGCAGAAAAGGGGATCTATGCTGTAGCACCTTCCATTAAATCCAATGTTATTTTCCAGACATTTAACTTAATGGATCCCATTCGGTTCCGATTGAAATTTGATGTTATTTTCTGCAGAAATGTAATGATTTACTTTGACCAGAACACCAAAGACGCTTTAATCCAGCGTTTCTATGATGCGACTGCTCCAGGCGGCTATTTACTGATTGGACATTCGGAGACGATAAACAAGGAAAAAACACCTTATAAATATCTCATGCCCGCTACATACCGAAAAGAATAATCTGCCTAATATAAAATCTATTTACTGGTGTTAAACCCGGTAAATGGATTTTATATTACACAGATTTATCCATATAATATGGATGACCATAAAATCATTTTCTGACTGTATAATTTCAGTATAAAGAATGGAGTATATTATGAATGAGAAAATTAAAGTTTTTATAGTAGATGATTCCATGCTTTTTCGCAAGGTTTTAATTGATAATCTCTCACAGAATCCAAATATCGAAGTAGTTGGGTATGCCATTGATGCATTTGATGCAGAGCGCAAAATCCCAGCAGTAAAACCTGATGTAGTTACGGTAGATGTGGAAATGCCGCGTTTAAACGGGATTGATTTTGTAAAAAAGCTGCTTCCGATCTATCCGGTTCCTGTAATTTTAGTTTCTTCCATGAATTTAAATGTATTTGAGGCTCTTTCTGCTGGAGCTGTTGACTTTGTCAGAAAGCCAGATATGTCCATGAACATCAATGCTAATACATTTATTAATACATTATTGAGCAAAATTTTTATAGCATCCCGTGCAAAAATCAAGGTACCTGCAAAGGCGGTTACTCCTGCCGTTCCTGTCACCGCATTAGGAGGGAATAAGCCTTTCGGCCTGAATGCGTATAATACAGTTATTGCGATCGGCGCTTCAACCGGAGGAACTGAGGCAACGCTCCAGGTTTTAAAAGATCTCCCTGCGGACACGCCCGGCATCGTAGTCACGCAGCACATGCCAGAGGGATTTACCAAGATGTACGCAGACCGTTTAAACCGTCTCTGCCATATGAAAGTGAAAGAGGCACAAAGCGGTGATGCGATTGAACGGGGCCAGGTACTGATTGCTCCCGGTGATTATCAGATGAAAGTGGTACGAATAGGAAACCGTTACAGTGTAAACTGCTATTCCGGTGAAAAGGTAAGCGGACACCGGCCTTCTGTAGATGTACTGTTTCAGTCCGTCGCAGACACGGCAGGCCCTTCCTCCGTTGGTATTATTATGACCGGAATGGGCCGTGACGGAGCAGACGGACTCCTCAGTATGAAGAAGAAAGGTGCCTTCACCATTGGACAGGATTCGGAAAGCTGTGTGGTGTACGGAATGCCCATGGTTGCCTACAACATAGGTGCTGTGACGACCCAGGTTTCCTGCCCTAACATTTCAAATGTGCTTTTAAAGCATTTATACTCACTTTAATAAAGAAAATACAAGATAAAAAGTTAATATTTCTTATAAATTGACGATAATATAACTGTGATATAAAAGTAAAGTTATTTAGAAGCTCTCAGAAAGGAGTAATTTCATGCGTATCTCATCGAATTATCTTAATACGCTGTATAATACATCCATGATACGTCAAAATCAGGACTCCAGCAGCCCGGCTTATGAATCAGCAAAAACCAATTACGATGAAATCACCATACGTTCCGCTTCCCTGGAAGATATGGATTCCAAATTTGCTGCCACGCTAAAGAATATGCTCATGAATGAAATCAAGAATCCGGCGTCCGACGAAAAGCTGAATCAGTTAAAGGAACGAATGGAAAGCGGTACCTATCAGGTAGATGCCAATAAGATCGCAGAGAAGATTCTCTGGTACAAAGGAGCAGATAGTAATGAATGAGTTTACAGCTGTAGTTGAAGATCTGGTTGAACTCTTCGAAGAGTTGATCGAGATTGAACAGATAAAAATAGAAGCGGTAAAGAAGAACATGGTCACTTATGTGGAGGACTGCATGAACAGGGAACAGGCTGCAGTGTTAAAGCTGAGAGGTCTGGAGAAAAAACGGGAAGCCTGCCAGAAGAACATGGGCTTCGAGGGATATACCTTTAAGCAGATACTGGAGGCCACAACAGGGGAAGAACACAGCCGTCTCCGGCAGCTGTTTGACACACTCTCCCACCATGTCAGCCTTTTTCAGGATACCAACGAAAGTGCCCGGGCTATGCTTGAAATAAGCTTACATAATATTAACAAAGCCATCCTGCGCACACATCAGAATAACTCAAAAGATAAAAAGAATTGGGAGGGTCTCATATGACACGATCTACATTTTCCGGCTTTACAATTGCCCAGCTTGCTATGACCGCCAGTCAGCGAGCCCTTGATGTTACAGGTCATAATATTGCCAATATTAACACAAAAGGTTATACACGACAGCAGGTAGATCTTGTAAGCCTTAATTTAAGAGGTGCTGACCCTACCAGCGTTAACCCGGGATCAAAGATTGGTTATGGTGTTGAGATCACAGGAATCTCACAGGTCAGAGATCCGTTTCTCGATGTACAGTATCGTAACCAGATTGCAAAAGTAGGCACTGCTGATGCCCGCCAGGCAGGTCTGGACCAGCTGGCGGATATCTTTGACGAAACAGACAGAGATGCATTAAAAAAGGCACTCAGTGATTTAAGTAGCAGTTTAGACCAGTTATCCTCTAATGCAAACAACAGCGAATTTGACAGTATCGTACGTTCCAGATCTCAGGTTCTTTTAAACTATATTCATCAAAAGGCTACAGATCTAAAGACCACCCGGGAAGAGACCATATACGGTCTGGAGAACACAGATATAAAAACCGTTAACGGCCTTCTCTCTGATATCGGTGAATTAAACGACACTATTTGGAATGGTCAGATATTGGGTAACCCCTCTCTGGAACTGATGGATCAGAGAAATAGTAAGCTGGATGAGCTCGCTGGTTATCTTCCTATCAGTGTAAGCTATAAAGAGGTTACTATTGGCTCCAGTGAAAAATATAATTACCCTGTTGTGACATTTAATGGATCCAATGGACTGAGCTATGAACTGACAGCTGGAGAGCATGGAGAAAATTTTGCTTCCTTTTCCATGGAGGAGCATAAGGACTCAGACGGGAATCCTGATGGAACCGTTCGCATTTCTATGATTCCAGCCACCAATTATCCCAAGGGTGTGGATACTTCTTCTCTAAAGACAGATGTTACCGATTATTTAAAAGATGGATCGATAAAAGGTACCGTTGATTTGTTAAACAAGTCCGGTGAGCTGGATGATCCTGCTACGGATTTTAGAGGATTCGGATATTATGAAAAAACCCTGGATTCCTTTGTTCAGACCTTTGCAAAGACCTTTAATGATTTAAATGGTAACATGCAGCCTTACACAGGAGCCAATGTCATGCCATCTTCCGGTGCAGCTAATGCCATGACAACCAATGGAACACAGAAAGCAGAATTTGCATTCGGATTTTCCAATACCATCGGCAACTTTTTAACTGGTGAAACAATTAATTTTAATGGTACTGAATACACCTTTGGTGATGGTACATTAGGCACCATTGAAATCGGTAACACTCTGGATAAAAGCCTTGAAAATCTGGCAGGCCGTCTGAGTACAGATTTTGCCAGTTTAAATGTGAATGGCTCATCTGTACCTGGTCAGTGGAAATATAGCGTCAGTGGTAAAAAACTGGTTTGGACCAGTGATTCAGCCATGGCTTCCGGAACAGTCATCACAAAAGACAGCATTAAGTTTACAGACAATAACACAATCAGCTTTTTGTACAAAGCAAACCCTTACAACGTTAAAAATTTCGATTTATTCAAGACATCTGACGGCAGTAAGAAATTTACTGCATCAAATATTAAAATTAACGATGACTGGATGAACAACTCCATTCATATTATTTCTTCCCATGATCCGAATGCAGGATCTACAGCTAATGACAATATTCTGAAAATGTTGAAATCATTAACTGACAGTAGAGAATTCAAATATGAATATACTACATTGGACAGTGGAGGCAATAAAACAACGAATTATATATCATTTTATACGGGAAACTTTTCTCAGTGCTATTCGACTCTGGAGAATAATCAGGGTATTGACAGTTCAACAAACAAGGCAATACTGGATAATCATGTTTCAGTTGTAAAGCAGACTGCCAATAATAAGGATGGAGTATCCGGTGTATCTTTAGATGAGGAAGGTATAAATCTGATGCATTATCAGAAATCCTTCAGTGCAGCTGCCCGTTTTATGACAACTCTGGACCAGGCACTCGATACTTTAATCAACAATACTGGAGTAGTTGGCAGATAAAAGGAGGTAAGTAAATGAGAATCACCACAAATGCAATTATAAGAGATTACAAAACCAATCTTTCAACATCAATCAATAACTTAAATATTTCACGAACTCATGTTATGACTCAGCGCAGTTTTAATAGTGCCGCTGAGGATCCTGCTTCTGCCGCCAGAGCCTCACAGCTTCACCGGAAATATTACAAGAACCAGGATAACTTAAAAATGCTGGAAGAAGTGCAGTCCAGACAGGATGGTCAGGAAGATTCACTGAGACAGGTTTCTGATATGGTTAAAACGATTAGTAAAAATTATAATATTCAGGCATTGAATGGAACCAATCAGACTAAGGAAGTACGTCAGAGCTATGCTTCTGCTATCCGCCAGTTTCAGCAGTCCATGGTACTTAGTCTGAATTCATCTTATGAGGACACTTTTCTTTTTGCGGGCTCCGATGGAAAGAACCCGCCCTTTGAACTGACATCTGATGGTACTCTTAACTATCGTGGAATTGATGTCAATGCAGCCAAAGGATCTGCTGACTACGAAAAATTAAAGACTTTGTCAAATGAAAATCTGTATGTTGATCTTGGAATGGGATTATCAATGGATGATTTTGATCAAGTTGTTTCTTCCAGTGCCTTTAACATGTCTCTCCCAGGAATCAATGCGGTTGGATACGGGGTTGATGATAAAGGAATGAGCAATAACATAGTCGTTTTGGCCGGTAAACTGGCAGACGCATTGGAAGCAGAGACCTTTGATGCAGATCAGTACCGTGATCTCATGGTCAAGTTTGACACTCTCAATACCAGTCTGTCAAATCAAATTACAGAGTTAGGTGTTAAATCCGAATTTTTAACCACTACAAAAGACCGGCTTGATAATGCAGAAATATCGATTCAGGAACAGATGTCAAGTGTGGAAGGCGTTGACATGGCGGAGGCTATTACCAATTACTCTTGGGATCAATACGCTTATAATGCTGCTTTGAAGGTTGGAACCAGCATTTTATCCTCGTCATTCATTGATTTCATGCGCTAAGGTTTACAGGAGGGATTTTATATGGAACCATTGCTTCAGATAAAAACCATACCAATAAAATATGAAATGAAGATACAGAAGGCCGAACTCAGGTATACAAAATCTAAGACCGATGTGTTAATGAATAATGAACACGGTGGCCTGGATATTAACAGCAAACCGATTAAGCTGTACCTTGATACTTACGATGCCCGCAGTTCAATTTCTCCAACCACCATGGAAAGCGTCCGTCAGGCCGCTGCTTCCGGATTGGAGGCTGCATCAGAAGCTACTGCTACCTATACAGAGGAGGCTGCACTATTGTTAGACGCCAAAGTTTCTAATCCCCTTGATCAGATTTTCCGTCAGCGTGCTCAAATGCCCACAGGAGAGTTTGGTTTAGCTTTTATACCAACTACAGGTCCCGATCTCGAATGGTCTGCCCCTGATCTGAATATTAAGTATCAAATGGATAAGATTAGTTTTGACATCAGGGCCGCTAAGGGGGATTTTGAATTCATACCCGGCAGCATTGAAATTTCCATCACTCAAATGCCAGATGTAGAAATAGAATATATTGGCAAGCCGATGTATGTTCCTCCCAGTGCTGCTAAATACTTTGATCACACCCCGATTGATGTCCTGGCTTAAATTTATATTTGGAGGTACACATGGAAATAAAAACGCAATATTTTGGTTCAATTCCCTGTTCTGAGGAGGAACTGATTCATTTTTCTGACGGTTTATTTGGATTCTCAGAATTAAAAAATTATGTACCCCTTGCATTTCAGGATAATAGTGATGCCCTGATATCTCTGCAATCTATTGATGATTGTAGAATATCATTTATACTTATGAATCCGTTTCAGCTATATTCCGAATACGCTCCTGTTTTATCTGAAGAAGACAGCAATTTATTAAAAGCTTCCTATGATGAAAAAAATATTTCTTACTATGTGATCTGTGTCATACATGACCAGATGGAAGAAAGTACTGTTAATTTAAAGGCCCCCATCGCAGTTAATACAGATACCAGAGAAGCAAAACAGATAATTTTAGATAACCCTCTTTATAAATTCCGCCATCCAATCAAAGACTTTATGAAAAGGGGGAAATAATATGCTGATACTTCAGAGAAAAAAGGAACAGGCTCTAAACATTGGCGATAACATTTCGATTACTGTACTGGAAATCGGAAATGATTGGGTCAAATTAGCAATTGATGCTCCCAGAGATGTATCTATATTAAGATCCGAATTGGTAGAAGCAGTTTCTGCTAATCAGGAAGCAGTTTCTATTCCTCTGAATGCCGGATCAATTTCTAAGATAAAAGAGTTTTTTTCAGAGCAACACAAAAACAGCGAAAATACCTGATATTACTTGGGTATTTCCGCTGTTTCTTTTGATTCTTCCTCTGTATTCTCACTCTTTGCTTTCCTATTAATAATAGGGAGCCCTTTTACTGCCTTCTGAAACAAGCTTTTTAATTTGGGAAACACGTTGTTCCGTAAAGGGTTTGTGCATAATCTGCTTAAATATCGCAATAACCGTATTATCCAAAATAACGGCAATAAAATTCTAATCTTCCCTAATAAGGGATATATCGTTTCCATGTATCTTCGATCAGGAAAAAGCCAGGCAACCATCTTTCTCATTTCTTCCAATCTTCGGTTCCTTGCATAGCAATCTGCAACCGTCTTAATCAAAGGCAGAAGCTTTGAGCTGATCTCTCTTCCATCTGTTCCCTTTGACAGGATATAAGACTCCATGGCTTCATAGATTTCAACATTTTCAATAACTGCTCCAGTTCCAAACCATCGCAGGATCAAATGTTCCAGGCGCTCTGCAAAATCAGCGATTTTTAATTTTTTTAGTCTGCCATATATATAAGGCCAATTAAAATTTTCACCATAAGTCTTATAAAAAATCCAAAAATCCATAATCTGGCTTAAACTGATATTTCCCCTCGCATAACTATCAGTCAGTCTGCACATCAAAAACAGGTATCTGTCATCAAGAGGCAGTTCACGAATATACCTGCTTTCAGTCTGGAGTGGAGATAATTTAAGCAGGCTCCTAAAAAACCTGCGCATGGAGGCACTGAAAAAAAGTGTATAGTCAAAATTCAACACTCTTATTCCAGGAATACGATAATACAGCCTTCCAGCCTCATCTGTTCTGCGTTCTTCGAAATCTATCTTTTCCAGAATCCCCCATATCACACTGGTACATTTTCTACTGGACCCAATCTCAATCGACTCACGGCAGCACATCTCTTCGATTGGATAATTTTTTACTATATCAGAATAACTGAGATAAAAGCAGTTGATTCTTTCACGTTCCAACAATGCCACCAGCTGCTTCTCGCTTTTCTGTAAACGTCCTACACGATAAACTGATTCTAAATATTTATCGAAAAACTGTTGTCTTACCGCTTGGGGTATCTCCTGGTCAAGCCCCAGAATACCATAATGTACAGCATGTGCTACACCATGGTAATCAGCTAACCGAAACATCTTTTCCCAATCAAGTGAACGTATGGGCTCTGGTGAAGGTTTCTGATTCATCACTGCAGATAGTAATATTAATAAATACCGCTCTTCATAACCTTTAATCATTCATTTTTCCATCCTTAATTAAATCCCATGTGCCACACACCGCCTGCAATATCATACAGGTCTATAATATATATATCGGACTTTTCATCTCAATCTTAACTTTATGGAGTGTCTATCCGATAAATAACATATAATATTAAAGATAAAGGTGAGCCGTATGAACAGATTATTTAAAACACTATTCAAGACCCTGTTCGTAATCGTCATCCCGTTTGCGATTTTTTCTTCTAATTATCAGATTGACGGATCAGCCGCTGATGTCTCTCAACCTACAACCGTGCTACTGCCTGAGACAGTTGAAGCAGATATCCCTCAGGAAGGCAAATACGATGTAATGCTGGACAGCGTTTGCGGTCCTCTCACTTATTATAATCAGGCTGATGCCAGATGGGGAAATTATCTGTGGGGGGGAAGAGATCCTCTGGTTACCTATGGATGCGGACCTACTGTTATGGCCATGGTCATAACCAGTCTGACTGGTAATCAGGTCCTTCCAACCGATATGGCAAACTGGGCCGCAATCAATAACAGCTGGTGCCCAGGACAGGGTTCTTATCACCGCCTCATTCCTGACAGTGCGTCAGCATATGGTCTTTTAGTTTCACCAATTAAAAACCGTACCGTAGAGGGGATTAGGAATGCATTAGATTCCGGACAACTGGTTATTGCCTTAATGAGAAAGGGACATTTTACTCAGCAGGGACATTTTATTATCATAACAAGTTATACCGCTGACGGTTCCTTTCGTATCGCGGATTCTAATAATTATGATAATACAAAGTGCAATTGGGATCCTGCTGTGATACTGCATGAACTGAATTACCGAGCATCCAATGGAGGACCACTTTGGGCTATTTCTCCTCCAAAGTAAAAAGCTATATTTAATTATAAAAGGAATGGGTACCTGCGATACGCGTACTGATGTGTCTGTCGATTTCAATAGTACGTTTCAGTATATGCTGGATATTCTTTCCTTTTTCCATTATTTTTTCTGATATCTGTTCATTTGGATTCCAGTTTTCCTGCCCTTTCACCCAATTATCCACTTTGGCAGCTTCTTCCGGAGGCAGAACAGATATAAGACAGTTTATATTTTTAGTGAACATATCAGCCTTATCCATCTCCTCCTGGCGCATTCCCAAAAGCATCTGTACTGAAGTCTGGTCATTGCGGGAAAGGAATTCACCAACTTCACGGGTTATCCTCTCTATTTCTGCCATACACTGATATTTTTTCTGCATCTCTTTTAGAATCTCCAATAGTATGGATTCTTCCATTTGTACTTCCTCCTGTTTGCAGCTTATTGATAAATGGCTGGAGAGAAGGTTCCTCTCCAGCCTGAATAAAATCAACCGCCGATGCGCTGTGCCTCTCTAAAGGAATCCCTCAGTTCCATAATCAATGGTCTGATCTCTCCTATTACTGTAGAATTCCTGCCTGCTTTAATACGAACTAATTCATAAAGGAAAAATTCATAAAGACGTTTTAATTCATTACTTATTTCATATTGAAAATTAAGAGTATCTCTTAAGTATGTAACTATATCCATAGACCGTTGTATGGACTGCTCGAAAAGTTCATAATCTTTATTTTCCAATGCCAATTCTGATCTGGTCAGCCGCTTTAATAATTCATCAAATAAAAGATTAAGCATTTCACCCGGAGTCATTGTATTCACGGTCTGTTCCTTGTAATGTTGATATCCATTTACTGCCATCTTACACTCCGTTCCTTATGAACCAAAGGATTGACTCAACCAGCTGCTTTGAGAATTCATCTGGGAAATCAATGTTTCCAAATTGGTAAATTGCTTGATATACCGGTCTGTCTCTGTTTTAAGCTGTTTGTTAAGCCGGTCAATTACAGTATCCTGGCTGTCCATGGACTTCTGTAAAGAATTTTTGAGAATACTGGTAGGTGCATAAACGGAACCAGCTTTTTCAATCAGAATACCCTTTGTCGCGCCAGTTGTACTAGCATACTTTTCCGTAATCTCAGACATCCTGGCCATGACACCGCCTTTGTCGCCTGTTGATGGATCCGCAGCTCTTGTGAACAATTTCTGTAAATCTGCTGAATTCGATTCCAATGATGCCCGGAATTTTGTCTCATCAAGAACCAACTTACCGTTATCACCGTAATTTGTGCTTGTCGATATTCCGAAAGAAGCCAAAGCAGCTTTATCAGCAGAACCACTTTCAAAAATAAACCTCATGCTGTCAGAAAGGCCACGTAAATCTGAATCATTAAAAAGCAGGCCTGTTTTAGCTTTTTCTTCCCATTTTTTAATCTGGTCCTCTGTCATATCCGCTTTCTGATCATCCGTAAGCGGCTCATAATTGCGGTTCGGTTTGGTAGAAACCTCTTTATTCACCAGTTCAATCATATCATTATAATCTTTAATCATATCTGTGACAGCTTTCACAATACTGTCAGAATCAGTCTTGGCATTAAATTTAACAGGTTCTGTTCCTTCAATCAATGTATCTCCGCTATAGCCGAATGTACCATTCAGTGTGATATTCAGACCATCCATATTGAATGTGTTACTTTCACGCGTCAGATTTACCACATCATCGGATCCGGCGTATTTAACACTGACAATAGCGTCTTGTCCCTTGGTTACAGTATAGTCTGTATCCTTTACACCAAACAGCATCTCTGCATCAGAACCCTCGATTTTAACATCACCGGCTACCCCGCCAACGGTAGACTGAATCAAAAATTTATCTGCATTCTTCATATAGCTGATTGAAACTTTGGCATCCGAACTATTTATCTTGTTCATAATGTCGGTAATTGTGGAATTATACGTTAAGCCTTTTATGTCCACACCATTAATTTTTAATTTCATCTCGCGGCTGTCTACATAAGAATTCAGCTTGGTGTTCAAATCACCAACATTGGCTGCTGACTCATAATCTATAGCATCATTAATACTGCTTAAATCCTGATCTGACATGTTAGGATTTTTTGTAGCGATCAGCTGTTTTAAATCGGCAATAGAGGTACTGTCATTTACCAGGCTTCCAAGTTCCTTAATCGCAGCCTGAGCCTTTATGGATCCTGAAAAATAGGTAGTGTCCTGATCCAGTTTACCTTTTGCGATCAGGTTTTGCTCAATATTTTTTAAACCTGAGTCTGCTAAAGATGCATACGTATTCAGGCGGTTTGATTCGCCGCTTGAAACTCTTAATGCACCATTTTTACCAAGTACACCGTTATCTGCACTTGATAAAGACAGAATTGATGATGTATCATCTAAACCAGTAGCTGCATCTTTTGTCTTAAATACAAGCTGATATTTTCCGTCAACAGAATTCAGCTGAGTATCGACTTTTATTCTTCCAGTACCAAACTGATTGTCCAGTTTTCCCTGCAGATCGGCAGCAACAGACTTGAGGGCTGTTTCATCATTGCCTCCTGCATCTGTTACCATCTGCTGGATATCTGCAGCACTGGCAAACTGAATGGACTTAGTTGTACCGTTATAAGTAAAGCTGATATTCGTATCGCCAACACGCTGGGCAAATGTCTTCGGTTCAAAAAATTTCTGATTATTCATAAAATCAGCTGTAAAACCTGTACTGGTAATGGTTCGTGCTTCAGTACTTAAACTATTAAAATTTGTAAATCCAAGAGCTTTAATCGCGGTTTCACTTCCGCCGTCGAAAAGAATTGTATTACCCGCTGTATCAGCAGATTTGAAATTAAGTTTAAAAGGTGTTCCTTCGGGATCTGCGGGATTCGCTGTATCAGCCGTTACTTTAATCACATCTGCCAATGTCTGTCCGTTACCAATGGATACCTCTTTTAAAGACCTTGTAATAGACTCCTGAGCCTTTACACCATTGGAATAATCATAGGTATAACCATCTGTAGTAGTACCGCTTTTTAAAGAGACAGAATATGATTTGGTCCCATACTTAAAATACAGATACTGTCCTTCCAGATTACTCACCTGGCTTTCTCCCAGGTTAATGCTTCCAGTTGTAAGACTATTATCAGATACTACTGTTTTAGAGGTCATGGATGCATTCTTGGCAAGCTGTTTCACCCCTACTACAGACATTGAGTCAGATAGGGCTGAACTGCCGGATACGCTGACATAATTGCTGTTAGCGCCCACAGGTGTAATACTGCTTTTAGCCCAAAAGCTGGGACTGGATAAATTAGTAGACTGATTGGTATAAGAGGTGTATTTTTTGGAAAACTCCACAAGCTTTGAGCTGATGGAACGATACGACTCCTGTTGCCATGCATAGGTCTGTTTCTTCTTCTGCTGTTTTGCAATCTTTGCCTTTGTGGATGCTGTCATGCCCTCAATCAGAGTATCTCTGTCCAGACCACTTGCCAGACCACCGTAACCCCTTAAGGAAGAGGCTGAACTGTTTTTGATACTATTCAATGCTGTTGCCATACGAATAACTCCTTTCTTAACTATCTAAATAATCCATTTTTCGTCAAAAATCGGTTTTTTTTATGTTTTGGCTATACTTATTTATCGTCATATTGTATACTAAAGATAATAGTATTATCTTAATTTACGAATGGAGGAATACAATTTGTCAACTGTAATTACTATTACAAATCAAAAGGGCGGCGTAGGCAAAACCACCACTTCCTGTTCCCTTGCCTGCGGTCTTGCCATGAACAATAAAAGAGTACTGGCCGTTGATTTAGACCCTCAGGGTAATCTGGGATTTAGTCTGGGACTGGAAATTGAAAACTGTGCAACAATCTACGAGGTATTTCAGGGTTCTGCCACTCTGCAGGAGGCTATCCGTCCTGCAAAATATTGCGACGTGATATCATCTAATATTCTTTTAAGCGGCGCTGAGCTGGAATTTACCGGAAAGCAGAGAGAGAGTATGTTAAAGAATTTACTGTCTACTGTTGCCGGTTATTACGATTATATTATTATTGATACTCCCCCCGCTCTGAATATTTTAACAGTTAATGCCTATGCTGCTGCGGATTATCTGATTATTCCCATGGTTCCTGAGATTCTTAGTCTTCTTGGAGTTTCCCAGATCAAGGATACCATTAATACTGTCCGTGCTTCTGTTAACCCAAATCTGGTCGTACTGGGAATTCTGCTGAATAAATTTAATCCCAGAACGTTGCTGTCCAGAGAAGTGAAGGAGATGGCTCAAAGCATTGCTTCTCAGATCGGGACACGTGTTTTTGAAACGCATATAAGATCCAGCGTCAGTGTCGCGGAAGCCCCCGCTCAGGGAGAAAGCCTGCTGGATTATGCCCCAAGATCCAATCCTGCTCAGGATTACAAAGCTTTGGTAACGGAAGTTCTTGACTTGATTAAAAAATCAAAATAATTTAACTTGAGAGGAGCATATAAACATGGCTAGGAAAAGCAGCAAAACAGCTCATGTCATGAATCTTCTGGCCGGAGGTGAGGCTGAATCTTCGAAATCAGAAGCTGCTAAGGAAAATCTTGCTGCCAGCCAGGCAGCCGAGTCAAAGGGAACAATTAAAGAATTGACAGTATTGGCTCAGCAGGCCTCCATACAAATGCAGGAGGGACCCTTGTCTCCCAGCCCAATTTCTATTATTGACCTTTCTTCTTCCGTACAGGATCCGGTAGCTGAATTAATCAGGCAGCAGCTTGAGGAAGATGAGAAGGCAGAGAACCAAACAAACTTAAATCAAGACGGGGCAGATAATGCAATTGCAGAACCTGAAGAGGAATCTGTTTCTGACTTAACGGAACCGGATTTAGATGAGGAACCAGCAACAGATACAGAAGAATTGCCAGCAGCCGAACCGTACACCGAACCGTCTGACAATCAGACAAATACTGAGAATGAACATAGTAATTCAGATGGATTCGATACTGATGATGGAGTTCCAACGGATCTGTCAGATAGTGATAACCGTATATCAGCGGATCTATCGGACACTGATATACAGATTCCAGTTGATATATCGAACACTGATGAGCAGCTTCCAGCTGATATATCAGACACTGATGAGCAGCTTCCAGCTGATCTGCCGGTCGCAGATGACCAGATTCTAAGAGATCTGTCGATCACTGACAATCCTTCCCCTCCTCTCACTCCTAATTTTAAATATTTAAATGTTATGGAACATGTAGTGGAGAATATTGCAAAGGATTATATGGAGCGGCTTGGTGGCTGTACCTGTGAGCGCTGTATTGCTGATGTCATTGCACTGACATTGACAAAACTTCCGCCCAAATATGTGGTGGTAGAACCTCCGGCTGCCTCTCCCCTGCTGAATTTCTATTCCAGCCGTTTCGCTCCCCAGGTAATTGTGGAGGTGACAAAATCCTGCTTTACAGTAAAAGAAAACCCACACCATTAAGTCAATGTCATTAAGTTAAGTTGACAGAATGAGATCTCCATACCAAACAATGGTATGGGGGTCTTTTTTTTCTGCTTTTTCAGAGAAAATGCTTGACATGAGAAAAGAAATGTGCGGCCGCTCTCGCTACTGATTGGTTAAAGAGGTAGCGAGAGCGACCCTTTTGTAGTATCTAAAAATACAGAAAAGAGGCTGAAGAAAACAATTCTTCAACCTCTTTTCGAAAGCCCTAGTCCTTGTACCAAGGTTAACTTAATGACATTGACCATTAAGTGCGGGGTTTTTTACTTACAGGTATTTCAGCTTCCTGCTCTGTATTGCTGCTTGTTAAACCGTTCCAGATCTCATTCACTGCTTCTACACAATCCATATAAGTCTGTGCCAGCTGTCCGGAAGGTATATTCAGCTTATCGGAAAGCTGCTTGACTTTTTTCCATTCTGCGCTTTCATAGCTAAGAATCAATTCGTATAAATCACCGCAGATTCCTTCCTTACGGATAAGAGCATCTTTTATTTCCTGGGCAACCGGAACTTCTTCAAGGATCTCTTCCAAAGGTGCGCTGATCATGTATTGAAGGGTAGAAAACATACCCATCATATACACTTCCGACCGTATAATGGGAAGGTTCTCAATATGATCCGAAATAGTCATTGCAAAATTTGCTCTGAGGAAAGACAGCTTCATCATCGCTTCCAGAGACTCCTCATTATCAATGTCATTATTGAAGCTTAACAAATATACCCATTGCTTCAACTGACTGATACCCATGGTAACCAAAGCCTGACGTATAGAGGAAACCCTGCGGCGAAGAGCAAAGTATGCGGAATTAACGATCTTAAGAAGAGCATAGCTTAAAGCGGCATCTCTGTTAATAATTTCTTCAATCTTTTCTATATCCGGTTCATCTTTGGATACTTCGACTACCAGCTGGAAGAAGTTACCCTCTAAAAATTCCATGCGGTTCACTTTTCCGGCCATGGCTTCCGCGACATAACTTCCCTCCGCATAATCTGCGCCTACCTCAATCGCAAGATCATAATCTGCCATGGAGCTGACCCCTGTCACAATGCACTTCTTATCAAATCCCTTCATCGTATTAATGAGATTTTTAAGAGAGATCCGCTCTTTCCCTTCCTGCTTGTTTCTGATATCAATCTTTATGTAGGTAACATAATCCAGCATGGAGAAATATTTGGGAGAAAACTGGAAGTCATTGATCGCAAACACATACCCCTCTGCTCTGTATTTTCTTATGATGGTTGGAGACAAAGGATGAATCATGACGTGATCTTCTATCTGAATCACCATCTTCTCCTTATCAAAAATCTTCGGTGTGTTCCGAAACAACAAGGAAGGAGTAAATGTAACAAAAGTAAGCTTATCATGAAAAATGCTTTCTGTATTCTGCATCAGGAATCCTGCAATTGTGTCAGCTGCTGCTACATCGGAGCTGCTGTAAAGAGAATCATAGTCCTTCTGAAACAATACTTCATAGCCGATAATCCTGTCCTCCTTCAATGCCTTTATAGGCTGCCGGGTGACATACTTATCCATTCGTCTTCCTCCTCTGAAGTAAATGATCAATTACTTCCACCAGATGGGCGATTTCCGGCTTGCTCAGCTGTTCATCCGCTCCCAACTGTTTTCCTTTTATCATCAGTTCCTGATTAATCATGGAAGAGAATATTACCAAAGGAATGTGTTTTAGTTTCTTATCTTCTTTTACCAGCTTTGTAAGCCGGTGTCCATCCATCTCAGGCATCTCAATATCTGTAATAATAAGGCTTACTTTTTCATCTAAATCTGAATCGTCTCTTATCTGGCTTAAATAATTCCAGGCTTCCTGACCATTATTCTTAAAGGTAAGATTTTCATAACCGGCTTTCTTAAGAGCAGCCTCAATCATTTTAGTTAAAAGTATGGAATCTTCTGCAATCAGAATGGGATTGGCAACAGATGTCCTCTTTCCAAGCTTATTAATATCATCTATCTGAATTCCGGTCTCAGGAGCAATGTCAGCAACAATTTTTTCAAAGTCAAGGATCGTAACAAGATCAGTTCCACACTGAGCGATTCCAGTCGCTACTCCTTCATCTCCACGGCTTATGGTATCATCCGGCTTTTGAATATTCTTCCATGAAATGCGGCTGATACCCACTACGCTGTGAACGCGGAAAGCAATGTGCAGCTTGTTGAAATTGGTGATAATAAACAGATCCTTGCCTTGTTTTTCACCTTTATTTCCAGTCAGGTAATAAGGGAGATCGATTACGGTAAGAAGAAGATCCCTTGGTTTAAAAATACCCTCTACGGCTGGGTGGGCATGGGGGATAGGCTTCACCTTATCTGACATCATAATCTCACGTACTTTAGCAACGTTAATTCCATACAACTCACCGTAAATGGTAAATTCCATTATTTCAATTTCATTCGTCCCTGATTCTAATAAAATCTCTGTTTCTGCCATACTTTTTCTCCTTTATCCCAATATAATCCAGCAAAAACAACTGCCTGTTAATTTATCGGCAACTTTCTGCAAGTTCATAATGTTTACAAAACAATTTCTGCTCTGCCGTAAGTTCTGATTTTAACCTGCCCCGTGCTTACATCCATGGACATCGTACGTGCATAATTCTCTCCGACGTCCAAAGCTGCCAGACGGATCCCCTCTTTTTGAAGTATCTGTTTTACACTTACAATATTTCGGGCACCAATATTACCGAGGGTACTGTTTCCCTGCAGCTCGAACATCTTTGCCCCCCCTGCAATCTTTGCGATCAGCCTTGGTTTTCTGGCTCCCAGAATCTCTATTTTTCTAAATGTCTCAGCCAGTCCCGTATCTGCATACTTAAATATATTTCCGTCTCCTGATCCATATACTTCCGGAAGCATAATATGTACAAGTGCCCCCAGCTTTATCATCGGATCGTACAAACAGATGCCAATGCAGGACCCCAGCGCATAGGTGATCAGTGTCCCCTCCTGTCTGGCAAACTTCATGTCCGCAATTCCTACCGTTATCTGTTTATCCATTTACAATCCCCAACTTTTCCATTAAAAAGTTCAATGACATGATATCCGGCATCATCAGTAAGTCACTGTGAAGGACTTTTCCTCCTATTATAAACTGTCCGCTTATCATCATCATCTTATCTGTCTGATATCCGAATTCCACCATGGGAACGCTTAAGATCCCTCCCAGCATATTAACTGCAATATCAGGTACAGAAAGATTAATTGTAACCTCACTGAGTGTTGACATTGCATTTACATAAGATGAAATAATAATATTACCAATCTCTTCTAATGCGGAAGTCTCTAAAACATTGAGCTGGTAATAATCTTCAATCTCCTCCTGCATGACACTGGATAAGACTTCATTAATAAAATCCATTTTTAAAATGAAAAGCATTAAACCATTGATTTCTCCTGTCATCTTTACCAGGATAGCCGCCACAATCTCCTCCGGATCTCCCAGAAATTTAATGGCTTCGTTATATCCAAGAATCTGAACATCCGGAAGTGTCATTCGAACTGTCTTGTTCAGCATGGAAGAAAGTGCGGTAGCCGCATTGCCTGTACCAATACTGCCTATTTCCCGTATCAGATCAAGTCCAAGCCCATTCATTTCATCATAACGTGTTATTTTCATATGATCGCCCTCTTTCATCGAACTCTGCCATATTTATCGCAGAGAATTTATTGTCGACTCAACTTCATCGGAAGTCTGTACCATTTTAAGAGCATAGGAATATGCTCTCTGGGCCTCCATCATTCTTGTCATCTCCAATGCAAAATCCGTGCCGGACTGCTCCAGGGAACCAGATACCACTTTTGCGTTCTCCAGCAGAATGGGGGTGCCATTGGCTGCTGTTGCAGCAAAGACATTATCTCCTATGGGTTTTAAACCATTGGTATTTGCAAAGGTATAAATTCCAATTGCATGAGGATCATGTTCATCTTCCTGCAGCTCTTCCGTTTCTTCTTCGTCTTCTTCGTTTTCTTCGGAAGGGTAGGATGCCGGTTTTACATCATAGGAGATTTCTTCCTGATCCATATTAAGAACTCTTTTGCCATCCACATTCACAAGATAAAATTTATCCGTTGTCTTCGCAAGCTGGAAACGTCCGTCTCTGCTATATGTAATTTCCCCGGTTACAGGATCTTTCAGCATGAAAAATCCATCGCCTTCCACCGCATAATCATGTTCCTCTCCTGTGGACTGATACGGCATTGCTGTCATATTGGTTTTTACCTGGTCAATTTTAGTCCCGCTGCCGGTTTTTACATTAGGGCTCTCAAGCGAATTCCTTGTCTGCGTATAGATAAGATCGGAAAACACACTGTATTCTGGCTTAAAACCGACTGTGTTGACATTGGCAATGTTATTAGATACCACATTCAATTTCGTCTGCTGATTCATGGCGCCCAGCGCGCCTATGTAAAAGGATTGATTCATCCGCTGTTCCTCCCTTATACTCTGCCAATATCAGTTACTATTTTTCCCATCAGCTGATCATACATCTTAAGCACCTGTGCTGCACTCTGGGAAGCTCTCTGACTGGTCATCATGGCTGTCATCTGTTCAATGGGATCGATGTTTGACCGTTCTACAGATTTCCACATAAGTCCTCCATCAACAGTTTTCGCTTCTGCCTGGGAAGTGAAGGTTCCGTTATCCCCTTTTACAAGCTGGGTTTCGTCATCGAAATTTACCACTCCGATTTTTCCAAGAAGGGTAGGCTCTTCCTCCTCAGCGTCAGCGTTGTCTTCATCGGTTTTAAGTCCTTTTAACGGTACTTCATATATATTCCCCGACTGATCAACTGTAATGTGATTGGAGGTCATTTCAATGGGATTTCCGTCTTCGCCAAGTACTCTGCCCAGATTTGATAAGCAAAGATACCCATCCTGATCAATATCAAAAGAACCGTTCCTTGTATAGAGACGATTTCCGTCAGCACCCTCAATCGTAAAAAATCCAGGCTTTGTTAAAGCAAAGTCTAAATTTCCTCCGGTCTCCTCCACATTCCCCTGATTAAAACTGGTCTTCACACCCGCTACGGTACGCATCATGGATGCAGCACCAATCTGAACGGGATTGCTTTTATTGACATTCCCGCTCCTGTAAAGCATCTCATCTTTAAATGTGGTGCTGGTCATTCGGTCTGATTTAAAACCAGGAGTACTAACATTTACCATATTATTACTGATGGTATTTAAATTCCGGTTCTGATAAAGCATTCCGGAAGCCAGATTATAAAATCCTTGAAACATCCCGCTATTCCCCTTTCCTATTTCCCATTTATAAAATTAGTCAGATTCAGTCTCAGCTTTTGAATCGCATTCGAGTGGATCTGTGAAATTCTTGGTTCACTGACATTCATGACCCTGGCAATCTCTTTCATATTTAATTCGTCCATATAATATAAAGAAATAACCTTTTGTTCATTTTCTTTCAGATTATTTATGGCAGATACTAAAATCTGCTTAAATTCCTCCTGAAGATAGTGAGATTCCGGCTGGTCATTCTCACTTATGGATGGCAGCTGGACTGTCTTCTTATTATCATTGCTTCCCTCTAACACCATGTCAAGGGATATCACACTGTAAACATTCGTCTTCCCCAATGCTTCCTGATATTTATCCAGGGATATATTTAAATAATCAGCAGTTTCTTTTGAAGATGGAAAACGTCCCAGACGGTTGCATAATTCCATAACCGTATTATCCAGCTCCTTGGCATTTTTCCTGACACTTCTTGGTATCCAGTCCTGCTTTCTTGCCATATCTATAATCATACCACGGATTCGCTTGGAAATATACGTTTCAAACTTCACATTCATATCAGGATCAAATTTTTCAATCCCATTCATGATCGTCAATACACCTTCATTAACGATATCCTCTATTTGAGCAAAGCTTAAATAGACATCACGCATTTGAATAGAAATGCTCTTCACCATATACATGTAACGCATTACCAGCTCGTGCTTGATTTTAATATCCTTAGTACGCTTATATTTAATTATTAAATCTTCATTGGTATATTGGCTTAACTCCTGCTCCATTCCGATTAACACTGCCTTTCTGACATTAAACCCTGTCAAACGGTAATATTTCCGACTGCCTGGATCTGAATATTATTTGCAATTTCATTAAATGAAAGAACATACACATTAGGATAGAATTGCTCGATCAGCCGGTAAAAATACAGCCTTACTACCTGACTTGTAAGAATCACAGGCTTTTGTTCCAGGTCATTGAACTTCTTTATCTGTTCTCCCAGCTGGCCGATCACCGACTGCATCACATCAGGGCTGAGCGCCAGATATACACCCTGTTCACCCTTGGCCATGCTGCTGATAATATTTTTCTCCAGATCTGCATCCAGAGTCAGAACTTTCATCTGACCTCCATCACAGAACATTCTGGTAATGGTCCTCTTTAAAGCAATTCTGATATTCTCAGTTATGAGATCAATGTCTCTGGTTGTTGAAAGCGCATCCACAATGGTTTCTAAAATGGTCTCCATATCTTTAATTGGCACACCTTCCTTCAACAGGCTGTTGAGTATTTTCTGAAAGTTGCCGTAAGATAGCTGACCAGGAAACAGTTCTTCCACAAGTTCTGCCGAATGCTTTTTAACATTATCCAATAGCTGCATCACTTCCTGCCTTCCAAGCAGCTCATATGCATGCTGTTTGATTGTCTCCGACAAATGTGTCAGCATGACTGACAGGGGATCAATAACTGTATAACCATAAATTTCCGCCATTTCTTTATTTTCGGGACGGATCCATTTACTTGGAATTCCATAAGCAGGCTCTATCGTTTCAATTCCATCCACTTCTCCGGAAAGGACCTGCGGCTCCAGTGCAAGATAGTAGTCTACAAGGATTTCACCCTTTGCAACCTCTTCTCCTCTGATTTTAATCACATACTGGTTTGTATTTAAACTGGAGCTGTCTCTCAGTCTTACAGATGGAATTACAAATCCCATGTCCTGAGCATACTGTCTGCGGAAAATGACAATACGGTTAATCATTTTTCCTCCGCTGCCTTCATCAATAAGAGGAATCAGACTGTAACCAAATTCCAGCTCTATGGGTTCTACGCTAATAAGTGAATAAACATTGTTTACATCCCTATAATAGGATTCTTCATCGGAAGGTGTCTGCTGGCTGGTATCTTCCATGAACGGATTCTGATGCTGCTCCACCTCTTTAAAGGCAGCCTGCTTTACCTTACGTTCCAGTTGATAGCCGGTTCCCATAAGCAGAACCGCCATAAGACCAAGCTGGAATTTAGGCATTCCCGGTACAAGCATCAATACAACCATTACGAACCCGGTTAACATAATAGCTCTTGGCTGAGCCAAAAACTGGGCTGATACATCTTCGTTCAAGCTGCCGTCTGATACAGCTCTGGTAACAACCATACCGGTAGCTACCGCTATCATAAGGGAAGGAAGCTGGGAAACCAGTCCATCACCTACCGTAGCAATACTATATACTGTCAAAACCTCATTAAAGGGCATATTTGACTGAACCATACCAATGATGGCACCGCCGATAAAGTTGACAGCGGTAATGATCAGAGAAACAATTGCATCGCCCTTAACAAATTTGGTGGCACCATCCATGGCGCCGTAGAAGTCTGCTTCCTTCTGGATTTTATAACGTCTCAGCTTTGCTTCCTGCTCATTGATCAGACCGGAACTTAAATCTGCATCAATCGCCATCTGCTTACCTGGCATGGCATCCAGAGTAAATCTGGCTGCAACCTCAGATACACGCTCTGTACCTTTTGTAATAACCAGAAAGTTTACCAATACAATAATAAGGAATATAATAAAACCAACTACAACATTTCCCTGCAATACGAAATCACCAAAGGCTTTAATAACAAGACCGGATGATCCCATTCTTGTTAAAATATTACGGGTGGAAGATACGTTAAGTCCAAGCCGCAGCAATGTGGTTATTAACAGAAGCGATGGGAATATGGAAAATTCCAGAGGCTCCTTAATGTTCATGGTTATCAACAGGATAATCATGGATAGGGAAATATTTATTATAATCATTACATCCATAAAAAATGGAGGCAATGGGATGATCAAAAGAAGCACAATTGTAATGACAAATACTACAACGGAATTTCTAAGTAAAGTCTTCATTCTTTTTACACCATTTCTTTCAAGTATCTATGCCGCATTTTCTACTCTATGATCTTGTTATTCATACGGTATACGTATACCAGAATCTCAGCGACCATACCATAATATTCCGGAGGGATTTGTTCCCCCACTTTGGTACTGGCAAAAATTCCTCTTGCAAGAGGCTTGTTTTCCAGCACATAGATTCCATTTTCCTCGCCTATGGCTACAATCCTTAAAGCAAGTTCATCCTGACCCTTGGCAAGCAGAACAGGTGCATTATCTTTTTCTATGTCATAACGCAGTGCTACCGCATAATGGGTCGGGTTACGAATAATTACATCTGCAGTAGGAACGGACTGCATCATCCTGCTGCGGGCTCTTTCTCTTTGTAAGTTTCGAATACGCCCTTTAATTTCCGGATTTCCTTCCGTCTGCTTGTATTCCTCTTTCATCTCCTGCTTTGACATCTTAATCTGACGTTCATAATCCCACCACTGGTAGAAATAATCAAAGCCGGCTATTGCCATAAATACAATCGATACCTTTATCACCATATCCATAATGGCATCCAGAACGTATACTGCCGAATCCATTAAATTCATATCAATGGTTCTTGCCACTGCTCTTAAATCACTCTTTATAATCTGATATAAAATTACTGAAAGAATGGTAATTTTAACCATATTCTTGATAAGCTCCACCAGACTTTTTAAAGACAGTAGATTTTTAATCCCTTTAATGGGATTCAGTCGTTCAAACTTGGGAGCCATATTACTTTTTGTAAATAAAAATCCTGTCTGTATTCCTGTTCCAAGAATTGCCAGAGAGGTGGAAACAAGAATGATCGGAATAGCTGCTTTTGAAATAGCAATTACCGTATCCCAGAAAACTCCTGTTGTATAATCTGACAGTGTATCTGCTGCCGGAGCCAGACTGACATATTTGATCATATAATCCCGCATGGTCCGATACATGAGCGGAAGCAACGCTTTCAGCATCACGAAAGTTCCAAGAAGAGTAGCGATCATAACCACATCCTTACTAACTGCAACATGACCCTTTTTACGTTCATCCCGCCGTTTTTTCGGTGTGGCCTTCTCGGTTTTGGAATCATCTGCCATTTCCGTTCATCACATCCTTTGCGCTATAAAATCCTGATCATATTCTCCACTGCCAGAAGCATCTGACTGATAATGACACCTACATAATCAGACATAGGTGAAAATAAGAATATAAGCATTAATAAACCAATTAAAACCTTTGCCTGAATATTAACTACAAATACATTGATCTGTGGGATAATCTTCATCAAAATTCCTACCGCTATTTCCGTTATAAACTCAATTGCCATTATAGGAAAAGCAAATTTAAGTGCCATAACAATACATTGAATAAATACTTCAAGAATGGCCCATGCAACTTTTGTCCCAATCACAGCCTGTCCGTAAGGCACAATTTCCGACGACTGAATCAGAAGCTTAAACAAAGCCAGATGGCCATCTACTGCAAAAAACAACAATATGAAATATGCGTGAAAGATACTTCCTGTAACCGCAACCTGTGCGTTGCTCTGAGGATCAAATACAGTGGCCATGGATAGTCCCATCTGAAAGTCTATAATAGTTCCAGCATATGTGATTATCATGACAAACAGTTCCATAACAAATCCAATTGCATACCCCATCGCAAATTCTTTAATAAGAAGCACCGCATATTCGACGGAAGTAACCGGCTCCGGAACCTGAGAAGAAGAAAACGAATACAGAAGAAGGGTAAATACCATAATCGTACCGCCCTTCACATAACCGGGTATATTCCGTCTTCCTAAAATGGGATTCAGAAGTATAAAACCTGACATCCGCATGAAAATCAGGGAGAAAAGCATCATCTGTCCTATATCCGGCATTTAACTCTTCCTTTCGTGTGTCCAAATCTACCCCAGCATGGTATTGAATATATGTATGGTAAAATCACTGAGCGTCTTCATCATATTGCTGCCCATCATCAAAAGCATCAGTCCTACAACAAGCAGCTTGGGCACAAAGGTAATGGTCTGTTCATGAATCTGGGTTGCAGCCTGCAGTATGGAAATAAGAATACCGATAATCATACTGACCACCAGAACCGGTCCGGCCAGTTTAATGGCTGCTCCGAACATTTCATACATCAGGGTGCTGAGTGCAACTTCTGTCATAAAGTTTCCTCCTGTCATTAGTGAAAGCTTTTAACGAGATTTGTAAATAATAACTCCCAGCCATTAACTGTAACAAACAAAAGCAGCTTAAATGGAAGCGATATCATGGCAGGCGGCAGCATTACCATACCCATTGACATCAGGGTACTGGAAACAACTATATCCACCAGCATAAATGGAAGAAAAATCATAAAGCCTGCAGTGAATGCACGTTTTAACTCCGATGTCATAAATGATGGAATGATTACTGTCATTGGTAAATCTTCAATTTTTTCCGTTTTTTCTGTATTGGATAGATCTACGAACAGATTTAACGTACTTGTCTCCGTCTGCTTCAGCATAAAACGCTTCATTGGTACCTGAGCCCGTTTGAGTGCCTCCGACTGGTTTATTTCTTCTTTAATGTATGGCTGGTAAGCCTCCGTATTGATATCTTTTATAACCGGATCCATAATAAACAGTGTTAAAAACAACGCAATACCTACCAGAACAATATTGGGCGGCGTCTGCTGTACTCCAAGAGCATTCCTGGTAAAAGAAAGGATAATGATGATTCTGGTAAAGGAAGTCATCATAACCAGAATAGAAGGCATCAGCGATATGATGGTCAGAATGAGGAAAAGTTCCAGGGTAGGCACCCTGCCTCCATTAATGTTAACTAAGGCATCTGTATTCATTCTGTTCCTCCTACATGTCTTTCCGGTTTTTGTCCGTATATTTTTTCAGAATGCTGATGAAATCAGGGTATCCCTCTCTCACTTGAGGATTTGGGATATCCAGACCTTTTTGAATATCCTCCTCCGTCAGTTCTGCAAGAATCGTAATCTGTGAAGAAGCAATACCAATAAGAAAATAATGGCTGCCTGCACGAACTACCGCAATAGACTTATCCTGCCCGAGGGGAAGCCGGTCCAGCATCTGCATATAATTTCCCCCGCGTTTTAAGCCCATTCCTTTTCCGATACTTTTCGTAAATATATAGCTTAAGTACAGAATGAGAATGGTCATAATCAGTACAGACAACAGACTGATCACACTGTTCATCTACAGGCACTTCCTCTCTATTCAACGTTCCTTTTGATTATCTCCGTGATACGAATACCAAAATTATCATCAACAACCACTACGTCGCCTTTTGCAATACATCTTCCATTTACATACAGATCAACCTGTTCTCCAGCCAGCTTGTCTAAAATAACGAGTGAACCTTTTGTAAATTCCAGTATTTCCTTTACCAGTTTTCTGGTTCTGCCGATTTCCACAGATACCTCTAAAGGCACTCCCATGATCAGCTCACGGTTTTCTTCCTGCTCCTCAAAGCTTACCTGTCCTTCTGTAAAGGTATTCTGAGGTATGGGCTTTACATTGATGGTCTTTGGCTCCGAAGCTTCTTTCTTCGGCATGTTCATCTGTGAATTCTGCATCTGCAGAATCATCTGCTGCATCTGGTTAATCATCTGCTGCTGCATCTGCATCTGATTTATCATCTGCTGCATGGCAGAATTGTCTGTATCCGGCATCTGGTTTGCCATTGTCGGCATGGAAAATACCGGCTGAGCAGCAGGTGCAGGTGTTGGGACTGGTGTAGGTGCAGGTGCTGCGTCTGATGCCATACTTCCGTTTAACAGCATCTCAATTTCCTCCTGAGATAAGATACCACCTGAAGACTCCTGCTTTGGAGGTGTCTGCGGCTGGGGCTGTGGTTCTGGAGCTGAACTGCCTGCAAGAAGTTTTTCAATTTCTTCCTGAGATAAAATGCCGCCTGATGAAGCCGGTTCAGAAACAGGTTCCGGAGCCTTTACCGGAGCAGTTTCTACTTCCGGTTCGCTCTCTGTCTGAGGAAAGAACCCTGCCACCAGTTCTTTTGCAAGAGCGGGAGGCATCACGTTAATAAACTCACTGGCCATCTGATCGGCTATCTTTAAATTAAAGCCAACAACAACCATTAAATCTTCGTCATGATAATATTTTTCTTTAAAATCTCCCACATCTTCAATCTCAAAAGAAGTAGGGGTTGAAATATTGACCGCCTTGCTTAAAAATTCGCTGAGAGCGGTTGCCGAAGCACCCATCATCTGATTCATTACTTCACAGATAGCACTGATATTTAATTCATTTAATTCAAAATCCTCTTCCGGGGTTTCCGTTCCCATCAGCATATCTACGATAACCTTAACATCATGCTTTTTCAGGAGCATAATATTGCTTCCGCTAAGACCCGCAATGTAAGTAATCTCCACACCTACTGCCGGTTCCAGGTTTGATATTTCGAACTCACTTTTAGTCAAAACCCTTACTACTGGTGTGGTGATATCAACTCTGGCATTGAGCATGGTAGATACTGCAGTGGCTGAGGCACCCAGGCTTATGTTTAGTATTTCACCTATGGCATCAATCTCAAATGCGCTAAAATTATTCGAATCCATACAACTTTTCTCCCTTTATACTCATTTAGCCCTCTATGCCATATTTTACCTTATTTCCCAATCTCCAAAGCCTTGGAAGCCATCATTTTTATGGCATTAAATGCGGTTATATTGGCTTCATAGGACCTGGTTGCAGACATGCTGTCTACTGTTTCCTTTATCAGATCCACATTAGGCATCTGAACATAGCCGTTCTCATCTGCATCCGGATGCTCCGGGTCGTAAACGGATTTCAAAGGACTGGTATCTTCCACTATCTGTGATACCCTGACTCCGCCTTTGCTCTGCTGGCGGCTTTTTCCTGCTGCATTCATTAAGGTTCTGCGGAAATTGTTTTCATTCTGCGCTTCAAGGACCACCATTCTTCTTCGGTATGGGCCGCCGGAAGCTGTTTTGGTGGTATCGATATTCGCGATATTTTGTGATGCAATATCAAGTCTGAGACGCTGGGCAGTCATAGCTGACGCACTGATATTCATCGAACTTAAAAACGACATTTGTACCCTCCTCAATGAATCAGTTTAGCCGATTATACCAGTAACTGTCTTTAAAATTCTGTCCGGTTTGAATGGCTTAACAATAAAATCCTTTGCTCCTGATTTAATAGCTTCAATTACCATACTTTCCTGTCCCATGGCGGAGCACATAACAACGACAGCATTGGGATCCTTTGCTTTAATCGCTTTTAACGCTTCCAGTCCATCCATATTAGGCATGGTAATATCCATGATGATAAGATCAGGGCTTATCTCTGTAAACATCTGAACAGCCTGAGCTCCGTCAGCTGCTTCATACAGATCAGTATATCCGTTCTTTGTGAGCGTGTCCTTAATCATCATTCTCATAAATGCTGCATCATCTACCAATAATATTTTTGCCATTTTTTACATCTCCTTTATTATCCTATAATTCTTTATGTAATCCCTGACTCAGCTTTCACTGGTCTGGTAATTTCCATTTTCAGCCTGCTCATCAATTTTAACAGCCATATCATCGATTTTAACGGCTACATTCCGCTTATGAACGCCCAGCTGACCTTTAAACCATGGCTGGTCTTCTACGAAAAGCTTTACATCAGAATCTTTTGGCGTATTCAAATTGATTACATCTCCAACATGAAGATTATATACATCATCAAGTGAAATTGAGGTATCATCAAGCTGGGCCCTGACAAGTAAATCTGAGGATTTAATACTATGCATAATCTCTCTCCTGTTGTCATGGCTGTTGGCTTCTTCACCCAGCGCACTATGTTTGCGCTTGTCCATGATGTCGAAAATATTCATAAGAAGAGACCCTGGAATGCATACATTCAGTCTTCCTGAGCACTCCTTCATATCTACATCTATCACTACTATAACAATGGTTTCATCCACACCGATTTCCTGAAACATACTTGGATTTTCTTCCAGCCTTGTCAGTTCAAAATTTAAATTAATATAGCTGGACCAGGAATCCCTTAAAGCACCGATTATATATTGAATTACTCTGTGATACAGAGCCATTTCGATCTCTGTATATGTATAGGATTCATCTACATTAATATCAGCCCCCACACCTCCCAGCATACGGTCAATTAAATTGAGCATCAGCGTCATACTTGCATTAATAAGAAGCGGAGGATTTTTACTGTTGCTGGGCAGTGTTACATTGACTACAGTAAGAACATCATTATCACTAAGTGCGTTACCAAACTCATAATATCTCTGTTCCTCAACGGTAAATACGGACAATTCGCTGGTAGTCCGAAATATACTGCTGATCTGGGAGCCTGCTATTCTGGAATAATTGTCGAATATACTCTTTAAAATTTTCAGTCTGTCCTTGGTAAATTTCTTTGGACTGTAAAAATCATATTTCCGGTATTTTACTTCATTTTCCTTTTTCTCAATCTCATCAATTGGCTCATCAGTTCCACTCAGGGAATTGAGAAGCGCATCGATTTGACTTTGGGATAATACTTCAGCCATTTGTTTCACTCCCGCTTTTTATTTAATTGCCCGCATTGTTCTCACTATTGTGATACACCTGATTGTAATACTCTTCCAGGGACTTTTCAACGGTATCATTTTTAGTTATTAAGATCTCCACACGGCGGTTTTTTGCACGTCCTTCATTGGTATCAAACGGTGCGATAGGGCGAAACTGTCCAAAACTCATCCCTACCAGTTTTTCCGGTGCAACAGCATTCTGACTCTGCAGATAGATAATGACCTCTGCGGAACGCTGCGCAGACAACATACGGTCATTACGTATGTTATTTGGTTTGTCCGGATTACCCTGTGAGGTATGTCCCAACACCTGAACTTCCTTAATATTGCTATTGGCCTGTGCCATGGCAGCTGCAAATTCACTCAGGACATCCTTGCCTTCCTGCCTGAGTACAGAACTGTCTCCATCAAAAAATACTTTATCACGAAATGAGATAAATGTGAAGCCATCTCCACGTGTAATTTCGACAGAATCCTGCATATTCCGATCATCAATTATTTTTTTCAGCATCAGATACAATTCGTCAAAATCTGTACTCTCTCCGCCTTCCGCAGGTGGATTTCCTTTTAATTCCCCCTCACCATCTTTCGCATTGGCATCCAACACAATCTGATCCGATGATTCAACAGCACTGGGATTAAAACTCTGTACCAGAATCTTCCATTTCGACTGGTCAATGGAGGACATTGAATACAGAAGAACAAAAAAGCACAGCAACAATGTAACCATGTCTCCATATGTATCCATCCAGCTTCCAAGCTCTTCCGGCTTTTTATTTTTCTTCATCATTAACCACCTGTTTCCCTGTTAAAATAAATGCTGTAAATTTACTGCTCATCAGGAATCTGCATTACTGCCTGAACTGCCTCCGCCTGACCGTTTCTTCAGGATCTTGTTCTGCTGTGCCTGGGAAAGATAAGATAATAGCTTTTCCTCCAGGTATTTCGGATTGTCTCCAGCCTGAATGGACAAAACCCCTTCTATTATTATCTGCTTGTACAATAATTCCTCATCATTCCGAAGCCGGAGTTTCTTTGCCATAGGAATAAATAACAAGTTTGATAAAACACTGCCGTAGAAAGTAGTGATCAGGGCTACCGACATATCCTTTCCTATACTGTTGGATCCGTTGCCATCCATATTCATACCTTTCAGCATGTTTACCAGTCCCACCAGGGTTCCAATCATACCAAATGCAGGTGCCAGTGAGCTTCCTTTTTCATACACGCTGACGTCCTGATCATGACGCTCTGACATAGCTGAAACTTCACTTTCCAGCATTTCTCTTATTTTTTCCGCATCCATCGCATCCACGATCAGCATAATGCTCTGTTTCAAAAAGGGATCCTTAATGCCGTTAGCCTGCTCTTCCAAAACCAGTAATCCCTTTTTTCTGGCTGTCTTTGCCATGTCAACCATAGTATCAATTACTTTTTCAGCATCGTATCTCTTGGGATTGAGCATGATTGCAATGTGCTTTGGAATCTGCGCCAACGTTTTAAATGGAAAACTTGCTACCAGAGCAGCAATTGTACCACCAACTACAATAAGTACACTGGGCATGTCAATAAAATTTCCCAGCTTATCCATGCCAATTCCATTTATTATCAGAGCGATACCAACTACCCAGCCTACAATCAACGATATGTCCATGAATAACCTCCAACTGTCCAGGCATTTCCCGGATTAATCTTTCATATTCTTCCCGCGGGCATAGATTCGGGCATTGTAATCTATCGCCCGGTCTATAATTTCCTCAACACTTTCCTTCACTACATAATGCTTCCCGCTTACCAGGATAACATTGGATTCCGGTATTGATTCCACCCGCTCAATCTGTGCACAGTTTATAATGAATTCCTCATCATTCAGTCTTGTAAGACGAATCATATATTACCTCTCCTTAAGTCCGGGGAGGCGGAATTAATACCTCCCCGGATTGTTGTGGAACCAATTATCGTTTCATATTAACTAATTCTTCCAGCATCTGATCGGTTACAGTGATGATTTTGGAGTTTGCCTGGAAACCTCTCTGTGTGGTAATCATATCTGTCATTTCTGTGGCGAGATCTACTTTGGCCATTTCTAAGTAATTGCCCATGATACGGCCTTCTGAGCCACCGCCCTCAAATACGCTTACATTACCGGCACTGGCACCAACAGTATAATAATAGCCGGAATCTTTTTCCAGACCGCCCATGTTCTGAACACTTCCCAGCGCTATCTTACCGATATTAACTGGCTGAGAATTTGCGGTAGTACCAACAATAGTTCCATCCGTCTGAATCTTATAGCTTGCAAACTCTGCAAGAGCATCGTCTGTAGATGTTCCACTGCTAGTGCTGCTGCTTGAAGATGCTGCAGTGGTCTGAGCTGTGGTCAAATTAGCCTGTGCCTTCGTTACAGCATTCTTGGCTGCTTCAAGTTTTGTCTCTTCTGTACTCACAGTAATTTTAGCTGCATCGCGGACACTTTGAAGAGAACCATCTTCCAATGTACTCAATTTGTTTTTAAAATCAACCAGTGCTTTTTTTGCATCTTCATATTCTTGCTTTATAGTAGCATAACTTGCTAGAGTTTCATCAGCAGTCCGAAAAGCCTCTAATTTGGTCTGATAGTCAGAAAAATGATTATCAGGAGATGGGATGGTTTTCTCTGCAGTAGGTGCTACCAGCTTAGCCTTCAGCTTGATTAAATCATAATCAGCCTGTTCATAATCCTTAAGTTTTGCATAATAAGCATCTCTCAAAGTATTACTCGGGTCAGTTGTGGCATTCTTCCAGGCATTATAAGCATTTACCATATCAGTATTTAAAGTGGCTAATGCTGTTTCTTTGGCTCCAATGCCCAACGCATCATATTGAGTCTGATAATTAGTCTGGGCTGTAACATATGCCTGTCTTGCTGCTGACAAAATCGCATTCTGACTATTATATGCAGCCTGTGCATCACTCAAAGCTTTCTTAGCTGCAGTCACTTCAGCGCTGTTTTTATCATTTTTCATCTTATTAATCACCGATTGATTAGGCAGCTTTAATGGAACCAATGATCCCGTTGCATATTGCTTACTGTCCTGATCATAACCGAATCCATATACGTAACTACCACTGTCATCTGTTAGGTAACCATTGGGATCCACTTTAAATTTACCAACTCGCGATAAATAAAGACCACTTGATTTCACTGCATCATCCCCCTCTAATGACAGGGATCCGCCATTTAACATAGGACCAACAATGAAAAATCCGGTTCCATCAATCATACAATCCAGCCCATTAGAAGAAGGTGACATGCTTCCGGTTGAAAAATCGTAAGTAATTGCGCCAGTATTAACTCCATAACCAATTTGGTTCGCATTTACAGCACCGATCCCTCCGGTTTCGGTGTTACCACCAGATCCTGAACTGCTGTTCTGATACATAGCATCCTTAAAAGACATACTCGCAGCTTTATATCCCCATGTATTTACGTTTGCTATATTATTACCGATAACATCCATCTTTGACTGATGTGCCCTAAGTCCTGCAACACCAGCGAACATTGATCTGACCATATTTTTTAATCCTTTCTCTTTTTGAAACTGCCGCCTACCGATGTCAGTCAGACATACAGGTTAAGCCCCCATAAATGGTCCGGCTATAATAAAACGGCACTGTCAATATTGGTAAAAATGTTCTCTTTCATTTCATTTCCCGACATGGTTGTCACCACTGTGTTATTGGGAACATTCACAATAAAGGCTCCCCGCTCACTGATAATAACAACATCTTTTGCACCTTTTAAACGAGCTTTTTCCACAGCAGACTGCAGATCATCTAAAAATGATGGTGTAACGTCGATCCCCCGCTGATTCGCCCGCTCTGCCGCATGTTTGGAAAAGTGAAGTTTTTCTTCTTCTCCAATCCGGCTGTTAAGAACATCACTGAAGCTGCTGCCGCATTCCGTTACCCCTGCCGCACTGCGAAGTTTCAGCTGCCGGACATCTTCAAATTGGTTTATTTTTCCTATCATTTTCAATCACCAACCATATCTTACTGGCCTAAACTTCTCAGCCATATTGCTTGTTTATACCGACTGTTTATTATCCGTTTTATCCTTGTCAGTACTGTTCGCAGCGTTATTCTCTGTATTCTCAGTGTTTGTATTCGTTTTAGTTTCATCAACCGGTTCATGCCCCTTTTCGTAAACAGACATTACTCCAGACACCGGATATCCTGTCTTCACGTCATCATCAAGATAAAGGGTAGGTATTCCATTATAAATATCCACACGGGTTACCGTTCCGTTATGCTTTTCCACATTACCGTTTTTATCAAGAACGCCCACTAAAACCGATTTTCCCATCATGGAAGTGCCGTAATTAATTGTGTTTACCTGCGCAAAATCATCCATTGATGTGGAGAAATTATCCATTGCCTGCATCATGGCGATCTGTGTCATCTGTGTCATCATCTCAGAGTTATCCATGGGGCTTGACATATCCTGGTTCTCAAGCTGTGCTGCTAAAAGCTTAAAAAATCCCTCTGTAGACAGTTCACTGTTTTTTTTCGTACTAACCTTGGAATCGGTATCTGTCGCAGCGGCAGAGTTATATAGCAGATTGCCTGTGCCGCCTATTGAATTCGTACTAGCCATCTTTATCTCCTTATCGTAAATTACTCACTGATCTCATCAGAATCCATGTCAGATATACCAAGTCTCAGTTTTTGTATAAAATCTTCACCAAAATCCTCGGAATGATTCTGCCGCTGTTCCTGCTGTTGTTCTCTCCCATTACCCTGATGTTCCTGGTTATTATTTAAGTAATCCGGTTGCTGCTTATCTACAATCACATGAATCGGACGTTCTAAGTTGTTTTCCAGGATACTTCCTAATTCTCCGGCTGACTGGGACAGCATCTTTAAGGTCTTACTTTCGGTACAGACAACAGACACACTCACCTGATCTTTCTCATATGCAACTTTAATAAGGATCTTTCCCAGGTTATGAGGTTCCAGCTGCACTTCCAGACTCTTCCTGCCTGTTTCAATCTGTGATATAATTTTTTCTGAAAGCTTTGCATTCAGTTCTTCCAGATTCTCAACCGGTAAGGTAGTATCAGCTGTTTCAGCTTTGTGGGTACTTAATTCAGACATTTGCTTCGGTGCAATGAGTTTCTCCTGAAACATACCAGGGAACTTATCCTGTACGGTATCTTCGTCATCCAGACGGTCCTTTTCAGCTGTTTTCAACCGATATCCTGGCCCATCAGCCCGCGCCAGTTTTTTCTCTGTCACACCAGGGCCATACTCTGTAATAACCTTTTCTGATACAGAATTTTCCTGTCCGCTCATTTTTAAAAGAGCTTCTCCAGGTCCCTTTACTTCTTCCTTTTTACCATCTTTAAGCGGTGCAGCCTTTTCATCCTGTACTGCCAGCCCAATTTGGGAATCCGGCACCGTCTTTTTTGGCATCAGACTGTTTAATGCATTGAAGTCTTCCTTTTCCTGAATCAAAGTACTGTCATCCTTCGGATTCCAGTTCTTAAGGCGAAATTCCTTAAGCAGCTGAAATGAATCCATAGATTTCGTATCCCCGGATTCTTCCTTTGAATCTAAGGAAACCGGCATCTGACCTTTTAAAGATTCCAGTCCTGCAATCAGTGCATCTTTTTTCTGCTGCTCAGGAGCATCAACCGTTTCACGGGTTTTTACATCCTGCTGCGCCTGGGGTACCCCTGCGTTTGAAGCTGCAGTTTCAAGATCCTTATTCAAATCCTTCTTGTCTTTGCTTCCAGTGTCTTTCTTTAAATCTTTCTCTCTCATCATTTTCTTAAAACCGGAAGAATCATTTATTGATGTATCTTCTGTCTTCTGAGATTTTGGCATCTGCCTGATTAAAACTTCCACACTGTTTGTTTTCATCTCCATTGTTTTCCCTCCTTTCTCTATTCTGCCTTGAGGCATTGATTTTATGGTAACTGCCGGATTTTGAACCGGCAGGACTACCTGCTGCTGCGAACTGACATCGTATTAGAGACAAACTCTTCGATAAACAGCTCTTCACTTTTTAACACATCTTTGTTGTATTGATCCAGTTTTTTCTCTTTTAACTTGTCAATGGAGGCTTTTTCTTTTTTAGCCTCAATCACTTCGATGCGCTTTTGTTCCTCTTTTTTCTTAAGCTTTAGGAGTATCCCCTGTTCCGTAACAATTCTTTGCTGAATAAATGTTATGTAGCGTTCGTATTCTCTCATAATATTGACAGTAACACCGCAGAGAGTATCTTCCCTGTAACGGACAGCCGCGCTCTGGCTCTTCTCCATCAATTCCTCAATCCGCTTTTCCTGCTGTGCTACACTGGCAAGAATCTGTGCATGTTCCGTTTTTAGATTCTCAAGCACCTGATCTTTATAATTTAAAACAGTATCAAGAGGAAAATTGAATTTTTTCATCTTCAGCCTTCTTTCACAGAGTTTACTTTAAAATTGCTCTCATCTTCTCAAGTATTTCTTCATAGCTGTCATTCTCATTGATCCCCTGGCATAAAAACCGGTTAATCTTCTCTATCTTTGCTATGGCAACATCCAGTTTCGGGTTAGTCCCCGACTTGTAGGCGCCAATGGAGATTAAATCTTCATTCTTTTCATACAGGCTCAAAATATCTCTGATTTCAGATGCCATCTTTCTGTGCTCGTCTGATACGATATTGGTCATAAGACGTGATATACTGGCGCTTACATCGATTGCCGGAAAATGGTTGGCATTCGCCAGTTTTCTGCTCAGTACAATATGGCCGTCTACAATACCACGCACGGTATCTGCAATGGGTTCGTTGGTGTCATCACCTTCCACCAGAACTGTGTAAATTCCGGTAATGGAGCCTTCTTTAAAATTACCGCTTCTTTCCAGAAGTTTTGGAAATTCAGCATATATGGAAGGGGTATACCCTCTCGCTACCGGCGGTTCGCCGATGGCAAGGCCAATCTCTCTCTGGGCCATGGCAAAACGTGTGAGAGAATCCATCATAAGGAGTACATCTTTTCCCTGGTTTTTGAAATACTCTGCAATCGTGGTAGCCACCAGAGGGCATTTCATACGAAGCATGGCCGGCTGGTCCGAAGTCGCCACGATCAAAACAGATCGTTTCATTCCTTCCGGACCCAAGTCCTTTTCAATAAACTCTCTTACCTCACGGCCTCGCTCTCCAACCAGTGCCACAACATTGATATCTGCCTTGACATTTCTGGCGATCATTCCAAGCAATGTACTTTTTCCAACACCGCTGCCTGCAAAGATACCGATACGCTGGCCCTTACCGATGGTATTCATACCATCGATTGCCTTTACACCGAATTCCAGCGGATCTGTAATGGGGGGGCGGGTCATGGGATTGATATAAGGATTCTCAACATAATAGTACTTGGGATTTTCAAAAGGTCCTTTCCCATCCATGGGTTCCCCCTTGGCATCTATAATCCGTCCTCTTAAAAAATCTCCCACAGGTATCTTCAATCGTCTTCTTGTATTTCTTACAAAACTTCCTGCTGCTATTCCGCTCATGTTTTCATAGGCCATAAGCTGAATCTTGTCATCTTTAAATCCAACCACTTCCACAGGGATCTGTTCTTTCCTGTCCTCATTGTAAATATAAGCGATATCCCCAATGCTGGCCTTTCCTCCGGATGCTTCCATAGACATACCAACAATATTTTCAATCTTGCCAATATGGTCTATGGTCTCTGTTTTCATGATTAAGTCCGATAAATCGTTGAACATACGGATTCCTCCTGCTACAGTCTTGCGTTATTAAGAATTCCCTTAATATTTTCTATCTGGGTATTTACGCTGACGTCAATAATCTCCTCCGGAAGTTCGATGATGCATGTCCCTTCTTCTGAATGGTCCATGGCAATAATCTTGATATTTCCGGATATATGGGAGAGTTCATTTAACAGTCCCACATCTCCCTGGATCATCATTCCTGCATCCTTTTGGGATACGTAAATTTTCACCCACTGAGTTTTTTTAAGTTTTCCTGCAGCAGCGACTATCATTCTTTTAATAATCTCACCGCTTGATTTCAAGCTGGTCTGTATCACCTTTTCCGCTATGGTTAAAGTGACCCGTTTTAAATCATCAATGTAGGTTTCCAGAATCCTGTTTTTTTCTTCTGTTACACTTTCGATGGTTGATTTAATGGTTTCACGGAATTCCTTCATCCGCGAATCCAGTTCTTCCTTATGCTCTTCGTACGCAGCCGCGCGTCCTTCCTGCAATCCGGCTTCATAGCCGTCCTGATAACCGTTCTCTCTGGCATCTGTGAGTATCTTCTCAGCTTCTTCCTTTGCCTGCCTTACAATCTCCTCGGCCCGTTCAGATGCTTTTTCAAAAATCTCAGCGACCTGAAGATACTCATCTTCCTCATCCGTCTCAAATTGTTCTGCTTCGGGACCGGCTACTTCTTTTTTCACCATTATATCTTCAAATTTTTCTTTAAATCCATATTCCAGAACCCGATCCGCAGCCTCAGGGCCCTTGATAATATTAGGCAATGATATCATCCTTTCCGCCCTTGCTGATTATCAGCTCGCCCTCTTCTTCCAGACGTCTGATAATGCCAACAATTCTCTGCTGTGCCTCTTCTACATCTTTCAGACGTACATTAACTGTAACTTCCATGTCGGACAGAATGCTTTCTTTCATACGGGTTGACATATTGTTGAAAATAACTTCTGTAATCTGCTTATTTGCATTCTTAAGCGCATAAACCATATCTTTCATATCGCATTCGCGGATAAAACGCTGGATGGAGCGGTTGTCCATGGTGATGATATCCTCGAATACGAACATCTTTTTGCGAATGGTATCCGCCAGTTCCGCATCTTTTCTGCCCAACTCGTCGAAGATAAGCTTTTCGTTTCCCCTGTCCATATGGTTCATAACATTTGCAATATAATCGATACCGCCAACCGTTGTGTAATCGGTGGTAAGAATGCCGGAGAACTTCTTCTTTATCTCACTTTCCACAAGCCTTATTGCCTCAGGAGAGGCACTCTCCATCCTGGCGATGGACTCCACCACCCGGAAACGTTTTTCAGGCGGAAGCTCGGAAATGAGCTGTGCTGCCATTTCTTCATTTGTGTAGGAAAGAACCAGCGCAATCGTCTGTGCCCTCTCATGCTGCAGCACTGAAATCAAATTCTTTGAATCGCTCTTTCTGATGAACCCAAATGACCTGGATTTTAAGGACTGAGTAACCTTCTGAAGCAGGCTGTTTGCCGTGCTTTCCCCAAATGCCTTTTCCAAAACCGTTCTTGCATATTCCAGGCCTCCGTCAGTGACCACTTTCTGTGTCAGGCAGGTCTTATAAAAATCATCCAGTACGGCTTCCGTTGCATCAG
>JAEWJZ010000030.1 GCA_023386315.1 Bacillota bacterium | reverse complement strand
TTCACGAGTCCGCAAGGGGGCGACAGCCAATCTACAACAAACCAATGGGTGAAAGGACAAGTTATTTCTTTTATTGGTTGTTGATGTTAACTCTGTATGGAATGGATTGCAAGTCATTTCTGGATTTAGTTTCAGGAGAAAGGAACGGCAGAAAAAGAAACAGAAAAGGGAGTTACAGAAGAAGTGTTTTCACCCCCTGTAACCCCCGGCAGCACCATTTTACCATAGAATCAGTTTCCTGTAAATTCATGGTTCACCATGAACCATAGGGTAGGTAATCTGGCTAAGTTTCTGGTGAAATGGAATCAATAGACCACTTTCGTTTTGCCCTGTGTCGCAAATAATTGCCCCTGTGTGACCTTTAAAACCAATGGTGGAACATATATGCCAATCAGGCGATAAAAAGCCTTGTTGGGCAAATCAGAAAAATATAGTCTTTTCCCGTTGCACCTGATAGCTGTTAGGATTGCGATTACCTCCTGTTCGTCTTCCGGTTGCTTTTTCAGTAAAATGTCCCAAATAGGCCAGTTTTCCATATTCCTTAGGTCGCATAATCGCAACCATTTATAAATTCCTGAACTGGAAATTTCTCGCCTTATTTTGCTCCAAAAGCAGGTATGAACCATGGGGTCGAAAATGATGCTGGTTAAAGACAGGTGCACCTTACGGCGCTCCTGCCGATTCACAGCAGCCGGCAATGCCGACTGCATAAAGATTTTAATCAAAAGTCCTTCATTTTTATTAGGTGGCTGTCAGTAAAGTAAAAGTCACCTGTTAGGTGGTCGTAACAACTCTGAAATTAGCCAAGTTCAAGGGTTTTTAAGGTGTCTGTGTAGGTACACCGCATAAAATATTATCAATTTATTCTGCCAATATTGGTTCTCTCTAATTTAGAAAATATTTGTAATATAATTCTTCCATCAATAAATCAAAATCAACTTCTTTATCTTGATTACAAATTAATTCTAATAAGAGACTCGTAACTTTTGAAAAAACAAGTGGACTCGATCCAACTTCACAGTTAGCAGCAATAGGTATTTTAAGAGAACCACTAGATATATTTTCATTATTTTTTACTGTTTCAAATATTATATCTATACATTCTTCTGGTAAACCAAGATATTTATAATCATTATACTTAGTCAGATCACTTTCATAATGCATTTCATTATCAATTTTATATTGTATTTCAATACTTAAAATTTCACTTTCATTAGGTACATATTCTAAACCTAATAAAGCATAATTTCCTGCATTTTTATGCAAATAAACTTCCAAAGCTACTTTATTATAAAAACTCTTTTTTTGTAATACTTCTCTCATAGGAAACTGAATTTTTTCAGTTTCTGATTCAATCTTCTCTAAAATTGGGAATTCATTAATCCAATATTTCAAATCTGCATTACCTAAATGTATTTCTGAATTCATTAAAATTACTCCTTTTTAAATTGGGCTGACCCTAGTATAATTAAAAAATTCAGTTATTTAAAAACCATAACGAGTGAACCTGCCTAACATGGAGAGATACTGGTACAAAATTATATTGAACAGTTTTCAGATTTTCTTTTATAAGAATAACCATACTTATATCAACAAGGATTTATGGCTCGAATAAAAATGATGAGATTTTAAAAAGACTATAGTACAAAAGCACAGTAGTTTGGGAATATCTAAAACTACTGTGCACATTTATATTACAAATCATTAACTTTAGTTTTAGCCTGTAATTCTAATTCTTATTTAATATTAAAGACTTGTGGTAAAACTCTTAACGTAATCAAATTGCTTTTAACAACCAAATATTGAGACTCTATATCAATACAAACAAAATTACCGGCTACCAAATCTTCGTCATATTTTTTAATATCATCCGGATGCATTACATGACATAAGTCTTCTTTTATTATGGTCAATTGACCGCTTTTATTAAGATATATTTCGCTTAACTGGTCTGGTAAGTATTCAGAGCAAAGTTTGACACCAAAGCTCAATTCATCTAAAACCTTATTTTCCAACATTTCAACTGAATCGTAGAAAAAGTAAACCATTTCCGGCTTTCCGGTTTCCTGTGTTTTTTTAGATTCTAATGTCATAGCCTCAAATGATACATATTGATAGGGTGCAAAAATTGGTTTTGATACCACAATCTGAGCCAAACAATAATCAAATGTTAAATCAATTAATAGTACTTCATCTTCATTTTTGGTTATTTCAATTAAATCATCTTTAGCTAGTTCTTTTGATATATCATTTTGACTCCATTCTAATACTGTTTTTTTTATTTGTTCATAGGTATAGTTGCTCATATTTATTTACTCCCTTTAATCTCTATATTTGTGACTTGGGGCATTTCTGTTATTCGTGGCAAACCTTTTTTAGCATTTAGTCTATCTAATAAAGAGCCTGGACCATTAATAATTCCCCAACCATCTGTTCCACCAGGAGACATCGTACTGCTAGATACATCAAATTCAACATATAGCGATCCTTTTGGCGCTTGTTTACCAAATGCCTCTATATCCGCAGGATTTGCAACATGAACTTTATTATCTCCCGACATCTGTATACGACCAGTTTCAACCATTTTATCATATTCCGCTTGTGACATCCATCTTCCAACTCTTGTATTCCCCGTCCCCTTAGTAACAGATCCCCCATTTTTCTCCTTAACCGCAGGTTTATTGCCCTTACTTTGGGTATTACCAGAGCTACCCATCGCACTGTAATACATCAACGTTCCATAAGCAAAATTAGTTACTCCTTCCGCTGCCACGCTTAAAAACAGTTTGTTTTCTTCCTGCCATTTATAAAAAGGTTTTGTTTCTATCTGCTCCTTTGTTTCTTTACAATCCTTCTTTAACAGCTTTATCATTTCCGCATTTATTACGTGCGCATCCCAGTCCGCGTTTGCATCCATTTTATTTTTACTTGCGGAATTTTCCATCCCGTTTAATAAACTTTCCAGCGCTCCCGTATCGCAATACGGCATCAGACGCCCCAGCGCTCCCTTAATATACTCCCCTTCAAGGTTATTTTTATCATACAGGGTGTAAAGCTCAATCTTTCCCCCATTCTTAATCATCCGATCCTCTATAAACTGGAGCGCCAATTCATACTTTCCTTCATTCAAATATAAACTTCCATATGGATTATCCAGTATCTCCCGCAGTCCCGGGTATTTCTCATCCATCTCCTGCATTAGTATAATCTGCTTTGCAAAAATTCCATCCTGCCCTGAGTTAATAATTTTAAATTCCATCCCGGATGCTCTACAGGAAAGTAAAGATTTCGTTGTTATAATTTCCTTCCCATTTATCTTTTCACCCTGCGGTTCCGGATTCTCCCATTTTTCATCCAAAACCATTGATTTCTCACAAGAGCCTCCCGCATAACAGTCTCCAAATGACCCAATATTATGCAATGCCTTACAGTCCTCCACACATGCTTTCGGAAGGTTATTAACATCAATACCGACTGAATCCACATATAAATAACTGTCTTGTGAACCATACGGGCAGCGTAGCTTTGCCCCTAACACCAACGGCTCCGGTGGTCCTTTCTCTTTCCCAAACAACCAGGAAAACCAACCCATACATTTTCTCCTTTCATTCTACCACAATTTCCTCTATTCTCATACCCATAATTTCTCTTCGGCAGGCACTTTCTACGAATTTCAAGTCTGCCACAATGTATCGTCCTTTTATGCCGCCAAGTCTGAAAATAGAATGTGTTTGTATTTTCTCTTTTTTCAAAACCCCTTTAATGATTACACTTCCATCTCTGCTTATTTCACTTTTTTCATCCAGACAATCCAGTTGCGGTAAATCAGGAATCTGGTAAAAAGCACTTCTCCTGTTTTCCTTATCATTTAATGTTGCATATTTGAATTGGATTTCCGGACTATATACTCTAATTAACGCTGCAAATTCCTTTGAAACCATGAAACAGGGGTGACAAATCAGGTCCATAAATGATATCTCCCTGTTCAATTCTATTTGAAAATGATTCTGTCTGGAAAGCTCCTCATATATCTGACTATCCGTTCTGCCCGGTCTCATTTGAGTGTACCAGTCCATGAATCGTGGCTGTGAGTTCTTTTTATCAACATATATCAAGAAATATCTCATATTTACTCCTCTCCTAACTGAAAGAGAACGTCCGCTTCTCCCATATACTCCCCAAACAGAATACTCACAAAACTCTCTAATCTGTCTTGCTGCGGAAGAAAATTGCGCTCTGGCAATGCTTCCTCCAGCATTGCCAGTAAGAAAGCTTTGGTAACTCCATGATAATACGGTGCATAAGCATAGCGTATAAAATCTGCTTCATATTCATAGATTCGGGGGAAATTTTTGCCCAATTCTTTCCTGATAGCTTCCACATCTTCCTCAAAAAGCTGATATATGTCTCTGGCATCCCAGTAAGACACAGCCTGAGAAGAATCGCTGTAAAATGCATGATCCATCAAATCGATCCTGATAAGATAGCGCTGCAGAAAAATACTGCTGTACAAATGAGAAAAGAGAATATATCTCACCTTTCCCTTTTTCTTCTGGTCTTGAAGAATTGTGGTCTGCTCTACTGCTGCTTTGAAAGCTTCCAGAAATGTATGTACGATTTCCTTACTATGTTTTTCACAGTGTAGTGTAATACTCCTGCTGCTTTTTGAAAATTGTTCAGGCAGGATATATTCCATGGCTGTCATAAATTCTTCTTTTCGATCCATTATTGTATCCTTATCTTTCCGCCGGTGAATGTAATATCCTTATCTATCGATAACCCCGATCCGCCCTGCTTGATATTAACATTTGTTTTTCCTGCTATGACAAGAGAGGCATCCTCACTGGATATAGTCATGTTGCCTCCGGAAGATATGGATATATCCTTGCTGCTTTTTATCTGTACCCCTTCCCCATCCTTTATCCTGATTGACATTCCTTTGTTATTAGTAAGTTCTACACTGTCAGGTGTAAACAATAATTCCTTTCCATATTTAGTCTTAAAAGACTTATGATCCGGATTCTTCCTGTCATTGCCCGTCTCCATATGTACAGAGCTGATGACATAACCATGCTCTTCGATCTGATCTGGTATCTGCAGGCGTACACGATCTCCCGGTTCCGGCATGCAGTACCAGCCTGCGCCATCAGGGGAAGAGTATCCAGTGGAATAAGGGAACCATTTCGTTATATTCTGACTGGCATTTTCGTCTCCTGCCAGTTCTATCTTTACCATATCACGAGCGACTTCTCTGACTGATGCCTGAAAAGAGCAGCCTGACTGATAATTGTTTGACTGTAACATTACACGCATGCCATTGATAGGACGCAAGGTATAAGTATGTGTTAACTCCTCGTGTAAATATTTACTTTCGATTTTACAGACATACCCGCCTTCGTTCCCCAGCATAAGCCTGTCCCATAAATCATAAACATCCCTTGAAGTAATGCGGTATTCCATGTAATCCTGTTCCATAAATGAATTAGAACTGCCTCCTCCACAAGTCATATAACTGTCGACACGTTTGCTGACACTAAAGTTGGCAGATTCAGGCATGGTGTACGTAGAATAATTAGCATCACCTACAAAGTAATAAGCTCCCTCTCTGGTAATCGCAGGTGTTACAGCCATACCAAAACGGCTGGCAATCCTCCTGATAAACTCCCAGTCAGTCTCGTTGTATTGCAATAAAAAGTCTATGGTGGAGGAATCCAGAACTCCCTTCACTTTTACATCAGCTTCACCATAAGTCTGATTTATGGTTCTTAACACATCCAGATAGGTTAAACCGGTATCCTGAAAAGAACGATAATGCTTGTTTCCATCCATTAGATATGTACCGCTTTTAAGTGTCAGGGTAAGCATGGTAGCATGAGGCTGTGGTTCCAGAGAAAAACCCGCAATCATTCCTGTCATAAGGTTCTGGGTACCCCCTTCTTCATCCTCTCCGGTAATATTCACCCACATGCGTTCCAGTAATTTACCTTTGTAAGCTTCCACATCCTTATCACGTATATATCCGCTTACAAACGCAGTTGCATGTCCCCCCACTTCCCGGTCTATCTCCAGGCTCTCCAGTGTCAGGAACTCAAATTGAGAAATATGTATTTTATCTGCTCTCATTTTTCAATTCTCCTTTTCCTGTGATTTTTATATACTCCAGCGATTTCAACACGGATTCTCTCCAATCATCATAAAAACACATCCTGCAGTTAAATGTTCCCGCCAGCAAATATTCCTCCGTACTAACCAGAAACTGCAGATTATATGTTTCATCATCCAGTGTAAAATTCTTGTATTCAAACCACCTGCCATCGGCTCTCTCTAAATTAATACTCCCCTTGCCGTAAATTACAGTCTCCGGTGTATGAAGCTTAACCGTATCCTGCATTTGATCTATGAGTTCATCCAGATTGGTATACTCTTGAATATCCCCGCGCCTTAGAAGATGAAAACCGAAATTATCATCATAATATTCATTTGTAAGCAATACCGGCGGACGGTTGCTGCTTATATATCTGACTTTTGCAATCATCTCGGGCATTTCTGTGAAATTTTGAGGTATTAGTGCATTTACTTTTCCGTCAAACATAGGAAAAGGTACAAATCGTACACCTTTTCCCCGAATTGGGATTTCATCTGTCAGCAACTCATATGAACTGGTTCTTTTCTTAACGAAGTTCTGTAAACTGATAATTTTTTCATCCACATAGGTACCTTTTTTCATATACCCCCTCCACGATTTTTTCCAACTGTCTGTAATGAACTTTGACTGCTCCTTGCAAAAGACGGCTTTCTTTCAGGAACTTCCAATGAATCCATAATCTGTAACAATTGCTTTTTCCCTTCTTCATCCTCAATAAAACAACCCATTGTACCAAGCATCATGCACTCATCTACAGAAAATACATACATAAAGTTTTTAAGTTCTCCTTCTTTTATAATGCTTCGGAAAGAAAACCAGCCGTATGCCCCCTCTTTCCTCCACACGAACCGTGGATCGGTCAGCAGGCATGAAGGATACAGCCCCACGACTGCTGCAGTAATATTTTTTATTACATATTCCACCTGGTTTGCTGCCAGCTTCTGCTCTTTCAAAAGAGAAAAAGTACAAAACCGGTGTGCCTCCCCATCCTCCAAAATAATCTGAGGTCTCTGTTCATAAGGGTACATTAATTCTGCTCTGTTAGTTTCCATATCTTGAAAAGACTGCGGAATCTGTACCGCCAGTCTTCCGTCAAAAAAAAGAGTTTTATCTTGGATGTACTCCATTTGCCTCCCCCGTTTCTAATTTCAAACTATGCAGCTGCTCCTTTATCTCCTTCCTGCACGAATCAAACGAAAATTGAACCGATTGACAGATATCCCCACTATGTCCTGTAACCAGCTGCTCCATCTGCTCCTGAACTCCGCTTTTAACCTGCCAGACAGGAATCTGGTTGATCTTATCAATTAACGGACTTTTTCCTACTGCTCCATTTATAACGGAATACGACATACTTAATCTCCTTTCATTCTCCCTGATATAGGCCGAAATCCTGCTGCGATCTGGGACAGCCGGTCCTGCTCTGTACTTTGTGGTATCGCCGAGATGATATTTACGATTGATGGCCCAAACTCATAACTATCTGAACTGTCCTCTGACAATTCCTTCATCTTAAGCTGCATCTTCTCTTTCTCTTTTTTCATCCTCTCTTCTGTCCGTTTATCCATCTTCTGTTGATTGCCTAAACTGGAACCGGGACCTGCAGTACCCTCACTTGAACCACTAAGATTTTTTAAAATAGTACTTTCTCCCATACAATCAAGATTATGGCAGATGTTAACCACCGCCGGATTTCCCAACCGTCTTTTAACAACTGTAACCTCAGTGGGTGCCATCAGTTCAATCTTTTTTCCGCGCAGCACAACCTTCCCCTTTGCCTGAAGTAATAATTCTCCGTTGCTGCGAATGATATTACCAACACCATCCTGCATGGATATCTCCGACTTCCCGTTATCAGCGGATAATTCCATATCCGACGGTCTAAGTGCCATCTTTTTCTTAGCCGCTGTAATAAACCAGCGGTTATTCGGATCCAGTGTCTCCGCGCCTTCCTGCCCATTCTCACGGATGCAGCTCACCCCAAATGCTTCCTGCTCATCTCCCCTTGGAATCTGAAGACGAACCCTGCTTCCTGTTTCCGGCATACAGTATAGTAAATTTCCATACTCCGGAAACCATGGATAAAAAAATGCTTTGCCTGCATCCTGCTCCTTATCAATATCCAGGTGGATTTTGATCTTCTCATCCCTGCGCTCCAGTACTGTTCCGGTCAATGAAACACCTTTTATACAGGGATTATTAATTGTTGGATACATTCCGTGATTCATTCCGGATAACTTGTATGTACAGCACAAAAGACCCTTCCGCAGATTCATCTCTACATAATATGTCCACATAATTCCGTTTCTGTAGCTGACGCATTGTCCCAGATGCAGGACCTGATAAGAATCCACTTCGTAATAACAGGCTTCTCTGGTTCTCCAGTCCAGCGCTTTTGCATCATCCGCCTCCATACACCATCGTTCACTTAAAGCATCTAATTTCAGAGCATCACTTTCTTTCTGGAATCCCAGGTATACCCCTCTTCCATCATAATCATCTGCTGCAATTAATTGAGTATGAAGGTGCGTTGATAATCTTAATATAAATTCCCAATCAGTTTCCTCAAACTGAATAAAAGGTTTTGTAATTGCTTTATCTGATGCAGAGGATATCACAGTAAAAGATTTTTCCTCAGCTATATTTTGAACCAATTGTAAAACAGACTTATTACAATCCTGAAATGATCTGCTCTTTTTTTCCAGATCCATGAGCCACGACAATGAGTAGGAAGTAAGATAAAGAATTTCATGAAATGATTCCTTTTCTACACGGACCTTACTGATTACGCCTGAAAAAAGCAGAACCTCTTTTTGATTTTTTATACTATATATCTTTAAAGGCTGGCTATTCATTTCTTCACCGGATACCGAAAAACTCCCCGGCTCTAACTCTGCCGTTACCATAGCCATAGCATGGGTACCAATGCTTTCTTTTATGGAAAGTTCCAATATACGTTTTATTTTTACGTTACATTTAATTTTTAAATCACCATATGTAATATGCTCCGCCATACATTTACTCCTTGTTTTTCCTGTGTTTAAATGAGCAGCATCCCCCTGTTTCCATGATTTCCTGTTCTTCTCTTAAACTCACCTTTTCCATTATCTTTGAGTATCTCCAGCAGCCCCCGGTAGATGGCTCCGTTTCCATTCCCGTTAAAGTCCTCCCCATGTCTGGCTGAAAGGTATTCTTCCATACAGGAAACTGATACTACTCCGTTATTTGATAAGGCAGCCATGGAAAAACCGGCGTCCAGGGGGTCAGTTACTCCGCCTCTTATTAACTCCCTTGCAAACTGGCGGACGAGCCTGGGATTTAACGTGCTTCCTCCCGCTGCGGCATAGGGCTGGTAAATCAGATTGATGGTATCGTATTCCGTAGAATAATCGGAAAAACTCTCATAGGTGCTGCGGAGTCTGGCACCGTTTTGCAGCCGGAATCTGCATAATTCCAGTTCTGTTGCACCATCCGCTTTTTTCTCCTCCAGTACAATCCTGGTGTTCCCGATAATTCTGCCCATTTCCCTTGCTTCCGTAAGAAACTGTACTTTTAAATACCGCATTCTGTCTTCTGCCTTACAGTCCATTACAAAAGGTTCCGTCAACATATACAGTTTTTCGTTGTGATAAATGATCCCCGGAGAAATAGTCAGCACCCCATTATCCCAGGTAAAACTGCACCCATTTACAATACCGTTGCCAAATCCCTGAAATGACAAATCAAATAAATCCTTCGGGTAATCCCTTAACTGATCCAGCATCTCTACCCTGAGAAGCCGCTTTTTCTCAAATTGAGGATATACATATTGAAACATCTCACCGCCTCCTGTCAGCACATAATAATTTCATCTATTTCCATAGTCTCTTCAATTGCCATAATTCCAAAATGGTGTTCGTAGTAAATCTCCACGTGATAAGGCAGCTCCACAAACATATTGACCAGAAACCCCATTTTTCCTTCTAATGTTTTATCCATCCTTCTGCCGATAAACACCAGTATTTCATATGAATTCTGGTTGCTGTGATATACGATGTTGTCAGGAATCAGTTCCTCCATCATATCCTTAAACATATCCAGGGAGCTGCCGGTTTCATACTGCTTTAACATACCGCTTAAGATAAATTCCCGTTCATCCCGGTTGAAAAGCCCTATGGCATTTCTGGCAGATTCTCCAAATGCACATTCCTCCAAATCTCGGTAAAGGAGTTTTTTATGATACTCCTCCTTTGTCATACCTGACAAAGCATCATTTTGGGCAAGGAGATGGAAGATCAAATGAAACAGATTATCACGGAGCATGGGATAATCCTTAAGATCCGGCTGGTAGAAATCCTTGAAAATGTTATAGAAGCGGTAGTACGGGTTTACTTCAATTACTTCCCCTTCTTTCATTTCTTCCTGGTTTAAGCATGGGATGGACAATTCCATATAGGAGCTGAATCTTTGAGGCATTTTAAAACGTACGGTAGATTCCGTCACGCCCTGCTTTCTCAGCTGAAGCATTGCTTCCCACAAATAATTCATATAAGCTTTCCTCCGCATTCATATTCCGGATAGAGTTCCTGAACCTCTGAGGTAATAAAGCTGGCTAAATCCCGCAAAAGCCACTTTTCTCTCCCTCTCGCTTTAAAGTAAATAACTAACCTCTTTTTCCCCGCTCTGTCCCGGATCTCATCCTCCATAAAAAAATTCATGGGGTAGGTTTCCAGACTCTCCTGATTTTGTTCCAGAAGAGCACAGTCCTTATATTCGATAAACTCCTCCAGTCCAAATCCACGGATAAACCGCTCCAATTCCCCTTTTGTCTTTACCATCTGCCTTGTTTTTTCCTGAAAGCGTTCCGCGAATCCGTCTTTTCTCAAGTTTTCCATAACAGGATAGGTATAACGGTCAATCTTTTGATCCGATCCGCTCCTGATCATAAACACATCCCATTTTTTCGCATTTGCAATCTTTCCTGTTACCAGAAGCTTTTCCCCACTTTGTCTGACGCTGCGGATTCCGGCTTTTTCCTCCACCAGGTAAGCGTGGTCAGTTCCGTAATCCCGAATGGAAATCACATGTTCATAGTTTTCATGATCACTGCAGGCCACTGGAAATCCCACGCTTTCCAGCTTTAGATGCCTCACATTCCAGATTGGTATCATATCATACTGAACAAATTGATTATATTCTCCAAAATCCGCACCAAAGCTGGTAATAACCTCATCGTCACTGATCTCCTCGGGGAGGCTGGTAATACAGATATCCGCCATCTTAAACAGATAAGGAGCATTGATTGTTTTCCAGGGTATGCCATTTTTCATGAACAGATGATAAAGATGCTCCAATTCCTGCCTGTACCGTCTGCTGGGCTCCAGTGAAATGGAAACCGGGTATTCCTCCCCTGCCTTTAATCTTCCGGTAAAGTTATCCTGGTTTTTTAAGACTTCCTCCACCTCCATGGCGTCACATCGGAGAAATACGGTTGTGAGACAAAAGCGTCCTTCCTCCTTAAGCTTTTTTCTCACCTCTGAAATCTCAAAAACCTGTGTTTCTAAATCCGAATCGCAAATGGGACTCATTAAGTGGTGGGAATTGTCTAAATATCCCCGTTCCATAATGCCTGTCCGGATCAGATAGCGGTTGACATCATACACCAGGTCATTCATCACCCGTTCCTCTAACATCCGGTACATACGGACATTTGTCTCATACAGCTCTAAAAAAACCCCTTCCATCAGATTTTTAAATACAATCCGCTCCTCCAGATTGGTGATTGACTGGATCTCTTCCCGGATCATCGCCTTCATCTCTTCTATCTGGTCCATTCGTTCCTGTCCTCCTAACGTATATTGCCATCCCTGTTTTCTTAATCTGATTTACTTCCTCCCATCAAAGAAGTTCTCTTCCCAGGTATCATCCTCAAAATCAAAGAAAGTCTCTTTTCCTTTATAAAGCACCTCATTTTCCCGCAGCACCGGAAGTACAATAAATCCCCATCTTTTTCTGGATACCCATACGAAAAATTTCATCTCACCCTCCAGAATGGTATCTGTTTCCTCCTGAATGACACTTCCTGCATACTGACTGTCAATTTCTTCCTGTGTTGTCTGGTCAAAGGAAGCCGTATCATACTGAAAATAACAGGTTTTTAAATGTTTTCCCTTTTCGTCATTTAAATAAAGATCCAGCTGCTTTCCTACCATAAAACGGGAGATGCATCCGATATGCTCTTCCGGATCCAGACTTCGAATCAGAATTTTTTCCTGATTTTCATGAGTATAAGCCATGATTTCATAAGGAAGTGTCCGTACCTCATAATTCTGGTTCACCTTCATATACCCTCTCTTGCAATTCATGAAGTAGGAAAGAGCTCCGTTTAAACAGCACATTTTCAGCTCTGTCTCATCGGCTTCTCTCTTGGTGTTCTGAATCAACTTTCCCGGGACATACTGTTTTAAAGCTTCCGTAAAAAGACTTGATTTACAGGACTGTCCCGTAAGTTTTAACATCTCATAGTCCTGAAGTTCCCCCTGTTCAAACTTCTGGTCCAGAAAACGTTCCATAACATGATAAATATCCGGTCTCAAAATCTTCTCAATCTCATTTAAGTACAGGGAAAAGGATATTTCTCTGTCAATATGAACCAGACGTCCGTCTGCAAATACAGAGAGCTTCCATTTATCCAGAAACATCTGGCTCTTTTCCTCGTTTCGTGTAGTGCTAATCAAAAGCTCATATTGAAATCTGGCCTGGAAAAATGATTTTTTTACTTCTTCCGCAAGCTGAAACAAATAGTAATAATTATTTTTCACACGGAAATAAGATTCTCTGTCCCGTTCTTCATACTCCTTAAAGCAGGTTGGGAGAAATTTTTCCGCCTTCTTATATTGATCGGTTAAGCTCTGAATGCAGTCCCCTTCATTTGTAAGCCCGGGTTCTTCTGCATTTAAATATCCCCATGCCTTTGCAATCCTGATCTTAAGCATCTGCAGAATCCGGTAGGTCAGATTATTCCCGCCAAAATTCGTATCTCCGTTTTCATAGCTTGTTTCCAGATCAATGGTATAGGAAACCCGGCTGTTATCAATTAAGAAGCGGCCTGAAGTAAGATCTGTGGTTCCGCCCCCGCAGTCTATGATCAGCGCATGATATTTACGCCCCTTCTCATAAAGATTCTGGCTGATCATTCCATATATGCTGTGAAAGAGGACTGCCATTCCCTCATCAAGCTCGCAGTTTACGGAATAATCCGGCAAAAGCTCCTTAAACAGCTCCTGGAACTTTTCTTTCTGGCGGATCGGAGCAAGAAACTGGATGTTTTGAAAGCTGCATTTAAACTGCTGTTTTGCCAGATCAATTAAATACTCCAAAAATGCCTTCAGCATATCCCGGCGTGGAATTAAATATTTAAAACCACTTTTTAAAATCACGCCTTCCGGCCGGTTTGGATTGCTGATCCACCGTTTCATATCGTAAAAAACAGGAATGTCCTCATCCTGATAATTCTGACTGGCCAGAGTCAGGGCATCAAAGCCGAATACAAACTCCGGTTTTCCATCGCTTTCCCTGACACCAATGACACTGGGTATAATGTTGCCGCCGCCTGCCTTCGCAATTTTAACAGAGCCGTCATTTAAGCAGATCCCCATGGCAGTGTTGGAGCTTCCGAAGTCTATTACCAGCGGAAGTTCTGTCTTTGCCACCTCTTTTATTTCAATGTCTAAAAGCGGGATCCGGATTCCTTCCATATGTCCGGGTATTACAGAATGATTTCCCTGGTAACAGTCATAGAGGAACTCTGAATCCCGCTCATTTGGGAAATACAGAATAAAATACTGATGCTTTTCCAGGGGAAGAATCTCCATGCCCTTCCCCTGGAATAAATAGTAAGTATCTTTTATTTTATTTATATAAAAACAGGTGTAAATGCTGAAGTTTTCATCTATAAGAAGTAAATTTCCCTCATAGAGCAAAACATCAGATTCAACCGTATATCCGTCAAGCTCATTTAACCCCGTTCCCCGGTAGATTGCAATGGTACCGGGTATTCTAACATTCTGACTGGAAGTGATATGTACGAAATTCCTGTCAAAAAATTCCTGGAGACGGGAAAGACCTCCACTGCAGGATGAGGTAATATGCCGATATTCCTTCTGCCCCCGAAACCGCATAATCAACCTTAACAGACCCTCCCGGTCCATGGAATTCCCAGACGGTATAATTAACTTTTCCCTGCGGCATATTTCTCTCAGCTGAAATGTTGTCATATTCTCCAGCCCGCTTTTTTTATAGGTGTTTCTATCCGGTTCCTTTTTCCCCGGGTGCAAGGTATAGGTGTATCGGCTCATGTACATTTCCTCACTTTACTTTTTATCTGTTTTTTTACTGTCAACTCCAGGACCGTAATCTCCTGATGTTTCTTCCTTTGATGCGGCATCACTTTCCAAACTGGCTTTTTCCGCTTCTTTTGCTTTAATTCCGGCTTTGGCTGCCGCAATCTTCTGATTTAACCCATCTGCCAGATCTGACAGCTCAAGGCGGACATAAATTGCCTGCGCAGTCTGATAATAAGTGATTGCGCTTTCATACTTTCCGTCGCCCAAAAGCTCATTCCCCTTATTTTCCAGATCAATGGCATTCTTCTGGTCATTTAACTTCTGCTGGTTCTCCAGCTCCCGCTGTTCGTCCTCTTCCTTTTTTGCCTTTTCCTCGTCCGCCTTCACAGACTCGTCTTCTGCTTCTTTTGCTGCTTTACTCTCTTCTTTGGCTGCGGCCTGGGCAGATGCCGTTTTCTGGCTGTCCTTATCCATCTTCTCTTCCAATGCGGCCTGTTTTGCCATAGCCTCTTCTTTTCCTGCTGAAAAATAAAGGGAGGCTGCCTTGTCTCTGGCCTCACGGTAAGCCTTTAATGCGCCTTCCAATTCGCCATAGCCCTCTTTTTGCTGCCCTGACTCGATTAAATCAAATACACTGATATAATCTCTGGTTTGTTTTAACTGGCTTTCTATGTATTGTTTCCCCACATTTCCTGCTTCTGCAGATAAATCTTTTGCTTTTAAATAGAGATCCTGGGCTTTCTGATACGTTTCCCCTTTCATCGCATCATCAGCCAGAAGAATCTGATCCGCCAGCCTTTTATATAAATCTGCCTCTTTTGATTCCTTTTTCTTCTTTAAGCCATCAGCCAGCTTCTTTGCTTCTTTGTAATCCTCAGATGCTTTTAAATAGTTGTCATACCGTAAATACTCCTCACCGCTTTCCATGTGGATTTTAAGACTCTCTTCCTTACGCTCTATGCTTCTGTGGCGAAGGAACAGACCCAGGCTGATTCCTCCAACTGCCAGGAGAATAGGAAGTGCAATGAGCAAAACCTTCTTTACTGTAATTTTCTTAGCAGGCGGCTGGTAAACCTTGTCAACAAAAGTCACGGCAAGACTGTAGTTATCCACCTCATCCGTTTCCTGTTTTCCAAGGATGGAATCTTCCGCTTTATCAAGAATTTCACCCGGTTCAGTCGCCTCCTTAACCGCTTCTAAAAACTCTTCCTCGCCATAATTCTCCCATGCACCTCTGGTAAAAAGAGCAAAGCTGTCTCCGTCTTCCAGACGGATTTTCTTAGAACCTGAAATTTCCGGCTGCCCCCGCTCTCCAAGATAAGAATACAGATTATTCCGTGCCTCGTGATCAGCTGCCTGATCCAGGGTGATCCGCTCCTCACGAAGCAGATTTTCAGTGAGGGACTGATCTGTTGTCTTAACTAAAATACGGGCATTCCTGACCAGATAAAAACGGCTGTTTCCTGCATAAAAAAAGCGAATGTTTCTGTAGTCTGAAACAACCAGAACAACAGAAGCTTTCAGATGCATTCCTCCCCGCTGCTTAAGCAGCTCCTTGTGGGCGAGATTTATGTAGTGCTTTAACTTTCCTTTCTTCATGGAAGGTCCTTCCACAAAGCTGCGGATCACACTTTCAACCACCAGCTTTGCACTGTTGATCTCCAGCTCTCCGTCAAGACTGTCTGCAAGCACGTAGCAGGCAAAGTCATCCATCTCCACATAACCAAAGTAATCTCTGTTTGTCAGCTTATGCCCTTCCTCCGAGATATACCGGGTCCGGAATTCCGAGTTAATTCTTCTCATCAGACACCTCCGCTTTTATTAACACTACGCTTCCGTTTTCTTTCTCCACGCCTTTTTTCCGTTCTGCTTCCATAATCAGGCTGTCTGCTTTTTCCTTTAATGTGTAATCTCTTAATAAAATGTCTTCCATTTCTGCCCATGACAGAACATCAAAAATCCCCTTGGTCATCATCATGATGATGTCTCCCCGCTTTAAACGTATGGGTTTGTCACAGACTTCAATATCCTTGAATCCATCCATTCCAAGATAATTCCATATCCGGTCCTCCTCCATTGTCCAAATGGTTTCCTGCCTGGATAATGCGCCGTCCTGATAGGCATTTAATGCAAGAACATTAAGAGTCTGTCCTTTGCTTATGGGAATCAGTTCCTGATTTCTGAATAAGGCAATCCTGATATCACCTGCCAGACCGTAATGAAACGTAATTCCATTCACAAAAGCTGCAGCCAGACACGTTCCTCCTCTTCGTTCCCCCAGTGTCTTCTGCACTCTTTGATTTGCTTCGTGAAAGGATGTTTTAAAAAAATACTCAGGATTATGTAAAACCTGATAGGGCTGATAAGCGTCAAGTACGGTATCCATGGCAGTCTGGGCGCATACTTTTCCTGTATTTGCTTTTCCGATTCCATCGGTAAGCACAGCCAGCGTACCTGCACTGCTGGATTCGAATCCGGCCAGATCTGACTGTATTTCCTTATCTCCCATCGTCTGGCTGATCACACACCTGCCAAATGATTCACACTCATTTTCCTCGTTCCTGTTCATTTCCTCTGCAGACAAAAGAAGTCTGCCTGCGCTGAAAACAAGTAAAGCTGCTCCAAGACCAATCATTATTGTCAGCATCATTTCTGATCATCCCATTCAAAATTTTCTCCGCACAAAGGTACAAATAAGAACCGGCTTTTTCCCAGCTCAATCACATCATATGGTTTTAGTTCTGTGGGAATATAAACCGCTTCTTCATTCAGATAGGCAAGTCCTGCTGCATCGCCAGGCAGGATCACCGTGTTTCTCTTTTTCTGATCGTAAACAATTATGGTGTGATTCTTCCGGTTGATCTCATTGTCTCCCAGAATCTGGATATCCATGTCATCTCCCCTGCCCACAAAATTTTTGCCGCCATGAATTTTATAATCCATTCCGACTCTGGCTCCGGCTATGCATACCAGCCAGCCGCATACCGGGCTGACTTCTTCCTGCAGCAGCTCAACAGCCGGTTCAAAACCAAGGGGTTTCGTATCATCCGTTTCTTCCTTTAATTTCATCTGACAGTATGGACAGGTATTTCCATAACGTCTTGCATTAAATACGTGTCCGTTTGGGCATCTTACTAAGCTCATGTTTTACTCTCCAATCTATGTTCTTATGTCAATAAGAGACGGGTATTTGCTATGTAAATAATATCTCCCGCCGATAGTCTGCAAGGCCGGTTTGTTACCTGATAACAGCCGCCGTCTTCCACCTTTTTGATTTTTACACCATTTTGAGAGCCTAAATCCTCCAGATACCAGGAATCCAGGCAAAAATTAAGCACTGCATGCTGAGGATCAATAAATGTGCTGTATTCACAATCTTCTAAATCAACATCAATCTCTTCTTCCTCATTCTTTTTTCCTATGATCAGAGCCGTTTTTCCCGCCAGATCCCAGGATTTTACTGGTTTTTCCTTTTCATCCAGAAGCACCAGCTGACTGGCACCAGACATTGTTCCATACTCCGCTGCGCTTTGTCTGATTTTTGTATGGTGGGGAGTCACTAAAACAAGAATATCCGCCAGAGCCAGGATCGAAACTGCTCCAATTGGAATCTGTATCCACATGCCTTTGCGGTTTAAATAAAAGAAACACAGGTTAAATAAAACCGAGCAGATCAATACTGCTAAATCAAGTACAATTTTCTTTTTTTTGATGGATTTCATGCACCTTCGGGCTCCTTCATCATTTTTTTACGCCAAAAAAAGAAGAAAACAAATCATCCGGATTTACCGGGCCAGTGGTTTTTTTTGAGTTTTTACAGGTCTCCTTATAGGTTTCCATTCCCTTACCAGGCTGAAAACCAAAAAAGCGTTCAAACTGGCTTAAATCTGGAGCTGGTTTACCCTCTTCATTATTTGAATAGCCACGGCCGTTTTTCCCCTGCTCCTGTCTTGTGCTTTCCCGGTTTTCACTGAAGCCAAGATCATACCGCTTCCGCTTTTCTTCATCTCCAAGAACTTCATACGCTTCCTGGATTTCATACATCTTTTTATTTCCCTCCGGATCATCCTTGATTACATCCGGATGGTACTTTTTTGCCAGCTTTCTGTACGCTGCCTTGATCTCTTTTTCTGTTGCCTGTGAGGATACCCCCAGAATCTTATAGTAGTTAAGCATCTTATTATCCTTACTGAAAAGGGCTGCCAAACGGCAGCCCCCACATGTTTACACGCTGTATCCGCCTTCCACAGCGATTTGCGCCATCTTGTCTTTTTTCTGCTTCACAATCAGCTTAAATGTACCTACACCCTCGGTATCGCCGTAATCTTCCTTATAGTCAACTACGAATGCATTGGGGTATGTAAATTTACGAACTACCTGGGAAGCTGCAATTACTTCGATGGTTACTTTCCGGTAGCAGTCAGATTTCTCTGCAGGTACTAAAGACCAGAGTCCCAGCTGTCTTGTTGCATCAAAGGGATCTCCGTCCACTGCTGTTAAAATCTTTCCTGAAATTTCTACAGTGCTTCCAAGATCAGTGGAACGGGCATTGGAGTCGTGGGGAATATCGGTTCTGAATTTCACTCCTGTAATGCTGATTGTTCCTAAATCAATGGTAGATGGTCCTTCTACTTTTAATGTAAATCCCATAATCGGTTCCTTCCTTTCTTTTCCTTTTTTTTAATTATTCTCCGCTGAATCCGCCTTCAAATTTCAAGTTTACCATCTTATCCTTTTTCTGTTTGATAAGAAGCTTGAAAATTCCGGTACCGGTTTCATCTGTAAAATCCTCTGTGTAGTCCACAACGAAAGCATTGGGTACTGTAATCTGTCTTACCACCTGTGATGCGTTGATCACATCAATCTCAACGTTGCGGTAGCAGTCAGAATTCTCTGCCGGAACAAGAGACCATCTGGCCAGCTTGCTGGTATCGTCTGCGGCTTCCCCGCCTACTGCTGCCAGTATCTTTCCTTCAATCAGTACCGTTGAGCCAAGATCAGTTGATCTTGCGTTGGAATCGTGGGGGATATCTGCTCCAAACACCACGTTTGTGATGCTTGTCTCACGCAGTTCCACGGATTCGCTACCTGTGATTTTCATTCTAAGTCCCATAAATTTTCCTCCATTCTTTTTATATATGTTTTTTGTAATCTATAAGCCGGATAAATACGGCTTTGAGATACCGATTTTAAATATCTTTTCTTAAATTCCGAAAAGAAAGGTTTTACGCTGACTGTCCTTTTCTGGTCAATTCAACTTTTAAGTTTCTCGTTGTATTGCTGAACGTTAGCTGTACATTGCAGATACCATTTTTCTCATCTATATTGAAATCCAGTTCATCTCCATCCTGAAGTAAGGAGTTAACGTACTGGCGGTTTGCATCCCATTTGCTCTTCTGGCTACTTGGATTATTGCTGAAGAATTTAAGGATCTTGTCCTGCTTGAAATCTCCGCTGTAAAAACGCAGCATTCTCTCAATGTAGGTAACTACAAGAGTCTTGTAAATGGGTTCGAATTCGGTTCCGTTGCTCAGTAAATTTCTTGCTTTGTAAACCATGATATTTCTGATATCTCTGCCCTTATGCTGAGCGTTATCGGAAGTAAACACAAAGCCAAAGCCGGTATTGTTAATGGAATTTTTAATGGCATTGGTAAATCCTGAGATTTCCTTTGTCATACTGGTGGTAACCAGCAGGGCATTATCATCTGCTTCAATATCATAACGTACACCCGGATATTCCATGGATGTATTGGGGAATCTTTGTTTTAAATATTCCGGACACTGCCAGGAAGCTGCAATACCTGCTGCACCGTAAGCCGCCCCTATATAAACGCCCTCGATCCACATCTTCATGATGTCTTCTTTTTCCTGGGAAAGAGCAACATTCCCCTCTTCATCGATCACCATGCGGTTATCCAGAATCAGTCCTGATTTATCCTTTGGTATAATCGTTACGTTAGGAATACAGGGAACCACAAATTCGCTGTACTCTTTCTTCATCAAAGGGGTACATTTATCTTTAAAGATTCCGATACCTTCTGTTGCCACATAGCTGAAGGTGCTTTCTTCACCGGTGGAAAAGCTGAAGAATGTTGTAATCTTATAAGGAGTAATGGCATTCATCAAAGTAGCAAGACTTTCCATGGAATTGGTTCCAGGCTTCTTCACTTTCTGATTACCGGCAAAACGCATTCTCTGAAGTTTTCCGCCGCCGGACTGATTGAGCTCTACATCAGGTACAATTCCAAACCACAGTGTATTTTCAAACTCATTTTTATCGTTTGTGGTATTTAAGTAGGTTAAAAGTCTTGGCAGATTACTTGATTTCACTAACATCTCTAAAGGAATATTTGTTATAAGCAGTTTTGGCTGCATTCCTTTTTCTTTTACCTGATACTGATCGAAAAATGCCTTAACGCCAAGGATTTTTTCAATCAGAGGTTTTACAGCCTTTACAAAATCGTCCTTGCTCTTTTTGTAGAATTCAAGGTACGTATTGTAATTACGAACTTCTAATTCGCGGTCTACGCTGCTTTCCACGGTTGAAGTAAGCGGACAGAAAGTTCTGACAACCAGCTCTCTTACATAATCAGAAGGTGTATCATTTAACGCATCATAGTCATCCCGGAATGTCTGTACCAGACTGGAATTAATATGATCATCTACAACTGCCAGCTGGGTTCCCTCCTCCTGTTTCATCTCCAGGATCTTTAATTCTCCATCATCCCCCATGCTTAACAGACCGGCTTTGAATTCCTGTCCACCCTGTGCCGATTCCCCGCTTCCAAGAAGGAGACGGGTTTTTATATCTTCAATTGCAAGAGGAAGCATGGCTAAAACATTATTGTAATTATGGCTTGCCTGCTCGAACTGAAAGTTTAACTGATCTCCCATATCCAGTCGTTTGGGATCCTCGTCATCCAGTTCCATGTACTTGCCGTATGTATACTGAATCTCTTTTCTCACCTGGCGGATATCTTCCATAATTTTTTTCGGTGAAATCATATCAAGAACATTGCTGAACTTAAAGTCCACATTGGCAACTCCCATAGCCCCTTTTGCGCCCTGAAGAGTGATCAGCATATTTAAAAGGTCGTTCATCTCGTTAAGAGGGATTTCCGTAATACAGTTGTCCGGAATATTTTCCGGTTTCACCAGACTGTACTGGATGCTTCCGGTCTTGGCATCGCACCAGGAGTAGACAACCGGAGCAAATTTCTCCAGAAATTCAGCAAAACTTTCTACCAGAAGCATTTCATTGATTTCCTTGATTTTGTCATCATCAAGGCTTGTCTTTCCTCTGACATCTCCGATCAGGGTGAGTAAATTCAGCTTTTCCGGATTGATTTCTGAAAATAATATTGTCCGGTTTGTTTGTGTAATTGTTTCCATAAGCTTCTCTCTCTCTTTCTTACTTTTATTCATTCGCTTTCTTCCTGAAACAGGAATGGCAAGCGTAAACAACTAGATTAATCCTGATTCAGTACTGTTACTGAATCATTGATATATAATGAACCTCCAGATCATAGATTCTATCTGGTGCTGTTATGGATATGATGTCACCAAAGCTTACACTGTACTGGATCTTCTTGCAGACAATGGAGCTGCCGATCATAATAGAAGAATTAGAGGAATGATACAAAATCATACGCCGGTCCTCATCTGCTATCAGAAAGATATTATCAAGTCCTAAGTTGGCAGAAGCTTCCGGATATTCTTTCATCAGATCACCAAGACTGACTCTGTTATCTTTGATCTTATACATGGGAAAGGTAAGGGGCGGGATTTCCTCATCTCCCTCAGGCTGTCCGATAAAGTAAGCATCCATTTTTCCCTGAAAACGGTTCTGCGCTTTTTTCTCGGTAATCACTTCCAGCTCAGGTTTTGGTTTATGGAATATTCTCCATATAATCGCACCAAGTATCAGGACTGTGATTAAAATTACCCACCAATATGCCTGCCATACAGGCATGACCGAAATCAGATACGTATAGGAAATGGCAGTTTCTCCGTCAGAAATTTTAAAAATGACATTCTGGAGACCGGATTTAACCGGTTTGACATGTAAAACCCCTTCTTCAATTGTTACCTTAGCAGCACTGTTTGAATTTTGTTCCAGTGTATAGGTAAGGGCATCTCCATCCGAATCGGTAAAATAATCATTCAGAACGAACTTTTTCTCTCCGCTTAACGGATTGTATTTGATTTGATCCGGAAGAGCGCCTGCCGGAGGAGTATTTACAACTAAAACCCTGGCGGTGTCAAATATACAGGATTCCATAGCATCGTCCAAACGGCCTTCTATATAGTAGGTTCCTGATTTTGAAAGAGTAACCTCTCCTGTAATTACTCCATCTTTTACAGCCGTGTTAATACTGCTTCGTCCGCCTTCCGATTGTCCATCGGCATATAATTCAATTTTGGGTGTGAAGCCTTTATAAAAATTCTCATCTGATATCACCTTCCCGGCTTCGTCCTTAAAATAGATCTTAAACGGCATCGTCTGGTTCCTGCCTGTGGACGATTCCAATTCCATAATTGGTATCAAATCTCTGTAACTAACCAGATAGATTTTTAACCCCTGATTTTCTACGGTTCCTGTCTGAACGGTTAATTCTCTGATATCTTTATTCACATCTGATATTTTAGCAACAGAATAATGGAATAAATTGACCGGTTTTATCTGCTGGTCTCCATAAAGAACGGTAGTGTCACCAATCTGCTGCGGTGAGATCATCAGAACATCCATTTCATCTAAGTAAGAATCGTCCAGCTTTATCCGGATACTCTGGTTTCCTGCCGCATAAATACCATTGGTTATCTCCTGGATTTTGTAAGCCATATTGGAATTAAATATTCCATATAGTACTTCAATCAGTGTCTCTGGTTTTTCTACCGAATAATTCTGTCCGCCTGTCTGACCTGCAATATCTTTTAAAATCTCTTTGTTTCCGTCATATTTTCCAAAAGCAACTGTATAGACCGGAACGCCCTGGGATTTACATGCCTCAATGGAATTTTTCAAGTCCGCATTGGAGGTTTCTAATGTTCTTCCAGTTGTGGAACCTTTTAAATCCGATTCCCCGTCTGAGATTAAAACAACCATGCGCTTTCGGCCGCTCTCCGGCCCTGACAGACCAAAAGCATAACTTAACCCCAATCCAATATCCGTATTGCCGGAGTAGCCGGAAGCATCCATCAGATTTTTTAAAGCGTCCCGGTCTTCCTGAGACTTTACCGAAGCCGGAGCTGCTGATGTAACAATCTGATCATTGTAAGCCACAAAACCAATCCGTATGTCAGCACTGTGAACAGTATCCACAAATGCCTTTACCATCCCCACTGCCGTATGATCCGGATCATTGGTTTTCATGGAACCGCTGTAATCCATGACAAACATTACGTCAAGCCCGTTTTTTTTACTGGCTATTTCCTCTGCGGATACAGGGAACGTAACAGATAGAAAAGCAAAACATAATAGAACCGCCATTACTGCATTTAATCTCTTCATATACGCCCACACCTTTGTTAATTTGTTAGTTACATTATAATACAAAAATCATCAAAAAAACCGTTCATGTAATTTTTAGCACGCTACATGTAATTTTTGGTAATAAATAGTCCTTTTTTTACATAATTTTATACTTTTTATTACCATAAATTTTCTTTTCATTCGTTAAAAGGCAAAATCAGATTATCAATATCCAGGTTATCCAGACCCTCAGCAGGAATCATTCCCTCAAATTTTATGTCGATATGAAATAATGAAGACAGGAGACCACCCGGCTGTCTGACAAACCATTTGTCCCCATATTGGATTGTCTCTGCGCAGAAGCAATATCGTGTACCTTCAAGTTCAAACACAATCAGCGTGTTCCCAATGTCTTCAGCACCGTAACGTTCTGACTGTTTTGATTTCATGTTCGGATAACCGCTTAATTCGTTGTACTCCGGCAATTGCTCCGGAATAATATACCCCAGAATTTTCATGGAGCTTAAATCCACATTGTTTGACAATCTGGTTATTTTTACAGATAAATCCTCATGTCCCTCAACAAGTTTTTGCCTGTTTTCCATTCCCTTGTAAAGGGCCAAAACCATGTATTGAGTTATAAGATTCTGTTCAATCTCTGTTTTCCTTTTTTCAATATTGATATCTCTTATAAAATTATTTACTGCAGGAAGTGCAAATAACTGTTCGGTTTCATACCCTCCACTACTCTCTAAAGCATATTGAAAATTATAATGGTCCACATAACTTTCTAATGCAAACGTTTTTAACGCCTTGTTCGGATCGCCTCCTGCAAGATTATCCAAATATGCTTTTACAGCCAATTGAGGGGAATCAAAACCTTCTGCTTCAATTCTGACTGGTGCTAGTATTCCTGTATTATCTTCTTGTTTAAGTAGATTTTTTGTAAAATCTGGTATAAACTGTCTGATTTTCTCATCATCCGCTGCTTCCAACGGTACGGTCCCCACGGTATACCATTCTAAACCATCCATTTGAGTTAGATATCCACCTAAATGAAGATTGAGCCATCTTCCATCTTTTTTTATTACTTCAAAAAAAAGACAATATTTGTTCCCCTCTAATTCAATAACAGCTACAGAGTATACAATTTTTTCACCAAAATTATCTTGTGCAGCCTTTACCAGATACTCCTCATAACTTTGTCTGGCATTTGGGTCAATCAGATCATCCTCCGTAATAAATCCCATCAGCTTCATTGAAGCAAAATCCACAGCCTTAATATGGTTCTCTATCTTTTCTACAAATTGCTTTGCATCTTCGTGATTCTTGATACTGACAGGATCTTCTCCATCCAAATTAAACCCACAGAGGATTGAATACTGCCGCCTGATATCATCTGTATTAATATTTTCTGCAAAAGTATCTCTCATACGATTAAAATCCCCATCCCTAAGCCCTTCTAAATAAGCTATCACTGCGTTCTCCGGCGAATCGAATCCAGCCCGGACTGTTGTCTGGGACGTTTTTATAGTCTCTTTTCGCTTAGACAATTCCGGCTGAATTTCTGAAATAACTTTCTTTCCTTCCTCCACTTCAGACTTCTCCGGCCCGGAACAGGCAGAAACTGCCGTGGTCAACAGTAATGCCGCCGCAATTACCAAAGCGAATTTTCTTTTTTTAATCATCCTCACTATCCTCCTGTTAGTTTTAAACTGATAAGAATTCCAAAGTCATCCACTTAATTAAATCAGTTACATTATAATACAAATTTTGACATTTTTTCGCATCATGTAATATTTAGCAGCCTACATGTAATTTTTGGTAAAAAAAAGAAAAGCAGCTGTTAACTGCTCTTCCAAGATAATCACTATTATGAAATATTAAAATTTACACTGCACGAGGACCCTTCCTGCTTTCCCTCCCCCATAAACAACATTACGGCGCAGATCCTCACCATATAAGGAACCATCCACTGGTTAAAAATAGTATATACAGGTGTCGGTGCAGTCATCTGCCTGAAAAATCCATAGGCATCCAAATCCGACATAAAAATCTGATAATCCTGCCACTCTTTAAAAGAGCATAAAACAGCGAAACCAATCGTTATGACTGCTCCTGCAATAAATTGCTTTAAACTGGTTTTATCAATGCATAAAGCCTGGCTTTTGTTTTTCAGAGACATTCTCATCACAATAATTACCATAAAAAATACGGTAACTATTTTAATTGCCATATATATTGTGACAGCTATGGGATATGATTCAATAAAGAATGAAATCAGGTTATGAAAGATGTATATTATTATTTTTTCCAGAATGACTCCAATAAAAAGGTACAAATGCAGGATCTTTTTATATCCCTGCCACTGACCGTCTCTTTTGGATCTCCAGTCTGATAAAATGATTAACAGGAGAAGCACTTCTCCATATATAACAGCTATCTCCAAAAAAGACCGGATTAAATAGTGAACAGCAACAGGAAGCGGCGGCAGCAATATAATAATATCCGTAAATATGCGGCTTATAAACCGGATGCTTCCTTCCAGCCAGACAATTCCCCCCATCAGCATCATAATAACGTAATAGTTTAATCTTTTTGTCATCTTATTCCCCATTTACCTGGTGATTTTAAATCTGACACCACCCCATCGTTTCAAACATGATCTCCTCCACTTCCTTGCGCCTGCTGCGGCTGACCGGGAGGCAGGTTCCATCCATCAATTCCACGACATCATTGGAAAACCTGGCAATCTGGCTGAAGCTGACCAGATAGGATTGGTGTATTCTGATAAAACGAAATTTACGGTCTTTTAATTCGTTTTCAATCTCTTCCAGACTTTTGTATAATCTGTGACGGCCTTCTTCACATGCAATCTCAGTCAGACGGAGCTTGCTTTCAAAATACAGCACTTTCTTTAAATATACCTGGCACTCGGTTCTGCCATATTTAAAGTGGTAATATAAGTCTTTTGTTTCGATCAGATTCATAATGTGACTGAAATTATTATTGAATTCAGGATCCCTGACTGGTTTTACAAGGTATCCTATGGGCGCCGAACGAAAGGCCTGATTGATATATCTCTGGTGAGATGTCATAAATACAATTTGTACCATGCGGTCAAATTCGCGGATCCGTTCTGCAGCCATCAGTCCATTCATGCGTTTCATCTCGATATCCATATAAATGATGTCATAACGCTTTCCTAAATAAACAGCTCTGACAATTTCATCACCATCACAGAAAGTCTCCACATCCAGATCCATTTCTTTTTCATTCCCAATCCTGCGCAAACGCGTTTCTGCTTCCAACAGCAGCAGATGGTCATCATCACATACTCCAATTTTCAACATGGCCTCTCCTCCTATTATCCAGCAATCTCCGAAATCAGTTTTCTACAGATTTGCTTCCTTATCAAATATTAACAGCTTGCCAATTTTGTTTGTTAACGGTCTCAGCATATAACTATTTTCGACAACTTTCAACCCAAGTGCCAAAATTATACACGTTGAGTTCCAAAATTGACACATTTATTTTTTTCTAAGTTACACTTATTATATTTAAATGATATTTTTTTGTCAATTTATAATCGGAATTTTACAGAATTCTAATAAAAAACGAAAACAGAGATGACCGGCATGACCTCCAAAAGAGGCATACCGGTCATCTCTGTTTTCATCTTAACAATTCAGGCACCCGTCCCGGAATTATTAATTACCTTATCGATAAATATCGATACATACTCCTTGCAAAACTGGGTTCCTGCTCCCTTGCGCAGCTCACTGACCGCAATCTCTTTTGACAGCGCATGGCGATAACTTCGTTCACTGATCATTGCATCATAGGCGTCTGCTATGGCGATAATTCTGGACTGTATGGGAATCTCCTTCCCCTTCAGCCCTTTGGGATATCCGCTTCCATCCCAGCGTTCATGGTGGGCAAGCACGTAATCCGCCATTTCTGACAGCTCATTCACTGTGCTTAAGATCCGGTATCCGATTTCGGGATGCTTTTTAATTTCTCCCCATTCATCAACGTCAAGCTTTCCGTTCTTATTAAGGATGCCTTCCTCAATCGCCACCTTGCCGATATCGTGAAGAAGTCCCACTGTCTTTAATTCCTTAATGTCATCCTCCTGAAGTTCAAGGGCTACTCCCATCTTTTCACACAGTTCTGATACACGCTGGGAATGCTGTTCCTCCCTGAAATTCTTTTCATGAAGTGCTGCCATAATGGTATAAATGGTTTTCCCTCTCATACTTGGACTTTCCATCAGTTTTTTCCTGTACATAAAATCTTCGGCTTTCTTTAAAACCTCTGTAATGGAATCGTCGCTGCTGCTCTTTATGCTGTATCCAAAAGAGATTGAAAGCATGATTTTATTCACAGACTGAACCTTTGCCATGTCACTCATGGATGAAATCATCTTTTTAATCTCTTTCTCATCTGTATTCGGTGAAAAAATAACAAATTCATCTCCACCCAGCCGGCATATGATATCCTGGCTGCGGGTATTGTTCATAAGAACCACTGCTGCTTTACGTATGTACTCATCACCTGCTGTGTGGCCAAAGGAATCATTGATCAGCTTCAGACCATTAATATCCGCCATGGTGATCACCAGCGGATAGTGATAATCCTGGTTTAAAAGCCTTAGCTGATCTTCAAAATATCTCCGGTTATACAGACCGGTGAGAGGATCATGGTAGCTTAAATAATTCAGCCTCTCCTGGGCCTGCCTGCGCTCTGTTATGTTATTGATAATCAAAGCCAGCTGGCATTTCCCCGGACAAAATACAATCACCTCATAGTAAATGCCTGTCCTGTGCTGGAACCGCTCGTAGCGGGCAGGCTCACCGGTTTTCGCAGTCTTTAAAAGAAGTTCCCATATATCAGGTTCCAGAGTATCATGAATATCACAGAAAAATCTCCCCAGAACAGATTCTTCCCGGTCACAGGCCAGTTCCTCATAACATGGATTTACATCTATCAGTTTATAGTGCCTGATATCGGTTTCACTCTCTCCCTCAAACAGTGCCATTCCAAGCTGCATATGGGCGATGATTGTCCGATATTTTTCTTCACTCTCCATAAGCTTCTGATCATAAAGACCGATCTTCTCATACTGCATCTTCAGTTCTTCATAACTTCTGCACAGTTCTTCTTCAGCGAAGCCGGCTTTGTTTAACAGTCTTAATATCACATAGTATAAAAATACGGAAGTACAGAATACAAACAGGATTCCCTTCATCATGCTTAAAAACATGGTTTCCCGGGAATTGCTGACAATGGCTGGAACCAATCTGTCAGAACAAAATATCCAGAACAAACCCAGCAGGAAATAACTCACGCAGATCTTAATTCCTTCCTGCTTCAATTCCTTTCTGCTCTTATTTAACATAAGGAAATGTTCCCTCAGCCTTTTCCACATACCGCCCCTCCTTTGATGATTTTATTATACACGATTTTCATTCTTCTGAAAACCAATAAGTGATTTTTTTCTATAGTTGGAAAAAATTTACAATAAAAAACACGGTCTTAAAAAGCCGTGTCTTCCAAATGAAAAATTTAATTTTACCGGGGCATGACATCAATGTCCTTTAACTCCCGCGGATCTTCTGCCTCTAAAAGAAACACATCAGACATGTGGGCCGCAATGATTTTTTTCCCGCCTCTGTCTCCTGTGAGCTCCATCAGTTTTTTTCTGTATCGGCTGGAGAATATGGCTGGATTGCCTAATTGCTCTTTGAAACATAAACAGGCAAGCCCTTTCCGGCTTTCCCAAAAGCCTCTCACCAGTGCCTCTATGGTGGAAGACTGTAAATAGGGCTGGTCGCAGACAGCAAATAAGAAATCCGTATCATCCGTTTCCAGTTCCTTTAGTGCAAGATGGATGGAATGAGAGATTCCAAGTCTGCTGTCCCTGTTTGCAATGATCTCATATCCGGAATCTTTCATACGTTCCATAATATCATCATACTGGGTGACAATCAGTTTTCTGGAAAATAATCCTTCCGGAAGATGTTCTATTGCTTCTATAATATACCTGTACATGGGCTTTCCATTTATTTCATAAAGCAGCTTATTGCCGTTAAATCTTAAGCTGTCCCCCGCTGCCAGAAGAATCAGTGCCATATTCATTCTGAAACCCTTTCTTTTTCAGTAAGAAGCTTCTTCCTAATGCTTAATACAGCCTCCAATACTCCACCTCCAATGGCAGAGGCCTTATCTGAAATGGTATAACAGTGCCCGATTACTCCTCTGGGATCAATATCTCCTGATTTCATCCCGGTAAAGACAGTCACCCCATCCTGAAGCAGCCCTCTTACCACGCCGCCTGCTTCAGCAAATACAGGAGCGTCATCCACATATCCAACCACATCTCCCAGATTTACCACAGCTCCAATGGTGACAGCCGGGTGAAACACGCCGTTACCCACAGAACGGATAATCCGTTCTTTATCATAACCGCCGATGATTCCAGGGACTCCTGTGTTGGGAACTGCACTTCCCTTCCAGATGCACCGGCCCAGGTCGTGACCGCGTTTGGTCTCCACCACTCCATGGCAGTCCACGCCTGCCGTAAAACCAGGCCCCACTCCTATAACGATATCTGCATCTGTAATCTTTGTTCCCAGATTCCGCTTCGCTATGATGGCATCTACAACCGCATCCGGCTTCAACTCCTTCCGGATGCGGCATTCCTCATCAACCACCACTGCCACCTGGTCCATTGACAGGGTTTCCTCTATCTCTTCCATACTGCGGCATAATACTCCGGTAACATCCTCCACTTTGGCCCTGCCTTCATAAACAGCTCTGGAAAATGCCACAGTGCGCCTCACTGTAGTTGGTACCGGAATTTCCGTCATAACAATGGAAAACCCGCATCGCTGCAGGCGGCAGGCGATTCCGGAAGCCAGGTCACCTGCACCTTTGATCAATATCTTCATCCTACCAGCCCTTTCCAAATCCGCAGTTTGGATAATGACATTCATCACAGGAGAGGCAGAGCCCTCCTTTTCCAAGCTTATCCAGTTCTTCTTTTGTCACCGGATCGTCTGCCATCAGTCTTGGCAGGACTAAATCAAACACCGTTCTTTTGGCATACATCACACAACCCGGAAGTCCTGCTACCGGAATGTTCTTCCCATCTTTCCTGTAATAGGAAAGAAGAAACATGGCTCCTGGCAGAACCGGTGCGCCGTAAGATACCACTTTGGCACCTGTACTGCGGATTGCAAGAGGCGTTTTATCATCAGGATCCACGCTCATGCCTCCGCTGACCAGAACCATATCTGCTCCCTGACTGATAAAATTAAGAATCGCCTCAGTCGTATGCTCCGGCTTATCATCAGTTACGGTCTGCCCCAGAATTTCTCCTCCAAACTCTTCTGCCTTGGCTCTTAAAACGGGGCCAAACGCGTCCTTGACCTTTCCGCAGTACACTTCACTTCCGGTTGTTACAATACCGACTTTCTTATTTTTATATGGCAGAATGGAAAATATCTTTTTTCCGCCGCACATGTTTTTCACCGCTTCCATTTTATCCTTCCTGATCACCAGTGGAATAACCCGGGTTCCGCACAGCTTGTCCCCTGGCTCCACAGGTGTATTGGGATGTCTGGAAGCAATCATCATATCTCCTGCACTGTTTACGGAATCAAGCAGACCGGTATCAATTTTCAGAAGTCCGCGTATGGTGGATTTTAATTCTATTTTTCCCTCTTTTGCATCGCCTCTGTCCATATGGTCGTTGATGCATAACTCACACAGTATTTCAGCCGCCTCATTTTCATGATACATCGTATCGTCCTTTTCCCATACATACAGATGAGCTTTCCCCATGGACAGCAGAACAGGAATGTCTTCCTCTGTCACCACATGTCCTTTACGGAATCTTGCGTCCTTTGACACTCCAGGTATGATCTGGGTCATATCATGGCAAAGAACCTGCCCCACTCCGTCTTCCGTTCTGATTTCTTTCATCTTGTTAACCCCTTTTCTGTTCCTGTAAATGTGTGATTATCCTTAGAATTTTGTATCCTGCACGGATTCCTTAAAACAGGCTGCTGCACAACACTCCGCCCATTGTTCTCCCATGTTCTCTGCCACTGCCCGGGCACGGGACAGCTGAAGTTCATCATCTGCTTTGTTCATAAGAATCCGGTACTCCATGGACTCCGCTCCCTTTCTGGTTCCATTGGTGCTGGTCAGGATCCTGACCGCATCACCCGGAGTAATCCGGTCTTTCATGATATGACTGCCAAATACCTGGGGCGCCAGTTCATGGCGGAAACATTTTTTTCCCCATGGCTCTCCAATGCAGTCAAGTCCCATACACCCGATCACTGCATAGGTACCTTTTGGTATAACCGGTTCCCTCATCGCCGGTATCTTAATGGGAAGACGTTTTGCCCCATCTGCCTCAACAAGAAGCACATCACAGAGGCTTAACAGTTTTTCCAGTTCAGACAGTTCCATTCCTTTCAGTTTTCCCTCTCCGGCAGGCAGGCCGGTCACCAGTACCCAGCCTGCCAAAGAAGAATATTCCTTATGACCGGCAATAAAATCACTGACTGTTTTCCAGTCAGCCGCTTCTGCAACAATCCTGTCAACAGGGTAGAAGATATGTGTGCTGGTCGTTACAATTACCCGCTTTCCCTGACCCGCCAGTTCATCGGCAAGGCAAAACATGGCGGTTGTCTTACCGCCTCCGCCGGTAAAAGCAACAATCATCGGTTCTACCAGGGTAAGGCGGAGCGCCTCCCACAAAGAATCCTTTTTCTCCGGCTGTATTTTTCCTTCTGATACTTCAAAAGCATACGCGTTTTTTAATTTCATCAGGGTAACTCCATCGGTCTGTTTCTTGGCACATAGGAACCAGTTTTTTCCAATAATACTTCGCCGTTTTTAACAGCCAGTCTGCCTTTTAAAAATACAAGCTCCGCTTTTCCCTCAACAGGAATTCCTTCAAAAGGACAGTAATCCACATGGGCAGCCTGATTTTCAACAGACATCGTCCATCTGGCATCAGGATTTAATACCACAATATCTGCGTCACTTCCAGGAGCTATAACCCCTTTCTTTGGATAAACACCGTAAAGCTTTGCTGGATTTTCGGAAAGCAGACGGCACATCTGTTCCACAGTAAGGCCATTCTTTTTTACTCCAAAGGTGTAGATTAAAGCAGGACGTGCCTCTACTCCGGGCATACCATTCGGTATCTTTGTAAAGTCATCCCTGCCCGCTGCCTTCTGGGCAGTAGTGAAGCTGCAGTGGTCGGTGGATACCGTCTGAATCAGATCCGCCTTTAAAAGCTCCCACAGTCGCTGTCTGTCTGACTCCTTCTTAATCGTTGGTGAAATCACATACTTACTTCCCTCAAAGCCGGGGAGGTCATAAACTTCTTCATTAAAAACCAGATACTGGGGGCAGGTTTCCACATAAACCTTCTGTCCTCTTTCTCTTGCATATAAGATCTCTTTATAACCGGCTTCTGAGCTTAAATGTACGATGATAACCGGACAGTCCGCCACCTGGGCGATCTTTAGAAGACGGCCTGCTGCTTCCGCCTCTACCGCCGCAGGTCTTGTCTTTTTATGGGCATTAACGGAAAAATTACCTTTTGCTTTTTCTTCCTCCACCAGTGCCTCTATGATTCCCTTGTTTTCACAGTGTACACCGGCAATTCCTCCGGCCTCTTTTAAACGCTTTAAAATCTGGTATATCTTTTTATCCGCCATATACATCTCATCATAAGTCATATACAGCTTAAAGGAAGTCACCCCCTCAGAAATGATGGTGTCAAGCTCTTCGCTTACAGAATGGTTCCAGTCCGATATGGCCAGATGAAACCCATAATCACAGGATGCCTTGCCATCTGCCTTTTTATGCCATTGATCCAGTGCCTGATGGAGACTTTCCCCCTGGTACTGGGTGGCAAAATCGATGATCATGGTGGTTCCTCCGGCTAAAGCCGCTCTGGTTCCGGACTCAAAATCATCTGCAGTTACGGTGCCTGCCACATGAAGATCAAAATGTGTATGGGCATCAATAAATCCAGGAAACAGAAGTCTGCCGGATACATCGATTACATCTGCCGCCCCATCTTTAATTTCCTGTTCCACAGCCAGAATCGTTCCATCCTCCATGAGGACATCTGCCGCAACAGCCCTGCTTCCCGAAATTACTGTTCCGCCTTTCAACAACGTCTTCACAGCAAATTCACTTCCTTTCTTATGATCCGGTTTGCTGTCTGCATACCGGTCTATATCATCTATTTTCCCTTTTTCCCGGTTTCTTGTCAATCCCAAAAAGGCGCAGAGAAAACGATTTTCTCCTGCGCCCTTTCCCCGGTTATTTTTTCTTTTTCCGATATGCCGTCTCTTCCAATGGCAGGGAGGTACGAAATACTCCGTCATACTTATAATAAGCACCCTGCACAGCCGGTGCCGTAGGAATAGAGGTGATTTCTCCGATTCCGATTGCCCCGTAGGCCAGAGGATCGTGATTGCGTTCTACGATAATGCTCTTAACATCCGGCGTCCTGTCCGCACGGAACAACCCCAGAGTCCCGAATTTTGCAAGGGGGACACCATGATCCAAAGGGAATTCCTCCGTCAGGGCATATCCCAGCGACATGATCACACCGCCTTCAATCTGTCCTTCTACAGACAGGGGATTAATGGCTTTTCCCACATCATGGGCAGCTATCACCTTTTCCACGGTGCCGTCTTCCTTTAAACAGACCACCTGGGTTGCAAAGCCGTAGGCCACATGGGAGACCGGATTCTTCTTTTCGCTTCCCATGGGATCTGTAGCAGCCAGATACTCTCCAAAGTATTCTTTTCCATTTAAAGAAGACAGGTCTTTCCCGTCCTTTAAGTCATTAAGGATCAGACCGCATGCCCGTATCGCAGCTTCTCCGGTTACCAGAGTCTGCCGGGAGCCGGAGGTGGTTCCGGAATCAGGAGCCAGATTGGTCTCTGCCGCCACATAGATTACCTGATCTCCTGTTATGCCAAGTGTCTCACAGACGATCTGCTCCAGAACGGTTCCAAGTCCCTGACCGATACAGGATGCACCTGATCTGATATGGACTTTCCCATCTTCGATGGTAAGCCTGCACCTTCCCCAGTCTGGAAGTCCCACACCCACACCGGCATTTTTCATGGCACAGGCAATTCCTGCATAAGGGCTGCTTTCATAAATATCCTTTACTGCAAGAAGGGTTTCCACAAGCGCTGTTCCTTCTGCAGCGATCTGGCCGTTTGGAAGTTCCTGTCCCGGCCTTATGGCATTGCGGTAGCGGATTTCCCAGGGACTGATCCCTGCTTTCTCTGCAAGCAGGTTTAAGTTGCATTCTATGGCAAAACAGCTTTGTGTAACTCCGAATCCGCGAAATGCTCCTGCAGGCGGATTATTGGTATAAACAGCCGTTCCTTCAATGTCGATGTTCTGATAATTATAGGGCCCTGCTGCATGGGTGCAAAGCCGCTGGAGCACAGGTCCTCCCAGGGAGGCGTAGGCTCCGGTATCCGTTATGACCGTTGCAGTCATGCCGGTGAGGTAACCGTTCTCATCACAGGCCGTGGTAAATTCCATGGATGCAGGATGGCGCTTTGGATGAACCATCATGCTTTCTTTCCTGGTGAGTTTTACCTTTACAGGTCTGCCTGTGTAGTAGGACAAAAGAGCCGCGTGATGCTGAACGGACATATCCTCTTTTCCGCCGAATCCGCCTCCTACCAGCTTATTGATCACATGAACCTTTGAAAGCTCCCAGCCAAGCATTCCGGCACATTCCTTTTGCGTATCGTAGGTTCCCTGATCAGAAGAATAGATAACAGCTTCTTCCTTATTCCGGTCCACTATGGCTATGGCGCACTCCGGCTCCAGAAAGGCATGTTCGGTAAACGGTGTTTCATAATGCATGGTTACCGAATAAGCGGAACTCTCTATTGCTTTTTTTGCATCTCCTCTTACCAGATGTTCATGGGCTAAAATATTACCGGTATCATGAACCAGAGGTGCATCCGGCTTTAAAGCTTCCTGCGGCGAGAAAACTCCTGGAAGCTCTTCGTAGTCAATCTTGATTAACCCCTTGGCTTCTTCCAGTATCTCCGGAGTGTCGGCCGCTACAAGACAGACTGCATCTCCCACATATCTGGTAATTTTTCCTTCCGGAATCATGGTATCCCAGTCTTTTTTTAAATGTCCCACTTTATTCCTTCCCGGAACATCTTTAGCTGTTAAGACTGCACGGACTCCGGGCAGCGCTTTTGCCCTGGAACTGTCTATGGAGAGAATTCTGGCCCTGGGATACCGGCTCCGTACCGCGCCGCCGTAGATCAGGCCTTCCACTTCCATATCATCCACGTATTCACCGTAACCCAGAACTTTTTCCGGTACATCCAGGCGGTGAACCCGCTGTCCCACAGACGTTACTTCAGGAGCCTTTAAATCCCTGACATCTTCACGCAGCAGCCTGGCTGCAAGAAGAATGGCATCAATAATCTTCTTATATCCGGTACAGCGGCAGATATTCCCCCTCACTGCAAAAGCAGCCTCTTCCCTGGTCGGATCAGGATTTTCATCAATTAAAGCCTTCGCACAGATTACCATACCGGGAATACAGAAACCGCACTGAACAGCTCCTGCCTGCCCAAAGGCATAGACAAACACTTCTTTTTCTCTGTCAGACAGTCCCTCCACCGTCATGACAGATTTTCCCTCCATCCTGGCGGCCTTCTGAACACAGGCTTTTACAGCCTTTCCGTCTATTAAGACCGTGCAGGTCCCGCAGGCCCCCTCACTGCATCCGTCTTTCACAGACTTAAGCCCCAGATCGGTTCTTAAAACATCTATCAGCTTTCTTTCTTCCGGTACCGTTACAGTCTTACCGTTAACCAGGAAACGAACCATTGCTTCACCCACTTTCTTATCCTAAAAGATAATCGTAGTCTTTTATGACGGTTTCCACAATCTTTAAAAGTCCCTCCGGAACTGCATCAGCCTGCTCCCCTGCTTTCCCCGTATACAGTTTTCCCAGATACCGGAGCAGGAATGTACCGGTTTTTCTGTCGGTTACAGTGAAGCCCTGATTTTTACTGTTATTTAAATCAGCTTCATTTGCAAACAGAGTGAATTTATCTAAATACGGAGCGCTGTCATATGGACAAAAGCTTCGGCAGTTTCCGCATTCATTACATAAATAATCCACATGGAGTATCTGATGTTTTGTTAATCCCGGAATCAGGAGTGCCAGATTGGCGCGGTTTGGACAAACCTCTGCGCAGTTTTCACAGATACTTTTACATCCAAGGCATCTGGTGCTTTCTTCCTGACCATTCAGAGTCTCTTTTAATATTCCCCTTCTGCCGTAAAGCTTGGTATCATCAGATGATGTGCCGTCAAAATCCCTTGCAGCCTTTTTCCCCAGAATGGATTCAGCTGCCATCCTTGCATCTCTTATGGCCTCCACCACTGTTCCCGGGCCAAAAAGACCATCTCCCACTGCATAAACTCCTGGTACGCCTGTTTCCAGAGTCTCCTCATTCACAAGCACTCTTCCCCTGTCTGTTAATTCAATGCCGTTCTTTAAATAAAACTCCTTTGGTACTCCCTCACCAACTGCGGCTATAACTGTATCTGCAGGTATGGAAACAGTCTCTTTCGTCTCTGTAACAGCCCTTCTTCCGCTTTCATCTGCTGCGGAAAGCTTCATCACGCTGCAGATGAGCTGGCCGTTACTCCACTCTTTGGGAGCTAAAAGTTCCATGAATTTTACCCCATCCTGCATGGCCAGCAGCAGTTCTTCCTCATCTGCAGGCATATATCGTTTCGTTCTCCGGTAAATGAGAGAAACCTCTTTCACACCATGGGTTCTGACAGCTGCTCTTGCCGTATCCATGGCTGTATTTCCTCCGCCGATTACAGCAACTGTCTTTCCGATCTCCACGTTTTTATCCGTTTCCCTGTACTGATTCAGAAAATGCAGGGCATTCATGGCTTCGCCTGTTTTCAGATTCAAAACTCCGGGCTCGCTTGCACCTGCCGCCAGAATGATAAAATCAAAGCCTTCTTCTTTTAATGCAGCCAGATCTGTTATTTCCGTATTCAGCCTTACTTCTGCCCCATAAGAGAGGCATAAATCGATGTCATGATCAATCACGTCACCTGAAATTCTAAAATCAGGAATGACGTTTCGTACTACGCCTCCAAGCCTTCCGCTCTTTTCAAAGATTGTAGCAGGCATACCGTTCTTTGTCAGAAAATAAGCAGCAGAAAGGCCGGCCGGACCGCCTCCGATAATTGCAGTTTTTTTGCCTGTCAGTTTCCCTTTTTTAATGGTTTTCCGGTAATTGTCATATCCATTTACTGCACAAAGCAGCTTGGCTCCCCGTATATTAACCGGGGATTCGTAATGATTCCTGGTACACATATTCATACAGTTATGGGCACAAATGGAACCGGTTATGAAAGGAAGGGGATTTTTCTCTGCAATCACCTCCATGGCCTCTTCATAGTTTCCCTCACCTGAAAGTTTTAAATAGGTGGTTATATCCTGATGAATGGGACAGGCCTCCTGACAGGGTGCCGTATAGCAGTCAAGCAATGGCACTGTTTTTTTCATCTTCCTGTCTGGCAAAAGCTTTAAGGCTTTTTTATAATGAGAATCTGAAACGGAATCTTTTGCCAGTTTTGAAGTTTTATTACTATCCACTCCCTGAAATGAGACTCCCTTTTCTTTCGTCTTTTCCGCCATCTGAAGGAGTCTCTGGTAACCGCCCGGTTTTAAAAGGGTAGTGGCAACTGTAACCGGCCAGATTCCTGCATCTATAATGTCCCTGATGTTATGATAATCAGCTCCGCCGGAAAATGAAATTCGAAGCGTGCCGTCAAATTCTTTGGAAAGTCTGGCTGCCAGAGCCATGGACAGTGGGAAAAGTGACCTTCCCGACATATACATCTCCTGGCTTGGAAGCTCGTTATTCTTTACATCAACCGGGAAGGTATTGGTAAGCTTTACGCCAAACTCCAGCCTGCGCTCCTTCGCCAGTGCCATAAGCCTCTTTAGCATGGGGATTGCATCCTCATACTGAAGATCATCAAGAAAATGGAACTCACCGAAAGAAATATAGTCATATCCCATCTGGTCCAGGGTATTTCTGGCAAATTCATATCCCAGCAGTGTGGGGTTACATTTAATAAAGGTATTCAGTCCCTTCTCTTCTATTAAATAGACTGCTATCCGCTCAATCTCCTGAGGCGGACAGCCATGTAAAGTAGAAAGAGTCACGCTGTTGCAGATCCGGGAAGAAATGGACTCAATATCCTCTTTTGTCACATTTTGAAACTGCTCTGAATGATCCAGAAGATACTGCCTGCAGGAATGGAACGTTTCCGTATCTTTCGCTTCCATCATGCAGTCAATGAAGGAATTGACTTTGGGAGATTTGATTCCTTCCAGGTCATAGCCCACACTCATATTAAACTGAAAGCCATCCATCCGGCCCAGTCCGTATTCTTTTGCCATAAAGGACAGTAAAAACCACGCTTTGATATATTCCTCCTGAGCCTGGGGAACATATAGCTCCGTGGACCACTCACAGTTGTAGCACTCATCCTCTGCCCTGATGCAGGGCTTTTCTACGGGAAGATCATCTCCGTCTAAAATCTGGACGGTTTTCAGTTCAAAGAAACGGCTTCCTGCATAGTAAGCAGCTGCAATGTTCTGGGCCAGCTGGGTATGGGGACCAGCCGCCGGTCCGATTGGTGTTTCAAGAGTTCTGCCAAAGAGTTCCCTGCTATATGACCCATCCGCCCTGTAAGGACGGTATACTCCGAAAACGGAGTCCTGTTTTTTCTGTTCTCCTGTTACCCAGTCCATTAATTGTGAAAACGGCATAGGTGTCATTTTGTCTCCCATTGATATCCTCCTGCATCCGGGCTTAATCTCAGTGATCTTCAAGCCCTGTATGAATATTCTCAGACTGTTTTTAACGTCCGTTGATCCGTGCAGCAAGCGCTCCCGCCGCTTCCCTGCAGTCTGCCATAAGCTTCTCTTCGTCAATTCCCGTAAGAATTCTGTCTTTCATAAGTACCTTGCCGTTACAGACGGTTGTAACCACACTGCGCCCGGTCATTCCAAACAGAATATGGCTGTTTGCGTTCTCTGCATTCATGGGTGTTAACGGGATATAATCCGTTACAATGACATCGGCAGCGGCACCTTCTTTTAAAACTCCCAGCGGTTTCTTAAAATATCTTCCTGCAATCTTTGCATTCCCTTCAAAGAGCATCTTCGGAACCTCGCCCCATGCCGCATTGGGATCGCATAAATGGTGTTTATGGAGAACGTTGGCTGTCTTATAAGATTCCAGCATATCATGGGTATAGCCGTCTGTTCCAAGACCGGTTAAAATCCCCCGCTTCACCAGCTCCATAGCAGGAGGGCATCCGCAGGCATTCCCCATATTGGATTCCGGATTGTGTACCACCATGGTGTCTGTATCAAGTATTAAGTCCATCTCATGGGGATTAATATAGATACAGTGTCCCAAAAGCGTCTTTTCCCCCAGAATCTGAAAGTCCATAAGGCGGTCAACAATCCGCTTGCCGTACTTATGAAGGCAGTCGTGGAGATCTTCAATGCCTTCTGCCACATGAATATGACAGCCTGTCCCGTCAGGCTTATGGGATGCCGCAAATTCCATGGTCTGATCGGATATGGTAAACTGGGCATGCATTCCCATCATACCTGCAATCATGTCACGTTCATCAGAAAGAGCATGGCGGATAAACGCCTCATTCTCAAGAACTCCTTCCTTTGCTTTTTCCTCTCCTGCCCGGTCGGATACCTCGTAGCATAAGCAGGTTCTTACTCCGGTTTTAACCGCTGCATCCTCAATTTTAAATAAGGAGTCCCTGATTTGCCCAAAGCTGGCATGATGGTCAAAAACGGTTGTCACACCGTTTTTAATGGAATCCACATATGTGGCCATAGCGCTTAAATAAACATCATCTAAAGTTAAATTCCTGTCTATGGTCCACCAAAGGCCGTCAAGAATCTCCAAAAAGCCGTGGGGATCGTATCCGTCAATGGCTAACCCTCTGGCAAAGGAGCTGTAAATATGCTCATGGGTATTGATAAAGGCAGGCATGATTACTCCTCCCCTGGCATCGATGTATTCCGCCTGGGGATATGCCTTTCTCATCTCACCAGTGGTGAGAACACGTTTTATAACCCCATCCTCCATAGCCACTGCACCGTCTTCCAGAAACGGATTCTTAAGATCTCTTGTGATCATTCTTCCATTACCGATTATCAGCATGATTCCATCTCCTTTTCAATTTTCTAATATACGAAAGCAAATTACTAATTTTCTTATGTATACAAACCTGACAGAAGTATTTTCATAGTCCAACACTTTATTTTCACAATTTGCTTACTTTTTATCTGTTTTGACTTATATTTTTTATGCACATTATACCATGGTTCTCTGATAAAAACAGTGTATCATTTCATTTTCAGAATTGCAAGCATGAATTACAAAAATAATTAGTAAACCTAAAAATTTTTTAGAAAACCACTTGTATTTAAATTTTTTTATGCTATGATGAGTTTATCAATGATCCTGTAAGGAGGAGAAAAGAATGGATTCAAAGCTTCAGTTACTGACACAGATCGCACAGGGAGTCGCGGCTCACTTCGGCAGTCAATGCGAAGTGGTGATTCACGATCTGCGCAGGGAAAACATGGAAAGCTCCATCGTTTTTATAGAAAACGGCCAGGTCAGTAACCGTAAGATCGGAGACGGACCCTCTGAAATTGTTCTGGAGACTTTAAAAAAGGATCCTGATCTCTTAAAAGACCGTCTCTCCTATCTGACACGAACCGAGGATGGCAGAATTTTAAAATCCAGCACCATGTACATCAGGGGAAATGATCATACGGTAGACTACATCCTCGCCTTAAATTATGACATTACCGGACTGCTTACAATTGAAAATGCGGTAAAATCATTAATCTCCACCGGTGAAGCTGCCGGTGATCACAACAAAGAACCTAAAAAAATCACCCATAACGTCAATGACCTGTTAGATACCTTAATCGAGCAGTCCGTGGCTTTGGTTGGAAAGCCCGTCGCCTTAATGAGCAAGGATGACAAGATCCTGGCAATCCAGTATCTAAATGACGCGGGTGCATTTCTCATTACCAAATCAGGCGACAAGGTCTCCAGTTATTTTGGTATCTCAAAGTTTACTTTATACAGCTACATGGATGCAAACAAAGAAAAGGCTTAAGCATCCGTCCAATGATACCCGTTGATTTTAATTTATTATAAAGGAGAATGTGCAGACATGAAACCAATCGAATGGGCTGTAAACACCATGCCAAAGACCGATGACAGACATCTGCCTGTTATGTCACAGGAGGAGGTACAAAAAGCGAGAAACTTTCACGAAAGCTTTCCCCAGTACAAAGAAACTCCTCTGACTAAGCTTCCACATATGGCAGACCACCTGGGATTAGGTGAGATTTACATAAAAGATGAATCTTACCGGTTCGGCTTAAATGCCTTTAAGGTTTTAGGCGGATCTTACGCCATGGCCAGATATGTGGCAAAGCAGACAAAAAAGGAAGTTTCTGATCTCCCCTATCAGGTTCTGACCTCAGAAGCTTTAAAGAAAGAATTCGGTCAGGCCACCTTTTTCACCGCAACTGACGGCAACCACGGAAGAGGCGTTGCCTGGGCTGCCCGCCAGCTTGGTCAGAAGGCAGTTGTCTTTATGCCAAAAGGAACTACAATGAACCGCTTTAACAACATCAAAGCGGAAGGAGCAGAGGTAACCATCGAGGAATTCAACTACGATGAATGCGTCCGCATGGCTGCAGATGCCGCTTCAAAGGTGAAAAACGGCGTGGTGGTCCAGGATACTGCCTGGGACGGCTACGAGGAAATTCCTGCCTGGATCATGCAGGGCTACGGCACCATGGTGATGGAAGCAGACGAACAGCTTAAGGAATACGGATGTGAAAGACCTACCCATGTCTTTGTTCAGGCAGGTGTGGGATCTCTTGCCGGAGCAGTGGTGGGATACTTTAATAACCGTTATCCGGGGAATCCTCCTGTCTGTGTTGTGGTGGAGGCAGATGTGGCAGCCTGTCTTTATGAAGGAGCGAAAGCCGGAGACGGTAATATCCGGATCGTGGACGGCGACATGCAGACCATTATGGCAGGTCTTGCCTGCGGAGAACCCAATACCATATCCTGGGATATTTTAAAGAATCATACGGATACCTTTATCTCTGCACCTGACTGGGCTGCCGCTGCAGGCATGAGGATGCTGGCTGCTCCAATAAAGGGAGATACTCCTGTTACATCGGGTGAATCGGGAGCTGCACCCTTTGGAGTTTTAGCTTCTGTTATGAAGGATGACTCCTGTCAGGCTTTAAGAGATCACCTGGGACTTAATAAAGATTCTAAAGTTCTGCTTTTTTCAACAGAGGGAGATACTGACCCGGACCGTTACAAAGCCATTGTCTGGGAAGGAAAAGAACGTTAACCATTTCATAAAAACCGGAGGTTAAAAACATGGATTACGAAAAAATCAAAGAAGCAGCAAAAAGCTACGAAGCAGATATGACAAAATTTCTGCGTGACATCGTTCAGTTTCCAGGAGAGAGCTGCGATGAAAAAGCTCATATCGACCGGATTGCACAGGAGATGCAAAAGCTTGAGTTTGACAAGGTGGAGATCGATCCCATGGGCAATGTGCTTGGATTTATGGGAACCGGAAAAACACTGATCGGCTTCGATGCCCACATTGATACGGTAGGAATCGGTAACAAATCCAACTGGAACTTCGACCCCTACGAAGGCTATGAAACTGATACGGAGATTGGCGGAAGAGGTGTTTCCGACCAGTGCGGCGGACTGGTATCTGCTGTTTACGGAGCCAGAATCATGAAGGATTTAGGTCTTTTAAATGATAAATATACCGTTCTGGTTACCGGTACCGTTCAGGAAGAAGACTGCGACGGACTTTGCTGGCAGTACATTATCAATGAAGATAAGATCCGCCCGGAATTTGTAGTTTCCACAGAGCCCACTGACGGAGGTATCTACCGCGGTCAGAGAGGCCGTATGGAAATCCGTGTGGACGTAAAGGGTATCTCCTGCCACGGCTCCGCACCGGAGCGGGGAGATAATGCGATCTATAAGATGGCTGATATTCTTCAGGATGTCCGTTCTCTTAACGAGAATGATGCCGCTGATGACAAGGAGATCAAGGGACTTGTCAAGATGCTTGATGAATCACAGAATCCACAGTGGAAAGAAGCAAACTTTTTAGGAAAAGGCACCATTACTGTTTCAGAGATTTTCTTCACTTCACCAAGCCGCTGTGCAGTAGCAGACTCCTGTTCTGTTTCCTTAGACCGCCGTATGACAGCAGGGGAAACCTGGGAAAGCTGTCTGGATGAGATCCGCAGCCTGCCAAATGTTAAGAAATACGGAAACGATGTTACCGTTTCCATGTATGAGTATTCCCGTCCTTCCTATAAAGGCCTTACTTATCCCATCGAATGTTACTTCCCAACCTGGGTCATTCCTGAGGATCATAAAGTAACCAGATCATTGGAAGAAGCTTATAAGTCCTTATACGGGGATACCAGAATCGGTGCAAAAGAGACTGTCTCCATGCGGACTGCCCGTCCTCTCACCGACAAATGGACCTTTTCCACCAACGGCGTCTCCATTATGGGACGCAACCAGATTCCATGCATCGGTTTTGGACCGGGGGCAGAAGCCCAGGCCCATGCGCCCAATGAAAAGACCTGGAAGCAGGATCTTGTCACCTGTGCAGCCGTATATGCCGCACTTCCCACTGTTTACTGCAAAGAATAAAACTAAAATCAGGAGGCTTACCACATTATGAAAACCTTACAGGATTATATCGACAAACTGAATTCCTTAAATTTCAAGGAGATGTACGAAAATGACTTCTTTTTAACCTGGGAGAAAACGGACGACGAACTGGAAGCGGTCTGGACCGTTGCAGACGCCCTCCGCTTTATGAGAGAAAACAACATCTCCACAAAGGTTTTTGAGAGCGGACTTGGAATCTCCTTATTCCGCGACAACTCCACCCGCACCCGCTTTTCCTTTGCCTCTGCCTGCAACCTTCTCGGACTGGAAGTACAGGATTTAGACGAAGGAAAATCCCAGATCGCCCATGGAGAAACTGTTCGTGAAACTGCCAACATGATCTCCTTCATGGCAGATGTCATCGGTATCCGTGACGATATGTATATCGGAAAAGGAAACGCCTATATGCATCAGGTTTCTGATGCCGTGACAGAAGGATATAAAGACGGAATTCTGGAACAGAAGCCGGCACTTGTAAACTTACAGTGCGACATCGACCACCCAACACAGACCATGGCTGACATGCTTCATATCATTCATGAGTTCGGCGGTATCGAAAACTTAAAGGGCAAGAAGCTGGCCATGACCTGGGCTTACTCTCCTTCCTACGGAAAACCCTTATCAGTCCCTCAGGGTGTGATCGGATTAATGACACGTATGGGAATGGAAGTGGTACTTGCTCATCCGGAAGGCTATGAGGTAATGCCGGAAGTTTTAGATGTTGCAAAGGGCAATGCAGAAAAATCCGGAGGTTCTTTCCGCGTATCCAATGATATGGCAGATGCCTTCAAGGATGCTGACATCGTTTATCCTAAGAGCTGGGCACCATTTGCAGCCATGGAAAAGAGAACCGATCTTTATGGCAATGGCGATATGGACGGAATCAAGGCGCTTGAGAAGGAACTTCTGGCTCAGAATGCCAATCACAAGGACTGGTGCTGTACGGAAGAACTGATGAAGACCACAAAGGATGGAAAAGCCCTTTATCTTCACTGCCTCCCTGCAGATATCAACGATATCAGCTGCAAGGACGGAGAAGTGGAAGCTTCCGTATTTGACCGTTACAGAAATCCTCTTTATAAGGAAGCCAGCTATAAGCCATACGTAATCGCTGCCATGATCTTTTTAAGCAAATTCCAAAATCCCCAGGAAGTATTTAAAAAGCTGGAGGAAAAGAAATCACCGCGTAAGTTCTCAATCTGACCAAGGGGATCACTCATATGGAGAAAAAAAAGAGAATTGTAATTGCCCTGGGCGGAAACGCCCTTGGCAATACCCTGCCAGAGCAGATGGCTGCAGTGAAAATCACCTCAAAAGCCATCGTGGATCTGATTGAAGAAGGCTGTGAGGTTGTGGTTGCCCATGGAAACGGCCCTCAGGTGGGAATGATCAACAATGCCATGAGTGCGTTATGCAGAGAGGATCAGGAGCAGCCTAACACTCCCCTCTCCGTCTGCGTTGCCATGAGCCAGGCATATATCGGCTATGATCTTCAGAATGCCTTAAGAGAAGAACTGGTGAACCGGAATATCAGACATATTCCGGTGACCACCATGATCACCCAGATCCGTGTGGACGAAAAGGACCCTGCATTTTTAAATCCCTCCAAACCAATCGGGCATTTTATGTCAGCTGAACAGGCTGAGGAAGCGGCTTCAAAATACGGATACTTAATGAAAGAAGATGCCGGAAGAGGCTACCGCCGAATGGTTGCTTCTCCAAAGCCTCAGGAAATTATTGAAATTGAAGCCATCCGCTCTCTTGTGGACAGCGGACAGCTGGTGATCGCCTGCGGCGGGGGCGGAATCCCTGTTACCTTAAACGGAAACCACTTAAAGGGTGCCAGCGCAGTCATTGATAAAGACTTTGCCAGCGAACTCCTGGCGGAAGAACTGGATGCAGATCTTCTCATCATTCTGACAGCTGTGGAAAAGATCGCTTTGAATTATGGAAAGCCTGAAGAAAAATGGCTGAGTAACATTACCGCAAAAGAGGCCAGACAGTACATCATAGAGGGGCACTTTGCACCTGGCTCCATGCTTCCTAAGGTAGAGGCTGCAGTAAAATTTGCAGAATCCAGGAAAGGACGGACGGCCCTCATTACTCTGTTAGAAAAAGCAAAAGAAGGAATACTTGGAAGTACGGGAACTCATATTCAACAGTAAAACTTGTTAAAGGAGAACATTTTACTATGAGACAATCTGACAGGCAGTATGCATCTATTTTTGAACTCGACGGCATCCCCAGGTTTTCTCACGCACTCCCCCTTGCAATTCAGCATCTGGTTGCAATGATCGTCGGCTGCGTCACACCCCCCATCATTGTATCCAATGTCGCAGGACTGGAAGCTTCCGACCGGGTCATCCTGATTCAGGCTGCCCTGGTGGTTTCGGCCCTGTCCACACTCCTCCAGCTTTTTCCCGTCGGGAAAAAGAAAGGATTCCACCTTGGCTCCTCTCTCCCTGTTATTCTGGGCATCAGCTTTGCTTACGTCCCAAGTATGCAGTCCATTGCTGCAGATTATGGTCTTTCTGCCATTTTGGGAGCACAGATTGTGGGCGGCATCGTGGCATGTCTGGTAGGAATCTCTGTTATGCGGATCCGGAAATTCTTCCCCCCACTCATTACCGGAACCGTAGTATTTACTATTGGACTTTCTCTTTATCCCACCGCCATTAACTATATGGCAGGCGGAGTATCAAACCCTTCCTACGGATCGTGGCAGAACTGGACCGTCGCTTTTATTACTCTGACTGTGGTCACAGTACTGAATCATTTCGGAAAGGGAATTTATAAGCTGGCTTCCATTCTCATCGGCATCATGGTGGGATATGTGACCGCACTGTTTTTTGGAATGGTGAGTTTTTCCAACATCGCTGCAGCTTCTTTATTTTCCATTCCAAAGCCGCTTCACTTCGGAATCACCTTTGAACCCTCCTCCTGTATTGCCATCGGACTTTTATTTGCCATTAACTCGGTTCAGGCAATCGGTGACTTTACAGCCACCACCAGCGGATCCATCGACAGAGAGCCAACCGACAAGGAATTGCAGGGCGGAATCATGGGATATGGTGTAACAAACATCTTCGGTGCTCTTTTAGGAGGTTTGCCAACAGCCACCTACAGCCAGAACGTGGGCATCGTAACTACGACGAAAGTTGTTAACCGCTGCGTTATGGGATTGACTGCCGCCTTCTTACTGGCTGCCGGTCTGATTCCCAAGTTTTCTGCTTTACTTACTACCATTCCCCAGTGTGTATTAGGAGGCGCTACGGTATCTGTATTTGCTTCCATTGCCATGACGGGAATGAAACTGGTAACCTCTGAAGAGATGAACTACCGGAATTCTTCTATTGTAGGACTTGCAGCAGCTCTTGGCATGGGGATTTCCCAGGCTACAGCCGCGCTTTCCACATTTCCCGCATGGGTAGTGACGATCTTTGGCCGTTCTCCAGTCGTTGTTGCAACCCTGGTAGCCATCTTTTTAAATATTATTCTGCCTAAAAACGGGAAATAATTTGTGGAAAGACAGAATAGATTGTATTAATTACAGGAACAGGAGATTCCTATGAATAATAACAGAAAAAAATTTATTTTTTTCCTGGTACTACCTCTGGCAGTTGGCGCGTTGGCTGGATTTTTTACAAAGAACAGCATGATGATATATAAAGATTTAAACCGGCCGGCACTTTCCCCGCCTGGATGGATCTTTCCGATTGTATGGACCATCTTATATCTTTTAATGGGATTAGGATCTTATTTAATTGCCCAGTCACCTTCTCCGAAACGAAAGGAAGCACTCCAGCTTTATGCAATCCAGCTGTCTCTTAATTTTATCTGGAGCCTTGTGTTCTTTAACCTGCAGAACTATCTTCTGGCTTTCCTGATTCTGCTGCTTTTATGGTACCTTATTATTCGTATGATCTCGGCTTTCTGGTCTGTAAACCAGGCAGCTGCTCTTATGCAGATCCCCTATCTTTTATGGGTTACATTTGCAGGATACTTAAATCTGGCTATTGTTTTATTGAACTGATTTCTGATTTAGGAAATAAAACCGCAATAAAAAGGCGGTGACAATCCTTCATTCAGGCAATAACTGCCTGGTGAATGCTTGTCACCGCTTTTTTTACAGATCTATCAGATCAGTACATATTTGAGTACAAACAAGACTGCTAAAATATACATCAGAAGACTGATTTTCTTTTTCTTTGCATTGCCTGTAACAAGGTTAATAAATACATAAGAGATTACGCCCATGGCGATACCTTCAGAAATGCTGTACATAAACGGCATGGCAATAATTGCGATATAGCATGGAAGAGCCTCTGTAAAATCGGAAAAATCAATCTTGGTAATTGATGTCATCATTAAAAATCCTACAATGATCAAAGCCGGAGCTGTCGCAAAGGAAGGGATTGCAAGAAAGATCGGGGATAAAAACAGGGATAAGCCAAAAAGTATGGCTGCTACCACTGCTGTTAATCCAGTTCTTCCGCCTTCTGCCACACCTGCAGCACTCTCAACGAAAGTTGTAGTTGTGGATGTACCAAATAACGCTCCTACAGAAGTACCTACGGCATCTGCCATCAGTGCTCCCTTAATCTGTGGAAGCTTTCCATCTTTATCAAGCATGTCTGCTTTGGATGCCACTCCGATCAGAGTTCCCAGTGTATCAAACATATCTACAAACAGGAACGCAAACATGACTACAAGAAAATCTACAGATAAAATTTTGGAAAAATCCAGCTTTAAAAAGGTTGGTGCCATGCTTGGAATTCCAAATCCCCTGGAAAAATCCGGGAATACACTGAACATGCCCAATTCCGGGTTTGGCTGGTAAAGTCCAACCGCCTGGCAGATCATGCCTAGTGCCCAGGTAGCCAGAATTCCCCACAGGATGTTACCTTTCACATTCTTAACAACCAGCACCGCAGTAATCAGAATACCGATAATCGCAAGTAAAACTGTGATGCCTACGGTATGAAAGGTTCCGTCTTTAAGAGATGTCTTAAAGGAATACATGGTTACAAGAGTCGCACCGTCAACCACTACCTTCGCATTCTGAAGTCCAATAAATGCAATAAATAAACCGATACCAGCTGATACCGCATGTTTTAGGTTCATTGGAATTGCATTGAAAATCGCCTCACGGACACTGGTCAGTGAAAGCAGAATAAAGATAATACCTTCGATGAATACGGCTGCCAGTGCCATCTCCCAGGTATAACCCATATTCAGAACAACGGTATATGCAAAGTAAGCATTTAATCCCATTCCTGGTGCCAGTACAAATGGATAATTTGCAAGACCCGCCATTAAAAGTGTTGCAACCATGGATGCCAGCGCTGTGGCTGTAAAGACTGCACCGCTGTCCATTTTTGCCGCCCCAAGAACGCTTGGGTTTACTGCCAGTATATAAGCCATCGTCATAAATGTAGTGATTCCGGCTATAATCTCAGTTTTCACATCTGTGTGATTTTCAGATAAATGAAATATCTTCTGTAAAAATCCTGCATTGGTATTTCGTTCCATACTTCCTACCTCCTTAGGTGCTCTAAAAAATTCGTTTCCCTTCCACATACTTCCCCGTGATGTGTCTGTCATCAGACAGATAGATAAAACGTTCCAGCCGTTCCCTCGCACTTAGCGGCTGGGGATGACTTAAACTGCTGTCATCAAGAATCAGAGCATCAAACTCATAACCTTCCAGAAAGCTGCCTGTCTTTCCAAAGAAAGAACCTCCTCCCAGAGTTCCCAGATAGAATGCTTCCTCAATCGTAACAGGTTTTAATGAAGAATCCACAAGGCGCCACCGAAGCTTTGATACTGATATGGCATCAGCCATGGCTCGGAAAATGGATTCCCCGCTTCCCCCTGCTACATCGGTACCTAAGCCTGTCTTTAATTCCAGATCTAAAAAGGTACGGACTGGTGCAATTCCAGAAGCAAGGTTGGTGTTGGACTGGGGACAGTGTGCAATATAAACTCCCCGCTTTTTCATCAGTTCAATCTCCTGTTCAGAAGAATAGACGCAATGTGCCATCACAGTCTTTTCCTCCCCACCGAACATGCCGAACTGATCATAGGCTTCGCCGTAACACCCGGTACTGGGACATAAGCTTTTCACCCATTCGATCTCACTTAAATTCTCCGACAAATGGGACTGAACCGGAAGTTTGTATTTCCTCTTCAGCCTTCCCAGCCGTTCCATGAGATCATCGGTGCAGGACGGAATAAATCTGGGTGTCAGAATCGGAGTTACATTCTTATACTTCGTTCTTGTATGGGATAACCATAAAAGAGTTTCCGCCTCTGACTCCTGTGCACCCGGCTCACATAGATAATCCGGTGCATTCCGGTCCATATTGACCTTTCCAACCATCGTCTTTAAACCGGTCTCTTCCATGAGATCCATCAACAGCTCTGTCGCCCGTCCGTGGATGGTTGCAAATATACAGGCCCTGGTGGTCCCGCTTTTTTTCATCGCTTCTGCAAATATCTGGTAGGCCTTTTTTGCATATTCCAGATCGCCATATCTGGCTTCCTCCGGAAACGTATTGGTATTCAGCCAGTCTAACAGCTCTAAATCCATGGACAGTCCCCGGAATGAATATTGGGGTGCATGAATATGAAGATCGACTAGTCCCGGTATAATCAGCTTATCGTTACAGTCAATTATCAAAAATTCCTTAAACTGCTCCGGTATGCTGTGAAATACTCCGGCTGACTTCCCATTCTGGCATATTAAAAAACCCTGTTCCACCGTTCTTAACGTATGGACATCCTCACTATAGCAAATGTTTCCTTTTAGTATAAAATTTCTATCACCGGTCATAGAACCTCCTGTTCCGCACAAACAAAAATACGGCAGCCAAATTGCAACGTTCCTAAAAACCAAGCAATAAAAAACTACCGTTCCCTTTTGTCGCTCCAAACGTGAACAAAAACAGCACAGCTAAAAAAGCCGCCTTCCCATCACGAGGAAACTTATAGACAACTATTACGGTAGTTGGTAGAAACACTCATCCCATTATGAGCATATATAAGTTTCTTTGAATACTGATACTTAACAAACTTTGTGACCTCTGACAGGTTGACTATAACATATTGTAAAACTATTTGTCAATGCCAATTTTGTTTTAAATCATTTGTCATTATATGCTGTCTTTTTAGTACCTATATCATATTTTTCCGACTATTTCAGTGTGTTAATGATAAATTGAAAATATCAAATAAAATACTCCCCTACTGATTCCCATCTAAGACCTTTCTCCTCCATCCATTGGCTTAAGTCTCCCTCCCAGGAAACAGGCATGGACCAGGAAAGTCCGCAGCCAGCTTTAATTTCCCTGGGTACCGGAATGATCCTTCCCGGAATATTTTCTTTCATACACGCAGTCTCCATGGCAATCGCCTCCGTAACAGTATGAAATGTCACTATAGTCTTTAACTCTTTCTGCCTCATTATATCTCCTGTCCCCATCTGCTCAGCTCTCTGACCGCTTTTACCGCCTGATCAATTTCCTCTTCTGTATTGAAATGGGACATGGAAAAACGCACTGCTCCCTGCTTTACGGTTCCAAGTGCCTGGTGCATCAGGGGAGCACAATGAGCTCCGGCCCTGGCATAGATATCATAAGAAACCGCCAGTTCGTCTGCAACCTGGCCTGAATCTAAATCTCCAATATTTAAAGCTACGACCGGTGCCCGTTCATCAAGGCTCTTCCGGGAAAAATCACCGTAGATGGATACTCCGGGAATATCCTTTACCCCTTCATAAAACCGTCTCATCAGAAGCTGTTCCCGTTTACGTATAAACTCTATACCCGTCCGTTCAATATAGAGAAGCGCTGCATGAAGCCCCGCAATGCCATGGCAGTTTAATGTTCCGGCTTCCAGACGCTCCGGCATCTGCTCCGGCTGTGTCTTTAAGAAACTCTGGGTTCCGCTTCCGCCTACGATGAAAGGCTGAATGTTCACCCCTTTCCTTACGCAGATTCCTCCGGTTCCCTGTGGACCTAAAAGCCCCTTGTGTCCGGTAAAGCAAACAACATCAATTCCCATTCCCTCCATATCAATGTCAAACACTCCGGCTGTCTGTGAGGCATCCAAAATGAAAAGAATCTCGTGTTTATTGCAAATTCTGCCTATTGTCCCCAAGTCATTCACATTTCCAGTTAAATTAGAAGCATGGGTACAAATCACAGCTCTCGTATTACTCTTAACTGCAGCCTCAAGATCTTCCAAACGTATGCAGCCATCTTTATCTGCAGGCAAAATGGTAAGTTCTGCCCCCTTGTCTTCCATGCGGTAAAGAGGGCGGAGTACGGAATTGTGCTCCATCATGGTTGTAATTACATGATCCCCGGGACGGATAATCCCTTCAACAGCCAGGTTTAAGCTCTCTGTTGAATTAGCTGTAAATGCTACCTGGTCTGGATATTTTGCATGAAACAGCCGGGAGACCAGACACCTGGTATCATAAATCATCCTGGCTGCATCAAGGGATGCGCCGTAAATCCCTCTGCCGGGATTTCCCATGGTAAGCATGGCGTCAGCCACCGCCAGCCTCACTTCCTCAGGCTTTTGCAGGGAAGTGGCTGCATTATCCAGATAAATCATAAACGATTCCTCAGCTTTACCGGCTTTTCCTGCTTCTTCGTAACTCTGCCGATCATCCGGCATTCAGTTTCCATACCCTCTCGTGCAAAATCTTCCATAATCCTCTCTCCGTCTTCTCTGGATACACTGATGAGCAGCCCTCCTGAGGTCTGGGGATCACAGAATATATCAATCATATATTCCTCTGTATCCGCGTAATCCACACGTTCGCTGGTATAGGAACGGTTCTTATACGCCCCTTCCGGCACCAGTCCCATTCTCGCAAGCTCAAAGGCTTCCTTCTGCACCGGAAGATCACTCACGGAAAATTCCAGAGTGACCCCGCTGCCTTCCGCCATCTCAACGGAATGGCCTGCCAGACCAAAACCGGTCACATCGGTGCAGCTGTGTACTTCATATCGTTCAATGACCTGCTTGGCTTTACGGTTTAAGGAAGTCATGACCTTTATCACTTCTTCTTTTGCTTCCTGTGATGCTAAATCAGCCTTTACAGCAGTATTAACGATTCCGGTTCCCAGGGGTTTTGTGAGAATTAAAACATCCCCAGGCCTGGCTTCACAGTTTTTAAAAACCTTATCCGGATGGACAAATCCAGTCACACTTAGTCCGTACTTGGGTTCCTCATCCTGAATGGAATGACCTCCAGCCAGTACGGCGCCTGCTTCCAGAACCTTTGACGCGCCGCCTTCTAATATCCTGCCCAGAATCCCGGGATTTAAGCAGTTTGGCCACGCTACAATATTTAAAGCAACCTTCGGTTCTCCTCCCATGGCATAAATATCACTGAGCGCGTTGGCAGCAGCTATCTGGCCGAATGTAAAAGGATCATCGACCACAGGTGTGAAAAAATCCAGAGTCTGAATCAGTGCAAGATCATCATTTACCTTGTATATCGCACCATCATCAGATGTTTCAATCCCCACCAGAAGACTGGGATCCTGAAACTTCGGCAAATGCTCCAGAATTCCAGCCAGTGTACCGGGACCGATCTTCGCGGCACAGCCGGCGGTTTTCGTCATTTGAGTCAATCTTACTTCACTGTCAGGTATCATATGGTTCCATCTCCATTCTATACGATATTATGTTCCGTTTATTACAACTTCTTTTTTCAGTGCGAAGGAATAGATAATCATCTCTTTCACCTTTTTCCCTGTAATCTGTTCCAGAGCCCGTCTGTAATACTCCATCTGGATTCCATAACGGTCAAAAAGAATGAATTCTTCCCCTTCCCTTAAAAAATCCGTCTTGTAATCCACTAAAACCAGCTGCCCTTCTTCTTCCATATAGGCATCAATAATTCCCTGTATGAGAATGCGTTCACCGGAATCAGCCACATCCATCTCCCTGGCCGGTATGCCGATCACAAACTGCTGTTCCCGTTTTAACAGCCCTTTCTCCTGGGCTGCTGCCAGGCGCTTTCCTAAAGATGAGTTTACAAATGCGAAAAGCTGGGATTTTGACAGCAGGGCAAAGCTTTCCTCATTCAGCCGTCCATCCCCTTTTAATTCTTCCAGTGCAGCCGTCAAATCCTCTGCCGTCTTCACCCTGGAAAAATCCAGGAGCTCCAAAGCGCGGTGATAAGCGGTACCCCGGCGGACCCCCCCTGACTTTTCTTCTTCTATTTCTTCTCTTAAAAAAGCAGGAATTGTGGGAAGAAAATCACTTTCCTCTTCATCCAGAAACTGCCCCTGCTTTTTCAGTTCGGAAACCGTCAGCTTGGTGTGGAGTCTTATGTCCTCTTCATAAGGATAAAGAAAGGAAAGTGCCTCCTTTAAGCCTCTTTCAAACTCCTGGTCATAGCTCTTTTTGGTATCCAGTCTCAGGAAACTTTCTTTCGTCAGTTTCTTACCCACCTGACGGTTCATCTCTCCCATAACCAGGCCGGAAACCGTCAGTTCCTTCATAATCAGATTCCCCGTATCCTGCCCTTCTTCAGACAGAATACCGGAAGGGGAATATTTACCGGACAGGCTCATAAGCAGCCAGTCTAAATAAGAATCTGCTCCGGAAAGAAAGGAAAACGGGATCTGACCGTGAGCTCTCATGACAGATGCGTAGCGCTCAAATTTTTTATCCAGATAGCGGTCCAGCCCGGTCATAATCAGCTTTTCTTTTGCTCTTGTCATGGCAACATAGAGTACCCGAAGTTCCTCTCCAAGCGCGCTTAATTCTGTCTTTCTCTTTAATACGTGTTTTTTTAAGGTCGGTGCCTTGATCCGCTTTTCTAAATCTATGTAATCTGTTCCGATTCCCAGATCAGGGTCAATAAGAAGCTTTCCATAGGCATCCTGTTTATTGAATTTTTTCCCCATTCCAGCCAGAAATACAACCGGAAACTCCAGTCCCTTGCTCTTATGGATACTCATGACACGGACCGTATTCTCTTCGCCCAGAAGGGAGGCTTCTCCAAAATCCGTATCATATTTTTTCAGATTTTCGATATACCGGATAAAATGAAACAGCCCTCTGTAGCTGGTCTGCTCATAGGCTGCCGCCTTTTCCACAAGCATGGAAAGATTGGCTCTGCGGACTTCTCCTCCAGGCATGGCGGAAACATAGTCGTAATAACCGGTTCCCTCATAGATATCATAGAGAAGCTCATGAATGGAAAGATAAGCGGCTTTTTCCCTGTACCTGGAAAGCTGTTCAGAAAAAGCTGCAAGTTTTATAAAAAGTTCAGGGGCAGTTTTATCTTCCTTTTCTTCATACTCCTTTAAATAGTGCTGCCACGCACCATAAATCCCGCGGTCCTGGCCCTTTTTATCAGCATTTTTCCATACAGCCATGAGGTGAGCCATCTCCTGGTCATCAATCCCTGCAACAGGGGATTTAAAAACTGCAGCCAGCGGGATGTCCTGCATGGGATTATCAATAATGTTCAGCATGGAAAGAACCGTCTCCACTTCTGCTGCAGAAAAATATCCGGTTTTTCGTTCTGCGTGGGCAGGAATCCCCTCATTCATCAAAATATTGACAAATTCCTCCGCCCATCCGCTTAAGCTTCTTAATAAGATAACGATATCAGAGTATTGGCAGATCCGGTATCCCCCTGCCTGGCCCAGGTTTTTATCCCAGATGAGAAGTCCTCCATCCGGATCCGTAAGTTCCCTGATTTTAGAGACAATTACTTTCGCCTCCGCTTCCCTGCTGGTATAATCTGCAGTGTCTTCATCAAGCTGCTTCAGCTGTTCCGATGAGCCATGAATAAGAAGGAGCTCTGTCTTTTCTCCCACCCGGCCTTCCGATTCGCAAAAGACAGCTCCCGGGTGAAGTGCCGTCTCCTTTGTATAACGGATATTCCCCAGATTTTTTGTCATAATCTGATAAAAAACCTCATTGATACTGGTTAAAACCGATTCTCTGCTTCGGAAATTCTGGTGAAGTTCAATCTTCTGATAGCTTCCTTCTTCGTTTGAATACCTCTGATACTTATCTAAGAACAACTGGGGTCTTGCCAGACGGAACTGGTAAATACTCTGTTTTACATCTCCAACCATGAAAACATTTGGGCTGCCAAACCGCTCTCTTGAAATGCTGTTGATTAACGCTTCCTGTACCTCGTTGCTGTCCTGATATTCATCCACCAGGATCTCCTCAAACTGGCGGCTGAATTCGTCAGCTGCTTCCGACGGAATCCTTAATCCGTCTTCTTCCTTTAATAAAATCTGAAGAGCATAATGCTCCAGGTCGTTAAAATCCACCAGATTGCGTTCCTTTTTTTTCTCCTGGTATCTGCGGGAATATTCTTCTGCAAGATGAAGAAGCATGAAAACAGCTTCTTTCGTCCCTTCCATATCTGCTCCCACCTCTTCGGGAGATTCAAAACAGTATAAATCGCAGAGCTTTCCAACGCCCTTTTTCACTCTGTCCCTAACCGCGGTTACAGCGGCTTTTTTCTCCGGATCTATGTCTTTGCTTCGTATGGAAGCAAGCCTGGCAAAAGATACCTCTTTTAATCTGCCGTTTAAAATCTCATAATCCTCTGCTTCCCCAAGGGATTTTAACATGGCTGCATCACTGGCCAGCATGGGAAGATACGCCTCCGGCCCGTTTTCCTCCTGGCAGATCTCCATGGCTGCCTCTGTCTGGATCAGCAGTTCCTCAAGCAAAAGAGCGGCATCCTCCATCAAAAATCTCATCCATGCAGTGTCCTTCATATGGTTTAAATCACAGGATTCAAGCTCTTTCCTGCAGTTGTTTAACCATTCCTCCGGCCATGGATTGCTTTGGCAGAAACGGTATACCTGCATGATAAACTCTTCAATTCCACGGTCTGTCTTGCCGGTGGCATACGTCTCCACAAAACATTCGAAGGAAGGATCCTTCGTTTCGTAGAACTCCTCCAGCATCTCCTTCATTACATCTCCCCGAAGGAGAATCAATTCTCCTTCATCTCCCACACGGAAAGCAGGATCAATGTCTAACCGGCTGTAATGCTCTCTGATAATCCCCAGACAGAAGCTGTCTATGGTCGTAATCTGGGCGTAGGGAATCATGGCTGCCTGCATCTGAAGATGATCGTTATCCGGCTGTTCCATCAGCTTCTCATCCACCGCCTTTAAAACGCGCTCCCGCATCTCATCTGCTGCAGCCTTTGTAAACGTCATGACCAGAAGCTGATCTATTTTAAGGGGATGCTCTCCCTCCGTAATCATTCGTATAATGCGTTCCACCAGAACAGCCGTTTTACCGCTTCCCGCTGCTGCCGATACCAGGAGATTTCTGTTCCTGCTTTCAATGACTGCTTTCTGTTCCTCTGTCCAGGTGATTGCCATGTTCCTCTCCTTCCTCCGTTTCTCCTTCAATAACCGGCCATATTTCCTCAGATTTTAAGGCCTTGAATTTTCTGAAACCATACCCCTGTGTCTTTAAATCAAACCCGCACACAGAATGGTAGGGGCAGTAATCGCAGGCCGTTTTATTCCCTTGTTTATAAGGATTTACATCAATGACTCCATCCAGGATTTCCCGGCCTTCTGTTTTCAGTCTTTCCTGGACGTACTGCCGTAATGCAGAAAAACGATTTCCTCCTGCTACTGATGACCGTGCCTCCTGAATGATACCATTCTTCATGGCAACGGGTATCACATCGGATTCTGTCTCAATCTCATGATCCAGATGGGCGATTGCATTGAAATCTGTGTTAACAAGCCCATTCATGCGAAGCTGTTTTAAAATCCGGCCTGATATCTCCTCCTCAGTCATCTCACCGTCTTTGTCCACAACCGGATCGTTGATGTTGTAATAGAAAATACCTGCCGGAACAACCTGCTTATCCGGTCTTTTTCGCTCTTCCATCTCCAGCGCCGCATCCATGTAGACCACCAGCTGCAGCTGCAGTCCATAGTAGAGGGAAGTTAAATCAAATGCCGTGCTTCCGGATTTGTAATCAATGATCTTAACATAGACAGCCTCCTCATCTTCACATATATCCATACGGTCAATCCGCCCCCTTAAATGAACGGATTCATCCTTTGATAAGGGCAGTCTCATTGCCTTTAAATGATCATCAGCAGAAAAGGATACTTCGAATCCCACAGGAGTGAAGTCCCCTTTTTTCAGCTGCTCGGACAGTGCCCAGACCGTTCTGTCCGTAATCCGCTCCACCTTGCCTGCAAGGTAAGCGTTTCTTGCTGAGCTCTTTAAGACTGTATTGCCATATTCCTCCGTCACTCTGGTTACACATTCGTGCACCATAGTCTTACGTTGCTCTTCTGTCAGCGTCTTAAAATCCCTGCCCTCTTCCTTCATCCGCGCAAACCATAAATCAATGGAGTCATGAAACAGATTTCCGATATCCATGGCAGCCAGCTCATATTCCTGACGTTCCATCAGTTCCAGACCGTAATTTAAAAAATGGGCATATGCACAGGAAGCATACTGCTCCATCCTGGTCACGCTGCCATTAATAACGGAACCGTAAAGAGCTTTCGCAGCTGCTTTTCCGATGCCCTTTTGCCGGTATACATAAAAAGCCGCTTCAATCAGCTGTCTTCCTTCCTCCTTATGGTCCGCAGAAGCAAGAAAGGCTTTTAGCAGTTCCAGAATCCGGCTGTCTTCTCCGTTCTTTCCATACTCCCTCATCCCATCTGCCAGCTGGTTCTTTGCCTCACGGAATGTCAGGGGAACTCCTGTTTTTAACGGAGCCGATTCCTTTAATCCCGGAAACAGTTTCTTCAGCTCCCCGATTAAGGTGGAGGGGCGCAGGCTCTTTCCACTCCCATCCATGGCTGAATAAGATAACACCAGCTCTTTCTCCGGCTTTGTCAACGCCAGGTACAGATAAAACCTCTGGCGAAAACCTTCCTCCATGGAAGTAGGGGCCAGTTCTATGGCATGACCGGATAAAAATTCTCTTTCCCTGTCTGTAAATAAACTGCTTTTCTCCTTTTTTACGGGAACCAGTCCGTCATTGACTCCTACAAAATAAAGGACCTTGATATGGTCCAGACGGGTTCTCGTGATATCTCCCACTACAACCCGGTCCACAGCGGCCGGAATCACGCCCACTTTAATCTCAGCGAAGCCGGCATCCAGAATCTCCCCGTATTCTCTCCTGCTCACATGCTCCCCGCCCAGCAGTCCGGCAAGACGGTCAAATAAATCCATTACCAGCCCGTAAACCTGTCCATATTCCTTTGCAAGAGCAAATTCCCCCATATCCTGAAACTTTCTCTCAAAATCAAGCATCTTTTCCTCAATGCCTGTCTCCATTAAAAGTGCGGTCACTGCGGCAGTCATGGTTTTTACCGTGGAATCTTCTCTTTTAAATTCCTCACGCAGATGCTTAAGGGGCCCCATTACCTCATCCTTAAACTGGTTTAATTCCACAAGATTTAACTCTCTGGCTCCTTTATACCAGCCCTCAAATGCAGCATCCCATCTTTTAAATCCCCGGATTCCCATGGCTATCACGTAATTTTCCAGTCTGTCTGCCTGATCCATACCATCCTGAGAAACAATCAGTCCCGTTCTTAAATAACGAAATACCGATTCATAGGAAAAATCCTTCTGAACAATCTCTATGGCAGCCCGGATCAGCTCGACCATGGGATTCTTTAATATGCTCTTTTTATCATCCAGAAAATAGGGCACATGACTTAACTGAAACTGATGGATCATCTCGTTTGCATAGTTTGATAAATTCCCGGTTATTACCGCCATATCTCTGTAGCGAAGTCCGTTCTTTCTGATATTTTCTTCCATGGAACGTATCACAAACGCGATCTCTTCCGACGGACTGCGCGTCTGATGCAGATGAATGGATTCCGGCTGTCCTTTAAAGGATCTTCCTGTGTAGCGGTAGAGATTCTGTTCCAGAAAATCCAGAGAACAGGGAGCACCCTTTCCTTCCTTAAAAAAGCGGACTGCCGGATGATCGGAAAGAAGAATGTCCTTTTCCCGGCTGATACCCGTTTCCTTAGCCAGATCGTTCAGCTTTTTAATCATCTGACGGCTCATGTAAAACAGCTCCTGGACCCCTGTTTTTCTGCTCATATTCTCTGCAGGATCCATGGTCACTGTAATCACGACCTTCCTGCTGTAGCGGAAAAACAGCTCTAAAATCCGGTACTGGACAGGGGTAAAACCTGTATATCCGTCTAATGTAATGACACTATTTTTAATCAGCTCAGATCGTGGAAGAACGTTACAGAGTACATCCAAAATCTCCTCGGATGTAATAAACTTACCTTCAATATACTCCTTAAACCCCTGATAAACGACAGTAATATCCGACAGCTTCTGAGCCAGCACAGGACTTACATTCTCAGGGAGCTTTTCCCCAAGGATATCGGGGGTTATTCCATACTGGTAAAGCTCTGAAAGCATGGACTTAAGCTGGGAAATGAACCCTGCCTTTGATAAATGCTCTTTATAAAAAACCAGACTTTTTTTCTTATCTGCTGCTACCTTTCTAAGTACCATGGATTTTCCCATATCGTCAAGGACCTGGGGATTCGTAACTGCCAGTTCCTCAAAGATCCGGTAGGCGAGACGTTTAAAGCTGACAATATCAATATTCATCACTCCGAAGCTTGGGTGCAGGGAAACGATCTCCTTCTGGGTCTGCATGGTGAACTGTTCCGGCACAATGGCAAAATACTGGGTATCCGGTTCTTCCACCGACTGCCGGATCAATTCCGTATAAAGGCGACGGGTCTTGCCGGAACCGGATCCGCCCACAATAAATTGAAGGGACATACTTTTTCTTCCTTTCCCAAAACACATGTTTGTCTATTATATTAGCACAGATTTCCTGTTACAACAATGAAATCTTAGGAATGAAATCCCCCAATCCGCTCATACATTGTAACAAAACTATACGGAGGGCTTCTGTCTTATGAGCTCAAAAACAAAAATTGTTGTTTTACGAATGAAAGAGATCATCTATACTGCGATCTTCGTTGGCCTTGGAATCCTCCTCATTACCCTGTTTCTAGTCATGTTCCGTCCGAAAAAAGATACTGTTCCCACTTCCGGCGATTCTGTGGACTATGTACCGGGTGTATATTCCTCTGCCATTACGCTGAATAGCCAGGATATCAATGTTGAGGTCACAGTTGATTCTAAGAAAATCACTTCCGTTACACTGGTTCCTTTAAGCGAGGCGGTTACCACGATGTATCCCCTTATGCAGCCCGCCATGGATAATTTATCTCCGCAGATTTTAAAGAACCAGTCAACCAAAAACATTTCCTACCCGTCTGAATCCCGCTACACCTCCGGAGTCCTGTTAAAAGCAGTGGATCAGGCACTTACAAAAGCCCAGAAAACCGACTGAGACAGGGATTGTGTTTTTTATTTCCAGACGGTATAATGAAAAATGATTACATAATTACTTAAACGAGGAAATTTTATGAAAGAGAATACGAGTAACAGAGGCGAAGGGACGTCTAATCAGATTACAGAGGGAGTGATATGGAAACAGCTTCTTCTGTTTTTCTTTCCAATTTTATTTGGGACATTTTTTCAGCAGCTCTATAATACAGCCGATGCTGTCATTGTAGGCAGATTCGTGGGAAAGGAAGCACTGGCTGCCGTAGGGGGTCCTACAGGAACCATAATCAATCTTTTCATCGGGTTCTTTATCGGGCTTTCCTCCGGCGCAGGCGTGATCATATCCCAGTTTTACGGGGCCGGACAGAAAAAGCAGCTGAGCCAGGCAGTGCATACAGCCATGGCTTTTTCTGCTGTCTGCGGCTTTTTTATCATGATCATCGGAATCGTTCTCGCTCCCTTTGCCTTAGAAGCCATGGATACTCCAGCTGACATTCTTCCCTATGGTGTTTTATACATGCGGATTTACTTTCTTGGAGTGATTCCAAATCTGGTTTACAATATGGGAGCAGGGATTTTAAGGGCAATCGGGGATTCCAGGCGCCCCCTTTTCTTTCTGATTGCCAGCTGCTTTACCAATATCATTTTAGATATTATCTTCGTGGTTTTCTGGAATATGGGTGTCATGGGTGCAGCCGTCGCTACCATCCTGTCCCAGCTTCTCAGTGCCGTACTGGTACTGATCGTTTTAATGCGTACCAGACAGCCATACCGGCTGATGCTGTCTTCTTTAACGTTTCATAAGGACATGCTGGTGCGGATTGTCCGGATCGGATTTCCGGCAGGGCTGCAGTCAGTCATGTATACTTCGTCAAATATTATCATCCAGTCAAGCGTGAATTCACTGGGTACCGATACAGTAGCAGCATGGACCGCATATGGCAAGATCGATACCCTGTTCTGGATGATGATCAGTGCCTTCGGAATCTCCATAACCACATTTGTGGGGCAGAATTACGGTGCGAAGAAATTAGATCGGGTATACAAGGGTATCCGGGTCTGTCTTTTCATGTGCTTTCTTTCATCAATTGTATTAAGCTTCCTGCTTTACACATTCGGAAGTCTGGTATTCCTCCTGTTTACCACTGACGCAGCCGTTATTGCCAAAGGCACACAGATTCTCCGGTACCTGGTCCCTTCCTTTTTTACTTATGTCTGCGTGGAGATTTATTCCGGATCCCTTCGTGGAACCGGTGACTGCTGGATCCCCATGATTTTAACCAGCCTTGGAGTCTGCGTCCTCAGAATTGTGTGGATTTGTACTGCAGTGCCAATTCACCCGGCTATCGAGACGGTAGTATTTTGTTACCCTCTCACGTGGACCGTTACATCCATATTATTTCTCATATACTTCCATTGGTTCAGCAGGCTAAAAAGAATAAGTCCGAAAAGAAAACAACAGACACCTTAAACCGTGCAAATATTTACTTGTTACATTACAGTAAATCTTGACAATCTCATCTATGTTCACTATACTAAAACGGATAAAAGGGAGTAGCTTACGTCATTTGACGTTTTGCGTATACGCCAGTCCCGTTTCCACTGCCAAAAGGCGGGAAACCGGTACGCATATAATTAGCGAGACTTTTATTGCATTTAACATGCAATAAAAGTCTCGCTTTCTGTTTAAAGGCTGCTGCTCATATAAAAAAAAGAAAGAGGAAACAAAATGATGTACTTATGGCTAATTCTGGGTTTTGTATTACTGATTAAAGGAGCTGATTATTTTGTTGAAGCCAGCTCCTCCATTGCGAAAACACTAAGAGTACCCCGGATTATAATCGGTCTTACCATCGTTGCCTTTGGAACCAGTGCTCCGGAACTGGCAGTCAGTACTACTGCCGCAATGTCCGGCAACAATGATATCGCCATCGGAAATGTAGTCGGATCCAATATTTTTAATCTGTTAGTCGTTCTTGGCGCCTGCGGAATAATCCGGCCATTCGGCGTCCGCCTGCGGTGGGACTACGCTGCCAGCGTCGGCGTTACCGTAATTTTATTCATTATGATGCTTTTCAATCTTGATATTACAAGAACAGAAGCAATCATACTGCTTTGCCTGTTTTCCGTATTCGTTGGTCTAACCATCCGTGATGCAATTATTAACCGGACATCAGCGGAAGAAGGAGATAAGCCTCTTCCCCTGTGGCTTGCCGCCGTATTTATTATCGGAGGACTTTCCGCCATCATCTGGGGCGGTAATCTGGTTGTAGAAAATGCCAGTGCTATCGCAGCCACCTTTGGTCTCAGCCAAAATCTGATCGGCCTCACCATCGTTGCCATGGGAACCTCACTGCCGGAACTGGTAACTTCCATTGTCGCCTCCAGAAAAGGAGAAAACGGACTGGCACTTGGCAATGTCATCGGCTCCAATATTTTTAACATCCTTATGGTATTAGGAGCTTCCTCCGCCATCAGCCCAATAAAGGTCAATCCCCTCTCCCTTTATGACACCGCTTTTCTCATTGTTGCAAGTATGATCACCTGGATCTGGTGCAAAAGCAAAAAGCAGCTGAACCGGGCAGAGAGTGCTTTCATGATAATTTTATACTTTTTGTATATGATCTATATTATCATACGGTAGATTTACTCCATGGGAGCACGGTAAAATTTTCCGTAAAACTGCTGGGTCTTAAACATATTCACTATCACATGGTCATCCACTTCATGAAACAGTGCGATGATATCTGTAACTTCATAGGAGGACACTACTGTATGGAGAAGATACATCTTCTTCCTGCTGTAGCCTCCCACTGCATCCACACAGGAAATGCCATGGCGGAAGTCCTTCACATATTTTGCCGCAAGCTCCGGCCCTTTTGCTGTGGTAATCTGAAGTGTGACACGTTCATACCGGTGGTGGAAGGTAGATATGACCTTCGTCGACACAAACTGAAACAGGATAGAATATCCGGCATAATCCCAGCCGAATATGGCCCCGAAAATACACAACAGAATCACATTTCCCACAAACACATAGGTCCAGATGGAATTGCCGGTTTTATTGGAAACATAAAGGGCGATGAAATCTGTACCGCCGGTGGATGCGTTTCCCCGAAGGGCCATTACGATGGCAAATCCGTAAAGCACACCGCCGTAGATCACATTTAATATGCTGTCTTCAAATATGGGAGCAAAATGTAATACTCTTAAAAATAAACTGGCTAAAAGTACCTGCAGGAGAGAAAAAAAAGTAAACCGTTTGCTGATACTCCTGCTGCACGCCCATGCAACCGGAAGATTTAAAACAACCATGCCCAGAGAGGTTGATATATTAAATCCAAACAAAGATGTAACACGGTCTATTAAAATGGCAATTCCCGTAAATCCTCCTGATAATAACCCTGCAGGCCTGATAAAGGCCTGAATCACATAAGTCTGTAATAATGCTGATCCCAAAACTGCCACTGCAGTCATTACATTCCGGATCCGCTTATCCCGCCTCAGTTCTTTCCACATAGAATTCCTCCTTATCACATCACATATTATATGTAAGATCTTCTCCCCTATCAACGCTTTTATAAAAAAATTAGAGGACTGCCCTTCCCCCACAGAAGGCAATCCTCCGTCACGATCTGAAACCGTCACACTATGTAGTTTTGCGTTTTGACATCCCCACGTCAAAACACCGCACGCAAGGCACCCCTTGTGCTTCTCACATGGACGATAATACCATCTTTTGGCCTATAAGTCAATATTTTTAGTGTATTTTGCCAAAAATCAACAGGATTCGACCAGATATCCCTGCATATTTTCTAATAAAAAAGGTTGAAAAGTCCTTTTTCACCATGCAGAATTAATAAAACATATTTTTTACAAAAATGCGCATACTTTCTATTACCAATGCAAGGAGACCATTACCATGGAATTTACAACGAATCTTTCTGATACTATGAATCACTTAAATAAGAGACTGGATGTAGAAGGGAACTTCGATCTGGTTTACCGAACGTTCTATATTGCCGGCAAAGAAGCATGCCTTTACTACATCGAGGGATTTACAAAAGGAAACGTATGGCAGAAATTAATGGAGGACTTTTCGTCGATCACGCCTGAAAACATGCCCTCCGACGCTCATGAATTCTCCAAAAAGAATTTGCCTTACAGCCAGGTAGGGCTTGTAAAAGATGATGAAGCGATGATCAAACAGCTTCTTGCAGGAATCTCCTGCCTGTTTATTGACGGGTATGATAAATGCTTTACCCTTGACTGCAGAAGCTATCCGGCAAGAGGTGTATCGGAGCCGGAAAAAGATAAGGTTCTGCGCGGGTCCAGAGACGGATTTGTTGAAACGCTCACCTCGAATACGGCATTAATCCGAAGGAGAATCCGGGATCCCAAGCTTACGATTGAAATTATGAATACAGGGGAAAGTTCCCATACAGACATTGCCATCTGTTATTTTAAGGGACGGGTGGATGAAAAACTTCTCGCCATGATAAAAGAGCGGATTAACAGGCTGAAGGTAGACGCCCTTACCATGAATCAGGAAAGTCTGGCAGAATGTATTTATCCCCATAAATGGTACAACCCCTTTCCAAAATTCAAGTATTCGGAACGTCCGGATACTGCAGCGGCATCCCTGCTGGAGGGAAATATCATTATTATGGTAGATAATTCCCCTTCCGCCATGATTCTCCCCTCGTCTGTTTTTGATATCATAGAGGAGGCCGATGATTATTATTTCCCTCCCATTACCGGAACCTATCTGCGGCTGTCACGGCTCATTATATCCATCTTAACCTTGTATTTAACGCCCTTTTGGCTGTTGTTTATGCAGAATCCGGAAATAATTCCCGATTGGCTGCGTTTTATCCGTTTATCGGAAGAACCCCAGGTTCCTCTTATATTCCAGCTTTTGATTCTTGAATTTGCCATTGACGGACTGCGGCTGGCGGCTGTCAATACCCCCAGCATGCTGACCACCCCTTTAAGTGTGATTGCCGGTATCGTACTGGGTGAATATTCCGTGAAAACCGGCTGGTTTAACAGTGAAACCATGCTATATATGGCCTTTGTAACTGTAGCAAATTATTCCCAGTCCAGCTTTGAACTGGGCTATGCATTTAAATTCATCCGTATGATTCTCTTGGTTTTAACCGCTCTTCTGAATGTATGGGGTTTTATAATCGGCTTTATTTTATCCATATGTGCCATTGTATTTAATAAAACCATTGCTGGTAAGAGCTATATCTATCCTCTGATTCCCCTGCATCTGTCAGAGCTCAAAAAAAGGTTATTCCGGGGACGCCTTCCTCACAAAGTAAAATAAAACAGGGCGATTGGGAAGCAGGGAATTTCTCTGCTTCCCTTTTAGTTTCAGGAATAATTCTTATTTCAATTTATTCCAGTAACCCTTATTGGCCACTATTAAATCGTCGAGCAGTTCAATAGCGGTATCCGTGTTGACAACAGTACGGTTTAAGACCAGTGCCTGAAGCGCTTTCTTCTTATTTCCCTCCAGACAGGCATCTACCGTCAGTTTTTCGTATGCGTACTGGTTCTCCATCATCCCTTTATAAAAGGTTGGAATTTGGCCGACTCCCAGAGCCTCCACCCCATTTCGGCCGACCCGGCAGGGAACTTCCACCATCATGCCGCCATCCACGTTTTCGATGATTCCCCTGTTTTCCGTGATGATCAGGAATATTTCATTTGTATTATTAGCGAGCGCTGTGGCCAGGTCCACGATATATTCCGCATGGCATCCTACATCCGCTGTCAGTTCATATTCCGTGCCACGGATTTTTCCGAGAGCAATGACTTTTTCGAGGAATTCATAAGTTTCTTTCTCGTTCCCATCCATCACCTCATTGGCTCTCGTATATTCCGGGTTTTCTTTGGTATACATTTTATGCGGGTAAAGATAATACTGAAGATAAGTATTCGGAAGGTATTCATCAAAGTCGTTAATCATCCGGCTCATGAAATGGAAAGTAGCTTTCCACGATGGCTCCTGGAACAGTGGTTCCGTCTGCACATCGACAGGCATCTTCAAAATCTCTTTCAGTTTCGGCAGATAATCTTCTCCAGTCTCTTTGTCATAGATATGGGTAAACCAGCCGAAATGATTGAGTCCAAAATATTTTGGCTCTAAATCTTTTCTCTTCTTACCAAGAACGGACGCATACATATCCATGATGGCAATTGGCATATCGCAGATATTGATTATACGATAGTCGCCAGGGAATACCCGTTTTGTGGCTTCGGCAACGATGGCCGCCGGATTCGAATAGTTGAGAATCCAGCATTCCGGTGAATATTTGCGGATATCATTGACCAGTTCGATAATGGCAGGAATGCTTCTGAGGCCATAGGCAAATCCACCGGCGCCGCACGTCTCCTGTCCTAAACAACCATGCCGGATGGAAATCTTCTCATCCTGTTCCCTCATTTTAAGACGTCCGGTACGGATCTGCATCAACACAAAATCGATATCCTTAAACGCGGTTTCCTTATCTGTCGTGTACACAATTTCTTCCAATTCCGGGTAATATTCACGGAATAAGATTTCTGCATACCTCCCAACAATCATCTGTCTTTCTTCCTCCAAATCATATAAGACAACTCTCTTAAGTGGAAATCTCTCCTTCTGGTTACATAACATGGCTAACATGTCCGGGGTATATCGGCTTGCTCCGCCAACGATACAAATTGAATACTTCATCATGATAAAATAGCTCCTTTTTTATTTATTCATTTTCGATTTTTAACTGGTCTTTTACTGCGTCCTTTGCATTTTCAACGGTTAAGCCGATAATAATCTGCACATTGTTACCATTGATTATAACGCCTTTCTGTTCTGCTTTTTTAATCAGGTTCTCATCTACCTTAGACACATCTCTCACATCACAGCGCAATCTTGTAAAGCAGTTATTGACGGTTTCGATATTAACGGCTCCTCCAAGTCCTTCGATAATATGTATGGCATCTTCGGAACTATAACCCTTTGAGGAAGACACTCCCGCTGCTTTACCGTTCTCATTCGCTTCTTCCGCAAATGCACTATCGCGTCCCGGTGTTTTTATATCTAATTTCTTAATCAGGAAGGTAAATACCAGGTACCATACAACCGTCATAAGAATACCCACGATAAAAAATATATAAATCTTTGTGAGCTTCGGACTGAAGACGGAGTTGCAAACAATCGTATCTAACAGACCGTAAAGCGCATACGTCCTCGATCCCAAAATCCAGAGAAGGGTTTCCGATATACCCGTAATTATGCCATGTGCCAGCCATAAAAGCGGGGAAATAAAGAGGAATGCAAAGTCAAGCGGCTCCGTAATTCCGGCTACCGACGCTACGAATACCGATGGGAGAATCATGCCTTTTACGGCTTTTTTATATTCCGGTTTCGCACAGTGAATGAATGCCAGTCCGATTCCAATGCTTCCGAATATCTTGGCAAATCCAAAAGTGGCAAAACGAATGGAACTGTCAATCGCGGTGAGGGATGACGTATTTCCCATTTCTGCATAAAAGATATTGGCGGCGCCCTGTACCGCCGAACCGCCGATATCCAATGTACCGCCAAGCCCCGTAAAGCAGAACGGCATCCACAACAGATGATGAAGCCCTGTCGGGATTAAGAATCTGTTTCCAAAGGAATAGAGGAACACTCCGGCTGCTCCCGCATTTTTCATAAACCGGGACAGAAGGGAAATTCCCGTATTCACAACAGGCCATACATAGGAAAGCACAATTGCAAGCACCAGGGTAACCGGAATCATAATCAAGAATACCAATCTGGAACCACCATAGATACTGAACATCTCCGGAAACTTCTTTTCACAGAATTTATTATGAACATATCCGACGGTGCAGCCCAAAATCATCCCCAAAAATACATTCATATCAATGACCTGAAATCCCAGGACCATGTTCTGTCCCGTTCCGAACAATCCCATCGTTCCGGCTTCCGCCAGCATTCCCTGAGATGACAGCCACGCATTATTGGCTCCCAGGAAAATCAGAAAGGTAATAAGACTGATAATCGCCGCGTCAACTTTCTTTTTCTTTGCAAACGCCGTTGCAAGCCCAACGCAGAATACAACGGATAAATTATTAAGCATTGTATCCATCATTGTCTTAAGAAGTGTTCCTGCAAACACCACAACAGACGGCATGAAATCCAACTGCATAATAACAGCCGCCGCCAGCACCAACCCCATAATCGCCAGAAACATGACAGGTTGTATTGCAGCCCTAGAGAAGTTCTGGCTCATCTCCATTAATTTTTTCTTCACGCTTATCTCCTCCAATATTGTTGATGTTTTAATTATATCTGGCGGATTATTTATTTCAATAGATCTGAAAGTTCCGTGAACTTATCGGTGAAAAGTGAAAAAGTTTACTGTTTTTTATGCATTATAACAAAAAACAGTGCGGATAAGGATTTTAACCTTACGCACTGTTTTCCGTTACTCTATTCTGCTTACATTTTTATAAATTTTGTGAGTATTCACACAACGCCATTTCCAGAAGAATGATAAGATTGGCTGTAAAAAAATTAGGTTTGTAATCATTTTCCTCAGTCCGTTCCCCGTATATTTCAATTGTATAATCCGCCATGGTCCCAAGAGGAGAATCTTTTCTCGCAGTCAAAGCCAAGACTTTAAATCCATTATCCACAGCGACACGGACCCTGTCAAAAATCTCAAACCTGCTTCCTGAAAAAGACATAAATATAAAGAGTCCCTTAGAATCCTTATGAAAAGCTGCAAAATGATAACTGCTAACCGCATCAAACCCAAACATCAGAAGTTTCTGCAGATAATAATCCCTGGCCGCATCGCATAATCCGATTGAGTCAAGGTGAATTTTGGCTCCATGATATTCATTCAGCAAACCAGCCAGCAGCGTAATTCCTTCCCTGGCAGTATTCGTTTCATTCTGATAAACCATATGCGAGAAATCGGCCGATTTGTGATTTTTGTTTGAAGACATCAAAATATAATACATCTCACTGTAACCGCTGTATCCTAACTTTTTAGCCAGTTTTACAATCAAACCTTTGGACACAAAACATTCTTTCGCGATCATATCAATGCTGACTTTTTCTCCTTCCAGAATATGGGCGTGGATTCTGTTTACTACGTTTTTTTCCAGATCTGTTAAATAGATACTTCCCTCCATATGCATTCCTCCAGAAGTCTATTATAACAGATTTAAAAAAATACTTATGACTTTTTTCTGGTAAATGAAGGGACTTGAATTATTGCCAAAAAAAATCCTCCTAAAGTGGATTTTGGTTATTTGCCAAGTCTGCTTTAAGAGGATCTGCTTTTTATTATTCGTCGATGCTGTAGTTAGGTGCTTCTTTTGTAATATGAATATCGTGAGGATGGCTCTCTTTTAAGGAAGCAGCTGAAATCTTAACAAATCTGCCTGTCTCCTGGAGAGTCTTAATATCCTTTGCTCCGCAGTATCCCATACCGGAACGGAGACCGCCAAGCATCTGGAATACGGTATCTTCCACCATGCCCTTATATGCCACACGGCCTTCCACACCTTCCGGAACCAGCTTTTTCGCATCAGTCTGGAAATAGCGGTCCTTACTGCCGTTCTCCATGGCAGCGATGGAGCCCATGCCGCGGTATACCTTATATTTTCTTCCCTGGTACAGTTCAAAAGTTCCTGGGCTTTCATCACAGCCTGCAAACATGCTTCCCATCATACATACGCTTCCGCCTGCTGCAATCGCCTTTGTTAAGTCTCCTGAGTATTTGATTCCTCCGTCTGCAATGATGGGAACACCATGTTCCTTGGCCACGGAATAGCAGTCCATAACTGCTGAAATCTGCGGTACACCGATTCCTGCAACCACACGGGTGGTACAGATGGATCCAGGTCCGATTCCTACCTTCACTGCATCAACTCCCGCTTCGATCAGTGCTTTTGTAGCGTCACCAGTTGCTACGTTACCGGCAATTACAGAAAGATTCGGGTATGCTTCCTTAATCATTCTCACACAGCGGATTACATTCTCAGAATGGCCGTGAGCAGAATCAAGTACTACCACATCTACCTTCGCTTCCACAAGTGCTTTTACACGGTCAAGAACATTGGCAGTGATTCCTACAGCCGCTCCGCACAGAAGTCTTCCCTGTCCGTCCTTTGCTGATAAGGGGTACTTGATCTGCTTTTCAATATCCTTAATGGTAATAAGACCTTTTAAGTTAAATTCATCATCTACAATCGGAAGCTTTTCCACTCTCGCTTTGGCAAGAATCTTCTTTGCCTCCATAAGAGTGATTCCTTCCCTTGCAGTCACAAGATTCTCAGAAGTCATGCACTCCTTGATTTTCCTGCTGAAGTCCTCTTCGAACTTCAAATCACGGTTGGTGATAATCCCGACTAATTTTTTTCCCTCTGTAATCGGTACGCCGGAAATACGGAACTTCGCCATCAATTCATCCGCATCTTTTAATGTATGTTCCGGAGAAAGATAGAATGGATCCGTTATGACGCCGTTTTCAGACCTCTTAACCTTATCAACCTCTTCTGCCTGCTCTTCAATCGACATGTTCTTGTGAATAATGCCGATTCCACCCTGTCTTGCCATGGCAATTGCCATGCGGTGTTCGGTTACGGTGTCCATTCCTGCACTCATAAGTGGAATGTTCAGCTTGATGGTTTTTGTAAGGTTGGTCGATAAATCAACCTGATTCGGAATTACGTCTGAATAGGCCGGAACTAACAGCACATCATCAAATGTAATGCCTTCGCCAATAATTGTACCCATTATTTTCCTCTCCTTCGCTTAATTTTATACTTTTTAAAATAAACATTTTTGCTTATTAGTTAAATAGTTTAGCAAACTTTGCTTTGGTTGTCAACGGACATTTTTCTGTATTTTTCCGCCCTCTGTGGACAGTAAAATGAACATTTCTAATAAATAGTTGCTTAGTTTAAGGGAAATAAAACCGCTCATCATGTAAACGACTGTAATACCCTAAAACAGTATCCGATCCTGGCCTGTTTTTAGGTGCAAAAAAAGATCGATCAGAATTCACTTCTGCTGATTACAGCAATGAATTCTGATCGATCTTGCCTGCACTACCAACACCGGATCATCCTCTCCAGTACAGCATAACCGCTCCAAAGGGTTCCAGTATCACCCTATCTCCGAAGATTTTTACACTTTTATAATTGGATAGCAATACATTCCAATCGTCCAGGACCTCTTTTTGCTTCACCATCTGCTCCTGCCCGGTAAAGTTAGCAAACACCAGCAGCTTTTCTCCATTTAATGCCCTTTTATAGGACATTACATCCTGATTATCCACAAAAACCGGTTCATAGCTCCCATCGCTTATGACTTCATACTGCTTTCTCAATTTCACAAGCTTCTGATAATAGGCAAAGATGGAATCAGGATCAGCAAGGCTATCTTTCACATTGATTTCCCTGCAATTTTTATTGACAGTTATCCACGGTGTTCCGGAAGTAAATCCACCATTTTTCTCACCATCCCACTGCATAGGGGTCCTGCTATTGTCCCTGGACCGCTCCTTAAGTATCCTGTAAATATCCTCTTCCTTCTGTCCCTGCTCCTTTAAAATATCAAAATAGTGCAGGCTCTCAACATCCCGGTACTGGGAAATGTCCGTGAAATTGGCATTTGTCATACCGATTTCCTCTCCCTGGTAAATAAAGGGCGTTCCCCTCATCCCGTGAATCACCGTAGCCAGCATCTTGGCGGACTGTTTCCTGTAGAAACCGTCGTCACCGAACCTGGATACCGCTCTCGGCTGGTCGTGATTACACCAGAACACTGCATTCCACCCATTTCCCCCGGCAATGCCCTCCTGCCATGTGTGGAAAATCTTTTTCAGCCGTTCAAAGTCATAGGGCATCAAGGACCATTTATCCCCGTTCATATAATCCACCTTCAAGTGATGGAAGTTAAAGCACATCTTCAGCTGCTTTTCCTCCGGTTTTGTGTAATGAATACAATGGTCAATGGTTGTGGAAGACATTTCCCCTACTGTGACCACATCCTCTGCATCAAGCCCTGTATCCTCCACGATTTCCCTCAGAAATTCATGAATCCGGGGACCATCTGTGTAGAAACGGCGGCCATCACCCTCCTCGTCATCCTCCCAGGCAGTTGGCTTGGAAACCAGATTGATGACATCAAACCGAAAGCCGCGGATTCCTTTCTCTTTCCAAAAACGGAGTACATTTTTTATTTCTTCCCGCACGTTTGGGTTCTCCCAGTTTAAATCCGCCTGGGTAACATCAAATAAGTGCAGATAATACTTTCCCAGTTCTTCCACGTATTCCCATGCATTTCCCCCGAACTTGGACTGCCAGTTCGTGGGCGGACTTCCCGGCGTGCCTTCCTTAAAGAAATAGTAATCCTGATATTTCTTCTCACCGGCAAGAGCCCTCAAAAACCACTCATGTCTCGTAGAAGTGTGGTTAAAAACCATGTCAAGCATGAGCCTCATATCCCGGTCTTTTGCCTCGGAGATTAGGCGATCCAAATCCTCCATGGTTCCGAATAAGGGATCGATCCGGCAGTAATCCTCAATATCATATCCGTTATCATTCTGAGGCGATACGAAAAATGGAGTGAGCCAGAGGTAATCCACACCCAGCTTTTTTAAATAATCCAGCTTTTCGATAATGCCCTTTAAATCCCCGATTCCGTCTCCGTCAGTATCCATAAAGGATTTAGGATAAATCTGATAAACACATGATTTCTTAAAATTCTGCATTTACTAAATTCCTTTCTTTTTGCCCACAGCGACAGTCAGCCCAAAGGGTACTGCAATAGCAATCAGCATGCAGATGGCGAAGATTCCCATATACTGAGGCTGTATGGACAGGATTCCAGGAATGCCGCCCACTCCGATGGAATTAGCCATAACGTTCATTCCAACAGAAACGGTTGCTGCAATGGAAGAGCCGATCATCGCGGAAAGGAAGGGGAAGCCCCTCTTTAAGTTTACGCCGAACATAGCCGGCTCAGTCACCCCTAAATAGCAGGAAATGCAGGCTGGAATGGAAATCTGCTTTGATTCCTCATCCTTTTTCTGTAAATAGATCATACCCAGTACTGCAGATCCCTGCGCAATGTTGGATAAAGCAATCATTGGCCACAGCATGGTTCCGCCGAACTCTGCCATGAGCTGGAGATCGATGGCATTTGTCATGTGGTGAAGTCCTGTAATGACAAGGGGCGCATAAACGAAGCCGAATAAGGTGGCAAACAGCCAGCGGAAGCTGGAAGTAAGCCCTGCATAAACCACCTTTGATATGGCGGAGCCAATGGCCCAGCCGATGGGTCCTACTACCGCATGGGCGGCAATCACTGCCAGAAGCAGGGAACAGAACGGAACAACAATCATGGAAATGGCCTGAGGAGTGATCTTCTTAAAGAACCTTTCCAGATAAACCAGCACAAAGCCTGCTAATATTGCCGGAATGACCTGAGCCTGATAACCGATCATTCTCATTTTTACAAAACCGAAATCCCAAACCGGAATCTCTACGCCCGGCGCCATGGCATAGGCATTCAAAAGCTGGGGAGATACTAAGGTCAGACCGAGAACGATTCCCAGGATCTGGGTGGTTCCCATCTTTCTCGTCACAGACCATGTGATACCGACGGGAAGGAAATGGAAAATAGCCTCGCCCAAGAGCCAGAGGAAGCTGTAAACGCCGGACCAGAACTGGGAAACGGCCACCAAAGTCTCTGTCCCGTCATTCATGAATTTAATTTCACCGATAATGTTCCGAAAGCCCAGGATGAGACCGCCTACGATGATGGCCGGAATCAGGGGAGCAAATATTTCTGCTATATCTGCTACCACTCTCTGCAACACGTTCATGTTGCCCTTTGCTTCCTTCTTCACTTCGTCCTTTGATACGCCTTCAATTCCTGAAACCGCTGCAAATTCATTGTAAAAAGACTGTACGTCGTTTCCAATGATGACCTGAAACTGTCCAGCCTGTGTAAAGGTACCCTTAACGCTTTTCAATGCTTCTATTTTCTGCGTATCAGCCTTTGATGGATCTGACAGCACGAAACGCATTCTGGTCATACAGTGAGTCACGGCCCCTATATTCCCCTTACCACCGACGAGGTCCAAAAGCTGCCTGGAATCATCTTCATATTTCCCCATATCCATACTCCTTTTCCATATGTTTTTAAATTAGTTGCAACTTATATGTTATTATTGTATTTTGACTATAACATATACGTATATCTTTGTCAACATATATGAAGAAATATATTCCTGCCTTTGGATATATCTTCTTACAGCTTCCTTCGGGCGAAATCCACAAACTTGAACTTGTCCGGTCTGTGGCGGGATTCGGTAAACTGAAACAGGGTGGAGTCCTCCAGGTACGTATAACTCTTCACCACCACGATCATATCGTAGCTTCCCATATCCAGCAGGCGGTAATCCTCATCTGTAGCCATGTGTACCGTAATTTCCTTCATGGCAAATCCGATTTTCAGGCCAAGCTCCTTTTCCAGATATTCGTAAACAGAATCCTGAGCCGCACGGAGAGGCAGATTTTCCACCACCTTCCGTGAAAAATAATCCTTGTCAATAATGATCTTCTCTCCCTCGATCTCCCTGACTCTCTCAAGCAAAAATGCCTCATCCTCCGGTCCGATCTGCAGGGCCGCCATCAGCTTTTTATCTCCCTTGACGATTTCTAAATTTTCCACAATGGTAATGGGCTTAGAAGCAGAAAACCGGTAGATTTCCTTAAAGCTTGCGATTTCGGATACAGGGAAATTGAACTTGTTCTTGTCTAGGACCTCCGCCGCCTTTCCTCTGGCTTTTTGGATATAACCGTCCTGGACCAGAAGCTCCAGAGCCTTGCGCACCGTATCCCTGGAAGCTCCGTAAGCCTCCATCAGCTCGCCCTCCGCCGGAAGCTTATCTCCCGGCTCATATTCCCGCTTGTCAATCTTATCTAAAAGCAGCTTATAAAGATGCCTATATTTACTTTCCATAATTGTTTAATCTCCTTTTTACCGGGTTTATTTTTATTTTTCTGATAAGTATTGATTTCATTGTAACATATACGTATATGTCAGTCAAATAAAACAGATATTCCAAAGGATCTCTTCAATAGTCATTGCTACTTCCAGGATTGATTCTTACGACGGTAGTATTCTTATTTGGGGGCATATTTTATTTTAAATAGAAATAAAAGTAAAAAAAGAATCAGACGGTCTGATAAAAACCGTCTGATTCCTGTTATTATAATTGAGTAACTACTTTGCGTGGTGCAGTCATCTTCATACAGCGGAGCAGCTTGTCGTTTGGTTCAAAAATAATTTTCGTCCGTTCTGAACCAGACTGGCTGATCAGTGTATAAGTCTTAGCATCAGGTATTTTGGAAGAAAAATCCAGTACTTTCATGGTGCCTGTTTCATGATCTCTGGCTTCTGTAGAACCGGTAGGCGCTACTATCTGAATTTCCTCCATCGATCCTTCCCAGGCTTTCTTGCGCTTGCTTTTGCCGTAAATTCTGTCAATGGACAATGTATTGGTCACAAACAGATACTCATATTCCACTTCACTGTTGCGGAATACTACGTAGGTTGCAGCTCCGGCAGCGAACAAAATGATCACTCCAAAGATACCGAAAACCGGAGAGATGGACAGGAAAAATGCGATCACGCATAATATTCCCATCACAATTTTCAGTAACATGGTATAAGCCGGAGACTTCCTCTTTACAAGCCATTCTGCATACATTTCATTCATAATAATACTGGATCCTTTCTCATACCTGCAAGGCGTCTCTTCCGTAAAAATCTTACATCATATCCATTCCGCCCGGAGCCGGAACTGCAGGTGCTTTTTCCTTAATATTAGCAACAACAGACTCTGTTGTCAATAAGGTAGATGCAACACTGGTTGCATTCTGAAGTGCACTTCTTGTTACCTTGGTAGGATCAAGAATACCTGCATCAACCATGTCTACATAAGCTTCTTTGTATGCATCAAAGCCAGTACCTACTTTTGCTTCTTTTACTTTATTGATGATGACGCTTCCTTCCAGTCCTGCATTGGCTGCAATGTGGTATAACGGAGCTTCCAGAGCCTTTAAGATGATCTTTCCGCCTGTCTTCTCATCGCCTTCCAGTCCGTTTACAAGACCTTCAATCTCAGTGATTGCATGGATATAAGCAGAACCGCCGCCTGCGATTACACCTTCCTCTACTGCTGCTCTTGCTGCAGATAACGCATCTTCCATACGAAGCTTTGCTTCCTTCATCTCAGTTTCTGTTGCAGCACCAACACGGATTACTGCTACGCCGCCGGATAATTTAGCAAGTCTTTCCTGTAATTTTTCTTTATCAAAATCAGAAGTTGTTTCTTCAATCTGGCTCTTAATCTGACCGATTCTTGCATCAATGGCAGCCTTGTCACCGGATCCGTCAACGATAACTGTATTCTCCTTCTGGATCTTAACAGATTTTGCACGGCCTAACTGATCAAGAGTTGCGCTCTTTAATTCGTAGCCCAGTTCTTCAGAGATTACTGTACCGCCTGTTAAAACTGCGATATCCTGTAACATCTCTTTTCTTCTGTCGCCGTAGCCAGGAGCTTTCACACCTACTACATTGAAGGTTCCTCTTAATTTGTTAACGATCAGGGTTGTTAATGCTTCGCCTTCAATATCTTCTGCAATGATAAGAAGTCTTGCGCCGGATTGAACAACCTGCTCTAATAATGGAAGAATCTCCTGAATACTGGAAATCTTCTTGTCAGTAATAAGAATATATGGATCATCAAGATTTGCTTCCATCTTCTCCATATCGGTGCACATGTAAGCGGAAATGTAGCCTCTGTCAAACTGCATACCTTCTACAAGGTCCAGCTCTGTCTTCATGGTCTTGGACTCTTCAATGGTGATAACGCCGTTGTTGGAAACCTTCTCCATAGCGTCAGCTACCATCTCACCGACTTCATCATCTGCTGCAGAGATTGCTGCAACTCTTGCTATGGATGCTTTGCCTTTGATCGGCTCGCTCATCTTTGCGATTGCATCGATCGCTGCCTGTGTTGCTTTCCTCATACCCTTTCTTAAAACGATTGGGTTTGCACCGGCTGCTAAGTTCTTCATACCTTCATTAATCATAGCCTGAGCCAGTACGGTAGCCGTTGTGGTACCGTCACCGGCAACATCATTGGTCTTGGTAGCAACTTCCTTTACCAGCTGAGCGCCCATATTCTCAAAGGCATCTTCCAGTTCAATTTCTTTTGCAATGGTTACACCATCGTTGGTGATTAACGGTGCTCCAAATGATTTATCAAGTACAACGTTTCTGCCTTTCGGGCCTAATGTAACGCGAACGGTATCTGCTAACTGATTCACTCCTGATTCAAGTGCTTTTCTGGCTTCTACGCCATATTTAATCTGCTTTGCCATGATTCATTCCTCCAGTTTTAACTTTAATTTGGTGATCTTATATAAGGAAATCACGCCTTTTTATCAAAATCTGCTGTTACCTGACGGTACTGCGTTTATTATTCAATTACTGCCAGAATATCACTCTGCTTAACAATTACATATTTCTCGTCGTCTTCTCCGGTTTCAATCTCTGTTCCTGAATATTTGGAGAAGATTACTTTATCGCCTGTTTTAACCTGCATGGAAACTTCCTTACCATCTACAAGACCGCCAGGTCCTACTGCGATAACTTCCGCCTGCTGTGGCTTTTCTTTTGCCTGACCCGGCAGAACAATACCGGACTTTGTTGTCTCCTCTGCAACCAATGGTTTTAACACAACTTTGTCAAATAATGGTACTAATTTCATTGCAATTCCTCCTCATAACCTTCTTATTATTTCTTTCTTATGGCCTATAGAAAGAAGTTATTTTTTATTCACATAATATGTTATATCACTCATTATTAGCACTGTCAATAGTTGAGTGCTAACTTTATATTTTTTTTACAATTTTACCATATTTAGACGGATTGAGCCGTTACTAACATAGTTTATAGAAATTTTCTTATTATATACCTTTATTTTTTTTCGGGTAAGTATTACAATAGGTAAGAGAATGAAAGGAGTGTTTAAAATGGCAAAAAGAGGTAATGGTTTTGGGAAATTCGTGGCACTTGCCACTATCGCCGGTGCTGTTGCCGCCGGCATCTCTTATTTTACAAAATACAAATCCTTCCATAAGGAACTGGAAGAAAATTTCCATGATTTTGAAGATGACGGGAATGATGACATTTCCAAAATTGACAGTACGATGAACCGCAACTATGTTTCTCTTCATGCAAATAAGGATGAGCTGAAGACAGCAGCCTCCGATATGGCAGATGCAGCGAAAGACGCAGCAACTGCAGCAAAAAACATGATGAAAGATGCTGCTACCATAGTGAGCGATACAGCCAGGGAAGCAGCTTCTGCAGTGGCTGATACAGCGAAGGATATGTTTGATTCTGCCATGGAAAAGGGAGATTCCCAAGAGGAAGATTCTGACATTACAGAAGACGGCGGTCTGGACTATTCCGCTTCTGAATCAGGACAACCTGCTGCAGATATGGCACAGAAAGATAACACAGATTCCAGAACAGAGGAATCTTCAGATGATACCACCACGATTGTGGAGGAAGAATTGCAATAAATTTTCTGCTGTAAGCAGGTAAAAGGAGTATTTTTTGAAGGAATGTCTCAGAATATACTCCTTTTTTAGCGTTTCTTTCATTTACAGAAGACTTGGCTGATAATCAAAAGGCTTAAAAAGGTAAACGATAATAGGGAATTCTTTTGCATTCCTCAAAGCCTAATTTCCCTGCAAGCTTTCTGGAACCCATATTTCCCGAGTTGCAAGACCAGACAGGTTCCAGGCCATTCTCCAGACAATAATCGATCAATCGTGCGCAAACCCTTGCTGCAAAGCCTGAGCCGCGATACTCTGCACCCGTCTCAATTCCAATTTCAAGTTTACGATCAATTACACAGGAGGCGAAGGCGGTAGAAGCAGGGATTCTATCTTTTAACAGCAGCGTAAACCCAATCCCATTCTTTTCGAAATCATAATAGCTGTCCCAAAAATATTTCGGCACTACGTTTCCAGCCAACTGATTGAAAATATCTTCTGTCATCGGGATAATTTCGGCATGTTCATTTGAAAGACTTCTCCTGAAGGTAAGATACTTTTCTTTCCGAAAGGTAAAATTGATTCTCTGATATTCCAGGACTTTATGAACTTCCGCTGCTGACGGATCGCTGTACGGCTCTTCCGCCCCTTTTTTAATTAAATTATCCCCTAAAAGAGTTTCCATTTTCGAATAGAGCGCGGCAGGATATACCTGCAGCCATTCCGCTCTTTTTCTGCATTTGTCAGAATTGAGCAAATGTAGTTTCAGTTCTCCATAAAACTCTTCGTTACCGTTTTCTCCATAAAGCAAAGACATTCCATAGGGATGTTGAAGATAAAATGAAGCTGGCGAGGTGCTATCATCAGCAAAAATTTTTCCTTCTACTTTTCTCTCCAATACTGACATTGCAAATAAAGTATTAATATCCGCTTCCTGTAAAGTTATAATCAAATTTTGAAACATTTCTTTTTTTAATTCAATCATTATGACTACCCCCTTATATTTTAGTGGATTTAGTATATAATGCAATTATTTATAGGTCAATTGTACGATATCAAATCTGTACTACTACAGACCGGACTTTGAAAATGCATAGTTGGTAAATATAAAAGCCACTGGTTTCACCAGCGGCCAATTTTAAATAAAAAAATATAATTGATTCACCCAGGTTCAATACAGTACTCAAACCCGGCCTCCCGAATCATTTTTATAGTGCTGTCAATGCTCTCTCCGCCTGCGGTAAGATATCCGGAAGCAAATACAGAATCAACCGCATAAAACATCCACTTTTCTTTTCCTTTTAGATAAAGCTCCCTTCCTGCCGCACACCGGATATCTGAATCTGGATTTAAAAGTCTGGCAAGGCAAAGAACTTTTAAACAGTATTCAGAGGTGAGAATAGCTGTACTCTGATTCTCCAGCGCTGTACCTTTTATGGGGATCAGGAAATTAATCGGAACTGCCTTTGGATTTATGTTCTGAATCTCAAACAGCATGTCCACCACATCTTCCGGCTTCTCTCCCAGTCCCACGATTCCGCCGCAGCAAAGTTCAAAGCCCATTTCTTTAAGCATCTGAATATTGGCAATCCGCTGCTCATAGGTATGGGTCGTGCAGATATTAGGATAATAATTTCTGCCTGTATTTAAGTTGTGGTTTATTCTGTCCACACCCGCTTCCTTTAAGACCGCCGCCTGCTCCCTCGAGAGGAATCCAATGGAACAGCAGACCGGAGTATCAGCTTCTTTCTTAAGTCTCTTAATCTCATCTGCAAATGCCAGAATCTCTTCATCAGAAAAACGGATTCCGCTTAACCCGATGCAGTGGCGTGCCAGCTTCTTTTCTTTTACCAGATAACCGTCTTTTATAAGCTTGTCACAGGTAATCAGCTCATATGTATCAATATCTGTTTTCGCCTGTCCGGACTGGGCACAATAGGCGCAGTTCTGGGTACAGTTGCCGCTGCGGGCATTGGTCAGCATGTGAATATCCACAATATTTCCTTTATGCTTTTTTCTTAAAGAATATGCCGCTTCAAGGAGCTTTGGAAGTTCTTCATCCGGCATCAGGAGTATGGACCTGGCATCCTCCTTTGTAAGATTCTCATATGGTACTGTCATTTACTGCCTCCTCTAATCCTGCCTTACCACTGCAGGGTTCTTTGAATCACCGAATATAAACGGCGTAAAAATCCCCCTGTATAATGATGTCATTTTTCACCATTATACAAAGGGATTTTTATATTGTCAACCGAAACATTGATTCAGGTTAACATTCCGTCGTTCTATTACAAAAACAACCTCTATTTCTCGTAAAGAAACTCTTCCGGCAGCGTCACTTTAAAATCCCGTGCCAGATCTTTAAAGTTCTCCGGTGTGATTGTCTGGAGCTTATCCGGACGTATGGATAAAACCTTTACCAGAATCTCCGCAGATTTTTCGACTGTGTGCATTAATCCGAAGGTTAAGTCAAAATCCTCACCGGACGCGAACAGACCATGATGGGCCCATACTGCCACGTCATATTTCTTCATCAGTTCACTGGTTGCAACTGCAATATCACGTCCGCCCGGGACCATCCAGCCAACGACACCCACGCCTCCAGGGAAAACAACAGGACATTCCGTTGCCATTTCCCACAATTCTCTTGTAAACACACGATCCTCTAAAGGAAGCACAAAAGTCAGTGCAATTACGTTTGCCGGATGGGCATGGTAAATGACGCGGTGCAGCCCTTTGGTAGCCTTCTTCTTCACTTCGTGATTCATTAAGTGGGAAGGCAGCTCACTGGTGGGGCGGCCTCCGTTTACAATCCCCCAGCAGATCCGATAATTTTCTCCGGATTCATCGATCTCTATGATACAGGTATTGGCAGCCGGATCCAGAATGACATTGCGGAAATATTTTCCGCTTCCTGTCACCATAAAATATTCTCCTGCCAGATCCTTAACCGTTGTTCCGATTGGCTGCCAGGGAGTATTTCTGTCTAATTCTTTCTTTACAGACTCCACCTCTTCTGACTTAATCCGGTAGCTTAAATTGCCTCCGTTTCTTTCATGCCAGTTCTGCTTAAAACCATCGTCACACATACGGATAAAGCCTTTTACAAATTCTGCATCTAAAATCTTCATGTTTTTTCTCCTCTATTTGCGGTTTGCCAGTACTTCTTTTTCATATGCGGTAATCTGGCTGAACCAGTCTTCTTTTGCAGGTACTCCGTTTAACTCACAGAAATAGTTCCATACATCGCCGATTGGGTAGAGCTTTAACTCTTCCTGAAGCATCATAAGCTCTGTAAAATTACGGGATTCCTGTAAAGCAGCCAACTTTTCATTTGGAAGAAGAAGGGCATTTAAAAGAGCTTTCTGCATGTTTCTCATTCCTACTACCCAGGCACTTAGACGGTTGATGCTGGCATCAAAAAAGTCCAGAGCCAAAAGGACGCGGTCTGCTCCGCCCCGCACAATCTCTTTTGCAATCTCTTTCGTCTCATCATCAAATAATACCACATGGTCACTGTCCCAGCGAACCGGTCTGGTTACATGAAGCGCCACCTTATCAAAGAACAGCAGCATGGAAGAGATCTTATCGGAAACCACTTCTGTCGGATGATAGTGTCCGCTGTCCAGCAGGCAGAGAATATCATTCTTTGATGCGTAGTTCATGTAAAATTCATGGGAGCCTACCGTGCAGCTTTCCATTCCGATGCCAAATACCTTGGATTCCACTGCAACGTATACCTTAGACTTATCGTAATCCATGGAAAGGATCTGGTCAAGGGAATCCTTTAACCTTGCTCTAGGTGAGGTGCGGTCAGCGGGAATATCCTTAAATCCGTCCGGTATCCAGATATTCATGGTGCAGGGAGTATTTAACTCTTCAGCAAAATACTGGGAAATGCGGATGCAGGCCTTTACATGGCGGATCCAGAACGCTCTTATTTCAGGATCTTCGCTTGATAAGGTTGCATGCTCTGCCTTTGGGTGTGAGAATAAGGTTGGGTTGAAATCAATGCCGATACCTCTTTCCTTTGCAAACTCCACCCATTTTGCAAAATGCTTTGGCTCCAGCTCATCGCGGTCAGCCCATTCTCCCTTTTCAAAGATTCCATAGCTTGCATGAAGATTAATTCTGTGTTTTCCCGGAATCAGGCTCAGCGCCTTGTCCATGTCTGCCATCAGTTCTTTGGGATTACGTGCCCGTCCGGGATAATTTCCAGTTGTCTGGATTCCTCCTGATAATGCGCCGGCTCCGTCAAATCCGGTTACGTCATCTCCCTGCCAGCAGTGCATGGAAATAGGGATCTGTTTCAATGCAAGAAGTACCTGGTCTGTATCAACACCTACTGCTTTATAGCTTTCCTTTGCCGCTTCATATCTTTCTTTGATTGTCATGGCTTTTTCTTCCTTTCTCTTTTCTCAGTCTAAATGAAATACCGGCTTTAACCCGTCTGAAACAGGGCTGTTGTCAGGATTGGTTTTCATAATGTCCGCCATATAGTCCCACCATTTCCGGTTAATGGGTGTATCTGCAGATTTGGCCCACTTCTCCTCATCATCTATTTCAATATATCCATAAAGCACATTGGTCTCTTCATCTAAAAATATGGAATAATTATGGCCGCCGCATTCATGAATCATCTCTTTCATCTCCGGCCAGAGCAGATTATGACGCGTTTCATATTCTTCAGCCATTCCTTCATTTAAATACATTTTAAATGATTTTCTGATCATAGTTTTCTCTCCTTTACAAAACCTCTCACAACGGCTTATATTCTTTTACAGCAAATGACTGGTAAACGGATTCTCTTGCTGTTTTTAAATCTCTAAATTCCCCGTAAGCAATCATCTGGGCCAGCAGATTTCCGATTGCAGTCGCTTCTCCCGGTCCGGCGTAAACCGTCTTACCGGTTTGATTTGCAGTTAATTTATTTAAGTAGGCAGCATTGGAACCGCCGCCGACTACATGAAGGTCTGAATATTTTTTTCCTGTAATGGATTCCAGTTCTTCTGCCGTTTCTTTATAACACGCGGCAAGGCTGTTATAAATTACTGCCGCAATCTCTCCTGCGCTTTCAGGAACGGGCTGTTTTTTATTCCTGCAGAAATTCACAACCGCTTTTATCATGCTTTCCGGAGCCAGAAAACTGCTGTCGTTGCAGTCTACCAGAGAAGGGATCGTCTCTTTTGAAGCAAGTTCACACAGCTCAGCAAAAGAATAGTTTTCCCCTCTGCCAGCCAGTTCTTTTTTCACCGACTGGATCATCCAGAGACCCATAATATTCTTTAGATACCGATAGCGGTAATCATACCCGCCTTCATTGGTAAAATTAGCTTTCATGCTTTCTTTGGAACAATCCGCTGCCAGAAGTTCCGTTCCCATAAGAGACCACGTTCCCGAACTGATATAGAGAATATCATCCTCTGCACCTTCCTTATCCGGAACTATAGGAACTGCCATGACAGCAGAACCGGTATCATGAGTGGCCGGCAGTATCACTGAACAGGAAAAACCGACCTCTTTTATGATTTCTTCCGTAAACTGTCCCACCTTTGTACCAGGCATGGATAATGGCCCAAACAGCTTTTCCGGATAGGAGAGCATACGGATCAGTTCATAATCCCAGTTCTCTGTTACAGGGCTCACCAGCTGGGTTGTGGTAGCATTGGTATATTCCTGTTTTTTTTCTCCCGTCAGCAGAAAATTAAAGTAATCGGGAATCATTAGGAAAGATTCCGCTCTCTTAAGAAGCTCCGGCTCTTTCTCCTTAACAGCCATCAGCTGATAAATCGTATTGAAGATCTGTTTCTGGATTCCGGTTCTCTTATATAAGTCATTCTGGGAAATGATTTCATATACCTTTTCATCCATTCCCAATGTTCTGTCATCACGGTATCCTGCTGCCCTGCCAAGAATTTTATTTTTCGCATCAAGAAGAACAAAATCCACTGCCCAGGTATCAATTCCCATACTGACTGGTATCTTATCCAGCTTTTTGCACTGCTTTAATCCCTCTTTTATTTCTGCAAATAAGGACTCCACATCCCAGGACAAATGCCCGTCCTCCTGCTTCATGCCGTTTTCAAAACGGTAGATCTCCTCCAGAACTATTTTGCCGTCCTGCACAGTCCCAAGTATATGGCGGCCGCTGGAAGCCCCAATGTCTACGGCAAGATAATATTTCTCCATCCACACCACACTCCTTTCATTATTCTTGCCCACGCCCTTTGGGCATAAAGGGATACCCGCAGGGTGTTTCCTTATTCTTGCCCACGCCCTTTGGGCATAAAGGGATACCCGCAGGATATTTCTTCTTTTATCATAACGGATATTCAAATAAAAAATAAGGTCGCTGTTTAATTAAAACTGCGTCCTTATTTGCATTATAGGCATTGTAACACCTGTATGAATCATAGAATTGTACTGAACGTAAAGCCGGGCTATAGCTGAAACTCTGGAGTGTGACAATGAGAGAACAGGAAAATAGCAACTGACCTCTTGATTCTGAATTGCAGATATGCTATATTAGAATTACAAAAGGAACAACCGCCCCTCTACAAGGGGGTTGGCCATGAATAAGATAGAAAATCCCATCCTCTCAACCGCCAAGTTTACAAGGGTGGTTTTTCTATGCCTGTTTCCAGGACTTTACAGAAAATCCTACTTACAATTATAAAAAATAAAGATAAGCAATGCTAAAATGAATGTACCAAAGGCCATAAGGTCTTTAAAGTCATACTTCATCCGCACCACCTCCTATCTATGTAAAGATAGAAGGCCAACGCCCTTGCAGTGACACGATTGTTCCATGTCAATATGGTAACATATCCCATTTCAATGTGCAATTTCTTTTCCCTGGTAGCAGGTACAATAACGGTCCTGCTGACGTTTCTCGCCTTTCCCTCGACTTCGTTCCTTCTCCCGGTGTTCTCTGGTAACAATACAAAACGTCACGGAAATACTGAATTTCAGTATACCATGACGCTTGATTGTTATTTTGACACCATTTTTCATAAATAAAGACAACGAGCAATAAACTGATTAACTGGATCCATTTGCATTTCCCTGCCGACTATTTATACAATCCTTAATCAGTTTTGGAAGAAATAAGTAATTCTTTTAAATCCATAATAGACATTTCGTGCTCGTCCAGTATTGTGGATACTTCCTTAAACTGTTCCAGCTTTATTTTATCCTGAATTTCTTTTTCCTTTTCATCCAGTGTAATAAGACATTCCTTATACTGCTTAATGGATTCCTGCACTTCCTTTAACTCTTCCTGAAGTTTTTCCAGTGCTGTCTTTCTGACTCCTCTTGGCATATTGGTCCTCTCCTTTACAGATATTATTAAATTAACCATATATAACCAAGTATATGCAGATTTATTTTTCTTTATTACAGAAATACAACTTTTTAATAAATTATCTTAGTTTTCTTTTCTTCTTTTTAAAGCCCTGGTTAACGTTTTAACTTCTTTACAAAGAATGAATGTGATATTATCATCTCTTTCCTTCTGGAAACGGCAATGATATATTCTTATCCCTGTATTCTTTTGGAGACATGCCATGGTAATTCCGGAAAATCCGGTGAAAATAACTGGTATTATCATAGCCTACCGCAACCGATATATCGGTTATGGAAAGTCTGGTATTAAGCAGAAGAAACGATGCCTGATTCAGCCGTTTAATCTGAATGAGTTCCTTAAAAGTCCGGCCGGTAAGACGTTTTACTGCTCTGCTCAGCCAGTAAATATTGTAGTTTAACCTGGCTGCAAGCTCTGTCAGTTCTCCGTCTTTATAATTTTCGTCAATAAACTTTAAAACCTGAAAGGTCAGCTTCTGGTCAAAACTTTCTGTTGTATGGCTGATTTTATCCGTGTAATGCATCAGCTGGAGAAATAAAAGACCCATTGTAACCTGATTGATGCTTCTTTTATTGGGCTGGTCATTGAGCAGCGTCCAGACCATATTTTCCACCAGATTCTGTACCGGAAGAACGTCTGCAACCTGAAAATGCAAGTAACTTGCATAGCGTGGATCAAAACACAAACTGCCCACCAGAAAATCCCTCAGAAGGTTTTTCTCTTCCCCCATCATCTGAAAAGCGGTATCAAAAAATTCCGGAAGAATGATAAAGTTAACCGCAATATCTCTCTCACCTGCAGGAAGTATTTCCTGGGATGCATGCTGATTTAAAAACAGAAGCTCCCCGGTCTTTAATACCACTTCTTCTCCGTCAATGCGGTGTGTCGTCTCTCCCTGACACATATAAATCACTTCTATATAATTGTGCTTATGTCTTGGAAAATGGACAAATCTGGTATGTGGCCTGATGCGGATCATTTTACCGTGCTCCAGCATCTTTTTACTGTCAATCACCAGCTCCTGTCCCTCTGTATAACGTTTCCGGTCGATCTCCGTCCGGCCGTTTATGATTTCCCGTTCCTCATCGGTGATGACCGCCAGACGATTGATAATCTCCTGATTCACTGCTTGGTGCCTCCTCCTTCGTTCTGGGAGAACAGGATTAAGTTCTTCCATCTATCCTCACCTATAGCACGTTCACTGAGTGCATAAGCGTGGTCTTTTTCACCGTTAGCCAGGAGTTTATAGATGACTGCCCCATTTGCATCTGTATCCCTGATCCACCGGTCATTTCGTACTATCACCCCGTCAGCAGTCTGAAACTGCCAGACAGCCGTCTCCCCCTGCCTGTTGGTGCTGGAATAAGTGATTTCACCCTGCATGAGATCATTCTGAAACATTCCGTTTTTCGAGGTTTTGACTGTAATATCCTGTGTTACTCCATCGTAATAACGGTAACCGCATTCTCCGCTGCCGTTCATCTTTCCATTCTTCCAGTTTCCATAAGAATAATCATATCGTTTTCCTTCTTCCAGACTGAGAACTGAAATCGCCGCAGCAGTTCCCTCCACAACCCCATTCTTAAAATCTCCATAAAAGACAACCATTGGTTTTAAAAATACCAGTCCTGTACCGTCTGTTATTTCACGTTTTAATCTGCCCTCAGAATACATACAGGGAAACTCATTTATGGAATCCCGATATGCCTCTACAAGCCTGGCAGCTCCTTCTAAATCCCCTTCCTTAAACCTGCCGGTCAGTCCTTCCAAAAATTCCTGATCAGCCGCAGTCAGAGAAGTCCCTGGATCCTGTGTCTCGGTTATGTCCATTTTCTTTGCAGGTATATCCTGTACCTGGATCTTACTTAGCTGTGTTTCCTTAATCTGTGCTTCCTTACTGTTTCTAACCGTTCCTGCCACGCTTAAAAGAAACATCAGAACATACACCAGGACAATGGTGATTCCTATCCTTAAATTTTCTTCTCTTTTTGTTCTATTCAGATCATGATTCACTTAATCACCCCTTACTGCCGTCAATTGACCAGGCTTCTTTTAAAAGAATGATTCCTTCCTGTATCTTTTCCTCAGTCAGATTTGCAAATCCAAGAATGACTGTGGGCGGATATTTATTGTGCTCCCTGTGGATAAAGGAACCGGACAGACCATATACTTTTACGTTTCTCTCCTCTGCCCTTGCAACCAGTTCCTCTTCCGTTCTTCCCAGCCGGTCGGTAAGAAGCAGATGAAGTCCTGCATGTTCCCCGCCAATAAAAAACTGTTCTTCAAAGGATTTCAAACCGGCAGTCAGCACATCATGCTTGGATTTATACAATGCTCTCATCCGGTTTAAATGGCGCTCATAATGCCCCTCGGACATGAACTGGTAGAGAATATTCTGGTCAATTCTTGATACAGTGGAAGCGTAGAAACTGATCCTTTGCTGATAAATCCGGCATAGGGGCATGGGTAATACTATATAACTGACACGGATGGCCGGAGCGATGGATTTGGAAAAGGTTCCGCAGTAGATCACCCGGTCCCTGTCATCCATCCCCTGCAGAGCAGGAATCGGCTTTCCCTTATACCGGAACTCACTGTCGTAATCATCCTCAATTAAATACCGGTTCTCACGTTCATACGTCCATGCCAGCAGCTCCTGCCTGCGTTTGACCGGCATAATAATTCCGGTTGGGTATTGATGAGAGGGCATGACATAGGCAATATCCGCTCCGCTTTTTTCAAGCAGCCGCACCTCCATTCCTGACTGGTCCATATCCACCGGCACGACCTGATACTGCAGGCTGTCAAACACCCGGTAGGCCTGTCTGTAAGTAGGATTTTCCATGGCAATGGTTCTGTCCCTCCCCAGAATCTGGGACAGCAGCATCAGCAGATATTCGCTTCCTGCACCTACAATGATCTGCTCCGGAAGACAGTTGACTCCTCTGGCAGAATGCAGATAGGAACGGATGGCTTCCCTGAAGGGTAATTCCCCCTGGGGATCCCCGGCTGCAAACATCTCCCTGTTATCATCGATCAGCGTATTTTTCGATATCCGCCTCCATGTATTAAAGGGGAAACTGCATAGATCAATTCCCCTTGGAGAAAAGTCCACAGCCCATTCTTTCTTTCCGATTTTCTTATTTGTATGGATAAAAAAAGATGGCTGGCTTTTCATTTTCTCCTGACCGGTATCGATAAGTCCGTCGATTTTCAGCACAAAATAACCCCGGCAGGGAACCGCTTCAATATAGCCCTCTGATAAAAGCTGCTCATAGGCCATCTGGGTGGTGCTCCTGCTGACTTTTAAGTGCTCCGCCAGCAGTCTGGTGGAGGGAAGGCGGACCGCCGGTTTTAGGTTTCCTTTTACAATTTCATTCTTAATGTAACTGTAAATCTGGCTGTAATAAGGCCATCCCGGCTGATTCTTTAAGGGTATCATCAGCTCCATGAAAAAAACATTCCTCCTTTACCGGATAGGAAAAAATGCCGCACGTCCCTTATCCTTCGGTCATGCGGCATTTTTGTTCAGCTGTACTATTTTGCAATTTTAAAGGAACTCTTTAAGGATACAATCCGGTTGAATACCAGATGTTCTGGTGTGCTGTCCTTGCAGTCAACACAGAAGAAGCCGTTTCTCACAAACTGGAAGCTGTCATATGCCCTGGCTCCTTCAAAGCTGGGTTCCACATAACAGTGTTTTAAAACAGTCAGGGAATTGGGATTCAAGTTTAAGCTTCCGTCTTCGTTTAATTTTCCTTTTTCTTCGTCCACGATGTTCTCGTATAAGCGGCACTCCGCTTCCTGTGCAGTGGCTGCAGCCACCCAGTGAATGGTACCCTTCACTTTTCTGCCCTCGAATCCGGAACCGCTCTTCGTCTCCGGGTCATAGGTACAGTGAACAACGGTAACATTGCCGTTCTCATCTTTTTCGCAGCCTGTACAGGTGACAAAATAAGCGTTCATGAGGCGGACTTCATTGCCTGGGAATAAACGAAAATACTTTTTAATGGGCTCTTCCATGAAATCTTCCCGTTCAATGTAAAGCTCTTTTCCAAATGGAACTTTTCTCTCACCCAGCTCCGGATTTTCCAGGTTATTGGCAACATCCAAATACTCCGTTGTATCCTCCGGATAATTATCGATTACCAGTTTAATGGGATCTAAAACCGCCATCATTCTGGGTCTTTTCAGTTTTAAGTCCTCCCTGATGCAGTATTCAAGCATGGCGTAATCAACAGAGCTGTTGGCCTTGGAAACACCTACCAGGTCAACAAACATACGTAAGGATTCCGGCGTATAGCCTCTTCTTCTTAACGCTGCGATGGATACCAGTCTGGGATCTTCCCAGCCGTCAACAATATTGTCCTCCACAAGCTTTTTGATGTAACGCTTTCCAGTCACAACATTGGTGAGATAAAGCTTGGCAAATTCAATCTGGCGGGGCGGATTTTCAAATTCACATTCCTTTACTACCCAGTCGTACAGCGGTCTGTGATCTTCAAATTCCAGAGTACAGATAGAATGGGTGATATGTTCAATAGCATCTTCTATTGGGTGGGCAAAATCATACATGGGATAAATACACCATTTATCCCCGGTGTTATGATGGGACATACGCGCCACACGGTAAATGACCGGATCACGCATGTTGATGTTGGGAGATGACATATCAATTCTGGCTCTTAATACCTTTTCGCCGTCTTTGTATTTTCCGTCTTTCATCTCTTCAAACATCTTTAAGTTTTCTTCCACACTCCTGTTTCTGTAAGGGCTCTCCTTACCCGGAGTCTTAAAATCTCCTCTGTATTCCCGGATCTCTTCGGCAGTCAAATCACAGACAAATGCCTTACCTTTCTTTATTAAAAGAACTGCACAGTCATACATCTCCTGGAAGTAGTTGGAAGCGAAGAAAAGCCTGTCATCAAATTCTGCACCCAGCCATTTCACATCCTCAATAATGGATTCCACGAATTCTGTCTTCTCTTTTGTCGGGTTTGTATCATCAAAACGGAGGTTGAATTTTCCGCCATACTTTTTAGCCAGGCCATAGTTTAACAGGATGGATTTAGCATGTCCGATATGCAGATAACCGTTTGGCTCCGGCGGAAATCTGGTCTGCACATGATTATAAACGCCTTCCGAAAGATCCTTGTCTATCTCCTGCTCAATAAAGTTTTTAGAAATTATTTCTTCTTTGTTATCTTCCATCTTTCTTCCTCCATATCAGTCACTTCAATAATACAATATCATATCATACTTCAAACGATTCGAAAAGGGGAAAAACGTCTGAATTCTATATCAGATAGCCTTTCTTTTTCAGCTCTGCCTCAATAAAATCCAGATTTTTCTCCGAGTCCGCTTCTACAGTATGATAATGACAGCCTCCAGTCAGTACATTTAAAGGCTGGTCTTTGGAGGATTTCAAATGCTCCGCAAATTCTGCCGCATCCAGACGGTTATTAATAATTAAATCCACCTCAATCTGTCCGTATAGCTGATGTTCAATCAACACATTTTTAAGCCTTCCTCCATAATCAACAATGGTATTAAGCTCATCTAAGGTATCCTCTGTCCGGTGACTGGTCCGAAAGACCCTTATACATGCCTGTTTATCTTCGTCCTCACCTCTGTGAAGGAGGTAACCTTTATTAGTAGACATGATTTTCTCATTTTCCGCACGCAAAAGTGCGATATCCTGTACAACCACCTGTCTGCTGACGCCCAGTCTCCGGGCTAAATCTCCTCCGGATACCGGCTGTCCTTCCTCATTTAAAAGCTCTACTATTTTTTTTCTTCTTCTGCTTCCATTCACGTCTCATTGTACCTGCCTTGTTCTCTGATATCCTCTGTTGTCAAAAATGCTCCTTCATATCCAAGAAGTTCGCAAAGTCCTGTGATATGAGGCGGCTCCAGCCGGGCTTTTAAAAGAATGTCCTTCTGGTAAAAGACCTCCTCTCCCGGTCCGTCTGAAATCACCTTTCCACCCGCCATAACAATAACCCGTTCAAAATACCGGGCAACAAAATCCATGTCATGAAGGATTGCCAGTACGAATTTTCCATTATCTGTCATGGTGCGGATTAATTTTCCCAATACTTCACGCCCCCTGGCATCCTGGGCAATGGTGGGTTCATCTAATATAAGCACCTTAGGGTCCATTGCGGCAACGGATGCAATTGCTACCATCTTCCGCTCAGAAAGATCCAGATCATAAGGATTTTCTTCTGCTGCATGGAGAAGTCCCACCATCTCAAGGGCTTCTCTGGCGCGCTGTTTTGCCTCTTTTTTCGTCATACCGATGTTTAAGGGGCCTACCATCACCTCTTCTAAAACCTGATTTTTAAAGATCTGGTCATCGGGATTCTGAAATACATATCCCACCCTTTTTGCAAGCTGGGCCACTGTCCGCCCTGAAATATCTTCTCCTTCAAGCAAAACAGTTCCTGCCTTTGGTTTTAACAGCCCCTTAAGAAGCTTAACGAGCGTAGTTTTTCCGGCGCCGTTCTGGCCGATCACTGCAGTCGGTCTCGCATCCAGGGTAAGTGTAAGATTTTCAATTACAGGAGTGCCCGGTATATAATAAAAACCCAGATCTTTTATGGAAAATATCTCCGTCTCCTGTTTCACACCGTTTCTGCCTCTTATTCTTCCGGGAAGGCTGACAGGAAACTGATCCTTTAAATGCTGTATCTGATTTAAAGTTACGGGATAAATAAGCTCCTCTCCCTCTTTCCTGTGTACGGAAAGTGCTTCGGAAACCTGGGTGTATACAGGAGGCTCAACTCCCAGCTTTCTTAAGTCTTGTCTGGAAAAAATACGCTCCGGAACATCATAAGCCACCTGTTTTCCCTGATGAAGCAGTAAGATTTTATCACAGTAGGCCGCCAGCTTTTCCATCTTCTGTTCCACCATGATGATGGTGATTCCGGTTTTTGCCAGCTTTTCAACCACTCGAAACACCTCCTCGCTGCCCTGAGGATCCAGCTGGGAGGTGGGCTCATCAAGGACAAGAACTTCCGGCTCCATGGCAAGAATGCTGGCGATCGCCACTCTCTGAATCTGCCCGCCGGATAAATCAAAAGGATTCCTGTCCTTATACCTGATGATATCCAATATCTGTAATGCTTTTTCCACTCTTTTTCCGATCTCTTCCCTTGGAATTCCAAGGTTTTGAAGGCCAAAAGCAATTTCATCAAAAACCGTATCCTTCGCACCGGACAGCTGATTAAACGGATTCTGAAACACAAGGCCCACCTTCTGGCACAGAGCTGCAATGGGTACCTTTGATGCTTCCATTCCGTCTATGAGCACCTTTCCTCCATACGCTCCCCGGAACATGGTAGGAACCAGCCCTGCAAATGCCTGGCAAAGAGTGCTTTTTCCCGCCTGGTTTTCCCCCACAATCCCGATAAACTGTCCCTTCTCCACTTCAAAATCTATCCCGTCAAGGGCCAGCTTACTGGTGTGGGGATACCGGTATTTCAAACCGCTCACTTCAATGTATGCCATACATCACCCTCCATACAACCGAAGCCGCTATAAACAGAACCATGAGAATCATGAACCGCTTATCCCGGCCCAAAAGCCGGTGTTCTCTTAAAAAAGTCTTTTTATTTTTTGATCCGAACCCTCTCACTTCAAGGGCAATTGCCCGTTCCCTGGTATTGATGAGAGAGCTGCTGACCACAGGAGAAATCAGAGGAATAAATGCCTTCGCCCTGGTAAACAAGCTTCCTTCGGTTTCCATTCCACGGCTCCTCTGGGCATCCAGAATGGTATTCATGGTTGCCATCATCTGAGGTATGATTTGAAAAACAGAGGTAATCATATATCCGAATCTGGGTGAAAAACCGATCTGCTCCAAATCATCCACCAGATCCGCGGGTTTGGTGGTCAGTACAAATGCTGCAAAAGCAAGAAGCATATTTAAAATATTCAAACCGATCCGGCATGCGTAAAGGAGACCTTCCTGATAAAAAGCCAGAGTTCCGATCCGAAACAGAACCGTGGTGTTTTCCTTATTAAACAGGCCGTGAATAAGAAAAACAGTAATGATAATGGTAAATGAAAATGCAATCAGCGGAAAAACCTTTTTTAAGATTCCTCCGCTGATCAAAAGGCCCAGACTGATTACCATAAACAGCCCGTACATCCACAGCGCGCCTCCAATCAGAGGCACGCTGATGGCTGCCAGAATATAAACCATCTTGGCAAACGGGTGAAGTCTGGTTAAACAGCTGTCCTTATCTACGTAGAGACTGATGCTTTTCATAGGATTGAATCCTTTCTTAATCCAGACTTTCTACCTCATCATTGACCTCATAGAGGGAGGTGAGTTTTTTAGGCAGTCCTTTCATTATGGCAAATACAATGAGGACTGTTATAAGCTTGTCCGGTACATCCACAACCAGTTCATCGAGAAATGATCCTAAGAATATGGGCAATCCGGCTGACTGGGACCAGCCAAATAAAAGATCTCCCCAGACGTTGCCGGTTGCACCGCCCCAGAATATCACATTTAAAGGAGTGGAGATGACAACTGCCGTAAGTCCCGCAGCTACTGCAGTCAGAATGGCTCCCGACAGCTTTTCCATATATCCAAGTCTTGCCATGATTCCGACTGCAGCTCCGATTCCCAGACTGGTTAACGCATAGATCAAAGTGATAGAATCACCGGTGGTAAAGCCAAAGATCAGGTTGTTGGCCGCTCCGCAGACAGCTCCGATGACCGGACCTCCAAGCACTCCTCCGATACAGGTTCCGATAGAATCCAGCCAAAGTGGGAGTTTTAAAACTGACGCAAAAAGTTTTCCTAAATAATTAATTCCAATGCAGGCCGGTATCAGCACAAAAGTGGCTGCGTGCAGCCTGGTCTTAAACAAATGATTCATCTCATTTCCTCCATTCATGATCCTGATTGATTCAATCGTACAAACGCATCCAGCGCAGTAAGAATCTCCAGCTGTTCTCCTCTCATCATGGCAGATTCGCCGTCTGTATAGCTGTTAATCTGTTCTGAGAGTTCTTCCTGATATTCCACCACTGTATTCAGTATGGACGCCGTTTTAACCCCGCGCAGGCCTCCTGTCACAAATACGGCAGCCGTTTCCATGTCAGATCCCAGCACGCCTTTCCCTGACCAGTAAGCGCAGATTTCCTCTTCATGATCGATGTAAAAGCTGTCGTGGCTAATCCGGTCTAAGCGGGCCGGATCCCCCGGCAGCAGAGCATAGGGCGCTGCCTGACCGACTGACAGCCTGATATGGGGCATGATTTCAGCCAAAATTACCATCTCCTTCCTTTTCTCTGCTCTGAATTTAGCACAAAGGAGCTGCCTTGTCAACCAAATGTCAGGTGACAAGACAGCTCCTTACTTTTTTAAAATTTTAAGTTCCTGTTTATTTTCTTATGGCAGCTGACCATAGATCCTGTTTCTCAGTAAACTGTTCATTGATCCATTCCAAAGCCTGCTCTCTTCCTTCCTCTGAAAAAGGAAAAACTGCTTTCGTCTTTTTTTCATCAGGAGTTGCCTCATAACAGTATGGCTGGGGATATACGGTAACTAAAAGCCCCTCTTCTTCCTTATTAATCCGATACCGCATTCCATTCATGCTTCCCGTATAAGCCTCTTTTTTAAAAAACTGGATTGGTACAAAGGTTTCCTTATTAAGCATGGTTAATCAATCTCCTTATTTGACACCCGGACCTGTTTTTTTCTTACCTGTGGACCTGGAAACTCCGGGACCTGCTTCCTGCTGCGGGTTGTCTATAACAGGGGCTTCCTGGGTGGAAGGCGTTGTTACCGCAGGTGTTGTAGGCGCTGCCGTGGTTGGTGCGGCCGTGGTCGGTGCGGCCGTGGTTGGTGCGGCTGTTGTCGCTGCCGTGGTGGCCGGAACTGACGTTGTTGTCGTTGCTACCGGCGTTGTACCGGCAGTTTCGGTTTTCGTTGTACCGTTAGAGGTCGTTTTTGATTCCGTACCAGGTAAATTGTAGCAAAGCACCGGTACTTTTGACGGGATATTTTCAAAAAGCGTCTTGGCCATGGCAGGTGGAAGGTTTACACAGCCATGGGATCCGCTGGTTTTAAAAATGCTTCCTCCAAACTGCTTTCGCCAGGTGGCGTCGTGAAATCCGATGTTGCCGTTAAATGGCATCCAGTAAGCAACCGGTGTGCTGTAATCCTCTCCCTTTAAGGTCGCATCCTTCTGCTTATAGGACAGGGAGTAAACTCCTGCCGGTGTTGACCAGCCCTTTGATTCATTTCCAGATACGAAATCAGTATCAAGAACCAGTTTACCGTCTTTATAAAAATATAAATGCTGGGCTGTGAGATTTACTTCTACATAGGTATTGCCATAATCATTCTCTCCAAAGCTGGCGGCCTCCTGCTTATACACAGGAACCCTTTCCTGGCTTTCTCCAGAGCGGATAATTCCTGCCAGTTCATCGGCCTCGGCCTTCTGGTCAATCTTCCAGCCATAACTTCCTCCGGTTATTTTTACCGTCTTACCATAGGAAGTGTTAAGAGTCTTGGCCTTCGATGCAGTATCGTACTTAGAAGCCAGCTCTTTTACATAAGCCGTTACCTCAGAACTGCTTAAATACGCCTTGCCGTCTTCTCCTACTCCCGCCCATTTGGAAATGGTATCGCCGTTTAATATTTCTCTCTTATCGCCAAACTTATAAGTTACTTTCACGTTGGTATAACGGTTTAAGGTCTGGACCTGACTGACCAGATCCGGATCATCTGCTGCGATCTGGGGTTTTTTATATGCCTCGCCTTCCTCTAAGGATACTTCTGTCTTTAAATCCATGACAGCAGCCGATATCAGCGATTTCACCTTTTCCGGATCAGGCCGGTTACCCTCATCTGCCGCAACAATATGATATCCTTTTCCGGACTCATACTGGGAAATGGCAGCATTCTGGGGTTCTTTTATCTTGTCTTCCTGGAAACAGGACAGCTTTGATACCGCCTCATCAAACTGATCCTGATTATATTTTACCAGGGTTCCTATATCAAAGTTTTGAAATTTCTTAATATGCTTTGCCCATTCAAGAGGTTTCTGTTCCTGCAGCAGTTTTTCCACACTTCCGTCAAAAACTGCTTCCATACCGATATCAGAGCCCTTAATGCTCTCTGTATTGTCACCCCGTTCTTTAATTGTAAGCTGGTAACCGTCAATGCCGGATGAAACCATCTTCTTAACCTCATCAATGGACTTTTTGGATGCATCCATACCATTGATAATGGTGTTGGGGAAAAACACCTCTTTATACTGTCTTCCGATCTGTAAATATGTAAGCGCCGCAATTAATGCGACTACGGCAACTAAACCGCCTCCGATTACAGCCAGACCCCCGATTCCCAATGACTTTTTTTTCCTGCTGTGGGGTTTTTGCTTTTCCATTTATTTCCTACCTCTTAACTAGCCTTTTTATTCAGATATTATTATATCGTATAACCGCGAAATATGTCTAAATATTTATGGTATATTTCTTGACTTTTTTATTACGATTTGGCCTGACATATCCAGAACATTCATATTGACTTCCTGCCCTTCATAAGATATGGATAAGAACAATTGGAAAGAACCAATTTATGGCTAATTATTTATCTGTATACGGAGTCGTCAGTTCCGTTTCTCCCTTTTATACCACCGTCTCAGACCGCAGCTGCTCCCTGCTTCTTTCTGTAAACGCACAAAACCTGGGGCAGATTAATTTTGTCATAACTCCCCAGACCTTTGTTTTAGATCAGCATACATTCCGTCCAGGTGAACGGATTATCGGCGTATACGACACCGATGTACCTGTCCCCTTAATTTATCCGCCCCAGTACCAGGCTGTTGTTCTGGCACAAAACAGTGATGGTTATGAAGCGGCCCTGGATTATTTTGATGAAGACTTATTAAATGCAGCACAGACAATAAAACTGAATATTCCGGCAGATGGAAGCACACAGGTTCTTCTTACCAACGGACAAAATTATCTTTTCAGCCCCGGTGAGCACTATCTTTTTATTCTTTATATGACTGCTTCCGATCATATTCCAACCGAAATTACGCCCTGGAAAATCATCGTATTTTGCTCCGATAATGAATAAGCCCATAAAAAAAGCCGTCTTATCTGCCCATTTGGCAGGCCGTAAGACAGCTTTTTTATTAATAATGGCATATAACGGGGATTCCGGTATAAATCAGCTCATAAAGAGCCTTTGCCTTTTTGGGAGGAAGATTAATACATCCATGACTTCCACCTGTCTGGTAGATGGAACCTCCGAATTTGCTTCTCCAGCTTGCATCATGAAAACCGATTCCACCGTTAAAGGGCATCCAGTAATCTACATGACTCTCATATTCATAGGTTCCGTCCGGTTTTTTATCACCCCGCAGTACGCGGTCTGTCTGCTTATAGGCAAGGGTATATATGCCTTCCGGCGTAGTAAGCTTCTTTGACACATTCCCCGTAACACAGGGGGAATCCCATATGACACTGCCGTTCTGATACATATAAACATGCTGGGCAGCCATATCCGCTTCCACATAAGTACCGCCCCAGTCCACATTACGGTCAGCGGCTGCAAGGCTGTACTGGGGAGTCCTCTCCTGGCTTTGTCCGCTCTGAACAATGGCAATGAGCGCCTGCGTCTCCGCTTCCTGATTGATCCGCCAGCCGTATGCACCGGAAAGAGACAAATCCCTGCCGTCAGCTGCTTTAAACGGCCGTGCTTTTCCAGCCGTATCATACTTTCCTGCCAGTGACTGGATATATTCTGCAGCTTTTGCCCCGCTTATATGGATACCTGTCTGGTCCGAGCCTTCAATCCATGTACAGAGCTGTTCTCCTGAAAGCACTTCTGACTGACTGCCAAATAAATATGTGACTTTCATCTCCCTGATCTGGTTAAGCGCCGCACATCTGGCTGCCAGCCCTGAGTCCTGTGATGTCACGGTAATGGTGTCATAACAGTTTTTTTCCTCCAGACTGATCTGCCTGATCTCCTGGGTTAATGCAGCCCGGACTGCTTCGTCAAGTTTCTTTCTGTTTACGCTGTTCCCCTGAATCTCAGGAATCACTGTGAAGGGCTGTCCCTCCTGCCAGTCCGTGATCTTTGCGTTTTGTGTAACCACAATATCCTTACTGCTTACACAGGCAAGAGAATCCAGCCGTTCTTTCAGCTTCTCTTCCTGATAGGTCACCGTGCTTTTCAGGACACTGCTGTTGTCAATATCAGGACCTGCCACCCGTCCGTTATTGTTCTGCTGGGCCAGTATATTCTGAAGTCCGTCGGTGATCACTACCTGATACTGAATATCTGATCCCTTAATTACTTCAGAGGCACCTCCCTTTTCTTTTATGGTAAGCTGATACTCTCTTCCATAAAAACCTTCTATCTGTACCTTTGCCTCCTCTACAGTCATACCTCCCACCAAAACTCCGTTGATCTTTGTTCCGGGCACAAACTTAGAAGCATCATCTGCCAGTGCAGTTATAGCTCCTGCCAGCATAAAAACTGCTGTCAGAAAAGCAATTATCCCTACGGTACCTGCATGACTCTGTTTCCTGTTCATTCATCCAAATCCTTTGCTGTTAATTTTTATGGGAAAATATCCCACTTCTTCCTAGGTTAGCACGATTTTATCAGAATAACAAGTATCAAAATCCACAAATCAGTCCGCCACATATTTTGTAAGTTCAGCCCAATGTTCCAATGCCGTAGCTCCAATACAGGGATCATACATGATGCCTAAATTCTTCTTTATTTCCTCATAGCAATACTTCAGTGAATAGGCATCCCGGTATCCCCTGTCCGAGGTCATGGCATCGATAGAATCACAGACAGAGATGATCCTGGCCCCAAGCGGAATCTCATCTCCCTTCAGTCCGTAAGGATAGCCTGTTCCGTCATACCGTTCATGATGATGAAGAACAATGTCTTTCAGTTCATTTAAATGACGGGACTTGCTTAAAATCTGGGCACCTGTCTGGGGGTGCTTTTTCATGGCTGTCCATTCGTCCGGAGAAAGCCTGTCAGGTTTATTTAATACTGCATCAGGAACTCCGATCTTACCAATATCATGAAGATGAGCGGCTATGTGAATCCGTTCCGTTTCTTCTCTTTCAAGCTTTAAAAACCCGGAAAGGGCCAGCGCCATATCGCTGACCCTTTGAGAATGCCCCGCCGTATAGGGATCTTTGGCGTCCAATGCACTGACGATGCATTCGATGATTTCATGATAATCAATGCCGTTTTTGCATAACTCAAAACCTGATTCATTTTTCATGTTCTTCTATACCCGCTTTACAAGTTAGCATCCGCTAACTCAAAATTAATAACAACCGGCATTTTCACATTCACAAGGCTTTATGGAAATTGAGGCTATTTTCTGATTATCTAAATAACCGCAGGCTGATAATCCTGCTTTTACAACAGAATTCCAGTTTTTGGCAGACAGATGAAAGGTGGTCTGATCATCCAGTATAACAGTACAGGCATCCTCCATGGAACAGCTGTCGGAATAAGCGATCTTATACATGTTCTTTCTGCTGATCGCTCCGATTTCTTCCAGGACATTTACCATACGATAGACCGTTGCCGCACCGATGCTCTCATCAACTCTTGAAGCTTTATAATAGATTTCTTTACAGCTGGAACATTCATGTTCCAGAATAATATCTAAAAGAGTGAGACGCTGCTTTGTGATTCTGCAACCCTTGCCCTTTAGTCTTTCAATAATAAGCTCCTTCTGCATCTTGGTTCTGTGATAGCTTCTGGAGTCAGCTGTTTTTCTCTTTTCAGTAATGTTTGTGTGAATTTCCATTTTTACACCTCCGTTTAGAAGTATTATATAGTACGAAAATCATACATCAGCCTGTTAGTGGCAATGTCCTCCGCAGTCCTTGCACTGCCCGCCGCACTGAATGGATTTTCCGTTTTTCTTATCTCGAATCATGCTTCTTATAATCATTGCCACCACTCCGATGACAACTGCTGATACTGCTAATGTTCCCATATGATACCTCCTGATATCTTGAGCCTGCATAAACAATGCAGGCTCTTTTTTATGATTGCCGGATTATTTGGCACCGGCGACACTTGTTAATTTTACTTTTGATCCGCTTTTTTCTTTTAAAGGTCTGACAAGCAGATAGATGAAGCCTGCAATGAGTGCAAATGCCACTGCGGTAAAGAATCCAAAGGATCCGGTCGTTATTAAGGTTCCTACCTGATAAACGCAAAGCGCTACTACATAAGCCAGAATCGTCTGATATCCCACTGCAAACCAGAACCATCTGGCATTATTCATCTCCCGTTTGATTGCTCCCATTGCAGCAAAGCATGGTGCACAGAGAAGATTAAATACAAGGAAGGAATAAGCGGCAACTGCTGTCATACTGCCTGCAAGCGTACCCCAGATCTCAGAACCGTCTTCTGCAACTTCAGCAAAACCGTAGAGAATACCAAAGGTTCCAACTACATTTTCTTTTGCTACCAGTCCGGTGATGGCCGCTACTGCAGACTTCCAGTTTCCCCAGCCAAGAGGAATGAAGAGCCAGCTGATTGTACTTCCAAGCTTTGCAAGAATGCTGTGGTCAAGTTCTATCGCTTCCAGCATTCTAAACTGACCGTCTACCCAGCCAAAATAAGAAGCAAACCAAACAACAATGGTAGATAATAAAATAATGGTTCCTGCTTTCTTAATAAAGGACCAGCCTCGTTCCCACATACTTCTTAAAACATTTGCCACTGTAGGCATATGGTAAGCCGGAAGTTCCATAACGAAAGGAGCCGGATCACCAGCAAACATTCTGGTCTTTTTTAAAATGATACCGGAACAGATAATCGCTGCAATTCCCACGAAATAGGCACTTGGTGCAACCCAGGAAGCTCCGTTGAAAAGAGCGCCTGCAATCAGTGCTATAATAGGAAGCTTGGCACCACAGGGAATAAAGGTTGTTGTTATAATTGTCATCTTACGGTCACGGTCATTTTCAATGGTTCGTGATGCCATAATACCCGGCACGCCACAGCCGCTGCCGATCAGCATCGGGATAAAAGACTTTCCGGAGAGACCAAATTTGCGGAAAACGCGGTCCATAATAAACGCAACACGAGCCATATAACCACAGCTCTCCAAAAACGCAAGGAAGATAAAAAGTACCAGCATCTGAGGTACAAAACCAAGAACCGCACCCACGCCTGCAATAATACCCTTAATCAACAACCCCTGAAGCCAGCCTGCACAGCCAATTGCATTTAAAAAGTTCCCCGCCATGACTGGTATGCCAGGAAGCTGAAGACCGAAAATACTCATTTCGTCACCAAAAAGGCTGTCATTTACCCAATCAGTTGCCCAGGATCCTACCGTTGTAACAGAAGCATAATAAACAATAAACATCACAGCCGCAAAGATAGGAAGTGCCAGAAACCGGTTGGTAACAATCCGGTCGATTTTATCGGAAATCGTAAGTTTATTTTTTTTGCTTCTTGTAAAACACTGGTCAATGATGGAGGAGATATACACATACCGCTCATTTGTAATAATACTCTCTGTATCATCATCCAGTTCACGCTCAATCCTTGTGATCTCTTCTGTCACATCAGGCACACGTTTCATCTGAGTCTGGATTTTTTCATCCTTTTCCAGCAGCTTAATCGCAAAGAAGCGCTTCTGTTCTTCGGGAATGTCACTGCCCAGCTTTTCCTCAATGGAATCCAGAACCGATTCTACTTCAACTGCAAATTTATGTACAGGCGGTTTACTGTTCTTCTGGGACGCAAGCGTCACTGCTTTTTCAGCGGCTTTCTGAATTCCGGTTCCCTTAAGCGCGGATATCTCCACTACTTCACAGCCAAGCTTTTCACTTAATTTGTTTATATGAATCTTATCCCCGCTCTTTTCCACGATGTCCATCATGTTGACTGCCATGATAACAGGAATTCCAAGTTCCATAAGCTGGGTGGATAAGTATAAATTTCGTTCTATGTTGGTACCGTCCACGATATTCAAAATCGCATCAGGCCGCTCTCCGATTAAATAATTTCTCGCCACCACTTCTTCCAGTGTGTAGGGAGAGAGAGAATAAATACCCGGAAGGTCCATGATAATTACATCTTTATGGCCTTTTAATTTTCCTTCTTTTTTCTCTACGGTAACGCCTGGCCAGTTCCCCACAAACTGATTTGATCCCGTCAGTGCATTAAACAACGTCGTCTTACCGCAGTTGGGATTACCTGCTAATGCAATTTTAATTGACATACTCTACCTCTTTCTGCCTGTCAGCAATTGATTTGTCTGGTATTAGTCTTACCTAACTAATATGTAAAAAAAATTACTCCACAATGATCATTTCTGCATCCGCTTTTCGTAAGGACAGCTCATAACCTCTGACGGTTACTTCAACCGGATCACCAAGAGGAGCTACCTTTCTCACAAAAATATCAACACCTTTTGTGATTCCCATATCCATAATTCTTCTCTTAACGGGGCCTTCTCCGCTTAATTTGGTTACCTTCACGGTTTTACCGCATGGAATTTCCTTTAATGTCATCGTCTTTTCTCCTTTTATCCCACCATGATTTTATTAGCCATATCTTTGCCTATGGCTACTCTGGAATCTTTTACGTTAACAATCATGTTTCCACTGATTTCAGAAACAACAGTTACAATTCCGCCGGTAACAAAACCCAGGTTCTCAAGAAAACGTCTTGTTTCTTCTTTGCCGCCGATTTTACGAATTACGTTAGGCTCTCCTGCTTTCACCATTGTTAAAGGCATCATTCGTCATCTTCTTTCTTTTTATTATTGATAATCATTCCCATTTCTCATGAGTTAGTATATTCTAACTTTGGTCTGTTGTCAAGTTTTTTATTGATTTATTTTCTCATTATCAAATTGTATTTTTTCATATGCACATAAAAATACAAAAAGCTGCGGCATATCATTTACGCTGCCGCAGCCTTCCTGATATTCGCTTCTACCAGATTTTCACCCTATTTTCAGGGGATACATACATGGCGTCGCCTTCTTTTATCTCCGGATACGTCTTATAAAAATCATCTGTGGCGCTTAGTACTCCATTAACCCTGACCTTGGCCGGAGAGTGGGGATCCGTATTGAGACGGTCAATCATGGTTTCCGGGGTATACTTGGAAGCCCAGATGGTTGCATACTGGCGGAACAGAAGTTTTAAATCGCCGCCCTTTTCTCCTGCAATCGCCGTAATACAGGCCATGGACCCAAGATCAGCGATGTTTTCATTTAGCGTTTGGGCACCGTTTACTTTTCTCCCCTGAAATCCCTCCATTCCGCTGTAGTATTCCTCCACCTTTTTGGCCAGTTCATTGAATTTCGCCCGGTCCTCCTTCGTCCACCATACATGATAATTTCCATTTTCATCATAAAGGGAACCGGAAGAATCAAATGCATGGCTCACCTCATGGGCCATCACCATTCCAATTCCGCCTAAATTGGAAGCAAAATCTGCCCTGGAATCATAAAAGGGGGATTGGAGAATTGCCGCCGGAAATACGATCTCATTGGCTGTGGGATTGTAATAGGCATTTACAGTCTGGGGAGTCATACCCCACTCGCCTTTATCCACAGGTTCGTTGTATTTCTTTTTATTAACCTCAATCTGAGCTTCCTGGAGAGAAAGGATATTGTCAATTAAGTTTCCCCCGTCTTCTGACGATACCACCCTTGCATCCTTATAATCATCCGGCCATTTGTCCGGATATCCCACTTTGAGATTCATATGCTCCAGTTTTCTTATTGCAGAGGCCTTTGTCTCATCACTCATCCAGTCCAGATTTTCAATTTGTTTTTTGTAGGAGGTGAGTATCAGGCGGATCATGGACTCAATCTCTTTTTTATCCGACCGTGAAAAGCATTTATCAACATAGAGTCTGCCAAATTCAAATCCCAGTATGTTCTGCGTCAGTTCGCTTGCCAGCTTTTCATCTGTTTTTCTTTCTTTAATTCCCTTTCTTAAATTGTTCCATTCCAGATAGCTGTCTCTGATTTCAGGAGTCAGACCTGGGGCAAAATCGTTTACCAGGCAGAATATCGAATACTGTTTTAAAAGCGGGAGAGATTCTTCGTTTAAATATCCGCTGATCTTTTTCATCTGGTCTTCCTGAACCACAATACAGGTGTCCGGCTTTTCCAACCCTGCAGCCTTTAAAAAAGTTTCCATTGTTCCATCCGGAAACATCTTTTTCAGTTCTTCTCTGGAATACGGGTTATAAATGACCTCCGGATCCCCCTGCCTGCTGAGGGAAAGCGCACTCCCGGCCAGATCCTTCTGAAGGTTCAAAATATCAGAAGCAGTCTTATCCGCCTCTTCTTTCTTCATTCCTGTAAATTCCATAATCTGCGAAATATAATCCCGGTAATGGCCCATCAGTTCTTCCTGACCGGTATCCTCTAAAGTCTCTTTTCCTGGTCCAAGATCTGCACCGTGAAAATACAGGGCATAGCGGGTGGAATTGCTCATATCCTCAGACCACTGAGGCAGGATAATACTACCCACGCCCAGATCATCATAGATTTTCCCTGCCTGCTCCAGATACTCCTCTATCGTTGAAGCACGGCTGATACCGTCCATGTAAACAGCAAGTCCGCCAAATCCGGCAGTCCGTCTTCCTTCCATATCAATTCCTGTCAGATAGAGGTCGGCAATTTTTTGTTCCAGCGACCCTTCTGCTGCATTTTTCCTGTTGTTAACAGACTCACGGAGCACTTCATTTAAAATTTCATATGCCTCCCTGTCAAGCTTGTAAAACTGGCTCCAGCCGCCTGCATCGCCTGGAATCTGTATTTCGCTTAACATCTGTCCGTTGATATAATCATAATAATCATCTTCCAGACGTACTTGTCTCGCTTCCCCTCCCGAGGCTTTTCCCAGACCGCTGGCAGGCTTTGCCTGTGTCTGCTCTTCTTCTGGCTCAGGCTTTACATTACCTGCACATCCGGAAAGTATAATAGCCAGTGCCGACATAACCGCCAGTATTCTGAAAAAAACTTGTTTCATGGAATCATCCTCTCTTTGCAATTTTTTGTATGAAAAAAAGGAAGCGGATTTCTCCACTTCCCATCTGCTCATTCTTTATTATGCTTAAACTTCGTCAGAATATACAGGTGCATCTTCTGCAGCTGCTTCGTCCTGACTCTGAAGTGCTTTGATGCTTAAGCTGATCTTCTTATCATCCTCGTTAAAATCAACGACCTTTGCTTCGATTTCCTGACCAATTGCCAGAACATCTGCAGGTTTTTCCACATGATCTCTGGAAATCTGGGAAACATGAAGAAGAGCATCTACGCCTGGCTCCAGCTCAACGAATGCGCCGAAATCAGTCATACGTGCTACTTTACCGCTCACAACATTACCCACTGCATACTTTTCAGATGCATCTTTCCATGGGTTTGTCTCCGGGAATTTTAAACTGAGGGCAATCTTGTCGCCATTGATGTCTTTGATTAAGACTTTTACTTTCTCACCAGCTTTGAAGGCTTTTTTCGGGCTTTCTACTCTGCCCCAGCTCATCTCTGAAATATGAAGTAAACCATCGGCTCCGCCAAGGTCGATAAATGCACCGAAATCGGTTACATTCTTGATTGTACCTTCTACAACATCGCCTGCATGGATCTTATCGAATAATTCTTTCTGAAGCTCGGCTCTCTTAGCAACCATAATCTGCTTTCTATCACCGATAATTCTTCTTCTCTTAGGATTGAATTCTGTGATAATGAATTCAATTGCCTTGTCTGCATACTTGGTTAAATCCTTCTCATAAGTATCGGATACCAGGCTAGCAGGAATGAAGACTCTTGCGCCCTCTACAACCACACTTAAACCACCGTCAAGTACCTGTGCAACTTTTGCGGTGAGTACTTCGTGGTTTTCAAATGCTTCTTCCAGTCTCTTATTGCCTCTGTCTGCTGCTAATCGCTTATAGGATAAAGCAACCTGACCCTCACCGTCGTTAACCTTAGTGACTTTCGCTTCCATCTCTTCGCCAACCTGTACAACGGTTGTAAGATTTAAATTCTGGTCATCCGTGTACTCGCTACGCGGGATGATGCCGTCAGACTTGTACCCTATATTCAAGACGATTTCATCTTCTTTTACGTCGATGACTTTACCAGTGACGATCTCTCCTGTACGTATGGTTTTCAATGATTCCTCTAACATTTGTTCAAAACTTAACTCTGACATTAGTATGAACCTCCTCGATAATATGATTCGGGGTTGAAGCCCCGGCTGTAATACCTACGCTGCGCACAGAATTTACACAATCAGGATCTAAATCACCTAGTGTCTGGATATAGTAAGTATTCTTACATTCCCTTCGGCATATCTCGTACAGCTTCTGGGTATTGGAACTGCTTTTTCCGCCAATGACAATCATGGCATCCACTTCTGAAGCTATCCGCTTTGCTTCCACCTGTCTTTCCTGTGTTGCATTGCAAATCGTATTTAAAACAAGTATATCATACCGCGTTTCAGAAATTTTTTCAACTAAATCTTGAAATTTCTTGTAATTAAATGTCGTCTGTGATACAATACACAGCCTCTCTCCCTCTGTAAGCGGTAAAGTTTCCACTTGCTCGGGTGTTTCCACTACTAAAGTATTGTCATTTCCCCAGCCTTTAATACCTTCTACTTCCGGGTGTGATTCATTGCCTATTATAATCAGACGTCTGCCCTCTTTATTCTGCTCCTGAGCGATTTTGTGAATCTTTCTCACATAAGGGCAGGTTGCATCAATGATTTCAATCCCGTTTTCTTCCATGATCTCGTAAATGCGCTTTCCGGCTCCATGAGACCGAATCACCACAACTGCGTCGTGGATCTTTTTTAATTCTTCTTCATTTTCAATTACTTTTACGCCCTTTTCCTCTAAGTCCTTTACAACCTCTTCATTGTGGATGATAGGGCCGTACGTATAAATTGGCTTGTCGTTTCGCTTCAGCTGTTCGTACACCTGATCAACGGCACGCTTCACACCGAAGCAGAATCCGGCGGATTTTGCCACAATTACTTCCATACATTAGCTCCTCTCTCCAGTTTTATTTCCTCAAACAGCATTAAAATCCGGTCGATTACCTCTTTGGCAGTCATCTCAGAGGAATCTAAAAGCACCGCATCTTCCGCCTGCTTTAATGGAGAATGTTCCCGGTTCATATCCTGGTAATCCCGTTTGATAATATCCTTTTCGATCTCATTAAGGCTGCATTCCTGCCCTTTTTCCTTCAGTTCCAGGTACCTTCTTTCCGCCCGGACCCGGCTGCTGGCAGTTAAATAGATCTTAAGATCGGCATCAGGAAGAACGCAGGTACCAATGTCTCTGCCATCCATGATGACATTCTCCCGTTTAGCAAGCCCTTTCTGCAGCTCTACCAGTTTTTCTCTCACTGATAAATGTACAGATGCAGCAGAAGCCATGGCTCCCACTTCCTCAGTACGGATCAGCCCTGATACATTCTCTCCATTGAGAATTACCTGCTGCACGCCGTCTTCATACGCCAGGGTTACGTCTGCGGTCTTGACAGCGATAGAAATTGCCGCCTCATCCTGTGCAGATATGCCATTTCTTAAAAAATGCAGTGCCATGGCGCGGTACATCGCTCCTGTATCCACGTATACAAAATTAAGTTTTTTTGCTGCAGCACGGGCAATGGTGCTCTTTCCTGCTCCAGCCGGCCCGTCGATTGCTATATTATAAACCTTTGTCATCTTTCGTCCTTCTCCTCTCCTGCCGCACTTCCTGCTGCCCAGCCTGTGGACCAGGCAATCTGAAGATTAAAGCCCCCAGTCACCGCATCAAGATCCAGCACCTCTCCTGCAAAATAAAGGCCTTTGACAAGTCTGGATTCCAGAGTGGAAGGATTTACTTCCTTAACGGATATACCTCCCTGGGTGATAATGGCCTCATTGTAGCCTCTCAGTGCAGTCAGAGTCATGGTAAACGCCTTGGTTACACGAATCAGAGCCTGACGTTCCTCCCTTGTAATCTCATTAACCTTCTTTTCCGGTGAAATTTTGCTTGCATCAATGATGACAGGGATTAGTTTAGCCGGATATAAGCTGCCCAGAGCATTTTTAAACTGCTTATTCATGGACTCCTCGAAATCTCTTAAAATTCTGGCGTCCAGCTGTTCCTCCGTCAGCGCAGGCTTTAAATCTATAGTAAGGGTAAGGGGACCTTTTTTAAGTTCCTTAGCCGCATAGCTGCTGGCGCTCAAAAGAACCGGACCACTGACTCCGTAGTGGGTAAAAAGCATCTCTCCGAATTCCCGGTAAATAACCTTGCTGCCTTTCATAACCGCCGCTTCCACATTGCGCAGGGAAAGTCCCTGAAGCTCCTTAATCACAGGCTCTTCCACCACGAAAGGAACCAGTGCCGGAGATAAGGGAATCATGGTGTGACCGGCTTCTTTTGCCAGTTCATAGCCATCTCCCGTGGAACCGGTGGTCTGATAGGAATAACCTCCGCAGGCAATAATCACGCTGTCTCCATAGAAAGACTTCTTTCCTGAACTGTCACTGACAACAATCCCCTTCACAGCACCGTTATCAAGAATCAGTTTTTCCGCCTTTTTCCGGTAATGAATCGTAACTCCAAGCTCCAGAAGCCTGCTGTTTAATGCTTTTATGACATCAGATGCCTTATCTGATGCAGGAAACACCCGGTTTCCCCGTTCCGTCTTTAACCGGCAGCCAAGGGTTTCTAAAAGTTCCATCATATCGAAATTGGTAAAACCGTAAAAACTGCTGTAAAGGAATTTGGAATTGGTGACAACATTCCCGAACAGCTCCTCTGTATCACAGGCATTGGTCACATTGCACCGGCCTTTTCCCGTAATATAAACTTTTTTACCAAGCTTCTCATTTTTCTCAAAAATGTGGACGGTACTGCCCTTCATGGCTGCTGCTATTCCAGCCAGCATCCCTGCAGCGCCCCCGCCCACGATTAAAACCGTATTCATGCCCTTTCCTCCTGCCTTTGTTCACTTCCTCCTACTTTACACGAAAAAAGAGGAAAACACAAGTGGTCAGGGACGATTATTCACTTCTTTTATCTTATCTTCCAACGCTTCCACCACAGTTTTTAAGATCTTGACCCTTGCATAATACTTGCAGTTTCCTTCCACTACCACCCATGGTGCATAGGTTGTGGAGGTACGGACCAGCATCTCATTGACCGCTGATTCATACTGATCCCATTTTTCCCTGTTTCTCCAGTCTTCTTCCGTAATTTTCCACTGCTTTAACGGATCTGCCTGACGTTCTTTAAAACGTTTTTCCTGTTCGTCTTTATCGATATGAAGCCAGAATTTGATGACAACGGCGCCTGCATTTGCCAGGTGGCTTTCCATTTCATTGATTTCCTGGTATGCCTGTTTCCACTGGCTCTCTCTGCAGAAGCCCTCCACCCGTTCAACAAGTACTCTCCCATACCAGGTGCGGTCAAATATGGCGATATGTCCTGCTTTCGGCACATGATTCCAGAAACGCCAGAGATAGTGATGAACCCGTTCGATATCATTGGGGGCAGCTGTGGGGTATACTTTATAGCCTCTCGGATCCAGATGGCTGGTAAGCCGTTTGATGGCTCCGCCTTTTCCAGCCGCATCCCAGCCCTCAAACCCCAGTACCACCGGTATCCGCAGGCGGTAAATCTGGCTGTGGAGAAATTCCAGCTTCTTCTGAAGACGGTCAATTTCCTTTTTGTATTCTTCCTTTGAGATGGACTTGGTTAAATCCACGCCGGAGAGAACGCCTGCTTTAAAGCTCTCTGAACGGACAGGCACTTCCTTCTCCTTTGCGCCTCCGTTTAAATTCTTCTTATTTAAAGCATCCTCCAGACAGTCAGCAACACATGTCATGATCTTGGCTGCAGCATACTCTTTATCGGTTGCCTCAATAATGGTCCACGGAGCGTAATCCATGTCGGTATTCTGAAGCATCTCTTCGCAGATATGCAGGAACCGGTCATATTCCGTGTTGCGCTTCCAGTCTTCCTTTGTCACTCTCCAGCTGGTTTCCTTTGAACTTTCCAGCTTTTTAAACCGCTTTTTCTGCTCTTCCCTGGAAACATAGAGAAACAGCTTGATAATTACCATCCCGTCATCAGTGAGCTGCCGTTCAAAGGACTGTATGTCATGAAAGGCCCCGGCTAAATCTTCATCAGGAATCTTTCCAGAAAAACGCTCCATGGTTACCTGACGGTACCAGCTTCTGTCAAAGACTGCAATTCTTCCCTGGGCGGGCAGCTTTGTAAAAAAGCGCCAGAGGAAGGGACGCATACGCTCCTCGTCCGTTGATTTATCATTGGCATAGACGTCAAAACCTCTGGGATCAAGGGCCTGAATTAAGTGATTGATCTGAGTTCCCTTACCTGAGGCTCCCATTCCCTCAAACACAATCATGACAGGAATCCCGGCTTCTTTGCATTGGCGCTGCAATGACCCCAGCTTTTCACTCTGTTCTTTTTCTGTCTTTTTGTAAGTTTCCTTATCGATTTTCTTTGATAAATCAATTTTCTCCAGCATAAACAGTCCCTCCTTACTGGTTTCCGTTAAGCCTGTATGTTTTCAAACACCTTTGCAACTTCCGGCATGACCTGGCTGATTTTAATCATCTGGGGGCATTCCTTTTCACATCTGTGACAGGTTTTGCAGCTGTCCGCTTTAATCTTAAGGCCTTCATACCCTGCTTTGGCCTCGTCCTCTCTGTGGGCAGCTGTCATATTATAGTAGGAGAATATCTCTGGGATCTCCAGTCCGAAGGGGCAGGGAACGCAGTAGCGGCAGCCGGTACACCCAACTAAAGCCATGGAGTCAAAGATCTCCTTAGCCTTCCGGTACATGGCATGTTCTTCTTCCGATACCATACCGATATGGCTTCTGTCTGCATACAGAAGATTATCTTCCAGCTGCTGTTCATCGCTCATTCCGCTTAAAAGCAGGCTGACTTCCGGCTGATCCCATAAAAAGTCAAGGGCATATTCCACACTGGATTTTTCTTCGCCTAACGCTTCTTTTACATGGGGTGCGGGATTTGCCAGTCTTCCGCCTAAAAGCGGCTCCATAATGACTACGGCAAGCCCTTTTTTCGCAGCCTCCTTCAGTCCTTTTAAGCCCGCCTGATGTGTTAAATCCACATAGTTATACTGAATCTGGCAGAAATCCCATCCATCATAATAATCTAGGATATCCTGAAATACGTCATATGAATCATGGAAGGAAAAACCAATATATTTAATTTTTCCATCAGCTCTCGCTTTTTCCATCTTCTCCACCAGTTTAAACTTTTTTATCTTCTCTTCAAACCGGTCTCTGCTTAGAGCATGAAGCAGATAAAAATCCACATGATCTGTCTTTAACTTTCTTAACTGCTCATCTAATACTTCTTCAAAATCTTCTTCCTTTTCAAGCTTCCATACAGGACATTTCGTTGCCAGATAAGTTTTCTCCCTGTATCCTTCCTGCAGCGCTTCCCCTACTATCCTTTCGCTTTCCCCCTCATGATAGGGATAGGCAGTGTCGATGTAGTTGACCCCCTGATCAATGGCATGACGGATCATGGCAACCGCCCGCTTCTCATCTACCTGATTTTCTCCCAAAAGAGGAAGCCGCATGGCTCCGAACCCGAGTGCTGAAACTTTTATTCCTGTCTTTCCAAAATCACGATATTGCATATTCTTCCTCCGCATGATAAGATTTGCTATTGAACTAAAAGCTGCTTTAATAAATATTGTATCATATTTGTTTCCTGTCCAATAGTTTTTTTTACAAGATTTTCCACTAAAAAGACAGACTCTGCGTTTCGCAAATGCCTGTCTTTCTTCTCATAACTTTTATGTCATTATCCCTGCCATACTTCCATCCAGGATTAAATGCGCCGGTATCCCATTCTCATACCTGACATTTCGTTCTCCCTGAATCAGAGGACGTAAATACTCCATCATTTTCTCATTAACATCACATCCGCTGCTGCATATCATTCCTTCTGGCACCTTTTTTTCCCGGTTTGCCGCTTCTCCTGAATATACGGAAGTAAATTCCACAATATAGGGATCAGACGACAGCCTTCTTATGGAAGCCATCTCCCCGTTCTTTCCATCAAGGATGCACTGCAATGCTTTTCCCCCCAGCATCCAGGCCTCCTTTAAGTCCGTTTCGCTGGCGATATGGGCTGCACATCGCTGCATCAGGCTGAGCTCTACCGTCCTCACCTTGCAGCCCAGACTGGAACGAATCAGATTCTCCAAAACCTTTCCTGCACCTGATATATATTTGTGGCCAAATGCATCGGCCTGCTCTGTCTGCACCTGCTCTGAGATATAGCAGCCGTTTCCATCCTTTAACCCCTCGCTGACTGCTATGAGAAATGCCTTTTTCCGGGACATCATCCGCCTCATGTCTTCCAGAAACCGTTCCATGGTAAATGCCGTCTCACACAGATAAATCAGTTCAGGACCCGGACCGCCGTTAATTCTGGAAAGAGCGGAGGCGGCGGTAAGCCAGCCTGCATTTCTTCCCATTATCTCCACGATCGTGACCCCAGGAACCGGATAAACAGATATGTCACGTTCCAGCTCCGCCACTGTTGCAGCAACATATTTGGCTGCGGAACCAAATCCGGGACAGTGATCGGTTCCCTCCAGATCGTTATCAATGGTTTTTGGCACTCCCGCTACCAGAATATCTCCGATTCCTTTTTCTTTTAAATATTTTGAAAGTTTAAAAACCGTGTCCATGGAGTCATTTCCTCCAATATAAATAAAATAGGAAATATGGTGCTTTCTAAAAATCCCCACCAGTTTTTCGTATTCATCCTCATCCTCTCTCCATGGCTTTAAAGGATAACGGCAGGAACCAAGGAGTGAAGCGGGAGTCTGGCAAAGTAGGGAAGAATCACTGGAATTCTTAAGGACTTTTTTCAAATCCACAAAACGCTCATTCAGCACTCCCTGAATTCCGTAAAAAGCCCCCAGTATCCCATCCACCCGGCTGCTTACGCAGGCGGCTTCCGCCACTCCGGCCAGGCTTGCATTAATTACTGCGGTTGGACCTCCAGACTGGGCGATTAAAAGATTTTTCATAAAAACTCCTATCTGATATAGATCTTATCTCTTGTTACATTCTGTGCGATTAGTTTCATCACAGGCATAAAATAATCCTGAAAGCTTTCCTTCGGAAGAATCATCGCTTCCCCTTCATTTACATAAAACACAATATCTTTTGGAGTTGATACCGCCTTTTCTACCTGACTCCAGGAATAGGAATTCTCCACTCCTACATTCCGCCTCGAAAATCCCTCGTCAAAGAAGGTATATACGGTATTCTCTCTGTAACAGGGGGCTGCAATCATCTTTCTTGATTTCAAGTACAAAGAAAGAGGAGTGAATGACAAAAACAGGAAACCCGCTCCTACATACAGCAGAGCATTCTGCAGCCCGATGCGTTCGGCTCCAAGTAAAATTCCTCCCGCTACAATCACCGCAAGTCCCAGGACATTTACAAGAAAGCCGGAAAGCCTGGAATAAGTATGGAACAGCAGCAGATCATAAATATGTTCCGCCTTCATAGTCACCTCAATTTTCATAATGCACCCTCTTTTTGTTTAATTTGCCTTTTCAGCTGCCCAGCCTTCCGGTGAATAGATACCCTTTTTCTGTTTTCTCATCATATTGTCAAAGAAGGCAACAATAAAAGGACACAGGAACAGAGTGATAATCGAAGCGGTGGCACACTGGGCAGTTGCCATCTCGGTATACTGAGCCATGGTAGGATCTGCTTCCGCTACAGCTGCCGGAGTCATGGCAGAATTGAGTGCCGTTGTACCAATAGCCGCGCCCATGGCATTTCTCTCCTTTTTCGGCAGAATCATGTTAAAGATCAGGAAAAAGATGACTGCTGTGGCAGCTGATATCAGTCCCAGGACAATGCCGGAAGCGCCTGCTGTTATAATCGTTTTAATGTCCGTTTTCGCTCCTATGGAAATGGTCATAAAAAAGGTGATAATCGGCTGGGCCGTTGCACAGACACGGCGGAACTCCTTATCAATATTTCCCCATACAAAGCCGATCAAGATCGGAATAATCGTTGCGATCAGGCTGTTAAGAGGGATGGAAGCCAGGCCGGTTGCCCCCAGGGCGATAAGAGTGAAAAACGGTCCGTCATTTAAAGACAATACTGAGATTGCACCTGTATCCGTGGCATTTCCAAACTGGGAAGATAACGATATATATAAGGAACCGTTGGAGTTGGTGATTGCGGCGATCCATACAAATGGAGCGATACCTAAAAATCCATTGACTCCGCACAGTTTTCCCACCAGTAAACCAACTAAAACACCAAGCACAAATTTCATTCCGGTTAAGGTGACGCCTTTATAAAGAGGCATGCCAACCTGGTTGATGTTGATGGAAGATCCGCAGACAATTAAGAACAATCCCATCATTGCCGCATTTCCCTGATAAAATAAAGCTGTTACATAACCGCCTATCTGAAATGCCTGCGGAACAAATGTTGCAATTAAAACAGCGATTACTAATGGTATGATGACAAGGCCCCCCGGCATTTTCTTCATCCTGTTTAGCAAATTGAAATCCAGTTCCTTTTTTTCTTCATGATTAACTCCCATTACGTTAAATACCTCCATCCCTCAAATTATGGTTTTCCTGCCCTCTCCAGATACTCTTTTTCATATTCCATGATCCGTTCCACCTTAGGTCCGGAACCGCCGCCTGAAAATTCACAGGACAGCCAGATATCCACCAGGCACTTGGCCAACTCCACACCGATCACCCGTTCCCCCATACACATGATCTGTGCATCATTGCTTTTTCTTGCCCGCTCTGCAGAAAACGGATCGTGGCACACTGCCGCTCTGATTCCCGGAACCTTGTTGGCTGTTATTGCCATGCCGATACCAGTTCCGCAGACCAGAATTCCTCTTTCAAATTCCCCTCTTGCGACCGCTTCTGCTGCTTTGACTGCAATATCCGGATACAGTACCGTTTCCCCCTCGTCTGCTCCGAAATCCTGATACTCCACTCCTTTCTCATCCAAATGCTTCATAATTTCTGCTTTCAGCCGGTAAGCGGCTTCATCACATCCAATTGCTATCTTCATGTTCCTGCCTCCTGAATTTATCTTCTGCATGCTTCCAGAAACAGGCGTTCCACTACATCAACTGCGGTCTGATCATTTCCCGTAAGCCCGCCTTTTCCTATAATGGGAAGCCCTTCGTAGTTTCCGGAAAGCCGTCCTACATCCGTCTGTGCAATTACGTAATCAAGAACTTCTATGGATTCTACGCCCAGCTGGTAACATACATTTACCATCGTATCTCCCCCGGTTGTATACAGTCCGGCGATTTTTTCCCTTCCCGCCTCTTTAAGAACAGCGGAAACAATCATTCCCAGCCCTGCGTTGATCCGGTTGGCACTCATTCCGTCTGTATAGCTTCGCCTTTCATCTTCCTGATTAAGATCTAAAAGCTCCCCGTGCAATGCGGTTTCCAAAAGAATTGCTCTGGGCAGACGCTCTGCTTTGAGATAACCAAGAGCTTTCCCGGCGGCTCTTTTCACTTCTGCCAGTCCTGTTTCCCCGCCGTCGATTAACAGCACGGGATCTACCGGAATACGTTTTACTCTTTCATCCTGGCAGAGAACCTCCATCTGCCTTTTTGTGACAGGTGTAGCGCTGCCTGCGGCAATGAGAACTGTTTTATTTATGTCCGTTAAGTCCGTTTCAGGTATGTTCGGCTCTTCCTGGCAGATCAGTTTCCTGCAATATGCAAGTTTTGCCGTAAATGCCCCCGGATCAACCGCTACCACATTCCACTCTAGCTCCACGCAGGCCTTTGCAACAGTCTCCACGTCAGACAGGGTAATACTGTCGACCACAATGATTTTGCTGCCTTCCAGTCGTTCTCTTAGAAGCTCTTTCTTCACTTCTTTTGGACCTTTTAATACGGCATCCAGCTTTATCAGCCCCACCTTTCTTCTGGTCTGCTTTTCCAAAAGGCGGGGGATATAATTTTCATGTACAGGCGTCCGGACATCCTGTGCCACAGGAGTCTGGATTAAAGCCGTACCATCAATAATGGAAAAACCTCCTACCAGAATTCTTCTTGACTGGGGCATAGCCGGAACAACCACTGCAATCGCTGTTTCATCCATGCAGTCCAGCATTGCATCAATCTCTGTACCAACGCCTCCCCGCAGCGTGGTATCAATTCGTTTGGAAAAATACTTTACACCCATTCTCTTCAGTGCCATGGTCGCTGAACGGACTTTTTCGTAGGCTTCCTCCGGCGGAAGCGCTCTGCTGTTGCTGCTCACCAGTATGGCGTCTAACCGCTGTGCCCCCCTGGCATTCTCCGCGGCCTCTTCATTAAAGAAAACTGCTGTTTTTGCCTTTGATCTGGCAAGAAGAACACCTGTTGTGGTGGCACCTGTCAGATCATCTGCTACCGCTCCTATTACCGGCATACCTTCTCCTCCTGTCTGAAAACTTATGCTTTGCCGTTTTTCTTCCCTTTCATTAAAGCAGCATATTCCGATACAACTCTGGTAGATTCAATAAGACTCACTGCATTGGCCGTCCCTTTTCCTGCAATATCAAATGCAGTTCCATGATCCACGGAGCTTCTGATAAATGGCAGCCCAAAGGTTAGTGTAACCGATTTTTCAAAATCCAGTGTCTTGCAGGCAATGTGTCCCTGATCGTGATACAAAGAAAGAATGGCATCGTAACACCCGGATTTCCCGATATGAAAGACCGAGTCTGCGGGACAGGGGCCTACGGCATCAATCCCGGCCTTCTTTGCTTCTTCCACAGCCGGAATCAGTTCATCGATCTCCTCTCTTCCAAACAGTCCGTTGTCACCACCGTGAGGATTTAAGGCTGCAACGGCAATGTGAGGCTTCTCAATTCCGATTTTTCTTAACTCTTTGTCAATATTAACCACATACTCCAGAACACGTTCTTTTGTGGCATAATGACAGGCATCCACCAGGGACATATGACGGCTTACAAAAAACACACGCAACTTGTGGCAGGAAAACATGGTAAGGGCATAAGTGGAATGAGTCTGATTCTCATAAATCTCCGTATGACCGGGTTCCTTAACTCCTGCAAGCTTAATCGCCCCTTTATGTATGGGTGCAGTGGAAACTGCGTCAATCCGGCCGGACATGCCAAGCTCAATGGATTTCATAATCCAGTCAATGCTCATCCTTCCCGCCAGAGCCTGGACCTCTCCCCATACAATGGAATCCGTGTCATAGCTGCCTGTTTCCAAAACATCAACAGTTCCCGGTTCAAATAATGCCTCTTTGGGATCTGTGATTTTTCGGTATATCAGTTCCTTATTCATGACCCGGGCCGCTTTCTTAAGTATTTCGATGCTGCCTATTACGAACGGGCGACAGCACTCATGAATCTCCGGCGCCAGCATGGTCATAACAATTGTTTCCGGCCCAATCCCGGCAGGATCTCCCATGGTAATTGCTGTGACCGGTTTAAATTTCGTTTCTTTCATTCTGATCTCCTATTTCGTTTTCTTTTTGTTTACTTTCATTTTATTTTTTATTTTTATTTTTATCTCAAGGAAATCATACATCTTTTTTATCGTGTTTACAATATGTATTTGCATTTTTTCTCTTTTTACTATTTTTTTACTCATACATTTGTGCACTTTTGCTGTATTTTGTTTTTTTACTGTTGAAAATATTTTTTCTTTTACTTTCGTTTACTATTGATTTTATTTTGTTTTTATTCTAAACTATTATTATCAATCGAATGGAGGTTCAAGATACATGACAAAAAAAATATTTTTCGGAACTAATTTAAAGATGTATAAAAATATCAAAGAAACTACGGAATACCTAAAGACACTGTCCCAGCTGACAAAGGACATCAGCAGGGACAGCATGGAATTGTTCGTGATTCCCTCCTACACCTCATTAAGTGCTGCCGCCCAGTCCACAGACAAACAGTTCATCACTCTGGGAGCCCAGAATATGTGCTGGGAAGAAAAAGGAACCTTCACTGGTGAGATTTCTCCCTTAATGCTTCAGGAAATCGGCATCGGACTGGTGATGATCGGCCATTCCGAACGCAGGCATGTACTTGGGGAAACGGATGAAGAAGAAAACCAGAAGGTAAAATGCGCCTTAAGCCATGGGATGACTGCTCTTCTCTGCGTTGGAGAAACAGCTGAGGAAAAGAATTACAGAATCAGCGATGAGGTCATACGCACACAGCTCAAAATCGGCCTTCACGATATCTCCGCCTCACAGCTTACCAGACTGTGGATTGCTTATGAGCCTGTATGGGCAATCGGTGAAAACGGGACTCCGGCCAGCGCTGAATACGCAGAAGAAAAACACCAGACAATCAAAAACTGTCTGACAGAACTGTTTGGAGAAGCAGGAAGCCAGATACCGGTACTGTACGGAGGCAGCGTCAATCCGGATAATGCAGTCTCTCTGATCTCCCAGCCATCGGTCGACGGTTTATTTACCGGAAGAAGTGCCTGGGATGCCAGTGCATTCAATTCTCTGATACGAAAGACGGTATACATAAAAAGCGGCAGCTGCATATAACAGCAGCTGCCCTTTTTATGTTATACAATATCAATGGCCACATCTCTCTGTCTGGCCATATCCAGGTATTCTCTCTTTATTTCATTGTCAGTAATAATTTTCTTAATCTCCGAAAGAGGACTGACTGTCAGTACATATCCGCCACCGAATTTACTGCTGTCAACCAAAAGATAAACTTCTTTGGATATCTTTAAAATGGTTTTCTTAATCTGCATCTGAGGCGATCCGATGGAGGTGATTCCTGCGTCAAAATTCACACCATGAGCACTGATAAATGCCTTATCTGCATGGCACTCTTCCAGATTCTTTATGGTGACATCACCCATGGTGGCAGACAGTTTTCCGCCCACCTGGCCGCCAAGCAGAAACAGATCCACATGTTTTGCTGACGACAGCTCGCCTGCTGCCATAAGAGAATTGGTAATTACCAGCACATGCTTACCCGGATTTTCCTTGATTACTTTGGCAAGATAATAGCTGGTAGACGCATCATCCAGGATAATTGTGTCATTATCATCAATATACTCATATGCCTTCTGTGCTATCAGCTGCTTTTTATCTGCGTTTTTATTCACCGTTTCCGAATTATAAAATACAGCCACAGAGGCGCCTGCCTTCGTGGCTCCGCCGTGAACCCGGTTAAGCAGTCCCATCTCCTCAAGCTTTTGTATATCATTACGAACTGTGACCTCAGAACACTCCAGCTGCCTGCTGATATCGGTAACCCGTATACTGTTCTTTTCTTCCAGTTCTTCCAATATAAACTCCATCCTTTTGTTTAACAATGCAGTTTCCCTCTCCTTGACATTTTTCCTCTTTTATCATTCTATCTTACTATTATAATCGGAATTGTACAAGTATTATTCTCAGATTCTAAAAGGATACAGATGCCTGGATGGAGTTATGCCTATATAGCATTTACACCTCAGTTGTTATAAAGATATCGTAAATCGCCTTAATTGCTTCCTCAAAATCGCTGTTTCTCACGCCGATAATGATATTTAACTCACTGGAACCCTGATCGATCATTTTAACATTCACTCTGGAATGGGCGAGAGCAGAGAAAATCCTGCCTGCAGTCCCTCTGGTCGCCTTCATGCCTCTGCCAACAACCGCAACCAGTGCCAGATCGGATTCCATCTCCACGAAATCAGGCTCTACTGCCCTGTGGATTCCGGCAATGACAGACTGCTCATATTCTTCAAATTCCGACTGGTGAACAAAAACCGTCATGGTGTCAATTCCGGAAGGCATATGCTCAAAGGAGATTCCGTATTTTTCAAAAACCTCCAGCACCTTTCTCCCAAAACCAACTTCTGCATTCATCATGGCTTTTTCAATATTGATGGAGCAAAAGCCTTTCTTTCCTGCAATTCCGGTTATGGTATAACGGGGCTGTCTGCAGGTGCTTTCCACGATTAAGGTTCCTTTGTCCTCCGGTTTGTTTGTGTTGCGGATATTAATGGGAATGCCCTCTTTTCTCACGGGAAAAATGGCATCCTCATGGAGTACGCTGGCGCCCATATAAGCCAGCTCTCTTAATTCTCTGTATGTAATGGTTTCAATCACTTCCGGATCCTTAATGATTCTCGGATCTGCCACCAGAACTCCGGATACATCCGTCCAGTTTTCATACATATCTGCATGAATCGCTTTTGCCACTACAGAACCTGTCACATCGGAGCCGCCTCTTGAAAAAGTCTTGATGGTGCCATCCTTCTTTGAGCCGTAAAATCCCGGGATAACTGCGGTCTGAGCCTGGCTTAAACGTTCGGAAAGCACCTGATCCGTAAGCTCCGCCTCAAAATTACCATCCTCATCAAAAAAGATCACTTCTGCGGCATCAATAAACTCAAATCCCAAATATTCAGCCATGATCAGACTGTTTAAATATTCACCTCTTGAAGCCGCATAATCCCTGCCTGCCTTTTCTAAGAAGTTCTTTTCAATGGTATTAAATTCCTCATCAAGGCTCATATTCAGGGAAAGTCCGCTGATAATTTCCATATAGCGGTCTTTGATTTTTTCCAGAATGCTTTTGTAGCTTTTTCCCGCTTCAGCCGCATCATAACACTGATACAGCAGATCTGTTACCTTTTCATCCTTGTCGTTACGCTTTCCCGGCGCAGATGGAACTACATATTTTCTGCTCTTGTCTGCGCGGATGATATTTCCCACCTTCTCAAACTGCCTGGCGCTGGCTAAAGAGCTTCCTCCGAATTTCACAACTTTTTTCATGGCGTCTTTCTCCTCTGATACAGGTTAATATCTACATATTTAACGGAAATAATATCTTAATTGTTACCAGCTGTCAAGTGGTTTTCTCTAATTATGTATATTTTTCCATCATCATGCATAAATTCTCTTTTCCAGAAACATATTCAAAATCGTTTCATTGGCCAGGCTGTTTCGTTTATCCGACTCTTCAATCCGCCTGTTTCCTCCGCTGATGCTGTTATATTCCCCGCAGATATCAACTGCCAGTACCGGTTCTTTCCTGCGGATTATCTCCCATGCCTGATGAAGCTGAGCCAGTGTCATACTTCCCTGATCCCAGTCGGTGATGAGTTCATTGGAAGAAAATACATCTTTATCTACAGATAAATACACAGGATCCTTCAATTGTCCGGCAAAGTCTGATATCCAGTCAGTTCCGGATAACTCCGATTCTGTATATATCTTTACTCTGTCCTTAAACTCCTCTCTGACTGCACAGGCCAGCTCATCGGACACACCGATTAAAATAACACGCTTTAAGAAATCATTTTCCTTAAGTATCTGGCGGATCCAGTTCCCGCAGGAGAGGATGCCCTCAAAGCTGGAAGCAAGCAGATCTGCGTGATGGTCAAATACCACCAGATCATAAGGCTCTTTGCAGTTCTTTTGCAGGATGTAGCTGACATAATGAAAATTTCCGCTGTCCAGAAACCGGAAGCTGCCCCCTGTTTTTTCAGCCCTGCGCTCAATCTCAGTCAACGATTCGCTGTCACAAAAGCCATGGACACCGGTTAAATCAGTACAGTCAACCCAGTCATAAGGAACCGTTCTGTAGAAATCCTGTCTTTTGTAAACATCTGTAAAATTAAATATGGTAACCGGTTTTATTTTCCCTTCAAAGCCTCCACCTCCCGATTCACTTCTTCCTCACAGGAACGCATGGCAAGTATTGTTTTTTCAAATAGTTCCTCTAATGTCCAGCCGAGATATCCGGCACCGGTTTCAATGATTTCTCTGGAACAGCCGGCAGCAAACTTTTTGTCCTTATACTTTTTCTTTAAGCTGGATACTTCCATATCCATAACACTTTTTGAAGGACGCATTCTGGCCGCTGCACCGATTAAACCGGTCAGTTCATCTGATGCAAAAAGAACCTTTTCCATCTCATGTTCCGGCTTTACCTCAGAGCAGATTCCATATCCATGACTGCATATGGCATGAACCAGCTCTGGCTCTGCGCCGATTTCTTTTAAAAGCTCCGGCGCTTTTGTGCAGTGTTCCTCGGGAAACTGCTCAAAATCCACATCGTGGAGAAGTCCTGCCAGTCCCCAGAAATCTTCTTCTGCCCCGCAGCCCAGTTCTTTTGCATACCAGCGCATAACGCCTTCCACAGTCAGCGCATGAAGAAGATGGAAGGGCTCCTGATTGTATTTTATGAGTAATTGCAATGCCTGTTGTCTCGTTATCTCTGTTTTCATCATGAATTTCTCCTTACTGTACCTGTTTCATTATCCGCTCCGTCTATCAGAGAATGAATGCCGCTCTCTCCAATCACTTCGATTCCGTTTTCTTCCAGAAAAGCTGCTGTTACCCCGTTACCGGGAATCTTTTTTCCGGAAAAAGTTCCGTCATAAATCATTCCGCGGCCGCAGGATGGACTGCGCTCCTTTAAAACAGCCTTTTTGCAGCCGTAAATTTCGGCAAGCTTTAAGGTTTCTTCCGCTCCTTTTACAAAAAAGGCTGTCACATCCTGACCTGACTGGTTAATGACGGATTCCCCTCTGCGCTCAGCCGGAGGTCTTGGTGTCTGCATTCCTCCCAGCTGTTCCGGACAGACGGGAACCAGATGATACTGATCAAGCAGTGCCAGAACATCTTCATTTTTTCCATTATTCCCGTCATAACGGCAGTTCGCACCTAAAAGACAGGCGCTTACCAGAATTGTTTCTTTTTGATCCTTCATTCCTTTTCGCCTCCTTCCATAAGTCTTACTGTAGCAAAAAATGAAAAGGGGTTCAATCCTTTTTTTCAGATTAACCCCTAATCACAACCCTATTTTCTTTTTTCTACAATTGCATCAATGATTCCATAATCCCTGGCCTCTGATGCTGTCATAAAATGATCTCTGTCCGTATCCCGTTCAATCTCTTCTTCAGTATGGCCTGTATTCTCCCCAAGTATCCGGTTTAACCGTCTCTTATCCTTTTGAAGCTTTTCCGAAAAAATAAATATATCAGCCGCTTTTCCGCCAATTCCTCCTGATATACCGGGCTGGTGAATCATAATCTCCGCATTGGGAAGGGCAAACCGCTTGCCTTTTGTTCCTCCTGCCAGAAGAAATGCCCCAAAGCTGGCCGCCATTCCCAGGCAGATGGTGGAGACATCGCAGCGGATAAACTTCATGGTATCATAAATTGCAAGACCGGCTGTTATCGAGCCTCCGGGGCTGTTAATGTAAAAGGAAATATCTTTTTCCGGACCCTGGGATTCCAGAAATAACAGCTGTGCGATAATCAGCTTTGCAGAATCATCGCTCACCTCTTCCCCCAGAAAAATAATCCGGTCCTTTAGAAGACGGGAAAACAGATCATAGCTGCGTTCTCCAGAACCGGTCTGTTCAACAACATAAGGAACCAGATTCATGCTGCACACCTCCAGACCCGGGAGTGTTTCATGACCACCTCTTTTCGCCTCAGCTGCCTGTTAATTCTTGCTTTTCTGTATGTCATAGGCGTACAGCCATATACTTTTTTAAATTCCAGTGTAAACGCCTGCTGGGACTGGTACAATGCATCCTGGGCGATCCTTGCGATGGAGTCCTCTTCCATAACCAGTTTCCTCGCCGCCTCGCTGAGCCTGCGTTCCTTAACATACCGGTGAATGGTACAGCCCGTGACTTCAGAAAACATCCGGTTGATATGAAATTTAGAGTAACCGGCGTGCCGGGCAATCTCCTCCACATTCAGTCTTTCCGGTGCAGATAAGTTTACTTCAATATAATCAATGATCTTACTGACTATTTTTTTCTTTTCATCCATGCTTTCTACCTCCGTGATTTGCCCTTATTATAGCAGATTTCATTTTTCCTGTCTTAATAAAAAGTGCGGTTTCAAAAAATCAACGAATTCCTACTATGTTTATAGAAAAAGACCATGACATTTCATTAAAAATATAGTATACTTTATACAAGATACTAGAACGAGCAATAGAAAGGAAGGCTGCAACATGTACTGTATCAAAAAAATAAAAGAAGATCTGTTCTGGGTTGGCGGAAGCGACCGCCGTCTTGCCCTGTTTGAAAATGCATATCCCATTCCCAAAGGAATTGCCTATAATTCCTACGTTCTGCTGGATGAAAAAACCGCGTTGTTTGACACGGTTGACAGAGCCATTACCGGACAGTTTATAGAGAATGTGGAAGCAGTTTTAGGCGGACGGAATCTGGATTATATTTTTGTTAATCACATGGAACCGGATCACTGCGCCACCTTAGGAGAAATGGTAAGAAGATATCCTGATGTAAAGGTCGTATGCAATGCAAAAACCGTCCCCATCATTAATCAGTTTTACGAATTCGGAGTCGATGACAGAGCTGTCATTGTAAAGGAAGGAGAGACTGTCTCTACCGGCAGACACAATTTCACCTTCTATATGGCTCCCATGGTGCACTGGCCGGAAGTTATGGTCACCTATGATACCACAGATAAGATTCTGTTTTCTGCAGACGCATTCGGCACCTTTGGCGCCATGAACGGGAATCTGTTTGCTGACGAACTGAATTTTGAGCGTGAATGGCTTGATGATTCCAGAAGATACTATTCCAACATCGTCGGCAAATACGGTATTAACACTCAGGCATTGTTAAAGAAAGTCTCAGACCTGGACATTCAGCTTCTCTGCCCCCTTCACGGACCGGTATGGCGTTCCAATATCTGCTGGTACATGGACAAGTACTCCACCTGGAGCAGCTACAAGCCGGAAGAGCAGGCAGTTATGATCGCTTACGGCTCCATATACGGCAACACGGAGAATGCCGCCAACATTCTTGCCTGCCGGCTTGCAGAGCGGGGAATCCTCAATATTGTAATGTATGATGTTTCCGTAACCCATCCATCCTACATTATCTCAGAGGCATTCCGCTGCAGCCATCTGGTATTTGCATCTGCAACCTACAACGCAGGCATTTTCAGCAACATGGAGCATCTGCTTATGGATATGAAGGCCCACAATGTGCAGAACCGTACCGTTGCACTGATTGAGAACGGCTCCTGGGGTGTTATGGCAGGCAAAAAGATGACCGAAATTATCTCTGAAATGAAAAACATGACGATTCTGGACCAGACCATTACAGTAAAGTCTTCCCTGAAAGAGGATCAGCTGTCGGAAATCGCGGCTCTGGCCAATACCATCGCAGATTCCATGTCTTAAAAGCATAACGATCCCCCGGAAGAACCGGCAGATAACTGTCCGGTCCTCCGGGGGATATTCTTTATTCTTCCATCTCTTAAAATCCTTTTATTTCAATTCCTGCCGCTGTAAGGCCTTCCCTGATTTTTTTCACGAATGCCAGAGTCTTGGCTCCATCTCCGTGAACACATACAGAATCAGCCTGAATGGTAATATCCCGTCCATCCACCGTTTCCACTTTCCGTTCTCTGACCATACGGATCACCCGATTTACAGCCTGATCTTCATCCTTTATCAATGCACCCTTCTGGTTTTTTGGCACAAGAGTTCCGTCACTCTGGTATCCCTGATCTGCAAATACCTCACTTGCACAGAATACGCCGGTCGCTTTTGCAGCACGGATCATCTCACTGCCGCTTAACGCCAGAAGCACCAGACTTTCGTCTACCTCCTTTACTGCAAGACAGACAGCCTTAGCCAGCTGATAATCCTCCGCTGCCATATTATAAAGTGCACCATGGGGCTTTACATGCCAGAGCCGCACTCCTGCTCCGGTGCAGAATGCCTTTAATGCTCCAATCTGATATTTCACAGATGCTTTTACTTCTTCCGGAGACAGCGCCATATTCCTTCTCCCAAATCCGGCCAGATCCGGAAATCCCGGGTGAGCTCCGATTCTCACCCCATGCTCCCTGCATAGTTCCACTGTCCGTTCCATCACCATGGGATCTCCAGCGTGGAATCCGCAGGCAATGTTAGCAGAAGTAACATATGGAATCACCTCTTCATCCATTCCGATCTTATAAGCTCCGTAACTTTCCCCAAAATCACAGTTCAAATCAATGACCGCCATAATCACCGCTTCCTTTCTCTAAAACGTTTTCAGTATTTCTGCTGCGCATTATTTACAGCTTAATAAACTTATGGCCTTCGGACGTTCCCATTCATTTCCTTCTTTCCTGTTGATATTTTACCATTTTCCCATGGCAGTCTCAATTGTTTTTTTCTACTCCAGAAGCTTTTTATTACATATCCCCATCAAACAAGCTCATCTTTCCTGTATATGTCAGATATTCTCCGATGACTTCATTCTGGATCTGCTTTAACCTAAGCGGATCCTTTCCTCCTACAGCTATGCCATCGATTTCTTTTGCGTGCAGACAGAAATTAGAGGAAGAGGTCACCAGCACCTCGTCTGCATCCATCAGCTCCGTAAGGGTAAAGGGGCGCTCTAAAACCTGGATGCCGAGGCGGTAGCAGGCTTCAATCATATGAGTCTTAGAAATCCCCCGCAGAATATACTGATCATTGGGATGGGAAAGAAAAATTCCGTCTTTTAGGATGGAAACATTGCTGTGGGCACACTCTGTTACTATCTCACCTCTATGAAGCACGGTTTCCTGTGCGCCCAGTTTATCCGCCTTCTGGGATGCCATGACAGATGGCAGAAGGTTTAAGGTTTTAATATTGCAGTGCAGGAAACGGGTGTCCTCTGCTGTAATGAGGTTTATGGGAACCTCCGGGTCACGCAGCCGGTTTGGGCGGATCATGACCCAAAGCTTACCGGTCATCTCACTGTCATAAACGTGGTTTCTGGGAGCAGCTCCTCTTGTGACCTGCCAATAGACAAAATGAGTTTCTCCCTCCACTTTTTTAAGAAGATCTGTTAAAAGTTCTCCGAGCGCCTTCTTTTCCATGGGAATCCGGATATCCAGTGCATTGGCACTGGAATAAAAACGGTCCAGGTGATCTTCCAGCAGATAGATCCGGTGATTTCCTCCTACCGCTGCATCATAAACTCCGTCACCGAAAAAATGCACTCTGTCATTAAACGGCACCATCAGTTCCTCCGGTGAAGCAATTGTTCCATCATAATAAGCAAGCTCTTTCATAACCTCTCCTTTTTTCGGGGCAAATGCCAAATTTCATCCTGATATACTCCTCAATCAGTTTTGCACAATTATCAAGTCCCAGACTTTCCGTATCCAGACACAGGTCATAATTTCGAGGATTTTTCCACTGTCTTCCGGTATGGTACAGGTAATAGGCATTGCGGTACCGGTCCAGATGGTCAACGTAGCGTTCTGCTTCCGGCTCTGTTATCCCCTGCCGCTCCATCTCACGTTTTATTCTGAACTCATAGGAAGCGTCTAAATACACAGACACCACATTGGGCTCTTGTCTTAATACAAAATCAGCAGCTCTTCCCACACATACATAGGATTCCTGAGTAAGCAGTTCTTTCAACACCTTTGCCTGATAATTAAATAAATTCTGGTCTGATAAAAAGTTTCCGCTTTCTGCGGGGATGTTCTCTCCATTATAAACCCTTTTAAACGCCCCGTACAACAATGTTTTTTTCGTATTTTCATCTGCCTCTGCAAATATGGTTTCGTTGATTGCGCTGTCCTTAGCATCCAGCCGTAAAAGCTTCCTGTCATAGTAATCAATTCCATAATCAGCAGCCAGCTTTTTTCCTATATGGCTTCCTCCTCCGCTTCCGCAGGTTCGGGTTATTGCAATTGCAAAAAATTGATTCTGTTCATTCATATTTCTTCCTCCTACTGTTCCAGATATGCCTTTTTCACCCGGCCATCCCTTAAGCTGGTCTTTGAAGAAACCTTACATAGCTACAATCAGCACTTCATATAACAACTTTTTTATATATCATACATTTTTCATGCTTTTTTTGTTATATAAAACCATATTTTATTAAACAAAAAGAGGCTCTCCCACTAATTACCGGGGAAAACCTCCTCGTTCTCCAAAAAGAGGCTGGGATACTCCGAGAGGACATTATGTCCAAAAAGCAAAAGAAGCCGCAACTGCCTTCCCGGCAGTTGAGACTCCATCGTTCTCTCATTTCATATGTTGGGAGCATTATACCACTCCAGGTAAGAAAGCACAAGCGGTATTTGGAATTTTAGCGTATCAGCCTCCATATTTTCTGCCGTTAAAAATCAAACTGCCAAAAGTAACCAGAAGAAATAATACCATTGCAAATCCCGATGAAAACAGAAAGATACTCAAAAGCAACAGCAGCAAAACTCCAATTCCTATCCGTATCACGATATGATGAATCAGTTTAAAACCGCTTGCCAGACCCAGAACCGCATTTCCGATAAACATGGTATTTGCAATTCCCACAATACTTTGAAATGACAGCTTCCCAGAGGCATGAAGAAAAAGCACCATACCATTCACCGCCAGTAGGATCAGAGCAGTCAGCCATTTATGGTGAAATATTTCCGGTAATCCGGCATTTTCAAAACGTACCGTAGTCTGCCGGACAACTGCCCCCGTAAAGGTTGACACGGTACAGATACAAAGACCTGCAGCCAGCCCGGAAAAAACAGCTCCTGAAAATCTGCCGGCTACCGGAATCAGCAGATCCGGCATGGAATGGCTGGGACTGTTTTGAAATGCGAAAGCTGTCAGCAGATAAACCAGGATAATTGCTGACAAACTTATCTGCATGGCACGCATCATGGTGTGTTTCGGATTTTCCACATCTTCCACATAATTTCCCAGTATCTCCCATCCCACAATCGCCCAGAATATAAGAAGAAGCGTGTGCCCCAGGGCTCCCGGTGCAGGAAGACTGCGTGGAATCGTAAGAACCGGTAAACGAAATAAAGTCGCACCACTGCCTGCAAGCAGCAGACAGGCTGTGATACTGGATAATACCAGCATAAATTTCCCCATAAAGGAAACCCCTGATATAACGATCAGCGCACAGATGAGAAGAACCCCGCCGGCTGTAACCCATGAGCTTACGTGATAAGCAGAGGAAATAGCGGATTGAATGAACTCCGCGGCAGTAAGTGCCACGGCGACCGGTCCGAAAAAGACGGCTGCCGTAAGATAATTGGCCGCAAGTGTTCCAAATCTGCTGCCAAATATATCTCCGACAATCGAACTGATTCCCCGATTATCCGATACAATAATTGTCATCTTTGCAAAGACATAGGCAAATAAAATATTAAGTGCCATAATCATCACCCATGCAATAATGGCATGCTCTCCCAGCATATCATAAGCCAGAGATGGCAGAAAAATAATACCGGAGCCCAGAATCGGTCCGGTCATCAACCCGCTTACCGTAAAAACATTTAATTTTTTCTTCATACTGATACATCTCCCTTCCATCACATCAATCATAATAAAAAATTCCGCATTTGTATAATTGAAGTTATTAAAGATTGACTTCAGAATTATTGATGGTAAAATAATGGTAACATAATTTTGTGCAGGGGAAGAACCGGAAGGAGCGAATGAGATTTGATAGAAATACGTAATTTAAGAACATTGGTTAAGATAGCAGAACTGGGAAGCTATACGAAGGCAGCCCAGGCCCTGGGATATGCCCAGTCTACACTGACCTTTCAGGTAGGTGCCATTGAATCCTATTATAATTGTCCTGTTTTTGACCGCACAGGGAAGACACTGAAACTTACTGCCTTCGGCGAACAGCTGCTGGAATATTCCAATTCGGTATTGCGGGAGTACGATACTCTGGAGCAGTTAGGAAAAAGCGATGCCATTCCCCAGGGCTGTTTGCGGATCGGGGCTCCCGAATCCCTGACACTATATCGTTTATGCCCCCTTATCATTGCTTATAAATCTGCTTATCCACAGGTGGAGGTTCGTATGATCAACAGCCCGTGTGAGCTGCTGTTAAAAGATTTATCTGCCGGACAGCTGGACATCAGCTTTGTCCTTCAGCCAGAGTGCATGGATGAGAATCTGCATACGGAACTGCTTCTGGAGGAAAAAATGTGCCTTGTTGCACCCGCCGGACATACACAGCCCGACTTTTTGCCCGAATCCGGGGAAATGGTGCTCTATACAGAAAAAGAATGCAGCTACCGGCAGGAATTTGACCGATACTTACAAAAGCATCACTATGTCCCTTCCAATGTACTGGAAACGTCAAATGTGGAGGCAATCAAAAAGTATGTATCCACCGGCCTGGGAGTTTCATACCTTCCTTATTACACCGTAAAGGCAGAAAGTGAAAGCGGATTACTTCGAACAAAGCTGATTGAAACAGATCCTGTTTTTTTCACACAGATTGTTTATCATAAAAAGAAATGGATCTCTCCAGCCATAAAAGCACTGTTAACTCTTAGCCGGGAATATGGCCGGAAATGGTCCGTCTGACAATCGGTGATTATTGAAACTCAGATTTTAAAATCCCATATTCATAGGTATCCTTCCATATGGGATTGCCGTCCTCATCAGTAAAGAAATATACATTTTGCAGCAACGTCCCCTCTCTTCTCATCCCTACACGCTCAAGAAGTTTCCAGGAATGAGGATTTTGGGGATCACACATTGCGATCATTCTTCTTGCACCAAGCTCTTGAAAGCCATATTTCATGAGTGCAAGCAGACCTTCTGTGGCATACCCGTTCCCCCAATACATTTCATTGAAAACATAACCTACCTCCCATGTTTCAAATTCTTCTTTTGCAAAATAGAAGTTACCGATGAGTTTTCCGCTTTTTAAGCATACGGCAAGAAACCGCTCGTCACCGGCCCGCCTTTTTGCTTCTGAATAAGACTTTTCTTTTGAATATGGCTTATATGGTTCAAATTCCAACACTTTGGGGTTGGAAAAATACTCATATAAATCCTCACCGTCATTTTCTGTAAACTTACGTATAACCAATCGTTCTGTTATTATTTCCTTCATATAACCGCCCCCCGGAATTTATTTTAATGTTACAATTAAATATTATACAGCATCATCCCTGTTCCTGTAAAATAGTAGATTATCGTCGACATCTTAACTACTCTCCTGTTCTGATTGTTTATGAACCGCCAGGAACAGTGTCGGAATCACTGCAGCCACTGTGAAACCCACAGACCACCAAAAAGCAACATTGTATGCACCTATAACATTCTGTATCCCGGATGCAGTGCGGCTGGTTAACTGATGTTCTATAATTGTTGCAAGGACTGCAGACCCGAACGCACCGCCAATTGTCTGCAGTATCCTTGTAGCAATACTGGCATGAGGAATCTGCTCACTGCTTAATCCCACATAAGCAGAGACCATAAGTGGAATGAAAACTCCGCCGAGACCAGCCCCCCGTATCAGAAGCGCCGCAGCTAACAGAATCCCATTTGTTCCGGAATCAGCAAAAGCAAATGGCAGAGTACCGGCCGCCGTGATTATGAGGCTTACCATAACGATTGGGCGCGCGCCTATACGGTCGGTCAGTTTTCCCATCTGGGTTCTTGTGAGTAACATACCAACTCCCTGAGGAATCAGCATAAGTCCGGCGTAAAGAACGCTTTCACCACGTACCTGCTGATAAAATAACGGTAACAGAAGCATACCCCCGTTTGTGATAATGCCCGACATAAAAAGCAAAACAGATGTAGCGGAAAAATTGCGTGACTGGTACAGATGCAGATCAAGCACCGGAGAAATCTTCGTATGTAAGGCGTAAAAAATAAATGCAGCCATCATAAGCAGCCCTGTTACTATCGGAACAAATACCGAACTGCTGTTTAATCCGCCATGAGATGCTATCTGCGCAATTCCATAGATAAGTAAGGCAAATGCCGGGGACAGCAGCAGAATACCGGCAATATCAAGAGTCTGTTTCTCCTTTAAAGGACTGTCTTCTGGTATTCCCCAGAAAGCCAGTAATAAAGCGATGACGGTCACCGGAATATTGACATAGAAGATCCAGCGCCAGCCCAGGCTGTTGACGATAATCCCGCCAAGAACCGGTCCCAGGATGGGTGCCAGCAGCATGGGCAGGCTGACAATTGACGCCATATGCCCAATATTTCGTCCCCCGGAAATTTGAACCAGCATATTTGTCATAGTCGGCATTAGTAAACCTGCGCCGATTCCCTGGAGGAGCCGAAACACGATCAGAGTACCTATATTCCATGACAGTGATGAAAGAACGGAACCCACAAAAAATAAAACCAGCGAAAATTCATACAGCCGCTTACCTCCAAGACGATTAATCGCCCAGCCGGAAACAGGAACGGCTATTGCCATTGCAAGCACATATCCCGTGATGACCCACTGAATAACTGAAACTGTGCTTTTTAATTCACCAGCTATTGTTTTTATGGCCACGTTGACCATTGTGGAATCCAACAGCGGTGCAAGAGAACCAAACACCAGGATTATTGATACTTTAATCAGCATCGGATCAATCTTTTCTTTTTGCTGCCTGGAATTACTTGCTATACTTTCTGCCATATGAAAGCCTCCTTATAATAAGCTCTCGTAAAGATTTTGTATCAGATTCTGAAAGAGAGCTTTACTTTATCCAACAATCTGTTGTATTATCATATTGTAATGAGATTAATATTCTTCATCAACCAACAATTATGATTCGAATGTTGGATTTTAAAATAAGGGGGTATTTTTTGAAAAAACAGCCTGAAATAACGATGCAGACAAGAAAAAACCTGGCAGATGCGTTCTGGCAAATCTACTGTGAAAAACGAATTGAAAAAATCACAGTAAAAGATATCACAACAAAGGCAGGTTATAACAGAAGTACATTCTATGAATATTTTACTGATGTCTACGATGTGCTGGAGCAAATTGAATCTTCGGTTTTACCGGATATTGAAAAACACAAAAAAATTGTACCGAATAAGTACATGCAGTTCCCCCTCAAACATCTCGTGGAGGTGTATAGTAAAAACAAAGAATATTTTATTGTCCTATTAGGAAAAAACGGTGATCCGGCTTTTCAGGAAAAAATGAAAAATACATACAAAGATCTGGTGCGCCCCCTGCTTCAATCATATGAATCGGATGAGTACATACTGGAATACGGTTTAGAGTATGGGATGTCGGCTATTATTGGTATGATAACGTATTGTTTTACAAGGGAAGAACACCCTGATATAGAAAGGATGGTCAGGCTCCTTGACAATTTCATGAACGATGGTATATTAAAAAATTCCATATTAATCAAAAAAACCGGGCAGACATCAGATTAAAAAGCACCTGATGTCTGCCCATTTTTTTATTCTCTCAAAATGCTCCGAACCCTCAAAACGTATCCCACGCCTCTGACCGTATGTATCAGCTTTACCGGCTGGCCTTCATCGATTTTCTTCCTTAAATACCGAATGTATACATCAATCATATTGGATTCTCCATCATAATCGTAATTCCATATATGCCGGCTGATCTTTTCACGGGAAAGTACAACTCCTGTATTGCGTATCATATATTCCAATATTGAGAATTCTTTTGCGGAAAGCGGAATGATTTTCTGATTTCTTATTACTCTCCGTGCGTCACAGTTAACAATTAAATCACCAACCTCAAATATATTGCTGATATTGCCGTAGTACCGCCTTAACATTGCCCGTACTTTCGTCAGAAGTTCATGTAAGGCAAATGGCTTCATCAGATATTCGTCGGCCCATATTTCCGGATCGGTGCCCTTAACCTGAGCGGTGCCGCCAGAAGTCATCATAAGCACGGGAGTCTTCTTTCCCTGGCTTCGTATCTTTTTTAGCAGTTCGAAACCGCTCACCCCTGGAATCATAGTATCCAGAATGACAGCATCATAATAAGTCATCTCAAGATACTCCAGCCCGTCAAGCCCATTGAGACAGGAATCTACCGTGTATTGTTCCAGCTTAAGTTTCCTTACAATCAGCCCATTTAAATCCGGTTCATCTTCCACTAATAAAATTCTCATGCCTGCGTCATCCCTTTCATTCTTCTGTGCTTCCCGGATCTTCATACCGTATCAATATTATATCACAAGAAGAATAAAAGAACATGAAGGAAATTACAAATATTCAAAAGGCTCTTTTGCATCAACAAAAATAACAGTTTCAGACGGGAGAAGTTTTTGCAGCCAGCCCACCAGATGTTTCATGCCGGACTCCTCACTTCTCTCATGGCCGATGATAATCATGGAATGGCCGAGCCCAAGCATAGAAGCATCTCTGATATAAGCGCTTAACGTCCATTCGGTGATATCTCCGCATATGACTGTGTCTAAATTTTCTCTGCGCATGAACTCCATGGTGTTTTTCTCGTCGCCAAGGCCCAGACTGCCGCCTCCCACCAGTACACCGATGCGGCGGCAGGTTCCCTCCTGGTTTCCAATCACTCTTACACACTTTACCTCCAGAGAATCCTTTACTTTCATCACCAGATCCTTAAGCTTTATCTCCGGAACCTGATAACACAACTGAGCTTTCAACAGAGGATTCTTCTCCTCTTTTCTGATTTCTTTTCTTTCTCTATAAACCCTCCAGCCCATATCCTGATCAAAGCCCTGATAAATCATGTCATCAGAAACCGCATGCATATAATCATGAAACCGCCATATTACAAGGTGGTTATCTTCAATCAGCTGTTTCTTTTTTATATAAACAGGATCATTTAAAAGCCATTCTTTCTGATCCCTCCCGTTAAACCAGGTTGGTTCATGGGTAATAATGAAGTTGGCTCCCAGTCTGACCGCCTCTGAAATCACATCAACGGTAGCCATAAACGAAGTGACAACTCTCGTAACTTCCGTATCCGGATCACCTGTAATAATCTGGTCAACGGTTTTTACCGGATCCAGTGTGACCCCAGTCTCCCTGATGATACGGTCAACAATTTCTCTAACTTTCATTAACTGTCCCTCCTATATAACCTGGATTACCGGATCTTTAAAGGTATCCGGCTCCATTATTTTCACCTCATGAAAGTGATCTGTATTTGTCACTATAAGCATTACAGTCGTATCATATCCCGCCTCTTTTACTTTGTCAAATTCCACGTTTCCAATCACCTGGCCGGATGTGATTTTGTCTCCAGCCTGCACAAAAATCTCAAAATATTTTCCATCTAGCTCTACCGTATTTATCCCGATATGAATGATCATTTCCGCTCCAAATTCCGTCCTGATACCGATTGCATGCTTTGTAGGAAAAACAGAAACGACCACTCCGTCTGCCGGTGCAAATATCTCATCACTGATTGGAATCACTCCGATTCCCTTTCCCAATGTGCCTGATGAAAAAACTTCATCTGCTACCTGACTAAGCTTAACGACCGTTCCTTTTGCAGGCGCAGTCATTGTCTTTTCAACCGCCAGAATTTCCGGCGACGAAACCGTTCCGGCAGACTTTCTGGCTGATTTCCCCGCTGATTCATAGCCAAATAGATAAGTCAGAAGAAACGTTCCTGCAAATGCCACAGTCATGGCAATTGCAAAGCTGAAAGCTGGAGTATAGGAAGGAATCACCATAATACCTCCTGCCAGCTGAGAAGCGGATATGTGAAAAATTCCGCAAAGACCTCCTGCCACAGCGCTCATGGACATAGCATATAACAGCACCCGTCTGAATTTAAAGAATATTCCGTAAATAACAGGCTCTGTAATTCCTGTTAAAAAAGCTGGTACAAATGCAGAGAAAGACAGTTCCTTTAATTTCAAATCTTTGGATTTAAAGAATACGCCCAGTGCCGCACCTGCACCTGCATAAGCTGTTGCCTGAACGGTTGGAAGGAGAAAATCCTGGCCTGTTGTGGATAAATTATTAATAATAACAGGGATTAACGCCCAGTGAAGTCCAAGCATAACCGTAGGAATTCCTATAAAACCAAATACAATGTTTGTAAGAACCGCATTTTTTCCCAGTGCAATTGTTAGAACATTGGAAATGAACGTGCCGGTATAAATTCCAAAAGGTCCAAATACAATTAAGGTAATGGGCACGACGAGCATAAGAGACAGCATGGGAACAAACAGCACCTGAAATACACCAGGAATAATCTTTTTTAACAGCCTGTCAATGAGAACATAAGTACAGATTGCCAGTATTACCGGGAAAACAGTGGAGGAATAGTCCATTAACACCACCGGTATATGCATGAAATCCGTCTTCCCCCCGGCTGCCGTTAAAAGCCTGGTATAGTTGGGCTCCAAAAGAGCTGCTCCTATAACACCGGATATGTAAGGGTTCACATTCATGCGGGTGCCAAATGTTATTCCAAGAATTATGGGAAGAAAGTAAAATACTGCATTTGAAGCAGCTGTTAAAATTGCATAGGTTCCTGACGTTGACTGCATTGCCCCTGCTGCCACAAGAATCTGAAGTAATGCCTTTAACATACCGGAGCCTAATATGGCCGGTATAATGGGCGTAAAGCTACCTGAAATTACATTGAAGATCTTTGCTGACAGTTTTTGCTCCTTTCCTCCTCTGCCTGCGCCGTCTTCTTCTCCCGTCAGTTTTATTACCTCTTCATATACATCTTTCACATTGGTACCGATGACAATCTGGTACTGGCCCCCGCCCCGTACCACCTGCATAATGTCTAACTTCTCCAGAGCTTCTTTATCTGCCTTTTCTTCATTCTTTAAAACAAAACGCAGCCGGGTCATGCAGTGGGTCAGACTCTGCACATTTTCCTTCCCGCCTATATTTTCCACAATCTTTTCTGCCAAATTTTTATCGCTCATGATTACACTCCATTCTTAATCAGACTTTCAGGTTCCATTTTTGAATTGCTGCTTTTACAGAACCCTCTCTTGCTGTAAATACCGTCTCAATACCTGACTCCTGTGGGAAAATCCTTAATGAAAAACAGACCTCTCCCTGATTAACAAAAATTTCCAACGAGGATTCATCAGAAAATATCCTCAGTTCTTTTAACCCACTCTTAAGTCCCGCCTTGCGCAGACTCCCGTAGTCTTTGGCAAACGCCTCTCCGGAAGCGCTTCGGTCCACACAAATCATCTGGTCTTTACTGGAATATCGGATCACTGTCTGCTCCTGTTTATTCTGTCTTACACTGATCTCAAAAATTCCTGCATTCTGTTTTATAAGCTGAACCATCAGTTCATAATGTCTGCCATAAAACCTTACGTCTCTGTAGCTTTCCTCATCTATGAAAATGGTCTCACACACCAGTTCACTTCTAAGCAGTTCCATTTCCTTCACCGGATTTAGCCTTATCCGCCCGTCTGCAATGGTGAGTTCTCTGGGAATTGTCAGGCAGTGGGCCCAGCCATACCGGTCCGTAGGATATGAAATCTCAGGCAGCCCCATCCAGCCAAACAATATTCTTCTTCCCCAAGGATCCAAAAACGTCTGTGGTGCATAAAAATCAAAACCATAATCAAGTTTTTCATACTGGTTCCCGTCAAAGGTCAATGTGTCCTCATTCATGGGATTCCCTACGAGATATCCAGCTTCGTAAATATTGGAATTTCCAGACTCTTCCGTTTCCAGTCCCTGGGGACACATCATTAAAATGCCATAACCGTCTGCTTCAAAATAATCGGGGCATTCCCACATAAAAGCTTTCGTCTTCCATGGGACAGACAGCTCGCCACGATACTCCCACCGCTTTAAATCAGCACTTTGATAAATCAATGCCGTTCCGGTCTGTGAGATCTTTTGGGCACCTGTAATCATCAGGTATCCATTTTCCCCCTTCCACACTTTTGGATCTCTGAAATGCTCTGTAATCCCATCCGGAGGCTTTGGTATCAGGGGGGTAGTCTCCTTTTGGATTCTGCCTTCCTCATCCATAACCGCCAGGCACTGGCTGCTGTGCCTTACCCAATTATCATCTCTATGATTACCGGTGTAAAACAGATACAAAAGCCCATCCTTTTTCATACTGCTTCCTGAGTAGACACCATGGCTGTCAAAGTTCTGGTCCGGTGCCAATCCAATCCCCAAGTCCTCCCAGAAAATGAGGTCCTTTGAACGGAGATGATACCAGTACTTAGTTCCATGAACAGGTCCGAAGGGGAACCATTGATAAAACAAATGGTAGAAACCATTGTACCAGGCCAGACCATTGGGATCATTTAAAAGTCCGGTAACCGGCTGTATATGATAGCTTTGCCGCCATGGACTGTTTTGAACTTTTTTTGCCAGTTCCAAATACTCCTCTTCTGATATGCCATCTGGCTTTGTATGAGCTGTATTCATAAATCACCTCAACTTCCGCAATATTGGAACCGGTTCCAATATTGGGTGAAAATATAAGGAACAGTTTCAGTTTTTGGAACCGGTTCCTTATAGTTGGATTTTACTTCTTCTGTTGTGGTTTGTCAACACTAAATCGCTCAATTAATTCATATGGAGAAACGATTACTTCTTGCGTTTGTTCATGTTCCAATAGCTTCAGCAGACTTTTTGCTGCAGTACCCCCGGCTTCCCTGAAGAAAAACTTAATCGTTGTAATTCCAGGATATACCAGATCCGTGATCTTATCTCCCCCTACTCCCACGATTGAGAGCTGTTCCGGGACCTTTATATCCAGAAGGCAGCAGGCTTTTAACACTCCCACCGCAATATTATCGGTAGCGGCAATGATGGCAGTAGGCTGATTTTTTCCTGCAAGAATTTTTTTTGCCATAATCACAGCATCCTGGGATGAGAACGAAGTTTCTTCTATATTAAGAACTATGTTTTCATATTCCCCGGAAGCCCTTATCACACCCTGTTTTCTTTTTATACCAACCGATATATCTGTCTCAGGAATTCCAAGATAAGTGACAAACCGGTGGCCTCTCTGGAAAATATAGTTTCCCAGACAATATCCTGCCTGATAATCGTCATGAATCACGCTGGGGACACCGGGCACCTGCTGGCCGATGACAACCATGGGAATTGAAATCTCATCAAAAGCTCTTTTATGTTTATCCGTGATTACCGTAGCCGCCAGAATGATACCGGAAACCTTCTGTTTTGCAAGAGAATAAATACTTTCAATCTCTCTGTCGATATTCTGATTGGTATTGGATATGATCATCTGGAATCCATTCATCTGCAATACATCATCAATGCCCAGCAGCGTTTCCGACATGGCATTGGAATTAAGCCTGGGGATAATCACTCCTATAATTTTCGTTTTTTTCGCCTTTAAACTCTGGGCGAACTGGTTGGGAGAATATCCTGTTTTTTTGATGACTTTTTCTATTCGTTCGGCTGTTTTTTCACTGACAGATCCCTGATTTAAATACCTGGAAACTGTGCTTTTTGCAACGCCGGACATTTCTGCTATTTCTTTAATACTTGCCATAAACGTTCCAACTTTCTGCCTGCTTTGTTCTTTTTCTAAACCTTATATTAATAATATCTGATTACTTTTCTTTTTTTGTCTCTATTATATACTTTATCTTTCAATTACGCAATTTATTTTAATAAACCATTCAAAAGCAATCCCAAATCACCTCTTTTCACCCATTAATAAAGTGCGAATCTCCCTGCAATTTCATGTTTACTTGAGATTCGCACTTGTAATTTTATATATTCTTTTAATACCAATTCCTTTTCAACACAAGAATAAATAATTTCTATATGTATAAGTTATTCTGTTATGATATTAATATCCAATCCTTATCAATCCATCTGGCATAAGTATATGACCAGAGCCTTTATATAATTTTTTACTTTATATATTAAAAGGCGGGTTTGGATTCTAATCTATGTCCAAAGCCTTATAGTTATTAGATAGGGGGGATTCCATTGTTTTTATTAAGAAAAATACAATAAAGTAACTTTACATTTAAAAAAGAGGAGATTATAATGAGATTATTTATTCCCCAAAAAAAGTATAAGACTTTGACTGCCATGCTTATGACTTTCACACTTATGTTTAGTTTCAATGTAAATGCACAACCCACAACACAGGGGAATTTGGTTAGTGTAGAATCCCGTGATAAAGAAGCAATTGTAAAAGCATTAAGTCTTAATCCTGATGAAATTAAAAGTGTTGAAATTTATGATATTGTTAAGCCAATAGAAATTGAGAAAATATCAGGTAATGACAACCACTTAATGGCTTGGTATGATACAGGAGCCACTATAAAACGTACAGGTGGGCCACGAGAAAGTTGGAGTTCACTTCCCATTGCTTCTGACTATATTTCACCTGGGGGAAGTATATCACATACTTATACAAAACAAGTTTCAAAATCAGCTTCCTTCACGGTCGGGGTTGCACCTATAAAGGAAATATCAGCACAGTTAGGATATGGGTCATCATGTACTTCTACAGTCTCAAAAACTATATCTCAAAGTAACAATAAATCTAATGGAATGTATATCGATGTATATATAATTTATCAATCATATGATTATTCAGTATATGGCAAACCTTCTGGTGATTATTATGGAAGAGGAGGTTTTACTGTTGCAACAGGCTTGGGAGTAATAACAAGATAATGGAAGTAGGTAAATATGAATAAAGTTCCTTTCTACTATGTTATAACATTTATGTTTGAAGCAATTGGTTTCACTTTGATATTAAACTGCTATAAAATAGCAGAGTATAAGTTAGATTTAAAGTTATTAACAATGCAAAATCTAGATGTTCCCCTTGAATTTAATTATAATTATTTAAATATCATATCAAACAACTATAGAATAGCAGGCATTTTGCTATCATTATTAGGAGGTATTTTTCTAATCAAAATTTTATTTAATGGGAATAAATAAAAGGAGCTGTCCTGAAAACGTATCTCGATGATATCTTAAAATAACATCACAAATAAGCCTGTCGATTTTTCGGCGGGCTTTTCTCTACGCTAATACTAAACTAAATCTATTGTAGTATGACTTGAAATCCAAGATTTTCTAATGACTATATATTTCTATTTCGAATTTTGTTGACTTTTTAACCTCTTACTGTCAGAAACACGGTATTTCTTTGGTGCAAGGCAGGGGGAAACGAAAGACGATTCATCAGCGTTATCAGGAAATGTTTCAGCGGTTTCTCAACAGGCAGATGCTCTATGATCTGCACCATTCCCGTTTTGGAGAGTGCAACAGTTATTCAAAGACAGATATTGACGCCACCTTTATGCATATGTAAAGTTCCAAAGATTCTTACTTCGCAGGATAACCCATTTAATGCAAATTCATCCCAGTTATGATATGATAATAAGTAATAACCACACTCCCTAACCCCAATACACACCGCATAAACAAGGAGGCACTTTTATGGACACCCGCTATCTGACCTACATTCTGACAATCGCCAAAAAAGAAAACATGACAAAAGCTGCCGAAGAACTTTTTGTCTCCCAATCCACCTTAAGCCAGTACCTTTCAAAGCTGGAAAGTGAGCTGGGCACCCCATTGTTTTACCGGAGCAAAGGCCGGTTAACGCTCACACCGGCAGGCGCTCTTTATATAGAAGCTGCAGAAAAAGTCATGTCCATTAAAAATGTCCTCTATCAGAACCTCCAGAATATTGAAAACCGCGGCCACATAACCGTTGGAGTAACCTCACAGTTCGGACTGGCCATGCTGACCGATATCATCCCTGCCTTCAAGGTCCAATACCCGGATATTATCATTGAAATTTCAGAAACCAATCTTCCCGGACTTACCAGAATGATACTGGAGGAAAGCATCGACTGCGGAATCATGGCCATGAATGAAACCGATCCCTTTTCTCCTGATCAGGTAACCATTCTCCGGGAGGAAGAGGTTTTATTCTCCATCCCCATCAATCACCCCTACCGTAAAAAGAATCCGGACAGCCCCATACGGATCCGGGAATTTGCAGAAAATTTCGGAGAAGAAAATATACTGTTATCGAAAAAAGGGTCCACCCTGCGCCACCTCACCGACATGGTACTGGAAAATGCCGGCTGGATCCCCAGTACAGTCTGTGAAACCAACAGCATATCCACAACCAGAAGTATGGTCGCCATGGGAATCGGCGTCACATTTATCAGTGAGTCCTGTGCAGCTGACCGGGAGCATGTGGCGTACTATAGCGTGGAGCCAAAGCTTACCAGATTAAACACCCTGGTAACAAGAAAAAACTGGATTCAGAGTCAGGCAAGCCGGTGCTTCTGCAATGCCATAAAGAACTATTTTCATTAAAAACAGCCCTGGGATTATGTCGATATGAATACCGACTCCCAGGGCTGTCCTGCTTCGTAATAATTTAATTATTTTGCAAGATCATCTGCAATCTGTTTAATCTCATTGTAAATCTTTTCGTCATTTGCCTCAGAATCTGCAGAGCTTAAATAGTAAGGCATCATTTCAACTTTGGCAATTGCCTCTTTTACTTCCGGATCTTCGGTCATTTTCTTAACCAGCTGATCATACCAGGCAATGACATCATCAGATGTATCCTTGGGGAAATAGAAGGAAAATTCGCAGTTTGGATATACTAAATCTACGCCCTGCTCTGTTAAAGTAGGAATATCCTTGATTAATTCATAGCGCTCTTTCGTCGGAGCTCCCAGGCATACAAACTGTCCTGCTTCCAGATAATCCTTACAGTTAATATAAGCACCTGGCATTAAATCCACCTGACCGGAAAGCATGGCTGCAACTTTATCGGAGTTGGAACCTACGTCAACCAGATCCAGATCAATTCCTGCTACCTTTTCAAATGCAAGCAGCTCATAGTAAGTATAAGCACCTACTTCGGTACATGCTTTTAACTTGCCTGGATTTGCTTTTGCAGCCTGAATGAACTCATCAAGTGTCTTATACTTCTCCGGATTTGCGTAGAACTGCTGTGCCGGATCAAGTGCAAACGTCGGTCCTAATTTAAAAGCAGTATAATTATAATCCGTAACACCCGCAATGTTTGCCACGTTTACCAGGTTGTGACCATAAAGGAAGGTATGTCCGTCTGCTGCTGCAGAACGAACCTGATTTGCAGCTACGGAACCTGCGGCCCCATTGGCATTTACCACGATGAAATCAGCGCCTGTCATTCTCTTTGCATACTCTGCGAATACACGGGCAGACAGGTCTGTGTTACCGCCGGCTCCTGCCGGAACCACGATGGACACGGTGGTGGTTGGCTTCCAGGTGGATGCTGCTTCAGAGCTGGCCGCTTCTGATCCCTTTGTGGTGGCTGCCTCAGAACTGGCTGCCGCCTTTGTTGTCTCTGCTGCTGTTGTTGACTGCGTCTGGCTGCCCCCGCATGCTGTCATACCAAGAACCAGTCCCGCCGCCATTACTGTTGCCAAAAATCTTTTTTTCATAGTTTTTGCTCTCCTTTTTTATAATTGTTCAGTTGCCTTAACCGCTTTTTTGTTTAAGTACATCTTGTATTCTTTATAAACCGACCAAACCACTACTCCGATTGCGACAAAAAAGAAAGCGTCGAATATCGGTCTCTGGAAGAAAGCTCCAAATGATTTGTACTGCATGATTCCTCTTCGGAGATATGTCTCCAGCATTTTTCCTATGAGGAAGCATAATACAAACGGTGTAGTTGGCAGTCTGAACTTATGATATAAGTATCCCACCAGTCCGAATAACAGTATGGACTGTACGTCGAAGATCCGGTTGTTGGTGGCATAAGCACCTACACAGCATAAAACCAGGATCAGAGGCATCAGGATGTGCTTTGGAATTTTCAAAAGCTGCACAAATACTTTAATTCCAAAGAACTCAATTAACAGCATCAGGGTGATACAGATCATACAGGCTGCAAAAATTCCGTATACCACATCTGCATTTTTAACAAATAAAAGAGGTCCTGCCGATAAGCCGTGGATTAAAAATCCACCAAGCATCATGGCTGTTACACCGTCTCCGGGAATTCCCAAAACCAGAAGCGGGATCATGGCTCCGCCTATTGTGGCGTTGTTGGCTGTTTCCGTGGCTACGATTCCGTCCGGGCAGCCCTTTCCGAATTCTTCCGGATGCTTTGACATGTTTTTAGCAGTTACATAGGCAAGCATTCCAGAGGTACTTCCTCCGATACCGGGAAGAATACCGATTCCGGTACCAATAAGAGCGGAACGAATGGCATTTGGAATCTGATAAACAAATTCCTTCCAGGTAAAGCCGAAGCCTTTGATCGGCTTCATCTTAATGGTTTCCATCTTTCCATGCCCCATGGATTCTGCTGTTATAAGGATTTCGGATATAGCGAAGATACCGATCAGAGTTGGAAGAGTATCATAGCCTGCCATCAAAGAACTGGAACCAAAGGTAAAACGTGCTGTTCCATCAATGGGTGCCATTCCCACCAGTGAGAAAATCAGTCCCAGCATTCCCGCAAGAACCCCCTTTAGCATCGATCCGGAAGCCAGTACCGCAACCATGGTAAGGGCAAAGAAGGAAATGCCGAAGTTCTCAGCCGGAGTAAACTTTAATGCAATATCCGCAAGCAGCGGAGCGCAGAACGTCAAAACAATAAATGAAAAAACAGATCCGAGGAAGGAAAATACGATTCCATATCCCAGTGCCTTTCCTGCTTCTCCGTTCTTTGCCATTGGATGCCCGTCAAAGCAGGTTGCAATGGAGGAAGCGGTACCTGGCATGTTAAGTAGAATGGCAGAGATCAGACCTCCTGAGATTCCTCCGATATAAACCGCCACCAGCATATTCATACCCATGGACGGGGACATGCTGAATGTAAGGGGCAAAAACAATGCCACAGCCATGGAAGCTGATAAACCAGGTATAGAACCAAATATAATTCCAACAATTACTCCTGCTGCCATAAGCAGAAGAGAAGACGGAGTAAAAATTCTAGCATAAGCGTTACCTAATGAAATTAATGCGTTCATTGTTCCCCTCCTATAAATTAATAGTGAAAATACCAGCAGGCAATATGATCTTGAATCCATACCGGAACAGGAAAAATACAATAAAGGTAAATACAACGGAAGTTACTGCCAGCTGTACGATGTCCTTTTTCGTCTTTTTCTCATCCGGTGCCAGAGCATACATCTGAAATGGTAAGTAAAGAATCGTGGTAACAATAAAACCAACAGGCTGAAGCAGATAAACATAAACCAGAATAAGGATAAAGCTGATGAGCATTCGTTTGTAATCCAGATCTTCCTTTTCCATTTTTTCTGCTTCTGCTGTTCTCATTTTCAGGTTTTTAAGATTGAAGAATGCCAGGGCCGCCGCCAGAACAAAGGTTACAATACCGATGCACATCGGCATGAAATCCGGACCGATCTCCATAATTGTTGATTTCGGCAGCATCTTCGCCATAATCATCATTCCGGCAGATAAAATCATAAAAAATCCGCCCACAATCATATCCCCATATTTTTTAATAAACATTGACTGTCCTCCTCCTTTTATCTTACCAATGCCGGTTTTTTACAGTCATACTTCCAGCCAGGTATTAAGTACTGCATCGCCAGAGCGTCATCCCTGTCATGGGAGGAAAGGCTGTTATACAACGCATTCGCCTCCATTACCCGCTCCATGTTTATCGTCACTCCCAGTCCCGGTTTATCAGGTACCTCTAAGTAACCGTTTTTAATAGACGGAGTATCGTTTAAGAGATTCTGCCCATCCTGCCAGATCCAGTGGGTATCCAGTGCTGTTGGATTTCCCGGTGCTGCAGCTGCTACATGGGCAAACGCTGTCAAAGTGATATCAAAGTGATTGTTGGAATGGCTTCCCCAGGTCAGCCCCCAGTCATTTAAAATCTGAGCCATTCTCACGCTTCCCGAAAATCCCCAGAAATGAGGATCTGCCAGAACGATATCAACCGCTTTTAATGCTGCTGAGTGATAAAACTGTCTCCAGTCTGTTGCAATCATGTTGGTGGCTACCGGAAGGTTAACGGCATTTTTAAATTCCGCCATTATTTCTCTGCTGGAAAAACCAGATTCCGGGCCGCAGGGATCTTCTATGTAGGATAAGATTCCCTCCATTGGCCTGCAAAGCTCAATTGCCTCTTTTAAACTCCATGCACCGTTGGGATCTATATTGATACGGCCATCAGGAAATGCTTGTTTCAGCGCCCGTACCGCTTCCATCTCTTCGGAACCTGAAAGCACACCGCCCTTTAACTTAAAGTTTTTAAATCCGTATTTTCCGTTAAGAACACCTGCCTGTTCTACGATTTGTTCCGGAGTAAGCATCTGGGTACGCCTCAGGCGAAACCACGGATCTTTGCTGTTACTCTCATCCAGATAGGAAAGCTCCGGTGCAGCCTTTTCTTTTTTGCTGACATAGAATAAATACCCCAGCGTCTCAACCTGATCCCTCTGTTTTCCCTCTCCTAAAAGTTCACACATGGGCAGTCCCAAATGCTGCCCCAAAAGATCAAGAAGTGCACATTCAATGGCCCATTCCGCTTTTACAACGAATTTCAGCTTGCTGATATCAAGGGTCTGTATTCCTTCCCCGTCATCCTCTTTCGCTTTGGTTGACGCTTTATGAATTGAATTTAATATACTCCGGTATTTTCCAATTTGCTGTCCAACTACCAGAGGGGTGCAGCTTCTTAACGCTTCACAGGTATAATCTCCTCCATGAATCTCACCGATTCCCGTATTTCCGGCGCTGTCCTTTAAAATTACTATATTTCTGGTAAACCAGGGTGCATGAGCTCCGCTCAAAGTCATCAGCATGCTGTCATAGCCCGCTACCGGAATAACCTGCATTTCTGTAACAACCGGTGTTCCTGAGTACTTCATATCTTTTATTTCCTTCCTTTGGTTATATTGCACATTTTTATTTCACTTCCTCTTACTTTCATACGCATTATACCAATGACCGCTCAATAAATCCAATAATTAATACCGATTGCAGCGATAAGAAACAGTAATAATCCGTTAAATTAACGAACAAGGCAGGGTTTTTTGGGGTTAAATTTCCACCCGGGAATCAGATACTGCATACCCATGGCATCATCTCTTCCGCCAAGACAGTGCTCAAGATACAGCTGATGGGCTTTCTTAATCTGTTCCATATCCGCTTCAATACCGAGTCCCGGCTTCTTCGGAACCTGAATACAGCCGTTTTCGATTTTAAGAGGTTCTTTTGTCAGACGCTCTAAGCCCTCCTGCCAGATCCAGTGGGTATCCAGTGCATTGTACTCACCCGGAACTGCTGCTCCAACCTGGGTAAACATGGCAAGGGAAATATCAAAATGGTTGTTGGAATGGGAGCCCCATGTATAACCAAAATCATGGCACATCTGTGCAACGCGGACGGAACCGCTCATTGTCCAGAAATGGGGATCAGCCAGTATGATATCTACTGCCTGGGATTCCAGGGAATGTCCTACCTCTCTCCAGTCCGTTGCAATCATATTCGTTGCAGTGGGGAAGCCTGTGCGGCGGCGGAATTCGCTGACAATCTCTCTTCCGGAATAAACCCCTTCTGCTCCGCATGGATCTTCACAATAAGTTAAAATGCCCTGCATTCCCTTTACATATTCCACCGCTTCTTCAAGGAGCCAGCCCCCGTTGGGATCCAGATCAATACGTGCATCAGGAAATGCTTTCTTTAATTCCCGGATTACATCCATCTCTTCATTTCCAGGAAGCACGCCGCCTTTCAGCTTAAAGTCCTGGAATCCGTATTTTTCCCTGGTTGCTTTTGCGAAAGCCACGATCTGATCAGCAGTGAGGGCCTCCTCATGACGGATCCGGTACCACTCACAGTCAGCGTCCGGCTCTGAGTCATATGGAAGATCCGTCTTGTTTCTGTCTCCAACAAAGAACAGATACCCCAGCATCCGCACGCTGTCTCTCTGCTTTCCTTCCCCTAAAAGCTCACAGACCGGAACGCCTAAATATTTACCCAGAAGATCAAGACAGGGGGCTTCAATGGCTGTAATTACGTGAACTCCTGTCCGTAAATCAAACGTCTGATTTCCTCTTACGTCTGCTTCTCCCTTGGAATCTAAATATGCTTTCACTTTTAAAAGCGTGCTTTTATATTCACTGATTTTTGTGCCTGTTACAATGGGAACACACTCTAAAAGTGCATCGGTTATTTTTTTCCCTCCGGGCACCTCTCCTACTCCCATTTCTCCGTTATCTGCATACAAAACCACAATGTTTCTGGTAAAAAACGGTGCATGGGCTCCGCTTAAATTCAGCTCCATACAATCTTTTCCCGCTACTGGATATACTTCCATTTTGGTTATCACTGGTATCATTCTATATTCTCCTTTATCACAGATCATCTTTGAACATGACTTAATTATACCGGTATGGAAGTATTTCTTCTATTGGCAGACATACTAACCCTGTCCCATTTTTCTTGTCATCTTTCTTATTCTTTCAGAAAATGAAAAAGGGATTGCAATCAATTGCAATCCCAGTCTCCAATTCCGTAGCGCTTCATTTTTCTCCACAGTGTTGTTGTGCTGATATTCATTGCCTCTGCCACCTCCGTTCTTCTTCCTTTGAAGCGTTCCAGAAGCATTTCTATGCGGAGAGCTTCCGGATTTTGGCTTCTTACGGTCTGACTGATTCCGTTTTCTTCCCGGATAACCGGATACAGCTCCTGCAGAAGGTTCTGCACCATTCCCTCTTCCGCCTTTCTTCTGTAAGCTGATAACACCAGCCTTTCACAAAAGCTTTCCAGCTGCAGTAAATTTCCCTCCCAGAAATATTCCTCCATTATTTTTAACGCAGCCTCGCTGATTTCCACATATCTGGAATAGGCTGTATTATATTTGTCGAGATAAAGTCCTGTAAAGCGGCGGATTTCCTCCGGCTCCTTACGAAGCGGGGGAAGGCTGATCTTTAATGCAGACAGGTAGAAATATAAATCTTCCCTGAAATTTCCCTGCTTTACAAGATATGACAGTTCCTTTCCCGCAGAAGCAATCAGACGAACAGACAAAACCCGTTTTATCATAGAATTCTGTTCCCAGAAAAGCCGGTCATGAACCGCTTTAAAAAGCAGATACTGACATTCCAAGGATAAGCAATCCACCTCTTCTATAAATACGGTACCAAATTCTGCCGTTTCCAGGGTACCCTTTTGCTTTTTTTTATTCTCATCACCAAAGCCAAACAACACCTCTTTCTGCTCCTTGGGAGAAAGACAGCTTACATTTACCGCCATAAAAGGGCCTCCCTTTTGGGGACTGTTATTGTGAATCGCTTCAGCAAGTATATCTTTTTCTGTACCGGTTTCCCCGTAAATCAATACCGGATTTCTTGAAATGGCATAGGACCTTGCCTGTTTGATGCACCGTTTCATTTCTCCTGACTCTCTTAGAATGTGAAAGAAATTACGGGGAGCATGATGACCATTCATCAGCTTAGCTCCTGAGCTCTGCCCTTCGCCCCGCTCTGCCGAACGTACCTTGTGACACGTCAGTATGGCACCGCTGTAATGCCCGTCGTATTGAATTGGCGCTCCAATCACCATCAGCAGCTGGTTCTTTATGGAAAAGGAAGTGGAATAAAGCTCCTCTCTTCCGTTTAAAATTCCATCTATGCCTTCTGCGTCAATTCCGTCAAATACTTTGTCAATGGGAAAGCCGATTACCTCAGCAGATGACCTCCCCATCAGCTGCTCGATCACCCGGTTTACTGCCACAATCTCCTGATAAGCATTAATTTTAATGATTCCGCTGAAGGATGTATCAAGAAGCGTATCCAACTGAGCTTTATTCTGCTTTTCCAGTTTAGCAAGCTCAAGTATATGAACTGCCATCTGAAACGCCCTGCGTATGGATTCCTCTCCTGTTTCCATAAACAGGCTGGGAAATCCGATCTCAAAAGCAATCTGGTTCGTTTTTACTCCGCCGATAATTAAGTCCACTCCGTCTTTAATCGCCTGACTGACTAAGTCTCTCGTTTCTTCCAGTTCCGTCAGTTTATAAAAATGCAGTTCAAAATCAAACAGCTCGTCCAGTTCATCAAGGCTTTCAAACATATTTTCAAATGCTATAATTCCGATAGAAGGGTGGTTCTTTTTCAGCATATTTCTGGCTTTAAGAATCATAAACCCGATTTCGCGTACAGTAATGGGCATCTCCACAACCGGTACATTAATATCGTCCTTAATCAGCGTGGCCTGCAGCCCCCTGGCAATGATAACGCGGGCTCCTGCTTCCACTGCAGCCTTAGCCTCCGAAACTGCACTTGAATTTTCCACAACTTTTAAAATCTGGACCTTTGTCCCCTCTTTTTCCAGGACCGCATTTGCATACTCTAAAATTGTCTGCCTTGGAAGCAGAATTGCAATCCGTTCCATTTTCTACCTCGCTTCCATCGTTTCTATTTTTATTATTGTAACTGCAGGATAACATTATTACAACTTATTGTACTAAGTATTATCACAGGCTTTTAAAAGCATCATAATAAGATCTTTCACGGGTTTTGTGAGAATACTGCTTTTGCGGTATGCAATTACAAGATGAAAATTTGCCGGTTGGTTTAATGGCAGGCAGACATAATTACTTTCTTCCTCTCCCACGGACTCCGGTAAAAAGGCTATTCCTTTCCTGCAACTTACCATATGTTTTATTACGGTAAAATCATTGGATTCACAAAGGATAGACGGAGTAAACTGACGGCTGGAAAATATCTCATTTTCACAGGCACGAAAGGTGCTTTTTGCAGGATTTAAAATAAAAGAATCATCACAAAAGCAGGAAAAGTCCACTCCATTTTTATAAAACCGGTCCAGGCACCGGTGATTGTCCGGTACCGCCAGTACCAGATTCTCTTTTCTCAGAGGAATATATTCCAGCATGCTATGGGAAAGCTCCCTTGTCACCAGAACTGCCAGATCCGCCAGTAAAGGCAGCACTTTCTTTGAAATCACCGGAAGCATATCATTGCGGTAAACGAACGTAAGCTTCTTTTTCCCCGAATTATTCAAATTTTCAATCTCCTTTAAAGCATTGCTGTACAGGCTGAGGATATATTGTGCCCCATTTACATAAATTCTTCCGGCATCCGTAAGAAGATAATCATTTTTATCTTTATAAAACAGCTTTGTCTGAAGCTCTTCTTCCAGCTTTTTTAACTGCTGGCTCAATGCCGGCTGGGTGACAAAAAGCTTTCCTGCAGCTTTTGATAAAATTTTTTCCTCTGCAATTGCTATCACATATTCTAATTGCTGAGTATTCATGCATTTTACCCCTCATTCTCAAATTCACGATAAATCGCTCTTGCACACGCACTGTAAGCAGAGGTATATAATGGATTATTCCTATCCTGCCTCATCACAAGATAAATAAAATACCTTTCTGCTTCAGACAGAACCTTCCCTTTTTTTACAATTGCTCCAAGGCCCAGATAATATCTGGGGGATAGAGAAAAGTAAACGATCTTATTATCAGAATCCGCCATTGAAGACCTTGGAATCAGCCCCACTCCTGCTCCCTGACGTATCATATTGCTTAGTACCAGGTTATTATTCGTTTCAAAAACCACAGTAGGCTTCATTTTAGCTGCCAGAAAGATGCTGTCAGAGATTGCTCTGATGGAGGTTCCCTGGCACATGAGCACAAAAGGCGAATCGGAAAACCGGCTTATTTCCATTGGAGTCAGACTGTTGTCACATTTATCTGCCAGATTCGCCAGTTTATGAAAAGATGGTGCGCTTAAAATGACCTCTTCTCTATACATCATAACAAAATTAACATCTTCTTCCTCACTATCATAACAAGAACCTAATACTAAATCCACATCTCCTGCGATCACATGCGTTCTTAAGTCTTTCATATAGCATTCTTTTATTTCTATTCTCACATTAGGAAACCGTTTGCTGAACTGAGTAAATATCTGTGCCACCAAAACAGCACCCCTCAGCGGTGTGGCTCCAATGACAACCGTCTCTTCTAATTCCTGAGTCAGGGAACGAATGGCCAGATACGTCTGGTCCTTTGCTTCAAGAATCTGGCTGGCAGTATCCAGATAAATCTTTCCCGCCGGCGTGGGAATCAGCCACTTTTTCTCCCTTATAAACAGATCAGTTCCAAGGCTTCTCTCCAGCCTGGATAAATAAATACTTAATGTGGGCTGGGATATCCCCAGTTTTTTTCCGGCTGCAGAAATGCTTCTTTCCCTTGCTATGGTTGTTATATATTAATATTAATGATCTCACTAATCATTGGCATCAATCTTTTCTTCCCGATTTTTATATAAAGAAAAGCACTGAAAGGATCATGAAAGGAACGAAAAAATAATGAAAAAATATATTAATCCGGGACATGAGCGAAAATCATTAACTCTGATTGACAACATTATCTACTCTAACCAAACGGATTTAAACAGCAAGCCAATGGAACTTAAAATGTCCATCCTGCTTCAAAACGGCAACAGTGAGATGAAACTGGCAGCCGGTGAAGATGATCCAAAAGAAAACCATGATACAAAACCTGCACTTCTCTGGATCCCTGGAGGAGGCTGGAGAGGAGTCGATAAAAACCTCATGCTTGGCGAAATGAGTCAATTTGCAGATGCCGGCTATGTGGTGGCATCCATGTACTATAGAAGCAGTGGTGAAGCACATTTTCCTGCACAGATCATTGATGTAAAAACCGCTATCCGGTTTCTGCGGGCAAATGCCATAAAATATGAAATTGATCCCGACCGGATTGGTGTATTCGGACGATCCGCAGGCGGACACCTGGCCGCTTTTGCAGCAATGAATACGGATACTTTCGAAAGTGAAGAATGGTCCGGCTATTCATCAAAAGCAAATGCCTGCTGCAATATGTTTGGTCCTACCGATGTAGTGGCACTGATGAATGAAGAAGAAAAAAGCTTCAATAATCCCAACAGCCGGTGGCACCGAATCGAAGATACCCATGGCGGAAAACTCATAGGAGGAGATCCTTCTACCATAAAGGAACGTGCAAAATCGGCCAGTCCGGTAAATTATGTAAATCCGGACATGTGTCCTATGCTGATACTCCATGGAGACAACGATCCGCTGGTTCCCCTGGAACTTAGCAGTGACGTTTTATACAGCAGAATCAAAGAAGCTGGCATGGAAGACAGAACAGATTACTATGTACTGGAAGGAGCCGGACATGGTTCCAGAGAATTCTTCCAGGATTCTGTCAAGCAGCTTATGATTTCTTTCTTTGATAAGTATTTAAAATAACATTGCAAAGACATGCTCCTTCTGAAATAGTAAAAATGAAGGAGCATGTTTTTATTATACAATATCCAGATAGGTCTTTCTTACTGGCGCAGGAAACACCCGGTTTATCTCCATAAGTTCATCCCCCGTCAGCTCTGCTTCCCATGCCTTTGCATTGTCCAGTGCGTGATCCCTGTTTCCTGTGCGGGGTATGGCCACCACATTATTATTTCGGATAACAAAAGCCAGAAGAATATTGGAAACTGTACACTGGTGGGCATTTGCGATGCGGATCAGCACCGGGTTCTCGTAAAGACCCCGTTTTAAATCACCTGCCTGTGCAAGAGGGCAGTATGCCATGACAGGGACGTTGTGTTCTTCCAGCCACGGGATCAAATCATACTCAATTCCTCTGGAGGCTACATGATAAAGAACCTGATTTATCTGGCAGTTACTTCCTCCCGGAACACTCCAAAGTTCCTTCATATCGGCAGTGTCAAAGTTTGATACACCCCAGCGCCTTATCTTTCCTTCTTTTTTCAGCTGTTCCATACATTCCACCGTCTCACTTAATGGAATACTTCCCCTCCAGTGTAAAAGATATAAATCCAGATAATCCGTGTTCAACCGCTCCAGAGTTCTGATACAGCTTTTAAATATATTCTTTCTGCCAGCATTATGAGGATATACCTTGGACACCAGAAACAGACTGCTGCGATCAATCCCATGTATGGCCTCTCCAAGTAGTTCCTCTGCTTTTCCATCTCCATACATCTCAGCTGTATCAAGGAGCGTCATCCCGGCTGATATTCCAGTCCTTAAGCTATTCAGTTCTTCCTTTCGCCTGCTTTTTTGTTCTCCCAGAAACCAGGTTCCCTGCCCCAGAGACGGTACAGCAGTTCCGTCCGGAAGCATGACACATTGTTTCCTATTTTCCATTTTCTCTCCTTTTTATCCGTTCAGACTCATCCCGGCTCTCAGCATACGAAACGTACGCTGTGCGGCTCCCCGATATAGTTCCACAGACCGCTCCATTGCTTCCTCTATGGGCATTGCTCCCTGAATGGTTGTGGTTATGCTTTCTATTCCGTATTCATAGATTTTTTCGGCTCCATCCCCCATGCCTCCTACTATGGCAACGGCCGGAATACCTCTTTTTTTACACCGCATTCCGATTCCGCTTGGAACCTTTCCGAACGCAGACTGCCAGTCCATTCTGCCCTCTCCGGTAACGACTAAATCCACCCCTTCTAACAGGGTATTAAACTGAATCAGATCCAGGACAGTTTCAATTCCTGATTTCATATTGGCATTTAAAAATACGTTTAAAGCAGCTCCAAGTCCTCCTGCTGCTCCTGTTCCCTGAATCTGGTCCACATCAATACCAGTCAGTTCAAACAGCTTTCCTGCATAGGATTTCATATCCTTTTCCAGCCGGTCAAGGATTTCAGGAGTTCCTCCTTTTTGTTTTCCAAAGGTATAGGTTGCGCCGTTTTGCCCAGTCAGCGGATTTGTCACGTCACACATCACAGTAAATTCTGTCTCTTTTACGGCCGGGTGAAGTCCGCTTATATCAATATGCTCCACTTTTCCCAGATCTTCGCCGCAGCCAGTCAGCAGGTTCCCTGCTTTATCAAGGAATTTCACACCAAGAGCCGTCATGGCTCCCATACCGCCGTCGTTGGTTGCGCTTCCGCCGATTGCAATGGCAATCTTTCTATAGCCTTCATCCAAAGCCGCTTTAATCAGTTCCCCTGTCCCATAGGTTGTGGTATAAAGGGGATTTCTCTTTTCTGACGGAACCATGGGAAGTCCGGAAGCTTTTGCCATCTCGATCACTGCATGGCTGCCATCAAACACTCCATACACTGCAGTTGTCTCTTCCATCAGCGGACCGTGTACGGATACGGTGCGGATCTGTCCATTCATGGCATCAATCACAGCCTCTATGGTCCCTTCCCCTCCGTCTGCCACAGATACTCCGCTGCACTCACAATCCGGAAAAATACGTTTTGCTTCTTCTGTCAGGATTCCTACTATCTCCACAGATGATAAGGATCCTTTAAATGAATCAGATGCAAATAAAAATTTCATCGCCTGCCCCTTTCCTCTTACGCCTGAAACGGAAAACAGGCCGGCAGCCTATCAACAGCCACCAGCCTGCCCTCTTTCTTATATTAATATCTTCCGTAACGATCTCTTATTTCTAAATGAGCCCCGCTGTTTCCATCTCTTTTCTGATCTGGCCAAGAACCGGTCCTTCGGGAGTGGCAATATTGGGTTTATAAGGAAGTCCTACGTTTCTTCCTCTTAAATTTGCCATATCCTTGGCTGCTACCGGGAAGCTTGCCGGATCCATGGAAAGACGGACTGGATTTAACTTAAACTGTGCTTCCAGAGAGCCATTTAAATCACCGGCCACAAATTTATTGTAAACATCAGTAATCAGCTCCGGCATGAAGTTGGCAGCTGTACATACACCGCCTACTGCGCCGTGGCACATGGATGCATATAACAGCGTATCCTTTCCGCCAAATACTTTAAAATCTGTTCCTCGGGTTCTGCGGATGAATTCTGCCGTCTGGGTGATATCACCGCTGGTATCCTTCATGCCGACTATGTTATCAAATTCCTTTGCCAGACGCTCAACCAGACCAGCGGACATGGTATATCCCACACGTCCCGGATTGTTGTAAAGCAGCATTGGAGTTTCCGGTATGGATTGTGCTATTGTTTTAAAATGGTTATAAAGCTCTGTTTCAGTAGGCTTTAAAAACATGGGCTGAAGAACGGAAATACCTGCAGCGCCGTTTTCTACAGCCATCTTAGCCAGACGGCAGCATTTTTTCGTGCTGATGGCGCCGATGCCAAAGTATACCGGAACTCTTCCAGCAGCCTGATCTACCATGATTTTCAGTCCGCGTTCCATCTCATCGTCTTCCACTGCATAGAACTCTCCATTGCTTCCGAATGCCAGAATGCCAAGCACACCGCCGTTAATGACATAATCAACCTGATCTCTTAATTTTGCTTCATCAATCAGCTCATTTTCGTCAATCGGCGTAAGGATTGGCACAATAACGCCTTTAATAAAATCTGTATTCATGTTTTTTTGTCCTCTCCGTACGGCTTATTTTTGCGGTTCTACAGTTGTGTTTGCAATTTTCTCGTAATACTTCACGATGCTGGAATGATCCTCTTTGTCAAAACCGTCTGCTTTCAGTCCCTGCATAATCTCCATTAACTGACCTGTTAAAGGAACAGGAGAACTTACATTATGAGCTGCATTCAGTGCATTATTTAAATCCTTGATGTGAAGCTCAATGCGGAAACCTGGCTTAAAGTTTCTATTAAGCATCATAGGTGCCTTTGCATCCATAACTGTAGAACCAGCAAGACCGCCGCGGATTGCCTGATATACAAGCTCCGGATCAGTTCCCGCTTTTTTAGCGAAGGTAAATGCTTCTGATACAGCTGCGATATTTACTGCAACAACAATCTGGTTTGCCAGCTTTGCTACATTTCCTGCACCAAGCTCACCTACATAAACAACGGATCCAGCCATAACCATAAGCATATCATAATACTTGTCAAACAGTTCTTTCTTTCCGCCTGCCATTACAGATAAGGTTCCGTCAATTGCCTTTGGCTCTCCACCGGATACTGGTGCATCAAGCATATCAATTCCCAGCTTTTCAAGCTCTGCGCCGATGGCTCTGCTCTCAGTTGGATCAATGGAGCTCATATCAATGACTACAGTTCCAGGCTTTGCCCCTTCTGCTACTCCGTTCTCGCCTAAAACTGCTGCTCTTACATGTGGAGAGTTTGGCAACATGGTGATCACAACGCTACACTGGGAAGCCAAATCCTTTCCTGTTTCAGCGGAAGCTGCACCAGCTGAAACCAGATCTGCTACTGCTTCTTTATTAAAATCAAATACAACTAATTCATGACCTGCCTTTAACAGGTTCTTTGCCATAGGTCTTCCCATAATTCCCAAACCGATAAATCCAATTTTCATATGCTTTTCCTCACTTTTTCATTCTGTTTGCAGTGACCGATGGGTACTTCCCATCTCTGCTGTGATTATAGATAAAAATCTGAGGGGCTGCTATGGGCGGAATTAACGAATGGAGGGGCTTTCTTTATACAAATCATCTATAGTTTCATTTTCGCATCATAATCGTTTCATTTTTATTTCATTCCAGATGGTATTTTTTCATTTTTCTCCATAATGTTGCCTTGCTGATCCCAAGCTCCTTTGCTGTTTTTTCCCGGTTTCCACCCAATTTTAAAAGAATATCCTTAATTTCACCGGCTTCCAGGGGGTATAAAACTTCTGCATTTTTTATAGCTGAGTCTTCTTTTTCCACTTTACTTTCACCTGGATACAGTTCAGTGAGAAGATCTTCCACCGCAGCTTCGTCAAGACTCCTCTTTTCCGCTGTCAGTATCAGTCGTTCACAAAAATTTTCAACCTGAATCAAATTGCCTTTCCACGGATAATCAAGAAGTACTTTAAAGGCTCCTTTTGTCAGTACATGAAACCTGGAATAATGTTCACAGCAGTCCCTGATTGTTTCCCGGATCTTGAACTCTAAGTCTTCTTTCCGTTCTCTTAAAGGAGGAATGGTAACCGTCAATCCCTCAAGAAGATAATACAGTTCTTTCCGGAAATCTTCCTTTTTTACAAGCTCAGATAAAGGAACCGTGGCAGTCACCATGATTCTGACCTCCGCTCCGGCATACCGCTGCCCTTCTCTCCCAAGCCTGTGCTTATGACGGATCAGCTGGTAAAGCCTGTACTGGTTTGCCTTCGTTAAAGCCTGTAAATCTTCGATCAGCAGGGACCCGCCCTTCGCCTGGGCAGCTGCGCCCTTATCTCCAAATATCATGTCATACTGCGCCTCTTCTCCCAGCCCGTCACAGGAGATGTTGACAAAGGGTCCGTCCTTATGAAGCCCTGCATTATGAATGCACTGAGCCAGAAGCTGCTTCTCTGTTCCCGGCTCACCGGTAATGAAAACAGCCTTTTCCGAAAGGGCATACAGCTTGGCAAGGCGCAGACAGTCCTGCATATTCATTGATTCCTGAAAAAGGTCTCCGAATTCACCCAGTGCTCCCGCTCCTCTTAACTGGCTTTTTCCCTTTAACTCCGGTCCCTTATGCTGTTTTCGCTTCATGCGGTGACAGGTGAGTATGGCTCCCTCCACCTTTTTTTCAAACACCACCGGCGCCACTATGGCAAACACAGAGGTCCGGCTGATCTCCATAAACAGAGAATAGGATTCTTTTCCGTATTCCAGCACCTGACGGAAGGGCTCGCCCAAAAGTTCAGGGAACACCTCACCCGCAGGTTTTAAAAGAACTTCATCCTTCTTTTTCTCCAGAATATCTTCCATGGTTGCGTTGATATCCACAATACTTCCAGACGCATCAAGCCTCGCCACTCCGTTAAAAGAATAATCCAGAAGCGTCTCGATCTGGGCAGCATTGCGTTTTTCCACGCCCATGGCATAATCAACACTTTCCGCCATGGACAAGGCGTTTCTCATGGAATCCTCTGTGTTTGATAAAAACAGGGAAGGGATACCAGTCTCTCCTGCAATCCCCACAGCAGTATCCCCTCCAATGATCAAATCCACATCGTCACGGACTGCCTGTCTCGCCATATCCTCCAGCAGATCCCCTTTTTCTGCAAAATAAGTCCTCATTTCAATTCCGTAAATGATATCAAAATAAGACATGTCACAAAACATGTTTTTAAATCCTACCACGCCAAGGACCGGATTGTCCTTTTTTAGTATCTGCTTTGCCTTGCTCACTAACAGCGCCATCTCCTGGGCAGTTATGACGATTTCCACTACAGGAATGTCGGTGTACTGCTTAATGAGAGAAGCCTGGAGACCTCTTGCGATGATGATAGAGGCACCGTTTGCAATGGACTGGCGGGCTTCAGAAACCGCATCCTCTGTCTTAATTACCCTCATTTCCCCGATCTCATGTTTTTTCTCCTGAAGAATGTTATGCGCCTGATAAATCATCTCTTCTCTGGAAACAAGCAACGCAATCTTTCCCATATGGATTCCTTCCTTCTGTTTGTCCTGTTTGGTTCATTTTACTATAAGTGAAAGACGGTGTCTATTTTCTTTCTGTTTTTATTATTATTCCCAGACATGCACGGGTTAAAAAAATGGAACAGCTTCTTCAGAAAGAAGTTACCATGGCATCCCTCACCTATTACAACAATCATAAAAATCCTTTGCTGGAATATGTGGATATGGAAGAGGAATTTATGGTTCTGGGGCTCCCTGCTACCCATCCACTGGCTCCTCTTGCCGGCTTCCGCCCCAATATTTTATTTGAATCCCGGATTTACCTATCGTCTATTTCACCGTTCCTCCAAGACAATCCTGGATGCGGTGTATGGCTTATTTAAAAGGCTGCTATCTCACGGAACCGGAAAAGTATTTTATAGAACTTGCTACACTTTATACAAAAGGAAAGATTTAAAAAAGGTACCCTCAATTTGAGAGCACCTTTTTTAGATCCTGTTATGATATCGTGTTTTTCCGCCCGTCATTCATTGCAGCCGTTAGCTTTCTTCTTATTACCACAGTCCCATAACCATTAATCCCGCCGCTGTCCGTTATATCACCCATCAGCATGGTTCCCTGCAATAAATCCTCAAGCAGGGGCTTCTCCAGTTTTACCTCATTACGGGAAAAATTCTGTGCAAAAATATACTCGAACCCGGCAGACTCTCTGGAGGTTATTTCCAGTTCTTCGGGGATGGTTCCATTTAAAAGAGGCTTTATTCCAGCTTCTTCTATAAGTTTGTGAAATATATCATCATAAAACTCCTGATCTGAATCCGAGCAGACATAGTAAGCCGTTCCCTTCCCCCAGGAATTCTTTGTAAACACCGGATATCCCTGATAAAAATCATCCTCATAAACCATTAGAGCTTCTGCCCCATTTAACTGAACCAGATCACAAAGGCAGCCGCATTCATACCGTTTTCCTTCCCCTCCGGCGGGTACCATATGATTTACTTCCCCATCATACAGGGCATCTACTTCCTGACTGCGAAGACCCAGAACCTCTTTCAGCCCATAAGGTACACCGCCCAGGAAGCAGCGGTCCCCATCATCCACAATGCCAGACCAGTAAGTGGTCAAAAAACAGCCTCCGTTCCCGACGTACTGCCTGATTTTCTGCTCCATGCCCTTTTGAAACAAATAAAGCATAGGAGCGGCAACCAGATCATAGTTTTCAAGACTTTCATCCATGGTTATTACATCAACGTTGATTCCCGTTTTTCGAATGGCAGAGTAAATTTTTGTACATACCTCATGATAGAAAAGTCCTTTGTTTCTGGGCCCCTGGGCATCTTCCAGTGCCCAGCGGTTTTCCACATCATATATAACAGCTGCTTTAGACCGTACACAGGTACCTGCAATTTCTCTCAGCAAATCAAGCTCCCTGCCAACCGCCTTCACTTCCTGAAATACCCGGGTGTCATCTCCTCCGTAATGGTCAATCACAGCACCATGAAATTTTTCAGAGCTTCCCCTGCTTTGGCGAATCTGAAAATATAGGACGCTGTCCGATCCATGGGCAACGGCCTGAAGCCCCGCCAGTTTTAAAAGTCCCGGTTTTTTCAGCTTGCTGACTCCCTGCCAGTTGGTTGCACTTGGGCTGGATTCCATCAAAAGAAATGGTTTCATTTTTAAACTTCTCATAAAATCATGCTGTAAACCATTATCTCTGGCTGTAAGAATCTCCCTTTCTTTATACCACAGCGGATAGGAATCCCAGGAAACCACATCTACAGCAGTTGATAATTTATGATAATTCAGCCCTTTGTAATCATACATCAGATTTACAGTAGTGGGCTGTACTGCTCCTTCTTCCCGCAAAGCATCCACTTCCCATTTTGCAAAGTCTGCGGTCTGTTCGGTTACAAAACGCTTCCAGTCCAGATTCAGCCCATGAACCATAGTCTCACCAATGGAGGACGGGCTTTCTATCTGGTCAAAGGATTGGTAGATATGGCTCCAGAATGCCGTACACCATCGGCGGTTCAATTCATCGATGGAATCATATTTCTTTTTCAGCCACAGGCGAAAGGCTTTCTGGCACAGGGCACAGTGGCAGTCTCCTCCGTATTCATTGGAGATATGCCACATAAGAATACCGGGATGGGAGGCAAACTGCCCCGCCAGTTCCTTATTGATCATCCTCACCTTTTCCCTGTATATGGGAGAAGTGAAACAATGGTTATGCCGTCCGGAAAAAAGCTGCCTGCGCCCGGTATCATCCACCCGCAGCACCTCCGGATATTTGTCAGACAGCCATTTGGGACGGGCTCCGGAAGGTGTTCCCATAATGGTATAAATCCCATTCTCATAAAGTTCATCCACCCGCTCCTTCAGCCAGCCAAAATTATATCTCCCCTCTTCCGGCTCCAGAAAGGACCAGGCAAACACCCCCATGGTCACTGTATTAATTCCTGCCTGTTTCATATAGTCTATATCCTGTTTGAGTATATCCGGACTTTCAAGCCACTGCTCCGGATAATAATCTCCTCCATACCAGATACCAGCATGTTTCATATTCATCTGTTCCTTTCCGAAAACAGGCGCAGCAGCCAGATTTCCCTTTCAGGATCCCGGTCACCACGCCTGTTTGTTCCCTTTTACTTATTTTACAGCCCCCGTAATACCTTCCGCAAAGCTTTTCTGCAGGAGGAAGAAAACGATCACTGTAGGAATGGTACACAACAGTACAGCAAGCATTAAAGTTCCGTAATCAGTCACATAACCTGATTTTAGGTTGGCCACCATCATAGGCATGGTAATGCTGCCGGCATCAGACATAATTACCTTGGGCCATAAGTAACTGTTCCATGCATTCATAAAAGTAATCGTCATTGCTGCTGCATAAGTGGAGCGCATGGTAGGCACAAACATCAGACAGAAAATCTGGAATTCATTTAACCCGTCAAGCCTTGCCGCCTCCATAATATCCACTGGAAAAGACCTGGCGCTCTGGCGGAACATCATAATTAAAAACGGCGTCGAAATACTGGGGAGAATAAACCCAAGTGTGCTGTTTAATAAATTCGCCCTGGAAAACATCTGATACAGGGGAATCATAATTGCAGCAAACGGAACCATCATTGCCAGTAAGATAATGCTCATGATCCGGTCCTTTGCCTTGTCATGAAAGATTTCAAAACCATATCCAGCTATGGAGCAGATGAACAGTGAAACCAGCGTCATGACAATGGAATATTTAAATGAATTTCCAAGTGCTGCCCCTACATTCTGGGAAGCAAACAGCTTTTTCGTATTGTTTAAAAGCTCCGTTCCAAATACCAAGGTTCCCCGTGATACAGCCACACTTTTGTTGGTAGCCGCAACCATCATCCAGTATAGAGGAAAAACAGAAAGTATGGAGACGACCGTTAAAAAGCCATATGCCAGAAACTTCTTTCCTTTAGTCACGTTTATCACCTACCTTCATCTGCAAAAATGCCAGAACTGCTACCAGGAACAGGATTAAGTAAGACATTGCTGCTGCATACCCAAAATTAGGTACATATTTAAACGATACATTGTAAATATAGTGTGACATGGTAATGGTAGCATTGGAAGGCCCGCCGTAAGTTAAGTTCACAGACTCATCAAACAGCTGCAATGTGCCATTGGTTGACATAATCGCTGTCAGAAGAATCGTTGGCTTTAAAAGCGGTACCGTAATTCCCCAGAAAGACTGAATGGGAGAAGCTCCGTCAATTTTTGCAGACTCATAAATGGAATACTCAATATTCTGCAGACCGGACAGGTAAAAGACCATGTTATAACCGGTCCATCTCCAGATCAGTGCAAGAATAATCACGATTCTGGCGCTGTTTGCGTGGCCAAGAAAATTGTATCCGGTTGACAAAAATCCAAGTTTTATGAGAACGGTATTCACCAGTCCATCCACCGCAAACAGGGAGCGGAAGATTACCGCATAGGACACCAGGGAGGTAGCACAGGGCAGAAAAATCGCCGTACGGAACAATCCCTTAAACCGAAGATCTTTATTATTGAGCAAAGAGGCCAGGATCAGGGCCAGAATCAGCATGATCGGAACCTGTATGATCAGATAAATAAAATTGTTTTTTAAAGCCTGCATGAAGACAGGATCCTGAAACATTCTGACATAATTGGTTACGCCGGTCCATTTTAAATTGGCACCCGCCCCTGTTTTAAATGAAAGGAACAGCGCCTGAATCATAGGCAGAAAGCTCATGACTGCGATAAATAAAACCGCCGGAGTTAAAAATGCCCAGCCCGCCAGGCTCTGCTTCTGGCCTAATGACAACCTTTTTTTTGAATTGTCCACTGGTAATGCCTCCTCCCTGACTTACTATTTACCCATTGCGAAATTAACCGTATCCTCTGCAGTCTTAATTTCTGCATCAATATCTGCTCCCCCAACCACGTTGGTAATTGCAGTTGCCACTGCATCACGGGCCTCATAATAATAAACACCGGTATTGTTGGAAGGAATCTTTGATGCAAAATCGGTAATTGTGGAATAAACCGGCGCTCCGCCGAAAAATTCCTGTGGTTCTCCATAGACCTTACTCTGTGCAGCCGGTAAATAGGTGGAAAGCGCACCGGACTTAGGAAGAATGGTCTCATAGAAGGAAGTGCTTCCTGCAAATGTCTTAGCCATAAAATCATAAGCCAGATCCGGATTCTTGCATGCAGAGGTTACTGCCCAGCTGGAACCTCCGTTATTGGAATAATTGGTAGCTCCATCAACCCCTTCTAATTTAGGCATGTTGGTAATTGCCCACTTTCCGGACTGATCCTCAGCTGTCTGAATGCTCGCCATGATCCAGCATCCATTAATGGTTCCGCCTACGGTACTGTTGGTAAGAGTTCCCACATACTGATCCCAGTCATTCACCTCAATCAGCACGCCGCTTTTTACAAGAGAAGCATAGGTTTCCATAACCTTTTTCAGTTTATCATTTCCAACCATGCTGGGTTTTCCTTCTTTATCAAACAGACTGCCGCCTGCAGACTGAAGCATCATCATGATTAAATCTGATTCTCCTGCCTGGCAGGATAAAAGAGGTTTTCCGGTCTTTGCTAATATTTCTTCTCCCATCTGCTGGTACTTGCTCCAGGTAATATCCTTGAAATCATCAACTTTATATCCAGCCTGTTCCAATACATCGGTGCGGTAGCAGGCAACTACGGCTCCGTTATCAAACGGTACTCCGTAATTTTTTCCGTTTACTACAGAATATGCTGTTTTTGCTTTAGCAAACTGGGTAAAGTCAATTCCGCTTCCTGATAAATCCTTAAATGCATCCGGATAGGTTAATACATTCTTCTGAAATGCATTGTCCTGCAAAAGAACAATATCAGGAAGTGTATCCAGTTTGCCGGAGGTGGCAGCTGTCGTCAGCTTGGTCTGAATATCGGCCCAGGGTGTCTCCACTACGTTCAGTTTAAAATCAGGATGGTCTTTCTGGTAAACCTTGGCAGCCTCATTCATGGCATAAATATTAAATGCCGGATCCCAACACCAGACAGTCAGTTCATTACCACCTTTGGCTCCTCCTTCTTTTCCTCCGTCAGATGCCTGTCCGGCTGTTCCTGAATTTCCGCATGCGGTTAAGGATGCAACCATGGCTCCTGCAAGTAAGAGTGATACGATTTTCTTCTTCATAGCAAAACTCCTCCTCTTTCATAAAAAAAATTGGCTTATGAGATCAATTTCTTTTGAATATAATCCCATTATACCAATTCTTTTTTTGAAAACTTTTTATATTCAATTATAAAATGCGCAAATTCAATCATTTCAAACTGTATTACCAACCTTTTTGCGCACTGATCCTGCAGTAAAGCAGCTTGCTTTCGTAATTTTCTGCGGATCTTTTCCATTGATAAGGAGAAATATTCAGGACTTTTTTAAAATTCCTGTTAAAGGAGGAAATTGAGAAAAATCCCACGGCTACAGCTACCTCCTCCATGGATTTCTCCGTTTTTTTCAACAGCTCGCAGGCATACTGAATCCGGATTAAATTGATGTAATCAACCGGCTTCATATCCATGCTCTCTTCAAAAACACGGCGAAAATGGCTCTCACTCATACTGGAAGCTTCTGCCAGCTGACTGATCTTGATCTCACGCATATAGTGATCCGCCACATAATCCAGAGCACCTGATATGACTGCTCTGTGTGTCCTTTTTCTCATGATCCGTTCTTCGTCATCAGACAGCCTTAAAAACTCTGCCAGACACGCACGAAGCAGGCCGCTGATGCAGTCTTTGTAGTAAGGTTTCTTCCGCCGTGCTTCCTCCATAACCCCCAGGATGAGTCTGGTAAGTCCGGGATTTTCCTCTCCCGGCAGAAGATATCCTACCCTTTGAATCCTTTTTAACAGTTTTTTTTGAAACATGGGATCATAACGGTCCATCTCTGAAACAATCTTTTCTAAATCAAGATACATCCACTCCCAGTAGCTTTTGGTACCTTTTTCACTATTGGTAGTGTGGGGAAGTCTTGGGGGTACAAGCATAATTGTTCCAGGTGAAAAACAGATATGCTCCTGTCCAAGAATTACTTCCCCTGTGCCCCAATGGCAGTAACCGATTTCCATCAGGTTATGAAAGTGAAGGCACTTAATCTCTTTTCCATATTCCCGGATCCAGTCTTCCCCCAAAAGTGCCAGAACCGGCTCATCCTCCCCGATTTCATAATAACGAAACTCCACCTTTTCCCTTTGTTTTGCCACAATCTCCTTCTCTCCTTTAGCACCTGTATCAAAAAAAGCATTCCCTGCCGGAATATAATTACGTACATTCCGGCAGAGACTGCTCTTTATTTCAATCTTATCACCTTACCCTGTAAAATCAGATTACCAGTGTCGGCGGAGTATACACTCTGGCCGCCAGCTCCGTATCAAGGAGATAAAGTCCCTTTGCATCGCTGCCGAACAAATCGTATCTCTTAATGATCTCATCCGTATTCTTTTCCTCTTCACTCTGTTCCTTCACGAACCAGTCAAGAAACTGCATGGTACGGAAATCCTTTAATTCATAAGCTGCTCCGTAAATATCGTGAATGGCTGCCGTCACTTTGATCTCATGTTCAAACGCTTCCATGGCTGGCTGACGGAAATCGGTGAAATCAAAGGAAGGGGCCTTAACATCCGAAAGAACGATCTTTTCCCCATTCTGAAGGAGATAATCCATGAAAAGCATGGCATGGTCCCGCTCCTCCTGAGTCTGTATTTTAAACCAGTTTGCAAACCCGTTTAAATTCTGGTCAGCATAATAGTTTGATATATCCAGATATACATATGCGGAGTAAAGTTCGAAATTAATCTGTTTGTTTATCTTAGCAACAATCTCTTTGTTAAGCATAATCTTAATCCTCCTTTATCATATAAAAATCATTTTAACAAACAAGGTTGTCCAATATTTAATAATAATTTAGTTACTATCCAATATCTCAACTTGTTTATTGCTATATTCTAACATTTTTAATAATATTTTTCAATATGATATACAAAAAAAAGCGAAAGTCAGGCAGTCAGACAAACTGACTCCCCGGCCTCCGCCTGATATTTTACTATTTTTCTTTCCTCTTCTCCCACATAGCCCAAAGAGTTCCTGCCACACAGATTGATGAATAGCATCCAGTCAGGATACCAAAGAACATGGGAAGTGAGAATTCCATGATGGATTCAATATGGAAATACACGGAAGCCACCATAAGAATTAAAACACAGATTCCCGTTGTAAAGGATGTATTGATGGATCTTCCCAGTGTCTGGGTGGTGCTTACGTTAACCAGTGTATCTACCGGCATTTTTAAATCATGCTTCCTGTTCTCCCGGATTCTATCATATATCACAATGGTATCATTAATTGAGTAACCGATAATCGTTAACACAACAGCAACAAACGCATCATTTAATGGAATCTGGAACAATACAAATGCAAATAATACCACAATCACATCATGAACCAAAGCAATCATCGCCGTTATTCCAGCAGAAAGACCGGATATAACGGAAAAACGAATCCACACATATACAACAATAAAGACCAGTGACAGAACAATAGCTGTTGCCGCATTCCTAAGTGCTTTTGCTCCAATATAAGGTTCTACCACAAAAGTCTCTGAAAGACTGGCATCATTTTTTCCTATGGTACTGTTGATTGTATCAGTTATTATCTTCTGTTCCTCCGGTGAGATACCTGCATTCCCCGCAAGTGTAACAGACAGCCGCTTTAGCCCGGTCATATTATCTTCCTTTATCTGAACCGTTACCGGACGCTTCGTCTCTTTTTCGATTGCCTCCTGAATTTTACCGGTATCCGCCTGCTCAGAAACGGAATAAGACAGAACCGCTCCGCCTTTAAACTGGGTATCCAGCTTCACACCATAGAAAACGCATCCGGCAATACCGGACAGTATAACAAATCCTGAAATAATTGCAAATATATATTTTTTCTGGTAGAAAGGAATTACCTTTTTATCCTTTCTGATTCTAAACCACTTCTCATTTCTCCAGAAATCAGACTGAATCATTGACAGAATCAGCTGCTTGGATACAGAAACTCCAATCAGAAGATTTACGATCATGCCGACCAGCAGGGTATAACCAAAGCTCAACATCGTTCCTGATCCAAAGATCATTAAAATCACTGCTACGATTGCAGTCGTCACATTACCATCCAGTACAGATGAAAAAGCGTTTTTATAACCGGAAATAACAGCTCCCTTTACAGAGGAACCCTTCTTCAGTTCATCTGATATACGTTCTGAAATGATAATATTCGTATCCACTGCCATACCAAGAGTCAGTATAATTCCTGCAATTCCCGGAAGAGTCAGGGTGTACTGGGGTACTGAGACTGCGAGCATCTGAATCACCATCTGCAGAAGCAGCGTAATACATGCAACCACTCCAGGCATTTTGTAAAACACAATCATAAACAGACAGATTACGAAAAATGCAGCCAGTCCGGCATATACCATAATTGTCAGAGCATTGTTTCCAAGTGATGGGCTGATGGTAGAAAAGTTAGTTGTTTTTAAAGAGAAGGGAAGTGCACCGGCATTAATTTTCTCGGCCAGAGCCTTTGCTTCCTCATAGGTCTTCATACCGGTGATTACCGCCTGGCCTCCCGATATCTGATTCTGTACCGTAGGATTGGATATCAGATTATTATCCATATAAATTCCGATTCTTTTTCCGATCAGTTTTCCTGTAGCATCTTCAAACAGCTTTGACCCATTGCTGTTAAAACTGAGGGCTACTACATATGTCTTGATTCCATTGGATGTATTTGTCTGGGGACTGGCTTTCTCTACATCCTTGCCCTGAATTAAAACGGCTCCATCCGGGTCTTTAAATGTCAGCTCAGCCATCTCACCTAATTCTGATATGGCGTCTTCCGGGTTAAAATCTGTTTCTCCTGATTTCCACGGAAACTGTACAATGATATAACCTGCATCCTTGTCCACAGTCACTTCACGGTCCGCAATGTTCTGGCTGTCCATACGGCTCTCGATTACTTCTCTTGCCGACTCAAGCTCCTGCGCAGTTGGCTTGCGGTCTAAGTTCTGAGGTTCAAAAATAGCTTCTACGCCTCCCCGGATATCAATTCCAAACCGCATATCAAAGATTCCCTTAATACTTTCTCCCGCTCCAAATAGAGCAACATAAACAAACGCTGCAATGATCAGAAATATCGCAGCAAGCATTTTCTTTCCTGGCTTCATAAGTTTCCCTCATTTTCTATTCAATTTTCAATCTGCCATAACCTGCCTGCTGCACCTTTCTCTCCGTCCGAATTATGAATGTAGCGTATCACAAACATTCGGCTTATATATCCCTCCTGCAAAAGGACGGCGCGAAGCGGCCATAAAGCAAAAGGAATTATTAAGAAAAATGTCTTTAAACATATATAATTAAGGGCTAAGCTTTTAAAGGATGAACGTCTGGCGATGTTAAGTAATACATCACCCACAGTTTCCTCTTCCAGCACATCCTTTGGTTCAATCATACCATCATATTTTTTATGGTACAGGTTATCACTGGAAATAGAGCCTGCAGAAAAAAAGCCAGGATGACCGATTCCCTTTACCACTTCAACTGTATTCAGTTGTGTAACCAGTACTGCCACGCAGAACAGGCATGCCAGTACCAAGCGGATTATCCCGGACCGTTTCCTCCCGATTTCCAATGTAATTCCTCCTGCTGCGGTTGTTTTTCCCATTCCCGCAAACTTCATTATTCTTGTTGCATTGTATCACATAATGATAAAAAAGCAACGTTAATATACTGACAAAATTCTACAATTCTGGCAGATACCAATTCATTCGCTTTTTCTCATAAAAACAAATTATCCCCTATGGTAATAATTTCTTCAGCAGCCGTTCAAGCTGCTCCCTCTCCTCTTCATTTAAGCGGGACAGCACTTGTCTGTCTCCTTCTTTTATGGATTCTTCTGCCGCCTTTAATCCTTTCTCCGACAGGGAATACCAGTGTACCCCCTCCGGATCCTTCTTTCTTGTAATGTATTCTTTTTTATCAAGCTTTTTCAGACATTCCATCAGTTTATCACCATGAATACCTGTATCTGCTTCCAGTTCCATCACCGTCTTATGATCCGCAAGAAACAATGCTCCCATTACAAGTCCTCTGATTTGTTTTCCGCCAGGCCCTTGCTCCTTCCGGCCAAACAGGCGGTCAAAACCAATTTTATAAGAAAGAAGAATTCTGCTGTAAGACGGTTCATATGTTTCCGTTTGCTGCCGGATTGCAGCTTCTTTGCTTTTTATTGATTTGGCATAGACCTTTCCTTTGCTGCAGTGAAGATCAGCGAGCGGACAATGCCGTTTGCAGCAGGGGCAATGAAGACTATCTGATTTTTTATCACCCATAACTATTTTCCTCCTATGTCTTAATAAACGAAAGGGCATATACCAACGTATATACCCCTGACTTCATTATATTCCTCCATAGATCCAATGTCAACGATCCCATGGACAATCGTTCCATTTAAAACTCCAGAACAAGAACCTCATATCCCTTTAATAAAAGCTTCGTTCCATCCCCCCCGGCTGTATGGTAATTGTGAAGCAGAATGTTTTTATATGGTTTTTCCAGCTCAATTTCCTGCTCAGCCATTTTAAAGTTTCCTATAACAAGAATTCTTTGATTATTTCCCGTTCTAAAATAAGCCATTACTCTTTCTTTTTCTGTATAAGCTGGTGTAAACTGACCGTATACAAAGGTATCCCTGTATCCCTCAGCCTTTCTTAGTGCAATCAGTTTTTTATAATAGCAAAAAACGGAGTCAGGATCTGCAGACTGACGCTGTAAATGAATGGTTTGATAATCCGGATTGACCATAAGCCACGGAGTTCCTTTTGTAAACCCGGCGTTTTCACTGTCATCCCACTGGAAGGGGACCCTGGCATTATCCCGGCTGTAACGTCTTACAGCTTCAAAAGCCTGTTCTTTTGACAGTCCCGCCCTCAGTGCCACCCGGTATTCATCCAAAGTGGAAATATCATCAAACTGGTCGATGCTGTCAAAGGGAACGTTTTCCATGCCTATTTCCTGTCCCTGATAGAGAAAGGGAATTCCTTTTAAAAGAAAATAAAGGGTCGCAAGCATCTTCTTTGCTGCATCGGAACATTCTCCCTCCGGAATATATCTGCTCACACCCCTGGGCTCATCGTGATTTTCAATAATATTAGAAAGAAAACCGATTCCTTCCGCCCTCTTCTGACTGTCAAAGCAGCATTTTCTGTAATCATCTGGTGTAACCGGCTGATTGTCATACCAGCCTTTTTCACTGGCGCCGAACACAGTCTGGCTGAAATCAAAGATGGAAGAAAAACATCCGTCTTCCCCTATGAAATCATTCAGCTCTTCCTTTTTTTCATTAAATACCTCTCCAACGGTAAACGCGTTGTATTTTTTAAAGGTCGCCTCCCGCATCTCCTTCAGAAAATCCATGACTCCTTCATTCTCTTTTAACATCAGCCTGCAGTCTGCCAGTCCATCTTCCCGGTCCGGCGCATAATCATGAAAAGGAAGTGCCTTTTTAATATTCATGATGGCATCGATCCGAAATCCCGCAATACCTTTCTTAAGCCACCAGTTGATCATATCGTAGATTGCTCCCCGTACAACCGGATTTTCCCAGTTTAGATCCGGCTGCTTTTTATGAAAAAGATGAAGGTAATACAGGTTGGTATCTCCGATCCGTTCCCATGCACTTCCTCCAAAATATGACCGGATATTGGTAGGTTCTTTCCCATCTCTTCCTTCCCTGATATAAAAATACTTACCATACTCCCCTTCCGGATCCTTAAGAGCCTTCTGAAACCATTCATGTTCATCGGAACAATGGTTCACCACCAGATCAAGTAATATAGAAAGATTCCTTTTCTTCGCCTCGGCAATCAGTTCTGTTAAATCCTCCATTGTGCCGAATCTGGGATCGATTTTATAATAATCAGAAATGTCATATCCCTGATCTGCAAAGGGAGACTGATAGATAGGAGAAAGCCATATGATATCAATTCCAAGCTCCTTTAAATAATCCAGCTTTGAAATCACGCCTCTCAAGTCCCCGATTCCGTCACCATTGGTATCGCAAAAACTTTTCGGATAGATCTGATAGGCCACCTTATCATGCCACCATTGTTTATTCATTTCATATTTCTCCATTCAGTTTTTTTCCTTCCCCAGATAATAGGCTGCCGCCTCATAAGGAAGCAGTCTGCCCCGCCTTTCAGAGGAAGGATCATCATAATTATCAATAAGGCACTTTGCATTCTCTCTTAAAAATTCTTCCGGTAAAGATACGGCTGCCTCCTCATCAGAAAAATTACAGAGCACAAGCAGCCTCTCACTCTGCAGACTGCGGATGTAGGCAAATACCCTGGTATCCTCTTTCATAATCAGCTGGTAGCTTCCGTATACAATTATTTCATATTTCTTTCTCAGCTCTATCAGCTTCCTGTAATAATGAAATACGGAATTCTCATCAGCCAGTTCCTTTTTTGCATTGATTTCAGTATAATTGGGATTGACAGATATCCAGGGTACTGAAACGGTGAATCCGGCAGACGGTCCATCGTCCCACTGCATGGGAGTTCTTGCATGATCCCTGCTTTTGCACCGTAAATATCTCATCATCTTTTCATGGGTGACCAGCCCTTTCCCGGTAAGTTCCCCATAGGCATTCAGACTTTCGATATCTCTGAACTGGGTTAACTCTGTAAATGGGAAATTAGTCATCCCCAGCTCTTCTCCCTGATAGATATAAGGAGTCCCCCTCATCATATGAAGGCAGGTTGCCAGCATCTTGGCGGAAACTTCTCTGTAACGGCTGCTGTCATTACCAAAGCGGGATACAGCTCTTGGCTGGTCATGATTATCCCAGTATAAACTGTTCCAGGCATCTTCTCCCAGATCCTCCTGCCATCTGGAAAGAATCTTTTTTAACCGCAGCAGATCCGGCTTTTTATCCGTCCACTTTAACAGTTCTCCGTCTCCCTCCACATGCTCAAAATGAAACACCATGTTTAACTCATGTTCTTCTGCTCCCGCATATTTTCTGGCTTCCTCCACAGTAACCCCGGCAGTCTCACCTACCGTCATCAGATCATATTGAGACAAAACCTTTTCATTCATCTCCTTTAAATAGGTATGAACCATAGGTCCATGAACTGCGTAAGGTGAGAAATCACCGTAAAGTCCTTCCTTTACTTCCCCGTCGGGAAATGCCTGATTCTTGGATATCATACTGATCACATCCATGCGGAAACCATCGATTCCTTTCCTGCACCACCAGTCCATCATCTCAAAGACTTCCCTTCGGACAGTCTCATTTTCCCAGTTTAAGTCCGGCTGCTTAGGCGAAAACAAATGGAGGTAATACATGCCGGTTTTCTCATCCAGTTTCCATGCAGAACCTCCAAAGCAGGCTCCCCAGTTATTGGGCGGCACTCCCTCTCCTTTTCCCTCTCTCCAGATATAATAATCCCGGTAAGGATTCTCCCTGCTTTTCCGGCTCTCCAAAAACCATGGATGCTCATCAGAGGTGTGATTCACCACCAGATCCATAATAATACGGATCCCGTTTTCATGGGCTTCATTTAAAAGATCATCAAAATCTTTCATGGTTCCGAACTCATCCATAATCATTTTGTAATCACTGATGTCATATCCATTATCATCATTAGGGGACTGATAAATGGGTGAAAGCCAGATTACATCAATTCCCAGCAGTTTTAAATATGGGAGCTTCTCCCTGATCCCGTTTAAGTCTCCGATTCCATCCCCGTTGCTGTCTTTAAAGCTTCTGGGATAGATCTGATATACCACTGCCTCTTTCCACCATTTCCGTTCCATAGCAGACTCCTTTTCATTATTTAATCGCCCCTTCTACCATTCCCTGTATGATCTGCCTCTGGGCGCATAAAAACAGAATAACGATGGGAATCATGGCCAGAAATGCTGCCGCCAGGATTAAATCCCACTGCTTGACATAGGAACCTACAAAGCTGCTCACTGCAACAGGCAGGGTTTTGATTCTTCCATTCAGCCCCAGCATCAGCGACGGAAGGAGATAGTCGTTCCAGATCCAGATTCCGTTGAGAATCAGCACTGTCATCTGCACAGGCTTTAACAGCGGAAACACGATCTGAAAGAATGTATTCTCAGGACTGCAGCCATCAATCCAGGCCGCTTCCTCCAGTTCCTTTGGAATTCCTTTTATAAATCCATGAAGAATAAACACGGATAAGGATCCTCCAAATCCCAGATAAGCGGTAATGATTCCTGTGTAACTGCTTAACAGGGGAATCCCTGTAAATTCGGACACTTTACGAAACGTAGACAGGAGGGGCAGCATCACCACCTGAAACGGTATGACCATGGATGCCACAAACATCATGAAAATCACCTGTGACCATTTTGTCTTATTCCGGACCAGCACCCATGCCGCCATACTGGAAAATAAGGTCAGCAGAATCAGGCTGACTGCGGTTATGTACAATGAACTTCCAAAAGATCTCCAATAGCTGAAGTTCTGATTGCCGATTACATTTTTTAAATTGACCAGTAGCTGCCCCCAGTCAGAGGGCGGTGCAATGGGACTGATCACTATATCCGCACTTTTTTTGGCCGCATTGAATATTACCAGGATAAAGGGAGACAGCACGAAAAGAGACAGAATCAAACCGATCAGCTCCGGAATAAGCCGTTTTGACTGCCCTGCGTCCCATGTAATCCTTTTCCGCCCATGATTTTCTCTCATAATTCCACCTCCCTCTTTTTACTGATGGATACCTGGGTAAGAGATACCACCGCCAGAATGAGGAAGAACACCACCGCTTTTGTCTGCCCCTCCGCATATCTGTTTCTGGCAATAGCCGTATTATATATATTAAGAGCCAGGAACTCGGTGGAAGCCACCGCTTTTGCTCCCAGAATCCGGCTGGGTGCCCCGTTTGTAATGGCATAATTTAAATCAAACTGCTTAAAGGAATTGACAAGGGTGAGGAAAATACACACCGTAAAGGTATTGGCAATCATGGGCAGTTTGATGTGTAAGAGAGTTTTTAACGCCCCCGCCCCGTCAACAGCCGACGCTTCTAAAATGTCTCTTGGAACTCCCTGAAGTCCGGTGACATAGATCATCATAATATACCCGGCATACTGCCATGTGCTCACAATCAGAATTGCAAAGAAAGCCAGATTGGGATTCGTCAGCATGGAAACACTTCCTGCGATCAGGCTTGTAAATACTTTATTAAATATAAACTGCCAGACATATCCAAGGACAATACCGCCGATTAAATTAGGAAGAAAGAATGAGGCCCTGTAAAAATTTCTTCCCTTTACCCCGGAGGTACATAAAAGAGCAAGAAAGAATGCCGCAAAATTAACCGAAACCATATTAAAAACCGTAAATAAGAATGTAATAAGCAGCGAATATAAATAATCCGGGGCATGAAACATCTGCGCATAATTCTTAAGCCCTATAAACTGGGTAAACCGGATCCCGTTCCAATCTGTAAACGAATAAAAAATACCGAACAGAAAAGGGATCAGGACGGTTACGAAGAAAGCTCCTGTAAGGGGAAGCAGAAATAAACCGTTTACAATCGCCCGGTGTTTTCTTCCCGGTAACAGATAAAGACTGGCGATGATCAATATCAGTCCACCTGCAAGCAATGGACCCCTTCCCCAGAATTCCCGGTTGTAAAAATCTGAATACAGCCCGCAGCAGACCATTACTGCACCTACTGCTGCCGGCAGAATTGAACTTATCTTTTTTGCTTTACCCTCCATACGCTTTCTCCTTTATCTCTGCCTTAGCGTTTCCATATGGATACGGGCGGCTGTTTAGCCGCCCTGCCCAGTTATTTTTTCACATAGTCTGCAATGGCTGTCTGCATCATATTCACGAATCCGTCCTTGTCAATCTCCCCTTTTGCATACAGTTCAAACACAGCACCTGTTGCATTCATGGAGATTCCTTCCGGCATCTTCGTCCATTCCCAGGAATAAGTGTTGCCTGCATCCACATAAGTTTTTAAACTCATGGCCAAAGGTGTCTTAGGGCTTACCTTACAGGTGGTATAAGGAGAAATCATTCCGCAGTCACTTACCAGACACTCCTGGCCTTCGTCAGACAGAGCAAGCTCTTTTAAAAAGGCCTTGCATGCATCAATATTGGTGCCTTTGTTATAAACAGCCCACCAGGATGGACAGTCTGCAAGAACTCCCTTCATCTCTTCCTTTGTAAATGCCAGAGGAGCTATTCCACAGTCAAATTTTACATCGTAATCAGGAAGAGACGGATCAATCCAGTTCCCCTGAGTGATAAACGCGGTCTTTCCCTTCGCCCACAAAGCCAGCTGATCATCATAGGTTCCGGATATCAGGGTATTCTTATCGGAGTAATCAAACAGAAGTTTCATAAAATCCGCAAACTGTCCCAGACGTTCTGTATCCGTCTTTCCGGATTTTAACTGATCAATATAAGTGGTATCGCCTCTCTTTAACCCGCCTGATAAATAGTAACCAAACAGATGGTTTCCTGTTGACCAGTACATCTGACCGGATTCAGCGGCAACCGAGCATACAGCGGTCAGTCCCAGCTCATCCTTCTTCTGATCAATGGTCTCAAAGGCTTTTTTAAACGCGTCATAGCTTGTGAGAGAAGCGGGATCTACCCCTGCTTTCTCAAGAACGTCCTTATTATATGTAATGCCATAGCCCTCTACTGCGTAAGGAAAACCTACCGTTTTTCCATCTTCTGATTTAAAACCGAATTCTGTTTTGGATGTCCACTCTTCTCCGCTTAAATCTGCCATATAATCCTTCCAGGTCTGATAATCCCCTTCGCCCCCGAATACGAATAAATCCGGCATATTGCCTGCAGCCAGATATCCCTTCATGGTGCCATTGATGTCAACTCCGCCTCCAAGAGACTCAATCACAACCTCCTGACCGGTTTTTTCCTGATATTTTTTAGCGAAAGCTTTTAACGGTTCATCAATTTCGATCTTTCCGTTAACGATCCGAATCGCCTGCCCGCCGGACTTTGCCTGGCTGTCCCCCTTGCTTTCTGCGGATTCGCTGCTGGCAGCCGATGTCACAGTTCCATCTGACTGCGTACTCTTCCCACAGCCTGCAAGTGACAAAACCGCTGCTGCTCCTGCCATCGCCATAACCCATAAGTATTTCTTCATAATACGCCCTCCATTATTAAATATGCTGTCAATATGTGATATTTTAATAACTATATTGTAACTTATGCGCATAAGTTCTCTATACATAATATATTAGCACTTTATAGATGATATAACAAGAGTTTTTTCAAGTTATTTATATTATATAAATGTGTCTTCCATACTTCAGCTCCTGCGCTTTTGGAAGCTTCTGCCTTGCTGCCTTACCTGATATTCTGATTTTCCGCAAAATATACCGCCTCATGGAAGCGTCTTTGCGTATGCTATACCCTGAGTATATTCCTCTCTGCGCTCCATGTCAATCGCTTGACATGTTTTCGTGTTATCCACAAATTTTCCACCTTATTTTTTGTGTATTTTTACCAATTTACAAATGATTATTATACGTTATATATTTTTACCATCAAATTTCAGACACATTTTCTATAGATCAATCGCTTATAATGTTTTATCACTTTTTTGACAATAATAAAGTAGGGCAGCCTATTTCCAGGCTACCCCCTTATCAAACCGCACGTGCGCTATTAACGCATACGGTTCACTTCTTACTTTTTAAAAATAAGGCTCCCTTTGCAGAAAACTTACATTTTTCTCACGGAAGAACGCTCTACGATAAAAATTGGAAGCTGTTCAAAATTTGCTCCGTAATTCTCTTCATTTATTATATGAAACAGCTTTTCCACAGTAATCCGGCTTTTTTCCGTTACGTCCTGGTGAACTGTCGTCAGTGCAGGTCTTACCAGACGGCTGCAGATATTATCATCAAATCCCACTATGGAAAGTTCTTGCGGAATCTTCATACCCCGATCCTTTAAATCATTTAAAATATAAGCCGCATAATAATCAGATGCACAGATAAACGCGGTAAAGTCCCGAACCCGCTCATAGGCCTGGGATAAAATAAGGGATAAATCAGCGCCGCTTGGTTTCAGCCTGATAAAGTTGTCTTCCTTCCATGGCAGACCGGCACTGGTCAGCGCATCCCGGTAACCCATAAACCTTTGACAGTCTACTCCCATACAGTTATCCGCCAAAAATGCAATTTTCTGATGTCCGGACTGTATAAGATATTCTGTAATATCCCTGCCGCCCTTTCTGTCATCGATTCCAACATTTACATATTCAAAGGAAGCGTCTTCAAAATAGGCATCCACAAAAACCATGGGCTTATTCATCTTTTGATTTAACAGTTCCCCATCCTCTTTCTGCATTCCAAGAAGAATCAGACCATCCACATTCCAGCTGGAAACCGAGCTTATAATTTCCCCTATATCACTGGAAACATAGAGCATGGTGAAATATCCCTTTGCCCGTACAAACCGTTCCACTGCCCCGATCAGTTCCCCTGCAAAGGGATCTTTTACAAAGTTATCGTACTTATTTTCACTGGCTTTCATTGCCAGTCCGATAATTCCGGACCGGTTTCTGGCCAGATTCCTGGCATTCCTGTTTGGAACATAGTCATACTCTTCAATCAGCTTTTTCACCTTTTCCACCATAACAGGCGATACTTCCCCCGGCTTCCCGTGTATGACATTGGATACGGTGGTCGTGCTGGTACCAAGTAATTCCGCCATTTTCTTAATTGTAATCATACCATGCTCCCTCCTCTGCTTGCAAACCCGCTTGAATTTCTCTTTACATTCTATTACGGCTTGTTCATTTATGCAAGCAGGAAGGAGAGGAGATGGCTCAGCAGTTTCTGATCCAGTCTGTGCACAGATCCAGCCACATGGCAACATGGTTATCTGCAAACCTGCACTTTGATGGTTCTTCCACTTCTTTTGTGGCCAGAGAGAGACCATGGACCCCGTATGGGAAAAGATGCAGCTCCAGAGGTACATGACACTGCAGCAATGCCTCCGCGAAAAGCACAGAATTCTGTACAGGAACATCGGTATCTGTGACAGTATGCCAGATAAATGCCGGCGGTACCTTGCTGCTTACATGCTTTTCCAAAGAAAACCAGTTCCAGACGCACTCATCATCCGAAAGCATCCGAATGCTTTCCCTATGAGCATATTCCCCCGCTGTTATAACCGGATAGCACAAAATTAATCCATCCGGCTTATGCTCCTGCCAGTTTCCTGCCGGAAAAAGTTCCCGGCTATCCCAATACACTCCAAGCTCAGCTGCTACATGTCCCCCTGCTGAAAAACCGCAGACAAAAATTTTTTGTTTATCTACGCTGATACCTACGGCATTCCTTATACAGCTCACAGCCCAGGCCAAATCATACATTGGCTGAAATCCCAAATTTTCTATATTAACATGGTAATTTAAAATTGCTGCATGGAAACCCTGGCGGTTAAACGCTGCGGCAACCGGTTCTTTCTCCCTGCCGGACAGCCACCTGTATCCACCTCCCGGGCATATAATAACTATGGGAAGGGACTGATCACTCTCAATGAGGAAAAGTTCCAGTTCTGCACCTGCTTCTGATACCAATTTTTCCATTTTATTTATCACTCCATTTTATTATTTAACCAAAGCAGGCAGGGTCAGGCTGATCTCCGGTATATATGTTACCAGCATGAGCACAGCTGCTAATACCGCATACAGCGGAAGCATTGTTTTTGCCAGGCGTTCAAATCTGATTTCCGAAATTGCCGATCCGATAAACAGGGTTCCGCCTACCGGTGGTGTCAGCAAACCAATCCCCAGATTCACAATCAGCAATGCTCCGAAATGAACCGGGCTCATTCCAATAGATGTGACGATAGGAAGCAAAATTGGTGTCGCTATCAGTATAATTGAAGACATATCCATCAGCATACCCAGAAGGACAAGAATTACATTAATAATAAAAAGTACGGCATACGGATTTGTGGATATGTTGAAGATCCCGCCTGTAATGAGCTGCGGAACTTTTAAATAGGCTAAAAGCCAGCCAAATGCAGATGAGGTCGCAACCAGCATTAAAATCATAGCCAGTGTCCGTGTTGCTCTTAAAACCATTTTGGGCAATTCGGTAATGGGTACCTCTCTGTATAATGCAAATGTAACAAAAATCGACCATATAACCGCAACTGCCGCCGATTCTGTCGCCGTTATAATACCGGTACACACACCTACCACCACAATTATAATCGTAATCAGTCCCCAGAATGCTCTTGCAGATGCAACTGCCACCTTCTTTATGGAAAATGCGGCTTCAGTAGGGTAATTTTCTTTTTTCGCTTTTATATAACTATATGCCATAAGTATGAATCCGATCAGTAATCCTGGAATGATTCCTGCCATAAATAGAGAACCTACGGAAACGCCGCCTGCCACCATGGCAAATATTACCATATTATGACTTGGCGGAATCAGCAGCCCGGTGATGGAGCTTGACATGGTAATATCAGTTGCAAATTCCTTGTTATACCCCTTTTTCTCCATCATGGGAATCATGACGGGTCCCAAAGTTGCCGTACAGGCTGTTGAGGAACCGGATACACAGCCAAACAGCATGGAGGCAACAACGGTTACCATAGCCAGTCCCCCTTTCATCCACCCTACCAGGCTGGATGCCAGATCAACCAGACGCCGGGCAATTCCACCCGTACTCATAATCTCACCCATGAGAATAAAAAACGGAACCGCCATAAGAGAATATCCATTGACACCCTTAACCATATTCTGGGCAATTATATCAGCAGGAATATCGAGATACCAGCAGGTGGCAAAGCAGGACATTCCAACAGAAAAAGCTATGGGAATCCTCAGAATCATCAGGCCAAAAAATACGGATAATAAAATGACAATTGCAATTAACTGTGTTGACATAACAGCTCCCTCCCTCTATCCAGAATTTCAACAATAAAACATATTCCTGCTACAGGAACCGCAGCATACAAAACAGTGGACGGAAGTCCCAGTCCTGTTATTCTATTTCTACTTGCAATATTCAGGAGCGAAGTTCCATAAACAAACATGGAAACTCCAAGTACTGCCGTAATCCCAAGACCAAACCATTCAAGATACCATAAAACTTTTTCACTTACCAGACCGTCCAGCAGCGTCATCTTTAAATGAACATCCTCTGAAATTGCATAGGCTCCGCCCAGAAAAACGAACCATACGCCAAACAGAAGAGCCAGTGTTTCTCCCCATGCAGGTGTATACCGGAACACATATCTGGAGCCTGCCACACCCGCAACAATCACCACCTCCAGCAGGAGCAGCAACATACAGATATTGCACAGGATCCGATTAAATATTTTAAATGCTTTTTCCATTCCTGATTCCTCCTTATTGCATCGCCTTGATCTCATCAATCAAATCCGTATACTCTTTTCCATATTTTTCATATACTGGCTGGACCATTTCCTGCCATTTTGTAATATCCCGGGGCTGAATAACGGGAGTATTGGCTTCCTCCAGCTTTTTCATGATTTCATCGTCCTCCTGCTGTGCCACCTCTTTATTGTATAGAGAGGCTTCCAAAGCGGCATCCATGATCAGCTGCCGGTCCTCTTCGCTTAATTTCTCAAAAGTCCTTTTGCTCATGACCATAACACTGAGCCCGTATGTATGACCATCCATGACCATATAAGGAGACACTTCATTAAAGGAATTGGAATAGTAACCGGAAAGAGGCTGATCCGCTCCATCCACCACTCCGGTCTGAAGGGAAGTAAACAGCTCACTGTACGAAATAGGGGTTGGATTGGCACCAAAGCACCGGATTGTATCCATCAAAATCGAAGATTCTGCAATTCTTATTTTCATTCCCTTTAAATCTTCCGGTTCCACGGCAGCCTTCTTCGTAGTAAAGAAATTCCTGGCTCCCTCTTCCAAATAGCTAAGTCCAACCATCCCATCCACATTGTCATCAATATCCTTGAGAAGATCTGAGCCGATCTGGCTGTTTACCACCTTCCACAGATGCTCTCTGCCTGTAAACAAATAGGGAAGAGAAAAGAGATTGAATTTCTCTGCTCCGAAATCCCCGGCTGTATAGGTGGACACCCGGAAGAAATCCAGCGCTCCCATCTGCAAAGTCTGTAACTGTGTTCTTTCATCTCCCAGCTGTCCGGCGGGATAAACTTCCACATAAATACGCCCTTCCGATTTTTCATTGACAATATCCGCAAAGCGGTACCATACCCTGGACATGATATGAGTGGCCGGATTTGTCTCGCCGGCCCTGAGTATAATTTCGGCTTTTGCCGCTTTTTTGCTGTCACCCGTATCCGGCATTTCTGTTGGCTTATGAAAGCTTCCGCATCCTGTCATAAGGATAGAAACTGCGGATATGAAAGACAGAACTGTTAATAATTTTCTATTTTTCATGACATTCCTCCTATGGTTAAACGTTTACTTTAAGCACGTGACAGAATTAAATATAATCCTGCACATTATGTTTCATTAAAATTCCTAAATCTATTTCGTTCTTTGTATACGGACTTTTTAAAATTCTGTGATATACTGCCGCTACGGCTTCACTGACTTGTTTTGCCGGATTTTTCCAGATACAGGCATCTAATACCCCTTCTTCAAAATACGGAATCAACTCCTTAAATGCGTCACTTCCTATTAGTTTGCCTTCTCTGTTCCATCCAAGCTTTTTCGCTGTCCTGCACATGAAATAAGTTCCAGTGGAGCTGTTGCTGTAGACTCCCGCAGCATCAGGATTCTCCAGAAGAAAAGCATGGACCCTTTCCTCCTGGTCGGGATAATCCATCTGATAAAGAATTTTGAGGCTGATGTTGGAATACTGCTCCATCTCCTCCCTGAACCCCCGTATATTTTCCTGATGTACCTCAGCGTAACGGCTTCCTCCCAATACCAGAACCTTTCCGCTGTCACCTGCGCTTCCAAAAAGCAGAAGGCCTGCTGCCAGTTTACCTATTCTGAAATTGTCAGCAGATATAAAATCACTTCGTAAAGAATCAGGGGCGTCAGAATTAACCGTAACAACCGGAATTCTCTTATTAATCAGAATATTAATCTCATCATTCAAATCCGTTCGGTCGAGACAGTTAATAATAACTCCATGCACATCATCTCTAAAAGCCAGCTCCTTAAGAATTTCTTTCTGGCTCCTGCTGGTTATATCTGACGGAAATCTTAAAAACGTGACCTTATAATTCAGATACTCTTTCTCTACCTCATCGACCGCTTTCCACATCCGTTCAAAAAAGAAGCTGTTCGGAGTGTCCAACCCCTGTAAAACTACTGCAATACAAATTTCCGGTCTTTTGAGCACGGAAGCTGCAATATTCGCTGAATATTCCAGTTCTTCCGCCAATTTTAAAATCTCCTTTCTTTTTTCCTCACTGACCCCGGGCTTGTTGTTCAGTGCTTTATGGACCGTCACATAAGACACTCCCGCTCTCTCTGCCAAATCAACTAGTGTCGCTTTTCTTTTCATAATTCCTCCTAGTAAACGTTTACCTAGGAAGATAATAACATAATAGATTTCTAACCTCAATATGCATTATGATAAGTAAATGAAGAGTAAAATTGTGCATTATTACGTTTTTCATTCTATTTTTTACAAGTCATCTGTGTATTTTCCAGGTCTTAATCTCATAAGGTTTTATGGTATAGGAAGCTATGCTGTTTGACAATGGGACTTCCTGTTCCTCTTCCTCCAGCATATTGCATTCCCAGATCCTTAATACCTCCGTTCCAAAGACCATTTCTCCCCTGGTTCTTACGTTACCAGTCTCATAGAAGCGGATTATCATATCCTCTCCTTTTCGTTCTTCCTTCACCACTTCGATAATAACGTTATCTGCATCAGTCTTTACAAGAGAAAACTCACCCGGCAGACTGCCCCCGTCAGATACCTTTAATCTGGCAGTCATGGGATTGTTAAGAAGATAAGCTCTCTTTGGCGTACCCGCCTCTTTCCAGTCTCCCTTATGAGGATAAATGGAAAACACAAAGCTGTGATGTTCCTTGTCTGCATCAGGGTTTGGATAAACCGCTGATTTAAGCATGGATATTCCGATCTCCCCATTATGAACGTGACAGCCGTATTTACAGTCATTTAAAACACTGACTCCGTAATCTCCTTCCGAGACATCAAGCCATTTGTGCATACAGACCTCGAATCTGGCATAATCCCACATTGTGTTATAATGGGTCTTCCGTTTCACATTTCCATACTGAATATCAAAGACTGCCTCGTCCGTATGAACATCAACTGGAATGATGGATTTCATAAAGATATGCTTTTCCTTCCAGTCGATCTCGTTGCGGATTAGGATTTCCGGGCTGTTATAAGTAAGGGAAATATACTGTACAATGACAGAATCTAAATATTTTCTTTTTACACATACAGTGGCGCGGACCGGACCGTTTTCCACAAGATCTATGGAAGCAGCATCTGTAATTTCCCAGGATTTTTCCACATAATAATTATTTACATCCCAGGCATCGTAATTATGGGGACGGTCCTCATAGGTCATCAGCACATTGGCACATTTTTGATCCGGAAGGACCTCCCGTTCCATGATCTTGTCATAAATGGAGGATATCTGTCCCTTCTCATTTAAAATCACATGGACGAACTGGTTTTCCAGATGCCTCTCATCTGCCATTAAAGAGGTAACCACCCCTTTCCCGTCGTCTTCCTTCAGGATGAATGTTCGGTACCCCTTGGATGGCACCTTAAACGCACAGAACAAAGCGGTTCCTTCTTCTGTGATTTGAACCGGAAGCCTGTCATCTCCGTCTGATATGGAAGGATTTCTCATGCCCTCCGGCAGCTTCACAGATACAAGTCCCTCTCCTGTAACACTGTTGGGATTAAAGACAGCCAGTGTATTTCTGGTCCCGCCGATTTGTTCTGTCACATGACTTAAAGCCAGATCTACTAATTTCTTTCCTGTCTTTGCTATTTTCTCATACTCATTTCTGGAGTCCTCATACACCTCTTTAATAGAAGAGCCTGGAAGAATATCATGGAACTGGTTTCTTAAAATCACTTCCCAGCTTTCGTCAATGGCTTTCTTGGGATAGGTGTGATTTGTCAGTATCCGGTCAAGCATTCCGAAACATTCTGCATTTTCAAAGAGAAACTCGGACTTGCGGTTGTATTTTTTATTTCTCGCCATAGAGGTATAGGTTCCCCTGTGATATTCCAGATAAAGCTCTCCTACCCAGGAAGGAAGATATTTTTTACCCTTTACCTCCCTCTCCAGATCTTCAAAAAACCTTCTGGAGGTTGTCATTTGTGTTTTGGGGCAGCCTGGAATCCCTTTTTCAAGCCTTCTCTGATTCTCCAGCATATCCTTTGTCGGACCGCCGCCTCCGTCCCCGTATCCAAAGGACATCAGCACTTCATCATTTAAGTATTTCTGACTGTACCGTTCCCAGGCCCCTTTCACATAGGTGGGGTTTAAATAAGCGTTATAAGTGGTAAAATGTTCTGTCTCCGTTCCCCCTGAAACCACCGCCTTGTTATATTCCCTGCTTGGACTGAAATGAGTCAGAATTCTGGTTCCGTCAATTCCCTCCCAGTAAAAGGTGTCATATGGCATTTTGTTAAATTCATTCCAGCTGATCTTGGTTGTCATAAAATACCGGATTCCGCATTTTTTCATAATCTGCGGAAGCGCGGCAGAATAGCCGAATACATCGGGAAGCCATAAAATCACATTGTCTGTTCCAAACTCTTCCCGAAAGAATTCTTTACCGTGAAGGAACTGCCGGATCAGCGACTCTCCAGAGGATAAATTACAGTCCGCCTCCACAAACATGCCGCCCTCAGTTTCCCATCTTCCCTCTGCCACACGCTTTTTAATCTCCTCAAACACATCCGGAGCGTTCTCTTTTACATATTTATAAAGCTGGGGCTGGCTGGACATGAAACTATATTCCGGATACTGTCTCATCAGCTCTAAAACGGTGGAAAAACTTCTGACTGCCTTATCCTCCGTAACCGCCAGTGTCCAAAGCCATGCCACATCAATGTGGGTATGGCCCACGCAGCATACGGTTTTACTTTCCCCTCCGCAGTACCGGTCATAAAACTCTTCCTTCATATAGGCAGAAGCCCTTTTTAAGCTCTCATAGTATTCAGAAGAATACTCTTTTCTTAAATCCAGCAGATTCAGGGATTCATTTGCTGCAGTTAAAATGGCTATACAACTGCTGTCTCCATCCGGCAGCAGCTTCGCAGCTTCATAAGGAACCGACACATCATAAAAATACTGCTCCGTCTCCTGATCAAGAATCCGGATCCGTGAATCCATCACCAGCTTAAAGTTCTGATCTCCCGTAAAAGCGGATAAAATAATACGGAAGGTTTCTCCTGCAGCTGCCTGCCTGGTTAAAAGCACCTCCCGGTGATTCACATCCAGACCCTGCCGCCTGATTCCATTTACATAAATGGTAAACTGGGGATTGGTGGCATCCCAGAATCCTTCCCTTCCAGTACGCAGTTCATAAACCACACACTGGTTTTCCCATTCCCTTGGTATGGTAACTTCCGTTTCAAACCAGTAATATTCTCTGTGTCCGCCCCAAAGCTCTTCCTTTCCAAGCTTCTCCCAGGACTGTGTATCCAAATTCTTCACATTCTCAAACCGTTCTGCTGATTGAAGCATCCGGTACTCTGATACAGGAATTTCTTCTCTGTAAATTAATAACTGTAAATCACTTAACAGCTTGCCGATTCTCTCTTTTATTAAAATCACGTTAAATTCCTCCTTTTTCATCAGCCCTTGGCTGCGCCGGCCATGTTGAAGCCTTTTGACATGTAATTCTGGGACAGAACATAAAGGACAATGGACGGAACTGCATAGACTGCGGAATACGCCGCCAGCTGACCATAGATTACCATCCCATGCTGCCCAAAAAACTGATAGAGCGTCACCGATGCGGGAAGCTTATCAAGAGTCTGAAGCAGAATATAAGGTACAAAGAAATTGCCCCAGCTTCCGGAAAAGGTAAAAATGAAAACAACACAAATTCCGGGGAACATTAAAGGTGCAATGATTTTTCTTAAGCTGTCAAATGAAGAGGCTCCATCCACCCATGCAGCTTCCTCCAGCTCTATGGGCACATTATCCATGAAATTTTTCATCAGCCAGATTCCATAGGGCATGGAAGTTGCCGTGAGAAACAGGATAAGCCCTCCGATTTTATCATACAGCCCCACAGTCAGAAACATTTTATAGACTGGAACCATAACTGCTGTAATGGGAAGTGAGGTCATAAACAAAATCGTATATAAAAACATGTTTTTATAACGAAGTTCGTATCTTGATAAAGGATAAGCCGCCAGTCCCGCAATGAACACCACCAGAATAGACTGTCCTAAAGAGATGAGAAGCCCGTTCCCAAAAGCTCTCTGATTTGCCTGATTCAACAGAATGGTTTTATAATTTTCAATGGTCCACTGAGCCGGCATTTTCACTGCCTGGGAAGCATTGGCATCAAAGGAGGCCAGTATAATCCAGAGAAGAGGCAGGGCAAACACTGCAGCTAAAAGTGTCAATACCAGGTAAGGTATCGTTTTACGAAATTTCCAATACATGTCATTGCCTCCTTCAATCATTTCTCATAATTCTGGTATAAAATACGCTGAGAACAATTCCAATCACCAAAAGGATCATGGATATGGCAGTTCCATAACCAAGCTGCTGGGAGATAAATGCCTGTCTGTACATAAAGATGGGAAGAGTCAGTGTTTTGGTTCCCGGACCGCCTCCAGTCATCATATAAATCAACCCGAACACACCAAGAGTGGACAGAGTATTGAGCATGGTATTGGTTGCAATGGTATTTTTAATGCATGGAAGGATAATCCGGATCATGGTCTGAAAAGGTCCTGCACCATCCACTCTTGCCGCTTCCTCGATATCAGCCGGAACTCCGTCAAGGGCAGACTGGAAATTCATCATGGAAAATGCTGTTCCATGCCAGATATTTGCCAGTATCACCGTAAGCATGGGAATTGCAAATAAAAATTCTACTTCCGGCAGATGAAGAAACGAAAAAATCTGGTTTAAGGTTCCGCTGTCTCCAAAAAATGTGCTGCAGCAAAGGGCCACAACCACCTCAGGCATAATCCATCCTGCTAAAAAGATAGGACCCGCAATACCTCTGAAAACCCTGTTTTTATTTCTCATATTAAGGGCGATGATAAAACCTAAAACCTGCTGTCCCACAAGGCTTCCAAGCAGAAATACCAGTGTGTTTCTGATGCTGATGCGAACCGTTCTGTCTTTAAACATGGTAAAATAATTACTCAGTCCGATAAATTTCAACTGCCTGGCATTCTCCCCTGACAAAGCTAAGTTGGTAAAGGAGTAATACACCGTAAGCAGTATGGGAACGACAAAGAAAACAAGTAGAAGAAGGACTGACGGCACCAAAAGTACCGATTTTCTTGCCTCTTCCAACAGGCCGCTTTGTTTTTTCTTCATAGTTGCCTCCTTATGGAATGCGGTAAAAGGGAAGGGCAGGTACATGACTAACCTGCCCTCTCTGACCTCATTTTGACTTTATTTTTCCACTACATTTTCCGCGCCTACGCTGTTGGTCACATCTGACTGATACTGTGCCATTGCATCCTCCGGGCTGGTGCCGGATACGACGGATTCAACCATTGTCTGAATGTGAGTAGTAACGGTAGTGTACTGGCTGTTTCTTGGACGGTAAAACGCTCCTGAAAGGAAGCCGGTGCAGGTCTCCATAAACGGCTGGGAAGAATAGGAAGCATCTTTTGCAATGTCGGTTCTTGTAGCAATATTTCCCTGGGCAATGATGGTATCTAAATATACATCATAGCTCATGCAGTGTTTGATAAAATCCATGGCTGCATCCTTTTGATCGGACAGATTAGGTATGGATAATGCCCAGCCACCAGACATGGTTACACTTCCCGGCGCCTGTCCTTCGTTTGTCGGCATGGCTGCAATTCCAAGCTTATCTTTATACTCCGGCCATGGTGCAGCTCCTGTTTCCTTGTAATTTCCGGTCATCCAGTAACCGTCTAACGAGATCGCAAGCTTGCCTTTTGGTAAATATTCTCTTGATGCGATATTGCCTGCCTCACCGTTTAATACTTTTGACAGGGAAGGACCGTAACCGTCTTTATAAATTGTGCTGATGAAATTTAAGGATTTTAAAATATTATCGCTTTTTACAATCCATTTGTTGTTATCAAGAAGCTGTTCCCCTGTTCCGTAAAGAAGCATTTCATAGGTTTGCATGGAAGTTGCTTCTCCGGTTGCTACGCCGGAATTACACCAGAACGGTACCACATCCGGACATTTTTCTTTAATGATCTTGCAGGTATCAAGAACATCCTGCCAGGTTTTCGGCTGCCAGTTGGTGTCAAGTCCTGCTGCAGCAAATACATCCTTGTTATACCAGAGTCCTCTGGTATCTGTACAATAAGGAATGCCGTATACGCTACCATCGTCATAAGTAACGCCATCCACCAGTGCCCCGTAGAAAGTCCCGTCGTTCCATTCCTTATAGTCCTTTAAATAACTGGAAAGATTGGTTAAATATCCGGCGGCCACGTCTGAAGGAAGCTGGAAGGTATCTTCACATACGATATCCGGCGCAGTATCTGCCGACTGCAGAGCCAGTGCCACCTTTGCAAAATAGTCTCCCTCTGATGCAGTGATGGGTGCAATATCAAGCTCAATGGAATCTTTCTTGTCATAAGTCTCATAGGCGTTTTCAAACCACTTCTTCAGTACATCGCTTCCGTCATTACGGAAGGTAATGCTAATCTTTGTTTTTCCTGCTGCCGCTGTCTGACCAGCCGGTTTTTCCGTCTCCTTTTGTGTTGCTGCCGCTGTGCTTCCTCCCTGGGTTTCCGGCTTACTTCCTGCCCCCTGACAAGCCGTTAAGGAAAGCGCCATAACTGAAGCAAGCGCTGCTGCCTGAATCCGTTTCATTTTTTTCATAATACCCTCTCCTTTTTATTTGTTAGATGAATCTTAGCATAAGACATTTCCCCGGTGTATTCCAAATTTTTAGAAAAGGGGTGTAATTTTAATCTCCCTTACCGTTCTAGAATGGCGCTTCGTATCTCTCCCTGAAGCCTGGCCGCAACTGCATGGGGAGTCATGGATTTATCTCCGAAAAAATCCGACATCGCCCCTGCAATGGAATCAGAAATGATAAACCAGGTGGAATAGGTGCTTTTTAAAACGCTCTGGTTCCGTTCCCGTTCCACAAATTCATCTGACAGCCCCCTCATTTTCCCCGGATTCACACACACATCAGTTCTTACGGAGAGACTGTAAGTGTTTTTATAATAAGACTCTGCCACCTCCGGTGAGGTTAAATAATCAAGCAGTTTTAATGCCTCCGCCTCATCAGCAGTCTCTGTAACCCCGATCATGTCTCCCTGAAACAAAAAGGTCTGCTTCTGGATATAAGGAATTTCAGCTATTTCGTAGTTTATCTGGCTGTCAGAGTGTTCTAAAAGCGACATGGAACTCAGTCTGGCAACAGCGATCTTTACATATCCTTTGGAAAAGGCCTGCATTAAATCCTTCTGATTCCAGTTAATCACATCCTGGGCAATGATTCCCTCATCCCGCATTTTTCCCAGTATTTCGTACAATTTCATGCTGTTTTCCGAATCCAGACTGCGCAGGGTTCCTCCCGCCGAATAGACCAGCTGAAGAAAACTGGAGGCTATGTCTTCCTTGTTTTTTACAGCGATTCCGAAACTGTATGTTCCCAGACTCTTTGTTTCCCTGCAAAGCTGGTAAAAATCTTCCATATTATCCGGGATCTCTTTCCCGTACCTGGTCAGATGGTCTTTGTTATAAAAAACCACATAGGGATTGCTGGTAAACGGAACTCCATAGCAGATTCCATTGACCACGCAGCTTCCATAAGCGTGTTTTAAAAAACGTCTGGTCCTCTCCCCTGTCATATAATCCGACATATCCCGTAGAATTTCCATGGACTGAAGTGCCGGCGTCATGACGCTGTCGCAGATAATTAAATCCGGAAGGCTGTTCTGATCCTTATAAAGACAGAGCTGCTTCTGAAATGCGGACTGGGCAACATACCTGATGTCCACTCTGGGATTACCCTGTATGACCGAGTATTCATCGATTAATTTTTTTAAGTATTCATTACTTTCATCCCCTTCATAAACTGCCATAATCGTCAGCTGCTTTTCTGTTTTTACAGGCTGGTGCGTCACCTTGGTTTCCATGCAGAAATTCACCAGAACTCCCACCAGTAAAAGCAGTACACCTGCCCAGGCAAAAATAAGTAATTTCCCAATCTTCCGGTTCAAGGCTATACCCCCTTTCTGTAATCCGACGGGCAGACTCCTGCAATGGAACGAAACACCTTATTAAAATATTTGGTATCCTTATATCCCACAAGCTCTGCCACTTCATAGATTTTATATTTACCGGAGGCAAGCAGTTTTTTTGCCGCGCTGATGCGGAATTCACCCAGAAATGCAGTAAAATTGATCCCCATTTCCTTGGTAAACAGCTTACTTAAATATTCCGGAGTGATTCCCACCAGTTCCGCCGCATCCGTAAGAGATATTTCGCTGGCATAGTTTTGCCGAATGAAGCCAATGACATTTAAAATCATGCCGTTGTCCGTCAATGTTTTGCTGTCCCGTTCGTCTGTCACCATACCGATAATCTTCCGGTAATTATTTAAAAATACCTCTCTGATCCCAGTTTTCATCATATCGTTTAAGAGATACTGATACAGCCCATCTATATCCTTATCCTTCATCAGTTCTCTTGCTGTATCCAGAATCGCCATGACAAAACGAACCGTATGGTTTTTTATTATTTCAGGCCGTTCTCTCCGTAATATCACCTGTTCCTCAAAAAGCCCGGCTATCCGTCTGATTCCATCCGGATTCCCATTCTTTATTTCCCGCTTAACCCCATGCTCCAAATACTCAGGATAATCAATCCTTTCAAAAACCAGTCCTTTTAAAAGCTCCTGATCAATAATGCAGCTTTCAGAGAATAGAAAACTGTAAGTTAAGATGTCCTGCATCTGTCTGATTGTATCCTTTAATTCGGCAATTCCATAAATGCTTTCAAAACTGATTAAAAACTCTCCCTTTTCCTTCAGTTCCTTAAGAATCCTGGTCTGAAACAGATTCTTTAAATATCGGACGCTTTGTCCGTCCAATAACATCACCAGTATCTGCCTTTCATAAGGGAGAAGAAAGGTATAAAAACTGGTCAGACAGTTTACCTCCAGACTTTCTTTTAACATCTCAGCCATTTGCTTGACAGTATCCTCCAGAATACTTTCCGACTGGATTAAAAAAAGAGAGATTTCCTGTCCGTTCTGATAACGGATTTCACCCGCAAACTGCCTCATGACTTCCTCCCCCTGACTCCCGGTCAGCAGAGAAAATAACAGCTGCTGTGGTGAAACCGTCTTTGCCCTTGTCTTTGACAGTCTGTTTTCCACAGTCTCCAGCACAGTCATAATGTCCTCTACGCTTAAAGGCTTTAAAAGATATTCCACGACCGACAGCTGGATTGCCCTCTGAGCATATTCAAATTCCGAATAACCGGTAAGTACGACAGCAGCAGCCTCACACCCCTCTTTTCTCATTCGTTCAATCATGATAAGACCGTTCATCTCCGGCATATTGATATCTGTGATGACTACGTCGGGTTTTAACCGCAAAACCTCAGAAAGTCCTGTTTCACCGTCGCCTGCCCCTCCCACAACTTCATGGCTGGTATAAGCCTCAATAATTTTTATAATTCCGTTCCTGGTATTGGGTTCATCTTCTACAACGAGAATTTTCATGTCTGTCCTTCCTCCTGCCTACTGTTCAAATAAAATTTCTGCCCTGACTGTTGTCCCGTTTCCATCTGATTCAATCTTAAAATTTCCCTCTTCGCCATAGTAATATTTAATTCTCATGATGACATTTCTCACTCCGATGCTCCCCTCCAAAGAACTGGCCGAATAATCATAATGGTTGAGTTCACGAACCAACTCAGGATCCATCCCCTTTCCGTTGTCTTTTACCTCAATCATCAGATGCCTTTCCCCTTTTTTTCTAATGGTTAAAGTGATTAAGTCTTCCCCTGACCTGCCCGGAAAGCCATGGTTGATGGCATTTTCAATCAAAGGCTGAAATAAAAGCTTATGCATCTTAAGATCCATCACTTCCTCATCTATATCCATGATGCAATGGAAGGAGAAGGAAAAACGCTGCTGCTGAAGAAAAATATACTGCTTTAAATACTCTGTTTCACTTCTTACACTGACCACGCCATTGCTTTTATGTATGCTGTAACGTAGAATATTTGCCAGATTCTTCAACATCTTGCTGATGAGAAACTGTTTATTTTCGATAGCAATCCAGTTAATGGCATCTAAGGTGTTGTAGAGAAAATGTGGATTGATCTGTGCTTCCAGTGCCTTTAGTTCCGCATTCTTTTCCCGTAAAAGAGCTTCCTTTTCCATCTTGCCCGACTGGTCTATCTTTGTAACCATGTGGTTAAAATGCCTGGCAATAATTCCGAATTCATCCTGCCAGGAATGACTGATCTGGACTGTATAATCTCCTTTATAAGCCTTGTCCATAGCCGAAGTTATCTTCTCCACCCTGACCTGAAGGGACTCGGCAAAACGCAGCATTATAAGAATACTTGTTATAATAATCAGGATCGTCAGCAATAAAATGACCTCAAAAATATATTTAAAATCCTTTAAAAGCTCCCGGTTGTCCCGAACAGTAACCAGCACATACTGACCATTTAAAACCGGTTTTGTATAGATACTGGAAAACCGCGCCTTCATAACCGGTTCAATTCTGGTTCCTATGAGCTCCGCCTGATTGCTGGAGATAATAGTTCCATTGGTATCACAAAGAAACGAAACGGTCCTGTCCTCCTTATCTTCCTGGGAATACGTCTCTCTGATCCGTTCTTCATCCAGACAGATCAGAATACTCCCAACCGTTCCCTGCCTGTAATTATTAATATCTGCGATCCTGTGGCCAAGATACAGAATATTCCGGCTCTTTCCGTTATCCTCACTTCGGTTTATGACGTCAGAATAGACCGTCCGTGTATTTAAAAATGTCTCATCTGCTACTTCCAGCCAGCTTTTTTCCTTATCCGGAAAGCAAAAGCTGTTTCTGGTGCTGTTGGTAACGGAATCATAACCAATGCACTCTTTTTTCTGCGTAACCACAGCAATTCCCAGAATTTCAGGATGTAAGTAGGAAATATTCTCCAGATCATCCTCCAGCTCCTTTTTTATGAGATAATAATTCCTGGAATCCCAGACATTTAACATTTCTAATTTCAGCGCATACTGGTTTTCTGTATATATAGACATGATAATGCCGTCATACTGGGAGAAGTAATCTTCCAGACCTTTCTGTGACAGCTTCATATTGCTTTCCATCAGAGTATCAGTCTGCCGTTTTAAAGTACTGGCAGCAATGGTGCAGGTAATTGTTTCCATTATCATTAACGGAACGATGGAACCGGCCAGAAGAATAATAAGAGTCTTTTTCGCTATATTATAGCTTTTATATCGGTTAAGTAGTTGTCTGATCAATTCCAGCTCCTCCAGTTGTGTATTTCATATAATATAATCAGTTTTTACTTCAACATTATAGCATATATCACTAATATCAAGCAATTTTTCCTTTAACCACAAAAAGGCAGCCTGCACGGCTGCCTTAAAATGTATTCTCTTTTTTTACCCCCCCAGGGTCACATCCTGTCTGGAGTACCACTCCAGTGCTTTGTAAACATGATCCGTTTTAAAATCCGGCCAGTAATCATCGACTACGTACATATCCGAATAAACGGACTGAACCGGAAGAAAGCCGGAAAGTCTTCTCCTTCCTCCCCACCGGATTATCAAATCCATTCTTGATACATCGGAGGTTTTAAGCTCTGGGCCTATGGTCCCCTCTGACAGTCCCAAATCCCATTCCCAGCTGTAATTAATCAGGAAGTTGATTTTCATTCCCCCGGTTCCGAAACACACCCTTTTGGTGTATGGTTTCAACTCGTCCGGAAACATGGCCGAAGAAGTCTTACCAAGAACCAGAAGCTGTGCATTCTCTTTAGACAGCACCTCCACAGCCTTCACGCAGGCCTTGGAAAATGCTTCCCGCTGTACCGCAGGACGTTTGGTATTATCTGCGGTAAAGCCATAAAAGGTCATTTCTTCCACTCCCAGATCCCTGCAGAGCCGGTAAAGGGTCATACCAGGCGAGATGCCCTTATCATACCCTTCTTCTTTTTTTATGCCGTTGTCCACAGCCCAGCGTCTGTTTCCGTCAGGAATGATTCCGATGTGTTTTGGAATTCTCATTATCTGCCCTCCATGATTGGTTCCCTTTGAGGAAGTCCTGTTAAAATTATAGCCAACTTTTTCAAAGGATATCATGTCCCGCAGAAAATTTTGCAATTAAAATTTCTGATGCTTATTTCTTAAATTTCTTAAGCTCTGCCGGCATCTTCGGCTGGTGATAGATATACATGCATCTGCTCTGAGATGCCAGCTCCACTGATTTTCTGGCTACCTGTTCCATGAACTTAGCTGCAATATTACTTTTACATTCCATTCTTTCTACCTCCATTTTTATAAAGAAATTAAGATAATGCGATTATACAATTTCAGCAGCTTAATAATGACAAGTTGTAAAAATAACGACACTGCTCGTAATTATTCCCGATTTTGATACTGATGAATCCTCTCTCTGTCATTCTTAACAAAAAGCATGAACAGCACCAGAACCAGACACAACAGTATATTAATAAGATTAAGCAGGGATATAAAGCTTTCCCCCAGAAATGCAGCTCTCCTTTCAAACTGCATTTCACTCCACTCAATACAATTGGAAATGACAACAGCCGCCATCATATTTATTACATAAATTTTTTTGTTGGATTTTCGATCATCATTTTTTTCCAGGATGAGATGAATTAAATTTGCAATTAAAAACAGGGTGCAGAGAGAAATAATTAAAAGCAGATAGGGTTTCAATTTTGTTACCTCCATAAATGTGATATAATATTTTTAGTGCAATAAGAAAATATTATATTTCCATTGAAAAAATTACATCATGTTGAAATTTCGAGCCTGCAAGTAATTTTTAATATGATCAATTAGACAAAATGCGACAAAAGCTCCTATTTCTCCCTTTTAATTAATGGGAGGTAACGTACGATATACATATATACATGTTTCATTTTTGAATAAATAAAGTACACAGTTTTAATGGGGAAGGGTAAGTATGTTAAGAATAGCAATTTGTGATGATGATGTTCTTTTTACAGGAATGTTAGAGAAATTAATAAAGAAAGAAGCTTTGGCAAACGGTATTGAAATTGAAGTCGACGTATTTTTTGACGGTTCCATGCTGACGAAATACGTAAATCTTGGTAACTTATTTGACCTGATCTTTCTTGATATAGAAATGTCACAGGAAAACGGAATTGAAGCCGCCCGGCGCATCAGGCAAAAAGATAAGACTGCATTGTTAATTTATATTTCCGGATACGAACAGTATTTAAAAGAATTATTTGAGGTGGAGCCGTTCCGTTTTCTTTCCAAGCCGCTGGACACAGCGAAATTCTCCCGGTATTTTAAAGAAGCGTATGAACGGATTAATGAAAATAACGTCTATTTTCAATTTAATTTTAATAAAGAGATTAAAAAGGTAGCGTTAAAGGATGTGATCTATTTTGAAAGCCGCAACCGGATTGTATATATTTATTTAAAGGATGGCAGAGAGGAGTTTTTTTACGGAAAGCTCAACGATGTGGAGAAAGAGTTAACCGGAAACAAACAGCGGTACCTGCGGATACACCAGTCTTATCTTGTAAATTATGATTATGTCAGCACCATGAACTTTTCCAGTCTTGTTATTGAAAACGGAGGAAAATCAACCACACTGCAGATCAGCGAAGACAGGCAAAAGAAAATACGCAAACAATTATGTGATCTGGCCAGCAAGAAAGCGGGGGTAAAATAGTATGAAAGTTCTTTCGTCAGCTGTTGTAAGTCCGTTTCTCTCACTTTTTTATATTTTAGTTATACATAAGTGCATCAATGCTTTTTTCGTTCCCTCCTGGAAAAAAACTACAACATACATAATCTGGGTGGCCTATTATTTCTTTCAGCTGTTTCTGGGCATTGAAAACGGAATCTCACCTACACTGACACTTTTATTCAACATGGTGTTTGTCTTTCTTGCAACCAGTATTTCTTATTCGGAAAGCTGGAAAAAATGTGCCTTGTTCTCTTTTTTGATCTGTACGATCTGGATGCTGGTGGAAATTATCATACATATGATCTTAAATATGTTGAATTTAGATGATAAAGCTGGTCTCTCAGGAGCCATTATATCAAAAATCGTAATGCTTGTTTTTGCAATTATTACCGGACACTGTCTCCAGCATAAAAGCACTGGTGATATTTCCTTCCGGTACATGGCGATTTTGCTTATGGTACCTGCAGGAAGTATTTATATTATGCATAACATTTTTCTGATCAGCAGCACTGCTGAGAATGAGCTTCTTTTTTCCTTTATATCAGGAATTTTACTGCTGCTTATTAATTATATTATTTTTGAGGTATTTGAATCGCTGGCAGCAAGTTCGGAATATCAAAAAAAGACTCTGCTCTATGAGCAGCAATTAGAGCTTTGCAGCCGCCAGGCAGAGGAACGGGAGATGCAAAATACCGAAATCCGTCTGCTGCGCCATGACATGAAGCAGCACTTAATCAGCATACTGGGCATGGTAAATTCAGGGAAAAATGAAGATGCAGCCACTTATCTCACTGAACTCCTGGAAAAGGGAAATTTGAAAAAAATACACGAGATATCCCGCAGCGGTAATATAGTGGTGGATTCTCTTGTGAATTATAAAAGTTCCGTCGCCCGGAAACAAAATATAGAATTCTGTACCAATATTTTTATTCCCCCCACAATGCCTTTCCAAAATGGAAATCTGACCATCATTCTTGGCAACCTGTTAGAAAATGCCCTGGAAGCCTGCCGCCAGATGAAAAGCGGACATCCGAAAATCGAACTGGAAATGTCCTATCAGAAGGGAATCCTTTCTATTGTCGTCTGGAATACCTTCGAGGGGGAACGATACACAGACGGTCAGAAACATTTTCTGACCACTAAGAAAAATCCCGCCCATCATGGACTGGGTCTGTTTTCCATCGAGCAGGCTGTAGCCGCCTGCAACGGAGAGGCCATCACGCAGGTTCAGGGGAACATATTTAAAGCGGTTGTGATCTTATATCAGGAACCTGAAAAATGAAAAGGAGGATCGTAATATGGAACGGCTGTCCATCGCAATTACCAATTATATTCTTAAAAAAGAAGTAATTTCAAAAGAAGACTATGAAATCTATTTATATGGTTTTCAAAGCTTTCTGGAACTGTTTTTAAATCTGGTCTGCAGTCTCTGTATTGCAGCTTTTCTGAATATGGAAGTGGAATGCCTGCTGTTTTTTTTATTGTTTATTCCCCTCCGCTCCTTTAATGGAGGACTGCATTTAAAGTCTTATTACTCCTGCCTGATTTTCTCCTGCGCCACCATGACTGTCATACTTCTGATCGTAAAATATTACAGCCTGAAAGCTCCTGTTTCGTTTCTTCTGTACTTTGTTTTTATGGTACTGATCAAACTCACAGGAGCTGTCGATCATCCCAACCGCCCGGTTGACACAGACGAAAATCAGACGTTTACTCAAAAAACTGACCGCACACTGTTCATCAGCTTCCTTGCTGCGCTGGGCTTTCTCTTTTTGAATTTGGAAAACTATATTTTCTTAGAGGCGCTGATTTATTTATTAGTATTTTCCACCCTGATATTATCCAAATTAACCGGCATGAATACCCGCCGAAAGGAATGAGCTGCCTTTTTAGTCTTTATCTATTTTGCCCCGTAATTCCGTGAGAACTTTTTGAAGAAATTCCGGCATTCTGGCACCCATTCGCCCTGCATTTTCTAAAATAGAAATTAATTCATTAATTATGAGCCAGACAGTTACCAATAATCCAAAGATCGTCTTATGCTCAAATTTAATTCCGATCTCAGTAGAAAATTTATAGATGACATAATCCGTACTGACTGCCGCCAGAATCATGAATATATAACTTGCCTTTTTATAGAGGCCGATCCGGCTTTTCCTGCTGTTCCAGCCATACTTATTATTATCCGGGTTGTCCAGTGCTTCCTTTTTCGAGGCCAGCATTCCTGATATGTAATCCGTAATCATAAGTATGGTCAATAAAGAAACAGCAGGAAATAAAAGTCCGAATTGATCCATAATCCAGGCACTGATGATTCCCATTGCGCTTTTTTCCAGAACCAGTTTTTTTTCCATAACTGCACCTCCTGCAACGCCTTCTTCTTTTATTTATAATAGTTATCTTTCAGAAGACTATAAAAATTTCTTCTGACTCGGTTCACGTATTGGCGGGACACCGAATGCCGCTCCGCAATTACTGCATCCGATTCTTCATGAAAGATGATATCCCACAATATAACAGCCTGTTTCCCGTCCGTTTTTAAAAGCATAGCTTTTAGATCTTCATGAAACAGCCAGTCGTCGTAGAGAGGCTGGTCCACGCTGATCTCAGTAAAAAACTCATCCTCAACAGTAGCCTCAGAATCAAAATGCTGCTTGCTTTTTTTATACTGTTCTAAGAATTTGTTTTTTAGGGCTCTGCTTAAAAAGTATACACATTGCCCATCTTCCTTATAATATTGCATTGAATTGATGGCCTCCAGCAGACTGAGTACAAATTCTGAATGCATGTCCTCTTTTTCATCTTTATATAAAAGACGTACATACTTGTTAATCAGCGGAGTCATTTTATCTACTATCAGTAAGAATTTTTCCTTATTACCTTTTTTTATTTCCTCAATAATTACATGAACACTTTCTCCCATTTTCTTACCTCCTAAAAGGCAAAAAGAAAAAAAGAGTAATATTGTAAACTAAATTCTTCTGAATCTTTATTTTTTTCGCATAATATGATTGTAGATAAAAAACTATCTTTTTATGGGATCACGTAAAAAATGCCGGATAATAAGGAGAAATCTCCATATTATTCAGCATTTTATCTCTTGATTCCATTAACGTTAGGTTATTCTGTTAAATTATTCAACAAAAAAGTCCGGGACCAGGATCCGCCAGAATCCCACCCGGACTTACTGCCCGTATCATTCATCTCTTTTACCATTTCACATCAGACCAGTCTCCTGTGAAATCACCGCTCTCTCTGTTTCTTTTAATTAAAGATTTTTTACAGTTATCTTCCAGCTTGGTTATATGGAATATATCATCAAAAGCTTTATATGTAGTCTCAGCATCATACAAAAAAGACCGGTCAGGATTGTAATCATCATGTGTCCCCGTAATATAGGCACCATTTAGCCAGGTAAATCCCACATATCCGCATCCATCCGATCCATTGCTCACAAGAATCAGACAATTGTTCTGTAAATATAATTCATTAACAATATACCAGCCTTCCGGCTCATAAAGGTCCGCTTCCTTTTTCAATCCATGATTTTCATAAGTATACACGCTGAGAGAAATCCCATCCCCCAATATTAATTCAGGAATCCCGTCTCCATTAAAATCATGAATCCCCAGATAGACCGATGGATTCAATCCATCTTCTCCCCTTAATTTATATGGATCAGGCAGATGACCACCCCCATGACTGATTATGTCCTTATAGGCTGTCTGCCAGGAAACTTCCTGCCTGGTCCCGACGGAAGACTCCTGAACCAAGACGGCAGTCGGACTTTCTTTTGGCTGCTCTGCTGCAGCTGGGGATTTACCTGTATCCGAGCAGCCAGTTAAAGCTATAACCAAAAAACAATATAAGAAAATTTTTTTATTCATGAGTCTTTCCCCTTTAAACTTCTTTGGCATTATTGTTTTGCTGTCACTGGGCATAATTATTTTATTTTACCATTATTTCAGATCATTTTTTATACCTCGTAATTATTCCGGTTTTGTTCGTAGAAAAAGCCATAGTTTTATACTATGACTCCTCAAAAGGCTGTAAAATAATATTAAACCGGCAAATATGTAATCAACATGCCTCCTAATATCAGACTGGCAGTATTGGCGAGCATTACGTAAAACGCAACACGCCTTTTCCTGTATTCCTTTATTAAACTAAGATATGCAATCATCTCTATGATAAATACCAACATTTCACCAAATATATAACCAAGTATCCAGTAATTGCTTAAATTAGGACCTGTAAGCATAGCATTTAATCCTGCCTGTGTAAGCAGATTGACCGATGCAAAGACAAGCCAGCTTCTCTTTTGCCGGTATCCAAAGAGAAAAAAAACAGCACCTTCAATAAGCAACGTCAGGATAACCCGCAAGGCAACCAGAGCAGGTACCCGTAAGGGAGACTGACCGACCGTAAGAGTTTCCGATTTCATATCAAGCGTTAAAATATTATTGTATTTATCAAAGGTTCCTTTCGGAAGATTACACTGAAAGCTTTTACTACTGCTTTGAACAATAAGTTTTATATCCTTTATATCCTCAATCTTCGGCGGATACACGCGGTAATGGAAATATACTTTATAGTATTTTTCCCAGCCTTTTTTTTCGCTCTCTCTGATTCTTAATTCGCTTAAACTGTCATTTGGTATTTGCAGAGATAACGAAAGGCTCTCTCTGGAATTCAATACGATTATGGTGAAACCGGGAGGTTCCGCTGAATTGGCAGATACTGAGGTATAAAACCACAGGCTCATCAGATGAGCAATGATTAATACGATACAGACAATGCTGCCAGGCTTTCTATATCCCACTGTTTTTCGTTCAATGGCCTTAGTATTCTCATAATACATACATTACCTCCGAGTTTCTTATTATCGTTTGATGTAGCCAGCGCAAATTGATAATCACTATTGTCTTAATATTTTTTCCATTGCCTTACCTTTGGCCAGTTCATCAATTAATTTATCCAGATACCGGATCTTCCTCATCAGTTCATCTTCGATCTCTTCCACCCGGTAGCCGCAGATAACCCCTTTAATCATAGAAGCTTTGGGATTCAGAAGGGGCGCCTGATGAAAGAAGTCTTCCATACTTATTTCCTTCTCTATCTGCTGCTGTAATGAAAGCTCATCGTAGCCTGTCAGCCAGAAAATGATTTCATCTACTTCCTTTCTGGTTCTTCCTTTTTTCTCAGCTTTTTTTATATAAAGCGGATAAATATCGGAAAAGGGCATATGAAAGATTCGTGGTGTTTCCATTAAAAGATCTCCTTTGCTTTATAGAATAATTTGTTTATAAGACCCCCTTTGCTTCCTTCCAATCCACAAAAAGATTGTAGCGGGTTGTAGTGAAACGCAGAACACAGTAATTGGGATCATCAGGACCGCTGAAATGATTTTCAAGTCCATGATACCACATTTCTTTTTTAATTTCAGGGTCTGTCAATACTTCTATTATACCCACCAGTGTAATATTATGATTAACAGAATTAAAACAAACACTTGCTTTGTTGCATCTTTCAATTCTTTTGGTTTTATCACTGCCAAATCCTGTACAGAATGTAAGCCAGTTTATGCCATCAGATTTTGATACGGATATTGTTGAGGTTGTTGGATAGTCATCCATGTCGATTAATGTTAAAGCACAATATCCCTCATTTCCACCTACAGCCTTTTCTTCAATTATCTTATTTGCTTTTGCGATTATTTCTGAATTCATGTTATACTCCTCCCAATTAATTTTACTACAATTATAACATGCATAATACGGCAGCTGTATGTCATGTTTTAATCATAGCCTTTCTATTTTTCATTTTCCATTTTTTTACTGTAAAAACCACTTCCTTATAAAATCCTTAAAAATGGCTGTTACCATAACAGTAACAGGTCAAAAGGAGGTACCCCTATGGAACAGACACTGTACAAAGCGGCTAATTGTGAAATGGAGGATGTTATGATGCATGAGTATATGATAAAAACCAATCATGTTTCCAAAAAATTTAAAAAGACATATGCAATTAATGATTTATCTATGTCTGTAAGGAAAAATTCTGTCTACGGTCTGTTAGGACCTAACGGTGCTGGCAAATCAACATTACTGAAGATGATTACAGGTATTATCACCCCCACTTCCGGAGAAATAATATTCGATAATCACCCCTGGAGCAGAAAAGATCTATTAAGGATTGGTTCCCTCATTGAATCACCTCCTTTGTATGAAAATTTAACAGCGTTTGAAAATTTAAAAGTCCGGGCAACTCTTATGGGGATCTCAACCGATAAATGCATTGAAGTTTTGGAAAGAATGGACTTAATGGATACGGAAAATAAGCAGATTGCTGATTTTTCATTGGGAATGAAGCAAAGGCTGGGTATCGCATTAGCGCTTTTAAATGACCCCGAATTGTTAGTCTTAGATGAGCCTACCAATGGGCTGGATCCTTTCGGAATGGAAGATTTAAGGAAAATGATCCGTACATTCGCAGTATCCGGGATTTCAGTCATTGTATCCAGTCATATCTTAAGCGAGATACAGCAGGTCGCCGATGACATAGGCATTCTAAATAATGGGTCACTTCTGTATCAGGATAAAATTGATGCCAATGAGAATCTGGAACAGTTGTTTATGGATATCATAAGAAAGGAGCGTGCTTCCTGATGTTACGAACCTATCTGGCAGCAGAAAACTTAAAATTTAAACGCACCCTGTTTCGGAAACTCATATTATATATTCCGGCAGCCTTAATTTTAATAGCAGTTATATTTTTATCTGTGGGTATTGGTTTAGGTGGTTTTTCATGCTCCATCGTCTGCAATTGGTGTGTACCCATTGCGTCTTTATCCATTGTGATATTATGCCACTTAGTAAATAATAAGGAACAAAAACACAATTACCGGACTATTTACAGCCTGCCCATAGACTTAAAAAATACATTTATTTCTAAAACAATTTTAATAGCACTTAATCTTTTGCTGATTTCATTATTACTATCATTGATATCTATTATTTCAGAATACATGCAGTCAGGTGACTTAAGTGCTTTCAAACATACCGGATATTATGTTTTAGAATACTGCTTATTATGGCTGACTTTATTATGGCAGATCCCTTTCTGCTTGTTTTTGGATCAAAAAGCCGGATTCGTAGGTTCTATGATCATTAATCTGATTTTCGCTGGATTTGGTGGTTTGTTTTTTTCTCTGACGCCTATATTCTGGTTTTTTCCATATAGCTGGACCGCCAGGTTTATGATTACCTTATTCGGAGTTTTGCCAAACGGATTATTGGTTCAGGGAGGTACAAGACAGATTCTGAGTTTAGGCCAGAGTTCACTGCTGGTGGTTGTAAGCCTGCTCACTGCGGTCGTTCTTACATTTCTATTTGCACGCTGGTACAGAGGGCAGGTGTATCGAAATTGACAATTACAAGAGAATTTTTTTCTAACTTTACTAAAATTAAACGAACTCCGCTTATACTATTGCATCTGCTGCCTCCTGTCGTAATCACAACATTATTTTTAGTTTATTACAATTCTGGTGGATACCGTATTTTTTCTGATGTTCGGCTGTTTTTCATTTTGTTGCAAATATGCTATCCTATGTTTGTTAGTTTTGTAGTACCAATTTTTATTAATTTAGACCGTAATATCAACAATGTCCAAAACGCTCTGGGAATCGTAGAATCCAGAAGAAGTGTTTATCTGGGTAAATTGTTCTTTCTGCTGTTTCTGTCTTCCACTAGTATCATACTATACGAACTATGCTTTTATGCCGGAGTGAATTTTTTTCTAAATATGAACTTTATGGACTTTGGTTCCTATTTTTTTATATTCTGCTCATTTTTATTAAGTAACTTATTTTTATATGTTATACATGTACCCATTGCTTTTAAATTTGGTTTCAGTATCTCCGTTTTATCAGGAATAGCAGGTACAATTTTAGCTGGTTACTTTGAAAATTCCATTGGTGATAAAATCTGGCCGGCTATTCCCTGGGAATGGGGTGTGCGGTTTTTAAAAGATTATTTTAACCTTACCAGTGGATCTGTTATTCCTGGAGTAATTTCTCTGATTATTATTACTTCGGCTGTTCTGGTTCTCACAATATTATGGTATAGTAGATGGGAAGGCAGAGTTATACAAGAGTAAGATAAGGAGGATATTCTATGCCAAAACTGTTAGTCATCGACGATGATCTGGATATGCTGGCTCTGGTACGCACTGCTCTGGAAAAAGAAGGTTACCAGGTAGACACTGAAGCAAATGCCGCTTCCTTACAGCCCGCCAGATGCCGATTATACGATCTTTTGCTTCTTGACGTAATGATGCCCGGCGAGGATGGATTTTCCTTCTGCAGACGGATCCGTACCGAAGTGGATTGCCCTATCCTGTTTTTAACCGCCAAAGCAGAAGATTCGGCTCTCGTTCAGGGCTTTGGCCTGGGAGCCGATGATTACATTAAAAAACCTTTCAGTGTTGCAGAGCTGCGTGCCAGGGTAAGCGCCCATCTTCGGAGGGAAGTGCGTCAGCCAACCCACATATTAAAACGAGGCAGCGTCCGCTTCGATATACAGGCAAAAACGGCATTTGCTGGTGAACACACACTGCCCTTCACCAAGGGCGAATATGCGATCTGTGAGCATCTGGCACTTCACGCCGGACAGGTGTTTACCAAAGAACAATTATACGAAGCCGTTTTCGGCTTTGACGCAGAGGGAGATCCGTCCGCTGTTGCAGAGCACATTAAAAATATCCGTGCCAAGATGAAAGCCCACGGCATCAGTCCTATCGATACAATTTGGGGGGTGGGTTACAAATGGCGAAAAAACGAAGATCTGTAAGTCTTTCCTTTGTCCTTTTACGCTTTGGCATTGTTATGCTTGGCTGCATGCTATTATGCTGCTTGTTATGGTATTGGTTATTTATCCGGCTCGTAAACACCGGCTTTTTCTATAATTCATATACTTCCAGCCAACAGGTAGAACAAATGCTGGCTGGTGACCCGGAAACTTTCGTTTCTCCAAGTGACGATTTTTTGGCAGAGTACGCTTTATTTGATCGGAATGGTAAAGTTCTGGAAAGCAATACCAAAGGAAGGAAATTGAAAAACCTGACCAGTCTTTTACATGAAGATGCATATAATATGCGTGTTTCCAGACACACTTATAGAGATGGAAGCACGGTAATCATACGATATTATTACAGATCAGAGTTTGCAGATCCTGTTCTGCGAGGTGTCCTGCCCCCCTTTGAATATCTGTGGCTGTCATCATTGGGTGCAGCATTGGTGTTTTGTCTTCTGTTTAACACCCTGTGGCTTCGTCAGCGTCTTGCCTCCAAACTGAAACTGTTTGATGAGGTTAGCCGCAAGGTCGGTGCACAGGAACTGGATTTTACAATTCCACACGCAGGGATACGGGAATACGATCAGGCACTTGATGCAATGGAGCATATGAGAGGTGCTTTGTACAACTCCCTGTCCTCTCAGTGGGCGGCACAGCAGGAACGGGAAGCAGAAATAGCCGCACTGGCCCATGATTTAAAAACCCCCCTCACCCTGATAGGAGGCAATGCCGAACTGCTGCTTGACGAAGAACTGCCTGAATGCGACCGTAAGATGGTGGAAACAATTGCAGCCAGCAATCAACGTGCCAGGCAGTATGTTACTTGTTTACTTGAAACCTCGGCAGGTGAGGAGGAAGCTTTTAAAAATACCAGCCTGAACGCCCTGTTTGACCAACTGATCAGTAACACTACGGCCATTGCAGAAGCCAGGGGCGTGTGCATAAAAACCCAGAACAGTCTTAACGGTTCTGTAAACGTCCAAAAAGAACATTTACTTCGCGCCCTTGGAAATGTAGTACAAAATGCCATAGAGCATTCACCGGTGGGTGGAAACGTATATTTGACAGGCAGTATGGCAGATGGCGGCTGGCAGGTGACTGTGTGTGATGAAGGCCCCGGCTTTAGTAAGCCGGCTTTACAGCATGCAACGGAACGTCTGTGGCGTGGGGATACGGCGCGTGGTGCAGACGGTCATAATGGTCTCGGTCTCTGGTTTGCCGCACAGGCAGTCAAGACCCACGAAGGTCAGCTTTATCTGAGTAACAATAAGTCCGGAGGGGTTGTTACAATTAAATTCTGACAGCGGTCCGACAATCGGACCGCTGTTTTTTATAATAAAAATATTGAATCCCATTGTGTTTTAACAGGATGATAGCAAGATAAAATAGTCAGGATCACTCCACTGGTTCCTGTTAAGAGTCCTATTTCATCCTTATTCACAATATGCCCTTCCTCTATTTCCGTATCTTTAAACCCAAACGGATATTGGTCACTGTAGGATTCCAGTAAATGATCCAATGTCTTCATATACACTTCATAAAAGAAGTTATCATCCGTGTATTCATAGAATTTTCTGGTCAGACAGCACAAACCAGAAAGTCCATGACAAAAAGTAGGTGAGATAACTTGCCGCATTCTTTTTAAAGATAATTTCATACTGTCAACCGCAAGCTCACGCATTTCATCATTATCCAGGATCTTTGAAGCAATCAATAATGAATACGCCACACCTGGAGTACCATAACACCACGCATCTCTGGAAGGTACTGCTTTCTCCTGATCCATTCCTAATATTTTTTGAGTTTCCCAAAAAATATCATCACTGTCTTTTATGCAGCTGTTAAAAATGAATTCTGATAAATACTTTATTGCTTCCAGCTGGTCTTGCACATATACTCCTGATTCATAGGATTTACATAATATTAAAAGCATGCCAGGTATCCCGTGTGCAACCCCTAAATTTATATATCGAATCTCAGGACTATTCTCGAGAGGAAACAATTGGCTCTCATCTGCTCTGATTGCAAAGCGTGGGATTCCATTGTCTCCTGTTTTGCATAGATCAGTTAAATATTGCAGAATGTGCAGCAATGTCTTTTTTACTTTCTGTTCCGAGTGAAAATTCAACAGATAAGTGGCTGTACCGGTTAACCCATACATAATATCATAAAATAGTTCGTTAAATGGTAATTCTTTATACTTTAAAATATTACTGTCCGCAATATCAATAATGTGCTCGTTTAAGCTCTTTATAAACGATTGATACCGTTTCCCATGGTCTGACATACAATGCGCGGCAAAACCCACACCGCATAACCCATCAAACAGGGAGATATCATAGATATTATTTTGGCCCATATAGTCATTTACTATCTCCAGATATGTATGAGCATACTTATCAAAATCGTAATCCGGAAAATTTAATTGAAGTTCCGAAAATAATATACATAATGCCGGATATGAAACTGCTACTGAAGTACATCGATACTCAGTGTTATTTGAAGCAAATATCTCCTGAACATAATCTGCGTCGGACAATTTTTTTGATATATTCATTATGAAATTATCCAACTCACGCTTTTTTTCATTCGGTAAATTCATAATCAGCCTCCATTTTGGGGTATATCGAATTCCAGATCGTAAATTTCTTTATAGGAAGGACATGTTTTTAATAACTCCTCATGTGTACCTTCTGCCACGATCTTTCCTTCGTCCAGATAAATTATTTTATCAGCTAGCATGACATGTGCAATTTTATGAGAAATAAACACGCCAATCTTATTTTTTGTAAGTTCAAAAAATGTGTTCATTATTTTTTTCTCACCCATTTTATCCAGCGCCGCATTTGGTTCATCTAAAATATACATTTGCGCTTTTTTGAAAAAGCACCTGGCCAGAGCAACTCTCTGCCACTGTCCGCCAGATAACTGTATTCCATCTGAAAACCATTTTCCAAGCTGCTGATTTAAATCAGGAGGAAGAAAGTCTATCCCAGCTTCTTCCAGTGACTCTTTTATTAGGGCTTCGTTATCGATTTCATCAATATTACCGTAACCTACATTATCCTTTACTGATAGTTCATACTTACAGTAATCCTGGAATAGTATTCCTGTTAATTTATGTAAGCTGTCAATATTAACTTTATTTAAAGGGATTCCATTCATCTTAATCATATCGTCATCAACTAAATAATATCCCAATAATAATTTTATTAATGTACTTTTGCCAGATCCATTTCTTCCGAACAATGCAACTCTTTGGTTTTTATTAATTTTTATATTGATATTCTGAAGAACTTTTTTATCTGTTTCCGGATATGCAAATGTTAGGTTATTTATTTCAATCTGATCTAAATCATTCAGTTTATAATTTTCATTCCTATTTGCATTACCAGGCTTACTTAGAAAATTAATCAATTTTGTCATATACAAACTGTTTTGATTTATGCTGTAAATAATATTCATGATACTGTTAAAGCTATCAAACATCATGCTTATAATTCTTAGAAGTGCAACAGCGTTACCAATTAAAATTTCTCCGGCAATTACGGATAATATGATTAAAATCATGAGTATTGCCATACAGATCTGATCAACAAAATCAAATACAACGGATATAATCAGCCGTACCTTGGTGTTGTATAAGTTTTCATTAATAACGCTTTGCTTTAAATCATTATGTCTCTTTATAATATGTCTGGCTAAATTAAAAATTTTAACTTCTTTAAAAGATTGATCCTTTGTTAGTAAAAATTCATAATACCATATACTTCTGGCTTTCTTTGCATTTCTTTCTTCTGTCTGGAACTCTCTTTTACTTATGGAAAGATAGAAAATTGAAAAGGCAAACGCGGGAACAATGATAAGAAATACTGACAAAGGCCGCCACATCAGCATGATATAAACAGATGAAAGTATGGTAGTAATTGACGTTACAAGTGTCAATGTGGTAGTAAAGATATTATAAGGCCTGAATCCCACCTGCGATAGGATATGCTGCAGCTGATCCTGTATGTCAGAATTTTCAAATTCCTCCAAAGACATAATGGCGCACTTATCCAATAGCCTGTTAATCAATTCATAATCTAACAACAATTGAAATTTGGTAAATAAAAAAGTTTTAATACTTATAATCATACCTGACAGAAAACTAATGCCGATGTAGATTGCTAATATCTTCAACGAGCTATCTAAATCTTTGGCTGAAATAGCATTAATCAGGTTACCAAAAATATTTACGGAAATTACAGGAACGATACCCGCAATAATATTAATAATAATGGTTAGGACAAATATCAGTTTGCTGGCCTGGAAAAATATTTTAATGGATTTGGGAATCACTTTTAGTGAAGAAAGCATTTCCTTTACTTCTGAAGTACTTAATATTTTAAATTTCTGCATATTATTTACCACCCAATATACCTATTTTTTTTCTGCTGTAAACACAGTAATATGTATGACGTGCTAAACTTCTCATCTTTTTTTCCAATTCCGTATTGGGACCAAATAATCGATTCATGTTCATATGCAGCAGACTATCAAGTATGCTAAATTTTACAGCTTTGTTATCCGGGTAATATTCTTCGATTTTATTTAAATATTCTTTCATTGATTCAATTTTTACCGATAATATTTTCAAAATAAAATCAATCTCTGGATTTATCGTTTCATGATACAAATACTTTATTGCGAAATCAACGTAGGTATCCTTATGTTCTCTAAATTCTTTTTGATAGCTCTTGGTAGGATTTTCACAATTGAGAAATACAAACATATCTTCAAAACTCAAATTAAATATTTGCATGTGAAAGTAAATAATCACTGATGCTAAAAGTTCATCTGACACTTTTATATTATGATTATTTTTTTCATAGATTATCGTTTGAATTGCTATGCTGTCTTTATAAAACACCTCATGTGCATAGTTCATCAAATCATATCCGCCATACCTCTCCAATTCAAGCTCATAACAATCAATACAATAGTTTGAGATAAGAGAGTTTTTCATAAGCTGGCTTAATATATCTAACATTTTTGGCAGCACCAACATTAATTTAGTATTATCAGCTTTTAATCTCAATCGCAGATGTAAATCTGGATCTTTATACTGAATGAAGAAATAGCTGTCTATTTCTTTATTTTCAAGTAATTTCTGCAATGGAGCATACAAAGCTTCACCTAAAAGATAATCTGCGTATTCCTCAATACCGTATATTTTGAAATATAACCACTCATCTAAAGGCTCTTTATATCTGACATTACCATAATTCTTGGTAATGTCAAAATCATTGGCCTTATGGGAGTTAGCATCCTGAGCTAAAATTAATGGTATTACCAATTCACAGCAATAAGAAGTATCATTCAGTTTCACTGGATGTTCTGATTCTATATTATATCTTTCCACAACTGTTTCTGATTTTTCCAGTAATTTCTGCAACACAGATAAACATCTGTCCTCTTTCAGATTTAACAGAAGTTTTTTGTCTGCATCTACGGCATCCACCCAAAGGGGTATATTTCTTGAATTTATGTATTCGGTAAACTTATTTTTAAACTCAGCAAAATCATAATGTTTTGTTAAACCAAGATCACCTATTTTAATAATCCATTTCTCCTGCTCCAATACGAAGTTTTTATATCGTATAGTTGGAAGATAGGCAAATTTCTCCAGTAAGTATTGCCATGGTTTATTATAAAACCTGATTCCATCAGAAGATATTTCGTCAATTAATCTTAATATTCTGGGTTTTAGCTGTGGATTAAACATATTGGTAGATGTTGGGATAATTCTTTTATTGTTAGCCGCTGACTTTAAATATAATTTGTTATTTTTAAATTCTACTAAGATGTCACTTAGTTTAAGTTTAAATGCCTGATCTTTTGAATTTGTAGTCCCAAAACTTGTTTCATAAGTGGAGCCATGCATATTTCGGATCACGTTTGCGGAATATAAACTATCGGGTAAGTAAGTAAATTCACAGACCTGGCATTCATCACCATAATTTTTATTTATTTCTTTAAAGAACTGTTCTGGATTCTTCATCAAATGAGAAAATCTTCCAAATGATTTCCCTGCATAAGTCGATCCAAAAATATTACTTAAATAATAAACATCCTTTCCATTGTCTTTCACATAATTAAAGTAAATCTCCATGGATTTGGGCAACTGATCCATATCAATATCTTCTGTTAAAAGCATTCCCATATCTGCATCAGTGATCTCAATTTCCTGACCAAGTCTTATGGAATCTACATATTTTCTTTCAAAAAATCGTATCCAGGGATTGATATATTCTCCAAAATTATTCATGCCGGTTTTTCCATCATAATGGGATGGAAAACCTATTCCAGTATCAGTATCAATAAGTTCAGTCAAAGGAACACACCTGGAAAGGCCATATTTTTCTAAAAATTTGTTCTTGTAATCATTTAAACTATTGAAAGGCTCTTTGATATTAAATTGTACAAATAAATTGAGGAGCTTATTTATTTTTTTTATTTCATTTTGATTTAAATTGCATTGGCTGTAGGAAAAGGAAGAATCTATGGTCAGGTAGTTTTTGGAGTTGTAAATTCTCTTCATATCTTTGAAAATTTTTGTCAGACATTCGATGGTATTATTTTTATAGCCACTGGAATATTCTTGAATTTCATTTTTTATGTCAACTATAGTTTTTGTATTTATATCATATTCCTGAAGTTTACAGATAAAGTATTCAAATTGATCAACGATTGTCAATGGTGGACGTAGATCGGAAATTAAATAACCTTCCTTTATTAGAGATTGGATATATGTATGGAATGTGTTTTCTTCCACATTGGGATATTCTTTTTTAAGGTTTTTTATAATATCAGAATAACTCACGTAATCTCCTGATATTCTTAAAACTACTTCAAATGCGTTGGAGTACTTTACAGATTTTTTATTTACTTTTTCCCCATTGCTGTCTTTTGTGCAATTAAACAAAATTGCTTTGTTTTTCTGAATTGCAACACTTTCATTGATTGTGTATCGAAGAGATTTTAAGTACTTGGATTCATACATAAAAACCACTTGGAATAACCACTCTGAATCGATCAGGGGCTTTCTTTTTAATTCTGCACTGCTTAATTCAAATAATGTTCTTTCAGAAGTAATATCGCCAAATGCAACCGTCGAGAATAATCCAAATGGAGTACATCTGGAACAGCTTCTGCTAAAATATTTATAGATTGAATTCAACAAATAGTTCGTATCCCTTGCTGTGCCATCCTCTTTATAGTGTTGCATGGATTCATATAAATCATGGCTGGCCACAAATATAGCTTCATCAAACTGATCTTTGTATTGAGGAGAATCAAATAAAAACATAATATGATCTATGTTATTTGCACTTTCTATATTATCTGTCAATAAATTAATTGGCAGACTCGGTGTCCTTATCATAAAGGAACCTATATCTTTGAATAAATCTTTCATATTTTAACCGTATCCTCCTTGCTTAACTCTTGTATGCCTGACCAAAATAGAAACTTAATATCCGCCAGAAAAATTACCTCCACAAAATGTAAACGTACATGCATTTTGTGAATCATCTAAATGCATGTACGTTTGCATCGGGTTTACATGGAAATTAGTAGCATAACCATGTGTTTGTGCAGTTTCTTGTCAATCCACATTCACTTGTTCCACAGGTAGATCCTGTTAAACAACCAGGTGTGCAATAAGCAACACTTGCAATTTTTGATTCTCCTACATCTACTGAACCCTTGTCCATTTTAAGATCCAAATCAAAATCTTTATTCATGACCTCGTCCCCCTTTCTATGTAGTTATATAATCTAAATCTGATCATATATAGTAAACGTGAAATGAATCACTTTACTACCAAGTTCATGTCTATATTATATCAAGAAATTAGCTCTTTTTTGACTGCATGTAATTTTTACGACTTAAAATGTAATTTTCTATGATGTTGTTAATGATACGAGTCAAAATCTGCAAATAAAGGAAAAAAAGAGCTGTGCATCAGCTCATTAAAATGCTGTGCGCAGCTTTTTTATGCATCAATTTTCAATTATGTCTTTTATTATCTGCGCTAATTCAATCGGATTTTCTATCATTGGCATATGGCAGGAATTCTTCACAAATCGAAAATTTATTCTATTATATATATCTTCTGGCAGACATAAATCTTTTATTCGGTTAAGATAGTTTTCATACCCTCTATCACCATAAATACCATATATTTCTGCATTTATATTTTTAATATAATACGTAAAATCATCATCTCTTTGTAAATAGTTGGTTAGAGAAACACCATAATATTGACTTTCAAATTTAATCATTGAAATTACCTGCTCTCCGTAAATATTCATATTTGCAGGCAGCATTAAATTTTTATAAAACTCATTCGTAGGTTTTAAAATTGAATTAATTAAAATGCATTTATTACAATGACACTGCATGGATGACAGCAACTCCAATGCAATAATACCGCCTAAACATAATATTATTTTAGTCCACGAATTGTATCAGCACATATCTCCGCTGTTATAACCTCGATTCCGCTTACGCTCCATCTCGGTCACGGGCTTCGCCCTATAAAAATAAGCATCAGAAAGCCCGGTGGAGAGCAAGCTCTCCACCGGGCTTTCCGACACTTATTTTTGCACGGCTCATTGCCAACGCATTAATTATTCAACGCCGCCTGCGCTGCCGCAAGTCTTGCGATCGGCACACGGAACGGGGAACAGGATACATAATCAAGGCCAATCTTATGGCAGAATTCTACGGAAGACGGATCTCCGCCGTGCTCGCCGCAGATACCTACATGCATATCAGGACGAACGCTCTTGCCTAACTTGATTGCAGTCTCCATCAGCTTGCCTACGCCGGTCTGATCCAGTTTTGCAAATGGATCATTCTCAAAGATCTTGGTATCATAGTAAGCGTTTAAGAACTTACCTGCATCATCACGGGAGAAGCCATAGGTCATCTGAGTTAAGTCATTGGTACCGAAGCAGAAGAATTCCGCATCTTTTGCGATATCATCTGCAGTCAGTGCTGCTCTCGGAATCTCAATCATGGTTCCTACCTGATAGGTTAAGCTGCTGCCTGCTGCTGCAATCTCTGCATCTGCAGTCTCAACAACAATCTTTTTCACAAATCTTAATTCTTTCTCATCACAGATCAGAGGAATCATGATCTCAGGGCATACATTCCAGTCCGGATGTGCTTTCTGAACGTTGATTGCAGCACGGATCACTGCCTTTGTCTGCATTTTTGCAATCTCAGGATAGGTAACAGCAAGACGGCATCCTCTGTGTCCCATCATTGGATTGAATTCATGGAGAGAATCAATGATTGTCTTGATCTGCTCCACAGTCTTGCCCTGAGTATCAGCCAGTTTCTTAATGTCATCTTCCTCTGTAGGTACGAACTCATGAAGAGGCGGATCTAAGAAACGAATGGTAACAGGATTTCCTTCCAGAGCCTCATAAAGAGCTTCGAAATCTCCCTGCTGTACCGGAAGAATCTTTTCCAGTGCTGCTTCTCTCTCTTTCACTGTATCGGAACAGATCATCTCACGGAACGCATCAATTCTGTCGCCTTCAAAGAACATATGCTCGGTACGGCAAAGACCGATTCCCTCTGCACCAAGCTCTCTGGCTTTTCTGGCATCAGCAGGTGTATCTGCATTGGTTCTTACTTTCAGCTTTCTATATTTATCTGCCCACGCCATAATTCTTCCGAACTCACCGGCAACGGTTGCATCGACTGTCGGGATAATTCCGTCGTAAATCTTACCGGTTGATCCGTCCAGGGAGATCCAGTCTCCTTCGTGGTATTCCTTGCCTGCAAGAACAAACTTTTTCGCTGCCTCATTCATGGCAATTTCAGAACAGCCGGATACGCAGCAGGTTCCCATTCCTCTTGCAACTACAGCTGCATGAGAGGTCATTCCTCCTCTTACAGTCAGAATACCCTGAGCTGCCTTCATTCCTTCAATATCTTCAGGAGAGGTTTCCAGACGGACTAAAACCACCTTTTCTCCTCTTTCCTTCCATGTCTTTGCATCATCTGCTGTGAAAACAATCTTACCGCAGGCAGCACCAGGAGAAGCAGCAAGTGCCTTTCCAACCGGCTCTGTCTTCTTTAATACTTCTGCATCAAACTGAGGATGAAGCAGAGTATCCAAGTTTCTCGGATCAATCATCTTAACTGCTTTTTCTTCTGTGATCATAAACTCGTCAACTAAATCACAGGCAATCTTTAAAGCAGCTTTCGCTGTTCTCTTGCCATTACGGGTCTGAAGCATATAAAGCTTCTTGTCTTCAATTGTAAACTCCATATCCTGCATATCCTTATAGTGATCTTCCAGGATACTGCAGATTCCCACAAATTTATGATAAACTTCAGGCATAACCTCTTTTAACTGCTCGATCTTCTGAGGAGTCCGCACACCGGCAACCACATCTTCACCCTGTGCATTCATCAGGAATTCACCCATGAGATGTTTTTCGCCAGTTGCAGGATCACGGGTAAATGCAACACCGGTACCGGAAGTCTCACCCATATTTCCAAATGCCATCATCTGAACATTGACAGCAGTTCCCCAGGAATAGGGAATATCATTGTCACGGCGGTAAACATTGGCTCTTGGGTTGTCCCAGGAACGGAATACGGCCTTGATTGCCTCCATTAACTGCTCCTTAGGATCAGCCGGGAAATCAGAACCGATTTTTTCCTTATATTCATCTTTAAACTGTCCTGCAAGCTCTTTTAAATCCTCAGCAGTCAGCTGTACATCCTCTGTAACACCCTTTTTTTCTTTCATTTCATCAATCAGCTCTTCGAAGTACTTTTTACCTACTTCCATAACTACATCGGAGAACATCTGAATAAATCTTCTGTAGCAGTCCCATGCCCAGCGCGGATTGCCTGATTTTTCAGCAAGCACTTCCACTACTTTCTCATTCAGTCCAAGATTTAAAATCGTATCCATCATACCAGGCATTGACGCCCGGGCTCCGGAACGAACGGAAACAAGAAGAGGATTCTCGTTATCACCAAACTTTTTGCCGGTGATTTTTTCCATCTTTTCGATATGATCCATGATCTGTCCCATGATCTCGTCATTAATTGTTTCCCCATCTTCATAATACTGAGTACATGCCTCAGTCGTAATCGTAAATCCCTGAGGAACCGGCAGACCTAAATTGGTCATCTCTGCCAGATTCGCCCCTTTGCCACCTAACAGGTTTTTCATGTCTGCGCTTCCCTCGGTGAACAAATAAACCCATTTTCTTGCCATAAGTAAAATCCTCCTAAAAAAGTGTAAATTATGCTGCTCCCCCGCGCCTTCCATTGCGGAAAAGCCCTGAAAGTATTATAGCACAATTAAAAGGGGAGTAAAGAGGTTTTCATTGATTATTTGAAGTAATTTTCTCTTTTTTAAATACAATTGCATTGAAAGCACTTACAAAGTCTGTCTTTTTCTGATATGCGATTTGTGTTCGTATATACGAAATCAAGTTCGACAAATAGCCTGTTTCTTTAACATAATTCGACATGCGGTAAGAGTCAGCACTTCCGTCACTGGCATGACAGTCCAGATTCCGGTGACTCCCATAAATAATGGAAGAATAAAAACCAGAAGACTGTTTAAAACAATTCCCCTAAGCAGGCAGATTCTCAAAGCATTTGCAGGTTCCATCACTGACTGGAACCAGGTGGTATAAAGCACATTCAGCCCCATTGCTGCAAAGGACAGAAAATAAATCCGTACTGCTGGAACCGCCATAGCCATAATTTCCTTATCAGGTCTTACAAATGCTTCTGTTACAAGAGCCGGAAACAAAAGTCCCATCCCGGCAAACAGCACACCGGACAGACAGGCTGTTCCCTCTGCCAGATGCCTTACCTCCTTTAACCTTTCTTTTTTTCCTGCCCCGTAATTTGTTGCCAGTATCGGCTGTACTGCCTGGGATATTCCGTTATTGACTGACGATGCAATATATGCGCTGTTGGAAATAATACCATAAACCACCACTCCCAGTTCACCGGCGATGGAAAGAATCTGTCGGTTAAATAAGAAGGTGACGATCCCATTACACATATCCAGTAAAAAGCTGGAGAATCCATTTTTCACCACATCTGCCGCCTGCTTTAAGTGGATTCCTGTGACAAATCTTAACGTATTTTCTTTTGAAACCAGGTGTGTCAGCAATATAAAAAGAGTTACAAAGCTGCCGATGACAGTGGCGGCAGCAGCCCCTTTCATACCCATCTGCATGGGAAACATCAGAACATAATCCAGGATAATATTTAACACTCCTCCTGAAACCACTGCTGTCATGGCAAGCCTTGGTGCTTTATCATTGCGCACAAATACCTGATAAAAAGATGCAAATAAAAAAGCGGGGGCTCCTGATATCAGAATCCTTCCATACTCCTCCACATAAGGCGTCATATTTTCATTTCTCCCCAGAAATGCTGTAATGGGCAGAAAAAAAGCATGACCAAAAACGGTATAGGTAACACTCATCACTGCAGCCATAATAAATGCAGCCGTATAATACTGATTTGCAGCCAGGCCGTCTTTTTTCCCTTTGCATACAGATAAAAGTATTCCGCCCCCTGCCCCAAACAGCATTCCGGTTGCAAAAAACAGGCTGAACAGAGGCAGAAGTATATTCAGGGCGGCAATTCCGATCGCGCCCACTCCTCTTCCAATCATAAGAGTATCTGCTAATATATAAATGGATGTGACCATTGTTGCACTAATTGACGGAAGAAGATATCCTGCGAATAATTTTTTTACGGGATCTTCCAGTAGATTTACTTTTTTCATAATTAAGTCTCCTTTTTTAAGTCTTAAAATAGTTTAACATAATTTAATTAAATAACAAGGAAAAGAAGGAAAGGGGGATTTAACATTTAAAAGTCAGGGCATATGTCTTAAAATGACAGATATTTTTATCTCAGTTTTTATGCAAAATATCATCAATTAAGATTGTTTCCAGCGCTGAAATATGATACATTAGTGTTATCTCTGAAAATATATGAATAACAGGAGGAATGATCGTATTATGAAAAAAAGAGCTCTCGCATTAGCTATGGCAGTCATGATGGCTGCAACACTCAGCGCATGTGGTTCTTCCAATTCCGGAACGGCAACAACTGCAGCTTCATCAGCAGAAACCACAACTGCAGCTGAAAAAGCTGCTGAAACCACCGGTGCAACATCTGTCAAATCTGATTCATCAAACGGATATGAACTGGCGCTGGTTACAGACCTTGGCACCATTGATGACAAATCATTTAACCAGGGTGCATGGGAAGGTATGAAGAAGTACGCAGAAGAGAACAAGATCTCCTACAAGTACTATCAGCCGCAGGAAGGTACCACAGATTCTTATCTGGAGACCATCGGACTTGCTATTGAAGGCGGCGCTAAATTAGTTGTATGTCCAGGTTTCTTATTTGAAGAACCGGTATTCCTTGCTCAGGAACAGTATAAGGATGTTCACTTCATTCTTCTTGATGGAGTTCCTCATAACGCAGATTACTCAGAATACAAGACAGAAGCCAATGTTATGCCCATCCTGTTCCAGGAGGACGAGCCTGGTTTCTTAGCCGGCTATGCAGCAGTTAAAGACGGTTATACAAAGCTTGGTTTCTTAGGCGGTATGGCAGTTCCTGCAGTTATCCGTTATGGTTACGGATTTGCTGAAGGTGCCGATTATGCTGCTAAGGAAATGGGTATTGACAACATTGAAATTATGTACAACTATACAGGTGCTTTCGCTGCAACTCCGGAAGCCCAGTCTATGGCAGCATCCTGGTATCAGAACGGAACCGAAGTAATCTTCGGCTGCGGTGGTGCTGTTGGCAACTCTGTTATGGCTGCAGCTCAGGAAAAGGGCAAAAAAGTAATTGGTGTTGACGTTGACCAGAGCTTTGAGTCTGAAACAGTCATCACTTCTGCCATGAAACAGCTTTCCGTATCTGTATACGATGGTGTAAAAGATTTCTATGACAACAAGTTCCCAGGCGGCGAGACAAGCATCTTCTCAGCTAAGAACGATGGTATCGGCCTTCCTATGGAAACTTCCAAGTTTACCAAATTCACAAAAGAAGATTATGAAAAAATCTTCACTGAATTAAAGGATGGCAAGGTAACACTGGTACAGCCTTCTCAGGATAATAACGATCCGAACAAAGACTTAAAGCTTGAAAAAACTAAAATTAACTTTGTAGAATAATCCGCAGGGGTAGTGCCCTTTCGGGCATACCACGATGTCAGTATTCTGACATAAAAAAGGAAAGGAGATGCCGTTTGATTCACCAGTCATAACAGATCTGGTCTCTTACGGCATCTTCTTTTTGGTTTATAACTTTATTAACCTGGTACCGGGTCCCATAGATAGGTACCGAAGTAAGGGGGATTTTATGGACTACATTATTGAGATGCTTCATATCACAAAAGAATTTCCCGGTATCATCGCCAATGATGACATTACACTTCAGCTGAAAAAAGGCGAGATACACGCCCTCCTGGGAGAAAACGGAGCAGGCAAATCCACTCTCATGAGTGTTTTATTCGGATTATATCAGCCGGAAAAAGGCTCGATCCGGGTTCGTGGTAATGAAGAAAAAATTACAGGTCCGCTGGATGCCAATGCACTTGGTATCGGCATGGTGCATCAGCATTTCAAGCTGGTGGAGAATTTCACAGTTTTACAAAATATTGTACTGGGCATGGAAACAACCAGACATGGATTTTTAAAGATGGATGATGCCCGGAAAAAAGTAATGGAATTAAGTGAAAAATACAAACTTTTCGTAGACCCTGATGCTTTGATATCTGATATTACTGTTGGAATGCAGCAAAGGGTTGAAATTTTAAAAATGCTTTATCGTGATAATGAAATCATGATATTTGATGAACCTACCGCAGTTTTGACCCCTCAGGAAATTGATGAACTGATGCAGATCATGCGGGATCTGGTAACGGAAGGTAAATCCATCCTGTTCATCACACACAAGCTCAATGAAATCAAGGCGGTAGCAGACCGCTGTTCCGTTCTGCGCCGCGGTAAATATATTGGAACCGTAGATGTTGCTGATACCACACGGGAAGAGATGTCAGAAATGATGGTTGGCCGGAAGGTGAACTTAACCATCAATAAAAAGGCTGCAGAACCTGGTGAAGTGGTTCTTGAAGTAAAGGACTTATCCGTAGAGGCCAAACATAAGGGACAGACCAAGAAGTTAGTTCATGATGTATCCTTCCAGGTAAGAAGAGGCGAAATTGTCTGTATCGCCGGTATTGACGGCAATGGGCAGACAGAGCTGATTCATGCTATCACCGGCATTTCAGACCCAGGCCACGGTACAGTCTCCATTAACGGTGAGGATATGACTAAAAAAAGTATCCGCTACAAAAACACCCACGGTCTCTCCCACATACCGGAGGACAGACACAAGCATGGTCTGGTGCTGGAATATAACCTGGCATACAATCTGGTTCTTCAGCAGTATTTTGACAAAGAATTCCAGAGCGGCACATTTTTAAAGAATGACCAGATCTATGATTATGCACAGAAGCTGATTGAGAATTATGATATCCGGAGCAGCGAAGGAGCATTTACCACTACCCGCAGCATGTCCGGCGGTAACCAGCAGAAGGCAATTGTAGCCAGGGAGATCTCAAAAGGGCCGGATATTCTTCTTGCAGTACAGCCTACCAGGGGACTGGATGTGGGCGCCATCGAATACATTCACAACCAGCTGGTAAAACAGCGGGATGCAGGCGCAGCAATTTTACTGGTATCACTGGAATTAGATGAAGTTATGAATTTAAGCGACCGGATTTTAGTCATGTTTGAAGGCGGAATCGTTGCCGACTTAGACCCTGAGAACATTACCGTTCAGGAATTAGGTCTTTATATGGCAGGCGCTAAGAAAGAAGGTGGCACACTATGAAACCGAAACAGATAAAAGATCATACAGGCATTCTCTCTTCCGTTTTCGCCATTATTCTGGGACTGATTGTGGGACTGATTATCTTGTTTCTGTGCAATCCGGTGCAGGCACTTCCCGGATTTGCTACCATTTTAACAGGAGCCTTTACTCACGGCGCCAAAGGCGTCGGTCAGGTGTTTTATTATGCCACACCGATTATTCTCACCGGTCTTTCTGTAGGATTTGCATTTAAAACCGGACTCTTTAACATCGGTACTCCGGGTCAGTTTATCGTGGGAGGCTTTGGAGCCGTCTATGTGGGCATTCTCTGGACCTCACTGGGGCCGGCTCACTGGATTATAGCCCTGGCGGCCAGCGTAATCCTGGGCGCCTTGTGGGGACTGGTACCGGGAATTTTAAAAGCCTACTACAACGTGAATGAAGTGATTGCTTCTATTATGATGAACTATATCGGCATGTACCTGGTAAACTGGATTACAAAAAGCTACAAACCACTGTTTAACAATCTGCGTAACGAATCCAAGAACGTGGCTGCAACCGCTAATATCCCGAAGATGGGTCTGGACAGGATTTTCCAGGGTTCCAGTGTCAACGGAGGAATTATAATCGCCATTCTGGTAGTAATCCTCATCTGGGTTATTTTAAATAAGACCACATTCGGCTATGAGCTGAAGGCCGTTGGATTCAACCGGGATGCCAGCAAATATGCGGGTATCAATGAAAAGAAAAGCATTATTCTTTCCATGGTAATCGCCGGCGCCATTGCAGGTCTTGCAGGAGGTCTCTTATTCCTTGCAGGAACCGGTAAGCATATCGAGATTAAAGATGTGCTGCCTTCCGAAGGCTTTACAGGTATTTCCGTTGCTCTCCTTGGCTTAAATAATCCCATTGGTGTACTGTTCTCCGGTATTTTCATCGCATACCTGACAGCAGGCGGCTTTTATTTACAGCTGTTTGAGTTTTCCACGGAAATTATTGATATTATCGTAGCAGTCATTATCTATTTCAGTGCATTTGCCCTGATGGTGAAGATTATTATGTCAAAGATTATGGGGCAGAAAAATGCAAAGTCAGGCGAAGCTGAGAAAGGAGGAAAGAAATCATGAGTGTTATTTATTTCATTTTTCAGCAGACCATGTATTTCATGATTCCTCTCATGATCGTTGCTCTTGGAGCCATGTTTTCGGAGCGAAGCGGTATTGTCAACATCGCGCTGGAAGGTATTATGACCATGGGAGCATTTACCGGAATCCTGTTTCTTAATTTTACAGGCAGCAGTATGAGCGGACAGCTGCAGCTGATTATCGCCATATTAATATCCATGGGCACCGGAATGGTATTCTCACTGTTTCATGCTTATGCATCGATCAACATGAAATCAAACCAGGTAATCAGCGGTACTGCTTTAAACATGTTTGCTCCTGCGTTTGCGGTTTTCGTTGCCCGAGTTATCCAGGGGGTGCAGCAGGTTCCGTTTAACAATACCTTCCGCATAATCTCGGTTCCTGTTCTGGGAAGCATTCCGTTTATCGGACCGCTTTTATTCCAGAACGCCTATATTACCACATACGTGGGAATCTTAATCTTTATTTTATCAGCCGTAGTGCTTTACCGCACCCGATTCGGTTTAAGACTTCGTGCATGCGGAGAACACCCCCAGGCAGCAGATTCTGCAGGAATTAATGTTTACAGGATGCAGTATGCGGGAGTTTTAATTTCAGGAGCATTAGGCGGTCTTGGAGGTCTGGTATTTGTAGTTCCCACTTCCACCAACTTTAATGCCGATGTTGCAGGATACGGATTCCTGGCGCTGGCGGTATTAATCTTCGGTCAGTGGAAACCGGTAAATATCATGCTGTGCTCTCTCTTCTTCGGACTGATGAAAGCGGTGGCTTCCTCATATTCCGGAATTCCCTTCTTAAGTGCCCTTGGAATTCCCAGCTATTTCTACAAAATGGTTCCTTATATCATCACTTTAATCGTACTTGTCTTTACTTCAAGAAATTCCCAGGCTCCAAAAGCGGAGGGAATTCCTTACGACAAAGGACAGAGATAACGAAACTGCCGCAGGTCCGGATGATCCAACTGGATTTTCCTCCTGCGGCTTTTTTGTTTCTCTGATATTGTTATCACTTAAGAATACAGTACCATATAATACATTACAGCATACGAGAAAAGAGTAATGCCATAATGTCTGACTGTAATTTCATTTGCAATTTCACCTGTCATCATCGCTCCTACTATTCCTGGGATGCCAATGACTACGGACCTTCCCCTCTCATTCTTAATATCAATCATGATACCTTAAGAAATCCTTCCTTCCGGACAACAAGATGGACAGGAAAACATATGCAGCTGACTTTAATGAGTATTCCCGTTGATTATGAAATCGGTGTGGAAAATCACCCAAATGAAGATCAGTATATCTGTGTTGCAGACGGAGATGGTATGATCTGTATGGGTGACAGCCCCTATGACCTTCTTTATACCCAAACCGTAGACAATGGCTGTGCCATTTTGATTCCTGCCAACACCTGGCATAATCTGATCAATACCGGAGACCGCCCTCTGAAAATCTATTGTATCTACGCCCCGGTTGTCCACCAGCCGGATACCGTTCACTGGACGAAAAGAGATTCCGATAAGCAGAACTAGCGGCAACCATATAAAAAATCCGGAAGAAAATCTAATATTAGATTCTCTCCCGGATTCTGTTCTTTAGAAATGGAACTTATCTTCGAAATAGCTCTTAAGTTCTGCAATGGGAACTCTGACCTGATCCATGGTATCACGGTCACGGACTGTTACTGCGTGATCTTCTTCTGAATCAAAATCATAGGTAATGCAGAATGGAGTACCAATCTCATCCTGTCTTCTGTAACGCTTTCCAATGTTTCCTCTGTCATCAAATTCACAGTTATAATATCTGCGCAGCTCGTCAAATACTTTCTCTGCGCCTTCATTTAATTTCTTGGATAATGGAAGAACACCAATCTTCACCGGAGCAATGGCTGGGTGAAAATGAAGGACTGTACGTACATCACCATCTGCAATCTCTTCCTCATCGTATGCAGCACAAAGGAACGCAAGCGTCACACGGTCAGCTCCCAGAGAAGGCTCGATAACATATGGAATATAACGCTCCTTCTTATCGTCATCAAAATAGGTTAAGTCCTGACCGGAAGTATTCTGGTGCTGGGTTAAGTCATAATCGGTTCTGTCTGCAATTCCCCATAATTCACCCCAGCCGAACGGGAATAAAAATTCAATATCTGAGGTTGCCTTGCTGTAGAAGGAAAGCTCTTCCTTCTCATGGTCTCTGACACGCATCTCATCATCTTTGATGCCTAAGTTCTTCAACCAGCTGATACAGAACTCTTTCCAGTATGCAAACCACTCTAAATCTGTATCCGGTTCACAGAAGAACTCCAGCTCCATCTGCTCAAATTCTCTGGTACGGAAGGTAAAGTTTCCAGGAGTGATCTCATTACGGAAAGACTTGCCTATCTGACCGATGCCGAAAGGAATCTTCTTACGGGAGGTTCTTTGAACATTCTTAAAGTTTACAAAGATACCCTGAGCTGTCTCAGGTCTCAAATAAACAGTATTCTTTGCATCCTCCGTAACGCCCTGAAAGGTCTTGAACATTAAGTTAAACTGGCGGATATCGGTAAAGTCATGCTTTCCGCAGCTTGGGCAGCAGATGTTCTTTTCATCGATGTACTTTTTCATCTCTTCCTGAGACCATGCGTCTACGGAACCTTCGATGGTAATTCCATGTTCACCCATGTAATCTTCAATCAGCTTATCTGCGCGGAAACGTTCCTTACATGCTTTACAGTCCATAAGAGGATCGGAAAATCCGCCTAAGTGGCCGGAAGCAATCCAGGTCTGGGAATTCATCAGGATTGCGCAGTCCACACCTACGTTATAGGGGCTTTCCTGAATAAATTTCTGCCACCAGGCTTTCTTTACGTTATTCTTTAATTCCACTCCCAGATTACCGTAATCCCAGGTATTTGCAAGACCTCCGTAAATTTCAGAGCCCGGATATACGAATCCTCTTGACTTTGCCAGTCCCACTATCTTTTCCATTGTCTTTTCCATGATCTTAACCTCTCTTATTTAAAAATAATGTAGCTTTTTCCCTTTACTGTCTGTACAGTATGACTATCCTTTATCACCACATTGTTTGAAACAAACAGAATCTTTCCCTGGGTCTGTATGGTTACGGGATTGGCTGATGTCACAACAACCACATGGTTATCTCCTCTTTTCGTCAATGCCTTTTCGTCTGCTTCTTTCCCGTCGGATGCTTTTATAAAGGCCACTCCCTCTGATTCACTCTGACCGTAAACTTCAGACAGCTTATTTACTGCAATGGACTCCACCTGATTGGCTTTGTCTTCATACTTGGTTGTAAATCCAATCAGTGCATCCGGAGATGCATAATGGAACATCATTTTGGCTGTTCCGTTATCCAGTGTGCAGGAGTCTAAGGCTACCTGGTTCTGCCCGTTTGCCCCGTTATATTGAGAAACTGCTTCTTCCAAAAATGTTTTCAGTTCATCTCCATTATAATAATCCTGCTGCGCATAAGATTCCACCGTTGCAGTCTGAAATGTTCCTTCTTCCGTTACATAGATTCTGCTGCTCTCTGAATTCAAGGTGCTGCTGCCGCCATTCCCAAGACATCCTGTCAGCACGCCTGCTGCCAGCAGGGCAGTCAGAACCGCTTTCCTTTTTTTCATCCAAATTCCTCCTGCATTGGCACATATGAGAGCATTATACCAAATGCTGCCTGTCATTTCAATACTTTACTCCCCATCATCGTCTGCAAAATCTCCAGAGAATGAAACTCGCGGTCTACGTACCGCTTTTTATTGATTTCCACACAGCGGGAGAATTCTAAAAGCACCGGTTCCGTTAAGGTAAAGGTATATAAATGCTCTATGGGGGAACCGATCACATACTCCCATGCGTAGTTAGCCGAGTCACTGACCTGCCGTGGCGGTTTCTCGGTATATTCCCCGTTTAATACCATGGCTTTCAGTTCAAAAATCCGTAAAACCATCTGGTTATTTAAAGCAGGTTTTAAAAGAGCCCTTACTGACTGGTATAAAAGCTTTAACAGTCCGGTCCCGTCAATGTTTTCCCTGGAATAGTAATCGGCAAATTCCAGAAAAAAGGAACCATAACAAGTACATTCCATATCTGCCGCCAGCTCTTCAAAATAATTGGAAATCTCCGCAGACTGGAGTGTGTAGGAATCCCTTCCGGCATAAAGGGAAAACTGGCCGAAGGCAAAGGGCCTGCTCACCGCCATGAACGGATTGCCGGGCCTTCTTGCACCTCTGGCAAATGCGGTGATCTTCCCTCTTTCCCTGGTCAGTATCACAAGACGCTTATCCATCTCTCCTACCGGAGACACTTTAATTACCATCCCCGTCAGTTTCTCTGTTTCCCTCACTGTTAACCACCGCTTTTATATATCCTTCTGGCTATACCCATAATTTTTCATATACAGTTCACTGTCACGCCACTCTTTGCGGACCTTGACCCAAAGCTGTAAATTCACCTTCATCTCCAGCTGATCTTCAATTTCCCTTCTTGCCGCGCTTCCGATCTTCTTTAGCATCGATCCGCCTTTTCCGATGATGATTCCCTTATGAGATTCCCGCTCACAGATAATATTGGCTTCAATATCCATGATTCCGTTGTCCCGCTCCTTCATCTTTTCTACTGTTACAGCGATTCCGTGTGGGATCTCATCGTTTAAAAGCCGGAGTGCCTTTTCTCTGATCAGCTCTGCAGATATCTGGCGCATAGGCTGGTCTGTTACCGTATCTTCATCGTAATACTGGGGACCTTCCGGAAGATACTTATAAATCAGTTCCAGCATTAAATCCGTATTTTTATCCTTTAAAGCGGATACCGGGACGATCTCCGCAAACTTGCAGATATCCTTATAGGCGTTTATGAATGTGAGAATCTCTTCCTGGTTTTTTACCGTATCAATCTTATTGATGACCAGAATTACCGGTGTTTTCACCTGATTCAACTGCTCTGCTATATGCTGCTCTCCGGCACCGATAAAGGTGGTAGGCTCCACCAGCCACAGCACTACGTCCACTTCCTTTAACGTGTGCTCTGCCACATTTACCATATATTCTCCCAGCTTATTTTTTGCCTTGTGGATACCCGGAGTATCAAGGAATATAATCTGCCCCCTGTCATCCGTATAAACGGTCTGAATCTTGTTTCTTGTCGTCTGGGGCTTGTCGGAGGTAATGGCGATTTTCTGCCCGATTAAATGATTCATCAGGGTAGATTTTCCCACGTTTGGGCGCCCGATTAAAGAAACGAAGCCAGATTTATAATTATGATCCATATAGATTCTCCTTTGTGTTATGAGTGGAATAGGTTCTTTGTCTCTTCAAACATGGAACTTTCCGCTGCGATTTTTTCTTCATTGCCGATGACACAGAGACTGCCGGTGCTTAATACCGCTTTTACGATAGGAGCCAGGCTTTTTATGTCTTCCTGTGATGCGTTTAATACCTCTTCCCGTTCTTTTTCCATCATCTCTCTGCTCACACCTGAAATATAGGCGGACAGACCGCGGTTTCCTTTGGTAGACGGCGGATAAGGCACATCCATGTCACTGATGGTTCCGATTACGTATTTGGTCATATCCCGGTCTTCCACCTGGAAGTTTTCCAGATATTCCACTACACCTTCATAAATCCGGTTTGTCTCTTTTAAATTAGGATCCCGGTAGGAAGCGAAATAGCCTTCGCCAGAGCGTCCAAATCCGCTCATACAGCCATAAGCTCCTCCCTTGACCCGCAGATTAATCCAAAGGTAATCATAGCTTAAAATGACTTTTAGTATCTTTAAAGCTCCTGTATATTCCAAACCTGTACCAGCAAAGGTTCCGCACCTTGCCACGTAGTTAACCTGGGACGCGGTTGTAAAACCTTCGTTTCTGTTACCTGACGGATAAATGAAAGAATACCGCTTATCGTCTCCTGCAGGCAGTCCATCCGTCAGCTTTTTCATCGCATCGGGAAGAAGAGCATAGCCTTCCTGATCTGCCGTATAGCTTACCAGCATATTGCCTGTAGTAAAGAGTTTTTTCACCACAGACTGAAATCTGGCTATAAACGTTTTCTTATCAGCCGCATATTCCTTCTCCAGTTTTTCTAAAAACTCATAATAACCGATTCCCCCTGTCATATCATTAAAATAGGATGCAGGAGAAAAATAGGATGTAGCTCTTGCCACTGCTGCCGAATGGCAGGCACCTTCCAGTTTCATTCTTGCTCTGGATCTGGTTTCGCTGATTACCTCTCCCACCCTTTTTTCATCATCTAAGAGAGAACGGGTCAGGATTTCATTTAAAATAGAGAATCCAAAATCAATCTTATCATAGAGTACTCTGGCACTTGCCATAAAATAACCTTTAAACTGACCTCTGTTCTTTAAATCAGGATAAGAGGTCACACTAAAGCTGACACCGCCGCTGTTTAAATGAATCTCACTGGCTAAATCTCCGTAAGTGTAGTTTTCCGTGTTAACATATCCAAGCAAAGATTTTAAAAATCCCACATAAGGCAGATCCTCCATGGGAAGAACCGACGTATCAAACAGTACTTTTAAGTAGCCGATTCCTGAACTGAACATCTCATGATGAATTACCTTAACTCCATAGACTTCCTTTTCTTCCCAGATAATCTCCTCCGGTTCTCTGCTGATATCTTCTCTGGAGAGCATGGGAATCTTCTCTAAATCTTTCTGTGGAGACGGGTTTTCCTGATATTCTCTTAATGATTTTGTCTGGTCTATTAAACGGGTGATCTCCTTTTCTGAAAGAGAAGCCTTATACGCTGCAAGCTTTCCGGCTGTCTTCGCATCTTCCTCTGCTGTTAAGTTCTTTTTCGGGCTGACAGTCAGTATTGCTTCAAACGGATTATCCAGCAGATACTCTCTGATCAGCTGTTCAAAATAGCCGTCATCCACAACCTTCTTTAAATAATCAAAGGTCGCCTGGTACTGTAAGTGCATCATGGGATCACCGTCATAAAGCCAGCTGTCCATACACTGAAGACCATACATCAGTCCCTTTGGCGCGGAACCGTAATCTGCTTCCCGATAACGGAATTCGTAATAATTCATACCAGCCTTTAAGCTCTTTTTATTAATGCCTTCGTCTACAAGCTTTCTTAAGGTTCCCTTTACAACTGCAAGGAACTCTCCCAGCTGCTCTCTGTTTGCATTTTTAGCAATAACAGTAAAATATGGCTGCAAAATGCCGCTGTCATATCCGCCAAGAATATCCTGCCCGATTCCTGCATCAATAAGCGCCTGTTTTAATGGGGCGCCGGGCGCATCAAGAAGAGTGTACTCAAGAATCTGGAATGCTACATACAGTTTGGGATCCAGATCGGTTCCAACCACGGTATTAATGGAAAGATAAGTGGCATTCTCTTCCGATTCTCCTTCTGTTATGGAATAGTAAGTCTCTTCCTGCACCGGATGTTCAAACGGTTTCTGTCTCACAATCCTGGAGTCAACCTCTGTCTGATCATAGTGGCTTAAATACTTTTCATCAAGCCATATAAGCTTTTCTTCCATATCCATATCACCGTAAAGGTAGATATAGCTGTTAGAAGGATGATAATACTTTCTGTGGAAATTCAAAAAATCCTCATAGGTCAGGTCAGGGATATAGGATGGATCACCGCCTGATTCCTGGCCATAGCAGTTATCGGGGAAAAGCACCTTTCTGGTAAAACGGTCAAGAACCTCTTCCGGAGAGGAAAAAGCGCCCTTCATTTCATTGTAAACCACTCCGTTATAGATTAAATCGGAGTCTTTGTCTTCCAGCTCATAATGCCAGCCTTCCTGCATAAAGATCTTCTCTTCTTTATAGATATTTGGATGAAGTACCGCATCCATATAGACATTCATCAGGTTATGGAAATCCTTTTCATTGCAGCTGGCAACCGGGTATACGGTTTTATCCGGATAAGTCATGGCATTTAAGAATGTGTTAAGGGAACCTTTGACCAGCTCCACAAAGGGGTCTTTAACAGGGAACTGATCGGAACCGCATAAAACGCTGTGTTCCAGAATGTGTGCCACTCCTGTGCTGTCCCTGGGAGGAGTCCTGAATCCAATGTTAAATACCTTGTTCTCGTCGTCACACGGTATGATGAAGATTCTGGCTCCGCTTTTTTTATGATGAAGTACGCACCCGGTTGCGTTTAACTCCACAATTTCTTTTTCCTCCACAACCTCATAGGCTGCAAGTTTTTTTAATAGATTCATATATTATTTCTTCCTCCTGCAAATTCTGTATTAATTACATATTGCCCACTAATTTGTCTTTTAATATAGCCGCACATTCCCTGACGCAAAAATGTATAAAAAGAACGGGATCTGATCCGCAGGATATTCCGTAAATATCAGGAATCCCCCATTTTTTAGCGATCTGCTGTGCACGGAACACATGAAAATCACTGGTCAGTACCCCAACTCTTATGGGTTTATCCGGTACCTCTTCAAATGCCCCCGGAACCACAATTCCCGGACTGTTCAGCCTGTGGGCTTTTTTCTTTGCCTGGTCCTCTTCAATAGCTACACGGCTGTAAGCAATATTCTCAACTGTACTGTGGGAACGGGTCTCCAAAATAAGCTGTTCTTCCCTTACGCCGTTATAAACCAGATAATCCCTCATGGCCTCTGCCTCGGCAACCGGCTCATCTTCTCCCCTGGCACCGGATAAAACCAGAATCGTTCCCGGATTCTTATCCACATATTCCACTGCCTTATCCAGGCGTTTTTTTAGTGATTTTGTGATCCCTGTTTCCTTTACTTTCGCCCCAAGAACAATCACATAATCAAGATTCGATGTATCACGGGCGGCCACTCCTGTAAATACCAGGATCTCAACCACTGCAAATACCAGAATTCCGGTGCAGCACATGGTTACAACGGAAACCGGAACCCACAAAGGAACTTTATCCTTATGCTTTATATAAGCTTCCCAACCTCCTGTCAAAATCATGCATAAAGCTGCAATAAACAGCCAGATCAGGGAAAAAGAAGTGGCTAAGCCTGAATAAACCGCAATGATAATATAATAAACCACACATAAAACAGCTGTGAGCCACAAAATCCATATCATAAGTAAGCCTCCGCTCTGCTAACTTCTAAATTTGCATATCCTTATGTCCATTTTATAGCATACCACAATATGGCAGTTTCTACAACAACCACCAGGTTTAGCCGGAAAAGAAAAACACCATCCGGCTGCTTAACCTGCCATGCCGGACAGTGCTTAAAATCTCATAATAAATCTATTCTATTTCACTTCTGCGCAGAATGTCGTATGGTTCCACCTCTGCATCAAGATGGACAAAAAGAATCTGTCTTGAGTGAGGTGCACTTTCCTGTGCTTCTCCATCTTCATTCCATATGCCTTTGACTTTGACTTCCAAATTTCTTCCGTCAGGCTTCATGACCTCAATTGTCTCTCCAACCGTGAATTTATTCTTCTGCTCGATTCTTGCATACCCTCTCTCATCAACAACCTCAACCGTTCCTAAATAGGTGTAATTTTTTACATAGGTATTGTTGTCATAGATCTGAGTAGTCTCATCAGGCTTGCCAAAATAAAATCCTGTTGTAAACTCCCTGTAGGTACATTTTCCGATTTCAGACCGGTACCAGTCCATATTTGCTTTATAAAGCTCAGGATCTTTGTTATAATCATCAATGGCTTTTCGGTAGGTTCTCGCCACCGTCGCCACATAAAGAGCCGTTTTCATACGACCTTCGATCTTAAAGCTGTCGATCCCCGCATCCATCATCTCCGGAATATGCTCGATCATGCATAAATCCTTGGAATTAAAGATGTAAGTCCCCCGCTCATTTTCATAAACCGGCATATACTCACCCGGACGTTTTTCTTCTACGAGGGAATATTTCCATCTGCAGGGGTGGGTGCAGGCGCCCTGGTTTGCATCTCTGCCCGTCATAAAGTTGCTCAATAAGCAGCGGCCGGAATAGGACATGCACATGGCTCCGTGTATAAAGCTTTCGATTTCTAAATCCTCCGGAATCTTTCCCCGGATTTCCTTAATCTCAGCAAGGGAAAGCTCTCTGGCTGATACCACACGTTTTGCCCCCAGCTGATGCCAGAACAGATAGGTTCCATAATTTGTGTTGTTCGCCTGGGTGCTGATGTGAAGTTCCATATCAGGAATCACCCGTTTTGCAATGGCGAATACACCCGGATCGGAAATAATCACCGCATCCGGTCTGATTTCCTTTAATTCGTTAAAATATTCCTCTACTCCGGAAAGATCTTCGTTGTGAGCCAGAATATTGGCTGTGATATAAACTTTTACCCCGCGGTCGTGGGCAAAGGCAATTCCTTCCCGGATATCATCATTTGTGAAGTTTTTTGCCTTGGCACGCAGTCCAAAGGCTTCTCCTCCGATATAGACAGCATCTGCACCGTAGATCACTGCGGTTTTTAAGACATCCAGGCTGCCTGCCGGAATCAAAAGTTCGGTCTTTCTCATGTAACTCCTCTCTCGTACTTCTCTTTTAAAATGCTGACAGTAATTCCGTCTCCAATTGGAACCACCGATGTAATAAGCTGGTCACAATGCTTTAACTCAAACAAATATTCCCGCATCCGCCCATGAATGGTCCGGTTGCGCCGATCCACTGCATAGCGGGATTCTATGATATCTCCATCCTGGAGAACATTGTCTGAAATCAGCATTCCGCCCGTCCTTAAAAGTTCAAGAATTCTGGGAAGCCAGACTAAATACTGACCCTTAGCGGCATCTAAAAAGACAAGGTCAAAGGGGCCGCTAAGCCCCTCTAATACCTCCTCAGCATCCCCTTCGTACAAGGTAATCCGATCCGTTTCTCCGGCTCTTTCAAAGTTAAACTTCGCTTCCGGAATTCTCTTCTCATATTTTTCTATGGTAGTAATATGGCAGTTACGGGGCATGACCTCCGCCATCAGAAGGGCAGAATAGCCAACGGCAGTTCCCACCTCTAAAATTGCCTGAGGCTGCATGGCAGCAGTCATTGTCTGTAAAAAGGCTGCGGTTTCTTCTCTTATGACCGGAACCCCGTTTTCTCTTGCCCTTTCTCCAATCTCTGCAAGAAACCCGTTCCGGTCTGTCTCCAGAGATTTAATATATTCCGTTATCCTGTCGTTAACAATCATTGTTTCTCTTTCTTTTCCCCGGTATTATCATTCATCATCTGAAGGATCTCCTTGGAGGTCATGGAAGTGTTAAATGTATAGATTCCCGGATTTACTTTATAATTAAAGAACTCAGCCTGAATGATAAAGGAATATTCATTGGCAATTAAGCCGCTTCCCTTTAGAAGCTTCGCCACCTTGGCGGCTGATGCCCCTTTTTCCACAGTGATACTCTTATCCTGCCCCGGGCTTTGTTCCATAGCGGAAGCATAGAATATCTCATGCCCAAACTCATAGCCTCTGGTCACTCCTTCATACAGCAGCAGTATAACCAGCGCAAAAATAATAAGTCTGGAAGAGATGGCAATAATCGCTCCTGTTATTTTGTTTATCTCATTGGTTGTCCGGCTCATAACAATCCATTCCTTTCGCCTTAAAGGCAGGAGTTCATTACTACTCCTAAACCTCCATAATGATCGGCAGAATCATGGGATTACGCTTCATGCGCTTCCAGAGGAAATCGCTTAAGCTGTCCCGGATGATATTCTTGATTTTACCCCAGTCGTTAATCTTGCGTTCCAGGCAGTCCTGTACTGCATCATTCACAATGGTTCTCGCCTCTTCCATCAGATCCTCAGATTCTCTCACATAAACAAATCCTCTGGAAACGATGTCGGGTCCTGCAAGAAGCTGATTGGAATACTTTTCTAAAGTCAGCACTACCACAATAATTCCGTTCTGAGCCAGATTCTGTCTGTCTCTTAAAACGATATTGCCTACATCACCAACGCCAAGTCCGTCTACCAGAATACCTCCGGACTGGACATGATCCACGATTTTGCAGGATTCCTGTCCCAGCTCCACCACATCTCCCGACGACATGATGACGATATTTTCTTTGGGAATTCCCATAGCCTCAACCAGATTCTTCTGTGCCATAAGGTGACGGAATTCTCCATGTACCGGAATTGCGTATTTGGGACGCACCAGGGCATACATCAGTTTTATCTCCTCCTGGCACGCATGGCCGGAAACATGTGTATCTTCACAAATAACCTCTGCGCCTTTCATGGACAGTTCGTTCACAACCTTAGAAACCGCCTTTTCGTTACCAGGGATGGGATGGGAGCTTAAAATGATCACATCATTCGGCTTAATTGAAATCTTCTTATGGGTGCTGCCTGCCATTCGTGAAAGAGCTGCCATGGATTCTCCCTGACTTCCGGTGGTAATGAGCACGGTCTGCTCATCCGGATAATTTTTCAGCTGGTCAATATCAATCAGGGTTCCTTCCGGTATATTAATATATCCCAGCTCACTTGCAGTACCAATTACATTAACCATACTGCGGCCTTCCACAACCACCTTACGTCCGTATTTGGCAGCCGAATTGATAACCTGCTGCACTCTGTCTACATTGGAAGCAAAGGTTGCTACAATGATACGGTTGTTCTTATGATCAGCGAAAATGTTATCAAAAGACTTTCCTACGGTCTTCTCAGATGGTGTAAATCCTGGTCTGATTGCATTGGTACTGTCACAAAGCATAGCCAGAACACCCTTTTTCCCCAGCTCTGCAAACCGCTCCAGATCAGCTATTTCTCCAAATACAGGTGTGTAGTCAATCTTAAAATCACCGGTGTGTAAAATCACGCCTGCCGGAGAGAATATGGCAAGTGAGGAAGCATCGGCGATGCTGTGGTTCGTCTTTATGAACTCAATACGGAAACATCCCAGGTTAATGGACTGTCCGTGTTTGATCACTTTTCTCTTAGTATTTTTTAATAAGTTATGCTCTTTTAACTTATTGTCAATGAGTCCTATCGTCAGCTTTGTCCCGTATACAGGTACATTGATATCCCTTAAAATATAAGGCAGGGCTCCAATATGATCCTCATGTCCATGGGTGATGACAAATCCCTTAACTTTGTTTATATTCTGTTTTAAATAGGAAACATCCGGGATCACCAGGTCGATTCCAAGCATATCATCGGTAGGGAATGCCAGTCCGCAGTCCACAACAATAATGCTGTCCTCGTATTCAAAAGCAGTGATATTCATACCAATCTGCTCCATTCCTCCTAAGGGAATGATTTTTACTTTCGCGTTGCTGTCTTGTTTCTTCAATCTTTTACCTCCGTTTTATTATTTCCCGTCCTGATCTTCTTCCATTTTCTCCCGGCATTCCCTGCAGTACCCGTGAAGTTTCACTTCATGATCTGTTACCATAAACCCCTCTGTATCAAGAAGTGCCTGTTCCAGAGTATCTAAAAGGTCGCCTTTAAAGGAAAATACTTTTTGGCATCGGCTGCAAATGGCATGATGGTGGTGGTGTCCGGACTCACGATTAAAGCCCCCCAGTTCATAGCGGGCGAATCCATCGTCAAAGCTGACCTTATCTATCACTGATAAATCCACCAGCACCTGTACAGTCCTGTAAATCGTGGCAAGTCCTATCTCCGGACAGCTCTGTCTGGCCAGATCATAGATCTCCTCTGCAGTCAGATGTTCTCCCGGACGCTCAGCCATGAGTTCCAGTACCAGCATGCGCTGATTGGTCACCTTGAGTCCTTTTTTTCGAAGCATATCTTTAAAAACTTCCTGTTCCATACAACAGTCCCTCAATCACTTACCATCATTTTTCAATATCTACATCCGCTCCGTCAAGCAGTTCGGAAAATATTTTAAATAAATAATCTATCTCGTTATCATCCTCAACAAACTCATACAAGGCTTCTTCTTCATTCTGCTTTGACAAGTCTTTTAAGATGTAACATTCTCCTTCTTCATCCTCATCTGCACAATCAGTTACCAGCAGATAATTCATACCATTAATTCTGGTTTCTTCCAGAACATAAAAAATAATTTCTTCCCCTTCGTCATTGGTCAGGGTAATTTTCTTTTCTTCACTGTTCATTGCCTGTCTCCCGTTTTAAGCTGTCTAAATATCCCTGCAGAATCAAACCTGCTGCCACCTTGTCAATCACTGCTTTCCGGTTTTCCCGTCTCACACCGCTTTCCATTAAAATTCTCTCAGAAGCGGCCGTAGTCAGTCTCTCATCCCACAAAATTACAGGAAGCCCTGTCCGGCGGGTAAGCATTTCCTTAAATTCTTCTGTCTTTTTTGCTCTGTCCCCAGCCGTATTATTCATATTCTTAGGATAACCCAAAACAATTGTTTCAATCTCATATTCCTGAATCAGTTCTTCGATCCGGGCACAGGTTCTTCTCAGTTTATTTTCTTCTTCTCTCGTAATTGTCTCCACACCCTGGGCAGTTATACCCAGTAAGTCGGAAACTGCAACTCCCACAGTTTTAGAACCGTAATCAAGTCCCATGATCCTCATATTACCTCTTTCCTGTCCATGCTTTTTGGACATAAAGGTATGTCCGCAGGACGCTCCTCTTTCCTGTCCATGCTTTTTTTGACATAAAGGTATGTCCGCAGGACGCTCCTCTTTCCTGTCCACGCTTTTTGGACATAAAGGTATGTCCGCAGAAAAAAATGTGCAACAAAACAAAGCTGGTTCGCAGCCAACTAGATAAAAAACTAACTGTCAGACTCCGCCTCTTTCCACTTCATCTGACAGCTGTAACGCATTGCAAAGGTCTTATAGAGTTGAAACCTGCCCGACTGACGTCAAACGGCGTCATTACTTTAACATCGTATCAATATATACCCGCATCAGTTCTTCCAGAATCTCGTCCCGCTCCACTTTCATGATCAGACTTCTGGCATTCTTATGGCTGGTGATATAGGTAGGATCACCTGACATAATATACCCCACAATCTGGTTAACCGGATTATAGCCTTTTTCTGTGAGGGCAATATAAACCTGTTCCAGTACCTGACTTACGTCCAGCTTATTTTCCTGGACTGCTTTAAAAAATTGTGTATTATGAATATCGCCCATGTTTCTCACGTCCTTTAACTGTTCTCCTTTATTTTAAACCATAATCATGGATTCGGCAAGACAAAAATAATTTTTGTCTCTTAACATTTTAAAAATATAACATCATCTGTCAGCATTTTCCATAAAGTTCCCTTTACCATCGTGCCTTTTATGCCTTCTTCAAAAGGGACTGCTGCTTTTATATATTCTTTCGTATGACCAATAATATAGCGCTTTCCATCCGTCTCATATTCCTCTTCCATCAGCACTTCCGTCTGGCTTCCCAAATGAGATTTCCGGTAGGAAAGTGACATCTCCTGTTCCAGGATAAGAAGCTCACTGCTTCGCTCCGCCTTCACAGATTCCGGTATCTGGTCCGGCATATCTGCAGCTCTGGTTCCATTCCTGACAGAATATTTAAACACATGCATTTCGTAAAACTGCAGATTTTTTAAATACTCTCTGGTTATTTCAAACTCTTCTTTGGTTTCTCCTGGAAACCCTACTATGATATCGGTTGTAATCGCAGGATTCTTAAATGCACTGCGGAGCAGCTCACAGCCCTTTAAATATTCTTTCGTCGTATATTTCCGGTTCATGCGCTTTAAGGTCGCATCACAGCCGCTTTGCAACGACAAATGAAAATGAGGGCAGATCTTTTCCAGCCCCGCAAGAGTACCTGCAAATTCTTCCGTTATAATCCTTGGTTCCAGAGAACCCAGGCGGATCCGTCTGATTTGTGGAATCTCATGTACTTTTATAATTAAATCCAGCAGGCCTATTCGCTCCTGTACCGGGAAATCCATACCGTAAGAGCTTAAATGGATTCCGGTTAAAACAGCTTCCTCATATCCAAGGGCTGCCAGCCTTTTGATCTCTTCTACCACTTCCTGGGGTCTTCTGCTTCTGACACGGCCTCTGGTGAAGGGAATGATACAATAACTGCAGAACTGGTTACAGCCGTCCTGTACCTTCACAAATGCCCTTGTGTGATCGCCCAGCCGGCTGATGGAAAGGTTCTCATATTCAGCGGTATGGCTGATGTCAATCACCGTTTCTTCCTCTGTCACTTTATTCTGTGCAAAGTAATCTTCCAGAATGGAAACCAGCTCTGTCTTCTTATTATTTCCTATCACAAGATCCACTGCTTCATCTTTTTTCAGCTCTTCACCTGCTGCCTGGACATAACAGCCGGCTGCAACAACAACTGCACCGGGATTCATCTTCTTGGCCCGGTGGAGCATCTGTCTTGATTTCCGGTCTGCAATGTTTGTAACAGAGCAGGTATTGATAATATAAACGTCTGCTCCTTCTGCAAACGGAACAATCTCATAGCCTGCGTTTTCCAAAAGCTGCTGCATCGCTTCTGTCTCATATGAATTTACCTTGCATCCAAGGTTATGCAGGGCTGCCTTTCTCATTTTATTTTCTCCTATCTAAATAATGCTTAAATTTTCAGTATTTTCATGTAAAATTACCATTGACTTTTATACAATAAATCAGTAGTATTGAAGTGAAAAAGGGGGCGGTTCCCTGATTAATAAAAGAGCTCACGCAAGGAGGTTTTTCACATGAAAACAGTTCGTATATCTTTAAATTCCATCGACAAAGTAAAATCTTTCGTAAATGATCTGACAAAATTTGATACAGACTTTGATCTTGTTTCCGGCAGATATGTGATTGATGCAAAATCTATTATGGGTATTTTCAGCCTGGATTTATCCAAGCCCATTGATTTAAACATTCATTCCGAAAGCGCTGTCGATGAAATCTTAAACATTTTATCTCCATATATTGTAGATTAACTGGATTAAGAGCTATATCAGAAATGGGATCCGTCCTTTTAAAAAGGAGCCGGACCCCATTTTTTTCTTTAACACCAGACTTTTTCTACGGTGCGAATGGCCGTCTCAACCAGCTCATCAATCTTTTCTTCCAGTTTTTCCTCTGACCGCTCAATCATCTTAATGCTCGGTTTGGTCACGGGATGTTTTGCAACAAAGATGGTACAACAGTCTTCAAAAGGAAGCACTGAGGTCTCGTAAGTTCCGATTTTTTCTGATACATCAACAATCTCCTGTTTATCAAAACCAATCACCGGGCGGAATACGGGAATTGTGCAGGCTGCGTCAGTGGCTGCCAGTGACTGCATGGTCTGAGAAGCCACCTGGCCGATACTTTCTCCTGTAATCAGCGCCTGGGCTCCAGCTTCTCCTGCCAGATGCTCGGCAATCCGCATCATATACCGTCTCATGATGATCGTAAGCTCCTCGTGAGGGCATTTATCATAAATATAAAGCTGAATGTCAGTAAAATTCACAATATGAAGGTGAACAGGTCCTGAATATCTTGATACCAGCTTTGCAAGGTCAATTACCTTTTCCTTAGCCCGTTCGCTTGTATATGGCGGAGCATGGAAATAAACTGCATCAATTTTAACCCCTCGTTTGGCAATCATATAACCGGCTACCGGACTGTCAATACCTCCTGATAACAGAAGCATGGCTTTTCCGTTGGTTCCTACCGGCATTCCTCCCGGTCCTGGAATGATTCTGGAATATATATTAATTTTATTTCTGACTTCTACATGAAGCATAACTTCCGGCTTATGAACATCAACCTTCGTCTCCGGGAATGTATGAAGAATCACTTCCCCCAAATCCCGGTTAATCTGCTCTGAGTTCACGGGATATCGTTTATTTCCTCTTCTTGCATTCACTTTAAATGTAAAATGCTTATCCTCATAATACTGGTCTACATAAGATAAAACCTGCTGCTTCAAATCATCATAACCGTTATCTTCTACCTGAACCATGGGGCAGATCGCTGCAATCCCGAATATCCGGCTCAGCGATTCAACAACTTCATCAAAATCATATTCTGATTCTGCAGTAGCATAGATACGTCCGGATTCCTTTGAAACGATAAAATCTCCATCCAGTCTTTTTAAAGCGTGACGAATGTGTGCCACAAGGGCATCCTCAAATAAGAAACGGTTTTTTCCCTTTACACCGATTTCTGCATATTTAATTAAAAATGATTGATATTGCATCTGTTGTCCTTTCTTTGTAAAAACCCATCTAACCTCTCTGATACCGTCTGAGTACAGGTAACAATTCCTTTAAGGTTTCGATGCAGTAGTCCACTTCTTCCCTTGTATTAAAAATTCCGAAGCTGAATCTTAAGGTGGAATCAAGAAGCTCTTGTCTTAAGCCTATCCCTTTTAAGGTTCCGCTGACAGCCGGGTGATTGGAGGAACAGGCGGACCCGGAAGATACATAGATCTCTCTTTCTTCCAGCGCGTGAAGGAGCACTTCACTGCGGATGCCCATAAAACTGGCGCTGACAATCTGGGGTGCCGACAATTCTCCTTTTAAGCTGTTTATGGTTACTCCCTCTATTTCTGACAATCTGTCAATCATATAATCCTTAAGCTCTATGATTTCACGGATTTTCTCCCTGTGATTGGTATACATATAGTTTGCAGCAGCAGATAAACCGGCAATACCGGGAACATTCTCAGTTCCGGAGCGCATTCCTCTTTGCTGGCCTCCGCCATAAATCATAGGTCTTATCCTGACCCGCTTGTCAATGTATAAAAAACCGATTCCTTTCGGGCCATGAATTTTATGAGCACTAACAGAAAGCAGATCAATTCCCTGGCTTTTAGGCCGGATCAAAAGCTTTCCATAAGCCTGTATGGCATCTACATGAAATAGAGTATCTGGGTTTTTCTTCTTTATAATTTTGGAAATGGCCTCCACTGGTTCAATGGCGCCGATTTCATTGTTTACATACATAATGGAAACCAGAATTGTCTCGGGACAGATTGCTTCCTCCAGTTCTTCTAAGTTAATATGTCCCTGCCCGTCAACAGAAAGATAGGTTACCCGAAATCCCTGCTCCTCCAGATAGGCAAGAGGATTGTATACGGAAGCGTGTTCAATTCCAGTACTGATAATATGGTTTCCCGCCCGTTTATTGGCCATAGCTGTTGCAATAATAGCCATATTGTTGGACTCGGAACCACCGGATGTAAATACAATCTCCTTAGCAGCCACCTTTAAAGTTCCTGCTATGGTTTCAGCCGCTTCTTTGATATACCGTTCCGCATCCAGTCCTTTTTTATGCTTGGAAGATGGATTTCCATAATCCTCCATCATCGTTTTTATTACAATTTCTTTTACCGGCTCCAGAACTTTGGTCGTTGCCGAATTATCAAAATATGCTTCCATTTATATCTTCTCCCTAAACGCTTTCCAACTGAAACGCAAGTACGGAGAGAACAAAAAGTCCCGCTGTTTCCGTCCGTAAGATGCGTTTACCCAGTGTAATTGTATTAGCGCCGTATGTTTCTCCAAGTTCCACTTCTCCGTCTTCAAATCCGCCTTCCGGCCCGATAAAAATCCCGACTTTCATCCCAGGTTCTATGCGGGAAAAAATCTCCCTGGTCTGCGTCATGCCTTCTGCATGTTCAAAGGGAAGTAACAGTACGTCAAATTCCTTTGCATATTCAAACGCCTCCCGAAGAGTCTTTACACCTGTCACGTCCGGAATCAAAAGCCGTTTGGACTGTTTGGCCGCACTTTCTGAAACAGCCGTCCAGCGTTTAATTTTTGATTCTTCTTTCTTTTTATCCAGCTTCACCACAGCACGCTTTGTTTCAACCGGAATAATCTGATAGACTCCCAGTTCAACCGCCTTTTGTATAATCAGTTCCATCTTATCGCTTTTGGGAAGTCCCTGAAATAAGTAAAGCTTCGCGGGCAGCTCTGAGCCGCCTTCCCGAATCTCCAATATCTCCGCCGTAACTTCATCAGATGAAATGGACCGGATCTCACACAAATAATCTTTATCCACTCCATTGCTAAGCAGGATTTTCTCTCCCGGTCCCATACGCAGGACATTTTTTATATGGTTCACATCCGTTCCTGTGATCCGGACCGTGGTATCTCCAATCTGATCCTGCTGCACAAAAAAATGATACATTCTTTACCTACGCTCCTCTTTATTTCTTTCTGACGGTCACAGAAACCCACTCTCCCTGATAAGTGATCTCCATAAGTTCAAAGGCATCGTTGGCAGCAAACGCCTGCTTTACCGCTTCTTCTTTCATATTAATGATACCAGAGGTAATAAAGACAGCACCCTTCTTCATATGAACCGGGACTTCTTTCTGCAACGGGATAATTACATCAGCCAGTATGTTTGCAACTACAACATCATATTTTTCAAAGCCCGCAGCTTCTTTTACTTTCTGATCATCAATGATATTACCTTTTAAAACTTTAAATTTGGCGGGATCAATGTGATTGGACTCCATATTTTCCATTACGGCAACGATGGCATTTTCATCCAAATCTGTTCCGAAAACCTCCCTGGCTCCCAGCTTTAATGCTGTGATTCCCAAAATTCCGCTTCCTGTTCCCACATCAAGAACAAGAGTATCAGGCGTCACATACTTTTTCAGCTGGCGGATGCAAAGCTGAGTGGTCTCATGCTGGCCTGTACCAAAGGCAGTTCCCGGATCGATCTCAATTAAAAGCTTGTCTTTATGCTCTTTTGGTATTGTCTCCCAGGTAGGCTTAATTAAAATATCATCAACTGTAAATGGTTTAAAATACTGCTTCCAGTTGTTAATCCAGTCTTTATCCTCTGTCTCGCTGGTCTCAATGGTACGGGCTCCTAAATCTGTAAACATGGAAAGCTCGTCCAGTCCCTCTTCCACCTTTTTTAACATTCCATCTATATCCGTATCAGAGTCAGGATCCAGATAAAAGCTGACTCTTGCAATTCCTTCATCCGGCGGAAGTTCCGGAAGAATATCAATAAACATACCCTTTGTTTCCGCTTCAGTAAGAGGAATGTTGTCTTCTATTTCAATTCCTTCTATTCCAATTTCATCAAACATGCTGCTGACTAAATCAACAGCCTCTGTGGTTGTAGTAAGAGTAAATTTCTTCCATTTCATAACAATTCCCTATCCTTTTATTATTTTCACAAAGAGACACAGCAGGACCATAAGTACAACAGGACGGACAATCTTCAGCCCATTCTTCACCACTAGCCCCGAACCGATATAATGTCCTGCTATACAGAATACACCGGCCGCAAGGCCAAGGGGTATTAATACTTTTCCATTTATTAAAAATGTTGTAAGAGCTGCAATATTGGATGACAAATTAATGACCTTTGTTGTACCGGAAGCGTTTCTGATATCCATTCCTGCAAGTCCGGTCAGCACAAGAAGCAGAAATGTTCCAGTTCCCGGTCCGTAAAAACCGTCATAGCATCCGATCACAAGGGCTGCTCCCATGGTGATCAGAAACATCTTCTTCTCAGATACTTCTTTTTTATCTTCCTGCTCTCCCAAATCTTTATTCTTCAAAACATAGAACGCAACAACCGGCAATGCCACTAACATCATGGTTTTTAACACTATTTCGCTGGCAAGCATGGATAAATGGGCTCCGATTACGGAACCTCCCATTGCCAGAAGTGCTGCACACAAGGACAGTTTCACTTTAATATAACCATTTTTTGCAAACCGTGCCGTAGAAACCGCCGTCCCCATGGCAGATCCCATCTTATTGGTTCCAATAGCAAGATGAGGCGGTATTCCTGCAGCAAGATAGGCAGGCAGCGAGATGAGTCCTCCCCCGCCGGCAATGGAGTCCATAAGACCAGCCAGAAAAACAAGAGGGCAGACTATTAAATATTGAACCATCGTCTGTTTCCTTTCTTTCGTCGATTCCTTTTCGAATAAAAATCCTTCATAAGGAAAACCACATGATATCATAACATACAATGATATGGGTTGCAAGCGCAGAAAATCAGGCACTCTCTCATATATTCCGGGAAAAAAATATTTTTTTTAAATTTTTTTAAAAAGTTTGCAATAAAAATTCTTCCTGGTGCATTAACTAATTGAACGGATGAAAAAGACTTTTGTTCCGTACCGGATGTAAGGGCAAAAAAAACATATCAAGTAAACGAAATTCCTTGATGCATTACACCCCATCACACCCGCCTGAGTGTCCGGGACCGGAACAGAATCTTTTTTACAAAATTACAATCTAAAGGCAATTAGAATTTGTAATGAAAAACAGGAGAAATTTGGAACGGCTGATGATTCAGTCATCTCAAATGTCTCCTGTTTTTTTATTTATTCAAAAGATTCTTACGGAACCCATGCCCCGTCAGCTCCAACCTTATATCCATCCGGTGTGACTGTATTAAGAAGAAGTCTGCCCAGTGTTCCGTCAGACATGGTGTTAAAATAATATGCCTTTTTGTCAATCAGCTGCCAGCCGGTTCTCATGGCGCCAAGCATTCCGTCATCAACCGGATTTAAATAATACTTTGCACCGTTCTGGTCCGTATACCAGCCTGTAACCATGTGTCCCCCCTGATCAAAACGATACCATCTGCCGTCTATATATTTCCAGCAGTCAGAAGGCCATGTACCGTCACTGTACTGGAACCACCAGCCTGCAGGGCTGTAGTACCACCCTCTTCCATCGCTTCGGTTTCCCGGTCCATCGTCGTCATCTTCCTCGTCATCCCAGAAGTCAAAATAATCACTGGAATTACCCGGTCCGCCAAATGTCGTACCGGAACCATTAGAGCCTGGAAAATTTCTGGCGGTCTGTCCATTATCTGCCAATGCATTCATGGACAGCAGGATCATCATCCCTGACAAAGCCGCTGCCCATAAAATTTTTTTACTTACCCTTTTCATACCTTCCCCCTTCTCTGAGACATGTACTTTCAAAGGCTTTATTTGAAAAGTCCCTTCTTTTTATGTTTATCACTGTCCGTATTACCGTTCATCGCATCATCAAAATTCTTCAGTGCTTCTTTTTGTGCCTCAGTCAGGCGCTCAGGGACTGAAACAACCAGTGTGACATAGTGATCACCTCTGACAGCACGGTTACGCAGAGTAGGGACACCCTTTCCTTTTAAGCGCACCTTGGTATCTGTCTGGGTTCCTGATTTTACTTCATATTCCACATCGCCGTCTACAGTTTTTATCAGAATGGTTCCACCCAGTGCCGCTTTTGCAAAGGAAATGGGTACAGTGGAGAAAATGCTGGTATCCTGACGTTTAAATATGGGGTGATTGGATACCACTGCCTCAACCAGAAGATCACCCCTCTCTCCGCCGTTGCTTCCAGGTTCCCCTGCTCCCGCCAGACGGACAGACTGTCCGTTGTCAATTCCTGCCGGAACGGTAACCTTAATTTTCTTTCTTCTGGTAATGTATCCTGTTCCGTAGCAATCCGGGCACTTCTCCTTAATCACCTTGCCGGTACCGCCGCAGTCCGGGCAGGTCTGTACATTCTGTATCTGACCAAAGAAAGACTGCTGGGTGTACATGATCTTGCCTTTTCCGTTACATTTGGAGCAGGTCACCGGTGATGTTCCCGCTTTTGCGCCGCTTCCATGACAGGAAGCACATTCTTCCTTAAAATTGATCTCAATTTCCCGCTCGCAGCCGAAAATCGCTTCCTCAAAGCTGATTCGGATGCTGGTTCTTAAGTTGGCTCCCTTTAATGGACCGTTATACTGGGCGCTTCTTCTTCCGCCGCCAAAGATATCTCCGAAAATATCCCCGAAAATATCTCCCATATCCGAGCCATTAAAATCGAAGCCGCCAAATCCGCCTGCTCCGCCGCTTCCGTCAAATGCAGCAGAACCAAACTGGTCATACTGACGTCTCTTATCCGGATCGCTTAAAACACTGTAAGCTTCGGAGGCCTGTTTGAATTTTTCAGCAGCGGCAGCATCTCCAGGGTTCGTATCCGGATGGTATTTTTTAGCCAATGCGCGATAGGCCTTCTTAAGTGCTGCATCATCTGCATCTTTGGAAACGCCAAGGATTTCATAATAATCTTTTTTACTTTCTGCCATCTTAGGTCTACCTCTCATAATTGTAAGGAATTTATTCCTGCGGAAAAAGTGCTGTATTCCTACAACACTTTCCCCAAAGTCCTGTCAACCGACTTATTATTAAACTTCTTTATAATCACCGTCTACAACATCGCTGTCCTGGTAAGAAGCTCCTGCTCCTGCTGCTCCCATGTCAGGGCCTGCTCCTGCTCCAGCCTGGGACTGTGCCTGCTCATAAACCTTTGCAAACAATGCCTGCGCGCTGTTCATCAGTTTTTCACGGCCTGCCTTAATATCTTCGATCTGGGCATCTGTCATCTCTTCCAGTGGTGCTCTGTTAATCGCTTCTTTCAATGCATTTAAGTCAGCCTCAACTGTTGCTTTATCTGTATCTGCGATTTTATCTCCGACTTCCTCCAGAGCTTTCTCTGTCTGGAATACCATGGAGTCCGCATCGTTTCTTGCATCAATGCCTTCCTTACGTTTCTTATCCTGAGCCTCATATTCAGCTGCTTCTCTTACAGCCTTATCAATGTCGGAATCAGACATATTGGATCCGGAAGTAATGGTAATATGCTGCTCTTTGCCTGTTCCCAGATCTTTTGCAGAAACATTAACAATACCGTTGGCATCAATATCAAAGGTAACCTCGATCTGAGGAACGCCTCTTCTTGCTGGTGGAATTCCATCAAGACGGAACTGTCCAAGTGTCTTGTTATCTCTTGCGAACTGTCTTTCGCCCTGTACGACATGAATGTCAACTGCTGTCTGATTATCTGCTGCAGTAGAGAAAACCTGGCTCTTCTTTGTAGGAATTGTTGTATTTCTCTCGATCAGTCTGGTAGCCACACCGCCCATTGTCTCGATGGATAAGGAAAGGGGTGTTACGTCAAGAAGAAGGATATCGCCTGCGCCTGCATCGCCTGCAAGCTTACCGCCCTGGATGCATGCACCGATGGCTACACACTCATCCGGGTTTAATGACTTGGAAGGCTCTTTGCCTGTCAGCTGTTTTACTTTCTCCTGAGCTGCCAGCATACGGGTGGATCCGCCGACTAAAAGTACTTTTCCAAGTTCTGCTGCTGTCATTCCTGCGTCTTTCAAAGCGCTCTGTACCGGAACTGCGGTACGCTCGATTAAATCCAGTGTGAGTTCGTCAAATTTTGCTCTGGTTAAGTTCATATCCAGATGCTTCGGACCTTCTGCTGTTGCTGTAATGAAAGGTAAGTTGATGTTTGTGGTTGTGGAAGAGGATAATTCCTTCTTTGCCTTTTCAGCAGCTTCTTTTAATCTCTGCATAGCCATCTTGTCACCGGATAAGTCTACGCCTTCTGCCTTTTTGAATTCATCCACCATCCACTGTGTCAGACGGTTGTCGAAATCATCTCCGCCTAAGTGGGTATCGCCGTTGGTGGAAAGTACTTCAATAACTCCGTCACCGATTTCAATGTTGGAAACGTCGAATGTACCGCCTCCTAAATCGTATACCATGATCTTCTGTTCTTTTTCATTATCAAGACCGTAAGCAAGCGCTGCTGCTGTCGGCTCGTTGATAATACGTTTTACATCAAGACCTGCAATTTTTCCTGCATCTTTGGTTGCCTGACGCTGTGCATCGTTAAAATAAGCCGGTACGGTAATTACTGCTTCCGTAACCTTTTCTCCTAAATAAGCCTCTGCATCCGCTTTTAATTTCTGAAGAATCATGGCAGAAATTTCCTGAGGGCTGTAATTCTTTCCATCGATGGTTACTTTATAATCAGTTCCCATATGTCTCTTGATGGAAGAGATGGTGCGGTCTGCATTGGTTACTGCCTGACGTTTTGCAGGTTCACCAACCAGTCTTTCTCCGTTTTTAGTAAATGCAACAACAGACGGTGTTGTTCTTACACCTTCGCTGTTAGGGATAACAACTGGCTTACCGCCTTCCATAACGGCTACACAGCTGTTTGTTGTTCCTAAGTCAATTCCAATGATCTTACCCATAGTTTTTTCCTCCTATTTTATAAACAAAATTGTGAGAGTTTCTGATTTATTTTATTAATTAGCTACCTGAACCATGGAGTGTCTTACCACGGTATCCCGATAGGTGTAACCTTTTTGAAGTTCCTGGGAAACTACGTTCTCACCAAGAGAATCATCTTCCACATGCATAACGGCATTGTGGTAGTTTGGGTCAAAGGGCATTCCAACCGCTTCTATCGGCTTAACCCCTGCCTCTTCCAGTGTTTTCATCAGCTGTTTATAGATCTTCTCCATTCCGTCGGCGAAAGGTGATTCCTTTTCTTCTTCGGGAATTGCTGCGAGGCCCCGTTCGAAATTATCAACGATGGGAAGAATTCTCTCTATAATGTCCTTTGCCCCGATTTCAAACATGGCAGATTTTTCTTTTTCGGTACGTTTTCTAAAATTATCAAATTCAGCCATGGATCTTTGAAGACGGTCTGTGAGTTCCTCTATCTTCTCGTCCTTTGGATCCTTCTTTTCTTTCTTTTTACTGAAGAAGCCTTTTTTACCCGGTTCTTCTTTTGCATCGTCATCAGACTCTGTCATCTCATCTGATTCCTGTGAAGATTCTTCATTACAGCCGCAAGTTTCTTCTATCTCTTTCTCAGAGGAAACGGTATCTTCCTGATTCACCGTTTCTTCTGCCAGATTCTCATCTGCTTTCACATCTTCCATGCTCAATATTCTACCCTTCACCTTTCATCTTTTTTCAAAATGGTATCCAGCTGGGTCATTAAGTTCCTCAGCGTATTGAGTACCTTTTCATAATCCATTCGCTTGGGGCCGATAATGCCGATGGTTCCTCTTAAGCCTTCCCCAAGTTCATAGTTAGCGGTAACAATGCTGCAGTCCTTCATCGTCTGAACAGGTGCTTCATCTCCGATGTACACCTGGATTCCGGAGCTGCTTTCCGAATTGTTAACATCATCCACCAGTTCCTGGAGAAGTTCCTTCTGTTCCAGCGCACCAATTAACTGACTTGCTTTTTCTCCGTCACTTAACTCAGGGTATTTAAAAATGTTGGTTGCGCCGCTGGTATAAATCTGAAGATCTTCGTCATCGGCTCTTATGGCTGCCGCCACCTCCGATAAAACCCGGTCAACCACTTCACTGTGGGGACCTGCCTGGGTCTTCAGTCTGCTGATCACTTCTAAGTTAATTTCTTCTATTGAAAGCCCGTTTAAAGCATTATTTAAAAGAATGTTAAGATTCAAAAGCCCTTCGTCGTTCAGTTCCGAACGAATAGGGATTATGGTATTCTTTATGATATTGCCTTCCACCACGATTACCACAAGCAGCTTACCCTCATCAACCTTGGACAGCTGGATAAACTTTAACTTGTTATGATGATACTGGGGCGCACTGATCATGGCTGCATAGTTGGTATTCTGGGCAAGCAGCTTAGCCACCTGTTTGAGGAGAAGCTCTACCCGGTCCACACGCTTTAACATTAAATCCTTAATCTCTGTAAACTCATCTTCCTTTTCCTGAAGAATCGTATTCACATAGAAGCGGTATCCCTTATCGGATGGAATCCTTCCTGCAGAAGTATGGGGCTGCATAATATAACCCATCTCTTCCAGATCAGACATCTCATTGCGGATGGTGGCGGAACTTAAATTCAAGTCCGTATATTTTGAAATTGTACGGGAACCTACCGGTTCTCCTGTTTCCAGATAAGTCTTAATAATTGCTTTTAAAATAATGATCTTCCGCTCATCAAGCTGATCCTTATCATCCAAACTGCCACGCTCCTTTCAGAGATATTTGTTAGCACTCAACGTTTAGGAGTGCTAACATCTTCTTTTCATAATATATTCTTTTTTTCTACATTTGTCAATACATTCCTGAAAATTTTTAGATGAAGTTTTTGTTACCTGCATGTACATTTTATATCAATTTTCTATCAAATATTACAAAGCCTGTGACATTTTTTTCTTGACTTTTAACACTTTTGTAATATAATGGTAATTGATACACCATAACAACACGATTGCGAGGTAAATCATGAATAGTTTTTCAAGACGAATTCGGGTCACCGGATTTCTGACACTCCTTTGTATTCTGCTGTTATCCACCACTGCAATGGCTGCCCAGACGGCTGATAGCCAAAGTACAGCTAACCAACAGTCCTGGAGTGTTGAAACGGATAACCAAATGAAAAAGAACAGTACCGGAACGGTTGCTACTGCAAGCGAAGCCACGATGAGTGACGAGGTAGGACCGGGCATAGAGAAGAAAGTACAGCCACAGCCAGAAGAAAAAGCACCCACAGGTCCTGTTTACGAAAGAGGCGCATCTCTCGGAATATTCTCTGCAACAGCCTACTGCCCCAGCAGCTCAGGAAGACAGCAGAAAACTTACTCCGGCACGATCCCACAGCCGCTGCATACACTGTCTGCAGATCTTACTGTTCTGCCACTTGGAACAAAAGTCATGATTGACGGAGTTATTTATACTGTAGAAGATACCGGAAGCGGTATCAGAGGAAAAAAAGTGGATATCTATTTTGGAAGCCGCGGTGAAGCTCTGGCTTTTGGAAGACAATCTATAGAGATATTTGCTGTAGTAGAGAGATAATAAAAACCATCCATATAAACTGCCGGAAAGCGGAGGAATCGCTTTCCGGCAGTTTTTTTATGCAGTTAAAGGTATGGGGAGGACGAAATCGCTATAAAAACTTGACAAATATGGAAAAAAGTGTAAAATAATTACTTGTACCTCATTTATTACAAATGTGTTACATATATTTATATTATATTAAATTATATGTACTTTTTGTAAAAAAGAAAGGAAGGAATTATTACATGACAAGAACAAAGAAAATCCAATGGTTCCTCGGAACATTACTAATGATAGCATTACTTACAGCAGCACCCACCCATGTTCTTGCGGGACAGACTCCGGGAATTATAGACGGTGCAGATGAAACCAGTGTCAGGGGCTGGGCATGGAACAGCTCTGATCCGTCATCTTCTGAAGAGGTGAAAGTCACCATTACCAGCCAGACAACCGGAACTGTTGTAGGCGAGCTGACCACTTCTGCCTCTAAATACAGAAAGGACCTGGCAGATCAGGGCACGGGCACAGGAAATTACGGCTTTGAAGTATCTGTACCCTGGAGCAGCTACGGCGACGGCTCCTATCTTGTAGAAGCTTACGCCGGCGGACAGAAACTTTCCGGTTCCAGAGTATACGGCGTTGGTTCCTTTGCTTCGGCGACAGGTCTCCGTTCCCTCGGGATTTTCAGGACCACCGCCTACTGCCCCTGCAGAAGCTGTTCAGGAAGATGGGGAGGACGTACCAGCACCGGTACGGTTGCAACGGCAGGACATACCATTTCCGTTGATCCCAGAGTGATTCCTTATGGAAGCCGTCTCATGATCGGTGGAGTGATTTATACGGCGGAGGACTGCGGCGGCGGTGTAAAAGGCAATCATATCGATATCTTCTTCAATACCCATGGAGAGACCCGGGCTTATGGAACCAGAAATATGGAGGTTTTTCTGGTTCAGTAACAAAATCCCTGATGACGGTACGAAAAAAGGTCTGCAAAGAGAGAATGAATTCCTGCTCTCCCTGCAGACCCTTCTGTTATATCAAAAACTGGCTCATAACGTAGTTGCTGATATCAATTCCCCGTTCCGTCAGCCGATAGAATCCTTCCTTTATTTCCAGCAGGCCTTCCCGCTCCAGCTTATCAAGAACCGATCCATACACATGGCGTATATTCTGGCCGAAGCTGCTGACAAATCCGTGAGCAGATACCCCCTCTATCAGACGGAGTCCTAAAAACATATATTCCTCCATCTTTTCTTCCATGGTAAGCCGTTCAAACTCCTGCCTTAAAAGCTTATCAAATTCATCTTTTCTTTCAAATCCGCCATTTTTATACTCCTGATAACTGGCTGTATTGTGAAAACGGCAGCCATTCATATAGGAAGAAGAACCAAGCCCCAGGCCTAAGTATTCGGTTCCCGTCCAGTAGCCGATATTATGCCTGCACTCATAACCCTTTCTGGAATAATTGGATATTTCATACCGCTCATATCCCTGTTCTTTTAAAAACTCTCTGGTCAGGTAATACATCTCCCTCTCCATGTCCTCATCAGGGAGGTCAGGAAGAGACATGAGACGCCGCCGTTCTTCTCTTGACATGGAATCATTGTCCATTTCCACATGCTCTCCGTAACGGTCATAAAAAGGAGTACCTTCCTCTACAATGAGGCTGTAAGCAGATATATGCTCCGGTTTTAACATGGTAACCTTCTTTAAGGTGTTCTTCCATGATTCCACCGTCTGACCCGGAATTGCCGAAATCAAATCCACATTTACATTGTCAAATCCCGCCATGCGGACTCTCTGATAGCTTTTTAAGAATTCATCGTAGGTGTGTATTCTGCCCAGATAGTTCAGTTCCTTATCATCAGCGGACTGAAGTCCCATACTGATCCGGTTTACTCCCGCACTTTTGTACTGAACAAGTGCCTCTGCAGTGACCGTTCCCGGATTGGCTTCCAATGTAATTTCCGCCTCCGGATGAATATCAAACTGACTGTTTAACGCTTCGAGAATCGCAGTCATCTGATTTATTTCCAGAATAGAGGGCGTCCCTCCCCCGATAAAAATACTGATGACCTGATATTCTCCGGCATATGCACTCTGGTATTTTATCTCTTCCAGAAGCTTTAGCGTATATTCCTGCTGCATCTGTCTGTTTCCTGGAAATGATAAGAAATCACAGTAAGCGCATTTACGTGCACAAAATGGAATATGCACATAAATTTCCAAATTTTTTTTATTCATCATCTAATTTCAGTACGCTCATAAATGCCTTCTGCGGTATCTCAACGTTACCGACCTGGCGCATACGTTTTTTACCTTCTTTCTGCTTTTCCAGAAGTTTCTTCTTACGTGAAATATCACCGCCGTAGCATTTGGCAAGTACATCTTTTCTCATGGCTTTTACTGTCTCACGTGCAATGATCTTGCCGCCGATGGCTGCCTGAATGGGAATTTCAAAGAGCTGTCTGGGAATCTCATCCTTAAGCTTCTCACACATTCTTCTGCCACGCTCATAGGCGGATTCTGCATGGACGATAAAGGAAAGGGCATCCACTTCTTCTTTGTTGACTAAAATGTCCAGCTTCACTAACTCGGACTTTTCATAGCCTTTCAGTTCGTAGTCAAAGGAAGCATAACCCCTGGAACGGGATTTAAGTGCATCGAAGAAGTCATATATGATTTCATTCAGCGGTAGCTCATATTTTAACAATGCTCTGGTAGCTTCCATATATTCCATCCCAAGATAAACACCCCGGCGTTCCTGGCAAAGCTTCATAATGGCTCCTACGAACTCAGTAGTCACCATAATCTCTGCGCTGACAATGGGCTCCTCCATATATTCAATTTCGGTCGGATCAGGCAGATTAGAAGGATTCGTCAGCTCCAGCTTCTCCCCGTTCTTTTTATATACATGGTAAACAACTCCCGGAGCAGTGGTCACAAGGTCTAAATTATATTCCCGTTCCAGACGCTCCTGAATCACCTCCAGGTGAAGAAGTCCTAAAAATCCGCAGCGGAAACCAAAGCCAAGGGCGAGAGAAGTCTCCGGTTCAAAGAATAAAGAAGCGTCGTTAAGCTGAAGCTTCTCTAACGCATCACGCAGGTCATTATAGCGGGCTCCGTCTGACGGATACAAACCGCAGTACACCATAGAGGTTACTTTTTTATATCCTGGCAGAGCTGATTTGCATGGTCTGTCTGCATGGGTAATGGTATCGCCTACTGCTGTATCCTTCACGTTCTTGATGCTGGCGGTTAAATATCCAACCATACCGGCAGATAATTCTTCACAGGGTAAAAACTGGCCTGCACCAAAATAACCGACTTCCACCACCTCTTCCACCGCACCGGTGGCCATCATGCGTACTTTATCCCCTTTTCGTACCGTTCCTTCCTTAACACGAAAAAATACGATGACACCCTTGTAGGAATCGTAAAGGGAATCAAAGATCAGGGCCTGGAGCGGAGCATCCGGATCGCCGACAGGAGCCGGAATTTTCTCAACAATTGCTTCCAGTACAGCTTCTATATTCAGCCCGGTCTTGGCTGAGATTCTGGGTGCATCATGGGCCTCAATGCCGATAACATCTTCAATCTCCTCAACCACACGTTCCGGCTCTGCACTGGGAAGGTCGATTTTATTCAAAACCGGAAATACATCCAGATCGTGGTCCAGTGCCATATAAACGTTTGCAAGTGTCTGGGCCTCAATTCCCTGGGAGGCATCCACTACCAAAACAGCGCCGTCACACGCTGCCAGACTTCTTGAAACTTCATAATTAAAGTCAACATGACCCGGTGTATCAATCATGTTAAATATATATTCCTGTCCGTCATTTGCCTTATAAACAGTTCGAACTGCCTGGGCCTTGATGGTAATCCCACGCTCCCGTTCAAGATCCATATTATCAAGGACCTGCGCCTGCATCTCTCTGCTGGTAAGAAGCCCTGTTTTCTCTATAATCCGGTCTGCAAGTGTCGATTTTCCATGATCAATATGCGCAATAATGCAAAAATTACGTATTCTATTCTGCTGGGCAGCTGCCATAAAGTATAATCCTCTTTTCTGATGTTTCTAATGTCTTCAAATATACCATTAAAATTACCGGTTGTCCACCGGGAAAGCGTTGAATTACCTTAATCATATTACTATTTTCGCTTGCAAATACAGTAATTATGTATTAGAATAATAGTAAAGAAACAACCGCCCCAATACAAGGGGTTGGCCAATAACGATGATAGAAATCCATCCTTGCTACCGTCCAAAGTATACAAGGGTGGTTTTTCTATGCCTGTTTCCAGGTCTTTATAGAAAAACGCTACTTACAATTATAAAAAATAAAGGTAAGCAATGCTAAAATGAATGTACCAAAGGCCATAAGGTCTTTAAAGTCATATTTCATTTGCATCACCTCCCATCTATGTAATGATGGAAGGCCAACGCCCCTGCAGTGACACGATTGTTCCTTGTATTTATGGTAACATATTCCAATTTATCGCGCAATTGTTTTTGCTCTCTTAAGATTACATTTGTATAAAAGACTCAAAGCTGGATAAACCTGATAAATAACAGGTTCCCAGCTTTTTTAGTTACCAATATGTTCTCTGTTTAATTCCCTTTTAAGACCATATCCAAAACCTCTGACAGAGGTTCCATTGCATTTAATGCCTCCTGATAGGAATTGGTCTGGGCACCTACTTCAATTAAGGAAGACCTGGCTCTTAAGTGCTGGTTATAACGGAGTCCTTTTATGTAAATCTTACGGGTGAGACCGGGAAAATAGGCTGCGCTGTCCAGCTGCATCTGAAAGCTGAAGGCAAGATTCTTCTCTCTGTAAGGATTTGGCAGATATTCAATGGGACCTTCCGGAGTCTGGCAGACTCCGTTAAAAAACATAACTGGCGCTGTCATTTTCCCATTGACTTTATTGACCATATGCAGATCACTGTTTACACCATCCCGGTGAATATCCAGGATGACCTCTATAGAGGGGTTTTCCTGGAGAATTTTTGTAATGCCGTCGAGAGCGTAGGTATAGGCTTTGTTTCTGTCCAGTTTTCCATTTTGCAAGTCATATACGGAAGTGTCATGGATGACGTTATAACCCTTATCCGTTAATAGTTTTGTTAAATAGGTTCCGATTCCCACTACGGTTGCTTCTTTATTATTCTGAGTCCTGAAATCGGAATATTCTTCCTGGGAATGGGTGTGGTAAATTAAAATCTGGGGTTTGTCATTTCCTCCTTCCAGAGTAAATTTCTCTGAAAGGAACTGATCGGCTTTCATCAGATCCCGCCCTGCAGTCGTGGAGGTATGAACACTGTAAAAATGCTTCATCATATAATCATAATCTGCCAGCTGTTCCTTTCGGTATGTGGTTCCCACAATCGGCCAGATACTGCTTGACGCACAGGTCATTGCAGACTTCTTTTCTGTACCCACAGGCCCGGGCTGCTGTAGCTCCTGGCTCACCTCCTGTTTTGGCGTTTGTGCTGCTGCCTGGCTTTCCTGTGTCTCCGGCTGAATCTTATGTGCCCCGGCATTTACGCTTCCGTCTTCCCCGCTCTCTTCTCCTCCATCATATAGAAGAAAGCTGTGTTCCTCATAGAACTTCCCACTTTCTAAATAACTCCTGTATGCCGGATCATTCTCTCCGTAGTAATCAGCTGTCGTGTTACTTTTACCCGTATAACGGGATAAGGGGGAATGGCTGAAGAAAAACCCGCAAAAAAGGCTTCCGAGAGAATCTTTCTGATAAAGCGCTTTCCCATCTTCCCCCTCCTGGTCCCAGACGGCAGCAGGATACTGGTACCGCCAGATAAAGGAGACGTTTTCAGCAACTCCCTCTCCGATCCAGTCTTGTATATCCTTTAAATCCAGCCTGCCTGCTGCCTGGGAAGCTTCTTTAAAACTCAAAAGAACGGCCAGAATCAGGCTTACTGCAATCATTAATTTTTTAATTAACCGGTTCAATCGTTCACTGCTCTGTTTCATAGCCGCCTTCCTGCATTCTTGATTCATAATATACTATGCAGAAAGCCGGCTGTTTACTACGAAACTTCCTGTCCCAGAAAGGTCATATGGATTCCCTCTGAGATGGTGAAACTCAATTCTTTCACGGTTTCGTCAATATCGGGAGGGGTCACATAAAGTGGTCCGAACTCCGGCTCTAAAAGTTCCCGTATGAGATCATACTGCTCATCAGAATTAAGATTTTCCATAAAATCTCCCATACCCCTGGTTTCCATATTTTCTGACAAAGCTTTGATTAAGGTTCTGACTGTATCGTGAACGATGGCCGCAGCGCCTACCACGGTGGGTACGCCAATTGCCATAACCGGTACCCCTAAGCTTTCTTTTGTTAAGCTGTGTCGGTGATTTCCCACTCCGGAACCTGGATGGATTCCGGTATCCGTAAGCTGTATGGTGGTTCCAAGACGTTTTACACTTCTTGCAGCCAGAGCATCAATTGCAATAATGAGATCCGGTTTTGTTTCTTTAATAATTCCTTTTAGTATTTCGGCTGTTTCCATTCCGGTCTGAGCCATTACACCAGGAGCAATTCCACTGATCACCGGCATGGTTTTTCCCCGCCAGAAATCTTCCCCATACTGAACTTTTAAATGCCTGGTGACCTGAAGGTTTTTCAGAACTCTCGGCCCCAAAGAGTCCGGAGTTACGGAAGAATTCCCAAGTCCTGCCACCAATACGTGAAAATCCGGTTTTCTGAAATCTTTCCCTTCCAGCAGCTTGGAGATCTGGGCTGAAAGCTCTTCGGACACCTCCCTGTGATAATCCTCATCTTTTAAAGACAACTGGTCTGCTTCCAGGGTGATATAGGTTCCAATGGGCTTTCCCATGGCTTTTGATCCTTTTTCATCAAGTATTTTTACCTCAGTCATTTTAATGCGGCTGTCGGACCGGTGCCATTCCCGCAATGATACTCCTGATATTTCCCCTCCGTCACCGGGAAAGCTTTCTTTTTCTTCAACAGCAAGGTCTGTACGAACTTCAAATGTGTTTTCCATTTCTTCCTCCTTTCCAGCATTTCTAAGGTATTTTCTGCAAAAAAGCAGGAATTATGTATTGACATATGTACTGAAATTCGCTAAAATATAAAAGTATGTTTACATTGAACTGTCCGTGTCCAGGCTTTGATGCAAAACAAAGAATAAATCATATTACATTTTATTGGAGGTGTACAGATTGGCTAACATTAAATCTGCAAAGAAAAGAATCTTAGTTAACGAAACTAAGGCTGCTAGAAACAAAGCGATCAGATCCAAAGTGAAAACATCCATTAAGAAAGTGGAATCTGCTATTACTGCCGGTGACAAGGCTGCTGCCCAGGCATTATTAGTAAATGCTATTACAGAGATCGACAAAGCTGCTACTAAAGGCGTATATCATAAGAATAACGCTTCCAGAAAAGTATCCAGAATCTCTAAAGCTGTTAACGCAATGGCTTAATTCATAAACGATATTTATCCCATTCAGACTAACCCGCTGAATGGGATTTTTTGGTTTGGCGGGATCTCATTTTATTGGATCCCGCCAGGTTCTTATAAAATTTGAAGTGCACCGTTTTTATCTGTATTAAGGCGCAGCTCCCCTTCATACATACTGCCGTCAGATGTTAACCGGTAAAGCTCATTTTTCCAGATAACCCACTGGTCTTTTGCCATTTTTCCGGCACTGTCTAAATAATACCATTTTCCGTCACTTCCGGTTTTCCAGGTGTCTTTTACCATATATCCGGCTTCATCAAACCAGTACCAGGTTTCTCCGTCCTGATACCAGGCGTTTTTCACATAATCTCCTGTATTTCCCAAATAAAATCTCCAGCCGTTTTCTTCTTCCACCCATCCGGATTTTACTTCCGCTGCTGATAAAAGTGAATCTTTAAAATCATCCCATGTATGGCTGGTGTGGTTATATACATATGGATTGGGGCAGATTTTGCCGGTTACGTCGTAGTGGCGGATTACGTGATCTTCGCTGACTGCGTATTGTTCCATCAGCTGTTTTGTCAGTTTTTTTGCTGAAGCGACTGTAGCATCTTCAAAATACCAGTCTCTGCTTGTATCGGACTGGCTGCCTTTGTTTCTGACACACAGTTCAATGCCAATGCTGTTGCTGTTGCGGCATTCGGGATGGATGTATGTCTTGGCACCGCAGTGCCATGCGATGTTTTTGTCCTCTACGGACTGCCAAATCTCTCCGGAAAATCCCACAAAGTAGTGGGCGCTGGCGCCGACATACCGGGAAGCATAGTACTTGCAGTTTGCTTCTGCCCCTCCCAGCGCTCCTACATAATGAATGACGATATATTTAATACGGCATAGTTCGCCGTTGCTGTAGTTGTATGGGGTCAGAAGTTTGTTTATTTCCACTTAAATCCCCTCCCTTCTTCCCGAGAATCCCATGTCATCTGCATTAAAGGATTCCCGGAAGCGTTCGATTTCTGTATAATCGGAATCTTTTAAGTTTTCCTGTATACCAAGCAGTTCTATGTGGGTCATGTCTTTGGTTGCTTCGCTTTTTACCATGGATATCACCTTGTCCCTTTCTCTTTATAATATGAAAAGAGAAAGGAAATTGCCACGAGGCGGTGTTCTCGTAAATCTCATGTTCGATCAGGGAGCTCGTCTGTATACTGTGACAGGAATTTCTTTATTGTTTCCCATATGTGTTTTACGGGAAGTCCGCATAACGTCATGTTTTTTAAAATACTAACCAATTCATAAGCTATGTATAGAAGTCCGAAAAATTCCGCTACACCAATCGCATTAACTGGCAGATAAGACCGGATTGCTTCCGGAATAAAACCAATTAGATTTAGATGTACGATTTGATCAAGCACCAGGAGAAACGCCAAAGATGCTACCATGGAAATTTTACGGATTGCTCCGTCTATTCCAAAACAGCTGTTAAATTTGTGTTCTTTAATTGCTCTGATGCAGCCAAAACAGGTGTCCATCACTACCGCTAAAATAACCAGTTTAATAATTGGACTGCCCCATGCAAGGGCAAATAGTTCTATGATTTTATCCACTTTTTTCTCCTCATGATTTCTTATATTCTTTTCCTGTGATTTCCTTGTACTCAGCCACCGTGATCCACCGGTACACTGCATCCTGCACCCAGTTTAAAGACCACGATTTATTATCATAAAGCCATTTTACCTTTTCATAATTCTTACTCATTGTTTGCCTCCATTTCTATACCGGACATCATGGACATGTACTCTACTTGAGCATTGAGGACCTTAATCTGCTTTTGAGAATCTTCATACTGCTTTTGGATAAGATTTAGGGTCTGATAAGGAACAAAAGGATGACAAGAAAAACCATGTGTAATCTTATTACCATTCTCGTCGACCTTATATAATAATTCTCCGGTCTTTTCGTCTCTTTTATTACTTCCATCTTTATTAAATATCATCTCGTATAAAGGTTCATATTTGTAACCCTGGATGCAGGCATCACATAGGTTTCCGAAAATTTCTGCCCTTGTCCCGTCAGTCTCAAAAATCTGTTTATAATTTTCTATATCTTTGTCTAAACTGAGTACTTCATATTGATCATTTACATAAATTTTCATTTAAATTTCTCCCCTTGTTTATGATAGCCAAATACGATAAATAGCCCCCATCATCTGATAGGCTAATATATATATATTAGCGTTAATTTGATGCATTGAAATATTAAAACTAACAACATACGGTCCGGCATTAGTGTTCGTTAAGTCTAAAAATCCTAACTGCCTATCACCAGCACCACTCCCCATTACTTGCATTAAACTAAGTCTCTTGGTAATTCCATATTGGTTATCTGTATAGCCTTCTATATTCAAACTATTGAAACCTGTAAAATTAATACCGTCTACCCTTATACCAGGTGATTGTTGGGTCGATATTGTAATTTGACCACTATCGAACGTAACTGGATAGCGGTCGCTTAAGTTACGCCAATTTATTATATTGTTACCCCTTAAATATAAATCGGTTGCAGTTGGAAGCCACCCCTCAAATGTACCAACAACTCCACCAATGTTTACTCCCTTTTTTATATTTCCAGCAACATAATTTGTTAGATTGTATCGTATCCAATTTACACCGTTTAGGTAATGTCCATTACGAACACCTAAAAAAATTTCTCCACCTCCCCAAGTTGACCAATTTATAGCCCACGCTCTATCAGCAGCTTCGTCTGCTCCTTGAATCGGTATACTACCATTCACTTTTTGACCATTTACCCACCCATTATATCCAATTAGTATCTGTCCTGTTGAAGCATTTCCAGGTGTTTGGCTTGCCAGACTGTTGACTGTAACCTTTCCGGATCCATTATGATAGCCTGACGGAATAGTGTAACTTCCTCCAGGATTTAAAGTTTGACTTACAGCTCCCTGATTCACCATACTTCCTGTTCTCTTAATTTTAGGGTTCGTGTTATAGAAGGATTTACCAGACAGCACCTGACTATCCGCTACATCTCCTGTAAGTTCCAAGGTTCCGACCACCACTTCATCATCAGAATCGCCTGTAATAGCAGTATACCCTTTTAGCACTTCTGCTCTGGTTGAGGTACACTCATCAAATCCGCCTCCTGCACCTCCTGCCCCTGAAATACTCACTTTACCCATTTGCACTCACTCCTCTCAGATATACACGAACGTCTTCCATTGGCTTCTTTTCTCCACAATAAAACGTCACATATCCATCTTCTGTCTCCCCGTCAGTTATCATCCCAGTCATTTTTCTTCTAATCTTTACCGCTGTGGCATCCAGATTTTTAGGCGTACATGGGCTTAATACCGGATTGTCAGTCGCTTTCATTCCTGCTACCGCAACTCTTTGACTGAAAGGAGCCGTATCGCTCCATCCAGAAGCCGGAACACTTACCTCTATTAGCCGTTCATGCTGCTCCTGCACTGTTTTATTATAAAAAGTATTATTAAAAAGCTGTTCAATCTCAACCGCCATCTCCTGACCATCTGCCAGCGTATCCCTGTCCCATTTTCGAATTTCTGCCGTATATTCCGGCGGGTTCTTCACATCACAAAATGCCATTATAAAACCTCCTTAAAATATTTCATCCATATCATAGATCTGAGGAATATCTGCATCTTTCCCTTTACGCATAAAGGTCCGGTAAGCAATTAAATCTCCTTCTGCATCAAATAGTCCCATTTCTGATATTTCACTTCCGGTCAGCTCCCCTTTGTTAAGAGCAGCCGTATAGCGGCAGATTGTTTCAGTCTCATCTGTATAAACATGAGTTTCAATTTCCTTCTTCATCAATTCATGATAAAGGCCAATTTCATTTCCGGAAGCTTTTTTGGGATTTCCATTATCCTCCACCCCTCCATCTCCCCATGCCATATGAGTAATAATAGGAAGTGTCATATCTCCCGCATGTGCTTTACAGAATTTTTTTCTGCCAGTTAGTGTGATAACTCCATTCGTAATATCTGCCATATTTTTCGTCCTTTCTATAAAACGGCTAATCCTCCGTTTAATGATCTGGAATTATCCAGGCTCCATTCTGAAGATAATTCATTTAATGTGGTAACCCTGATATTCCCTGTTTTTATTTCGCTTTTAACTTCGTTTTTCATTCTTAATGCATTTTTTCTCTCAGATTTTGATTCAAAAGCCCCAATTAGACGAAAACGCTCATATCTGTAACGATTTACTGGGAGTTTATAAACCAACCTCATCTTGCTGCCTGGTAATATATCCTTTGAAACACTAATTTGAAATTTTTGTACAACAGGATAAAAATCAATTCTTTCATCACTATCATATCCGCTTAACTTCTTATCAGTCAGCTTCCAGAACCCATCCAGATTCAAATAAGGCGTATTTACCCGGGGAAAAAAGCGGTTACGAAATCGAAGTGCATTATTATAACAGATTTTGCATGTAACAATAGATCTTATTATAAATTCCACATATTCAAGCCATGATCTGGCATTTTTATATAACTCTATCTGCCTCTTTATCTCAGATCCATATCCTGGCAGAATTTCGTGATCTCCTACCTGAACCATCGCTTTAAAATGATAGGGAGCTCCGTTATACTGATACCATTCTTTAATTTCACCTCCATCAAGCACTGCATTTAAAAATTCTTTCAGTACACCAGGAGTTCCGGAACGCATATACCATGCGGTAGTCTGAACAATCAGTTCTTCTTTTAAGGTTCTTGGCATGGTCTGTTCATAATACTGGGTATTAAGTTCCAATGCCAGAAGATCTAAAACAGCTTCCGGTACTTTTTTAATTTCTCCATATAAATGGCTTGCCTGGGAATACTCCTGCAATTTTTTCATTGCCTGGCTCATTGCAAAACTGACTGCTTTTGATTCAGGTGTAATGAGGTTATACGGCATAATATCCTTGATCTCACCGTGATAAAAATCAATCATCCCGTCTTCCTCCGTAAGTCAAAGTGATTTGATCCGGAACTGCCAGCGCAGAATCCGGTATTTCTGTAAATACCGGCTTTACGATTTCAGCCATCTTTACCCCTGTGCCCATTATATGATACAGAAGCTGTGCGGGATTAATATCTCTCCCTACCTTTTTCTGCCATGTTATGTAATTATTGCAGGCGGTTGAAACGGCTTCCTTCATGGTTTCTTCCCTGTCCCTGTCTTCATTGCGGATATAATAGATCAGTTCAATATTGTATTTTATTTCCTCAGGCTTCTTCACTACAACATGATCTGTTAAGGGTCTGATATTACTATCTGATAAATACGTTTCCAGATCCTTTAAAAAACCATCGTCAGGAATCGTGCCATCTGCCATAGTAACATAAATATCCACTTCTCCCGGAGATTCCGAAGTAATACGGCATTCTCCAATTGAAGGGCTGAATGTCTTTACCCAATACTCGTATGCACGTTCCGGGCCGGCTGTCGAATAGCTGACTGGAGATAAATAAATTCTCTCTGCCAGTTCTTCATCATTTTCCCTGTCTGCACCACCACTGGTAGTCACAAGATTTGATACTTTCATTGTATACGGAAGCAAATCCGTTAACCATTTGATTTCTCCGGGCAGATAGCCATTTCCTGCAATTCCGCTTAATTCACATTCAGCTGGTATATCCGTAAATAACTGTCCTGCTTTTATTTCACTTTTTTTAGTTGTTAAAAAATATAAATCAGGGCCTTTTACTCTGGTTCCTTTTGGTATTACAACTGCCCGTTCAACCTTATCTGACAGAGTGAACCGTATTACCGTACGAGCAGGAGCTGCTTCATTTCTTTTTACTTTTTTAAATGCTGCAAGATTATCCAAAAATTCACCTGTACTGTATTTCAGCAATCCCATTTTTCCAGCTTTGTCTTCATACTGATACCCCTGATAAATCGCAACAGCACAGGAATACAGAATCAAACGATATGGGTCGGCCAGTCCCAATGAAATATCTTCTCCCGTCAGCTCTCTGTACTTATCTTCATAATCACGGATCATTTTCTCCTGCAAGTCGGAAAAGCTTGTATTTTCAATAAAACTTACCTCTGGATAATCAGAAAATCTGCTTTCCATCAATTTTCCTCCTTTCCTGTAAAATATATGTGTGGAAAGATAGTGCCCTCTTTATTCTCAAATACAATATCTTTTATTGATACTCTGGGTTCATATTTTTCCACTTTACTGGTTACCTCCAGGAAAAACAGGCTTTCTGCTGCTTCCGGAACCTCATCGAGGCAATCCCATGAGATTCCAAAATCTCTGTCAGCCGGCTGGGTACCAGCTCTCGTTCCCAGCAGCGCTTTTAAATTTCTCTTCAATTCCTCTTCCAGTCTGCCGGATAAGCCAGATATTGATAATTCGTAATTTACCATTTTACTCACCTCACAAATATTCCTGTAAAGTCAACGAAACACTGGCCCGGTACAATTCTCCGCCTCTTAATACAACCTCCCAGGCTTCTGAACTTTTTGTAATAACCCATTTGTTTTTTCCGACCTTTTTTTTGCCGATTACAAGTGTATTTACTTCCCCAGCCTCAACCATCCGTTCCAACACTTCTAAAAGATATCTTGGCTTCACACCCAAAGATGCATCCAGCGTTATATCGAAACTTATAGTCTGGAGGTCAGGTCCGTTAAATTCACTGAGAGGCTTCTGGCCAATTCGTTCCATCGTACTCCACGACGCTGAAACTTCTCTTTTTAAATTCTGAAAAGTAAAAACCCGACTGTCATTGACACGGAAGCGCAGATTTCCTAATAATCCAATCATCCCGACAGACTCCTTTCCAATTTTTCCAGCCTGTTTTTCATGTCCAGAATTTCGGTGAGAGTAATCGCTCCCGTTTCTCCTTCCAGGCTGATTTCCTGGGAATGTAATGTGAATGTTCCGTTTTGAAGAAATTCGTAACTGTCACTGTCCATCTCCTTTTTATAGGACATTTTCCTGGGAGCCTTGCTGACTTCATTCCAGAATCCGCCTAATACAACGCCTGAGCTGGTATCATTTGACAAATGAAGTACAATTACCTGATCATTCACTTTCGGGGGTTTGTACTCTCCCAGAAAATAAAACATTCCCAGCTCTGAAGTCGTACTGTCTCTGTCCGGATAATAAACTCTGACCATTCCATTTTCCTGATTTATAGATGAAATCCGCCCAACTCTGACCACATCATTCATAGTTTCTCCTTTCATGGTATAATAAGGGACGTTCCTGGGTAGATAAAGTAACCATTTCCAGAGTCCTTCTTTCCCCTCTTTTTTGCTTCTGCTTCGATAAGATCTCTGTTAATTTGATAAAGATCCTGACATTTGCTCCCGTTTCCATAAAAATGTTTTGCAATACTCCACAGGCTATCCCCTTTGACCACTGTGTAATTTCCATGGACAGAGTTGTTTTCTGTCTGCGCTGTCCCATTCTCAGTTTTCTTATCTGAATTTTCACTGTCTCTGGATATACAGCTGAGACTTACCTGCATATCGTATGATTTACCGGATAAACTGTGAGATACCTTCTCAACAAAATATTTCCCATCCAGATTACCAAAGCCGGATAATTTTACATTGCTGGTTGCATATAAAGACATTTTGGGCGGTATAGTCAGCTTCATGGTTCTTTCTTTGCGATTGGCATTTCTTAAGATACTTTCTCCAATCCTTCTGGCATCTGCTTCACTGTCTGCTTTCTGATTGGTTTTATAAAGCCGGTTTTCTGTGCCCACCAGTATTTCAACAGTCTTCTCATTATTGGGATTGGTATAACTCACCTTAGCACCGGTATAGGTTCCCTGTATCGTACTGTTATATGACCATTTTGATACCATCTCAGGTACAATGGTAAGCACCGGAGATTTCTCAAAGTACTGTTTCAAATCCCATATGACCAGCCGGTTTGAATAAACCTTAATACCCAGCCCATATTTTTCACATAGATTTTTTAGAAACTCACTGTCCGGCTGCTTATCCTGCTCTGTTTTCGATACCGTTATGTCTTCACCGACTTCAAATATCAGTTCTAAACCATATTTTGAAGCAATTTCATTGGCAATCAGGCGAACCGTTGCATTTTCCCATGTTTTTGTATTTTCTGATTCTTTGAATGAAGTGTCTACAGGTGCAGAAACTCCATTGATTGTGCAGGAAAAGGGAGGACAGGAGAAGGAATAATCATCTACTAAAAAAGCTCCGCATATGACTGTCATTTTTTCTCCTTCATAGTTCCAATTCTCCAGGATGATGGAAGGAGATATTTTATCACCCTTTTCCGGAAGCCAGGTTCGGCTCCATTTTAAATCGCGGTCGCTTAAGGATATGGATATGGTGTCTGATTCATCCACAGAATCCTCATAAGAAAAACTCTCTATGTAAGGAGATAAATTGTTCCATATATCAATTCCGTTATAAACAACACTTAAATTTTTTCTTCTTGGATTTCCCGTATGCCATCCCTCCTGTACATTTAATTATTGTTGATTCTCCATTCCGGAACTCCATTTGCCCGGTCTGCTGGAAGTGTCGGTGTCCTTAAAGAGACTCCTGCCGGAAAAATAAAATAGTTTAAACAGTTTAAATTATTACTCATCAGATAATCAAGATACTTCTCTTCCCCGTATACTTTTTTAGCCGCCATATCCCAGGTATCACCCTGTAGTGTTATATACTGTTCTGTCATTTCTGCCTCCTAAAATGCCACCCTGACTCTCTCTCTTTGAAACTGTGCCGCCCACTCTTTAAATTGCTCATACGTCATCTGAACCGCTCCGGATGTTTCTTCCCTGGAGGCAGGTTTTCCATTTATATAGATAGTTGGACTGAATACAGGAGCAAATGAATTACCGTAATTCATATCACTTAAATTTGATGAAGTCATATTTTCGTAAATTTTCCCATAATTATTCTCTTCATAGGCACCAATCAGCCGGCCTGTTTCCTGCCAGAGCATCCTTGATCGTTTTGAATTATTTATTGGTATTGCCATTTCGGGATATTCTTCAGCAAACCAGGATATTGTGGGGTGGCTTATTAATCCTCCTTTTGCATTCTTATCAAACTTATTCGCTTTAGGATTTTTCGCTTCATCTCCGAAATGATATATTTGATCAAGAAATGGATCTCCTGTAGATAGAGCTTGCTGTGATGTTACTTCATTACCTGATGCATCAACAAATTTTCCATAAGCCATTGGCGCAGAAAAATTATATTTGATTTTTCCATTTACTTCTAATGTACCAAATTTATCGTTTACTGCTGTTACTGCATTGTCATACATTCTGCCTACTGCATCAGTCACAACGGGCCCATTATGATCCAGATAAATTGCTATTTCTTCTGGAATCTCAGCACCTTTTTCTCTTGCCTGTTCAATTGCTTTTTTATAACCAGGATTATCTGAAATATTAAATGCCATCATCTGCCAAATTGCTCTTTTATCACCAGCCGCTGCTCCAATAAAAGAAGCGTCTGATAATTGTTTTGCAACTTCCTCAGGTACCGATTCACCACGTTCCAGATATCCCTGGACCTTAGACTGTAAATCATCGTAGTCTGATTGCATATCGGCCCATAATGCAGATAAATTTTTTCTGGTTTTTTTGTCCAGATTATTAAATCCCATTTTCTTCCATAATATATCAGAATCAAAAGACAATGCTGCATTATCTGTGTTGCTAATATCATCCATTGCATTATCTAATCCTGTTTTTACATTTGGAATAATCCCCTTAAAATCTTCCTGATAAATATCAGCTACAGAAGCAGCGGAAAATCCAATCCTATTTCCCTCATACTCCATCTCTTGTAAATTATATTGATCCTGAATCTTCTTTTTTTCAACTTCATATTGATCAGCAGATATATCTCCCCTTTTTAGCTGCAGATCTAAGTCTCCAAGACTCATATCCATAACCTGCATCAGTTGTTCCCGCTTTTCATTAAGCGTGTCTTTTATTTCCTTCTGCAGATTTTTAAATGTTTCGGGATCCAGATCTTTACCAGAATATTGCATCATGATTCTCTGCATTTTTCCTTCAGTTCTAGATTTTACAACCTGACTTGTTACATCAGATAATTCCTTTTGAAGAGACTTAATCATTTCAGCTTCTTTCGAGTCAATGACACCATCAGCTATGGCGTTTTTGTATACCTCTCCCAGCTGTCTTCCCTTTTCACTTACTTCTGAACCAATTGATTGATACGTAGCGTTAAAACTATCAATCAACTTTTTTCCTACATCACTATCAGTACCAAATAGAGCCTGAATATTTAAATTAGCTGAAAACTGGGTCTGCTCAACAATATCTAATGCCCCTTTTACTAATCCATCTATAGTAGATGATAACTGATCCTTCTCACCGTTATCCAGTTCAAATCCCATGCCAACTTTCCAGGTAAGCTTATCTAATTCATCATTGGCTCCATTGAAATTTTTTGACAGATCTTTAATTTTATCCAGTTCTCCGAACGCTGCAGATAAATTGTTTAAATTTCCATTATCTACAATTCTCTTGGCGGTAGTATCAAGTTCTTCAACAGAAAGTTTTATAGAACCAAACTTCTCAGTAAGATTCTGTTTTACCAGCTTATCATTATGCTCCTTCACAGCCATCACAATCCCGGTTATTGCCCCGGCCGCCAGACCAAAGGCTGCCAAAGGCCAGGCACTCATAAGCGAGGATAATTTCCCCAATACGTCTATACCGGTTTTAGCCATGTTTGCCGCTTTAAATGCCGTAAAAGCGGTAGTAATTCCAACAATTCCTCCCTTGATAGCTTCCGGGTGATCTAAAAACCATTCCCCAACTGCTTTCACCGGACCAAACGCTTTCACCAATCCATCCGCAAATTCAGACATGAACCTTCTTGCAGTGGGAATATGACCTTCCAATGTTTCTCCAAAACTCTGAAGCCATTTTGTTGCTCCCTGAACGATTATTCTAAGCTCATCAGAAATACCACTGTAAACATCAAGGCTGATTCCTTCGTATGCACCTTTAAAAAGAGAAACATCCCCTGCCAGATTATCCATTCGAACATCGGAAAGTTTCTGGGCAGCTCCTTCGCTATTCTCCATTGCCTCTTTTAGCCTGATAAAATCCCCATCTGAACCTTCCATCATGGCAAGAAATCCAGCCATACCGTCTTTACCTGCCAGCCCTGCTGCATACTCCTCTTTCTGTGCATCTGATAATCCTGAAAATCCGGATTTCAGTTCTGCAAGTAATGTACCAAGCGGCTTCATCTCTCCTGAGCTGTCTTTTAAAGATACGGATAACTTGTCCATATAGTTCTGAATTGATTTAGTAGGTTCGGATAGATGAGTGAGCAGATTTTTCAGTGATTCTCCCGCTGCTTCTCCCTGAATTCCTGCATCTGACATCAGTCCTACCGCCATCGCCGTATCTTCAACGCTGTAGCCAAATGCAGATGCTGCCGGTGCTGCCCCCTGAAGTGCCTTTCCCATCATATCCAGACTGGTGTTTGTGCTTATGGACGCCTGAGCCAGAACATCAACCATTCGTGCAGATTCACTGGCCTGCAGACCAAATGATCCCATAGTATCTGTAACAGTTCCGGAAACACTTCCTAAATCTTCGCCAAAGGCTGCCGCCAGATTCATAACTCCTGGCAGCCCTTTTAACATATCCCCTGTTTTCCATCCCAGTGTGTTACCGCAAAGGCTTTTTATCCTCTGCTTCTTACAGTTTCCTGTAAGCTCAGCATATATCTTCACCCTCGTTATACGTTAGGTTTGATAGCGGCTAACTATCTCAGACTGCCCTAAAGACAACCGTGCCGGAGACTCGTGGGAGTTTTTTTGCTCTCAGAAACGCTCAACTCCTATGCGTTACAAAAACTGCCTGATCCGCAGCTCTCTCGGTATTAGCATGACTGCACTCTGTATCTCCTGCAATTTTAGCCTTCACCGATTTTCCCCGGTATGCACTGAACCTTTCAATTCAGCCGGCCCATAATTAAGCCAAAGCCATACGTTCCAGTTCCTGGCCAGCCTCCTGGGCAGAAAAACCTGTGGTTTCTCCCATTTTTCTGGCTGCCAAATCAAGACGCTCTATTTCAGAGGAGGAAGCTTTCGTAATTGTTTTAACGGAGCTCATTTGAGCCTCAAATCCTAAGCCTGCAGTAACAGAGTCTTTTAAAAAATCTGTGGTTTTCCCAATAGCAATCGAACTTCCCGCTTTTACAGTACCCAAAAATTTATCAGAGGCCTGACCAAGATCTTTTATTGCCTTTGCACTTTTATCACCAGCAGTTTCTTCTGCTTCTTTTACTGCTATCTCAATTTTCCGCTCCAGCTGGTCAATATTTTTTTCCGCATTCTTAACAGATGCATCTAAGGATTTATTTAATGTATTCTGAATTTTCACATTCATTTCATACTTTTTTTCTGCTATGTTTCTCACCTCACATTTCTTTCCCTGTTTTCTTCCCTGGCTGTTTCCGCCACATCCTTAATGAGTCTGGCTGCCTGGCTTAAGGGAAGGGAAAAATAGAACTCCGGGCCGGCCTTCGTATACCGGCCCGCAAATATAAATGCCTTATTAACCTTACGGATATCCTCTGCGCAGCTTATCCCTCGAGGAAGAAAAAACGGTACACCCGATTCTTCAATTTAACAGAATCTCCAGCCTTTAAGACATAAAATAATTCAAGTGGAAAACCAGTTACCTTGGAAGCAATAATCTGTGCGAAAAGAAGAGTTGCTTCCTGCATGATAATTCCGCTGCCTCCCATATTGGCGTAAAGATCGTAAACCGAGTTTAAATCCCTGCCTGTCAGCGATTCCATGCCGGACAAATCAAGGCTGTCCACGTGAATTCCCTGATATTCCACTGGTTCCTTCAGTTTTATTTTCAGCCATTCCTGAGCTGAAATCGTTTCATTATCTTTCAAAACTTTTTTCTCCTTTTCCATGACCTTCCTCCTTAACACATCTCTCTTACTTCGCTTAATACATCGTTACCATTTACAACATAGATACCATTTAATTTATCAATCTCCAGTACTGTTTTCCCGTCCAGTACGATTTTGTAATAGCTTAAGCCAAGTGTTACACTGGAACTCATCTTTGCTCCCGATTTCATGGAACCAGGTGCAAACTTTTTTACGACTCCTCGAACAGAAATGGACACCGGCTTATAACCTACACTGCCGTCTCCTCCATCCATTCCCTGAAGTGCACCGTTTAACGTGATATCTGCAGTCTGAGTCGGATCCATTAACGAGAATACATCTTTGCACAAAGACAGAAAGGGTATTTCCATCTCCATATCATCTACCAGCCCGATTACAGGAACCGCCATGGTTCCGCCTACTCCCGCACCTTCAAGGCTGTCCGTTAAATTTGTAATCTCCGGAAGTTTTACTTCTTCGGCAGTACCTATCAATTCTTTACCGCCTTTATATACCGTATATCTGTTGATTAAATGTAGTTTTAACATATTATTCCTCCTCCGCTGACATTGCATTTTCAAAAGCTGTTACATCAAATTCTTCCACCGCCTGTATGTACTCTGCCGGTGTATAGGGAGCAAAATGAATTCTGATTTTCATATGTCCCGCCAGCACATCTTCCAGTGTATTTTCATCATTCCGATACTCTGCGTACAGACCAGCGCACATGCCAGCAGCCATTAAACTGTTGCCCCATATATTAAAGCTGTTGATGATGTCATCTATCATTCTCCGGTTCATTCCTTCATCAAGTTTTGCCCTGTAAACTGTGATAAAATAATTTGCGATGAAATCAAACATTCTCCGGCAGCCAATCCAACGGTCTTTGGGGTCATCATTGTCAGGATAACACCCGGTATTATTTCCAAATGATTTCCAGCCGTTATCATGAAATGCGGTTACAATTCCATATCCGTTTAATTCTCCAGCCTGAACCTGGTCAAGATATACCTCTTTCCCACTGGAAAGCACCGCTCCATCAATATTTAAAAGCTTATTGGAAGGATAAACATAAGGGACATCACCATTTGTAACCGTATAATAACTCATCATGGCTCCATACACGGAAGAATAATGATATGTTTTACCTGCTTTTGTCACCTTTGGCCATAATACGACAGAGTGCCTTTCGTCATATCCCATTTCTTTCTTAACCACAAGGCAGTCCATATACTTACTGGCTTTTTCCGTATCTAAATCCAACAGGCACATTGCTCTGAATATACCACTGATTCCTTCACACTTTGACTGAAGAGCGGCACCCACATTTGCCTTTTGTGACCAGCCGGGAGCCGAAATAATTCCTGGTACCAGTCCGTATCTTGGGTAAATCTGCCGCAGAGTTTCCAACCCTGTCTCTTCTCCGGTTTCCATATTGTATGATCCGATTATATCTTCTTCCGTTACCATTTCAGGAGCAATTACCTGAAATGAAATCTTTAACTCATTGACGTCATATGCAATACCCGCACGCAGCAATGTAACGATTAAATTTCCGGATTCATCAAAATCCATAACAAAATCTGTATTATCCGAAAGCTGCTTCACTATTTCTTCCTGTTTAATGGTGATCTTAACTGTATCCTTTAATATACCATCCGTTTTTAAATGAACCTGATGATTCTTTACCGGATAACTGGTCACGTCCACATTTTTAACATGCTTCTTCGCATCAAGTACATTGATAAAAATCACCGGAGATACCTGAAACAGTTTAAAACTTGCGTACATACTTTCGCAAAGTGTATATTTTTCCCAGGCATCACTGTATCCTAACATCTTGGCTGCCGCTTCAAAACCATCCACTCTGACCGGTACATTCGTCATAGCATAAGGATCTGCGGCTAAATTCACCGGTGAGGTACCACATACAACCTGCACTCCATAACGGGTTGACAATGGGGTTGGAAATGATGTTTTATTTTCGATTACTTCAATACCATGTTTATATGACATATAATTCTTTCCTCCTGATTTTTTCTGCTTTCCGGTACAGCATATTTAAATTGCTCTCTGAATTCCGGATGTTCTTTTTTGCTTCCGCCAGTAATTCTGACGGCACCATTAATTCATTCATAAACGGATATCTGTTTATTATTTCTATTAGCCTGGGGGGGAATCCGCAGCGAAAAGATGCCCCGTTTTTTATAATCTGGTCGATTGTTGGACCAACATATATCAGCATTCCGTTTTCAATCATAAAATTCCTCCAGTTTCAATTTCTGGCAGATTCCAAAGCATTTCAATCTCTCCGGTGAAATAAGAAGGGGTGACTTTTTTTGGAAAGATAATATTCAAAGCTCGTTCACACCAAAAAGATTGTAAAAAAGGATCGGATAAAAATCTGCCGGTTATTTTCTCAATTGCCGCCGTCAAAAGATAAAATCCCTCTTTATCTGTTCTGCAAACATTAATTTCAATAACTATAACTGCGAGATTTTTATTATCAGCATCTTTTTTTCTATATTCCACCTGATCCAGCCTGACCAGAAAATATGGAATGATTGTCTCCTTCTCCTGTGCAGTTTGTGAAAACAAATCCTGACCCGGTAATCCATTAAAATCCGCTGCCTGTGGAAATCCGGATAACTCTGTATTCCCTCCCTTGGAATCAATAAAGGACATATTTTTTAATAAAATTTTTGTTTCATTAATTAAAAGCTTCTGTAATTCGTTGAACGTCACAACTTAACTCAACCCCCCTTATTTTTGTAGTCTTTTTGTCTACTACATCATTAAAAAAAATATCACTTATTTCCTCCAACGACGCAATCCCAAGCAACTCGCACAACAGCTTAATCTCACCCGCCTTAAACTGACTCTTATTCCACAGTTTCCTTCGAAACCCATAGCTGGATAAATGAAGTCTGGCTGCAATCCACCCCTTTTTCAGCCCGGATTTTCTAATTAACTCATTTAACCGAACTGTATTTGTCATGCTTTCCTCCTTTCTTGTAGTCTTTTCGTCTACACCATCATCATACTCTTGTGTTTCTATTTTGTCAACACGTTTTTTAAATTTGTTGAAAATAGTTCTACTCCGTGTTATAATGCTGTCATGGAGGTGATCCTATGGATATAGGTCAGATCATAAAACAAAGACGTGAGGAACTGGGAATGTCCCAGGAAGAGCTCGCTAAAAAGGCGGGTTACAAATCCCGTTCTTCCATCAATAAGATAGAGGTGGACGGCAGAGGGCTTCCCCAGTCTAAAATAAGCGCGATTGCAAAAGCACTGAAAACAACCCCTGCTTCCCTCATGGGGTGGGAGGAAACAGAAAGTTTTGCTCTGGACCATGTAAACAGCTGCTTTGGAGAATCCGCCAGGGAAATGCTAAGCAACTTTCAAAAGCTCAATGAAAGCGGACAGAAAGAAGCACTTAAAAGAGTCAGTGAGATGGTACACATTCCCCAATATACAAAAACAGCCCAGGTTATTTCCCCCTCACACAAGGATACAAGGACTTATTTACAGCCGGTAGCCGCTCACGAACGTACGGATATTGAAGTGACAGAGGAAATGAAGCAGTATGATGATGCCTTTTTCGATGAATAAAGAATAAACTCGTTGAGGTGATTTGTTTGAATTATGATACATTATTACAAGAAGCAGAATCTGATGGAATTCTGATTAAGGAAAAACCGTTAATTGCAAATGATGGACGAATCAGAGGAGATCATATTCTGATCCGCCAAAATATGTCCGGCTGCCAGAAGGCCTGTGTTCTGGCAGAAGAACTTGGACATTATTACACCACTGCCGGAGACATTCTGGATCAGTCCGATGTTTCTAACCGGAAACAGGAGCGTACCGCCCGTCTGTGGGCTTACAACAAGATGATCACATTGGAAAAGCTGGTTGCGGCAAAAGAAGCCGGATGTAGAAACAGCTATGAAATCGCAGAGCACTTAGATGTAACAGAAGAATTTTTGCTGGAAGCACTGGAATGCTATCACACAAAATATGGGAAAGGCTTGCAGAAGGACTGCTATTTAATCCTTTTTGAGCCATTTAATATCTATAAAATGATTGAATAGTATTTTTTAATCGTAATACAAGGGGAATATTCATATACTATCCAGAGGTGATCTAACATGCAATCCTGTGAACTCGTAGCGCTTGTGTCATCAATCGCCTGCTGTCTGGCGAAAGACCGCTCTGCCGCTGAAATTGCTCTGCTAAGTAGTGTCTTCAACCAGCTTAGTGATACTCTGGATACAATTGCCGCCCATCAGTTACTCTGTTCCGGGGACAAAGATGTTGACGATATATTTTTTTTCCAAAGAGAACAAAATAACCAGGAATGATAAGGAACTATCGATCAGTTCCTTATTTTCCTGGTTTCCAATTCAGACAATCCATTTTTTAATATGCTGCCGTAAGCAGAAGCTCCACTGCAAGACGGTCCGAGAGCCGGCCTGTCTTAACCGCCTCTTCTGCCTCCACGCAGGAATTCACATAAGAGAGAATCTGCTCCTTTGAAAAAGTCCTGGCCTGGGGCATCAGTTTTCCAGCTGCAAAAGGCGGTATTTTAAGCTTAGATGCAATCCCACTCTTGTCCATCCCCTTTCCCATCAGTTCCTTAACCTGAAGTAGCTGATTAAACTGTCTGGCTATGAGAAACAGGATTCTCATAGGCGGCTCTTTTAATGTAAGCAAATCTTCATAAAGCGCAAGAGCCTTTTGGGTCTGGCGGTTAACAATAGAATTGACCATTTCAAATATCTTATTGGCAGTCCGCTCCGTACAGATCGCCGACACATCTTCATTCGTTATCACTTCTCTTCCCAGGGTAAAGCTGATCAGCTTTTCTAACTCCATCCGGATGTTTTCCATGTCGTCTCCGGTCATACTTAGAAACAGCTCCATGGTCTGCCCGGTCACCTTCTTTCCTTCTCTGGAAAGAAGTGTTCCCGCCCATCTGGCAATCTGCCCCATATCCTGACGCTCCATCTCTGCCGCGTAACCCAGTTCCTTTATCCTTTTAAACATCCGGCTTCTTTTATCCACCTCTGATTCCACAAACACCATACAGGTTGTATCCGGCATCTGGGGAAGGTAGGCAACCAGCTCCTCTGCCGCCGATTTAAAAAAACCGCTGTCTTCTACCAGGATCATTCGCTTCTCAGCAAAAAAAGGCATAGTATCGGCAAGACTTATCAGCTCCTTTACGTCAATGGACTTTCCGTTAAACTGATTGAAATTCATGGTATCGCCCTGGGTTATAGCCGATTTCAACTGATTTTTATAGCTGTTTTTTAAAAATGCTTCTTCCCCATATAAGAGGTAAACCGGCTTAAAACTATTATTTTTTATATCCTGATTCAGGGTCTGCATAACATGGTTCACTCCTTTTCCTTCTTTTCATTATACCCATGGTTCCGGCTTCCGTCAACGAAAGTTGTAAAACGAATCCTGATTCCATCCGTTTCCAGTCTGACCGCTCCGCTCATTCCAGTCTGAAAGACCGTAACATTTCGTTCTTCCAGTCGGTCTAAAACTTCTTTATGAGGATGCCCGTAAGAGTTTCCCTGTCCATAGGAGATCACAGACCAGGTGGGAGATACTGCATCAAGAAACGGTTCGCTGGATGAATACTTAGACCCGTGATGAGCGATTTTTAAAACATTTACTTCACCAAGTAGATTATAATCCATTTTTTCAAGAAGCCGCTGTTCCTCCGCCTCCCCCATATCACCGGTAAACAGCATATGGCAGTCACCATAATCCATTTTAAGCACCTGTGACTCTCCATTTACGTCACCCGGAATATCTTCTTTTCCGGGATAAAGGCAGGTAATGGAAAAAATTCCTGTTTTCATATAATCTCCTTCTGTTAAATACCGCACGCAGGTTCCCCGTTTTCTTCCCAGCTCATCCAGTGACTGGATTGATTCATCCTCTCTCCCCTGATAGGGGAGAAACAGATTCTTAATCTGAATGTCCTCACAGCTTTCCAGTAAATATTTCACCCCGCTTAAATGATCCTGGTCGCCATGGCTGACAAATGCATAATCAATCTGGGAAACACCAAGGGATTTAAGACAGGGAGACAGTGTGTACTCTCCAAGAGACTTATTCGATGAACTCCCTCCATCAACCAGTATGACTTCCCCTTCTGTCCTCAGTAAAATACCATCTCCCTGCCCCACATCAAGAAACCATGCATCCAGCCCTTTTACCGGCTGAAGTGAGAAAAGCAGGATGGACAAGAGATAGAAGCCTGCCAAAAAAAGAAGCTTTGCCCCATATGGAATTCCGGCTGCATTTTTATCCTTTTTCTCTTTTGGGGGATCCGCTGTTTTCTCATCTCCCTTCTCCCATTTTCTCAGCCTATCAATGAACAGCATAACAGCAGTCAGAAGTATAGCATACGCGGCAAGCACACGAATCCCCGGCCTTCCCAATATAATATTGTGCCCCGGTATCCGCTCAGCCATTTTTAACAGAACTTCATACAAAGACAGAATATAGTGCCCGGTTCCTGCTGCCACAGTTCCTAAAACAGAGCTTATGGCTCCAAGGCCAATCACTCCCATGCCGGAACAGAGTACTCCTCCCATAAGAGGAATGACCAGAAGATTTAGGAGCAGACCATAAGGAGGCATTTGATAAAAATGAAATGCCGTTACAGGCAAAGTCATCATCTGAACAGCAAAGCAGGCAGAAATACTCCCGGCAAACAGATGATCTTTCCCCAGCCAGCCACAGATGACCGGAGCCAGTCCTCCGATGGCAAAAACAGCGCCAAAGGACAGCTGGACTCCTCCCTGCATGATGAGAAACGGAGAATGAAAACCAAGAAGAAGGAAAGACAGCGATGCTGCAGACAGCAAATCATAGGTTCTGCCAAGACATGCAGCATAAAATCCAGCACACATCATCAGCCCCGCCCGCACAACAGAGGGGCTGCCACCGGTCAAAATGCCGTATAAAATCAGAAGAACTGTGCTTACAAGGCCAGCACCCCAAAAGCCCGCCCCCGCTTTTTTCATCAGTTTATAGAAAGCCAGTCCGATAAAGGACATATGAAGACCACTGATTGCAAGAAGATGGGCGATACCGTTTTTCTGGTATAAATCCTTGATTTCACTGGAAATTCCCTTTTTGTCTCCAAGCACGGCAGCCGCAAAAATACCTGCGTCCTCTTCTTTTGCATCCCGATAGAGAAGCTCCTTACTACGGACCTTAAATTTCCTTAAGCCTTCCAATAGCGGGGACTTCGCGGCATCCACAATTTCTATCTCTTCTGCAAAAAGGCGGAAATCAAATCCCAGAGACTGGTAGTAATCTTTGAAGTCAAACTCACCCGGATTTCTTGCCTGGGAAAAGAGCTGTACCTCTCCCCGCACAGTAACAGTCTGCCCGATTCCCAAATGTTTTGTTGAACCGTTGCCGGCCTCCTTTAAGGAAACCAGAATTTTGGAAGGTTCATAAGAAACCTCATCCCAGTTTCCTTTTCTCATCTTCCGGACCCGGTTATTTTTCAAAGTCAGACAGACAGTTCCTTCCTCTTCCTCAATGGAAGAAATCTTACCCTGAACCTCGGTATAATGGGAGGAAATCTCAGCCATCCTCATTTCCCGTTCTCTCCAATTCTCCATTTCAGAACCTGCACGAGCCGATCCTAAGTAGAAAAAAATAAGAGGCAAAAAGACCCAAAGCGGGTTTCTGCCTCTCCTTCGACCACAAAAAATCATCCCGGCTGCAATCAGCGCCGGAAGAAAAAGCCAAGATGTCAGAGCCAGCAGTACGGCAGTCTCTCCAAGTACAAATCCCCCTGCAATCAGACATAATGGGCGTTTTATTGTTGTGTTCCTCCTGTTTCTTCTGTAGATTCCTCATTTTCTTTATTGTAATCCAGATTTCGCTCAAACAGCTGGTTTAAAGAAATGGAGTCCCGGAACATCACTTCCTGGGAACCATTGACTGTGATCTGCACCTTGTTAATGGAAGAGACCGCAGCCAGAGAATTCACGATGGAATAGATGGGAATATATTCTTTTACCTCCAGTGTGTTATTGAGAAATGAGGAGTCAAAATTGATGTAACAAACATTTTCATTCACGGAAACATTAAGTAACTTGGTATCCTTAGGCAGAGTGGGGTTTAATCCCGGTCTGCCGGGACCTGCAATCAGCTGTTCAATTACCAGCTTTTCCAGAGAAGTATTGATGTTATGAACCACTTCTCTCGTCTCCTTAACCAGCTTCTCTCCGCTTTCATCTGAAAAATATAAAGACAGCTCCGTCTTTTCAAACGAGTTGACGTTGCTGATATTATCTACAAAATCCGTACTCTGCATGGGCCCCACCGGGTTCCCTGTGCTGTCCATAAGAGGCTGTTCCGCTGTGTAGATTGCAACATATGCAATCCCCTTAATCTGGGTTAATGTCCTGACAAGAGCGGCCCTGCAAAGAATCTCCCTGGTGCTGTTCATCATGGCGTAATTATTATCAAAATACAGATACAAAACCGTATCTTCCAGCTTATACCGTTCAAATCCCACCTTGTCCGGGACCGCTGCCTGCCTGTCTAAATCCTTTGGAACGTTACGAAGCTGTTCCATCAGATTCTTAATCTCCCAGTCTGTTATCTCTTCTGATTCCTCTGCCGGCTTCTGGGGCATGGTATATGGCTGAGGCTCCATTTTTGTCATGGCTGAATTCAGATAGTAGATCTGATAAAGCTCCCCGTCCTCTTTGCTTTCTTCCGGTGCTCTCCCTGAACAGCCAGATAAACAGTATATTACAGACAGCAGGAAGATCAGTATACCGATTCGTCGCTTCATCCCTGTCCCTCCTGTTCCTAAGAAATATATGTAAGAGGTATACGTACGGTAAAAGTGGTACCCTCTCCCTCTTTGCTCTGAAGCTTGATGGCTCCCTGATGCATCAGCACGATTTTTTTGGTAATGGACAAACCAAGACCTGTTCCTCCCGTTTCTCTGGATCTTGCCTTATCCACCCGGTAAAAACGGTCAAAAACACGTTCCTGGAATTCTTCTGAGATTCCGATTCCTGAATCAGCAACCTTAATATAAAAGAATTTATGATCCGCATCCAGTGTCACCCGGACCCAGCCGCCTTCCACATTGTATTTAATGGCATTCTCCACAAGATTGCTCAGTGCCAGGGACAGCTTCATCTCATCCACATCTGCAGTTACTTCCCGCATGCTCTCAAAAGTCAGCTCAATATTCCTCTTTCCTGCAATGGGGCGAAGACGCTTTAAAATCAGTTCCAGCAGCCCGTTAATTTTAACCTGGGCCACGTTTAAGTTTGCCCCTGCCGTCTTATCCATTCGAACCAGAGCCAGGAGATCGTCAATAATTTTATTCTCTCTTTCAATCTCTTCTGATATATCGCTTAAAAATTCCCTGTACAGCTCCACGGGAGCATCCTCCATACCAATCAGAGAATCTGCCAGAACACGAATAGAGGTAATGGGAGTTTTTAATTCATGTGATACATTGGAAACAAACTCTTCCCTTGACTTGTCCACCGCTTTTAACTTCTTTAAAGTGGTATTGATGGAATCAGAGATCTGCCTGGTTTCCTTATAGATACGGGAGCTGATGTCCTCATCTAAATTCCCCTCTGCAGCCCTGTTTAACAGCCGCTGCAGCTCACGAAACGGCTTCATTAAAAGCTTTACAATAAGAACTGTCGCAATTGCCAGTATGGAAACAATTAAAAGCTGCAAAAACGCGCTTTTATCTGATACTGCCACAATCCGGTTCAAAAGATCTTCAGAAGATGCCGTCACAATCATGACACCGTCTATCTCCTTGTCCTGGTTGTTGGAATAGATAGGAATTGTGAGAGAAAAATACCTTTTTTCCTGATTATATTTGCTGCTGTTTTCGCCGTTAAAGCAGCGGATCACTTCCTCCGACACATTGGTCTTTCCTGCCGATAAGGAAAACGTATCGCTGATAATGCGGAAGCTCTTGTTGATAATTACAATTCTTCCGTTAAACATATCCGCTTTCACAGTCATCTCATTATCCAGCAGAGGATCCTTGGGATCCATGGTTAAATATCCAATCCTGGTCATCTTGTTGCTTAATATCCAGCACTGGTTCTGGATCTCCTGCATTCTGGAATCGATGAGATTTTGCCGGAATGCTCCAAGCAGGACAGAACTTCCTATAAAGACAGGAATACTTCCTATAAACAAAAAGACGAGAATCAGGGTGACCTGCAGGCTTATGGTGGGCTTTCGGCTGAATCGTTTATCCTGAAACATGGTCACACCCCTCCAATCTTCGACTTATCATAGCTGCGTTTCTTTGGTACAGGCAACCGCCAGCGCCCCCGGACCGATATGGCAGGCCACGCTGAGAGAAAGATGATCCACATAGATCTCTCCTGTTTCCGGGAATAGCTCTTCAAGTTCCCGTTTGAATTCCAGGGCAGCTTCCAGACTGTCTGAGTGTACAACCGCCATATGAGTTTTCACTCCCATCGGATCTTTAAAACGCTCATCCATATCTTTTTTTATGGCAGCAATCATCATGGCTTTTGCCTGTTTCATGGTTCTTGCTTTTGCAAAAGCATCAAGCTTTTCTCCCTGTATGGTAAGTACCGGCTTAATCCGCAGAAAACTTCCAAGAAGTGCGGCAGCAGGAGTGATTCTTCCGCCCTTTTTTAGATATTCCAGGGTATCTAAGGTGATATAAATGGTGGAGTCCATCTTTGTTTCCTCTAACTTCTCCTTAATCGCCTGGGGGCTTATTCCCTGATCTGCCATCTCCTTCGCATCAAGTACAGACTGTCTCTGGGTCACAGAGATTCTCTGATTATTAACAACATACACCTTTCCTTCAAAATCCTCTGCCAGCATAATGGCTGTCTGGCAGGAACTGCTTAATCCGCTGGACATGGGTATGTGCACAATGGCTTCGTATTCCTTTAGCAGGTCATTCCATAAATCCATTACATCACCGGGAGATGGCTGTGAAGTGGAAATATCCGCGCCGCTTGCCAGCTTTTCATAAAACTCCTTCTGGCTTAAGCTGATATCCTCATAATACATCTCTCCATCCATCATAAATGGCATGGGAATGACATAAATTCCAGCTTCCTTCCCCTGCTTCTGGGTAATTCCGCTGTTGCTGTCTGTAACAATCGCTACTTTCATTCCGGCTCTCCTTTATTTCTCAAATTAAGTATTCTGCTCTGCTTCACTCACAGATGTATAAAGCTGGTAATACATGCCTTTCTTTAAAAGCAGTTCTTCATGACTTCCTTCTTCCACAATACTGTTATCAGACAGAACTAAAATCCGGTCCGCGTTCTGTATGGTAGTAAGCCGGTGTGCGATCGTCACAGTTGTCCTTCCTTTGGAAAGCCGCTCTAAAGACTGGGAAACCAGCTGCTCGCTTTCATTATCAAGTGCAGAGGTCGCTTCATCGAGAATCAGAACCGGCGGATTTTTTAAGAACACTCTGGCAATACTGATCCGCTGCTTCTGACCGCCGGAAAGCTTCACTCCCCGCTCTCCTACATATGTATGGTATCCATCCTTTAATCCAGTGATGAATTCATGGGCTCCTGCCATCTTAGCCGCTGTAACCACCTCTTCCATGGAAGCACCCGGACGGCCGTATTCTATGTTCTCAAATACAGTTCCTGAGAATAAATAAACATCCTGCTGCACGACTCCTACCGTGCTTCTTAAGCTCTTAAGCGTTACTTCCCTGATATCCTGTCCGTCAATCAAAATTCTCCCCTCGGTAGGGTCATAAAACCGCGGCACCAGGCTGCAAAGAGTTGTTTTTCCGCCTCCGGAAGGTCCTACCAGAGCCACCTTTTCTCCCTGTCTGATTTTTAAGTTAATATGAGACAGGACCGGATTACGGTCATCCGGATATTCAAAAGAGACGTCTTCAAAGGAGATCTCCCCTTTGATTTCCGTAAGAGGTCTTGCGCCTTCTTCATCAAAAATATCTACATTGGCATCCATCAGCTCCATGAAACGGTCAATCCCAGTCATACCTCTCTGGAACTGCTCCGCAAACTCAATAATTCTTCGTATGGTAGCCAGTAACGTGCTGACATAAAGGGTGTATGCCACAAGATCTCCCGGTTCAATGAGACCTTTTATCATAAAAATGCCGCCTGCAACGATCACCACTACATACATCAGACCGTCAAACATCCGGATGGTATTCTGGAAAGCCGCCATATATTTATATGTTTTTCGTTTAATCTGTAAGAATTCCTGATTGTCACGATTGAATTTTTCAATCTCGATCTTCTCATTGGCGAAAGCTCTTACCACCCTGTTTCCAAGCAGGCTGTCCTCAATCCTGGCATTCAGTTCACCAATATGGTTTCTCTGGTGTTTGAACGCTTTCCTTACCTGAATATTAAAATAGGTACAGGACACTGCCATGACTGGAATCAGAAGGAAAATGATAAGAGTCAGCGGAAGATTGATTCCTGAGAGGATGACAAAAGAGATCACCGTCTTTAAAAATGCTATAAAAAATTCTTCGGGACAGTGATGGGCAAACTCCGTCACGTCAAATAAATCGCTGGTAATCCGTGACATAATCTGCCCGATCTTGGTATTATTAAAATAATTATCGGAAAGCTTCTGAAGATGGCTGAACGCATCCTCTCTCATATCCGTCTCTATGGCCGCTCCCATCACATGACCGGTATATGCCATATAAAAGCTTGCCATACCGTCAATGATCCTGAGTCCGAAATAAAGTGCACCGATGCTTAAAATGGTACGGATAGTCAGTGCCGAAATATCCCGCAGCCCCTGATTGGTAATAAAACGAAGGATCAGGGGCAGCACCATCTCACAAATGGTGGTTAAGGACGCACAGAACAAGTCCATCACCATAATCTTTTTATATTTTTTATAATAAGGCACAAACCGCCTCAGCAATATGCCTGTTCTCATCTCTTTCTGATTCATACATTCCTCTACTCTGTTATCCTAATGCTTTTTATCAGTTCCAAAGCCCAGTCTTTCTCCCCCGGTTTTCTGCTTACAATATTAATATTCATTCGCTGGTCTTTATAAAGTACCTGGGCAGATACTCCATATCTGGTTTCTCCCGGCTTCTCCTCCGGTTCATAAAAAGCCACCCTGACCTTCGCCTGATTCAGTTCAAAATCCAGGATCTCCTCGGGTTTGCCCTGTTCAAACCACTGGGGCTTAAACTCCGCTTCCCGTCCTGCAAAGACCGCTGCATAAATATAATAATCATGACCGCCATAATCCCTGCCGTCATAATAATGATCCATTGCGCTGTTGTCTTCCTCATCGTATAAGAAATTTCCCGGTATGGCAAAACTCATATTGCCGATCTTCCGGTAAACCAGATATTTTCTGCAACCTATGGAATCCTCAATATCCATGAGATTCACGGACTCCATCTTCATGGGAGTGTGTAAATCAAGAGCACAGACATCAAGATAAGTCTTCATTGGAAATGGAATATCCGGATCCATGACATATGCCTTTTCAAGAAGTTCTATAATTCTCTGATTTACATAAAAGTCCTGTGTGCTCCGCTGGGACGGCATGAAATAGCAGGACTGGTTTAAAAGAACCATCGCGCTGTTCCTATAATATCTGGCATCCTTTTGAAGATCATTCCATATGAAAAAATCCCTGGCAAATGCCACACTCATCCCGGAATGTACCATCCCGGCTATCTCTTTAAACGAAAAAGACCGGATGTGAGTAATCAGCTTTCCTTCCTGCCTGGATGGAACATAGTAAATGGCAGGCCAGCAAAACATGTATTCCCCTTTTTCACTCCAGCCGGATACCAGATCCATCAAATCGGAAAACCATTGGTAAAAATATTTTTGTCTCATGGCAAAAAAATCTCTTTTTAAGAAATAACCCGTCCGGTCTTCCACTTTAAGCTTTAGCTTCTTCTCCCGCGCAGCTTCTTCTAAAAACTCCACCACTGCAGCATGAAACCCAGGTCCTGCAATGTTTGTCTGGCTCTCTCCCTGAAACCTGCGTTTATTCCAGTTAAACCAGATATATCCTTCCGGACACAGCTGGACAAGCAGCATTCCTTCAATGCGAAAACACTGATATCCCATCTTCTTCGCCAGCTCCTTCACCATAAGCTCCGCACACTGACGGTTCCAGGAAAACCGGGAAAATAATTTTTTCTTGGGCTCCAAAGAAAATCTGATTCTTATACTCATCTGAAATCCTTCCTAACATACCTTTCTATATTCTATCGTATTTTTGTTAGAAATGGAAGCACAAAACGTACATGGACAAAGTAATTTTTATTCTTTTACAAAAAAGAAGACCCCCAGTACGTTTACTGGGAAGCCCTCTTATTCTTTCAAATTACCGGACAATCAGTGATTTTCCTGTCATCTCTTTTGGCTGCTTCATACCCATCAGTTCAATTAAGGTCGGTGCGATGTCTGCAAGACAGCCGCCCTCTCTCAGCTTACAGGCTGGATCAGCATTAACAAGAATGAAAGGTACCGGATTGGTTGTATGGGCTGTAAACGGTTCTCCTGTCTCATAATTCAGAAGCTGCTCTGCATTGCCATGATCTGCGCAGATAAACAGAACCCCGTTCATCTCCTTCACTGCATCTACAGTTCTTCCCACACATGCATCAACGGTCTCGATTGCCTTAATTGCAGCATCTTCAATACCGGTATGTCCTACCATGTCCGGATTGGCAAAATTAACAATGATGACATCGTATTTTCCTGAGGTAACAGCTTCAACCAGTTTGTCGCAGACAACAGGAGCGCTCATCTCAGGCTGTAAATCATAGGTGGCAACCTTAGGAGACGGAACTAATATTCTGTCTTCTCCTTTATTCGGTTCTTCCACACCGCCGTTAAAGAAAAATGTTACGTGGGCATATTTTTCCGTCTCTGCAATTCTGGCCTGAGTCATGTTGTGACCGGCAAGGAATTCTCCAAATGTGTTGACAATGGATTCCTTTTTAAATGCAACCAGCTTATTATTAATTGTCTCATCATAATCAGTAAAGCAGACATAGGTCAGATTAAGACGCTTTTCTCTCTCAAAGCCCTTAAACTCATCATCACAGAAGGCTCTGGTCAGCTCTCTTGCGCGGTCAGGACGGAAGTTAAAGAAGATGACGGAATCCCCGTCTTTTACAACAGCAACCGGTTCTCCGTTCTCTGTCACTACAAACGGCTCCACAAATTCATCATTCTTTTCTGCGTCATAGGAAGCCTGAATACCGGAAACAGCTGACTGGGCCTGATTTCCTTCTCCCTTTGTCAGCGCATCATAAGCCCGTTTTACACGGTCCCAGCGGTTATCTCTGTCCATCGCATAATAACGTCCGGAAACAGATGCCACCTTACCCACTCCAAGCTCTTTCATCTTCGCTTCCAGGGCTTCCACGTAGCTTTTGCCGGAAGCCGGAGGTGTATCACGGCCGTCTAAGAAGCAATGAACGTATACTTTTTCAAGACCATTTTTCTTAGCCAGTTCCAATAACCCGTAGATGTGGCCGATATGGCTGTGAACTCCGCCGTCTGATACCAGTCCCCACATATGAAGTGCAGAATTGTTCTTTTTGCAGTTTTCCACTGCCTGTAAAAATTCCGGAACAGTAAAAAAGTCTCCGTCTGAAATCGCTTTTGTAATTCTGGTCAGTTCCTGATAAACGATGCGTCCTGCACCCATATTTAAATGGCCAACCTCGGAATTTCCCATCTGGCCATCCGGAAGACCTACTGCCAGACCGCTGGCATTGCCTTTTACGTAAGGGCACTGGCTCATCAGCTGGTCCATAACGGGAGTTCTCGCTTCACACACAGCATTATGGTCGCAGTTATCGTTTAACCCGTATCCATCAAGGATCATTAATACAACCGGTTTCTTGCTCATAACTAGTTCTCCTTTTCCTTATGTTCATTCTATCGTAATTGTACTTGTTGCAATCATGGTCTCCCAACACATTATTTTACATGATTTCGTAATTTCCTGCAACCTGGGAATGATAAAAAATTATCACGAAGCAAAAAGCTGCTCCCTGCCCGAAAGCAGACAGGAAGCAGCAGCTGTGTTATTTCTTATAATTGACAATATTTCCGAATTCCGGTTTTAAGGATGCTCCTCCTACAAGACCGCCGTCAATATCCGGCTGTGCAAAAAGTTCCGGTGCACTGCCGGCGGAAACAGAACCGCCATACTGAATCCGGATCGCCTGCGCTGTTGCCTCATCATAGATTTCAGCAATGCAGGAACGGATAGACTGGCATACTTCCTGGGCCTGCTCAGTCGTTGCAACCTTGCCTGTGCCGATTGCCCAGATGGGTTCATATGCGATCACTGCCTTAGCAGCGTTCTCAGCCGGTATATTTAGGAATGCAATCTTGATCTGCTGACGGATCCAGTCAATGGTGATTCCCTGTTCTCTCTGGGTCAGTGATTCTCCGCAGCAGATAATAGGAGTGATTCCGTACTCAAAAGCCTTTAATGCTTTTTTATTAACGGTTTCATCAGTTTCTGCAAAATACTCTCTTCTCTCGGAATGACCGATTACCACGTATTTTACACCTGCGTCCTTTAACATAGCCGGTGAAATCTCTCCGGTATAAGCGCCTTTATCTTCGAAATACATATTTTCAGCGCCGATGTGAATGTTAGAACCTTTTGCTGCCTCCATGGCAGGAATGATGTCAATAGCCGGTACACAAAATACCACGTCTACATCATCACTGGCCACTAAAGGCTTTAACGTATTAACAAGCTCCACCGCTTCGGTTGGAGTCATATTCATCTTCCAGTTTCCTGCAATAATTTTTTTTCTGGACATAAAATAACCTTACCTTCCGTTATTTGTTATCTGCTGCTGCAACACCTGGCAGTTCTTTGCCTTCCAGGAACTCTAAGGATGCTCCGCCTCCGGTAGAGATATGAGTCATCTTATCAGCAAAGCCAAGTCTCTTCACTGCATTTACGGAATCTCCTCCGCCGATTACGGTAGTAGCATCGCCAAGCTCTGCAACTGCTCGGCAGACTTCTAAGGTACCCTCTGCGAAGTTAGAGAATTCAAATACGCCCATCGGTCCGTTCCATACAACAGTCTTAGCGCCTTTTAATGCTTCCTTAAACAGCTCAATGGTCTTAGGTCCGATATCGAATCCTGACCATCCGGCATCAATGTTTTCTACCACTTTACGTTCTGTATCGTTGGAGAACTCCCTGCCTTCCACATTGTCGATAGGAAGAAGCAGTTTTACACCTTTCTGCTCCGCTTTCTTAATCATCTCTAATGCGTAATCAAGCTTGTCTTCCTCACATAAGGAATTTCCGATCTCTTTGCCCTGGGCCTTAGCAAACGTGTAAGCCATACCACCGCCGATAATTAAAGTATCAACCTTGTCAAGAAGGTTATTGATTACATTGATCTTATCGGAAACCTTTGCACCTCCCAGGATAGCCACAAAAGGACGTACCGGGTTCTCAACTGCCTGTCCAAGGAACTTAATCTCTTTTTCCATTAAGTATCCGACTACATTCTCAGATGTATATTTGGTAACACCTACGTTGGAGCAATGAGCTCTGTGAGCAGTACCGAATGCATCGTTTACAAAGATTCCGTCGCAGAGAGAAGCAAGCTCTTTTGCATATACTTCTGCAGCATCATCTTTGCCGTATTTGGTCTCTTCCACTCTGTAACGGGTATTCTCAAGAAGAAGAACTTCTCCATCCTTTAATTCTGCAGCCACTTTCAGTGTCTCAGGACCAGTTACCTTAGGATCATTTACGAATTTAACTTCTACGCCAAGACGCTCGCTTAAAGCCGGAGCAACCGGTGCCAGAGATAACTCAGGAAGAGGCTCGCCCTTTGGTTTTCCCAGATGGGAGCATAAAATAACTTTAGCGCCCTGGTCAAGCAGCTTTTTTATAGTAGGAATCGCTCCGTCAATACGGTTAAAGTTCTGAATGACACCTTCCTTTAACGGTACGTTAAAATCACATCTTACAAGTACTTTCTTACCCTTTAATCCGGTTAAATCATCAACTGTTTTTTTATTAAGCATCTTTTTATGCTCCTTTCAGATTATGTTGTTACAACATCATAAAAAAAACAAAAGGCCCGGTCCTTTCCGACCGGACCCTTCGTGGATCTTTAGCCTAATTCAGCGAAGTACTTAATTGTACGAACCATCTGGCTTGTATAGGAATTCTCGTTGTCATACCAGGAAACAACCTGAACCTGATATAAATCATCACCGATCTTGGAAACCATAGTCTGAGTAGAATCAAACAGAGAACCGAATCTCATACCGATAACATCAGAAGATACGATCTCATCTGTGTTGTATCCGAAAGACTCGCTTGATGCTGCCTTCATAGCTGCATTGATTCCTTCCTTGGTCACATCAGCGCCCTTAACAACTGCTGTTAAGATTGTGGTAGAACCTGTAGGAACCGGAACACGCTGTGCAGAACCGATTAACTTGCCGTTTAATTCAGGAATAACAAGACCGATTGCTTTTGCTGCACCGGTAGAGTTTGGTACGATGTTTGCTGCACCAGCTCTTGCTCTTCTTAAATCACCTTTTCTGTGAGGTCCGTCAAGGATCATCTGATCACCTGTATAAGCGTGAATGGTGCTCATGATACCGGACTGGATCGGAGCATAATCATTTAATGCCTTTGCCATAGGAGCAAGGCAGTTTGTTGTACAGGAAGCAGCGGAGATGATCTTGTCATCTGCTGTTAATACCTTCTCATTTACGCTGAATACAACGGTTGGCAGATCATTGCCGGCCGGAGCAGAGATAACTACTTTCTTAGCGCCTGCATCGATATGAGCCTGGGATTTGTCTTTGGAGCAGTAGAAACCAGTACACTCAAGTACTACATCTACGCCGATCTTTCCCCAAGGAAGATTTTTTGCTTCTTTTTCTGCGTAAATTTTGATGGTCTTTCCATCAACTGTAATGGAATCCTCAGAAGCTTCTACTGTGTGAGCTTTCTCACCATAGTATCCAGCATATCCGCCCTGAGCTGTATCATATTTTAATAAATGTGCTAACATCTTTGGATCTGTTAAATCGTTGATTGCTACTACTTCATAGCCTTCTGCACCAAACATCTGTCTGAAAGCAAGACGGCCAATACGTCCGAAACCGTTAATCGCTACTTTTACTGCCATAATTCAATTCCTCCTAAGAATAAAATTAAAAGTGATCGTTAAATAATAATCAACTACCGTTTATTCTACCTAATATTCCAATAAATAGCAAGTCCTTTTTTTATTTTTATCATTTCATCACATTAATTTTACATTTCATTCTTGACGTAACCGGCAAGATTGTATGCGTGATCAGAAATGCGTTCCAGGTTGCTGATCAGGTCCAGAAATACAACACCGGCTGCCGTGCTGCACTCCCCTGTGGAAAGACGTTCGATGTGTTTCTCCCTTAATTCTTCCTCCAGTGCATCTACTTCATCTTCATACTGAATCACCTTACGGACCTCATCCATATCGCCTCTTCTCCTGGCATCAATGGAATGGGAGAATGACTGGTAAGCTGCCTGGCAGATGATCTTAAGGTCAGATATACCGGTTTCAGAAAATGCCACCTCATGCTCCGCCATATATTCCGCCTGTTCTGCCAGATTCTCTGCATGGTCACCGACACGTTCAATATCGTTAATACTGTAAAATAAGTTGTTGATTATTATTTTCTGTTCCTCCGTCAAAGACAGATTGTTGATTTTGACCAGATATTCCGTCAGCATCTTCTCCATATTATTAATCGTCTTTTCTGTTTTATACACATCCTTTGCTTTATCAACATTTTTCGTTATTACAGCATCAATGGCAAGCTTCACATTCTCCATGGCAATCTGTCCCATATGTACCACTTCCATGGCAGCTGTCTCCACTGCGAATGCAGGTGATTCAAAAATTCTTTCATCCAGATGCTTCATGGTTTCACTTTCCTGATCACTGCTGTCTTCTGGCTGCTTTTTCTCCTCCGGTACCAGAATACCCGATAACTTTACAAGCTGATTAGCAAAAGGAAACAAAATGCAGGTATTGGTCAGATTAAATACCGTGTGAAAAACAGAAATCTGCACTGCAGTAATGTTATGAGCTGCAATATGAGGCATTGCAATAAAAATAAGAAAGGAGGCAATCCCAAATAATGTGGAGCCAATGATATTAAAAGAAAGATGAATCACAGCCGCCCGTTTTGCAGTTCTGGAACTGCCGATGCTTGAAATCAAGGCAGTCACACAGGAACCGATGTTCTGACCAAGAGTGATGAAAATAGCTGCGTTGGTGGTAACCACACCATTCATGGCAAGGGTCTGTAAGATACCAACCGAAGCAGAAGAACTCTGTAAAAGCGCAGTTACCAGTGCTCCGATTATCATACCCAGCAGAGGATTATTGCCAAGAATACGGAACGCTTCCGAGAATACAGGAGCATCTGTATATGGAGAAATCGCACCTGACATGAAATCAAGCCCTATAAACAGCATACCAAGTCCCACCAGTATCTCTCCTGCAGTCTTAGTCTTCTGCTTTTTTGCAAACAGAAGAAGAACAGCTCCGATTCCCACTAAAAGAGGAGCTAAAAAGGATGGCTGACATATGGAAAATGCATCTCCCAGCTGATTCATGGAAACAATCCATGCCGTGATGGTTGTTCCTATGTTTGCACCCATGATAACGCCCACAGCCTGAGTCAGATTTAAAACTCCTGCGCTGACGAAACCTACAACCATGACCGTAGTAGCTCCGCTGCTTTGAATAATCGCTGTAATGAGCGCACCCAGAAGTACTGCCATAAAACGGTTGTTTGTAAGCATTCCCAGAAACTGGCTCATACGGCTTCCTGCACTTTTCTGCATGCCGTCTGCCATGGTATTCATGCCATACAGGAACAGTCCCAGCCCTCCGATGAATCCAAACAGACTCGATATGTCATTGACCGACATTTGTTACCTCCTTGTAACCGTTATGTATTTTTATACGGTGCAGATCTTTTCCCTGGCATTTATCAGCACCGTATAAAATAATAACATAGAAAGATTTCATTTTTCAACGCTTTTTATAATTTATGTAAAGTTTTGGTGAAATTTAGGTAAAACCGTCGTTTGGGCAGATTGCATTTCTACTGATGATTGTTTATAATGAACTTAATTTTTGGAAAGGAGCTCACAATGCTGCCAGATTATCATTTTCACTCAGATTTTTCAGGTGACTCCAACACCCCCATGAGGAGTCAGATTGAGCAGGCCATTCTCCTTGGAATGGATTCCTTATGTGTGACGGATCACCATGATTATGACGTAGATTCCCCTATTGACTTTACCCTTGACCCGGACCTGTATTATCAGACCATGTCCGGACTGAGGGAAGAATACAAAGACCGCATTGACCTTCGTATCGGAATTGAGCTGGGGCTGCAGCCCCATTTAACACAGTACTATAGCGGACTGCTGAAGCGCTATGATTTTGACTATGTGATCGGATCCACCCACTTCATCAACCGAAAGGACGCAGCCTACCCGGAATTTTTTGAAGGAAGACGGGAAGAAGAGGCATATCTTCAGTATTTTAAGGCTACACTGGAGAATGTAAGAATGAAGGATGCTTATGACGCAGCCGGACATATGGATTATATTGTCCGGTATGGTCCCAATAAAGCTGCGTTTTACAGTTACGGTGCATATCAGGATATCATTGATGAGATATTAAAGGCTGTAATTGAAAATGGGAATGGGATCGAGTTAAACACTGCAGGCTACAGAAAGGGAATCGGACAGCCAAATCCGTCAAAAGATATTATAAAACGTTACCGCGAGCTGGGCGGTGAGATTATCACTGTCGGATCAGATGCCCACATACCGGAGGATTTAGGAGCGGATTTTAAGACTGCAAAAGAGCTGCTGAAGCATTGCGGATTTTCCTATTATACAGAATTCAGAAAAAGAAAACCGGAATTTAAACCACTTTGATTAGGCTTGGAGAAAATGGATTGGAGAATTATCATGAATGTATTTGACATCGTAGGGCCTGTAATGATCGGACCCTCCAGCTCCCATACGGCAGGAGCCGCCCGCATCGGAAAAACTGCCGCTCTACTTCTTGGAGAGCCGGTGGCGAAAGCGGATATTCTGTTCCACGGTTCCTTTGCAAAAACCTACAAAGGACATGGAACCGATAAAGCCATCGTCGGCGGAATCTTAAAGTATGATCCCTGGGACCCCGGAATCCGGACCAGTCTTGAAACTGCTGACAGTCAGGGCATCTGCATCGCCATTCACACCGGCACCATTGAAAATGCCCATCCAAATACAGCCCTTGTGACACTTACCGGAACAGGCGGTAATACGCTTTCTGTTCAGGGTGCTTCTGTTGGCGGGGGAAATATCGTAATTACCAAAATTAATGACATGGAAGTATATTTTACCGGCCAGAATACCACATTAATCGTAATGCATCAGGATGTTCCCGGCATCATTGCCCGTGTCACAAATCTGGTTGCTGCCGGCAATGCCAATATCTGCAATTTCCGGTTAAACAGGCAGGAAAAAGGCGGGCTTGCTATTATGACTATTGAAATGGATTCCGCTTTTGATCCTCCTTTAACCGATCAGATCCGGCGTCTTCCTCATGTCTATAACACTATTCTATTGAAACTGGGTTAGAAGAATCAACCAACTGGAGAAAAACAATGAAACTAAAATATAATACCGTGGAAGAACTGGTGAGTGCCGCTTCTTCCAGTAATAAAAAAATTTCTGAAATCGTTTTGGAGCAGCAGGCGGAGGATATGGAATCAACCACAGAACTGGTGTACGCAACCATGGAAAACAGCTTTGATGTCATGCGTCAGTCTGTAATCAGCGGGCTTGATGAGACACTTCGATCTCCCAGCGGGCTTTCCGGCGGAGCTGCCGCAAAAGTAAAAAAAGCCGTCGATGAAGGAAAAAACCATTACGGCCATCTTCTTGGCAATGCCATCAGCATGGCACTGGCAGTCACAGAATTTAATTCCTGCATGGGTAAAATTGTTGCAGCCCCCACTGCCGGATCCTGCGGAGTTATCCCTGCAGCCTTAATCTCTGTTATGGATGAGTACGATATTCCCAAGCATGACATCGTCATGTCCCTGTTTACCTCGTCTGCCATTGGCATGGTCATCGCCAAATGTGCAAGCATTGCCGGAGCTGAAGGCGGCTGCCAGGCAGAGGTTGGCTCCGCTTCCGCCATGGCTGCTGCTGCGCTGACAGAGCTTTTTGACGGCACGCCCCAGATGGTATCAGACAGCTGTGCCATTGCCTTAAAAAACACCATGGGGCTCGTCTGCGATCCGGTAGCCGGACTGGTGGAAGTCCCCTGCATCAAACGGAATGCCATGGGTGTGGCCAATGCCTTTACTGCATCAGAGCTTGCCTGCGCAGGAATAAAAAGCGTGATTCCCGCAGACGAAGTAATTCTCGCCATGAGACAGGTCGGACAGCTTATGTCTTCTTCTTTAAAAGAAACGTCAGAAGGAGGGCTGGCTGCCACTCCAACCGGCTGCCGCTTATGCAGACAGATTTTCGGTCCTGATTCCTGCGGCGGGGAATAACTTTACGTCTCATATCTGTTCTCTCATTTCTTCATTTTGGAAGAAAGAAATGCGTAAAAATCATTTTTTTCTTCCTTTAAAATACGGTTTGGCAAAACAAATCCATGGGTGGAATTTAAAAACACCAGGATCATGGAAGGCTTTCTGGCGATTCGCCTGATTTTATTCCAGCTGATATCCTGTTTTCCTTCCCCCTGCCCCACATGAATTCCCATATCATCAAACCGGATCCTTATATCGCGGCTGGCCGCTGCCTGCTTTTTTGCTTTTCCATAAACTGCAAGAGGCTGAATGACCGGAAAGAGACAGCAGCCGAGAACTGCAAAGACCCGGAACAAATTGCCGGAAGTTTCCCATCTGACAACGGTAAGTGTCAGGACGGCTGCCGTAAAAATCACGTTGCACACCCCTACCATTGATCCGTAAATATAGTACATGGAAAGCTGCCAGATATCCTTTCCTGTATTCCGGTAAGTATACTCATATTTCATAATTCTTTCCCTCTCATAATCGGGTAGGAGGTAGATAATTATTTTATCTACCGACCTCCCACACCACCTAGCATACCGTTCGGTACTAGGCGGTTCCTTAGTTTTCATAAACTATTGAATAATAGTCAAGCATGGAGGTATA
>JAEWJZ010000017.1 GCA_023386315.1 Bacillota bacterium | reverse complement strand
GATATACCTCCATGCTTGACTATTATTCAATAGTTTATGAAAACTAAGGAACCGCCTAGTACCGAACGGTATGCTAGGTGGTGTGGGAGGTCGGTAGATAAAATAATTATCTACCTCCTACCCGATTGATAAAAATGTGACTTACCAAATTCTCCTTTATACAGCCGGGCAGCATTAATTTAACAGTTTCTTTATATTGTAAAATCCTCACCCTTTGCACCGCCTGTATAAATAAGTTGTATATTTTTTGCACATAAATGTTAAAAAAACGTAAAAGAATTGGGAAAAATAGTTGGAATATGATGCGTTAAATATTTAACTTGTTCAAAAATTAGAGTTTTCTCTTTTTTCTGGAATAGTTTTCCATATTTCACATTTTTATATTAAAACTGTGTAAATTGTACAGATAACAAAACATTGACAACGTATTTTCGTGTGATATAATGAGCTCGAATTGATCAATTATGTAATTTGACATCATGGATTGTGGCATTTGAATAACTGAAAATAATTTTTTTTATGCTTTTCCTGACAGATATTATAATAAAGTAAGGTGATGAATGTATGGGTGCGATTACGGTATTGATATTATTTCCTCTGCTTGCGGCACTTGCTGTGCTTTTGGTGAAAGAGGAAGAAGTAAGAAACAAAATTGTCCGGGTGAGTGCTGGTATAACAGCAGTTTTGACACTGATTGTTGTCTGTTTGTTTTTCAATAAGGGAATTGCTTTTTCATACCCCTGGGAAAACGCAATTGATTTCATTATGGCAGCGGTGGAAGTGGCTCTTGCCGCTTATATCATTGTAACCGGAATACGTTATAAAAATTATGCCATCTCAATTCTTTCTTTTTTGCAGACGGCAGCCATGCTTTGTTTTGAACTGACTGTAAAGAGCCGGATTGAAGTTGATAAGGCTATTATCTTTGACAAGCTTACCGCAGTCATGGTGGTAATTGTGGGAGTGGTCGGCAGTCTGATCTGCATTTATGCGGTTGGTTATATGAAAACATATCATATTCACCATACGGAATATGAGGATCGAAAGGGCTTCTTTTTTGCAGTTTTATTCTTATTTCTTTCTGCAATGTTTGGTATTGTGCTGAGCAACCAGCTCACCTGGATGTATTTTTGCTGGGAGCTTACGACCTTCTGTTCTTATTTGCTTATCGGGTACACAAAGACGAAAGAGGCAAGGAACAATTCGTTTCGTGCACTTTTCATTAATCTTTTGGGCGGAGCTGCTTTTGCTGCCGGAATCATTATCATCGGCATCAGCAGACAAACGCTGGAGCTGTCAGTTTTTACAGCCGGAGAGCCGGATGCATTCCTTATGATTCCGGTATTTCTTCTATCTCTGGCAGCGCTTACAAAATCGGCCCAGCTGCCGTTTTCTTCCTGGCTGCTTGGAGCCATGGTGGCGCCTACCCCCACATCAGCTTTGCTTCATTCCGCAACCATGGTGAAAGCAGGTGTGTATTTAATCATCAGGCTGGCCCCTCTTCTTGGTGACTCAGTGGTGGGAAAAACCGTGACACTTGTGGGAGGAGTGACGTTCCTGGCGTGTTCTTTCATGGCGATCTCCCAGAGTGACGCAAAAAAGGTTCTGGCCTATTCCACACTGGCAAATCTGGGACTCATTGTTATCTGTGCCAGCGTCGGGACAGAGGAATCCTTATGGGCAGCGATTCTGCTGATTATCTTTCATGCAGTATCCAAATCCCTGCTTTTTATATCCGTTGGTTCTGCAGAACACCAGATTGGAAACCGGAATGTGGAAAACATGGATATGCTCCTGGGAGTTTCAAGAAAACTTGCGCTGTGTATGATGATTGGAATTGCCGGAATGTTCCTTGCTCCTTTTGGCATGCTGATTTCCAAATGGGTTGCAATGAAAGCATTTATTGATTCAAATAATATTCTGATTGTTATCATCCTTGCCTATGGCAGCGCGGCAACGTTGTTCTACTGGGCGAAGTGGATGGGAAAGCTTGTGTCAAAAGTTAATATGAGGCAGCAAAGTGAAAATAAATTCCACCTGGATGAAGAGATTCCTATTACCATACTTGCAGGTTTGGTGGTAGTATCCTGTTTTACTTTCCCTGTAGTCTCCAAATTCGCCCTGATCCCGTATTTAAGCGGAGTTTTTCATGATCAGGCTTTGATGCCCATCGGGGAAGGTGATATTAAGCTGATGCTGTATATGTTAAGCATGCTTATAATACTGCCAGTCAGTTTTATCCCTGTTTATAAGAATGATAAAAGAAGAAAAGCTCCGATTTACATGGCAGGTGAAAATACAGGGGACAATGAAACCTTTTACGGAGCCTTTGGCGGAACGCGCCAGGTTGAGCTTCGGAACTGGTATATGGACGGCTATTTTGGGACAAAGCGGTTATCTTTCTTTAGTGACATTTTATCTTTTGTCATTCTTGTATGGGGAGTGATTCTGCTGATTGGAGGGATTGCATCATGATGAACTTACTAAGGGTTATGGGGATCATTATTCTTGCACCTGTTCTGGGAGGACTGTTAACCGGTATGGACCGGGTTATCACAGCCCGTATGCAGGGCAGGCAGGGTCCCCCGGTTGCCCAGCCATTTTACGATGTGCTGAAACTGATGCAGAAGGAGTCCATTGAAGTCAATTCCATGCACCGCTTTTTTGTATATGTTTCAATGGTGTTTGCCGTATTTACCACGGTTATCATACTTTTGGGCGGCGATATTTTATTGGCAATCTTCGCATTGACGCTGGGATCTGTGTTTTTTGTTCTGGGAGGCTACGCATCAAACTCTCCTTATAACACCATCGGATCGGAGAGAGAGCTTTTACAGATCATGGCTTATGAGCCAATGGTTCTTCTTACCTGTATCGGTCTGTATTATGCCGAAAAAAGCTTCTTTATTAAAGATATTGTTATGGCTGACAAACCATCGATTCTTTATCTGCCCGGAGTCTTTATGGGATTGGTATTTGTACTGACCTTTAAGTTGAGGAAATCACCCTTTGATTTAAGCATGTCCCACCATGGACATCAGGAAATCGTCAAGGGCATTACAACCGAATATTCCGGAAAGGATCTGGCTGTTATTGAGGTTACCCACTGGTATGAGGTGATCATCTCTTTATCTCTTGTTTATGTATTTTTTGCCACCTCTGCACCGGGCAGTCGTGCAATTGCTGTTGTCGCCTGTCTTTGTGTGTACCTGTTTGAAATTATTGTGGATAACTGTGCAGCAAGGCTGAAATGGCAGCATGCGCTTAATTCTGCGTGGATTGTTACGGGAGTAATGGGTACGGTGAATCTGGTGATTCTTTCATTCTTTATGAAATGATACCCTGAGAAAAATGAGGAGAGTACATATGAATGTAAATGTGGTAAAGAAATCACCCTGGATTCTGCATTATGACGGCACAAGCTGCAATGGCTGTGATATCGAAGTACTGGCGTGTCTGACACCATTATATGATGTGGAACGTTTTGGTATTATCAACACCGGTAATCCCAAGCATGCGGATATCTTACTTATAACCGGCAGTGTCAATGAACAGAATATTCCGGTTGTGAAGCAGCTCTATGAACAGATGCCGGAACCAAAAGCTGTGGTAGCAGTTGGAATCTGCGCAACCTCCGGCGGCATCTTTGCAGAATGCTATAACGTAGCCGGTGGAGTTGATAAGGTAATTCCAGTGGATGTATATGTGCCGGGATGTGCGGCACGTCCGGAATCAATTATTGACGGTGTGGTGAAAGCCCTTGATATTCTGGAAGAAAAGAAAAAGGCCATGCCCAAAAAGCGGATTGGAGAAACATGAAAGAACAAATATTAAGAGAAATCTCCGCCAATGATCTGCTGACGGAGATCATGAAAATAAAGAATGATGGTTACCGGCTGGTAGCGATCTCCTGCACGAATAAAGATGGAATGGAATTAACCTATTCCTTTGATAAGGATTATGAACTGCTGAATATAAGGCTGATCACAGATACGAAAACCGAACTGCCAAGCATCAGCATTCTTTATCCATATTCTTTTCTTTATGAAAATGAGATAAAGGAGTTGTTCGGGGTAAAAATAACAGGCATTTTGCCGGATTTCAATGATAATCTTTATAAGATTCCGGTGAAGACACCATTTGGCATGAACGAATAGCTGCTGTGGCAGCCAGCAGCAGTACGGAGGTTATTTATGGGAAACAGGACGATTGTTCCGTTTGGTCCGCAGCATCCGGTTCTTCCGGAGCCGATCCATCTTGATCTGGTGCTGGAGGATGAAACGGTTGTAGAAGCAATTCCTAGAATTGGATACATTCACAGAGGCTTGGAAAAGCTGGTGGAAAAAAGAGATTATCAGCAATATTGTTACGTTGCAGAACGGATCTGCGGAATCTGCTCTTTTATGCATGGAATGGGATATTGTATGTCCATTGAGCGTATTATGGATGTAGAGGTGCCGGAGCGGGGAGAATTCTTACGCACAATATGGGCAGAACTGTCACGGCTACACAGCCATCTTCTCTGGCTTGGACTTCTGGCTGATGCTTTTGGATTTGAAAGTCTGTTTATGCAGTCCTGGAAATTACGGGAGCAGGTTCTGGATATTTTCGAAGAGACAACAGGCGGACGAGTTATTTTTTCCGTATGTGATATCGGTGGTGTGAGAAAAGATATCAGTTCCGGGACTTTAATGAAGATCAAGACTGTTTTAACGGAGATGGAAAAGGAATTAAAAGAGACAACCGGTGTTTTTATAAACGATACTACAGTTAAGCTCCGCACCAAAGGGGTAGGCGTCCTCTCAAAACAGACGGCTTTTGATTTAGGCGCGGTAGGACCTATGGCGAGGGCAAGCGGAATCGAAATGGATATGAGAACACAGGGATACAGTGCCTATAGCAGGCTGGAATTTAAGCCGGTCACCAGTGAAGGCGGGGACTGCTATGCAAGAACCAGGGTCAGGATCAAGGAAATGTTTCAGTCAATCGATTTAATCAGACAGTGTATTGATTTAATTCCTGGCGGTGACATCAATGTCAAGGTAAAAGGAAATCCAAATGGAGAACATTTTATACGGCTGGAGCAGCCGCGGGGTGAAGTAGTTTATTATACCAAAGCCAATGGAACCAAATTTTTGGACAGGGTAAGGGTCCGTACACCTACCTTTGCCAATCTGCCTGCATTGCTTGAGACGTTAAAGGACTGTTCCCTGGCAGACGTACCCATACTGATTCTTACCATAGATCCCTGTATCAGCTGTACCGAACGGTAGAAGTGAAGAGGTACGGTGGAAAACAGGTAACAGGATAACATGTGATTGCTGTTATAAACAGCAGAATAGAGGGTATTATGTCTGTATTTAAGATGTCAAAAACACTGATAAAGAATATATTCCATGGTCCCTATACCGTGCCCTATCCGGTAAAGAAGAAGGAAACGTTTGAGCGGACCAGAGGAAAAATCGGAATTTCCATTGATGACTGTATTTTCTGCGGCATGTGTGAAAGAAGATGTCCTACCGGGGCGATTCAGGCGGACAAGGCAAAGACATCATGGAGCATTGAAAGATTGAAATGCATCCAGTGCGGCTACTGCACGGAGGTCTGCCCGAAAAAATGCCTCACTATGGAAAATGAGTACACAGCTCCATCATATGGGAACGTAAGGGATGAATACGTAAAATGCACGAATATCCAATCACCAGGCGAATCATAGAGATTGCCGGAGAATATGCAAAAGACAATGGTGCACCGGAGGTAAAGGTGATCAATCTGGTTGTGGGAGATTACTGCGGTTATGTGGCCAGCTCCATGGAACTCTATTTCGAGCTGATTGCCGAGGGCACTTCATGTGAGCACGCAAAGCTTCATATCGAGAGGGTGGTCCCAAAACTGCGGTGTACAGGCTGCGGCCAGCTGTTTGTGAGAAAGCCCTTTACTTTTGAATGTCCCTTCTGCAAAGGAGAAGGAGTACCGACTGAAATAGGACAGGAATTTTATATAAAATCTATAGAAATACAGGATTTGGATGAGCCGGAAAGCGGCTTCATATTATGAAAGGCAGGGAGATTGCCATGTCAGAAAACAAAGAAATTGAAATTATGCAGTCTGTCTATGATAAGAATGACCAGGTTGCAGCTAGGATCCAGGCTTCTTTAACAAAGAGCGGCATTTATGCCGTCAATGTGATGGGAGCGCCGGGAGCCGGAAAAACCACCTCTCTGATCCAGCTGATCAAACGTCTGGCAGAAGTAACCGCTTATGTGATCGAAGGTGACATTGAGGCGGATTTTGATACAAAAACCCTGAAATCTCTTGGTGTGAAGGCAATACAGATCAACACCGGGGGAGCCTGCCATCTGGATTCTCCGTTAATCGGACAGGCGGTAGAGGAACTTCACATCAGTGACGGAGTACTGTTTATTGAAAATATCGGAAATCTGGTTTGTCCTGCCGAATTTATGATTGGTGAGCATGCAAAAATGCTGATATCCACTGTAACAGAGGGAAGCGATAAGCCTTATAAATATCCCCTGGCATTTGAAAAGGCAGATATCATTCTGTTAAACAAATGTGATCTTTTGCCCTATGTGGACTTTGATGAAGATTTCTTCATGAAAGGAGTCCGGGCATTAAATAAAACGGCTCCGGTGATCAGGGTGTCAGGAAAGACCGGAGAAGGTTATGAAAAGGCAGCAGAATGGATAATGGAAAAAATAAAGAAACAGCAGTAAAAATTAAAGTCTGCGGTATTGTACAGGGGGTTGGATTCCGGCCCCTTGTTTATCGTGCAGCCAGGGAAATGGGAATCAAAGGCTGGGTACGAAACGTTGGCGGTGATGTGGAAATTGTGGCCCAGGCGTCAAAAACAGCAGTGGACCGGTTCTTATCTGATTTAAAAGAGAATAAAGAGCGAAGATACGAGATTTTAAATATGGAGATGGAAGAACTGCCGGCCTGTATCCTTGATGATTTTGTTATTATACCAAGCGGTGAGGCAAAAGAAGTCACCATGATCCCGCCGGATTTGCCGGTCTGCCCGGAATGCTTAAAAGAACTTGCCGATAATTCGGACAGAAGATCTGGCAATCCATTTATCAGCTGTATGTCCTGCGGTCCCAGATATACGATTATAGAAGATATGCCTTATGACCGGGACAATACTGCCATGAAAGATTTTCCCATGTGCAGTGTCTGCAAAAAAGAATACACCTCTCCCCAAAGCAGACGGTTTCATGCACAGACAATTTCCTGCAATGACTGCGGTCCCTATCTTTTATACAGGGATAACAGGAAGCCGGAAGCAGAAGAGTTTACCGACCGGGAGGCCTTAAAAAAAGCCATAAAAGTGCTGGCTGCCGGCGGAATCGTGGCAGTAAAGGGAATCGGAGGTTATCATCTGGCGTGTTCGCCTTTTCTTGAACAGTCGGCAGTCCGGCTGCGCCAATGCAAAGGACGGGAAGAAAAGCCTTTTGCCGTGATGTTTCATTCTCTTACTGAAATAAAGAAGTACTGCAATGTTTCCCTGGAAGAGGAGGCATTGTTAAAATCCAAAGCAAGACCTGTCGTGCTTCTTCACATGAAGGAAGATCTTATGGCCCCATCCACCAATAAGAAAAGCGTTTACTGCGGCGCATTTCTTCCCTGTACTCCCCTCCAGCATCTGCTGACTGCAGAACTAGGACCGCTTATTATGACAAGCGCCAATGTGTCCGGCCAGCCGATTATACGTGAGGATGATTGTATGCTTTCTCTTTCTGATCCATTTATTGATGGAGTATTATATAATAAAAGAAGAATTGTGAGATCCGTGGATGATTCTGTAGCAAAGATTGTGGCAGGGAGCCCGCAGCTGATCAGAAGGAGCAGAGGGTATGTTCCCTATCCGGTTTTTCTGCATAAAGAAAATGCCGGGGAAACAGAAGTTTTTGCTGCAGGCGGAGATTTGAAAGCGGCTTTTTGTCTTTGCCGCGGAGAGAGGGCAGTTGTATCCCAGTATTTCGGGGATTTGGAAGAATGTGGTGTCATGGAGGAATATAAAAAATCCTACAAAGACTTAACCCGCCTTTTAAACATCACACCGGGGCTGGCAGTTTGTGATCTCCATCCCAATTACCACTCTGCCCGTTTTGCCCGGAGTCTGCTGCTTCCAATCATAAAGGTGCAGCATCATCATGCTCATATTGCGTCTGTCATGGCGGAGCATGAGCTGAAAGGTCCTGTAATAGGCGTGGCTTTTGACGGGACCGGCTATGGAACCGATGGGAGCATCTGGGGAGGAGAATTCTTAATCTGTGAAGGAAAGGAATTTGTGAGGGCTGCTCATTTGAGTCCGTTCCCTATACTGGGAGGCGATCAGTCCATGCGGGATGGAAAAAAGACTGCAATCTGTTATCTGCATCATGCAGGTCTGGACAGTTACTTCCCGGACGAGAGGAAACATATCATAACGGCTGCACTGGATCAAAGAATCAATACGGTTTTTACCTCCAGTATGGGCCGGCTCTTTGATGCAGCGGCCTCTGTCCTTCATATAGCCAACGAGAACCGGTACGAGGGAGAATGCGCCATTTTGCTTGAAAGAGAAGCTGAGCTTGCAAAAAGAGAACATATAAAACCTCCTTCTCTCCCATTCCTTATAACAGAAGAAGATGACGTTCTAAAACTGGACCCAAAACCATTTTTTGAAGCGTCAGTAAGAGACATGGACAGTGAGAAAACCGGTGCCCTGGCACTGAGTTTTCACCATGCAGCGGCGGAAGGAATAGCAGAAATCTGCGATAGGCTGAGAAGCCGTTATCATATCAGTGAGGTGGCATTAAGCGGAGGTGTATTCCAGAACACCGTACTTACAGAGCGGACGATTACCCTTTTGAGGGAAAGAGGATTCCGCGTATACATAAACCGCCTTGTTCCTCCGGGTGACGGCGGACTGAGTCTTGGACAGATATACTTAGGAAGAGAGCATTTAAAGGCAGTTAACACATAACCGGCAGAAAGGAGAGGAATTCATGTGCGTTGCAATACCAGGAAAAGTCATAGAAATACGGGGAGATTATGCAAGAGTGAATGTAATGGATAATATTACCGATGTGAATATAAAGCTTGTGGATGCTGGAATCGGGGATTATGTTCTGATCCACGCAGGCTGTGCCATAGAAGTAATAAGCAGGGAAATGGCAGAGGATATACTCAGCCTGTTTTCAGAACTTCAGGAGGACAGATATGAAGATCCAGGAAGTGATTGAGGAACTGAAATCTTATGACGGGAAACCGGTAAAAATCATGGAGGTGTGCGGAACCCATACTTCCAGCATTTTTAAAAACGGGATCAGAAGTATGATTTCCCCCAAAATCCGGCTGATCTCCGGTCCCGGGTGTCCGGTTTGTGTTACCTCGGCTGCCTATATTGACCGTTTGACGGAATTTTCCTTAAAAGAGGATCACTGTGTCCTGACCTTCGGTGATATGATGAAAGTGAAAGGCAGCAGCATGTCCCTGACAGAAGCGAAGGCAGCAGGAGGAAAAGTGAAAATCCTGTATTCTCCGTTAATGGCCGTAAAGGAAGCCGTGGAGCATAAAAATATCCAGTATCTGTTTGCGGCTGTGGGCTTTGAGACCACGGCTCCCATCTATGCTCTCATGCTGGAGGAAATGCAGCAAAAGGAGATAACCAATCTAAAACTTTTAACTTCAGTAAAAACAATCGTTCCGGCCCTTTCCTATATCTGCGAGAGGGAAAAAAACATTGATGCATTCTTAAGTCCTGGTCACGTCAGCGTGATTACAGGAGCCGACAGTTACCGGGAACTGGCAGAAAAATACCGGAAGCCTTTTGTAATTGCAGGTTTTGAAGGAGAATATATTCTGGCAGCTGTCTATGAAATTATGCGCCAGCTGAGAACAGGGCGGTTTGAAGTGAAAAATATGTATGCCAGTGCAGTGAAAGAAAAGGGCAATGAGAAAGCACGCGCTTTGCTTTTGGAATATTTTGAGCAGGGAGATGATTTCTGGCGGGGGATTGGTATCATAGAAAATTCTGCTTTAAGGCTGAAAAAGAAATATGAGATCTATGATGGCGGAAGCCGCATTCAGGGTAGGAACGAGGAAATGCCAAAAGGGTGTAAATGTACGGAGGTAATTCTGGGACGAAAAAATCCGGGAGAATGCCCTTTGTTTAAGACGGTCTGTACGCCACTTCATGCTGTGGGTCCCTGTATGGTATCATCAGAAGGGGCCTGTGGGATCTGGTATCAGAATTCTTAAAAAATCCGTTTTATAATAACAGTCGAAAGGAGCAGGGCAGAAGCTATGAAAATTGACATGTCTTACGGCAGCGGAGGAAAACAGACGGGTGATCTGATTAATCAGGTTTTTTTAAAGCATTTTCATAATAAAACATTAAACAGGCTTGAAGATGCGGCAGTGGTGTCTGCTGTGGGGAAGATCGCCTATACAACAGATTCCTTTGTTGTTACTCCGCTGTTTTTTAAAGGTGGAAATATTGGAAAGCTTGCTGTATGCGGGACAGTTAACGATTTGTCCATGATGGGAGCTGTTCCTAAATATCTCACTGCAGGCTTTATCATTGAGGAAGGCACGGAACTGGATACCATCGAGGAAATTGCCCGCACTATGGCTTTGACTGCGAAAGAGGCAGGAGTGAAGATCGTTGCAGGCGATACCAAGGTGGTGGATGGAAACGGCGGGGTTTTTATCAATACTTCCGGAATCGGAGAAGTGAAAAAGGGAGGCATCAGCATTTCTAACTGTAAACCAGGCGATGCCGTCATTTTATCAGGAAACTTAGGAGAACATCATGCAGCCATCCTTTCCCACCGCATGGGCATAGATAATCAGATTGCCAGCGATTGTGCTCCGCTTATATCCATCGTCCGGAATTTATTGGACAACCAGATCCGGGTGCACTGCATGCGGGATGTCACCAGGGGCGGCCTGGCCACTGTTTTAAATGAAGCTGCAGAGCAGTCCGCGTGCAGCGTGGAGATATGGGAGGAGGCACTTCCTGTCAGCCCGGAGGTGAAGGGCTTCTGCGGTATACTGGGGCTGGATCCTCTCTATATGGCCAATGAAGGAAAGATGATAGTTGTTATACCTGGCAATCAGGCTGAAAAGGCGCTAAAAGCAGTGAAGAGCAGTAAATACGGAACAAATGCCAGAATAATCGGAACTATTCTTGAGGGAAGCGGAGTCAGGATGAAAACCAGGCTGAAGGGACTGAGAACCATAGATCTTTTATATGGAGAAGGGCTTCCAAGAATCTGTTAGAGTAAATAAGAGGTCGGCTGATTTTAAGCAGGCTTCTTTTTTTATTATACCTGAATATATTTTATTGACGTAGTAACAACTTATTTGCTATAATAAAGTTGCTTCTTTTGGAGCAAAAGGAGAATAAATATATGGAAAAAGAAGAAAAACGTCAGATATCACTTAAACGGGCAGATGAACTGAAGGGGAGGATTGAAGATTTTCTTGAAGCGAGGAAGTCAATTCCCACTGGAATCGGCAAAGAAAATGTGCTGAAGGAACGGAAATACAAAATTCTTCATATTTATTCGGCAACGGAAGAGGACTGGAATGATTACAGATGGCAGCTGAAAAACAGAATTACAGATGTGGAGAGCTTAAGCCGGATTCTCCCGGTCAGTGAAAAAGAAAAGCAGTTGATCCGGGAAGTGGGGGAGAAGTTTCGCTGGGCAGTTTCCCCGTATTATCTAAGTCTTGCAGAACCGGACGACAGATTTGATCCCATACGTCTGATGAGTATCCCAAATTATAAGGAGCTTAAAGATACCTGCACAGATTTAGATCCTATGGCAGAAGAATATACCAATCCTGCCGGATGCATTACCAGGCGGTATCCGGACCGTCTGATCATCAATGTGACCAATGAATGTGCCATGTACTGCAGGCACTGCCAGAGGAGGCGCAACATCGGTGAACAGGATGTACACAATTCCCGTGAAAAAATAATAGAATCAATCAATTACATCAGAGAGAATGAGGAAATCAGAGATGTTCTCATAACAGGGGGAGATGCACTGACTCTGTCAGACGAACAGCTGGAATGGATCATCAGCCAGTTAAAGGAAATTCCTCATGTGGATTACATAAGGCTTGGAACCAGAATTCCGGTGACTATGCCACAGAGAATTACGAATGAGCTTTGTAACATGTTAAAGAAATACCACCCCATCTATTTAAACACTCATTTCAATCACCCCATGGAAATTACAGGTGAATCAAAGGCTGCCTGTGAAAGACTTGCAGATGCCGGAATCGTCCTGGGAAATCAGGCAGTCCTGTTAAATGGTATTAACAATGATAAATTTGTGATGCGCGTGCTCAATCATGAATTGTTAAAATGCCGGGTACGGCCTTATTATATTTTTCATGCAAAACACGTTCAGGGAACAAGCCATTTTAATACGTCCATAGAGGATGGGATAGAAATAATGGAATATCTAAGAGGATACACCTCCGGCATGGCGATTCCCACGTTTATTGTCAATGCGCCGAAAGGGCAGGGAAAAACTCCCATATTCCCCAATTATATTATTTCAAGAGGTCCGGGTTATGTAAAATTCAGAACCTGGGAGGGTAATGTAGTTAAGTATGAGGATCATGAGACAAAAGACATTCATGAGCTTCTCTGATTCAGGAAAAACGCTGATCCAAAGGTGATGATTCGCTTATGGATCAGCGTTTTCCTGCTACACGTTAACCATTTACCGCCTGGCGTTTCATCTGGCTGATGGCTTCGATGACCGGAGGCAGATATAAAATTACAACAGTTACAACCATCTCAGGAACAATATAGGTGGCGTTATATCCGAGGGTATACAAAAGCGGATTCATGCCTTCCGGTGCATAGGAAGCAAAGAATACGTAACCGGAAATAACATGGCAGAGATATCTGCCCAAAACACCTGTAACATAACCAGGAATCAGTCCGTACTTTCTGTTATGAAACAACCCCGAAAGTCCCAGGCATCCAAATGCAATCGGATAGTCCAGGAGGAACTGAACGGGAGCATAGATATATGGCTCCACAATGAACTGAAGAATTCCGTATGCCACTCCTGTCATAATTCCGGCCTTAACGCCGTAGATATAGCCGGTCAGACAGATGAACAGCATGGAGAACAGTGTGATGGAACCTCCAAACGGGAGTGAAGCAAATTTGATGAAAGAAGCCACCAGCGCCAGTGCCATCGCGCCTGCGCAGGTTACCATCTGGCGGGTTTTCAGCTGTCTTGTAGGCAGGGTTTTGCCTCCAAGCAGATGAAGTCCCAGCAGAATCACCAATAGCGTGACAACCACCAGTCCGTATCCGGCCGGTTTTAAGAAGTATTCTCCGGATTCCTGAGAATAGGTTAGAAAAAATGACATAAAAAAACCTCCTTTATATGCACAGGAGGGGACTACTACTATTGCTTCCTTCCGCCGGCATTATCCGGTTCAAGTAGTAAGGGTCAGGTAAATACCATTCTCAGCCCGAGGCTCCCCCAGCGTGTCATAATTTTTTCATTTCGGTGTGAGTATAACTGAAATAAAAGGGATTGTCAAGCTATTTGAACCTGTAAAATAAGTATAAAAAAGTAAATTAAGCACAACCTAGTAAAGCAGTGCATCATTGCATTTTTTCAGATTAAAAATACAGATGCGGAGGTTGTGTATATGACAGGCTTTATCATAGCTCTGATATCAGGAGCGCTAATGAGCATACAGGGAGTATTAAATACGGGAGTATCCAAACAGACAAGTATGTGGGTGTCCACCGGCTGGGTTCAGCTCACCGCTTTTCTGACCTGCCTCATACTATGGTATTTTTCCGGGAGGGACGATATTTCAGCCCTTCTTACGGTTCACCCCAAATACATGCTGGTCGGAGGGATTATCGGCGCATTTATTACTTATACAGTTGTAAAAAGTATGGGGACCTTAGGTCCGGCAAAAGCCGCGCTGATTATAGTAGTATCCCAGATTGTTGTGGCTTATGCAGTGGAGGTATTTGGATTATTCGGTGTGGAAAAAGCGGGATTTGAGTGGAAAAAACTGATTGGGGCAGTTGTAGCCATCATAGGCATTATAATCTTTAACTAATTTGGAAATAGTGCTTGTATTTACTTATTTCTTTAGGTAGAATAGGTACAAGGGCTGAGGATGGGATCCTTTTTTGCAAAATTTTGTAAAGGGAGGATTCCATGAACTATCATAGGATTAAGATCGCAGCCATAGCTATATGTGTAATCATATGCAGCATCTGCTATGGCTTAAACAGAAATCATATATACCGGGAAGAAAAAGCTTTTGTTTCGATTCAGGAGCCGCCTGTTTCCTCAGTGGAGGAAACTCCGGCTTCGGATTCCCTGAAAGCACCGGAAGTACCGTCACGTATTTGCTATGTACATATATGCGGAGAGGTGATTTCTCCGGGAGTCTATGAGCTGGATGAGGGAAGCCGTATTTTTCAGGCTATCGCGGAGGCCGGAGGCTTTACGGAGAATGCAGCTGCCGATACGTTAAACATGGCAGAGCAGGTCAAAGACGGGATGAAGATTCAGGTGCCGGATCAGGAGGAAGCCAAAAGGCTTTTGGATCAGGGAACATCTGCCTTGGAAAATATACCGGAAGGCAGTCATAAGGTGAATCTTAACACGGCAGGTAAGGAAGAACTGATGACCTTAAGAGGTGTCGGAGAGGCAAAGGCGGATGACATCATTCGTTACCGGGAGAGTCACGGCGGATTTCAGAAGATTGAAGACATTATGAAGATATCAGGGATTAAGGAGGCAGCCTTTCAGAAGATAAAAGACGATATAACGGTTTAAATAGAAAACAGAGGTGCAAAATGGCAAGTGTTTTAGTAGTAGATGACGAAAAACTGATTGTAAAAGGAATGAGATTCAGTCTGGAGCAGGACGGTATGGAAGTGGACTGTGCCTATGACGGTGAGGAAGCCATTAATCTGGCAAAGCAGAAGGAATACGATGTAGTGCTTTTGGACGTTATGCTTCCAAAGTATGATGGATACGAAGTTTGTCAGGCGATCCGGGAGTTTTCCGAGATGCCAATCATCATGCTGACAGCCAAGGGCAATGATATGGATAAGATTCTAGGGCTGGAGTACGGAGCCGATGATTATATTACAAAGCCCTTTAATATTCTGGAGGTAAAAGCCAGGATAAAGGCAATCATGCGGAGAAATGCCAAGAAGGGCAGACGGGATCATAAGGAAGACAGCCATCTGGTGACAGCCGGTGATTTAAAACTGGACCGGGATGCAAGACGGGTCTTTATCGCAGATAAGGAGATCAATTTAACGGCCAAGGAATTCGATCTTCTGGAACTTTTAACCTGCAATCCCAGTAAGGTTTACAGCAGAGAACAGCTGCTTACTTATGTTTGGGGAAACAAGGCTATGGACACAGGCGATGTCCGTACGGTAGACGTTCATGTAAGGCGTCTGAGGGAGAAAATCGAGCCCAGCCCCAGTGATCCCAAATATGTGCATACCAAATGGGGTGTGGGATATTATTTCCGCGTCTAGTGAAAAAAGGAGGATTTCTTCCGGGAAGCCGGAGAGATCCGCCTTTTCTTAAATTAAGGAGTGCTGATACGATGAAGAAAAGCCCGCAGGGTGAACGATGGAGAAGGCTTGATAATACGGCAAAGATTTTTCCGGTCATAGCCGATGAAAATTTAAGTAATGTGTTCCGGATCAGCGCTGAGCTGAAGTGTGAAGTGGTTCCAGGAACCTTGCAGAGAGCATTAGAGGAAGTTCTGCCGCAGTTTGAAGGATTTTCGGTGAAACTGCGGAGAGGTTTTTTCTGGTATTATTTTGAACACAACAGCCGGATGCCGGTCATTGAACGAGAGACCACCTACCCCTGTAAGTATATTGACCCACACAGCAACCAGCTTTTTTTATTCCGGGTCACTTATTTTGGCAGGCGGATTAACCTGGAAGTATTTCATGCTGTCACAGACGGACTGGGTGCCGTTAATTTCTTAAAGGCACTGGTTTACCGCTATCTTGATCTGGTAAAGGATTCAAGAACCGGTCACAGGGCGCCGCAGAAAATCTCTTCCGATGTATCCATGAATGTGGAGGACAGTTATGTCCGCCACTATAAAAAGATCCGAAAACAGAAATACAGTTCTGCAAAAGCGTATCATATTACCGGGGAGCTGCTCTCTTTGGATGAGGAAAATATTCTTCACGGCTATATCGGTTTAAAAGAGATGAAGGATGTGAGTAAGCGCTATGGTGTGAGCATCACCCGGTTTTTAACCGCTGCACTGATCTGGTCAATTTATCAGGAATATTTAAAAAAGAAGCCGTCTGAACATTCTATTGGTATCAGCATTCCCATTAATTTAAGGAATTTTTTCGGTTCTGAGACAATGGCTAATTTTTTTGCTGTGACTCTGGTGGAATTTCTTTCATCTGGAGAGAATCACACGTTTGAGGAAATATTAAGCGTGGTCAGCACCCAGATGGATGAGAAAATTACAAAAGAGAAGATGGAGGAGACCATTTCCTATAATGTTTCCAGTGAGAAGAAGTGGTATCTGCGCATTACCCCTCTGGTGATAAAATGGCTTGCTTTGAATCTGATATTCTGGAGGAACAGTGGGGCATATACCATGACACTGTCAAACATCGGTCCCATTGAAATGGATGAAGATTATGCGAATGAGATTGAACGCTTTACCATGATGATCGGAGTTTCACGCAGACAGCCAATGAAATGCGGTGTCTGCTCTTACGGGGATGAGGTTATCGTCACCTTCAGTTCTGTTTTTCAGGATACAAGGCTTGCAGATTCGTTTTTTGGTTTTCTGAAGAAAGAAGGGATTCCGGCAGAGCTTGAAAGCAATGGAGTGCCGGATCACAGAGATGATAAGGGGCAGTATCCCCAGATCCGGTATGATAAGGAACGAATGAAAAAGATTGCCAATGTCTTTTACGGAATCATGATTTTTGGAGCAGCAGTTCTTGGTATTATTAACCTCGCAACTTTTTCCGGCTCCATATGGTCTGTGATTGCAATCGTCTTAATGGCTTATTCCGTCATGACAGTCCGGTATTCCTTTATGCGCCATTCCAATCTGGCAGGGAAAGTTGTCATGCAGACCATAGCGGCGGAGATCGTATGGTTTTGTATTGATCATGCAACAGGGTACAGCGGCTGGTCGGTAAACTATGGCATACCAAGTACCATATTGTTTGCTGATCTGGCAGTGGTATTTTTGATTCTTGTAAACCGAATGAACTGGCAGAGTTATTTCATGTATCAGATTGCAGTTACCGTTTTCAGCTTTATTCCGCTTATTCTATGGGCAGCAGGACTGATTACCAGACCGCTTATGTCCCTTGTGACAGTGGCAGTGACCGTGATTATTCTTGCAGTCACCATTGTTTTGGGAGACCGGAGAGTAAAGAATGAGCTGATCCGGCGGTTTCATATATAGAAAATGCTGTCTGGAAAGGAGGTATGACACATGAGAAGAAAAAAGGTGAGTGTGATGGGAAATCTGGTGAGAGATATGATGCAGAATGTGATGGAGACTTCTTTTAAGCAGCCAATCCAGAGCGGAGAGCTGAGAAAAAACCCGGTGGAGCCTGCCTGGGTATGTCCGGCTGGATATGAATATGAAATTATAGAAAAATGTAATTTAAAGATGGAGTATTTAAGACCTGTGGGAGTGGTTACCGGACGCGTGATTCTTCAGCTTCACGGAGGCGGTTATATCGGTCCCATGAAAAATATTTACCGGAGATTTGCAGTCCGGTATTCCAAGATAAGTTATGGAGGAGATGTACTGACTCCGGATTACCGGGTGGCTCCCGAAGATCCCTATCCGGCTGCTTTGCAGGATGCCGTTTCGGCTTACCAGTGGCTTTTACAGGAGAAGGGGTATGCCCCCGAAAATATTGTAATAGCAGGAGATTCGGCGGGCGGAGGTTTAGGCCTTGCATTGGGCCTTTATTTAAAGGACAATCACCTGCCTCTTCCGGGAGGATTTCTCACCATGTCTGCCTGGACGGATTTAACAAACAGCGGGGAAAGTTATCAGGTTAATTATGAGCTGGATCCGCTTTTTGGCAATTCCACCCACAACATGCTTTATGATTCCACCTATATCGGAGAAGCGGATCCGATGGAACCATATATCTCTCCGCTGTACGGGGATTTTAGCGGTTTTCCTCCGGTGCTCATGCAGGTGGGAAATTATGAGGTTCTATTAAGCGATACCCTTATGGTGGGAGAGAAGTTAAAAAAAGCAGGTGTAAAATGCAAGATATCCGTTTTCGAAGGAATGTTTCATGTATTCCAGATGGGACTTGATTTAATACCGGAGAGTCGGGAAGCCTGGGAGGAAGCGGAAGAATTCTTCCGTGTTGTTTATCATATTAATGTAAAACCGGAAGGAAAGGTTGTCCGGAAAGTGAAGACAGGACAGAAACGGACTGCGAGAGATATCACTGGCTTTTTAATTGACATGATGAAGAAAGAACTGAATGGATAGAGGAGATATGAATGAAGATCACGTTGGTGACAGTGGGGAAGATAAAAGAAAAATTTTATACTGACGCCATAGCCGAATACAGCAAAAGACTGAGCCGTTACTGCAAGCTTGAGATTATTCAGGTGGCGGATGAGAAGACACCTGACCATGCCAGTGAGACGGTGGAACGGCAGATCAAGGAGAAGGAAGGTGAGAGGATCCTTCTTTCTATAAAGGAAGGGGCTTATGTGGTCGCACTGGCCATTGACGGAGATACGCCAGATTCGGTGAAACTGTCAGAAAAGATAGCGGTTCTTGGAGTCGGCGGGGTAAGTCAGATTGTTTTTATTATCGGCGGTTCCCTTGGTCTGGCGGATTCTGTGTTAAAGCGGGCGGATTATAAGCTGAGTTTTTCTAATATGACGTTTCCCCATCAGTTGATGCGGGTGATTTTGCTGGAACAGATTTATCGGAGTTATCGAATTATAAATGGAGAGCCATACCATAAATAGATGCAATGGAAATCAAGATAATGTTGATGCCAAAATGGAGTAGGAGGGGAACGACAGCGGATCCGAAGTTGTTATTAATTTGATAATAGTGCAGCAAATACTTATTTTTGAAATATGTCAATCGCATGACTTGTTATGCCGATTAAATCTTCACGTTCACAAGTGGAAAAATGGTATTTCAAATACAACTCAAAAATGTTATCCTCCATTGTGTCTATCGCTTCACGCATAAATAAGGCGCAACCATCTGCCGCAATGTAATGCAGCCGGGTAACGGGAAATACAGACATCAAATTGTCAATGTTTTCTTTACGGGTAAGTTCAAATAAATTCTTTGGCTCGGATTTAGTGGCAAATGTTTGGGAGTCAATCAACCCCTTTTCAATATATTCAGTAACATTGATGTTACCACGTTGGAACCCTTCGTCAAGTAAACAGCCATCGGATATAACATAGGCAGCAAAAACTATACCTCCAGGTTTCGTTACTCGAATCGCCTCGCTCAGAGCTTGTTGTTTATCCTCTTTGGTGTAAAGGTGATACAACGGTCCTAACAGCAGAGTTAGGTCATACTCATTGTCTGAGAACGCAGATAAATCCATAGCGTTACCTTGTATAATGGTTATATTTTCATTCGGTTGAGTGTTTTGTTTAAAAATCTCTATATTGTGTTCAACCAACTCCACTGCATCAACATCATATCCCTCCCGTGCCAAGGCATGAGAATAACGACCTGTTCCGGCACCAATTTCAAGAACATGGTCGTTAGATTTTATGTATTTCTCTATGTATTTCATTGTGGTAAGGAACTCAACGGAACCATGCTTTGGAACAAGACGGCTATCTTCATCATAATTATTGTAATGGTTAATTAGATATTGGTTTGTATTCATAGTGCACTCCCTCTGTTGATAATAAAAATTAAATTAATAAATTCCAATCTGCTTTTTCTTGTCTAATAAAAGCTGTTAAAATGTTTGTCACCATTTTTTCTGCCTTATTGCTATCTAATGCTAATTTTTTTGTTGCAGCCAAAACTGCTATGCCATGCGTGTAAAGAAATAAGTCTAAAAATATAATTTTTGATTGTTCGAACTCAACTCCAATTGCTTCTGAAAAAAATTTTGCCTTTTTCTCATTGCCTGTTTCCTTATAAAAGTCTTTTGCTTCTGTCATTTCCAAATCCATATCATTTATAAATAATAGTTTAAATAAGTTTGTCTCTTTTTGGGCAAATTCAATGTAGGAAAGGGGAAGGATTAAATATGGACTGACACTAACAGAATTATTATAATTGGTGACATATTGCTCGTAGTATTCGTAAGCAAAATCAATAAATTCTGTTTTTAATTCATCCATGTTTTCATAACAAGTAAATATAGGTCGAGTAGAGCATTGTAGCTTACTTGCAATACTCCTTGCGTTTACAGTTTCAAATCCTGATTCTCTTGTAATATCCAAGACGATTTTCAAAATCATGTCTTTCGTTATTTTTGCTTTAGGCGGCATATAAGTTCACCTCAATATAAATGCTTTAATATGATACGTTAGTTATACAACTATTGTTACATAACAATAAAACTATGTCAATAGGAAGTTTTGCCTTGATTGCAGACATAATGAAAATTCCTACTATACTTGCAAAAATAAAAATCACAGCACCAACAAGGCAAGCTCTTTTACAGCTTTTTTTTCATTTCCATTTAAGTATCGTCCTTACCTGCAATATGTTAAATTTTATCACCTAAATAAGTGTAAAAATACTGAATATTATTAACACAAACAGTTGTCAAATCTTGTCGTTTTTTGTATAATATATATATATAAAACTGTTGAATTATAAACAAAATACAGGGGGATCTGCATGAATCTGCCGCAGTTATATTATTTCATAAAATTAGCAGAATTACAGCATTATACGAAAGCAGCAAAAGAACTTTACATCGCTCAGCCCTCGTTAAGTGACTCAATCGCTTCACTGGAAAGTGAGCTTGGAATATCGTTATTTCAAAAAAAGGGACGTAATGTAACACTCACAAAATACGGAGAAGAATTTTATATTCATGTATCCCAGGCACTAAACGAGCTGGAACGGGGAATTGCCACGATGAAGATGCATTCCGGTCAGCTGGGAGGTACCATTGATGTAGGCTGCATTCCCACTTTATTAGGTGATTTTCTTCCTACTGCAATTCAAAATTACATGAAAAAGAATCCTCAGGCCAAATTTAATATATTTCAGGGGATGTCTATTGAGGTCGCTCATGGGGTGGCGGCAGGGAAATATGACTTAGGTTTCTGCTCTATGGTGGAAGAGGAGCCAGATCTTTTATTTGTACCGATTATGGCACAGGAGCTGGTTCTGATTGTCAATGATGCCCATCCGCTTGCAGGAAGAAAAGAATTATGTTTAAGTGATTTAAAAAATTATTGTCTTACTACATATCGTGATTGCATTCCCATAGGAAAGGTAGTTCGAAATCTTTTGCAGCAGCATGAGGTGGAGGCAACGTTTTCATATGATGATGAAATTTCCATCGGAGGTGTGATTTCAGAGACAAATCTGGCAGCTATCGTTGCCCGTACTCCCTTTTTAAAACAATTTGATAACCTGGTTCTCATACCTTTTTCTGATGTTCCAAAGGATACCCGCCTGATTTATATGACATTCAGCAGAAAGAATTTTGTTTCCTCATCCGTGGAAGCGTTTGCAGATTTTATTGTGGCACATGAGATGAATCTTCCATAAACAGACAGGCGAAATAGAGTAAAATATGAGATTGATATATGAAACTGGAAATCCTGCCAAATTATCAGCTATGCAGAAAAGATTGTTAGGATTTGACTTAGAAATAATCGGATTAAAGGATTTAAACATTGGGATACCAGAAGTACCGGAAACTGGTTCATCACCATTAGAAAATGCTTGTCAAAAAGCGATAGCATATTATAAATTACTTAAGGAACCGGTTTTTTCATGCGATTCAGGACTATACTTTGACCAGGTACCAGATGAAGTCCAGCCTGGAGTACATGTGAGAAACATAAACGGCAGAACTTTGACAGATGATGAAATGATTGAATACTACAGCGGACTTGCAAAAGAGTATGGAGATCTGACAGCCCGCTACCGCAATGCGATATGCCTCATTGTAGATGATCAGCATATCTATCAGGCAATGGAAGAGAGTATGGCCAGTGTTTCCGTTAGATAGTTTGTCTGTTGATATGAAAACAGGAAAGTATTATTATGATCTGGAAAAAAGTGAACTTGACGTAGTTGCGGTAGAAGACGGTTTTTTGAAGTTTTTTCAGACGTTTATAAATACCATCAAAAAGGATTAAACATAATATTACAGTAATACAAGAAAACAGCGGTGTGCCCACAAGAGCATACCGCTGCTTTTCTGTCAGCAGACCATCAGGCCTCAACCAGGCTATACAATACCTGCCGTCGCCATAAGTGCAATTACCAGTCCGGCAACAAAAGCCGGGATCATGGTTCCTAAAATAATATGTTTGTAGCTTTCTTTTAAACTGCATCCGCAGATAGACATGGTAAGGATTGCAACCGAGGAGTTGGGCAGTTTATTTAAGATCAGGGCGGATTCTGTTACAATGCGATGAAGAGCAGCAACATTTACTCCCATATCAACAAATGCTTTTCCAAAGCTTTCCATAAAGATGGTTTCTCCAGAGATTGCTGAACCGGTAAGTCCCGTAAGTACCGTTGTGCCGAAAAATGCTTTCAGATATGCGGGCATATTCATGGCAAGCACTGCCTGCTGAAGCTGCTGGAATGCAGGGGAAGCGCCCAGGACCTTGGAAAGTCCCATAACCGCAGCAACCGTAAGCATGGAGTTTAAACCGGAGCTGCTTCCCGTCTTGATGGAGGTTTTCATGTTCTTAATCCGTTTTAACTGAGTGCAGATAATTAACAGGATACCAATTACCAGAGAGAACATAATGCTTGGGGAAGTTCCCCAGCCTGAGGTAGCAACGACACAGCCTAAAACCAGGACAAAAGGAAGAACCGAAATGAAGATTCCAGGAAGCTCTTCTTCAGAGACAGACGTCTGCTGTGTCTTATACATGGCCAGAAGCTGTTCCGGAGTATTATTTTTCATACTCTGCTTTTGCGCATAATTAAAATACAGGAAATAAGAAACGGCAAGGATCGCGGTAAATACAAAGGAAAGAAGAGGTGCTGATCCAAGGGAAGTATTTAAATATTTGCTTGGCAGTACATTACAGATATCTAAGGAATAGGCAAATCCGTTGGCAGAAGCACCGCCGCCCAAAAGAAGGAAGGGAAGCACCCGCCGGTCCATTTTATTTTCATATAAAAGGTTATCGGCAATGGGATAAAGGACAAATACCATAATATAACCATTAATACCAAGCAGAGTGATGAAAAAAGTACAGATCAGGATTACAAGACCTACCATTTTTGTTCCCAGCTTCTTTGTCAGTGTCTGGGCGATTTTTGTTGCAAGACCTGTTTCTAAAACCAGCTGGCCAAAGACGCCGCCAAGTCCCAGGATTAGAAACCAGGAAGCCACAAAGCCGCCGGCACCGCCGGAAAATGTGGTAAGAAACCCTTCCTTAAGATCCAGTCCGCTGGTGACCAGAATAATAGCTGCTGTGATCACTGTCGCAGTTATCATATCGATGCCTTTGATAATCATTACGACTAAAAGTACAATGGCAATAATAAGACCAATCGTAGCTAACATAATGTTCCCTCCAATATTCAAATAGTCTGTCAGTCATGAAAACTCTGAATTAAGCTTTCTCTTTTGCACCGGACTGCCACTGCGCCGTCATTTTGTCAAGCGGAATCGCTGTCAGCCCTGTTTCCCTGGAATAGGAATAGATTACAAATCCACGTTTACAGCGGAAGACGCATTCCAGGCATGGGTCTTCATCGCAATAGGCAAAGGCATCGGTGTCTGCCAGGGAAAAAACAAGAGGAGGACGCTTTGTTCTGGGGATATATTTTAAATAACCGCCGGTAAACGTTTTTAAATACATCCATTCCGGCGTATATTCCGGCTTTAATGCTTCCCAGAATACCTCCACGGCGTTATCATTGTAGCCGCCGGTGATTCGATAACTTAAGTGAATCTTTTCTTTTACCAGATCCAGTGCTTCGGGTATTAAATGGATCGCTTTTGAACCACAGCATAAGATTTCCGTTTCACTGAGGGGCGGTATACCAGTGGCAGGATACAGTCCGCCACACGTTTCGCACCGGTAAAAGGACACCTGCGGACACTGGTCCGCCGGAGGTTTTCTTGTATCACGGCATCTTCTTGGTCCGAATGTTTGCTGAGTCATAACCAGTCACCCCTTCAGCCGTTTTAACAGCTCTTCCCGCAGCAGATATTTTTTTACCTTTCCGCTTCCTGTATGGGGAATCCGGTCGATTAATTCGAGACGTTCCGGCCAGAAGCGTTTGGATATGCGCTGTTCCTTTAAATATTCGATCACATCAGTCAGGGATAAGCTTTCAAAACCCTCTGCGGGAACTACAAAAGCGCAGATCCGTTCTCCCAGACGTTCGTCAGGCATACCGATGACTGTATGGTCCAGAATACCGGGACAGCCCTCTAAATTATCGTTGATTTCATTGGAATTTAAATTTTCTCCGCCCCGGACGATCATATCTTTCTTTCGTCCGATAATCCGGATATTTCCATCCTCATCCATAACGCAGAGGTCTCCGCTGTGAAACCATCCGTCATCGTCAAGGACTTCATCTGTAATCCCCCTGTTTTTTAAATATCCCACAAATACATTAGGGCCTCTTGACAGTTCTTCTCCCGCAGTTCCAAAAGGAACGTCCGCACCGTTTTCGTCCACCACCCGGATTTCAATTCCCGCAAGCGGTTTTCCCGAAGTGGTTCCGTTAAGCTTTAAAGCATCACAGGGTCTGACGAAAACATGAGGAACACTTTCCGTAGAGCCATACACCTCGCATAGAAGAATCCCGTAATCCCAGGCCTTCTGTACCATATAGCCCGGAACAGGAGCGCCGCCGCATAAATAGAATTTAAGAGAGGGGATGGCACCTCCGTTGGTCTCTAAATCCCTTAAAATATCATAGATAAAAGGAGTGGCGCCCATGGAATAGGTACAGGCCTCCCGGTTCATTAAGTCAATGGCCTCCCGGCAGCAGTATTTCTGCTGCAAAACTACCTTTGCACCTGTGAGCATGGGAGCGATAATACCATGATGAAAGCCTGTTGCATGGTTTAGGGGAGCAGGCATAAACATGATATCTTCCCTTGTAAGTCCCAGCTCCCGGTTAAAGGTTTCCTCACTGTAACGGATGTTGTCGTGAGTTAAAATCACGCCCTTGGAGCCGCAGGTAGTGCCGGATGTTCCAAGAATGGCGGCAATATCCTGCCCTGTCTGCTTAAAACAATCCTCTTTCCTTAACGGCTTATAGTCATGAAGAATTTCCTTCCAGGTATAGCAGCTGCTTTTTTTATCCCTTGACTGATCCAGCAAAACCACTGTGCGAAGGCTGTTAATATGGGGAAGTGCCGATAGAATCATCTCCTCATAATCGGTTTTGTGAAAGTAAGTGGGAGCGAAGTAAGCTTTTGACTGTGTTAAATTCAGGCAGCGGACCAGTTCCTTTTCCTCGTATGACATGGCGATTGGGTGGGCGGCAGCACCTGCCTTAAAGCAGGCGATGGTGATCACTGCGAATTCGCTCCAGATGGGAATCTGATAGGAAACCACATCACCGGGGCCGATTCCCTGGGAACGGAGGAAGGCCGCCACTTTGGAAGCGGCCTCATCCATCTGCCTGTATGTATACCGGTTTCCACGGTCATCAACCACATATTCCCGGTCCGGATATTTTTTTACTGACTCATGAAAGCAGTCCGTGAGCGTCCGGTCCGACCAGTATCCGTTACTCAAATACTGAAGTTTTAAATCAGGATTTATTTTTATTTCTTCAAGCATAACCCTTCTCCTTGGAAATGAAGAGCAGAGGTATGATCTGATTATCCCTGCTGCCTCGCCTTCAGCTCTTTGACCAGAGCAGGAACCACTTCAAATAAATCGCCGACGATGCAATAGTCCGCAACCTCGAAAATAGGAGCGGTTTCATCTTTGTTAATGGCAATGATGGTTCCTGATTCACTCATTCCTGCTACATGCTGCACTGCTCCTGAAATACCGCAGGCAAAATAAATTTTCGGGGAAACCGTTGCACCTGTCTGTCCCACCTGCTTGGTCTGCGGCATCCAGCCTGCATCAACAGCAGCTCGGGAACAGCCTACCGTACCGTTAAGCACATCCGCCAGTTCCTTCAGCAGGGCAAAATTTTCGGCAGATTTCATGCCGCGGCCGCCGGAAACAATGATTTCAGCTTCATCAAGCCGGATGTCATTGTCTTCACAGGCTTTGATAAAGTCAATTACCTTCGTACGGATCTCTTCGTCGGGGGTCCGGATTTCCCTGCGGATCACAACCGGTTCGTTATCCGGATTTTTTTCCGGTTTCTTAAATGCACCCGGTCTGCAGGTACCCATCTGAGGTCTGGTTTCACTGCAAAGAATCTGTGCATATAAATTGCCGCCGAAGGCAGGCCGCTCCCAGACAACATTGCCGGTTTCCTCATCAACGCTGAGTGCGGTACAGTCTGCAGTCAGACCGGTGCGCAGGCTTACGGCGATTTTGGATCCCAGATCCCTGCCGTTTACCGTCGCGCCAACTAAGATCGTATTGGGATGATACAGTTCACACAGTTTTAAAAATACATTTCCATAGGCATCGGCAGAGTAATCTTCATATTCCGCCCCCTCAACAACATAAATTTTATCCGCACCATATTCTCCGGCAGCTTTTACGGCATCTTTCGTATCTTTTCCGATTACCACTGCGCAGAGATCCTGTTTTAAACCTTCTGCCAGCTTTCTGCCCTGGCCTAAAAGTTCCAGTCCCACACTTTTGGGCTGATCTTTAAAACATTCAACAAATACCCAAACATCCTTCCATGTCTCAAAACTCATTTTCTTTGGCCTCCTTTTACAGTATTTTCCCGTCGGCCAGCTTGCCGATCAGTGCGTTAGCAATTTCACCGGGAGTATTTCCCTCTATGGTCACGCCGCAGGCGGTCCGTTTTGGTGTGAAAGTAGCTTTTACCTTGGTGGGAGAGCCTTTGAGTCCCATTTTTGACACATCCGCATCTGGTAAGTCAGTCAGAGTGATCTCCGGAATCTCTGCTTTTAAAGAGGCAATTTTTCTCTTTATGGTAGCATATCTGGGTTTGTTGCTTTCTTTTGTTGCAGTACAAAGAATGGGGAAGCGGGCCTCAATCACTTCGATGCCTTCCTCCACCTGCCGTCTGGCAGTTACCTTATCCCCGTCTGCCTCTAAATCCAGAATATAAGTAAGCCTTGCAGCGCCAAGGTGTTCTGCGATACTGGGGGCAGTCTGTCCCGTATCACCGTCAATGGCCTGCTTTCCGCCCAGAATCACATCGAAGTCACCAAGCTTTTTAATGGCCTGTGACAGGATATAGCTGGTGGCATAGGTATCAGAACCGCCAAATGCGCGGTCAGTCACCAGATAAGCCTCGTCAGCTCCCATGGAAAGAGCTTCTCTTAATACAGCCTTTGCCTGAGGGGGTCCCATGGAGATTACGGTCACTTTTCCGCCGTAGCGGTCCTTTAAGGAAAGCCCTGTTTCTAAGGCATTTTTGTCAAATGGATTCATGATGCTTGGTACACCTGTACGGATCAGGGTGTTTTTTACCGGATCGATTTTAATCTCTGTTGTATCCGGAACCTGCTTGATGCAAACAACGATATTCATCCTGTTATGTCCTCCTATCTGTATTCCTTATCCAGAACGTTTGCAATGGTCATACGCTGGATCTGGTTGGCGCCTTCAAAGATCTGGAACACTTTGCAGTCTCGCATCAGCTTTTCTACCGGATATTCCTTGCTGTATCCGTATCCGCCGAAGATCTGCACTGCATTGGAGGTGACCTCCTGTGCACAGTCGGAGACAAAGGTTTTGCAGATGGAGCCTTCCTTCTGGACCATGATTCCCTGGTCCATCATGCGCATGGTGTTATTAACCAGGCATCTGGAGGCCTCAACCTTGATTGCCATATCCGCAAGCAGGGCCTGAACCATCTGGAACTTGATTAAAGGAGTCCCGAACTGTTTGCGTTCTTTGGCGTATTTAACGGATTCATCAAGGGCTCTCTGCATAATTCCCACTGCCAGAGTTGCCACAAAAGCACGGGATAAGTTCAGTGCATTTAAAGCCAGCTTAAAACCGGAGCCTTCCGGTCCAACCATAGCGGAAGCTTTTACCCGCACATTTTCAAAGATTAGGTCAGTGGTATTGGAAAGACGTAGTCCCATCTTATTTTCATGAGCACCCACGGTAACGCCAGGTGCATCAGCATCGATAATAAAGGCGGAAATTCCCTTGTGTCCGGCAGCCGGACTGGTTTTGAAAAATCCTACGAATACATCGGAGAGCGCTCCGTTTGTAATGAAGGTTTTTGTTCCATTTAAAATATATTCATCGCCATCCAGGACTGCGGTGGAACGCATGGCGGCCGGGTCAGAGCCTGCATTCGGTTCGGTTAAGGCAAATCCTGCAAATGATCCGGGTCTGATTTTATCTGCGAAATACTGTCCCTGCTCTTTGGTTCCAGCAAGAATTACGTTTCTTAAGGCTACAAAGGTGGTTACGAAGGTAATGGCATAGCCTGCATCTATTTTTGCCAGCTCTTCAAATATCATGGCAGTGGTTTCATAGCTTAAGCCGGTTCCGCCGTATTCCTCGGGGATTTCCAGCATGTGAAGTCCCATATCAAAACCCCATTTAAAGAGTTCTCTTGGACACTCGCCCTTTTCATCAGCTTCTTTTACGTAAGGCTTGATTTCGTTTTCAGCCATTTCTCTTACGAGAGCAAGAAGCTCTTTTTGTTCTTCGGTGTATAGTAAACTCATGTCATCTCACCTTTCCATTCTATCGTGGTTATTTTTTCAGCTTTGTTTCCCCGGTGGCTGCGCCGGAGGCAAGAATCTCCCCGATTTCACCCTGGCTGTATCCCAAATGCTCCAGGATCTCAACCGTATGAGCACCCTGGGAGCCGCCGATCCGGTATTCTGGTTCTCCGACAGAACTAAAGTTTACCGGGTTTGTGGGAAGGTAACGTTCACCGGAAGGATAGGGGATCTTTGCGATAATGTGGTTGGCCCAGACCTGTTCATCCTCGTACATATCAAGAGGCTCATAGGCAGCTTCGCAGGCTAAATCATTGGCTTTAAACATACTCATTAAATCTTTTCTTGTGAGTTTGCCGATTGCTTCATCAAGAATATCAATGACCTCATGGTTTAAATGACCGGCATTTACCTCTGCGCACCTCATGTAGCGGGAATTTCCTACCATGTCCGTTCTTCCTAACAGTGTCATGATCTTTTCATAGTCTCTGTCATACTCCGGACAGCAGATCACCACCCATTTCTGGTCGCTGGTGCGGTATACATTATTAAATGGATTGGGAACTTCCTTCCTGCTTTTTGGATACTGGTTACCGTACTGGGCAGAAATTACGCCTGTGCTCAGTGCGTAAACTGCTGCATGATGGAGGGAGACTGTGATCTTATCACCTTTTCCTGATTTTTCCCGTGCATAAAGAGCAGCACAGATTCCGGAGGCAAGACTTAAGGAAACCTGGAAATCGCCGAAGCCATTGGTGGGAATCATGGGAGCATCGCCTTTGTTTACGGTAGTTCCGAACACACCGCCTCTGGCCATGTAGCAGGTAACGTCAAATCCGGCAGAATCCTTTTCCGGACCGTTTTCCCCATAACCTAAAACCTGGGCAAAGACCAGTTTTGGAAAACGCCGGCTTAATGTGTCGTAGTCAAGTCCCAGTTTCGTTAAGGATTTCGTTCTGGTGTTGGTGACAAAGACATCTGCTTCACCAATCAGTTTGTATGCAATTTCCAGACCCTTTTGGGATTTTAAATCCAGGGTAATAAAGCGTTTGTTCATGTTGGCAACATCAAATGCCAGGTTTTCATCGTCTTCGTAGGGCATGTTAAATACTGCGCCCTGTGTTCTTGCAGGATCACCCTTGGCGGACTCGATCTTGATGCAGTCGGCGCCCCATTCCCCGAGAACGCGGACTGTGGTAGGGGCTGCAAGATATGTGGTTAAATCTACAACTTTTACTCCCTCTAAAGGTTTCATGCGGATCCTCCTCCTTTACAAAAACCCGGGGTCATCAGGCCCATACGGAACCGGATGACCCCAAGGTGAATTCCTGTTAGATGATATATTCCATTTTTGCGCCATGCTTAATGGTATTTCTGGAAATGGTGATGCGCTGAACGGTAGGAGCGCCTTCTTCCAGCCACATTGCGCGGCAGTCACGGTAGAGGCGTTCTACAGGACCGTATTTGCAGTCTTCAAAATAGCCTACTCCGCCGAAGATCTCTAACATCTCGTCGCTGACCTTTCTGGTAGTATCAATGCTGTACAGCTTACACATTGCTGCTTTCTCTTCAATGTACTCGCCGGTTGGATTCTCTTCATAGGATTTTGCAAAATCGTAAACCATGCAGCGCAGTGCATGAACCATCATGGACATATCAGCAATTTTGCAGCGGATTGCCTGACGGGTTCCGATTGGTTTTCCAAAGGTTACACGGTCATTTGCATACTGTAAGGAAAGTTCCAGCATTCTCTGAGCCATACCCAAGTTGCTCGCTGCGATGTGGGCACGGGATACAGATAAGGAATGCATGGCAATTTCAAGGCCCTGGCCTTCTTTTCCTAATAAATACTTCTTGTCAATCTTACAGTTTGTAAATTTCAGTTCCCCGTGACCGGCTCCGCGGCAGCCCATCATATGAGGCATATTGATTACTTCAAATCCGGGAGCATCCATCGGAACAAAGAATGCGGAAAGTCTGTCATCCTTTTTGGAATCAGGATTGGTAACTGCGATTACATAAGCGAATTCACAGCAGTCTGTATGGGAGATTAAAGTTTTCTCTCCGTTTAATACATAGGAATCGCCTTCTTTTACTGCCAAGGTATGTAAATCAGCACCGGTACCGCCGGCTGCTTCTGTCAGAGCAAAACAGGTAAATACGGATTTATCCTGGAATTTGTTCATGTATTCCTCTTTCAGTTCTTTGCTGCCGTAATCATCAAGGATTCTCCAGTTTAAGTCCATTGCATAATGAAGATGCATTCTCATTCCGCCCGGTCCTCTGGAGAATTCTTCCTGTACCTGTAAGATCTCAAGCTCGGACAGACCGTAGCCGCCGTATTCAACCGGAAGAGCGCAGCGGTATAAATCATTTTTAATTGACAGATCGTAAAATTCTTTCGGGAATTTATTGGTGACCTCTACTTCCTTCTGGATCTCTTCTAACGGTCCTTCCGCCAGCTTTCTAATCTGCATTAAATAGGCCTGAAATTCTTCCTTTGATAATTTACTCATAGTTCCTTCCTCCTGGTATTAAATAAATATTTTTTTAACAATCTTGCTGTTTTTATTATAAGCGCTGTATCTGTAAAAATCCAATCGGCTCTGTTCGGCCTTTTTTCGTTCATTGATAGCCGGTGCCTATGCATAAATTTTAAAGCTTTGGTTTATTTTGGTTGTCCTGACAGAAGACGTGTGGCATAATAAAAGGCAGAATAGTAAAAAAAGGGGTATGGTTAGATGAAAGAGAAGCTGCTTGCGCCGATTCTTTCAGGGGAAGAGGAATTAATCCTTACAGATGAAGCGGAATTATACAGAAAAATAGAGAATGAAGAAGAAATCAGAGATGCAATGATACAAAACGTCCGTATGAGCGGGGAGGATATTTCCCGCATGCAGTTTTCCGCTGTGATCTTTGAAAACTGCCTGTTTCAGGATTGTTCCTTTGAAAAAGGGGAATTTACCGATGTTATTTTCCGATCCTGTGATTTTTCCAACTGCGGTCTGGAAGACTGCTATTTTAACCGGACGGAATTCATCTCTTCCAAAGGAGTGGGCACCCGGTTTTGCGGCAGTACTATGCTGCATGCCAGAATTTCCGACTGTAATTTCCGCTATGCCAATTTTGACGGATCGAAGATGGAACATATTCATTTCTCCGGCTCCCAGTTGGATGGGGGATTTCTAACTCAGTGCCGCATGAAGGAGGTTTTGTGGACCCAGGTGAATCTGGACAATGCCAGTTTCTTTAAGACCATGCTGAAGGGAATGGATTTTACCAGCTGCACCATACATGGAATTGTGCTGTCTGATGAGTGCAGGGAATTAAAGGGGGCATTGGTGGATTTGTATCAGGCGGCAGAGCTTTCCAGGTATTTAGGGGTGGTTGTAAAAAGCGAATGATATGATCATTTTTATATCTGTATCAAGTATGAGGTATTTTTTTCCAGAAACCTGTGATAGAATAGAAACGATATAGCGGGTAAACGAGTGATGAAAAGGAGGCGGGTTATTTTATGATGGAACCCTCAAAGACTGCATAGCATGGGTTATGCAGTGAAAATATAAGTAATTGTACAGCCTTTGCTATTCCGGACAGAAAATATGTTTGGGAGGCAGCGATGCGCTATCAGAAGGCCAATGAAATTCTGCCAGAAGAGCTGGTGGAACTGATTCAGAATTATATTGACGGGGAGTATGTCTATATTCCCAGAAAACAGGAAAACAAAAGAACCTGGGGAGAAGGAACCGGAGCCAGAGAAGAGCGGAAACGCCGGGACCGTTCCATTTACAAAGATTATGTATCCGGATTTTGTGTAAGGATTCTGGCAGAGCGTTATTATCTGTCAGAAAAGAGCATTCAGAGGATCGTACTCCAGGAAAAGAAAAAAGATACTGGCGGTGTGTCATAAACAATGATGCGCTGCCTTTTTTTTATTTCATAAACGAAAGTAAGGTGGGAAGGCGGTACGGTTCATAGTAGAGTTATCCGTAAAGACAACAATATGGAGGAAGATATGAATCGTAATTTACGGAAACTGTGGCTGATTGTTCCCGACCAGCTGCCCGCTGTCATTAGAAGATGCCCGAAATGCAAAGGAAAAACGGAATTTCATAACAGCGGAAAATTCAGGGTGAACGCCAATGGAAAACTGCTTGATGTATGGCTGATTTACCGCTGCAGTCATTGTGATACTTCCTGGAATATGACCATTATAGAGCGGGCAAATAAAGAGAACATAAATAAAACGGAGTATGAGGGATTTTTAAGCAACAGCCCCAGTCTGGCAGCCAGCTACGGAAGTGACAGGGAACTGTTTATAAAAAATAAAGCGGAAATTGCTGAAATAAAAACCGGGTATCATATACTTGAGACAGAAACAGTCGCACTGGTTGATGCAACTGCATATATGGAGATACAGATAAAAAATCCGTCAGGGCTTAAGCTGAGGGCAGATGCCCTGCTTGCAGGCGAGCTTGCAGTCTCCAGAAGCCAGATTAAAAAATGGTTTGATGGCGGGCTGGTGATATCCGGACAGGAGGTTCTTTCGCCGGGGACAAAAGTGGTGGATGGGATGTTCATTCAGATAAAAAAGGAGGAAGCCATCAGGCAGGAATCGCTTGACGTTTGAATCATGCTGATTTATTCTTATAATGTAATAAAGTATAAGAACAAGGGTGATGAGAAATATGATAAAAACAGTTGCATCCGTAGGTTTGCCTGTAGGAGAAAGCTGGAACATATATAAAAACAGATTAGAGCCTGAGACAGTAACCGGTAAAGAAAAGCGGATCAGTATTGTCACCGGAGTTCATGGGGACGAGCTGGAAGGCCAGTTTGTATGTTATGAGATTAACCGCATTCTCAGGGAAAACAGGGAATTTTTAAAAGGAATTGTGGATATTTATCCGGCGCTTAACCCACTTGGAATTGATTCGATTACCAGAGGCCTGCCCGGGTATGATATTGATATGAACCGCATATTTCCAGGTGATGAGGAGGGAGCTGTATCGGAACATATTGCTTCTGAAATCATGTCTGATATCTCCGGTTCTGATTTTTGCGTGGATTTGCATGCCAGCAACATCTTTTTAAGAGAGATTCCCCAGATCCGGATGAGTGAGGCTTATGCAGAGAAGCTCATTGACTATGCAAAGCTTATGAATGTGGATCTGGTCTGGGTTTATGAAAATGCCGTAGTGCTGGATTCCACCCTGTCCCATGGTTTAAACAGCATTGGAGTTCCTACCTTTGTAGTGGAAATGGGAGTGGGAATGCGGATTACAAAAAGTTATGGAAAGCAGCTGGCAGAAGGGATTCTCTGCCTGATGAAGGAGCTGGGAATCTGGACCGGAGAAACCGTCATTCCAAAAGAACCCATGATTTCCTTTAACCGGAATCTTGGACTACTGCATGCGGAAAGCCCGGGTATATTTATGCCTCTGGTGGAGCATCTTGGTACGGTAAAGGAAAACCAGCCCATTGGACAGATATTAAATCCACTGACGGGAATGATTCTGGAAGAAGTGGTTTCCCCCATAGACGGACTGGTGTTTACCCTCAGGGAATATCCTGTGGTATCGGCAGGATCTTTGCTGGCGCGGGTTCTGGGAGGGGAGCAGGTATGAGGAAAGAGACCATTTTCACCCTGAAGAATCTTTACAGGGACGATATGAATCTATATGGCTATCATTTCGGCAAGGGAGAAAAATCGGCGTGCATTGTAGGTGCATGCAGAGGCAATGAGGTGCAGCAACTCTATATCTGTTCCCAGCTGATCAGACAGCTAAAGGAACTGGAAGAGCGGGGAGCCATAATCAAAGGCAACGAGATTATGGTTATCCCTACTGTGAACACAGCTTCCCTCAATGTTGGAAAACGGTTCTGGCCGACGGACGATTCGGACATCAACCGTATGTACCCGGGTGACGGAAGCGGTGAAACCACAAAAAGAATTGCGGCGGGGATTTTTGATGCAGTAAAAGAATACAGCTATGGAATCCAGTTTACCAGCTTTTATATACCCGGTAATTTCGTACCCCATGTGCGTATGATGGATACCGGATTTCAGAATCCAAGCCTCGCTAATCTCTTCGGACTTCCCTATGTGGTGGTTCGGGATGCCAAACCATTTGATAAGGCAACACTGAATTATAACTGGCAGTTAAAGAATACCAGCGCATTCTCCATCTATACCAGCGGAACGGATCAGATTGATGAACCCTCTGCCCGTATGGCGGTGGCTTCTGTGCTTCGGTTTTTAACCCGTATGGGAATGGTGCGCTACACCAGTCACAGCGGCTATATTGCCACAGTTCTTCATGAAAGCGATTTATCCAGTGTAAGAACGGACTGTGCCGGCATTTACCGCCCCCACGTAAAGCCGGGCGAGGAAGTGAGCAGGGGGGAGATTCTGGCGGATATCCTGGACCCTTATGAGGGAGAGATTATAAGCCAGATTCTTGCACCTACCGAGGGAATTGTATTCTTTTCCCATTCCCAGCCATTCGTTACCGAAGGGGGGATTATCTTTAAAATTATACGGCGGCTTCATGAATAATGTGCCGGTAAGCATGGAAAGGAGAGCGGACATGCAGGTTGCTGCTCTGGAGCGTATGCTCATTAATTCAATCAGGGAAGTACAGATGAAACTGGGATATGAAAAGGAAGCCATACGGTTTTATTATCCTGAAAAAGCACTGTTAAGAATCCTGAAAGCAGGGGATTTAAGTGACGATATAAAAACAGCATTAAAAGAATTTAAGATTTATGTAAAAGACCGGCTGGGAGAAATTAAAATCACCAGAAGCCAGGAGCGGTTCTGCTTTCTGATTCCGCCGGAAGGTGTAGAATATGTCTGGAAACAGGTAGAAGAAAACGGATTTTTAAAGGAATTTATTGAGACCATAGAAAAACCCGGTATTCAGCTTGAAGACATTAAAAATGTGTTCTTTAAGTATTCAGACGGTAACTATGTCTGTGAAAACTGTGACGGGGAAGAATGTGATTTTATTTTGTATTTTAAAGATTCCGCCAGGGATTCTTACCGATATTTTATTAAATTCCATGATAACCATGCGACATACCACAGATTTCTGTCAGAAGACGTGAAAGATATGGGATTATAAATCCACAGGAGAAGAAAACCATGCATAAGAAAACATTGATAACGGTCTTATTTACAGGACTTATGATGGCAGGTTTGGCCACCTTTCCGGCAAAGGCTGACACAGCTCTGGCAAATGGAAGCATTCCTCTGGTAGAGCCACTTGTTATAAATAATGTGAACGGTCCGGGAGCCAGAATAAACGGACCCGCTGCACCAGGCCAGTCTGCTGCAGGGGATCAGGTGGTGTCATATGCAAAACAATTTTTGGGAAATCCCTACCGGTACGGAGGGACAAGCCTGACAGAAGGAGCGGACTGCTCCGGTTTTGTACAGAGCGTTTATAAAAATTTCGGGATCAGTCTTCCAAGAACCTCACAGGATCAGGCAGCAGCAGGAGTGGATGCAGGCGGTATTGAAAATGCCAGACCAGGAGACCTTATTACATACACAGGCCACATCGGGATTTATATCGGCAATGGCCAGCTGATTCATGCCGCCGGTCCGGAAGATGGTATTAAGATATCCAATGTGGATTTCCAGCCGGTTCAGTCGGTGAGAAGAATTTTAAACCAGTAGAGAGAACGTATTGAGGATAAAAACCTCATACGTTTTTTTTTGCTTAAAGAGCCGAAAGCAGATACATGGTAAAGGTACCGGCAGCCAGAAGCGTACCTTCCGAAGAGGTGACTTCCACTCTGTTTACCACGGAACGGCTTCCCTTATGAATGGCATTGGCCTCTACAAATATCTGACCGGAGCTGATTCCCTTTAAAAAATCGATGTTTCCATGCTGTGTGACATTGGCGTACTCGTAGGCATAAGCAGCCATACCCGATGTGATGTCACAGAGTGTAAAGATAAATCCTCCATGGAGATTTCCGTACAGATTCAATGCACTTTCTGCAATGTCAATGGAAATTTTAGAATGTCCGGGCCATACTTCTAAAAGACTGGCATTCTCCACGCCGCTTAAAGGGAGGATGTGACGCCTGATTCCTTCCATAATTTCTTCCCGCATTTGGTCTTCCTCCTTCTTAAACAGGTAACATGAATAATACTTTCTGCAATATATCATACTTTTCCGGCAGGATACAAGCTGTAAATAAACATATGGTTAAAAACTATCAATCAGCTTTTACACATAGGATGGATCGATTGGATGTTATTTCATACATGACTTATAATATGACTATATTGTTAAAAAAACGACATAGATCGACTTTTGGGGTGAAAGAGACACTGGGTCGTCATAATGAAAAGGAGGATGGTATTATGAGCACCGGAAAAGCAGGTTATAGAAATCAATCCAGTGCGGTAGACTGGAAAACGGTAATTGTATTTGTTTCCATTGCATTCAGTTCCCAGTGCGGGGGAGGATTTGCCGCCGGTTCCACACCCTGGTCCTATTTTTTTATGAATACGGGGTTTTACGGAATGCTTCCTAAAGTAACACAGTCTTATTTCTGCCTGTTTATGCCGCTTGTGGTAGCGGCAATCAACTGCTTTATCATCTATTTTTTTATGAAATTTGCCATGGATTTCAAGGCCTTTGACTATGGAGAGTTTCTGAAAAAATACGGTTCCCGTTTTTGGGGAGGCAGATTTGCAAAACCAATGCAGATTGTGTACGAGTTTAATTTCAACTGGCTGTTGATCGTCTGCATGGCGCTTGCCTACTCCTCTTCCGGATCAGCGCTGGCGGAACTGTCCGGAATGCCTTATCTGCTTACCACCTTTGCAGTTGGAATCATCATGTTTCTCCTCTGCATGAAGGGGGCGGGTCTGGTCAGGAAAAACGCGGTTTTCATGAGTGCAGTAATTTTTGTTACTTTACTGGCAATTCATGTTCCCAATCTTTTCTATAACTTGAACGGCGGCAGATTGGCAAGAGAACTGGGAGTGATGGGAGATTCCTTAAATAAGGGAATCGCATCAGGAGCCGGAAGCTTCTTGAGCTACCTTCTGACTGCTCTTTGCTGGGCTTATATATTTTCAGGCCAGAATCTTGGGGGCTTTGGAGCTTATGTAAACCATGCACAGATTTTTAAGAATAAAAGCACTCTGCGCTGGGCAGTGGTCCTATCTGTCATTTTAAACTGGATTTTTCTTGAGATGACAGTGGTTAATTTAGCTTCCAATTATTCAGAAGTACTGGAAGGCTGGAAAGCAGGAAAAGCGGTGTATACCATTCTGGTGGTGAAAAACGGCTTCGGAGGTGAGCAGATGAAAGCGGTTTTACTGACGCTCATTACCATTTCCATATTTTTTGCCACAATTTCCACAGCCATCAATTACGCCCAGGGATTTAATGACCGTGTGCTCAACTGGTATCAGAAAAAAACAGGAGAAAACCCGGAAGTTTCTAAAGCAAAGAGAAACAAAAGAGGGGCTTTACTCACTTTATTCTATATTATATTGACCTGGGGCGTATCTCAGGTAGGGCTTACCAGCCTTGTTTCCAAGGGGCTTACGCTGGTATCCTATATTAATTTATTTACACTCATCATTCCCACTGTAATCAATGTACTGATTGGATGGCGGGATGGCGATTACACAAAAGAATAAATAAGAAGGGGCAATATGATGGAAAAAGAAAACAGGAAAACATTGAAACAAAAGAGATCAGCCGGCGGAAAAATTACAAATACAATGAAAGATAAGTCAATTAAGCGAAGGCTTCTTTTTGGAATCATCGGTATGGCAGTTTCCATATCAGCCATCTACGGATTGATGAACGGCATGATGTTTTACCAGGATGCCAAGAATAATATTGAGCTTCGTCTGACGGAATGTGCCACTGCCTATAGTCAGTCAGTGGAAAATTCCATTAATCTCTACAGAGCGAGAATTGAATTTATTGCACAGAATCCGGAAATTACAGATCCATCTTTAAGTACGGATCAGAGAACCCAGTTACTGGCCGGGATTGCAAAAGACAACGGATTTGCAACACTTTCCATTGCAGGTGCCGACGGGAAAACCAGCGACGGAGGGGATGCAAGCCAACGGGAGTATTTTAAGCAGTCCATTGCTGGAAATACATATATTTCCTCTACAATTGTGAGCAAAGTAACCGGCAAAACCGTACTGATTGTATCTGCGAAGGTAAAGAGCGAAAATTATAACGGAATCGTCATTGCAACTCTGGATTCTGATACCTTCAGCACAATGATTGATGGTGTAGCGGTGGGCAAATCCGGATACGGATTTATTATTGATAAAGAGGGTAAAATTATCGCTCACAAAAACAGAGACCGGGTGAAAGACCAGACAAACTACATTGAAATGGCAAAAACAGATAAGAACTATCAGGGAACATCCGACGAGATGAAAGATATGATAGCAGGAAAGACAGGAATCCAGACCGTGAATTTCAAAGGAGTAAATATGACTACAGGCTATACTCCCATAAAGGGCACAGACGGCTGGTCCATTGGTGTGGTGACAAAGGAATCAGAGATGATGTCAAGCTTTCGCTCCTCCATTTTTAATACCATGGTGATCACTCTGATTATGGTCATCCTGTCATTTGTCATTGCTTTCCGTATTGCAAAACCCATCGTTGAACCTGTTTTAAATCTGGTTAACAGGATCCGGCTTCTGGAAGAAGGAGATCTTCATTCTCCAGTTCCCCAGATCAATACAGGCAATGAACTTGAGACACTTTCCAAATCATTTACAGGTACAGTTTTCACATTAAACAGCTATATTAATGAAATTTCGGTCATACTCTCCAGTCTGGAAAAAGGGGACTGTACTGTCAGCGTTAATCAGGATTACAAGGGAGATTTTGTGCAGATAAAGGATTCCTTAAGAGGAATCATTTTAAATCTGAATTCGGTTTTAGGAAATATTCGTGTATCTTCTGATCAGGTGGCGCAAGGCTCAAGGCAGATATCCGGCGCTTCCCAGTCCCTTGCAACAGGGGCTACTGAACAGGCGGCTACTGTGGAAGAATTAAATGCTTCTATTTCAAATGTATCCAGTCAGGCAGAAGAAAATGCAAAACGGGTTGAGAATGCGACCAGATTTGTAAAGGAAGCCGTATCAGGGGTCAGAGAAGGCAATGAATGTATGGGTCAGCTGGACCGCTCCATGAAAGAGATCGGTGCGGCGTCAGAGAAAATCAAAAATATTACAAAGGTAATTGAGGATATTGCATTTCAAACCAACATCCTGGCTTTAAATGCTGCCGTGGAATCAGCTCGGGCAGGAGAAGCAGGAAAGGGATTTGCAGTGGTGGCTGATGAAGTACGTAATTTAGCGGCCAAATCTGCAGAGGCGGCCAAGCAGACCGGTGATTTAATCGGTTATTCCGTAACTACGATTTCAGAGGGAGGAAAACTGGCTGACCAGTCTGCGGAAATTCTAAAGGTGGTGGAAGAAAAAGCAGGTCTGGTAGATGAAATTATTCAGGAAATTGCATTGGCATCTAAGGAACAGGTGAAGGCAATGGAGGAGATTAACCAGGGATTATCCCAGGTATCTACAGTCGTACAGAATAACGCCGCTACAGCCGAGGAAAGCTCTGCATCCAGTGAGGAACTGGATTCTCTTGCCCAGTCACTCAAACAGGCAGTGGAGACTTTTAAACTGAGAGAAAACATTGAAAAATAACAAATTTCATAAGAAGTCCGTTTTTTGCGTCAGAGTTCTGGCGTAGAGAACGGACTTTTTTAAGTCATAATTTGTCCCACTTTTCATATATTGAGGTAAGAGGAGGGATGAGAGTGGAGAGAAAAGACGAGCTGATCAATCTGTTTTCCAGAAACATAAGAGAAATCTTAAACCAGGTGGCATTAAGTTTTGACGAAGTCCAGGAAATAAGGCTCCGTGTGGCCGCCCCTCTTATGCTGGTGTACAAAAACGAAGAGTATTATTTAACCGGATCCGGGGATATCAGCAAGAAACTGGAAGATGCATATATTGTCTCAAAAAACGAATTGAAGGAAACCATGGAGTATATGAGCAATTACTCTTTGTATGCGTTTGAAGAAGAACTAAAGCAGGGCTTCCTTACTGTACAGGGGGGCCACAGGATTGGAATCGCAGGCAAGACAATTCTTGATGAGTCCGGAATAAAAACCATGAAATACATATCATTTATTAATATCCGTCTGTCCCATCAGGTGAAGGGCTGCGCTACCCCCATACTGCCTTTTGTTTACAAGAATCACAGTGAGGTATGCCATACACTCATCATTTCCCCGCCCAGATGCGGAAAAACCACACTCTTAAGAGATTTAATCCGGCAGATATCAGATGGCTCCGCTGAATTTAAAGGCATGAATGTGGGAGTGGTGGATGAACGGTCCGAGATCGGGGCCTGTTATCAGGGAGCACCGCAGAATGACCTGGGAATCCGAACCGATATTTTAGACTGCTGTCCCAAGGCAAAGGGAATGATGATGTTAATCCGCACCATGTCCCCCAGAGTGATCGCAGTAGATGAAGTGGGAAGCAGAGAGGACCTGGATGCCATAGAGTATGTGATGAACTGCGGCTGCAAACTGATTGCGACGGTACACGGCAGCTCCATAGAGGACTTAAAACAGAAACCGGTACTTCGAACCCTTTTGGAAGAGCGGATTTTTGAACGGTATATTGTCTTAAACAACTTAAATAAAATCGGAAATATTGACCAGATATTTGATTCCAGGGGAACGCAGATGTATAAGGCAGATAAAGTTATGACCGGAATCCGGCAGGACAGGCAGGAGAGCAGGGCTTATGGGTAATACATGGTTGAGAGTGACAGGGGCAGCTCTTGTAATACTATCCTGCTCCGGTCTCGGTTTTTATATGGCGGCTCAGTGGAATGAGCACTTAAAAACCGTGGAGCATTTAAGAAAAATGATATTTCTTTTAAAAGGAGAGATCGTCTATGCCAATTCTCCCCTGGCGGAAGCCTTTGAACGGACAGGCAGGAAAGCAGGGGGGCAGATGGGGGATTTGTTTTTAAAGGTATCACAACGATTAATGGGACAAAGAGGAGAAAGCTTTTACGGTATCTGGCAGGAGGAAATCGACGGGCTTTCAAAAGAGGTATGCCTTTCCGGTGAGGATAAGCAGAATTTAAAGGGGCTGGGTGAGCATCTGGGATATTTGGATACCGGAATGCAGGAGAGGACAATCCTTCTTTATCTGGAGCAGCTGGATCTGACAATCGGTTATTTAAGAAATCATAAGCAGGAAAAAAGCCGGCTTTATACAAGCCTTGGCATCATGGGCGGTTTATTCCTGACCATAGTCATGTATTAAGGAGGATAGCATGGGAGTCAATTTGATATTTAAAATTGCAGCAGTTGGAATCCTGGTTTCCGTCATCTGCCAGGTATTAAAGCACAGCGGACGGGAAGAACAGGCATTCTTAACAAGCCTGGCAGGGCTCATCCTTGTGCTGTTCTGGCTGGTACCTTACATCTATCAGCTGTTTGAATCCATTAAAAATCTGTTTGCATTGTAGGTGAGAATATGACAGTTGTATCCATAGCTGTTGTGGGGATTGTAGCAGTGCTTCTGGCGGTTTCCCTGAAAGGAATGAAGGGGGAATACGGAACCTTTCTGGTCCTTGCGGCAGGGCTTTTTATCTTTTTTTATGGAGTGGGGAAGCTTAGCACAATCCTTGATACCATGAAAGAAATCCAGTCCTATATAAAAATCAACAGCGTTTATCTGGCCACCCTGGTAAAGATGATCGGAATTACCTACATAGCAGAGTTCGCATCAGGAATCTGCAAGGATGCGGGTTACGGTGCAGTAGGAACCCAGATTGAAATCTTTGGAAAGCTTTCCGTACTGGCAGTCAGTATGCCGATTCTCCTGGCACTGATTGAGACACTTCAGGTATTTTTATCATGACAGGAGGGAGGGCCATGAAAAGAAGGTTTTTATTTCTTCTTAGTATTCTGTGTTTTCTTCTTCCCTGCAGCCTTTCCTGGGGAGCAGAGGTTCCGGCCAGAGAGCAGGAAACAGAGGTTACCCAGGGACTTGATCTGGACCAGTATGATTTGACCGACATTCAGAAATTTCTGGATCAGAGAAATGGGAATCAGGGGCTTGATCTTTCTTTTCAGGATTTAATGAAAAGTCTTATGGACGGAAAGCTGAATGAAGTGTTAAGTCAGACTGGAAGCGCACTGAAGAAAATGCTGATGGGCGAAATTGAAAGCAGCGGGCATATGATGGGGCAGATTCTTGTTCTGGGCATCATTGGGGCAGTTTTTTCCAACTTTTCCAGCGTGTTTACAGGCAGCCAGATTTCCGAAACGGGATTTTTTGTTACCTATTTATTATTGTTTACTTATCTGGCGGCCAGTTTCTTTACCAGCATCACCATTGTCAGCAATGTGGTAGGACAGATACTTGGATTTATGAGAGTTCTGATGCCTGCGTATTTTCTTGCGGCAGCATTTGCAGGAAGCAGTGCAACGGCTGTGGCCTCCTATGAGTTTACCCTGGTCATTCTTTCCGCAGCCCAGTGGCTCTTAGGGTCTGTTCTATTGGCAGTGATCCGGGTATACGCTCTTTTGGTCATGGCAGGGCATATCGCAAAAGAAGATATGCTCTCAAAGCTGACAGAGCTGATAGAACAGGTGGTTTCCTGGAGCTTAAAGACCCTGGTGGGAGTGGTACTCGGCTTTCAGATGATCCAGTCCATGGTGCTGCCTTATGTGGACTCGTTAAAGACAGGGGCTTTTCAGAAACTGGTGGGTGCAATCCCCGGAATTGGCCAGGGAGTCAGTTCTGTAGCCCAGATGGTATTAGGTTCCGGCGTACTGATTAAGAATACCATTGGAGCAGCCGGTATCCTGATTCTTCTGATTCTCACCATTGTTCCCATTTTAAAGCTTGTTGTTTTAATGTTATTTTATCAATGCGTGGCAGCCCTTTTGCAGCCGGTATGCGATAAACGAATTATTTCCTGTATTTCCGATATGGCAAAAGGACATAAAATGCTTTTGTCAGTTGCTGTATCCGGAATGATTTTATTTATCGTTACCATTGCGCTTGTGTGTGCTTCTACCAATGTAACCTATTATTCAGGGTGAATGGCATGGATCAATTATATGAATGGATCAGAAATATTACTTATTATCTGATTTTTATAACAGTGGCAGAAAATCTGCTGCCTAATAAAAAATATGAAAAATACATCAAATTTTTCGCCGGCATGGTTCTCATTCTCCTTGTATTAAAGCCCGTTACAGGAGGCTTAAGACTGGATGACAGACTGGCCTACTCTTTTGAAGCCATCAGCCTGAAAAAAGAAGCAGGTGAATTATCAGGAAAAGTTTCAAAGATGGAGGAAACAAGGCTGGAACGCATGATATCCGGTTACGAGAAAGCGGTGGGAACTGATTTGGAGACAATGGCTGAGACGGCAGGTTTTTCCTGTAAAAAAACCAGTGCAAAAATTAACAGTGACCAGACCAGTGACCGTTTTGGTCATGTGGTAAAGGTTTCCCTCGTGCTCGCATCAGGAAAAGAAGAGATGGAGGCAGAGGAGGCGGCTTCTGTTGGCAGCAAAATTGATCCTGTTAAGAAGGTTGAAGATGTAAAAAATATAAAAATAACGGTAAAAGAATCGGATCAGAGCAGCGAAAAAATGCCGGAAGACGGAAAAAAAGAAGAGCAGAAAGAAAATTCCAGTCTTTCTGGTCTTAGAAGGAGGATTGCGGAATATTATGGTTTGGAAGAACAGGATATTGAAATTCAAATGGAAGATGGGTAAGGATAAATGGCTGATCCTGCTGGCGGTTGGAATGATAATCCTGATCCTTACATTTCCGTCCGGTCCTGGAATTGCAAATAAAGTGGAAAAAACTGCACAGAAAGAAAATAAGAAGCAGGCCACTTTACAGCAGGGGATTGTAACACAGCCTGCAGACGGAGATGCTGCCGCTTCCGTTTCAGCTGAACGGACCTATGAAGAAGAGATGGAAACCAGGGTGAAGAAAATATTAAAAACCGTGGATGGAGTCGGTCAGGTGGATGTGCTGATTGTATTAAAATCTTCTGAGGAAAAGGTATTAAGGGTGGATAAAGACAATTCCAGTTCTTCTACCGAAGAAAATGATACATCCGGAGGATCGAGAAAAATTACAAGCGCGGAACTAAAGGAGAGTACCATTCTTACCGGCCAGGGGGAAAATACGGCTCCCATTGTGGAGAAAGAAATACGTCCGGAAATAGAAGGAATTATCATCAGTGCCCAGGGCGGAGGCAGTCCTACGGTAAAAGCTGAAATTTCCAGTGCCATGGAAGCATTATTTAACCTGCCCCCACATAAAATAAAAGTATTAAAGAGGGTGGAATAAAAAGGAGTGTCAGGTATGAAAAGTTGGAAAACAAGCAATGAACCCAATGTCCCGAAAACCCCAAAGAAAATGGATATGAAGAAACTGTTTCGAAGAAACCAGATTATCATTACAACTCTGGCAGTCATGATCGCTGCCGCCGGATATTTAAATTATGCCGGAAAGCAGGAAGCAGCCTCAGGAACCGATGTTTATGAAGCAGGAGCGACTGACATTTCCGAAGAAGACATTTTAGCAGAGAACCAGGCATTAAATGGCAGTGATTCCAGCAAGGATATCGCCAGTCTGGATCAGGATGCCGAAGATATTGACAAACTGGCAGCAGCCGAATCTGCGGGCAGCGCAGATAATGCAGCAGCCGGAGGTACACAGGTAGCGGCAGAGAACCAGACAGCAGAAAGCCTTGCGGCTGGTGAGACCCAGGCAGTAGCAGCCGGTGAGACCCAGGCAGCAGCAGCCGGTGAGACCCAGGCAGCTGATACAGGTCTTGATAATCCCGGAGAAGCTGTTTTAACCAGCGGTATGAACGTAGCAGATTACATATCCAGCGTGCAGTTGAACAGAGAACAGGTAAGGGCAAGAAACAAAGAAACTCTGATGAATTTAATTAACAATCCGAATATTGAAGAGGCAGCAAAGCAGCAGGCCATTCAGCAGATGATTGACATGACAGCAATTGCCGAAAAGGAAAATGCCGCGGAGACCCTTCTCCTTGCCAAAGGCTTTGCCAATCCGGTTGTCAGCATCTCAAACGGAAAAGTAGATGTAGTCATCAATGCAGCCAGCATTACAGATCCCCAGCGTGCCCAGATCGAAGATATCGTAAAGAGAAAAACTGAAGTTGGAGCAGAGAGTATTGTCATTACTCTGATGAAACTGGAGGAGTAAAAAGCCTTTGCAAACAGTTGACAATTTTGCTATAATGATTTCAGAATCCAGAAATACGAAACAGGAGGGAATCGAAGTGGCAGAATTGGAAAACAGAAATACTCACAAAGTATATGAAAAAGATAAAATCGGTGAAGTACAGATCGCAGATGATGTTGTGGCTATCATCGCAGGTCTTGCTGCAACGGAAGTAGACGGAGTGGATTCCATGGCAGGCAATATCACCAACGAACTGGTGGCGAAGCTGGGCATGAAAAACTTATCCAAAGGTGTCAAGGTGGAACTGACAGAGGAACACGTTTCCGTAGATTTGTCCTTAAACATAAAATATGGTTACAGTATCCCTTCCGTCAGTGAAAAAGTTCAGGAAAAGGTGCAGAATGCCATTGAGAATATGACTGGCCTTTCTGTTCTTGATGTGAACATCCGGATTGCCGGAGTAGCACTGGAAGAAAACAAATAAATTCATATTTTGCAGCGGGGAGAACCGGTCATTCGGTCCATCCCCGCTGTTTTTTTAGTGAAAAGATGAAATTCTCCTTGTAATGGAATAGGACAGGATTTATAATGGACCATATTGTGAGTCGAAAGATTCTTAAGGACAGGTGTTTTTTTATATGATGAATCGTAGAAACGGGGGGCACTATCCACCGAATTTGCTGATCCTGGCAGGTCTTGTGATGTCGGTGATTATCGGAATCTGCGTTTTAAATTTCTACTATTTTCATGAAGTGGAACGGAGTCTGTTTTTGCAGACCCATAGAGATTTAAAACAGGAGAACGACAAGGCACTGAATTATATTGAATCCATGATGCAGACAAAATTCGAATGGCTGGAATTGTTTGCGGTTTACTGTGATCTGCCAGATGGCTCAGGGAACGAGCGGTGGTGGGAGCAGGTACAGGATTACGAAAAAGAGGATTCCCGTTTTGGCGTCGCAGATGCGTCAGGAATTCTTTACTATGGAAATCGTGAAACTCAGGATATTTCTTCCCGTGACTATTTTAAAAAAGCGTTAGACGGTGAAAAAAATGTATCCGGATTGCTGAAAGAAAGCTTTCAGGGCAGGGACAGTGTGGTTTTGGCTGTCCCCATTATCAGAGAGGGCACTGTAAAGGGTGTGGCATGTCTGGAATTGTCTGCAGATAAGCTGAAGCAGTATTTAAGTGATACAGACTTAAGCCGTTACGGGGCAAACATGATATTTAAAAAAGATGGAGAGATTCTGATTTCCTGCACAGCGTGCGAGAACCAGATTTCTCTCTTTGAAATGCTTAAAACCAGGCAGTTCGGACCGGGACAGACGTTTTCTGAGATGGAAGCCGGGATTAACGGCAGCCAATCCGGTTATATTACTTATTATGAGAATGATTACAGACGGCTTCTTTACTATCAGCCCATGGGAATTAATGACTGGTTTATGGCTACCTTTGTAGAGACAGAAGGATATGAAAACACCTTTCATCAGATCAAGTCACTTTCCGCAAAATTCATTGCAGGATCGACCTTCCTGTTATTTTGCGGGGTTGTACTCACTCTTTTAATTGTCCATACCAGAAAGAAAGAGGAAAAGCGGCTGCAGAAGGATTATCTCACCGGAGTTTATACCAGAGAGACGGCAAAAAAACTGGTGGAGCACGGACTGAAGATCGGAGGAAAAAACCGCTTCTATGCATGTATGTTCCTTGACATCGATGATTTTAAGAAAATAAACGATACCTTTGGTCACCATAAGGGGGATTTGGTTCTCGTTCAGGCAGGGCAGATTTTAAATGCCTGCACGAGACAGGAGGATGTGATCGTCCGCTTCGGTGGAGATGAATTCTGTATCTGGCTCTATGGAATGAGAGGAAGGAAACAGCCGGAAGCCATTGCCCAGCGCATTATTAATGCGTTCCATATCTCCGGAAAGGTCCATGCAAGCATTGGAATCACGCTGATCGAAGAGGAGGAAACGGAATACGATGCGATTTTAAGACGGGCGGATCAGGCATTATACCAGGCAAAGGGAAAAGGGAAAAACCAGTATGCTGTTTATAATTAAGCCTCCCATACCGGCGTACAAAAGTTTCTATTGTATAAAAAACCCTGTTAAGGTATAATAATTCCAAACGTCCAGCAAAATCACCAATAGGAGGACCATGGTAAATGACCAGAAGTAAAATGCGTGAACACTGCTTTAAGATGCTTTTCTGCGCTGATTTTCACCCCGCAGAGGAGAAGCTTTGGCAGATTAATCAATATTTTGAGGAACCAAAAGAGGATGATTTCAATACGGAAGGTGTAGAAGAAATTGTTCATGACGTAGATATGAGTGAAGAGAATTCTGCCATTTTAAAGGAAAAGACAGAAGCAGTCATGAATAAAATTCCGGAACTGGATGAAAAGATCAATGAAGTGGCAGAAGGCTGGAAGACAAAGCGTATGGGAAGAGCGGAGTTAACAATCCTTCGTCTGGCTCTTTATGAAATATTATTCGACGAAGATGTGCCGGAAAAGGTAGCCATCAACGAGGCGGTAGAACTGGCTAAAAAATACGGCGGGAACGAAGCTCCGGCTTTCATTAACGGAGTTCTGGCAAAGCTGGTGTAATTATGGCAGGTGTTTATTCCGTAACCCAGATTAATGCTTATATTAAAAATATGTTTGCCCAGGATTTTGCACTGAACCGGATTTCCATCAAAGGGGAAGTGTCCAACTGCAAATATCATACTTCCGGTCATATATATTTTACCTTAAAAGATAAAGCCTCTTCTATTTCGGCAGTGATGTTTGCCGGATCCAGGAAAGGTCTTTCCTTTCATCTGGAAGAAGGACAGCAGATCGTTGCAAAGGGAAGCGTTGAGGTCTATGAGAGGGACGGAAGATATCAGCTTTACGCCCAGGAAATTACGAGAGAAGGAATGGGAGATTTATTCGAACGTTTCTTAAAGCTTCGTAATGAACTGGAGGAGATGGGGATGTTTTCCCCTGAATATAAAAAAGAAATTCCCAGATATGCAAGGCGTGTGGGAGTGGTGACTGCCCCCACAGGCGCTGCAATCCGGGATATTATGAATATATCCGCCAGGCGGAACCCCTTTGTGCAGCTTTATCTTTATCCGGCTCTTGTACAGGGAAACGGTGCTGCAGAGAGCATAGTAAAAGGAATTGAACTGTTAGACCAGATGGGACTTGATGTTCTCATTGTGGGAAGAGGCGGCGGATCGATCGAGGATCTGTGGGCATTTAATGAAGAAGCTGTTGCCAGAGCAATTTTTAACTGCTCTGTGCCGGTAATTTCAGCAGTAGGCCATGAAACCGATGTGACCATAGCAGATTATGTTGCGGACATGCGGGCGCCAACCCCTTCGGCAGCTGCAGAGCTTGCAGTGTTTGATTACAGACAGTTTCAAGAACAGACGGACAGTATCCGGTATACGTTAAGAACCATGATGGACAGGAAGCTGGAACGCTGCCGTTTTTCCATCAGACAATATGAGTTAAAATTAAAGTATTTTGATCCAAAACGGAGTATTCGTGAGCAGCGGCAGCGGCTTCATGATCTGGAGGAGAAGCTAAGAAGCCTGACTCTTCGTCAGATTGAGGCTGAACGGAGGTATCTTGATGAATCAGCTTTTCTTATGAGCCAGCTCATTAAGAAGCAGACGTTACGGGACAGGCACAGGCTGGAACTGCTTGCCGGACGCCTTCATGCCTGTTCCCCTCTGGGGAAAATAGGCGGCGGATATGGTTTTATCACTGATTTACAGAACAGGAAAATTGACTCTGTTATGCAGGTAGAGACCGGGGATACTCTTCGTCTTAAACTGCGGGATGGAATGATTGAAGCCGTAGTGTCAGAGGTGGAACCATCAGAAGTGTCAGAAGCAGACAAATAAGGAGAATTAAGCTTATGGCAGTAAAAAAAGAAAGAACCATTGAAGAGACCTTAAAAGATTTGGAGGAGCTGGTCAAAAAGCTGGAAAGCGGAGAAAGCTCTTTAGAGGAATCTTTTGAGTATTATGAGGCAGGCATGAAGCTTGTCAAGTCCTGCAATGATAAAATAGATAAAGTGGAAAAAAAGATAATTGTACTGGAGGAAAATGGTGAAGAACATGAACTTTCATGAAGAACTGTCCGGACGGACCAATGAAGTATGGAAGATTGTGGAGAGCTTCCTTCCAGCTGTAGAAGGATACCAGAGTACCGTTCTTGAGGCGATGGATTACAGCATGCGGGCTGGGGGAAAGAGGCTGCGCCCCATGCTGATGCAGGAGACATACCGTCTTTTCGGAGGAACGGGAAAAGAGATAGAGCCCTTTATGGCGGCCATAGAGATGATTCATACCTCTTCTCTGATTCACGACGATCTCCCGTGTATGGATAACGATACCCTGCGCAGAGGACTTCCTACTGCATGGGTGAAATTCGGATATGATATGGCAGTGCTTGCAGGTGACGGTCTTTTGATTTATTCCATGGAGACAGCAGCAAAGGCACTTAACTTTTCGGACAGGCCGGACCGGGTTGCCGCAGCTATGGGAATTCTGGCGCAAAAGACTGGAATATTCGGCATGATAGGCGGTCAGACCGTTGATGTGGAACTGGCTGGAAAGCCGATTCCAGCCGATGAGCTGGACTTCATCTACCGGTTAAAGACGGGAGCCCTTTTAGAGGCGTCCATGATGATCGGAGCGGTGCTTGGGGGTGCCGGGGAAGACGAGTTAAAGGCAGTGGAAGAGATGGCATCTAAAATCGGACTTGCATTTCAGATTCAGGACGATATTTTAGATGTGACAAGCGATGCAAAGACTTTGGGAAAACCCGTATTCAGTGATGAAAAAAATCATAAAACCACCTATGTAACATTGGAGGGAATGGAACAGGCGAAGAAGGCTGTGGAGAGAATTTCTGAGGAAGCAGTTGCCTGCCTTCAAAAGCTGCCGGGAGAGAACGGCTTTCTGGAAAAACTGATCCGGATGCTGGTTTACCGGGAAAAATAAAGGATTAAAAAAATTATGATACTGGAACTGATTAACGGACCTGACGATATAAAGAAATTCTCCAGACAGGAGCTGACGATTTTAAGTCAGGAAATCCGTGATTTTTTAATAGAAAAAATAAGTACAACCGGCGGTCATCTGGCCTCTAATTTAGGCGTGGTGGAACTGACCATGGCAATTTATCTTGCTTTTAATCTGCCAAAGGATAAGATTGTCTGGGATGTGGGGCATCAGTCCTATACTCATAAAATCTTAAGCGGAAGAAGAATGGAATTTGATGAACTGCGCCAGTACGGCGGCATGAGCGGTTTCCCAAAGCGTAAGGAAAGCCCCTGTGATGCCTTTGATACCGGACACAGTTCCACTTCTATTTCTGCCGGACTTGGACTTGCCCAGGCAAGAGATGTGCTGGGAGAGGACCACTTTGTTGTTTCAGTAATCGGAGATGGTTCCTTAACAGGAGGAATGGCATACGAGGCTTTAAATAACGCAGCCCAGATGAAGAAGAACTTTGTTATCATTCTGAATGATAACAATATGTCCATTTCCGAAAATGTGGGCGGCATGTCCACCTATTTAAACAGCATACGAACCGGCAACGGATATCTGGATTTAAAAAAACACGTAACCAACACGCTTTCCAGAATTCCGGTTATCGGGGAACAGCTCATTGATAAAATCAGCCGGACGAAAAACGGAATTAAACAGCTTCTGATTCCCGGAATGCTGTTTGAAAATATGGGGATCACCTATTTAGGTCCGGTAGACGGTCATAATATCAAGGCTTTGACAAGGACCTTAAGAGAGGCAAAGAATCTGGATCATACCGTACTGGTTCATGTGATTACCAAAAAGGGAAAAGGATATGCCCCTGCAGAAAAAAATCCATCCAAGTTTCACGGAGTGGAGCCCTTTAATATCCTGACAGGCAGGCCCAAAAATGAAAAGAAGAATTTAAGCTATACAGATGTGTTTTCAAAGACCATCTGCCGTCTTGCGAAAGACGATAAGAAGATTGTGGCTGTTACCGCTGCGATGCCTGACGGAACCGGATTAAAACGGTTTTCCAGTCTGTACCCGAACCGCTTTTTCGATGTGGGGATTGCAGAAGAGCATGCGGTGACTTCGGCGGCGGGAATGGCAGCAGGCGGCTTAAAGCCGGTAGTGGCTGTTTATTCCTCATTTTTGCAGAGAGGCTTTGACCAGGTGCTGCATGATGTGTGTATTCAGAACCTCCCGGTGGTATTTGCGGTTGACCGGGCAGGGCTTGTGGGCAGTGACGGAGAAACCCATCAGGGAATCTTTGACCTTTCTTTCTTAAGCGCCATACCTAATATGAGTATATTTGCACCGAAAAACGACTGGGAGCTGGCAAAAGGGCTGGAATTTGCATTTTCCCTTGACAGTCCCATCGCAGTGCGCTACCCGAGAGGAACGGCCTATCAGGGGCTGGAAGAATTTAAAACCCCTATTGAATATGGAAAAGGCGAAATCATTTATCGGGAAAAGGATATCGCCCTTCTGGCAGTGGGAAGCATGGTAAGCACGGGCGAGCACGTAAGGCAGAAGTTAAAAGCGGAAGGCTGGAACTGCACTCTTGCAAACGGACGCTTTATCAAACCCTTTGATAAAAAGCTGATCGATGATCTGGCGAGCAGCCACTGGCTGATTGTGACTATGGAAGAGAATGTTCTTCAGGGCGGGTTTGGCTGCCTGATCAACGGTTATATACATGAACACTATCCTGATGTAAAGATATTAAACATCGCCCTTCCGGATGCATATGTGGAGCACGGAAACGTTTCACTGCTGCGAAAAGGACTTGGGATTGACAGTGATTCCATAATCTGGCGCATGAAGAAGGAATATTTAGATATGGAACGCCAGAACAGGGAATGGAAGGATAAGATGAATTGAAATGAAAGAACGATTGGATGTGCTATTAGTAAAACAGGGACATGCTGAGTCCAGGGAAAAGGCAAAGGCCATCATCATGTCGGGAATCGTATACGTTGACGGTGATAAGGAGGACAAGGCAGGTTCCACATTTGAGGAGACTTCAGTCATTGAAGTGAGAGGCAGCACGTTAAAATATGTGAGCCGCGGCGGGTTAAAGCTTGAAAAGGCCATGACTCATTTTGACGTCACGCTGGAGGGGAAGGTCTGTATGGACGTAGGCTCTTCTACCGGCGGATTTACAGACTGCATGCTTCAAAACGGCGCTGTTAAGGTCTATGCCGTGGATGTAGGGCATGGGCAGCTTGCATGGAAGCTTCGCAATGATGAGCGGGTGGTCTGTATGGAAAAGACCAATATCCGTTATGTAACGTCTGAGGATATTAAGGACAGGATTGAGTTTTCTTCCATCGATGTATCCTTTATCTCCCTTACCAAGGTACTTTTACCGGTTAAAAATCTTCTTACGGAAGATGGACAGATCGTCTGCCTGATTAAGCCGCAGTTTGAAGCAGGCCGTGAAAAGGTAGGCAAAAAAGGTGTTGTAAGAGAAAAATCCGTACATCTGGAAGTGATCCGGTCGGTGATATCCTATGGAATCAGCATTGGATTTGAGGTTCTTCACCTGGAGTTTTCTCCCATCAAGGGGCCGGAAGGAAATATCGAATATCTGCTCCATTTAAAAAATCATCCGGACGGGGAGAGCTTTTTGGAATACAGTGTAAATCCTGAAAAAGTTGTGGAAGAAGCTCACAAAGACTTAAGCGATGGCAAATAAGGAGTCTTAGAATGAAACATTTTTACGTAATCATGAATCCGGATAAAAAGGGAGCCCGGGAGACCGCGGATCAAATCCGGGAATTTCTCACTGCCAGGGGGGCAGTCTGCCTGATCGGCAGAGGAGAAAAGGTAGAATGGCAGGCAGGAAAGCATTACACCGATTCAGCCATGGTGCCGCAGGAAACGGAATGCGTGATTACTCTGGGGGGAGACGGAACTTTAATTCAGGCAGCCAGAGACTTATCCGGACGCAATCTTCCCATTCTTGGGATTAACAGGGGAACTCTGGGCTACTTAACCCAGGTGTCCAGGACCGAAGACATTGAATCAGCCCTTTTGGCCCTTTATTATGATGACTATAAGCTGGAAGAGCGGATGATGTTAAGCGGGAGTGCATTCCGCAACGGGAAGGAGTTTTACCGGGATATCGCTCTGAATGAAATTGTCATAACAAGAGGCGAATACTTAAAGATGCTTCAGTTTAAGGTGTTTGTAAACGGAGAATTCTTAACGGAGTACAGAGCAGACGGGCTCATTGCAGCAACTCCCACAGGTTCCACTGCCTACAATTTATCTGCAGGAGGACCAATTATCGTACCTGATTCCAGGATGCTGGTGCTCACACCCATCTGTTCCCATGCGCTCAATGCCAGAAGCATCGTGCTTTCTGCAGAAGACAGGATACGGATTGAAATCATGGGGCAGGAAAGAATCAGCCAGGCAGCGGTGTTTGACGGAGATTCGGCAGTCAGTCTTTTGCCTGGAGACTGGATCGATCTTGGGCGCGCTGAGATCAAAACGGTATTGGTTAAATTAAAAAATTTATCATTTTTGGATAATCTTCGAAACAAGATGGCCGGTATTTAAGGAGGTGACAGGATGAAACTGGAAAGACACAGTAAAATAGTAGAACTGATCGGAAAATATGAGATTGAGACTCAGGAAGAACTGGCGGATTATTTAAATCAGGCCGGTTTTGCAGTAACGCAGGCGACCGTATCCAGAGATATCAGGGAGCTGAAGCTGACGAAAGTGCAGTCAGAATCCGGAAAACAGCGTTATATGGTGCTTCAGAATCAGGGATCTTTCAGCGATAAATACATACGGATCTTAAGAGACGGTTATTTATCCATGGATATGGCACAGAATATACTGGTAATCAAGACGGTATCCGGAATGGCTATGGCGGTAGCTGCAGCCCTTGACGCCCTTCATTTTAGTGAAATGGTAGGCTGCATTGCAGGAGACGATACCATCATGTGTGCCATCAGGACAGTAGATGATACCATATTGATGATGGACAAACTGAAAAAACTCGTTACGGGATAAAGGAGGCAAGCCATGCTTTCAGAATTACACGTAAAGAACCTGGCATTAATTGAAAAAGCTGATGTGGAGTTTAAAGAAGGACTCAATGTCTTAACCGGTGAGACTGGTGCCGGAAAATCCATTATCATCGGCTCGGTAACCATTGCCTTAGGAGGCAAGGTGCCGAAGGACATGATCAGAAATGGGGCGGAGTATGCCTACATAGAGCTGATTTTTACAGTCAGCGATCCGCGCAAGATTCATCTGTTAAAAGAAATGGATGTATATCCGGACCAGGACGGCATCGTTATCATTTCAAAGAAAATCATGCCGTCAAAAAGCTTAAGCAAAATTAACGATGAAACTGTAACTGCAGGAAAACTGCGGGATATCACCGGTCTTCTGATCGATATTCATGGACAGCATGAACATCAGTCTTTACTTTACAAGTCAGTACATCTTGAGATCCTGGATCGTTATCAGGAGAAAAAGTCCCATGAGCTAAAACTGAATATTGCAGAGACTTATAAGGAATATGTGCGGTTGAAGGACCGCCTGGCGTCGTTTCAGCTTGATGAGGATACCAGACTCCGGGAGATGGATTTTATCCGTTATGAGATAGAAGAAATTGAGAATGCCGGACTGAGAGAGGGAGAAGAGGAAGAACTTTCCTCCAGGTACCGTCTGTTTCTTCATGGAAAAAAGATCATGGAAAGTCTGTCTGTAGCTTATGACGCGGTGAATTCAGATGTGACAGGACGGGCATTAAAAGAGGTGGAATCGGCAGCAGCCTATGATGAACGTCTGCTGACCATCAGAGACCAGCTTTTTGATGTGGATTCCATCTTAAGCGATATCAATCATGAGATCGCTTCTTATCTGGAGGATTTGTCTTTTGATGAAGAAGACTATCAGAAAATAGAAGAGCGTCTGGATTTAATCCATAATCTGGAAGCAAAATATGGAAAAGGTGCTGATTTGATTTTCAAAAATCTGGAAGAAAAGAAAATAAGGCTGGGTGAGCTGGAAGATTATGACCGTTTAAAACAGCAGACAGAAAAAGAGATTCTTAAGACTGAGGATAAACTGGAAGGTTTATGCGGACAATTATCTCATATGAGAAAAGAAACAGCAAAGGAACTTACTGAAAAAATCAAGGAAGGCCTGCACGATTTAAATTTTATTGATGTAAATTTTGATATGGAATTTGGCAGACTGGATCATTATACGGGCAATGGTTTTGATGAAGCGGAATTTATGATCTCCGCCAACCCGGGAGAGGCCTTAAAGCCTTTAAAATCCGTAGCTTCGGGGGGTGAGATGTCAAGAATCATGCTGGCTATCAAAACCGTTCTTGCCGATTCTGATGATATCCCAACCCTGATTTTTGATGAAATTGATACCGGCATCAGCGGCAGAACCGCTCAGAAGGTTTCAGAGAAACTTTCCTATATTGCAAAAAATCATCAGGTAATCTGCATCACCCATCTGCCGCAGATTGCGGCCATGGCAGATGCTCATTTTGAAATTAAAAAATCGGCAGAAGCTGGAAAAACCACCACAGGAATCCATGCGCTGCATAATGAGGAAATGGTGGAAGAACTTGCAAGGCTTCTTGGCGGAGCAGAGATTACGGATGCAGTAAGAGAGAATGCCAGAGAGATGAAGCGTCTTGCAGCAGAAAAAAAGTTAAAAAAGTCATAACTGGTCCAAACACCAGAATTAAATGAATTCAACTAAAATATAACAGAGTGTTTTTACCGAATTCTCACATACTATGAAAGGAGTCAAAAAATTGTCTCCTTTATTCTTCTAAGGAGGTATGTGAGATGGCAAAAAAGAAATTTCATAAACTAATTGTAAGGGCGTTCTGGATCAGCCTGATCTTTTGTATCGGTTTTACCTGGTTCTATATGAAAAGGGTGATTCCGGACAAATTGAACATCGTTGCAGCAGAAGAAGAACAGTTTCATTTCTCCATGCCTTTTGATGTGACGCTGCATTCCGACAGCGAGGAAGTGGTTCTGAAAAATAGTTCCAACATTCCTTCTGATCAGATTCATTTACAGGTGAATCAGCCGTTCTCCCTGTATTCAAAGAATCTGGGAAGCTATAAGCTGGGATTAAAGCTGTTCGGCTGGATACAGTTAAAAGATATTCAGGTAAATGTAGTAGATACCAAATACGCTGTTCCATGCGGCACTCCGGTGGGAATTTATTTAAAATCAAACGGAGTCATGGTAATCGGTACTGGAGATGTAACAAAAAAAGATGGAATGGTTGTGGAACCCGCTTTTGGTGTTTTACAGTCAGGGGATTATCTGGAATCAATCAATGGAATCGCCCTTAGCGACAAGGAAACACTGATGAATGAGCTGAATAAACTAGGCGGTTCTGAAGCAGTTTTAAAGGTGAGAAGAGGCCAGGAAAACATTGATATTAAGATGAATCCCATAGAAACGGAGGACGGAACCTATAAACTGGGAGTCTGGGTTCGTGACGACACCCAGGGAATCGGAACCATGACTTATGTGGATATGAATGGACAATTTGGAGCGCTGGGCCACGGAATCAGTGACAGTGATACCGGAAATGTTGTTCAGATCACAGAAGGAGCTCTCTATGAAACAGCAATTCTTGGAATTGAAAAGGGGACATTTGGAAAACCAGGTGTGATGAGCGGAATCATTTATTACGGTCCGGGATCTAATCTGGGTGCAATTAAAGAAAATACTGAAGAAGGAATATTCGGTACGGTAAATGAACGGTTTAAGCAGAGCATAGCCCAGGACGCCATACCCATCGGTTACAGACAGGATGTAAAGAAGGGAAAAGCCTATATACGAAGTGATGTATCCGGAAAAGTACGGGATTACGAAATTGAAATCCAGCGGGTAGATTATTCCACAACGCATAAAAGCAAGGGAATGGTAATCAAAGTCACGGACCCCGATCTTCTGGCACTGACCGGGGGAATTGTTCAGGGTATGTCCGGAAGTCCTATCATTCAGGATGGAAAGCTGATAGGAGCTGTTACCCATGTTTTTATACAGGACTCAACAAGAGGCTACGGAATCTTTATAGAAAATATGATCAATCATTGACAGAAAGTGCCAGGAAAGAAAAGGACAGAATCGTAAGTAGCCTTACGGTGCCGTCCTTTTTTTTCAATTCCATATGTGATTTTACAGAGATTCTTTCCTGAAACTGATAAATCCATAGCTGTGGAGTACCTGGAAGTACTTGGAGAGACGTTCATATAATGGTGAGGCTTCCTCACCAAACCGTTCCTTTACGGAAGCGGAAAGGTTTAAGATATCCCTGCTGCCATCAATCAGGCACCAGACAAAGCTTCCCATTGGATCCAGATGAATGTGGCTGATCCTTGGTTTATGAAAAAATCTCTGGGCAAAACGGTGAAATATTCCACTGTTTTCCACATCCAGTGTCACCAGACCGCTTTCCTCCACAGTCCAGAGAATATGTTCTGCCCGAACCGGAATCCGATCCAGATAGTTTCCGCTTTTTTTATTTATGTCACTCATTTTTTCACTTTCTTCCAGACTGTAAATTTAAGCAGGCTTAAGATCACAAGCCCAAACAGAACAAGACTGCCAAAATCCAATACAGGAGAAGGAAGATTGAGCTTTGAGGATAAATCCAGGGACTTATCCAGGCCAAATACTGCTAAAAGCGCCAGCAGGATACCTACCAGACCTTCTCCGGCAATCATTCCCGAACAGTAAAGCATTCCATCGCTGATCAGCTGCTCTTTTTCCTTTTTATCGTCTTTTTTCATTCTGTCAAAGTAGAGGCGTACCAGACCCCCCACCATGATGCATGCATTTAACTGAACGGGAAGATAAACACCGATTGCAAAGGGAAGAACCGGAATTCCAAGTATCTCCACAGCAGCAGCTAAAAAGACTCCCATAAATACCAGTGCCCAGGGAAGGTTGTTATCCATAACCCCTTCAATAATCATCTTCATCAGCATGGCCTGGGGAGCGCCCAGCTGCTCAGAACCAAAGCCCCATGCTGCGTTTAACAGATATAAAACGCCTCCAATGGCAAAAGCGGCAGCGACCACGCCGATCAGCTCACCGATCTGCTGCTTTTTCGGTGTAGCTCCCAGCAGATAACCGGTTTTTAAATCCTGTGACGTATCACCGGCAATCGCAGCAACGATACAGATAATGGAACCGATGGCAATCGCACCTTTCATTCCATGGATTCCGCTGTCTCCGGTTGCTTTTAAAGCAATGGTTGCAATCAGAAGTGTCGCAATCGCCATACCGGAAACAGGGTTATTGCTGCTTCCTACCAGACCTACCATTCTGGAAGATACGGTAGCGAAGAAAAATCCGAAGATTACAACAATGACGGCTCCTATAAGGCTCACCGGAATGACCGGAACCAGCCAGACGATAATGGTGAGAAGTGCGATACCTCCCAGGATTACCTGAAAGCTTAAATCCTGTTCTGTACGAAGACCGCTGCCGGCACTGTTCTGCCCCAGTCCTTTGACGGCATCCCGGAAGGTACGGATAATTAACGGCAGAGATTTTACAAGGCTGATGATACCTCCTGCAGCAAGTGCCCCGGCGCCGATGTAACGGATGTAGGTTCCCCAGATTGCTCCGGCACCTCCCTTTGCAAACATCTCACCAATGGGAGCAGAACCAGGATACAGGGTTAAATCGGCTCCGAACAGAACGATGGCAGGGATGAACACCAGCCAGCTGATAATACCTCCTGCAAACATATAGGAGGAAATCCTTGGTCCGCAGATATATCCCACGCTCATGACTGCCGGATAAATCTGTGTTCCGATCTCACCGGCGTAGCCCTTCACCCGGAAGGATACTTCGCCTGGTACCAGTTTGATGCCATCGATGATAAACTTAAAGACTGCGGCAAATCCCATCCCGGCAAATACTGTAGACGCATTGGCGCCGCCCTCTTCTCCGGCAAGCAGAACCTCCGCACATGCGGTTCCTTCCGGATAAGGAAGAATTCCGTGTTCTTTCACAATCAGTGCGTTTCTGAGCGGAACCATGAAAAGAACACCGAGGATGCCTCCGATCAGAGAGATGAGGGTGATCTCAAGGATACCTGGTGTTTCCATTTTTCCTTCTGCAGCCCATAAAAAAAGTGCAGGAAGCGTAAAGATAGCTCCTGCAGCCAGGGATTCGCCTGCAGAACCAACCGTCTGAACGATGTTGCTTTCCAGAATGGAGTTTTTCTTCATGATTACCCGGATCACACCCATGGAGATGACTGCCGCGGGAATGGAGGCGGAGATGGTCATACCGACGCGAAGCCCGAGATAGGCATTTGCAGCACCGAAGACTACAGCCAGAATGATACCCAGAACAATAGAGGTAACAGTAAATTCCGGAGTGACCTTTTCAGCAGGTATGTACGGTTTAAATTCGTTTTGTTCTTTCATATGTATTCCCCCTAATTTTTTATTCAGTACCAATTATATCCATTTCTTTAATAAGGAGCAAGTATTATTGTACTTTTTTTATAATAAAAAATACTTAAGTCATAATTATATTAGCATAATGCTTAAATAATCATTGCCAAAAATAGGTTAAAACACCATGAAATGCTTTTAATCCCATTCCTTATGTGTTAGTATAATAGATAGCAGCATTGGAATTGACATTTTTTTTGACGACAAGTAGTTTCAATTTTCAACACCGGTAAAAAAAAGGGGGAAACATGGATTCAGACCGGACAGGACCTTTTCTTCATTCGACAGTGGGACAGTAAGACCAGAATCCCATATTCGATAAAACAAACGTTTTTCTTGTCGAATAATGCGATAGAATCACGTTGCGGCATGAGCTGGGGCAAGATTATAATGGCTATACACTAGTTTTCATTTATTTTGAAGAATCAGGAGGAGAGTATCAATATGTCAGAAATCAGTATCGCTATTGCAGATGATAACCTGCAGACCTTAAATCTGCTGAATGATATACTGGAAGGAGAGGAGGATTTTCATGTAGTAGGAAGAGCGGATAACGGCGAAGACGCCTATAACATGATCCTCAAAACAAATCCGGATGTTGTCTTATTGGATGTGATTATGCCGAGAATGGACGGAATTACAGTAATGGAGCGGGTAAGAGGAAATGGTGCTGTGACAAAGATTCCCTCATTTATTATGGTAACAGCCGCAGGCAGTGAGAATATTACCGAAGATGCATTCCGAATGGGGGCGAATTATTACATAATGAAGCCGTTTAACAAGGAAGTTATCGTCGATAAGGTGCGAAGAGTAGGGCAGAGAAAGACAAAAGCGCCCAGTCTTCAGGGAATGAAAAAGGTGAAGCCTTATGTCAATAAGACAGAGTATATGGAGCAGAATTTAGAAAATGATGTAACCCAGATGCTTCATGAAATCGGAATTCCTGCACATATTAAAGGATATCAGTATTTAAGAGATGCCATTGTGATATCGGTTCAGGATCAGGAGATGCTCACTTCTGTCACAAAGATCCTTTATCCTTCCATTGCCAAGAAACATCAGACCACACCCAGCCGTGTGGAGCGTGCCATCCGCCATGCCATTGAGGTGGCCTGGAGCCGTGGAAAGATGGATACCATCAACGAGCTGTTTGGATATACCGTGAGTACAGGCAAAGGAAAACCCACCAATTCCGAGTTTATCGCACTCATTGCTGATAAAATAAGGCTTGATTACAAAAAACTTTCATAAAACTTACAGGAAAGATACTTCCTTATTTTCTGAAAATGCAGTATACTATAGCATAACAGACAATGCCCGGAAGGGAAAAGGATAAGGGAGGTTTTTGGATGAAGAAGATTTTATTCGTTGCATCGGAGGCAGTACCTTTTGTAAAAACCGGTGGTCTCGCAGATGTAGTGGGATCCCTTCCCAAGTGCTTCGATCAGGAATATTATGATGTGAGAGTTATGATTCCCAAATATCTTTGTATCAGGGAAGACTTGAGAAACCAGATGACTTATGTAGATCATTTCTATATGGATTATCTGGGACAAAGCAGATATGTGGGGATTCTTCAGTGTGTCTGGGACGGAATTACCTTCTATTTCATTGATAATGAAGGCTATTACCAGGGGGCAAAGCCCTATGGAGACTGGTATCAGGATTTAGAAAAGTTCTGCTTCTTTTCACGGGCCGCCTTATCTTCTCTTCCGGTAATCGGTTTTCAGCCGGATGTGGTTCACTGCCATGACTGGCAGACCGGTTTGATTCCTGTTCTGTTAAAAGACCGGTTCAGGGAAGGAGATTTCTTCCGGAACATGAAGTCGGTGATTACCATTCACAATTTAAAGTTCCAGGGTGTCTGGGATGTAAAGACGATACAGGCGTTAACTTGTCTGCCTGATTATTATTTTACTCCGGATAAGCTTGAAGCCTACAAGGATGGAAATTTATTAAAGGGCGGCATTGTATATGCAGATGCCATCACAACAGTCAGCGAGACCTACGCACAGGAGATAAAGATGCCTTTCTATGGAGAAGGCCTTGACGGTCTGATGCGGGCCAGGGAAGGAAGCTTAAGAGGCATTGTAAACGGAATTGATTATGACGAGTTTGATCCTGAGTCAGATTCGTATATTATACAAAACTATAATCTGCGTAATTTCCGCAAGGAAAAGGAAAGAAATAAAACTGCGCTTCAGACAGAACTTTCACTGGCGCAGGATGAAAGTAAGTTTATGATTGGAATCGTCTCAAGACTGACCGACCAGAAGGGACTGGATTTAATCCAGTGTGTGATGGATGAGATGTGTCAGGACGATATCCAGCTGGTTATTCTTGGTACCGGAGAAGAGCGGTATGAGAATATGTTCCGCCACTATGCATGGAAGTATCCGGATAAGGTTTCTGCCAATATTTATTATTCGGAGACAATGTCTCATAAGATTTACGCTGCCTGTGATGCGTTTTTGATGCCGTCTTTGTTTGAACCCTGTGGTTTGAGCCAGCTCATGGCGCTGAGATACGGCACTGTGCCCATTGTCAGGGAAACCGGAGGTTTAAAAGATACGGTAGAGCCCTATAATGAGTATGAGAGTCAGGGAACCGGATTTTCCTTCTCTAACTATAATGCTCATGAGATGCTTGGGGCTGTCCGGTATGCACAGCGCATTTATTACGACAAGAGACGTGAGTGGAACAAGATCATCGACCGGGCTATGTCGAAGGATTACTCCTGGAAAACTTCAGCCATGAAGTATCAGGAGCTTTACGACTGGCTGACTGGCTGTTAAGCCGGTCCACATTATTAAGAAGGAAGAGACAGAATAACCATGAAAAATATGTATTTAACTCCGGAGGAGAAGCAGGGAGCACTTGAGTGGGCAGAAGATACCTCCTGGGTGGAACGTGAAGATTATAATATGGATTTGGAGTACCTTGCCTGTGTGAAGGACATCTTAGACCACAAGGTATTCCAGTCCATGGATAACTATATGCAGCATGGAGATACTACCTGCAAAGCTCATTGCATTAAGGTATCCTATCTAAGCTACTGCATATGCAGAAAATTTGGCTGGGAATATAAAGAAGCAGCAAGAGCAGGTCTGCTTCATGATTTCTTTCTATATGACTGGCATACGCATGCCAGAGAGACCGGGGAACGTTTCCATGGTTTTACTCACCCGAGGGCTGCTTTAAAGAATGCAGTGAAGCATTTTGAGTTAACGGAGAATGAGAAGAACATGATCCTGCGGCATATGTGGCCGCTGACACCGGTTCCGCCAAGAACAAAAGGCGGAATGGTGATTATTTATGCGGATAAATTATGCGGTTTCGTGGAAACCACTGCAAGGATTAAGCGTTGGTTATTATACGGTTTTGGCAGAAAAAGCGCGGCATAAGATGGAGGAAACCATGAAATTATGGGAAGTGATTCTTAAGAATCAGGTTTTAGTGACTGCCGTTACCGGCTGGCTGGTGGCGCAGGTGTTAAAAACATTGATTGACCTGGCTCTTAGTAAGAGTTTTAACCCGGAGAGGCTTGTGGGATCCGGCGGTATGCCGAGCTCTCATTCCTCTACGGTTTGTGCATTGACAACCGCCGCCAGTTATCGTTATGGCGTCGGTTCTTTTGAGTTTGCCATCAGTTTTGTTCTCTCCATGATTGTGATGTATGACGCCATGGGAGTACGAAGAGAAACAGGAAAACAGGCAAAGCTGTTAAACAGTATATTGTTAGAAAATCCCCTGAAGCTGAACGGTGAGATTTTACAGGAAAAATTAAAGGAATATGTTGGGCATACTCCTCTTCAGGTTGCAGCAGGTGCCATTCTTGGCATTTTACTTGCTGTCTTTATGGCGCAATATTACTAATAACAAAGAAAAATTTTGGGGAATCGTAAGAAAATAACCCTTGATTTCTTTAGATATCCATATTATACTTTAACAAGTTAAAAAATTGTTAAATTTGGAGGCAAATTGGATATGTCAATTTATCATAGGATAAACTGTTTTTTCCTATTCAGCTTTCTGGGTTATCTTCTTGAATGCGCTGTACTCAGCTATGAAAATAAAAGACCGGTCTTTAATCGGGGATTTGGACATGGACCGTTCTGCATCATATATGGATTCGGATCTGTTGGGGCGACGATGCTGCTCAGTCCTTTTATTGACAGTCCGGTGCGCCTGTATTTCGCCTCTATGGTGATGGCAACTTTCATGGAGCTTGTTACGGCTTATATGATGATTAAGCTGTTTGGATCATTCTGGTGGGATTATAGCAGGAAGCCATTTAACTACAAGGGAATCATCTGTCTGGAGAGCAGCATTGCCTGGGGATTTCTGGGTATCTTTTATTTCCGTTTTCTGAATGGATTTGTGAATCAGGCGGCAGGAATGATTCCGGATAATTTTCAGCGTATAACGGGGATGTTTTTCCTGATTTTTTATGCAACAGATTTTGTATATACGATGAGAATGCAGCTGAGAGCGGATTGTGAAGAAGATGAATCGTCCTTAGTCGGACGTTTGAAAGTATATTAAAGATTGGCGGGATTCGTAATGGGTCCCGCCTGTTTGCAATTTCATGAGACTGTCAGTTTAAGAATAAGAGAGGGTACCAATGATAAGTGATATTAAGATTGTGCTTGCTTCGGCATCACCAAGAAGAAAAGAACTTTTAAACCAGGTCGGTCTGAATCCTGTTATAGAACCCAGTGGGATTGAAGAGATTATAACTACCACAATTCCAAAAGAAGCAGTAATAGAACTGTCCCTGCAAAAAGCGGAGGATGTGGCAAAAAAACAGCTGCCGGGCACTGTCGTCATAGGAGCGGATACTGTGGTGGCTGCAGGAGGAAAGATTTTAGGAAAACCGAAAACCCATGAAGAAGCCTTTGAGATGATTGATTCCTTTCAGGGGAAAACTCATAACGTTTTCACCGGTGTGACACTGATCCTTTGCGGAGAGAATAAAATGACAGTCCGTTCTTTTGCAGAGCAGACGGATGTTCATGTATACCCTATGACACAGGAAGAGATACGTTCCTATGCAGAGGAAGAGGAGCCTATGGATAAAGCAGGCGCATATGGAATCCAGGGACGGTTTGCTGCATTTATTAAGGGGATTGACGGAGATTACAGTAATGTAGTAGGATTGCCTGTAGGACGTGTCTATCAGGAATTAAAGAAGATATGTGAGCAGGAGGAAAAAGAATGATAAAACTGATTGCATCAGATATTGACGGAACACTGGTGCCAGACGGAGGCTATGAGGTTCCGGCCGAGCTTCATGAAGTGATACTGAAATTACGGGCAAAGGGAATTCAGTTTGCTGCAGCAAGCGGAAGACAATGGGCTAGTATTGAATCCATCTTCGATCCGGTAAAAGAAAAAATATTCTATCTTTCTGACAATGGTGCTTACATAGGCTGTCATGGCAGAAATCTGTTTCTAAATCCAATTGAACACAAGACTGTTATGGATATGGTGGCTGATGTCAGGGGAATGGAAGGACTTGAGGTCATGCTGAGCGGCCCTGATGTGGTTTACTTAGAGACGAAAGACCGGGATTTTATTGACTGGATGGTAAACGGATACAAATTCCGTGTGGAAATGGTGGATGATTTAACAAAAGTTCCGTCCGAATTTATTAAAATAAGCGTTTACCGGAAAACAGATGTGGAAACCCATACCAGACTTTTGAGAGAAAAATATGGAGACCGGTTAAAGATCACCATAGCCGGAGATATGTGGATGGACTGTATGAGACCTGGAACGAATAAAGGTGAGGCAGTAAAGCTTCTGCAGGAAAGCCTTTCCATCACGCCGGAAGAGACCATGGCATTCGGTGATCAGTTAAATGATATTGAGATGTTAAATCAGGCGTACTACAGCTTTGCCGTAGGCAATGCCAGAAAAGAAGTAAAACAGGCAGCACGGTTTCAGACCGATACGAATTTAAATCAGGGCGTATTAAAGATACTGAAGCTGCTTTTATAAGAAAGAGGGGTGCGTATGAAGAATCTGCGCAGATACTGGGGAAGACTCCTTTTGATTGCGGCGGCAGTATCCGCCATGCTTTCCGGCTGCAAGACGGAGATTCCCCTTGTATCGGAAATTAAGGATACGAAACTATACTCTCTGCCCCAGTCCATGATCATTCTGACGACGGAGAGAAATAAATATCAACAGCTTTATACCAGTCAGATCTGGGGAGTGGAACTTCCTGGCGGCCAGACCTTTGAAACCTATCTGATGGATCAGGTAAAAGAATTTCTCCAGGAGATGAAGATGATGAATCTTCTTGCTGAGAGTAAGGGAGTGACCCTGACAAGCGGGGAAAAGGAAGAGGTACGCAAGGCTGCGGAGGAATATTATGCTTCTCTGACTCCCGATGATATTGCATATATGGGGGTGACCCAGTCAGATGTGAGAACCATGTATGAGGAATATTATCTGTCTAATAAAGTAGTGGTGGAGCTGACCAGGAATATGAATCTGGAGATCAGTGACAGTGAGGCCAAGGTAATTGTGGTCGATGAGATTGTGATGTCAGATAAAGCTGCTGCAGAAGAAGTTCTTTTAAAAACAAAGGAGCAGGGGGCTGATTTTTCGGCGATTGCCAGAGAATACACAGAAGATGGTACCATCGAACGTAAGATTGGAAGAGGAGAGAAGCCGGGAGCGTTGGAAGATGCAGCTTTTAGTCTGGCTGCAGGCGAGATCAGCCAGGTGACAGAGTATGAGGGGAAATATTATATTATCCGGTGTGTAAGCGATTATGATGAGGCTGCGACTCAGGAACGAAAGTCAGGTTTATATACCAGCCGGAAGAAAGAGGCATTTGACCAGATCTATGCCCGGTTTAAGCAGGATAATGCTGTTACATTCAGCAATGACACGTGGAAGGATCTTAAATTCTCCAAAGAAGATAAAACCACAACCGCCAGCTTTTTTGAAATATACAAAAAGCATTTTCCAGATTGAATCATAAGGAAGGAAGAGTAGGACACCAATGAAGCAGGAAGAGATTCGCAGTGGGAATAAACGCAGCCGCAGGCGGAAGGGAAAACGCGGACAGGAACTGTTTACGAGAGGCATCATGTTTTTATTATTCTTTCTGCTTTTGGTTGTACTGACTGCAGGAGGGGTGTTTGGATACCGTTATGTTCAGGGAGATAAAACTTCTTCTGAAACCCTGGAATCCAGCCGGGAGGTATTGCCGGAAACCATGGGGCAGCTTCCATAAAAAAGGAAATCAGCCGGTTTATGGCTGATTTCCTTTTTTTTAAGCGTGAAAGAAGGCTTCGGCCAGTCTGACAAGTGCTTCCTGGTCTTTGACACCCATAAGCTCTCTGGCCGAATGCATGGCAAGCATAGGAACACCTACATCCACTGTGCGTATGGTCAGAAGAGCAGAAGAAATGCTTCCCAGTGTTGAGCCGCCTTTCACATCGGAACGGTTAGAAAACTTCTTATAAGGTATGTCAAAGGCGCGGCAGATGCCCTCGACCACACCTGTACTGGAGGCATCGGTTGCATAGGCCTGACTTGACGCCAGTTTGATGGCTACTCCGTCTCCCATCATGATCTGATTCTTTATATCACATTTTTCTGTGTGGTTGGGATGAATGGCATGAGCCACATCCATGGAGAGAAGAAATCCGCTGAGCAAAGCATTCAGAAAATCGGTTCTCGTATAACCAAGGGAGGCGTAAATCTTCTCCAGAATATGTTCGGTCAGTGCGGAAGCAGCTCCCTGCTTTGTGTGGCTTCCGATTTCCTCGTTGTCATACAGGGCAATGGCATGGATTCCACCTTCGTGTGTATCTGCAAGAATGCCGCTTAAGCATGCAGAAACAGAAGTGATATTATCCAGTCTGGGTGAGGAGTAAAATTCATTTTGCAGACCAAGTGTGGTTCCTGACTCATAATTGTAGATGCAGATTTCATAGTCCAGAATGTCCTCTTTCTTTACTCCTGCTTCTTTTGCAAGTGCATCGATAAAAAAGCTCTCTTTATTCAACTCATCGGTGATCCGGGCTATGAGCGGAAGCATGTCCACCTGGGCATTTAAGGCAACTCCTTCATTGGCATTGCGGTTCATATGTATGGCCAGATTTGGAATGGTAAGAACAGGCCGGGAGAAATCAACGAAGATTGTTCTGGGTTTCATGAGTGTATCGCCTGTTACGCTGACCTTGCCTGCCATGGATAAGGGACGGTCAAACCATGTACCTAAGAGAGGACCGCCATAAACCTCCACATTTAACTTTCCATATTCCAGAGAGGTTACTTCAGGAGAAGGTTTTACTTTTAAACAGGGCCAGTCCGTATGGGACGCAGCCAGCTTAAGACATGGGGTATCTCCCAGCTCGCTTCCTACGGTAAATGCGATTAAGGTGGAGTCAAATGCGTTTATATAGTAGGAGCCGCCCTGTTTTAATTCCCAGGACTCTGCTAAAGGCAGTTCTTTAAATCCACTGGCAGTAAGCTGACCGGCAGCCGCCAGAATGCAGTGATAGGGAGAAACGGATGCAGCAATCAGTTCTTCCAGCTGTTTCATATGATTCATATCATTATCCTCTTTTCTGATGTCCTATTGGTTTCCTGTCTGAAACCGGTGAATCTATTATAGCATAGAAGACAGTGGTTTGGAATACCGGGAGAGTGTGAGAAATCCTGCGTTGACATTGGAAGAGTTTCCGTTGTATAGTTAACGGAGAAAATACGGACGGGGAGAATGAAATCATGATTGCGCTGAATATAGAAGAGATGAAGCCTTTTACAACCAAACTGTTTGTAGGAGAAGTCTTTGACCGGTTTCTTGTAAAAGAGGCTTCTGTTACCACCTTTAATACATTTACCATTGACGGAGCCATACGGTCCGGCTATTATACAGAAGAAGAGAAGGAAGCACTGAACATAGGGGAGCTGTCTACCTGGGCCATGATGAAGCCCTTTTGTTTTTCTTTGATAAAAGGGAAGCGGCTGCCTGGAAGCTTTAAGATTGTCATGCAGATGCCAAAAGAGGATACGCAGCGTTTCCTTTCTGAAAGAAGTATTTCCCTAACCTCCAATGAGGTTAAGGGACTGTATATTAATATAAGATACGAGGAAGACCGCCTGACCTGTGTGACAGGGACCTCGGTTTCTGTTTTTACTCTGGACAAGACGTTAGATCAGGAATGGGACCAGGCATTTAAGGAGTTTTTAAAGCAAAACCAGATCGTTTATCTGGAAGAATAATATTATCAGCACTCAAACGGTTTGAGTGCTGATTTTCTATTGACATTTCCATTTCTGCGTATTAAAATACTCTTTGCAGGTATAATTTGTAAAAATTCCATGATGGTCATGGAACAAAAATAGAAAAAGAGAGTAAGGAGTGTTCTGATATGGCAAAAACAGGAAGCTTAACAATCAACAGCGAAAACATTTTTCCGATTATTAAAAAATGGTTGTACTCAGACCATGACATTTTCTACCGTGAGCTGGTGTCCAATGGAAGCGATGCGATCACAAAGCTGAAAAAGCTTGATATCATGGGTGAATGGCAGAAGCCGGATGATCTGGAGTTTAAGATTGAAGTGATTACGGATTCCAATGAAAAGACCATTACTTTTAAAGATAACGGTATCGGTATGACCATGGAGGAAGTGGATGAATACATCAATCAGATCGCTTTTTCCGGAGCTAAGGATTTCCTTGAGAAGTATAAGGACAAGACCAATGAAGACCAGATTATCGGACATTTCGGACTTGGTTTTTACTCAGCTTTTATGGTTGCAGATAAGGTGACGATCGACACAAAGTCCTATAAAGAGGGATCAGTTCCAGTTCACTGGGAGTCTGACGGCGGTACGGAATTTGAGATGGAAGAAGGGGATAAAGAGGAATTCGGTACTACCATTAAGCTTTATCTCAATGAAGACTGTCTGGAGTTCTGTAATGAATACAGGGCCAGAGAAGTTTTAGAGAAATACTGTTCCTTTATGCCCGTTGCAATCTACTTATCCAATTTATCAGCAGAGCCTCAGTTTGAGACCATTGAAAAGGAAGAGCTGACTGATAAGGATACTGTGGTTGAGACGATTGTCGAGGAAGCTAAAACAGAGGAAGTGGAGAAAGAGAACGGCGAAAAGGAAACCGTGGAGGTTTCTCCTGCCAAAGAAAAATACAAGATAAAAAAGCGCCCGGTTACAGTTAATGATACCAACCCTCTGTGGAATAAGCATCCCAATGACTGCTCAGAAGAGGATTACAAGGGCTTTTACCGCAAGGTATTCCATGATTACAAGGAACCGTTATTCTGGATCCATTTAAATATGGATTATCCATTTAACTTAAAGGGAATTCTCTATTTCCCCAAGCTTAACTTAAATTACGACAGCCTGGATGGTACTATTAAGCTGTACAATAATCAGGTATTTATTGCAGATAATATCAAGGAAGTAATACCGGAATTCTTAATGCTCTTAAAGGGTGTGATTGACTGCCCGGATCTTCCGCTGAATGTATCAAGAAGTGCACTGCAGAATGACGGATTTGTAAAGAAAATTTCAGACTACATCACAAAGAAGGTAGCGGATAAGCTGACCGGTATGTTTAAGACAGACCGCGAAAATTATGAGAAATACTGGGCAGATATCAATCCATTTATTAAATTCGGCTGCTTAAAAGATGAGAAATTTGCGGAAAAGATCAATGATTCCATTCTCTTTAAGAACCTGGAAGGCAAGTATTTAACACTGGCAGACTGTCTGGAAGAGAATAAGGAAAAGCATGAAAACCGCGTATTTTACATTACGAATGAAAAGGAACAGAGCCAGTACATTAACCTCTTTAAAGAAGCTGGCCTGGATGCGGTATATTTAACAGAGAACATCGATAACCCGTTTGTGGGCTATTTAGAGCAGAAGAATGATAACGTGAAGTTTTTATGTATTAACTCCGACTTATCCGATATTTTCAAAGAAGAGGTTTCTGAAGAGGACAAAGAATCCATGAAGTCTGATGTGGAAGCATTGACTGAACTTTTCCGAAAGGCTTTAAATAAGGAGAATTTAGAGGTTAAAGTTGAGAAGTTAAAGAACGATTCCGTATCTTCCATGATCACTGTTTCTGAAGAATCAAGACGTATGCAGGAGATGATGAAGATGTACACCATGCCTGGTATGGATGCCTCCCTTTTTGGAGCAGGCGGCGAAACTCTGGTTCTTAATTATAACAACAAGCTGGTTCAGTATGTGTTAGGACACAGGGGCGGAGCTCATACCAATGCGATTTGTGAACAGCTTTATGATCTTGCTGCTTTAAGCCACGGATCCCTGACACCGGAGCGTATGACAGGCTTTATTGCAAGAAGCAATGAGCTTATGTTAGTAATGGCTGAAGAATAAAAAATTCAGTCTCATAACAGATCATAAAAAAGATGGATGCCAAAAACAGCAGGTCTTCAAATAGAAGGCGGCTGTTTTTGACATCCATTTTTTTCCTATTAATTCTATTGACAGACGAACTTTGTTTCTCTATAATATATAGTAATGAATACTACATGATAAGTTTCGTGCCAGGAGGAAAAATATAGATATGAGCTATAAAATCATTGGGGACAGTTGTACAGACCTGACGCCGGATCTGAAGAAAGATCCCCACTTTCAGATTATTCCGTTAATTTTACAGGTCGGCAATACTCAGATAATAGATGATGAGACGTTTGATCAGAAGCGGTTTCTTGAGCTGGTGAAGAGCAGCAGTGAGTCTCCTAAGACAGCCTGTCCGTCTCCTGAGTTATATAAAGAGTCATTTGAATGTGAGGAGGAAGAGATCTTTGTTATCACTCTTTCCGAACATTTAAGCGGAAGCTATAACAGTGCGGTTTTAGGTAAGAAGCTGTATGAAGAGGAACATGGAAAAGACAGTAAGAAGATTGCAGTGTTTGGATCAGATTCTGCTTCATGCGGACAGCTTAATATCGCTATTTACATCCAGTCTCTCTGCCAGGCATCTCTTCCCTTTGAAGAGATTGAAGATAAGGTGAGAACCTATATAAAGAATATGAGGACCTATTTTGTGCTGGAAAGCCTTGATACGTTAAGAAAGAACGGACGTCTTACCGGACTGCAGGCCTTTTTTGCAACAGCATTGAATATCAAGCCTGTTATGGGAGCTGAATCCGGTGTGATTATCAAGCTGGACCAGGCAAGAGGAATCAACAAAGCACTGACCCGTATGGCTGATATTGCCATAAAGGAAGCTGGAGATACCAGGAACAAGGTACTGGCAATCGCTCATTGCAATAATCCGGAGAGGGCAGAATTTGTAAAGCAGGAGATGTTAAAAAGAGGAGTATTTAAGGACATAATGATTACTGATACAGCAGGTGTGGCTACGGTATATGCCAATGACGGCGGGATTATCATGACCCTGTAAGTCAGGAATGACTGTGGTTCATACATGGAAGAAAAGCCGGATTTGCAGAGAACAGGAAGAGGGATTCCTTTCTGCAGATCAGGCTTTTTTTTGTTGCCGTTATCTGCATCCCGCTGCGTCCTCTTCATTTGACAAAACCCTGGAACCAGTGTAAGATGTAAAAATGGGAATTAATACCAGAGAATATATAAGGGAAATGTTATGAATTATCCACAGGTAAACGGTGGAAAAGTGAGTTACTGAGTCGTTGATGGGGAAAAAAGATCAGTATTTGTGGAAAAAGTTATGAATTAGTCAAAAATATGTGGAAATTATTAACAATCTGGAGGAATAAATGAAGAAGACAAATGGAACCATGAAATTTCTGATTATCCTTCCCGTATTGCTGTTTGTATTGCTGGCAGGGTGGATCGGAGGAACGGAATGGAAGGTGAGACAGGGCGGCAGAGAAGCAGTCAGCAAAGCTGGCAGGGATACTCTCTCTTCTTCTGACAAACAGACCGCTAAGGCATCTGTGGAAGAAAGCAGCAGTCAGGAAGTTGTGACTGTTGCGGAAGAGACGAAAGATTCCAGTACAAACCAGGAGCAAAAGCCGGTGGTTCATCTGCTTTTTGCGGGAGATATATTACTTTCTACTCATGTTACGACGGCATACGATAAAAGCGGTGGCATAAATGGGGTACTTGATGAGGGAATGCAAAGCGAGATCAGTAAGGCGGACATCTTTATGGCTAACCAGGAATTTCCATTCAGCAGCCGCGGGTCAGCTGCGCCGGACAAGCAGTTTACATTCCGGTTAAATCCTGACCGGGTGACAATGATGAATGAAATTGGAGTTGATATTGTAACAATTGCCAACAATCATACGCTGGATTATGGTACGGATGCGCTTTTGGATACCTGTACGGCATTAGACGGAGCAGGAATACGCTATGTCGGAGCAGGGCCGGATATGAACCGGGCGAAACAGCTGGAAACCATGGAGGTGAATGGAAAAACCTTTGGCTTTCTTGCAGCTTCAAGAGTTTATCCCGATCCGGACTGGGTGGCGAACAGCAAAAAGCCCGGTATGGTAAGCGGATACGATCCTTCCATACTTCTCGAGGAAATCCGGAAAGCCAGGAGTTTATGTGACTATCTGGTAGTTTATGTTCACTGGGGAGTGGAGCGGGAAGAAAAGCCCAGGGACTACCAGCGGCAGCTGGGACAGCAGGTCATCGATGCAGGCGCAGATCTGGTTGTGGGAAGCCATCCTCATGTACTTCAGGGAGTGGAGTATTATAAGGGAAAACCAATCTGCTACAGTCTGGGCAATTTTATTTTCGGAAGCAGTATTCCTAAAACAGCTCTCATGAGAGCAGAGGTGAATTTTGACGGGAATACTACCAGCCTTTCTCTGGTCCCGGGAACCTCTGGCGCCGGATTTACGAAAGCACTGACAAAACCGGAAGACATAAAAGGATTTTACCAGTATTTTCAGAACCTTTCTTTTGGTATTACAATTGATGACAATGGTGTCATTCATAATAACGGCAATTAAATCAGACGAGGTATCTGTCACCCTGGCAGATGCCTCTTTCTTTTAATCGTTTGGCCAGAGTATTTAAGACCAGCCGTTTGTTTCCGCTCCATAAAGGTGCAAGAAGAAGTTCTTTTGGACCATCTCCGCTTAACCGGTGTATCACGACAGATGGAGGCAGAAGGGCGATGCAGTCAATTACCAGATCCGTATATTCCAAAAGAGAATATACGGGGACTGTGCCCTTTTTATAAAGAGACGCCAGGTCAGTTCCTTCCAGTATGTGAAGCAGCTGCAGCTTGATCCCGTCTATGCCGTGTTCTCCTAAATGCCCCAGATAGCGGATGGTTTCAAAAATCATATCTTTCGATTCTCCCGGAAGTCCTAAAATAACATGGGCAATCACAGTTATTCCAGCTTCTTTTAAGTTCTGGTAAGCATTATAAAAGTCGGACAGTGGGTAACCTCTCCGGATGAATTCTGCCGTGGATTCATGGATGGTCTGGAGTCCCAGTTCCACCCAGACCGGTTTGATCCGGTTTAACTCCTTTAATAAAAGAATGATATCAGGTGGGAGGCAGTCCGGCCTTGTAGCAATGGAAAGGACAGCTACATCAGGCTGGGAAATGGCCTGTGTAAAAAGTTCCCGCAAATAGTCTGCAGGCGCGTAGGTATTGGTGTAGGACTGAAAATAAGCGATATAGAGTCCGTCTTTTGTATTCATCTTCAGAGACACCCGTTTTTTGGCAGACTGAATCTGTTCTGCTACGGAAGCATGCAGCTTTCTGGCTTCCGCGAATTCACCGGAGCCGCCGCCGCTGCAGAAAATACAGCCCTTTGTTCCCAGAGAGCCATCACGGTTTGGGCAGGTCATGCCTCCGTCTAAGGCAAGCTTATAGACTTTCTGTCCGTATTGCATTTTCAGTTCATAATCCAGAGAGTGGTAAGGTTTGTCATTCCAGAGCATGAGGACCTCCAGGGTTTTTGATTGTTTCATTTTACAGGAGGGGGAGAGGGAAGTCAAATTATTTTATAGCTTTTCGTAAAATATTATATTGTGAAAACTTTGGCACTTATGTTATACTCGAGACAATGGCGTTTGTCTGCCAATGAATGGGGAAAAGGAGATTTTGCAGCATGAAAACAGATGAAACAATCCGGTTTTTGGAATCCGAAAAGGCAGGAAAACTGATGACTGCTTTATATGGGGAAGAAGCGGCAGGAGAGAATATTTTAAGATATCAGAACCTGATCAATGACTTTAGAAAACATTTTCCGGAAGAGGACGTGCTTTTATTTACATCACCCGGACGTACAGAAATAAGCGGGAATCATACGGATCACAATCACGGCAAAGTGCTGGCAGGAAGCATTAATTTAGACTGTGTTGGTGTGGCTGCAAAAAACAACAGCACCGTTGTAAATATTGTCAGTGTGACTTACAACCAGAGTTTTACCATTGATCTGACTGATTTGTCCCCAAGTGATAAAAAGGCCGGAACCATAGATTTGGTAAAGGGGCTTTTAAAGGGATTTTTAGAGAAAGGTTATCAGATCGGTGGGTTTAACGCCTATATAACCAGTAATGTAATCAGTGCGGCAGGGGTCAGCTCTTCTGCTTCCTTTGAGATGCTTCTCTGTTCTATATTGAATACATTTTTTAATGACAGCCGCATGGATACAGTGGCTTATGCGCATATCGGAAGATTTGCAGAAAACGTCTATTGGGATAAGGCTTCCGGTCTGCTTGACCAGATGGCATGTGCAGTGGGCGGTCTGATTACCATTGACTTTAAGAATCCTTCCCAGCCGGTTGTGGAACAGATTGATTTTGATTTTGCATCCCAGAACCACAGTCTGATCATTGTCAACACAGGAAAGGGACATGCGGATTTAAGCGCCGATTATTCTTCCGTACCTGCGGAGATGAAAAAGGTGGCGGAATTTTTTGGGAAAGAAGTCTGTGCGGAAATATCAGAAGAAGATGTCATTGGCCGCTTAAATGAGGTGAGGGAATTCGCAGGAGACCGTTCTGTACTCCGTGCTCTTCACTTCTTTGAGGAAAATAAGCGTGTGGATGCGGAAGTGGCAGCATTAAAAGAGGGAAGATTTGACGAATTCTTATCAAATATTACTGCTTCCGGAAATTCTTCATGGAAATGGCTGCAGAACTGTTTTACGAACACCAGCTTCCAGGAACAGGGAATTACGGTAGCTCTGGCACTTACGGAACTGTTTATTGCCAGAAAAAAGCAGGGGGCGTGCAGAATTCACGGAGGCGGTTTTGCCGGAGTGATTATGGCTGTTCTGCCTAATGAGATTGCAGAAGAATACATTTCCTGTATGGAAAAAACCATGGGAGAAGGCAATGCTTACCGAATGAGCATCAGACCTTACGGTTCCATCTGTTTTAATACAGCTGCAGAACAATATTAATTGTAAATCCTGCCATAATAGAGTACAATAGAAGCAAGAAATCCTTCATATATCATGTAAGGGAAAAGGAGGCAGGCATTATGAATGAAAAAAGTAATCTGATCATCACCATAGGAAGACAGTACGGAAGCGGCGGACGTATTGTGGGAAAAGCTCTTGCAGAGGAACTGGGAATTCATTTTTATGATGAGGAGATTCTGACGATCACATCGGAACAGAGTGCGGTTGGAGAAGTTTTTTTCCGCCTTGCAGATGAAAAAGCCGGCAATAATTTACTGTACCGGATTGTCAGCGGATTAAAGCCTCAGCTTGGAAGACCTTCCACCGATGCAGACATAGTAAAACCGGAGAATTTGTTCCGTTTTCAGTCACAGGTCATAAAAGAACTGGCGAAAGAGGAATCCTGCATCATTGCCGGAAGATGTGCGGACTATATTTTAAGCCGTGATGAAGAGAATGTTCCGGGACTTGTGAAAATATTTGTTTATGCAGATACCCCCACACTGGTTCAGAGAACCATGGAAGTTGATAAGGTGGATGAGAAAGAAGCAGCCAAGCGTGTAAAGAAGATTAACAAAGAGCGGAAAGAATATTACCGCTACTATACCGGAGAAAACTGGGAAGACTGGAACAACTATGACCTCATCATTAATACCAGCCGGATTGATTTGGAACAGACGGCCAGGCTGATTAAGGATTATATAAAATTAAGAGGAATTGAAGCCTGAAAGATATTGTAAAACCGTTGATGCAGAGATATAATGAATATTAGAAGTGAGAAAAGCCGGCTGGAATAATTTCCACTGGCTTTTTTCAGAAAACGTATTTTCAGAACGGAGATCACTTATATGAACAACGGAAGAGACTCCAGGATTACATCTGTGATCGCGGGCATGTTCAGTGTTCTTATTTTGCTGGTCCTTGCTTTTATTTTCTTATCCAGTCAGCAGGAAAAGCTGAATCAGGAATTCAATCAGTTGATTTACTCAAGTCTTACTTCCTTTACACATGCACAGAAAAATCAGATCTTAAAGATAGCCGATGATACAGGAGATATAAGATCCGGCGTGGAAAGTATGATGGAGGCAGCCGGTCTGTCTCCGGAAGATCAATGGCTGAATACTTACCTGACGAAGATGGAGCAGGAGAATCCGGATTATAAACTGAATTATGTCTCATGCAGCAATTGGAAAGAAACCATATCCGGAGAAGGAAGACGAGAGCTTTATGAACAGGTTTTAAACAGGAAGACGGGTGTACTGGATATTGAGGGCCCTCTGGAAAACCAAACAGAATACATATTTTCGGTGGCCGAGCCGCTGAACGTGAATGGTACGGTGGTGGGGGTTTTGTTTTCCTCTTTTCAGACGGAAGAGCTTGGTGAGGAAGCCGGAAAGCATATGCCGTTTAAAAAAATCTATACACTGATCATAGAACCGGATGGCAGCATTCTTTATTCCAATGGTGATCAGAATTTGATTAAAGGCAATTTATTTTCCTCCATCAAAAGCGATGAAATTGAAAGTCAGAGTGCAGAAGCCATTAAAACACGAATTAAAAAAGAAGATTCTTTCACTACCTCTTTTTCCAGGAACGGAAAAAACTATTATATTTCAGTGATGAAAGCAGGGGTAAATGACTGGAGTCTTGTTAATTTTGTCCGTTCACCTGATATCATGCTGCATTCAGATTATGTATTCGGCATGTTTTTTGGAACGGCCCTTCTGTTGATTCTGCTGACACTTGCTGGCTGCAGCTGGATATTCTTATTATTTTACACACAAAAACAGAAGCTTCAGCTGGAGTCAGAACGGTATTCGGTTCTGTCTCAGTTCACAGACACACTGCTTTACGAGTATGATTATGAGACAGATACCATAGAATTTACTTCCAATGCCAGAAGAAAACTATTCCTGGAGAGATTAAAGACAAGAGGGGTTTTAAGGCTGAACAGAGGCGGATATTTAATCCACCCCGATGACTGGCAGAACGGAGACCGTCTCCGGTGGGCGCTGCTTGGCAGTAAGCCGGAAGAGGTACGGTATTGCAGAATCCGCTTAAAAGGACAATCGGGAGAATACCGGTGGTTCAGCTGTCAGTATAAAATTCTTCCCGGACAAGCTGACCGCAAATCCCGTATGGTCGGAAAGCTGGAGGATATTACCGATCAGCTGGGGAGAGAGGAGATGCTCCTTAACCGCGCAAGAAAGGACCCGTTAACTGGTGTGTATAACCGGTCGGGTGAGCAGATTATCGATGGAAAACTGGCACTTCTGAGCATCGGTGTCTTCTTCATGATCGATCTGGATAATTTTAAGGAAATCAATGATTCCTGCGGACATGCGGCAGGCGACCAGGTTTTAACCAGAGTAGCGGAAGCGCTTGATAAGCTGGTGGGCAGGGATGGGATTGTGGCAAGAGTAGGCGGAGATGAGTTTGTGGTCTTCATTCCTGAGGACTTGGAGGTACAGCAGATTACTGATATGGCGGAGTCTATTCTTGAACTGATGGATCATACGGAAGAGGGATATTACACGGTGATCCGGGTTTCTGCAAGCATCGGCATCGCCGTTGCTCCAAAAGATGGGAGCAGCTATGAAGAACTGTATAGTGCAGCCGACAAGGCCATGTACTATATCAAACAGAACAGTAAAAAAGGATTTGCTTTTTATAAAGGAGAAGGAAAGGAACATGCATAAAACCGGAATCAGCTGACTCCGGTTTTTTGTTGTTTAAACAGGAAAATGGGTTTCTTTTTTACAGAATTTGTTTTTTCCGCAGCAGATATCAGCTTTGCTCTGATCTGTGCAATGTCCCAGCAGACCTCTGCGTTTGGAGCAATTCTTTCCGCAGCAGAACCGGGATTCGGAGCACAGAGTATAGTTTCCACCCTGGATGATCAGTTTTTTTCCATTTACGATAGCATCAGAGACTTTGCCTCTGGCATTGTCATAGATTGCCTGTACCGTTGTTCTTGCCACATTCATCTGTTGGGAGCATTCACTCTGGGTAAGATGAAGGTGGTCAATTAAGCGGATCACTTCATATTCGTCCACTGACATCTCTACAGTCATAAATTTATCTTTGTTGCAGGGGGCGAATTCTATTGTTTCAGGCAATTCACATACACGGCGTTGTTTTACGGGTCTGGCCATCTTAACTGTCACCTCATTTCAAATAAGGTTAGTATATCTGTAGTTGAATGAAATGTCAATCATACTGCAGGTGATGGAACACATTTCAGTAAAAAAAACGGAATCAGAGGATTAATCTTCCGATTCCGTGCTTTTCCGATCAGATAAATAAGTTTACATTGGATTCTTCCGCATCGCCCAGATAAGCCCCTACACCGCCAAGCTCTACTCCGTCGATTAGTTCTTCCGGATGAATTCCCATCACATCCATGCTCATGGTACAGGCCACTATGCGAACGCCTGCTTTCATGGCTTTCTTTATCAGGATTTCCAGAGAATCCACGTTTTTATCATTCATGATCTTTTTCATCATGGCAGTTCCCATTCCGCCCATATTCATTTTAGAGAGCTTCAGGCGTTTGCTTCCCCGTGGGAGCATTGCTCCGAACATGGACTCCATCATGGTTTTTTTAACAGGTTGTTTTTCTTCTTTTCTTAATGCATTCAGTCCCCAGAATGTGAAGAACATGGTGACCGGTCTTCCCATGGCGGCAGCACCGTTTGCAATGATAAAGCTGGCAAGGACCTTGTCTAAGTCACCGGAAAATACAATCAGTGTCTTTCCGTCAGCCGCTTCTTTCAGGGGAGCAGCAGGGGAAGAGGTGCTTTTCTTCACCAGCGCCACATAATCATCACCCCGGCGTTCATTGGATAAAAGGGTGTGGCCAGTTCGGCGGCACCATGCTCCGATGTCTCTGGCAAATCCCGGATCAGAGGCGGATACTTCCATAACAGAGCCTTCCTTCATTTCTTTCATGGTTTCAAAGACCTTCATGATGGGACCCGGGCACTGCATACCGCTGCAGTCCAGACGCATGGCTGCTGTAGGAATATCCTTTGTATCCATCTGTCCGTTATCTGAAAAAGAAACCGGTGCAGTGATCTTTGGTGTGGTATCATTCTGATAGTGTGTGGACTGGTAGAATCTTACCCCGCCGGGATAAATCTTAACATTAGCAAAACCGTTCTGCATCAGAATACGTGCTGCATTGTAAGCACGGACTCCAATGGCACAGAAAGTAATGATCTCTCTGGCAGGATCCAGTTCTTTTAACCGGTCACGCAGCTGTCCAAGAGGAATGTGCACAGCCTGTGGAAGTGAAAATGCCATCAGCTCTGCATCTTCTCTGACATCAAGAAGCTGTACGCCCGTATTATTTTCCGCTGCATCCCAGGAAGCAAAGGAAACTCTTCCTCCTAAAAGGTTCTCTGCGGTAAATCCCGCCATATTAACCGGATCTTTGGCAGAAGAAAATGGGGGAGCATAAGCAAATTCCAGATGCTTTAAATCTTCAATTGTGGCTCCAAGGCGAATGGAAACAGCAAGTGTATCAATCCGCTTATCCACGCCGTCTCTGCCCACAATTTGTGCTCCGTATATAGTCTTTCCGTCCATGGAAAATAAAAGTTTCAATGTAAGCGGAACTGCCCCCGGATAATAACCGGCATGAGAGTTCTGGGTAATGATTACACTTTCATAGTCTTTTCCCTTTTTTAACCCTCTCTTTATCAGCGCTTTTTCATTGGCTCCGGTTGAAGCAGCAGTTAAATCAAATACTTTGGCAACAGAGGTTCCCTGAGTTTTTTTATAGGTTTCTTTTGCACCTGCAATGTTATCCGCAGCAATGCGTCCCTGCTTATTGGCAGGACCTGCAAGGGGCACCATGGCAGCATCTTTAAAGGTAAAATCAGTAACTTCAATCACGTCGCCTACAGCATAGATATCAGGATCTGAGGTTTTTAAGGTATCATCAACAATAATTCCGCCCCGTTCATTGACAGCCAGCCCGCAGGATTTAGCCAGTTCACTGTTTGGCCGGACACCGATGGAGAGGATGACCAGCTCTGCTTTTAAGATCTTACCGCTTTTCAGTGTAATGGAGACAAAATCCTCTTCATCTGTAAAGGATGAAACTCCGTCACCAAGATAAAGGGATACTTCGTTCTGGACAATGTTTTCGTGAAGCAGCTGAGCCATCTCATAATCAATAGGGGCCAGCACCTGATCCTGCATTTCAATGAGGGATACAAAAAGGCCGGCATGACGAAGGTTTTCAGCCATTTCAAGTCCGATAAAGCCTCCGCCGATTACAGCAGCGGTTTTGATTCCCTTTTCTTTTATAAGGCCGCGGATCCGGTCGGTATCAGGAACCGTCCAGAGGGTCTGAATACGGGAAGATTCAATTCCTTTAATTGGTGGGCGGACAGGAGAGGAGCCTGTGGAAATTACCAGAGTATCGTAGGATTCCTCGTAGGTTTCCCCTGATTCCAGTCTGCGGACGGTAATTTTTTTGTTTTCCCTGTCAATGGCTGATACTTCATTTTTAACCCGGACATCAATCCCGTATTTCTTTCTCATGGCTTCCGGTGTCTGCAAAAGCAGGGCATCTCTGGATTTAATCACATCGCCCACGTGATAGGGAAGACCACAGTTTGCATAGGAAATATATTCGCCCCGTTCCAGTATGATAATCTGAGCCTCTTCATCCAGTCTTCTAAGTCTGGCCGCACAGCTGGCTCCGCCTGCGACTCCGCCGATTATAACAGTTTTCTTCATGGTACCCCTCCTGATATATAAAATATTGATCTATAATAAGTTTGTTATGTTTTTGACACTCTCAGTATAGGACGTCAGAAGAAAAATGTCTGTGACAGAGTCACATAAAATGATTTTTGTTAATCGGGCTGCGGTTTACAGGCTGCTAGCGAAACTACGGACTTTATCCAATCCTTCGGATTTGAGCATGCTTCCTTTTTCGTTCATTCCGGATACAGTAATTACTCCTTTGTTTTCCCATTTTAAATAAGAGCAGATGGAATTCAGCTGAGCTTTGGCTGCATCGTATACACCGTCAGAACCGGAATTTAAAAGCATGGCTATGGATTTGATATGAAATCCTTTTTTTGCAGACGCATACATCCGGTCTATGAAGCACTTTGTCTGTGCGGATACGTCGAACCAGTATACAGGGGATGCCAGTACTAACATGTCTGCCTGGTCCAGATCCGTCAAGATGCTGTTCATGTCGTCATTTTGAATGCATTCTCCGTCATGAGAGAAGCAGTAGGTGCATGCCAGACAGGGTTCTACCTTTAAGGTGCTCAACTTTTTAACTGTCACCACATGGCCGGCCTCTTTTGCTGCGTTTGCAAAAGCAGATGCCATGATCTCTGTATTACCGTTTTTTCTTGGACTTCCTGTGATAACTAATATATTCAAACCAACCAACCTCCCGATTTTATTATGAATTAAGGACCCATGAAAATAAGTATTTCATTTCTGAAGAAGTATTAATTTCGGGAACAGACAGCTTTTTAAACTCACCTGGCAGATTCTTCTCTGCAGCAGCCAGACCAAAATGGCAGGCAGCGATACCCACATCAACTCTCTGGAGATCCACAGAGTTCTTTCCTTCCTTCAATGTTTTTGCTTCATAAAAATGATAGGCATTCTGATATTTTAGAACTCTCCAGGGCTGTTTATTCACAGCGGAGGGTGCCAGTCTTGTCATTTCCAGGGCAAATGCAAAATCCCCCGCATCGGATTTTGACAGAGGAGAAGAAAAGTTTTCACTGAAAAAAAGTTCCTTCCATTCCTTTCTCTGGTCAGATTTGGCTGCCCATCTCATAACCGACTCCATAGGCCTTTTTTTATCAGCCGGATATCCAAGGGGAGTAATAACCGGAAATAAATCTCCCTTTTTTAAATCCATCGCATGAGAGAAGGCGCTCCGGTCAAAGGTGCCGCCAAGCCAGCACGTACCATATCCCAGCGCTACAGCGTAAAGAACCAAATGTTCCAGGGAATATCCAAGTGCTTCCAGTGCAAGATCCGTATCAGGAGCGGAGGCACCGATAAAATCCCTGGCACCTTTAATGACTCCGTAGGTGCCAAGCTTTTCTCCTTTCCATGCGTCACTGCTTTCCAAAAGGCGGAAGCTTACGTCGACAGCGAATGGATTGTTTAAAGTCTTGATAAAATCATGGAACAGATCTTTTTCCTTTGTTGAGAGTGCACGAGGTTCATAAGACCTGATACTGGTGCGCTCCCGGATGGTTTTTTCCACGGGAAAAACAGGTTTCATAGGGATTATTCCTTTCTTTATATAAGAGTTTTATAAAAATTACTGTCTCCGGGTTTTTCTACCATTTCTTTCATGGCTGCCATGGCTTTTTTAAAATGCGGGGAAGCCCCGTGGGCGGCCAGGCTGGCCTGGTCCTCCCACTCTTCAAGCATGGTTAAAATATGGGGATCTTTCACATCCTGAACAAGTTCGTAGCGGATACAGCCGGCATCTTTTTCTCTGGTCTGTTCCACAAGTTCTGTGGCGGCTTCAATAAATGCTTTGATTTTTTCATCTTTGATATAATTTTTTGCAACAACTTTAATCACTTTATTCTCCTTCACTTATGCCCATTTCTCATAATGAACGCGTTCTTGTTTATACCGGTCTGTAAATTCATTTTTCTGTCCATCCGGATAACCTACGGCTATCAGCCCAAAAGGTTTGATATGTTCCGGAAGTTTAAAGAAACTGCTTACATGATCAGTTACTTCATCGGAAGTGGCTACGCCCAGCCAGACGGCTCCAAGGCCTAAGTGTACAGCCTCTAACAGCATATTCTGTGAAGCTGCACCCATATCTTCTTCCCAGCCCTTTGGAACCTTAAATTCCTTTTCATTTCCCATAAGGGCGATGGTTACAGCCGATCCTGCCACAGGTTTTGCGTAGGGGGATACTTCTGAGAGCTTCTTTAAATTCTCTTTGTCCTGTATTACAATAAATTCCCACGGCTGTTGATTGGCAGCTGACGGCGCCTGCATGGCGGCACGCAGAATCCTGTCAATCTTCTCCGGCTCTACGGCATTACCAGTAAATTTGCGGATACTGCGTCTGTTAAAAATTTCCTGCATAAAAAATCCTCCTTAATTGTTTTCGAGTTTACCCAGCAGTTTTTTGCTGAGATTTAGAAATTGGGCTGTCTCTTCCTCTGTCAGTATTCCCTGGTATTGTTCATGAAGTAAAATCCAGGATTCCATAATGCTTTTCTGAAGTGCAATACCTTGCGGCGTGGTACTTAAAATTACGGACTTCCCCTCGCATCGTTTGGAAACAAGCGTTTTGTGTTCCAGCTTTTCAATCAGCCGGGTTATGGTGGAGGGGGTTAAATGCAATGTTTCTCCCAGCTCCTTTTGAAGTATTTCTTCCTTCTGGTTAACCAGATAGAGCAGAAGAGCATGGCTGGGAGAGAGTCCGGTTTTAGAAAAAGCTTCCTCTGCAATTTTGCCAAAAACTCTGGAAAGCTTTACTGTAGTAAAAAACAGGCAGCCGTTAAGGGAACAGGCCTGTTTCTGTATTTCGTCATTTTTGCTCAAAACATCACCTCTCTTGTTTGTACATACAAATGATAACATTCTTGATTTCTGCTGTCAACTGAAAAATATAAATAGAACAAATTAATTTATCTCAATTAAATGTAGTAAAACTATTGACAGGTATGAACAACTATTTTATAATAGGATTAACTTAAAAAATAAGCTTTTATGATAGATAAAGGAGGTATTACAATGTCTGTTTATGATTTTACTGTAAAAACTATGTCCGGTGAGGATAAAAATTTATCTGATTACAAAGGGAAGGTACTTCTGATCGTGAATACTGCAACAGCCTGCGGTTTCACCCCTCATTATACCGATCTTCAGGCAATCTATTCAGAATATAAGGAGAATGGTTTGGAGATACTTGATTTCCCATGCAATCAGTTTGGTAATCAGGCACCTGGAGATGATGAAGAGATCCATACGTTCTGTACCGGACGTTTTGGCGTAACATTCCCCCAGTTTTCAAAGATTGAAGTTAATGGTGAGAATGCCATCCCGCTTTATCAGTATCTGGTTAAGGAAAAAGGTTTTGATGGCTTTGATCCGGAGCATAAGCTGACCAGTGTACTGGAAGAGAAGTTCCAGGAGGCAAACCCCAACTATAAGAATGAGCCGGATATCAAGTGGAATTTTACAAAGTTTCTTGTTGACAGAGAAGGAACTGTTGTGAGAAGATTTGAACCGACCACTGATATGAAGCTGGTTAAAGAGAGCATAAAAGAATTGCTGTAAAAATAAACAGAACAGCAGGAGAACGGAGAAACGTGATGAATTATGACAGATTGAAAATAGAGAACCAGCTTTGCTTTCCGCTATATGCCTGTGCCAGAGAGATTGTCAGGCTGTATAAGCCCTTTCTCGATGAGATAGGTTTAACCTACACACAGTATATTGCCATGATGGTATTGTGGGACAGGAAGAAAGTCACTGTAAAGCAATTGGGTGAGATCCTTTATCTGGACAGCGGTACGCTGACTCCCCTGCTGAAGAAGATGGAAGCCGGTGGTCTTTTAACCAGGAACAGGGACAAGGAAGATGAGCGGAGCGTCATTGTGGAGCTGACTGAGAAAGGTGATCTGCTCAAAGAGCAGGCGGTTTCCATACCGGAAAAGATTACACAGTGTGTTCCCATTAACCAGGAAGAAGGCCGGGAACTATATCATCTCCTATACAAAATTCTTGGCAATACAGGCCAGCATCTGGAATAAATTAAAAACTCAGGAAGGCGGTGAGAAAGCCGCTCCTGAGTTTTTTTATGATGTGTTATAAATTCGAACAGCACCGGGATCCGCCGATTGCCTGAGGATAGGTGAAAATACCCTGGGGATCATATTCTTCCCGGATCTTTTTAAGCCGGCAGACATGGCTGCCATAATATTTTTCCAGATAGCATGGAAGACCCTGATAAGGAAAATTCACATAAGAGCCTTTTGTCACAGAAGCCATACAACTGGACTGGTGTGCCAGCCACAGGGCATTTTCCCCTTTGCTGTGTTCCAATACTGTATTGAGCCAGACGATATATCTGGAATCTCTATAATAAAAAGCAGTGGAATTTTCCGGTACCTCAGAAACCCTGCCTCCCAGTGCATAAAGAGAAAGCCCGGTGTAAATGGATCCGGTCGGACGTTTGTTAATGAGTCCTGCCAGATTCAGACATTCACATTCAGACAGCTCTCTGTTTACAAAGCCGCTTGCGGATAAAAAGGATTCAAAGGGAGGATAAAAGCTTCCGATTATCGTAACTGCTTCCAGAAATGTCACGTATTTTAGACGGTATTTGACCCCGCCAAGCTCCAGAAGCGGTGCAATGCTTCCAAGAGCGGCTTCCGGCGGGCCATAGAAAAAGCCTCTGGATATAATGGAAAGTCCTTCTTCCTGTGAGTTGAAAATTCTGCCAACCAGGGTAATGAAAGGATTGGCGTGTTCCAGCCAATCCTGCCAGGAAAGAAGAAAGTAAGCCTGTTTTTCCTGGTCAGCCTTTGGATACATGATTTCAACGAGAGTAATTTTATCTGTTTTTTCGGGAAGCCGGAAGGTCATGGAGACAATGATTCCGAAATTGCCCCCGCCTCCGCCCCGGCATGCCCAGAATAAATCAGGGTTCTCTTGTGAACTGGCAGTGATTAAGCTGCCTTCAGAATTAACCATGGAAAGGCTTAAGAGGCTGTCACACCCCAGTCCAAGATAGCGGCAGGATAGTCCCCATCCCCCGCCCATGACATAACCGCTCACTCCTACGGAGGGGCAGGTACCGCCTGGAAACGGATATCCTCTTAAAGATACAAAATCGTAAAGCTGTCTGTTGGTTACACCGCCCTCTGCAGTGAGAGAGCGGTTTTCCTCATCAATGGAGAGGTGATTCATTTCACTCAGATCTATATCAAGTACATCGTTGCCTGTAGAATATCCTTCATAATTGTGGCCTCCGCTTCGTATGCGAAGACAGATACCCCGTTTTCTGGCCCATAATACGGCATTGCTGACGTCGGTAATGTTCCCGCAGTAAACAACGGCCAGAGGAAACCGGTTGACAGCCCGGTTATAGACTTGTCTGGCCTCATGATAGAAAGGATCATCTGGAGTTACTACACGGCCGGTCAGACCGTCAAAACTGCAGGTGCTCATACTGTCTGCCTCCTTTCCTACTACCATGGTATTAAAGAAAGAGGCATTTGGTGCCGGTGGGGAAAATTCTAAAGCTTCATGATCTTTTTCTCTTCCAGATTGGATATGCCTTCGGGTGTATGGGTGGAGAGATAGACAGTAGGATTTTCGTTTATAAAAGAACGAACCTTTGTCAGAGTATCTCTGGCAGCCTTAAGATCTTCAAAGACTACGGATAAGCGGTTTTCCTTTAAGGCAGCATCTGTATAGGTGATATCACCGTGTATGAGATAAAACAGTCCGTCAGTTTCCGCTACAACAATGCTGTTACCCTTTGTGTGTCCTGGTGCAGGCAGGAAATAGACTCCGTCTGTGATTTTTTCGCTGGCATTGAAGTTATAATAGGCGCCATCCTTAAATGATACAGGGATAATATGATCGCCGCTTAACTTTAAGGCCTCTGCCTCTGCCTGGGAAAGATAGATTTTAGCGTTGGGGAAACTTCTAAGCTCTCCGGAATGGTCCGGATGCTTGTGGGTCAATAGAATCCGGGTAACATCCTCCGGCCGGTAGCCCAGCATGGAAAGAGCAGTTACATAGTCGTGAAGCCGCTTTCCCTGGTAGATTTTCTGCCCTTCCTTTGCAGGGGTGTCAGGAACTTCCTTCGGAACTCCGGTATCAATCAGGATGACCTCATTTCCTGTATCGATGAGATAATTCTGAAGGCTGGATTCATAGGTTTTACTTTCATCAAAAATTGGTTCACTGACTCCGCCTCCCATTGCGAAGGGTTGTGTCATAAAACCTCCCTCATATAATTTAACAGCTTTAATTTCCATGTGAATACTTCCTTTCCTGCCCTTTGGGCTCTTTATTTAATCCGCATATATTATAAAAGTGCGAGAATATCTTTTTCCAGTTTTTCCGGTTTATCGGTGGGTGCATAACGGTTTGTTACGTTCCCGTTTTTATCAACCAGGAATTTTGTGAAATTCCATTTTATTTTAGAACCGAGAATTCCGGACTGCTGTGATTTTAAATAGGAATATAAAGGGGATTCTCCGGGACCATTTACTTCAATCTTTGCAAACTGGGGAAAAGAAACATCGTAGTTCATGGTACAAAACTGATGGATCTCTTCCTGTGTTCCAGGGGCCTGATGACCGAACTGATTGCACGGGAAATCAAGAATTTCTAATCCCTGATCCTTATATTTTCGATAAAGTGCTTCTAAGCCTTCATATTGGGGAGTAAACCCGCAGCCTGTCGCAGTGTTTACAATCAGCAGTGTTTTTCCTTTGTACCGGGACAGCGTAACAGGAGTTCCTTTTCTGTCTGTAACTGTGATATCATATAAATTCATATTTGCCACCTCGCAATTTGCTATATTTATTTTACTAAATTAAATTGTACACAATTAAAATTAAAATGTCAATAGATTTTTAAAATAAAAAGACGCATTTATGACCATGGCAGTATTTCTTTGAGGTCATATGCGTCTTTTCTTTTATTCTGTTAAAAAACCTGATTGAGATTTAAAAAAATATTAACAATAAAGGGGTCGAACTGGGTTCCCGAGCAGCGGCCAATTTCATCCATTGCGGTCCTGGAATCCATTGCTTTCCGATAGGAGCGGTTATTGGTCATGGCATCGTAAGCATCGGCTACGGCAAGAACCCGGCAGAGAAGCGGGATGTCAGTCCCTTTTATGCCTCTGGGGTACCCAGTGCCATCCCATCGTTCATGATGGGAGAGAATGTATTCGGATACAGTGGAAAGCTCAGGCGTGTTCTGGGCAATCCGGTAGCCGATTTCCGGATGGCGCATCATTTCTTTCCATTCTTCATTATTTAAAGGCCCTGGTTTATTTAAAGTTTCTATATTGACTCCTACCTTGCCGATATCATGAAGTATGGCTAAAAGAGAAAGCTCGTTTTTATCTTCAGAAGACAGATTCAGCTTGTCAGCAATTGCCATGCAGTAGGTTTCCAGCCGTACTGCATGTTCTTCTGTTTCCATACTTTTTTCGTAAAGAGTGGCCAGGAGTGTTGTAATAATGCTGTTGCGGTAGCTTTTTCCCTCCAGCAGCTTTTTATGATACATTTTCTCCTCGGCTTTTTGCAGTGACTGACTGAGTGACTGGGTCATGTCTTCTTTTACATCAAAGCCCATTGCGACACTGACCTCCAGCGGGAGCCGGTCACTTTTGCGGAAGGCTTCTTCCAGTCTGCGTATAATGTCCTGGGCCTTCTGGTTATCGGTATGAGGCAGCAGAATCAGAAATTCGTCACCGCCCCATCTGGCAGCAATACCCGTTTTATGGAGACTGTACTGAAGTGTTCTGGCAACCTCTTTTAATAAGAGATCTCCGGTTTTATGCCCAAATACATCATTAATGACTTTCAAACCGTTCACATCTCCCATAATAACGGCAATGGGAAGCTGGCTGGTCTGATCCATTCGGTTTAATTCTTCTTCCATGTATCTGCGGTTGAATATCTGGGTCAGCGGATCATGATAGCTTAAATATAGAATGCGTTCCTGCTGCCGTTTCTCCTGGCTGACATCCCGAAATACCATGACGACTCCGTATACATGCCCGTCTTCATCACGTATGGGAGCGGCACTGTCCGCAATGGGGATTAAATTCCCGTTTTTATTTAAAAGCACGGTATGATTAGCAAGACCAACAATCATTCCAGTTTCCAGCACTGCATTGATGGGATTTGGTACAATCTTACCTGTGGTTTCATTACGAAGATCAAAGATTTCCATAAATGATTTAGAAAAGGCTTCCTTTGTACTCCAGCCGGTTATTTCTTCAGCTGCCTGATTTAAATAGGTTATTTTTCCATCCAGGTCTGTTGTTACAACCCCATCTCCAATGGAATTTAAAGTGACGCTGAGCATCTCTTTTTCCCGGTAAAGATCATCTCTGTACTGCTCCCTGTCTGATACATCAAAAATAATGGAATAAAGTCTGGTATCGTCTCCATAAGTGACAGGGCTGGAGTATACATCTACCATTTTTATCTCACCGCTCTTTAAACGGTGTGGAAACAGAAAATACTGCCGTTCCTGGTTAAATGCCTCAATGCGCAGCTGTCTGATGGAGTCGTTGGACAGAGTATTGATCTCATCAATACTCATACGGAGCATTTCTTCTTTGGTATAGCCGTAAAATGAGCAGGCCTGAGGATTGGCATCCAGTATTTTTCCGGATGCAACGTCAATGATCAGCATGACGGCTGAATGTTCCGTAAACATGGAGTTGAAATTCCTAAGCAGCTGTTCTTTTTCCTCTTTCAGCCGTTTTAGTTCGGTAATATCCAGGCGGGAGCCAATGATATAGGAGATCTTCCCATCTTCCTTTACCGGAGTAAGGCGTACAAGCCAGTCTCTGGTGCCCTCAGGAAAATCAACGGTTTCTTCATATGTCAGACCTTCTCCGGACGTAATGCACCGCTCATAACCTTCTTTTAAAGCGGCTCCTACCTTTTCTCCCAAAACTTCAACAGGGGTCATACCAGACAGCGGGGTTGTAATACCTGTCATCTGCTGGTGCACTGTATTATTTTTTATGTAACGGAATTCTCCATCTTTGTAGGCAGCCAGAAATAGTGCGTCCTGCGTGCTGTCAAAAAAGATATCAATATCCCGCATCAGTTTTTCATTTGTTTCCTTTACGTTATGAAGCTCAGCAATGAACTCTGTAACGTCGTCAAAAATTGTAATCATTGTGTTGGGATCAGGATAGCTCACAGTCACCTTGTAATAATGATTATCGGCTTTCATGATTGAATTCTGTTCCTGATTCCATTGCTTCGGATTTTTATAAAAATTAAACCAGGCAGGTTGGTCAGATGCAGAATGAAGAATCAGGGATATACACTGCTGCAGGGCATCTTCTTTTCTTAAATTCAGATAGCGTAAAAATGTGTCATTCGCCTCTGTAAGAATATAATCCTTTATATGGGAATCATCTTCAAACAGGATGGTGTGGCGGGCATAGCCCAACGGCAGCTGCATAAAAGCCTGATTGAAAGGTTCTTTTGTCATAATGGGACCCCCTTTGCCTTATTAAAAATATTGTCATAAATGGTAAATATTTGTAATAAAATAATATCAGATGTTTGTTGCAAATGCAACGGGAAGGAAAGAATCAATATGCATGTACAATATTATATAGTCAGACAGATCTGTATGTGAAAAAAACAAAGGCTGCAGAGGGATTTATGGATAATAACTATAAAAAAAATTAAATTATAGCAGGTTGACAGGTACTTTTCTGATTTTTTCATCATAAAATAAGACAAATTGTTTAATTGAAAGGCAGTATTATGATGACTTCTTGCCCTGAAGGATTGTTTTCCTATACGATTCAATCCGGAGATACACTTTGGCTGATATCCAGACGCAACTATACCACGGTTGAAGCAATTATGGCAGCAAATCCTGGTATCAATCCCGGCAATCTCCAGGTTGGACAGATAATCTGTATTCCATCAGGAAACACAGCTGCCCAGCCAGCCCAGCCAGCCCAGCCAGCGCAGCCACGGATGCAGCCGGCCCAACCGGCCCAACCGGCACAGCCAACCCAGCCAGCGCAGCCACGGATGCAGCCGACCCAGCCGGCCCAACCGGCCCAGCCAGCGCAGCCACGGATGCAGCCGACCCAACCAGCCCAGCCGGCCCAGCCGGTTCAGCCGCGGATGCAGCCGACCTTGCCAACCCAGCCAACCCAACCGACCCAGCCAGCCGACACCTCTCAAATGTCGACAAACACGTTAAAGAGTGAAGCTGTATCAGGCAGTACAACGCGCTGTCCGGTAGGTCTGCGCGCGTATACCATTCAGAAAGGGGATACCCTCTGGCTTCTTGCCAAGAAATACTGTACGACAGTAGAAGCCATAATGGCTTTAAATCCAGGTATCAAACCCGGAAATTTAATGATCGGCCAGGTAATCTGGATACCGGCAGGATATAAATTCCGGAATCTGCCGCCATGGGCCCAGTCCACGGATAATACCATACAGCAAAGACCTATGAATATGTATCCGGTCTGTCCCCAGGGAACCCGTTCGTATACGATTGAGGCAGGAGATACGCTCTGGCTTTTATCCCAGCGTTACAATACTACGGTAGAAGCGATCATGGCTGCAAATCCTGGAATAAATCCTACTAACTTATTTATCGGTCAGGTTATCTGCATACCCAGAGACCGTCCCCAGCCGCGTCCCCAGCCTCTACCCCAGCCTCAGCCGCAACCCATGCCTCCTACTTACATGTGGGTCAGCAAAGCGGAGCAGAACTTAGGTAATTACCTCCGTTTTTTGTGGCTCCAGCAGGTTTACTGGCTGAGAATGGCAATCCAGAGTGAACTGTGGAATTTATCCGATGCTGAATATGTAATGAATCGTATGATGGAAATTCCAGGAGATTTCCAGATGGCAATAAAAACATTCTATGGGGATGAAAATGCCAAAACATTTGCTGATCTCTTAACCGGTTATTTTACAACGGTCAATGATTACGTGATGGCATTAAGAGATCAGAATGCACAGGCGGCTGCTGACGCAGAAAACCGAATGAATAATAATGCCGCACAGTTTGTTGAGTTCCTGGTCTCCATAAATCCCAACTGGTCTGCTGCAGACTTACAGAGGATGCTAAACGATTACATGAATCTGACCAAAGAGGAGACTGCTGCCACATTATCCCAGAATTTTGAGGACAGTATTGGCATATTTGCTGATATAGAGCGTGGAGCATTGGAAATGGCTGATATGATGACCCAGGGAATTGTAAAACAGTTTCCCCAGTATTTCAGATAGGAAAAGAGACAGTCCGGTATGGAAACCGGGCTGTTTTCTTTGTACAGTTAGATTGAAAAAGTTTTTTCAGTCAGTTACAATAACTAAGAACAGGATAAACTAAGCACTGAATAGCAAAAGAGAGGGATACCTGTATCTTCTGTGGCATAGCTTAGCCTAAAATGAAAAATCCCCCTGCGTAACATATTGCTTGTGACGCTGCGTAATGTTATAAAATGCGAAGTGTAAGGAGGTGAAAGCTATGTCAAAATACACGACAGGAGAAATTGCAAAGCTCTGTGGCGTATCTGTCAGAACGGTTCAGTATTATGATACAAGGAACATTCTTGTTCCCAGTGAGTTGTCTGAGGGTGGCCGGCGTCTCTACTCTGAAGAGGATTTAAAGCGGATGAAAATTATTTGTTTTCTTCGTGAAGCAGGATTACCAATAAACAGCATTGGTGAATTCCTTTCAGAAGAAGATCCGGGCAGTGTTCTCTCCATTTTGCTTAACCAGCAGGAGCAGGCGATAAAAAAGGAATTGAATGAACGCCAGATGAAACTGGATATGCTGGAACAGATCAGGAGTGAGCTGAAGAGTATAGATAATTTCTCAGTTGAATCTATCGGTGATATAGCTTACTTGATGGAAAATAAGAAAAAACTGAAAAGACTTCACGTAACACTTTTGATTACGGTAATACCGCTTGGAATTTTACAGTGGACATCGATTATTCTGTATATCATGTCTGGGATATGGTGGCCGTTCGCCCTGTACCTGGTGGTGGCGGTTCCGTACACTGTATGGATATTAAATTATTATTTCAGGCGGGTTGCGTATATTTGTCCGCAATGCCACGAAGTATTCAAACCAGTACTCAAAGAAGCGTTCTGGGCAAAACATACACCAACACTCAGGAAGCTGACTTGTACCTGCTGCGGATATAATGGCTTTTGCGTGGAAACCTACGGAAGTAAGCACGAAGAATAAGTTTTTAAAGCTCTCTACGCAGCGTAGATTGAAAAAAATTCTTCAGTCAGTTACAATTAAAAAGAATTCTTTTACAGGGAAGGGAGGTTTGCCTGTGCCTGACAATAATGTAGGAACCTTAATCCGTATGCTTCGCAGTGAGCACGGTATGACACAGAAACAGCTTGCAGATGAACTGCATATCAGCGATAAAACGGTATCCAAATGGGAGAGAGGCAAAGGTCTTCCGGATATTTCTTTAATTCCTGAGCTTTCCAGACTTTTTGGAATAGATATACAGAATTTATTAAATGGTGATTTGACGCCCAATGACATAACAGGAGGAAATATGAAACAGATAAAATACTATGTCTGTCCGACCTGCAACAGCATCACATTTTCCACAGGAGACGCAGAGATTTCCTGCTGTAAAAGGAAGCTTTCTGCACTGAAACTGCAAAAGGCAGAGGAAGGGGAGAAGCTTTCCGTTACTGTGGTTGAAGATGACTGGTTTATTACCAGTGTCCATCCAATGAATAAAGAGTTTTATATTTCGTTTCTTGCCTTTGCATCAGGAGACCGCATCTCAGTAATCAAGCAGTATCCGGAATGGGATTTTAATGTCCGGATTCCCAGGCTGGGGCATGGAATGCTGATCTGGTACAGTACAAAGAAAAAACTGCTTTACCAGCTATTATAAAGAAAAAACATCGCTTCCCAGCCAGGAAACGATGTTTTTTATTTGAGCTCTTTTCTTTTCAGCACATAGGAAACCGCCATACAGGAGATTCCGGGGATTAAAAACAGAATGCCGGAAAGCAGAAAGCTGGCAAAAATCAGGTCCGGAACAAGCAGAAGCCTGTTTTTTAACAAATAGTATTCATAGACCATTAAAACAAGGAAAAGAAGCAGAAACAAAAGCCCCAAAATAAACAGAAGATTTTTTGCAAATTTTTTCATTTCATTCCCCCCAATAAAGACTCCGGCAGTATCAGTTACTTAAATACAGCAGCAGTTCCATAGGCCAGAACTTCCGCGGCACCCTGCATGACCGAAGAAGAAGCGTAACGGATATTCACAATGGCTTCCGCGTTCATTGCCTCACCTTCCTGGATCATACGGCTGGTTGCAAGATTCCTGGCCTCATCCATCATTTCCGTATACGCTTTTAATTCCCCTCCAACTAAGGTTTTAAGTCCCTGAGAAATATCTTTTCCTATATTTTTTGACTGTATGGTGCTTCCTTTCACCATACCCAGAAGTGTCAGTTCTTTTCCTGGAATATAATCCGTGGTAACTAACAGCATTGGGATTCACTCTCCTTTCTACTATAAAATCAGTTTTAACATAAACAATGAAAAATATGTATCTTAAGAATTGTTGCTTGACTCTCACATTATGGTATACTCTATACTAAATACGAGCTCAAAAAAACATATATGTGAGGAAATAAGCATGCTGAAAATAGGAGATTTTTCCAAACTGTCAAGAATCAGTATCCGAATGCTCCGCCATTACGACGAGATCGGACTGCTGACACCAAGGAGTACCGACCATTTTACCGGATACCGCTATTACAGCGAAGACCAGCTCTTAAAAGCTGTCAGGATTAATTCCTTAAAAGATATGGGATTTAGTCTTGCGGCAATTGGGGAAATGTTAAAAAAATATGATGATCCCGCAGAACTGGCAAAGTTTTTAGAGATCCGGAGAGTGGAAGTCCAGGAAGAAATGAAGGAAAGCGGACACCGGCTTATGCTCCTTGATACAGCCATCCAAAGGCTGAGAAAGGATGATATGGCAATGAATTACAGTGTAGTACTAAAAACCATGCCTCAAAGATACGTGGCCAGTGTGAGAGCGGTTATACCAGCCTACAACCAGGAAGGAATATTATGGAAGCGGCTGGGGGAAGAAACCCGGGATATGAATCTGCAGATGGCAGAACCCGTATATTCTCTTGCAGTATTTCATGACCATGGATTTAAAGATAGGGACGTTAATGTGGAAATACAGATATCCGTAAAGGGCTCCTATGACAATACGGAGCATGTAGTATTTAAAACAGTACCAGAGGTGGAAATTGCATCAGCGGTATACAAAGGGAGCTACGAACAGATCACAGATGTGAACCTTGCAGTTGCCAACTGGGTCAAAGACAATGAATATGAATTTAACGGTCCCATGTTCTGCATTTATCACGTCAGTCCTGCTCAGACTCAGAATCCGGAGGAACTGGTAACAGAAGTGTGCTATCCGGTTAAAAAAATATAATAAATATAAAAAATGGCTGCCTGCTTGTAACAGACAGCCATTTTTGTTATAATGAAATCGCATGAAACAAAAACGCGGTTCCAGGCAGGTTGGAATGGAAAGGTCGGGATTATGCTGTTTAAAAAGAAATTAACGGAAATATACAGTACACAGGATCTTGAAAAGCTATATCGTTTAAAAAATATATTGAGAGAAAATAATATTTATTATATGACTGAAACAACCAATAACAGTTTACGTTTATCAATGAATAACTTAAATGGAAGGAATCCAATTTTAGGCAGGACAGGTAACGTGAAAGATTTTTACAGACTTTTTGTATATAAGAAAGATCAGGAAAAGGCAGCATATATTATTTCCCAGTTAAATTGAACCGTTAAAACAGCCAGCGGCATCGTATGAGGCCGCTGGCTGTTTTGAAAATAAGTTTACATAAGAATTCCTTCAAATAAAAGCAAAGCGATGAGAAATAAAAGATTAAAAGCCGTAAAGATTCCCAGAAACAAAAAGGTTTTTCTGGGATAAGCCGCAGCATACAATTTATAGGAGATAACACTTGCCATAGAGGCGATCAGTGTTCCCATGCCTCCTACATTTACTCCGGTAAGCAGTTGGGAAGCATTTTCCGTGAATCCGGACAGCATGACGGCTGCCGGGACATTGCTGATAAACTGACTTAATAAAGCAGCAGTTACCATGGTATCTTTTCTGATCAATCCCGAAACGGTCTGATAAACCCAGTCAATTCTGGCCAGGTTCCCTACAAATATGAATATGGCGGCAAATGTAAGGAGAAGGCAGTAATCTACCTGACAGAGCGTACGCCTGTCTAAAATTGCAGTGGCAGCCAGAATAGTAAGAGCTGCGGCCTGATAAGGAACCAGCCGCAGCACAGCGGCAACAGCCAGAAAGAACATGGCGCCATAGGCGATGACAGGTCTTTTCCGTATTACCGGAGCGGTGGAATTTACCTGGCTGATGGGATGGCGGGGGATAAAAAAACATACCAGTGCAAGCAGAATTCCTCCGAATAAGACAAAGGGAAAGGTCACTCTTAGAAAAGATGACAGACCAAACTCATACCGGGTAAACAGATAAAGGTTCTGTGGATTTCCGATGGGAGTGAGGCTGGAGCCGATGTTTGCGGCAATAGTCTGCAAAACCACAACAAGGGCAGTATGACGTTCCTGACCACACAGGGAGAGAACAGACAAGGTAATGGGGATCAGGGCGATTAAAGCAACGTCATTTGTCATAATCATGGATGCAAAAAAACAGGTAAAAACAAGCAGAAAAATGAACGGTTTTAAATCTTTCATTCCGGATGACAGTTTCACTGAGATTGCATTTAAAAGTCCTTCCCGCTCAATTCCCTTAAGCGCAGTCATGAGGCAGAACAGGCAGAGCAGTGTCTTAAAATCAATGTACTGCAGATAGGTCGAATCAGGGGGGACAAAAAAGACTGAAATAAGAGCGAGAATAGAAGCTGCTGTCAGAACAGGTTCTTTCTGAATAAATAAAACAGTTTGTTTCATAAGGTTTCTCCAGTAGTAAAAAAATAGTAATAATACTTCCGTGCTATTATATATCATAAATTCATGTACATCAATCATTGTTTTACTGCGATTGACACCAGTTTTTCAAAAGCGTATAATAAGACCCAAAAAAGAGGGGGAAAGAGCAATGAAAATTGAGCAGGTACCTTTTTGCACGATGGATTGGAGTGAGGCAGAATTAACAGAGCATCCTGGTATAACCGGAACTGGTTACTGGAAAACCTTTGAAAAGGGAAATATAAGAGTACGAATGGTAGAGTATACACCTGGTTATATGGCAGATCACTGGTGTCACCGGGGGCATGTACTGCTGGTTCTGGAAGGAGAGCTTGTTACACAACTCAGTGACGGCCGGGAATTTGTATTAAAGCCGGGTATGAGTTATCAGGTAGCGGAAGATGCAGACCCTCACCGCTCACATACTGAAACAGGAGCAAAACTGTTTATCGTAGATTAATTTAGAAAGACCGCATTATTCCTGTCAGGTCAGATGAGGAGTAATGCGGTCTTGTTATTTTATTATTACAAACCCATGGCTTTTCTTTTTTTCATGATATGGCTTTCAATTTTTTCCGCCACTTCCACAGGATCATCTCCCAGGGCCACCTTACCGCCGGTTAAGTTTTCCACATCCTCTGTGAGCAGTTTCACAAGGTTGGGTGCGCCAGTGATAAACGGGGTAGGAGAAAGATGGGTGAAGGCACCGTAAGCGACAGCAAATATTCCGTCTATGGTAGCTTTCTGCTCCATCCATTCCGGTGCTGTGACAGCAATGGGAAGATCTGAGATATCTGCATCAAGATAGTCAGCAAGAGCTGTTACCAGCATGGAGATTCTTCCCGTATCCGTGCAGGTTCCAAAGCTTAATACCGGTGGGATCTTCAGGGCGCTGCATACTTCCTTTAAGCCGCTTCCGGCTTCGTTAATGGCATCCAGGTTACACATGCCGGCTACTTCCAGACCATGATTTCCGCAGCCGCCTGCAACAACCATAATATCTCTCTTAATCAGCTGTTTTGCCAGATTTACGGTGTTCCAGTCCTGAGGACCGTTTCTTAAGGTGGAGCAGTTTGCAAGAGCGACAATTCCTTTAATCTGTCCTTTTGCAATGACATCCACAAGATTTTGTAAATCATTTCCGATTGCATTCAGTACGGCTTCCGTTGAGAAACCGGCAATTGCTTTCTGGACATGTCCGGGTACCATCGGTTTAATCTTACCATGTCTTTTTTTGAAGTTCTCGATTGCGATATGAATGCATTTCTCTGCCATTTCTTCTGCTCTTTGAGGATAGTAGGGCATTTCATGCTCAGTTCCGGGAACACCGATGATGGTGCTGACACTGACAAGGGCGACCTGGTACTTTTCTGCATATTGATCAATGGCAGGCGGAGAGCAGTTTTCCTCCATGACGAATGCGTCGACGGTTCCTGTAGCTAAGAAGGGTTCAATGGCCAGCCAGTTGCCCATCAGTCCCACAAAGACATCATCCATTTCAAACCTCTGGAGCAGCTCCTGTCCGGTTTCAATAGAGCCTACGATGTGAATTCCTTTTGCACCGCACTGCTTTGCCAGATCCTGAAATTCCTTTGTTTTGGCTTTCATAAGGGCGGCAGCTCCGATCCAGGGCTGATGACCGTTAAATGCAATGTTTACATAATCCGGGTCCATGATGCCCAGATCCACATCTACTTCATGGGGCTTTGGTGTACCGAATAAAATGTCCTGGGTCATTTCAAGACCGATCTGGGCTGTATAGATGGTGGATAAACCCAGCCGCAGGGCTTTTTTTGCAAGAGAGACATAGTCTCCATCCACATTGGTAAGGCAGCTTGCAATGCAGTTTTGCACTTCATGTTCAATTCCGGAAGGATAAATATTTAAATCATGCCATATTTTTTTCCTTTTTTTCGGAGCAAAAGCCTCAACCATGATGCTGTGCTGGTCCGGATTCACTTTCATTTCCCTGTCTAACAGCTCCGCAAGGCAGGTTGCCATCTGATTGATGGACTGGCTGGTGTCAATTCCGGTCTTTTCACACATCCATTTCAGCTTTTCCGTATCTGTGATCTGAAATGTTGTATTTCCTTTTCCTGTTTCTTTCAGCGTCCGAAATGCTTCATAGGCATGATGGGCATAAGTAGCAGCTCCCATGATATTTCTCATAAGGAGATTTCTCATTGCCATGGCGTCCGGACCGATTCCGCAGGCGCCCTTTTCAGGACCTTTCTGTTCATTAATCCGGCAGGGACCGTTGGTGCACAGCTGACAGCTAAGGCCCTGGAGACAAAATTTGCACCGTATCTTTTCCTGCTCATCAAATCTTGAAAATACGCTGGATAAACCGTCATCCCTGATTCTTACCAGCATTTCTTCTACGGAATCGTGATAACTGACGCGATCCTTTGGTTTTTCTAAAACTGCTTCTGACATATTGACCTCCAATCTTATAATCAAAGGTAGTATGTCAGTTTTGGGAAAAATCAATTCAGTGTTTTGAAATTTCGTTAAGCCTGAAAGGCAGTTATTTATTATTCCATTCCTTCTTCAAAACAGCATACTGATATGTGTTTTCGTAATGAGGTGTGCCATCGGGATTGTTTACAAATGTAATAAATTCAACAAATAAACCTTCTCTTCTCATTCCCAGACGCTCACAAAGTTTCTGGGAAGGGAGATTATCGTCTTCTGCGTAGGCATAGATTCTTCGGGCTTCGTTTTCAAAGAGATTGTTTATGACTGCTTTGGCTGCTTCCGTCGCATATCCTTTTTTGCCATATTTTAAATTGAAATTCCATCCGACGCTGTAAGTGTCCGGATGGAATTTCATTGTGAATACTTCACCAATGATGAAATCCGTGTCACGCAGGCATACGGCGTAGCAGCTGCCATGCTCATCTCCGTTTTGTTTTTCTTTTACTTTTTTAACGGCCTCGTCATAAGAATTTACTTTTTCACTGTAAAAGCAATGTACGGGTGGTACGGCAAGGTATTCGTATAAACCTGCTGCATCCTTTTCTTCAAAGTTTCGGATGATAAGTCTGCTGGTTTCTATATGCATTTTTTTGTCCTCCATTATTAAATATTCAGCCAGAAAGATCAAAAATGGGACAAGACCTTATTAGATCTTATCCCACTTAAATAATCATGATGATTACAAGTCCTCTGACAAGTGAACTTATACGGAAAGCTTATCATAGAAAAGTTAAAATGTCATGTGTATTTTATTTTACATCTCTTTATCATATTTCATGCGATAGTAAATTCCATATCCATGTACAAACAGGTAAACAAAAACCAGAAGTAAAACAGCTGTCATATCTATTTTCATTAAAGCAAATGAAACCATCAGCGCACCAAAAACAAAGGTCATCATGTCATATGCTTTCGCTTTGGCACGGTTGGAAATTGCTATATTGCGCTCATCATTTTTTTCTATCTCAAGCTTCTTTTGGATATCAGGAGCATTTTTCGTTAGCTTACGGGAGATTATATTACCCATTCCATGTCCAAAAATTCCACAGCCAAAGCCAATAAATATATATGGCAAAGTCAGCAGCAGTCCCTGGGGATCAGGTAATATTTTCACCAGGTACAAACCTGCTGCCAGTAAAATTATTCCAAATGAAGTAACAATATAATCTGGTTTTGCTTTCATCACTGCAGTTCCTCCTCATAAATAAATATTTCTTCAATAGTCATGTTAAAATAGCGTGCGAGCTTAAACGCCAACATAATAGAAGGATTATATCGTCCATTTTCTAGGGATCCGATTGTCTGCCTTGAAACTTCAAGAGCAGCTGCTAAATCCTCCTGCTTAATGCCGCGCTGTTTTCGTATTACTTCTAAACGATTTTTCAAAACCTTCATCCCTTCATATGGAAAGTGTACTTTCCGTAAACTTATATTATCACTGCTGACTCAGAATGTCAAGTCAGCTTTCCATAAATGAAGAAGTTCGTGGTATATATGAAAGGAGATGCGGCTAAAATATATTTAATCCACATAATAGCCGCTGCCATTAACGATAAATATAAAACCCCCGGCACAAACCGTACATTTGTGCCAGGGGTTTTTGACGGAAGCGGTGGGATTCGAACCCACGTGCCCTTGCGGACAACCGCATTTCGAGTGCGGCTCGTTATGACCACTTCGATACGCTTCCATTTGAAAACACAACGATACAATTATACACGATAATTTAAAATTTGGGTAGTCTTTTCCCTTAAAAAAATGTACTTTTCCCGTATAACCCTTCACTCAGTGGAAATAATAGGATTAAATAGCTAAAATGCACATGATTAAGACGAAAAAATAAATTAATTTGGTGAAAATCATGAATAAAGCGGTAGAAGAAAGATGGTGTCTGAAGTGAGAAAGATCAAGCATACATTTTCCACGGTAGAGGAACTGGTGGCATTTGTAGTGAAGGCGGAGCGGTGCAGTTTTGAAATAAAAGTTATTTCCAACCATCTGGTGATTGACGGGAAATCACTGATTGGAGTCATGATTATCGGAATCGGAAGACAGGTGGAAATCATCTGTTATAATGAAGCATTCTCCCCGGAAAAGTTATTGGATTATGCAGCCTGAACAGAATAAAGCAAAATAGAAACAGACCGTTTTTTTCTTGCAGAAGCAGGAGAACAGACCGGTCTGTTTTTTTGATAAGCCGGATTTTGCCTTGCAATCAGTAGTATCAGGAGCTATAATTTTATATTGTGTGCAGGTTAACTATGAAAAATAATAATTTACAGGAGGATGAGTAATGCAGACCGAAGGTCATACGGTACAGAAAACGATTAACCGTTACCGAAGTTTTCGCTATGAATTGATACTTGAAGGGATTTTAACAGGAGCCATAGCCGGTTCTGTAGTGGTGTTATTCCGGTATTTGCTCAGTGATGGAGATGAGCTTCTTAAATGGGTGCTGAATGCTGTAAAGGGGAAACCGCTATTAATTGCCATCTGGTTTCTCGTTCTTTCAGCCGGTGCCTTTTTTGTGGCATTACTGCTTAAATGGGAATCTCTGATCTCAGGAAGCGGAATTCCCCAGGTAGAAGGGGAGATGATGGGAGAGTTGGATCCCTGCTGGTGGAAAACCCTGGCTGCCAAGCTGGCTGGCGGGCTGATATCTCTTGGCTTTGGTCTTTCGCTGGGACGGGAAGGCCCAAGTATTCAGCTTGGTGCCATGACAGCAAAAGGGATTTCCAGAATTTCAAAAAGGTCAAAAACAGAAGAGAAGCTTTTGATCACGTGCGGTGCCAGTGCAGGTCTGTCCGCAGCTTTTAATGCGCCGATTGCCGGTGTTTTATTCTCTTTGGAAGAGATACATAAACATTTTTCTCCGGAAATTCTCTTATCCACCATGGCCTCTTCCATCACTGCGGATTTTGTTTCCCGGAATGTATTCGGTTTAAAGCCGGTGTTTGATCTTCAGATTACACAAATGATCCCCTTAAACTGCTATGGATATGTAATCGCTTTCGGCATCATTATCGGAGCAATGGGGGTGGTGTATAATACTGCTCTTTCAAAAACCCAGGATCTGTATCAGAAGATTCCAAACCAGTTTGTACGGTTAGCAATACCGTTTTTATTAGCGGGAATTTTTGGACTGTATTATCCGGCAGTACTGGGCGGAGGTCATTCACTGGTAGAAGTACTGACCTCAGGCGAAATGTTATTTGGAGCATTGTGTCTTCTGCTTGTGTTAAAATTCACATTTTCAATCCTAAGCTTTGGTTCCGGTGCTCCGGGCGGAATCTTTCTGCCGCTTCTGGTGCTGGGGGCAGTAATCGGCAGTATCTATTGCAGCGGAGTGGAACTGATGACGGATTCTCTTAATGGACTTTTAGGAAATTTTATCATACTGGGAATGGCCGGATATTTCGCTGCCATTGTAAGAGCACCCATTACCGGTATTATTTTGATCAGTGAAATGACAGGAAGCTTTACCCACCTGCTGTCCCTGTCCCTTGTGTCCCTGATCGCTTATGTAATTCCTGATATGGTACGCTGTGCTCCTGTTTACGATCAGCTGCTTCACCGGCTTTTAAGAAAGTTAAATCCCAACAGGGATACTTCCCTAACCGGGGAAAAAGTGCTGGTGGAGGGAATGATTTTTCACGGCTGTGAGGCGGAAGGAAGAAAAGTCTCAGAAATCCAGTGGCCGCGAACCTGTCTGCTCATCTCTCTTTTCCGGGGTGAAGCTGAATTCGTACCCAGAGGAGAAACAAAGCTTCTGGCAGGTGATAAAATTGTGATTCTCTGCGATGAATCAGCTCAGGGAAAGCTGCATGAAGTTCTGCAAAATGTGTGTCAGACTGTGAAAATGGAATCTGCAGTCCAGTCACATTCCTGACATTTTTATTGACTTTTTCTTTGGGAAAGACGTAAACTGGTAGAAAAGGCAGATCAGGAGCTTTAGTCATGAATAATCAGACAAATGATAGAATGGATGAACTGGAACGCCGGCGCAGGTCAAGAGATCGCCGGTATAAACAAAAGAAAAAGAAGAAAAAAAGAGCATTCTTATACATATTCCTGCGGTTTGTAATATGGACCGGATTATCAGCCTGCGCTCTATGGGGATTAATTTCTTTTTTTGGCAGAAACTATGTGGATATCAGGTCGGTTACCATGCCTGATTATGTGCAGCAGGATTTCATTGAGTTCAATCCTTATTCAAGACCTGGTACTAAAATGAAACGCATTGACGGAATTGTAGTTCACTATGTTGCCAACCCCGGTACAACTGCAAAACAGAACAGAGACTATTTTGCCAGCTTAAAGGACCAGACAGGGGAGAAAAAGATTTCTGCAAGCAGTCATTTTATCATCGGCCTGGAAGGGGAGATTCTTCAGGAAATTCCAATCTATGAGGTGGCCTATGCGACTTCAAGGGAAAAAAATAAGGATACAGTTTCCATAGAATGCTGTCATCCCGATGAAACCGGTAAATTTAATGACAAGACCTATGCTTCTTTGGTGAAGCTGACTGCTATGCTGTGTAACGAGCTGGGGCTGACTGAAAAGGATGTAATCCGGCATTATGATGCCACCGGCAAGGATTGTCCCAGATATTTCGTGGCACATGAAGATGCGTGGAAGCAGTTCCTGGAAGATGTAAAGACAGAGAGAAAGGGTATCAAAAAGGAGTAAAACTACAGGCAATGGGGGATTGCAATGTACCGATTATTGATCGTTGATGATGAAGCCGTTATCAGACAGGGACTTGGTATGCTTCCCTGGAAGGAAAATGAAATTGAGGTTGTGGGGATTTTAAAAGACGGCATCGAGGCGGAGGAGTGGATCGACAGTAAGGAGATCGATATTCTTCTTACTGACATCCGGATGCCGGGTTTATCCGGAATTGAGCTGGCTAAGCGCACGCTGCAGAACTATCCGGATGCAAAAGTCATTCTTCTCACCGGATATGGTGAATTCGAATATGCAAGAGAAGCGATTTCACTGGGTGTTTCTGACTATATCCTGAAGCCCTCCACACCCGACGAAATCATGGCATGTGTGAAGAATGCGTGTGAAAAGTTTGATCAGGAAAAAAAGACAAAAATAAAGCTGGAGGAGCTGGAGTCAAAAATCCAGGGATATTCGGCTCTTGTTAAGCCTGCGGAAGAAATTCTGGAGGCAGAAGAGGAACGGATCGGGAAAATCATTAAATATATCTATGAAAATTATGACAGGGAGTTAAGTTTATCGGTTCTGTCTGAAGAGTTTCACTTTACAACCGTTTACATGAGCCATTATATAAAAAAAGAGACGGGCTATACATTTCTGGAGATTCTCACTTCCGTCAGGATGTATTATGCCGCAAAATATCTGACAGAAACCAAGTTAAAAAACGGTGAGATCTGCAGCAGAATCGGTATCTCAGATGAACGGTATTTCGGACAGATTTTCAAGAAAAACTATGGGATGACACCGTATGAATACCGTAAATCAGGCAGCCATGCAGTCAATCCCTTTCAAAAATTTACGGAGACAGCCCAGTTATGAAACGATGGTATCGCAGACAAAATTTTCACAGTAAGCTGATGTTTCTTTTTCTTACCCTGATTCTGGTACCTGTCATTTTCCTTTCCTTTATGGAATTTTCCTATGCAAGAAGAATTCTGGCTGATAAAACCAATGATTACTTAAAAAATCTTGCATCAGTTACACTTTCAAAAATTGAAAGCACGGTGACAGATATTGAAAATGTTGCATTTTATATCAACGGAAATGATACCATACAAAGCTCCTTAAAATCAGAGAAGGAGCTGGCAGATGACAGGCCGGCGTATTACCGTCTTCACAGCAACATCCGGGAAATACTTTCCTCCTATGCCCTGCTCCGCCAGGAGATTAACGCCATCGGTATCCGCTCTGACCCGGGCAGAGAGTACACATATACGAAAATACGCATCGGAACACCCCTTGATATCAGGGAATATATCCGGGATGAAAATCAGTACTGGGAAGTAAGGAATGGACATATTGTCCTGATGAAAAAGCTGTATGGTTATCCCTCTAAAAAATCTCTGGGGTATGTTGCTCTTGATGTAAACGAGAAAAGCTTATATGACATTATATCTGATATCGATTTATCCCAGGCAGGAAACGTTTTTCTTGTCAATGAAGAGGGGCGTGTTCTGGCAGCCAGCTCAAAAGCTCTTTCCGGAGAATTGCTTAAAGAACCTTATATTAACTGTTTTGGAGAGAAGGAAGCTTTCTACCGGGATGTGAAAATCGGAGATCAGTATTACAGCATTTACAATAGTGCCGCTATCTCAAATGGCTGGCATATGATGCTTGCCATACCAAGAGACTATTATCTGCGGGATGTAACCAGATTAAAGAACATCGTCATACTGGTCACAGTGATCACGGCCTGTATGGCGGCTCTCATTTCTGCCCTGGTATCCAGGAATATGACAAAACCTCTGCGGGAGCTGACAAAGGCAATGGAGAATTTCGGGCAGGGAGATTTTAATATCAACTGCGAAGTAAATTCTGAGGATGAGATCGGGCGGCTGAGCCATACCTTCAATCAGATGGTCAACGATATGAACAGTCTGGTCAATACGGTCTATGAGCAGAAGGTAATGAAACAGGAAGCCCAGATGAAATCCCTTCAGATGCAGATTAATCCTCATTTTCTCTATAACACTCTGGACACCATTAACTGGATGGCAAGAATACGCCATGCAGACGATATCGGGGATATGGTGGCAGCCCTGGGCAATATGATGCGTTATTCCCTGGAAAAGAAATCATTTGTCCGCATCCGGGAAGAGGTTAAGAATTTAGAGGACTATCTGGCTATTCAGAATTACCGTTACCAGGATAAGATGGTGGCAGTCATTAAAATCGATGAAAACCTGATGGATCTTTATATTCCGCGGCTTTTAATACAGCCCATTCTGGAAAATGCCATCGTTCATGGAATTGAAGAGAAACTGGATAAAGGGCATATTGTTGTGGCAGCCTGGCTGGAGGAGGATGATTTATATATTCAGGTGGAAGACGACGGTGTGGGAATGACAGAGGAAGCCATCTCCCAGATTCTGCTGGAGGATTATTCCATGAAAAAGAGAGGACATACCTCCATTGGTGTCGTCAATGTCAATCGCAGAATCCAGATGATTTACGGTAAGGATTATGGTCTTCTGATACAAAGTGTTCTGGGAGCCGGAACCAGGATGACCATACACATTCCGGCTGTTTTAAAGGAACAGAGCGATATAAAATAAAAATTCATTTAGTCCGGAAGGCATAAAAATGCTTCCCGGACTTTTTTGCACGCTGACCTGATGATTGCAATATAACAAATATGATTAATATTTTAAACATTTTCATTAAATTAACATGTATAAACCTAAAATCTAAATTGCTATAATGATAAACAGAAATCAGCGCTGATGGGGAATGAAGGTAATACAGGCAACTATAAAGATCTTTTGCCGCTTTACGGCGGCAGATTGGAGAGGGCTATGAAAAAAAGACAAATCGGGATGTTGTTATGCGCGGCAGCAGCTGCCATTGCTTTAGCAGGCTGCGGGAGCAGTAAAACAAAAACAGAAGAAACCAGGGCAGGTCAGGAAAGCAGTAAGGACAGCGGTAAGGAAAGCAGTCAGGCGGCTGCAGGCGGCGATGTGGTAATCAAGGTATTTTCCAACTTACCAGACCGTACCAGTGGCCAGGGACTCATTGAGCAGATGCTTTTTGACCAGTACATGGAAAAGAATCCCAATGTAAAAATCCAGGTGGAAGCGCTGGATGACGAAAGTTATAAAACCAAATTCAAAGCATATGCATCAGGCTCGGACATGCCGGATTTAGTAAACGCCTGGGGGCAGCCGTCATTTCTTGATGAAGTAATTGATGCCGGTCTCCTGGCAGAGTTAAACCCTGCAGATTATAAGGATTATGGATTTATCGAGGGTGCTTTGGACGGATTCAGCAAGGATGGAAAATTATATGGACTTGCAAGAAATACCGATGTAATGGCATTTTATTACAATAAGTCCATGTTTGAAAAATTTGGAGTGAAGGTTCCGGAAACCTATGATGATTTACTGGCAGCTGTCAATACATTTAAGTCAGCCGGCGTGATTCCGGTATCTATGGATGGCTCCGACAAATGGCCTCTTTCCATCTATATCAACGCATTGTACCAGCAGTATAACGGAAGCTCTTCTTCCAAGGAAATCAGAGAGGCAGTAAAGACCGGTGATTATTCCAATGATGCCTGGACAAAATCTCTGGATCAGCTGAAAAAATCCATTGATGCAGGCATTTTCCAGACCGGTTTTGAGACAACCGATTATGCAACAAGCATGAATTTATTCACCAACGGCCAGGCTGCCATGTATTACATGGGAAGCTGGGAAATGTCCATGGCAACCAATGAAAATATTCCGGAAGAAATCAGAAACAACATCGGCGTATTCAATATGCCGGCAGTAGAAGGCGGAAAAGGCACAAAAACCGATCTTACGGCATGGAATGGCGGCGGTCATGCAGTGACAGCCAATTCCAAGGTAAAGGCAGAAGCAATCAAGCTGTTAAATTATATGTACCAGCCTGAAAACTGGTCCAAGCTTTGCTGGGAAAAAGGAGTTTGTATGTCAGCCCAGAACTTCTCACAGTATTTAACAGGGAAAGAAACTGCACTGCAGCTGGAATTTGTGGATAAGGTAAATCATGCATCAGGCATTTCCGGAGTTACATTTAACGATCTGGGAACCAATGAATATAAAACAGTCAGTGAGGATGCCTCCGTTGAATTTGCAATCGGTCAGCTTACAGCAAAGGATTTTACTGATAAACTGGCAGGCGCAATGAAGAAATAGAACTTGGGTTTTCACATAGGGGAGCTGCAGCTACAGCTCCCTTTGTCTTACAAAAAGTGAGGAAAAAAATATGCATAAATTATACAGCAATAAGAAAGTCATCTTTTCTTTGATGGCTCCGGGGCTCTTTGTTTTTACTGCTGCCATTCTGGCGCCCATTCTTTTAAGTGTGTATTATGGTTTTACCAACTACTCAGGAATCGGGGAAAGCAGTTTCATCGGACTGGAAAACTACAAAACCCTGTTTCAGGATTCCGTATTCTGGACAGCGCTTCGCAATTCCCTGTTTTTAGCCATCGGCTTCATCTGTATCCAGCATCCGCTTGCCATGCTGACTGCCATTAAATTAGATAAACTTCAGGGAAAGGCAGAAGGACTGTTTCGCTGTATTTTCTTTATTCCAAACGTGATTTCCGTTGCTGTTATCGCATACCTGTGGAAATTTATCTATAATCCCAACTTCGGCCTGGTCGCAAAGGTGTTAAAAAACTTTGGATATACTGGCCAGCTCAATCTGTTAGGCTCCGGCAATGCAATCTGGTCGGTTCTGGTGGTTTTAATCTGGCACGGATTTGGCTGGGGAATGCTGATTTATTATACCGGAGTCAAAAATATAGATCCGGTTATGTACGAGGCGGCCTCCATTGACGGGGCAAATGGAAGGGATATATTCTTTCATATTACACTCCCCTTAATGAAGCCGGTAATTCAGGTAAATGTCACCATGGCGGTGATTGCAGCTTTAAAACAGATGGAGACCGTATATCTGCTCACAGCAGGAGGTCCCGGCAATGAGACCCAGTTTATGGCAAGCTACTTATACAAACAGGCTTTTCAGTCATATAAATACGGTTATGGCAATTCCATCAGTGTGATGTTTATTCTGATCTGCCTGATTTCGACTGTCGCATTAAACCGTATATTTGCAGAAAGAGGGGAATAGGACATATGGATAAATCAGCGATAGCAACCAGTAATAATCCGAAAAGAGTGCTGACCATAGCGGTTATGACAATCATAGCCGGTATACAGATGTTTCCTTTAATCTGGCTGATTGACTTTTCCCTTTGTAACAGCAATGAGCTGTTTACAAATGGAATTCTGGTATGGCCGAAAAAGATCCAGTGGGTGAATTATTTTTTAGCTTTTACAAATGGTAATTTTCTCCACTATTTAAAAAACAGCCTGTTAATCAATACTCTGGCAGTGGTACTTGTTCTGATCATCTCTATCATGGCAGCATTTGCCTGCAGCAGAATGGAATGGAAATTAAAACATGCTGCCTCCATTCTTATGGTTATGGGTATGATGATTCCAGTCCACGCCACACTGCTTCCCAATTACGTGATCTATGACAAGCTGGGAATTACAGATACCATATGGGCTCTGCTCATTCCCTATATTGCATTTTCCCTGCCTCAGGGTTTCTTTCTCACCACCAGCTTTATGAGCTCGATTCCAAAGGAATTAGAGGAGGCTGCTTTAATTGATGGATGTGGGATATACCGGATTCTGACCATCATTATCTTTCCGCTCATGAAATCATCCATTGTCACAGTCTCAATTATGACCTATTTAAATAACTGGAATGAATTTATGCTTGCAATTACCTATTTAAGCAGCAAGAAGTGGAAGACGCTTCCATTTTGCATTCTGGAATTTACAGGGCAGTATTCTTCCAACTATGCAGTTCAGTTTGCAGTAATGGCATTGTCTGCAGCACCGGCTTTAATCATTTACATTATTTTAAATAAGCATATTACAAAAGGGGTAGCACTTGGAGCAGTCAAGGGATAAGAAGAGGAGGTATCGCATTGAACATACATCAGTATCGGACTTCTGGAGTTACAGAGCTTGTAAGAGAAGAAATAGAAGGTGATTTCCTTCCTGATGACGGAACGGAAAATGAGGTCATTAATCTTTATCCGCATATGCGTTATCAGACGATGGAAGGGTTTGGAGGCGCGTTTACCGATGCGGCTGGTTTTGTATTTGCAAAAATGAGCAAAGAACAGCAGGATGCAATGCTTTGGCAGTACTTTTCACCGGAACAGATGAATTACCGTATGGTACGGATCCCGGTGGACAGCTGTGATTTTTCCACCCACATGTATGCAGCAGATGATGATAAAGAAGATGAGGAATTGAAGCATTTCAGCTTTCAGGATGTTGAACAGTATCTTCTGCCCCTTTTGGACCGGGCAGAGGCATACTGCAAACGAAAACTTCCCATAATGCTTTCCCCCTGGTCACCTCCCGCTTATATGAAAACCAATTTTAACCGGAAAGAAGGTGGATTCTTAAAGAAAGAGTATTACAGCCGCTGGGCCAGATATTTATGCCGTTATATCAAAGAATATACAGACAGAGGCTATGAGATTCAGAGACTTTCCATACAAAATGAGCCAAAAGCCGTGCAGCCATGGGATTCCTGTGTTTACTCTGCAGGGGAAGAACAGCGTTTTATCAGAGATTTTCTGGTGCCTGAGATGAAGAAAAATCAGTTGAGCCATATAGAGATTTTTATATGGGATCACAATAAGGAACGGGCATTTGAACGTGCCTGTGAAGTGATGAGCGATAAGACGGAGGAGCTGGTTGCAGGTGTGGCGTTTCACTGGTACAGCGGAGATCATTTTGATGCCCTGTCTCTGATTCAGGAGAAATTTCCGGATAAAAAGCTGATCTTATCAGAAAGCTGTCTGGAGTTTTCCAAATTCGGAAAGGAAGACCAGTCCGTCAATGCCGGAAGGCTGGCCCATGATATGATCGGCAATTTAAATCACGGAATGAGCGGATTTTATGACTGGAACGTGCTCCTTGACGAAAAAGGAGGTCCCAATCATACCGGAAATTACTGCGATGCCCCTTTCCTTTATCAGGAAGGCACAAATGAACTGGAAGAGCGGTTTGTTCTGCGTTACTACTGGCATTTTACCCATTTTATCCAGCCGGGAGCTGTCAGAATTGCCACTACCTGTTATACAGCCCGGCTTGATGTGACCGCCTGGGAAAATCCGGACCGGTCCATTGCAGTGATTATTTTAAACAGAAGCAGCAGTGATCTTCCTTATGTGCTCCGTATATCAGGGATACTGGTGAAATGTATGGCAAAAGCTTCGTCCATTACAACCGCACTGATCAAAGAATAGAAGAATCGGATTTTTATTCCGATTCTTCTGAAAATAACTTCTGCTCAATAATTTTCACCGCATCTGCGATACAGTCATTGCAGGACCGCAGGACATTGCCGGTCTCAGCACCTTTTAAATCTTTACACACAACACTTCCGTTCTGTTCTTTAAAGCTTTCAAGACATGCTCTGGAAGCTTCATAAGATGCTCTCTTGGAGTCTGGCTTATCAAGCTTGACCGTACTGTTTTTTAAGCCGGATAAAACCGCAGCAGCACCGATGGCTCCGCATGTGCCTTCCATTCCTCCCATTCCAAGTCCCATACCTTCCGTAAAACGGAACATGGTCTCTTCATCCACTCCGGTTTTATCACAGAAAACGCAGGAAACAGCCTGTGCACAATTATAACCGTTTGCGTGTTTTTTGAGAGCTTCCTCAGCTCTGTTATTCATTAAATCTGACATGTGTCATTCCTCCTGATGAATTGTAAAAAATAATCTCCCCGGTCACGAATTCTGCCGGGAAGAAAAAAGATGAAATTTTCCAAAGATAACATGAAAGATAAATCCTCCCAGGCAGGTAGCTGCCAGATAGGAGACATTCCCCGCGGAAATTCCATATTTTATGGCTATATCATGAAATACAATCTGTGCTGATGGATAATAGGGGGAAATGTAAAACATATCCGCCTGCCCTAAAGGCTTTGCAGTCCGGTTGATCACGGATGCCACAATACAGCAGATAAAAAACAAGGGCAGCGTCCGGACAAATCCCCGTAAGGTGGTGTCGGAGGAGCGGGAAAAGGCAATTACCAGTCCGATATAAATTAACAAAAGGTGCCAGATGAGTCCGTGAAAGGTCAGCATCCAGTAAGGGTGAAACAATCCGGACGGCTCCGCCAGAGCCATAATTCCTCCAAGAAGATTAAAATCCTGCATAAAAGTATAGAGCACCGTTTTTTTTCCGGCAGAGGGTACAAATGGCAGAACCAAACAGAAGTACATAGGCAGGCTGCACAGCTGAAATGGAAAATACCACCAGTTGTATGTCTGGTTATTTACCACATAATATAAGAATAACTGCTTATAGCATTCCGAGGCTGCAAGTACAGTGCCACACCAAAATAAAAGTCTGGGTAACCGGTCGTTCTTGATTCTTCTGGTGGTGTAATAGGACAAAAGAACCACCCATATAAGCCCGGCAGAGACAAAAAAAAGATGAAAAAGCGAGTAGGGGGCAGGCGGTGTCATGGGCCATGCCGTTTTCTCAAGGATATCCTTCATAGCGGTTCCCTTTCTTCCCTGTTTATCAGACAGCTATATTATAATCGATGGTAAAAAAACATGCAAGGATATTGAACAATCTTCCTTTGAAGTACTTGATTAATTCCGAAAATGCTATATAATGTATAACTGATACTTATTTTATAATTATGCAGATTTGTGTATAAGAGGAGGAATCATTATGAAGAAAAATAAAATTGCAGTTGCAGTAGCATTATGTATGGCAGCAGTATTAACTGCATGCGGCGGATCAGCAAAAACAGAGACAACAGCGGCAGCAGGAGCTGAAACAACAAAGGCCGGGGCTGAGACTACAAAAGCTGAAGCAGAGAGCACAAAAGCAGGAGCAGAAAGCTCAGCAGCAGGTGGTAAGCTGGTTATGGTAACCAACGCAGAGTTCCCTCCATACGAATATCATGATAATAATGATATCGTAGGTATTGATGCAGATATCGCAAAAGCCATTGCTGATAAGATGGGCATGGAACTGGAGATTCAGGATATGGCATTTGATTCCCTGATCCCTGCTGTTCAGTCCGGCAAAGCAGATTTTACTGCAGCTGGTATGACTGTAAACGAAGACCGTAAAAAGAATGTAGACTTTACTGATACCTATGCGCAGGCAGCCCAGGTTATTATTGTAAAAGATGGCAGTGAGATTAAGGCACCGGCTGATTTAGATGGAAAGAAGATCGGAGTTCAGACAGGAACAACCGGAGATATTTATGCAGGAGACATTAAAGACGGGAATATCAATCGTTATAATAAGGGAATGGAAGCAGTTATGGCTCTCACCCAGGGAAAAATTGATGCTGTTGTAATTGACCGTGAACCAGCAAAAGTATTTGTAAAAGAGAACGCAGGTTTAAAGATTCTTGATGAAGCATTTACAGAAGAAGAATATGCCATCGCTGTTAAAAAAGGCAATACGGAACTGTTAGATAAGATGAACGCTGCAATCAAGGAATTAAAAGATTCCGGTGAGCTTCAGAAGATTGTGGATAAATACATCACAGCAGAATAAGAATAAAGGAAGAGTGCCATGTGGGAAAAGCTTAGAGATGATTTCTATCAGAATTTTATCGTAGATGACCGTTGGAAATACATTACCGACGGATTGCAGAATACGTTAAAAATTACGTTTTTTGCAGTCTTAATCGGAATACTGCTGGGATTTTTAGTGGCAGTGATCCGGTCTACCTATGAAAACACCCATAAGCTGAAGGTACTGAACTGGATCTGCGGAGTTTATCTTACGGTAATCCGTGGAACGCCGGTGGTGGTTCAGCTCATGATCATGTATTTTGTGATCTTTTCCTTTCATGATCCGGGACAGGTATTTACTGCGGTTGTAGCATTCGGAATCAACTCCGGTGCCTACGTGGCAGAAATCTTCCGAAGCGGTATCAGCAGCATTGAAAAGGGGCAGTTTGAAGCAGGAAGGAGTCTGGGCTTTAATTATGCCCAGACCATGTGGTTTATCATCATGCCCCAGGCATTTAAAAATGTAGTTCCGACTCTGGCCAATGAGTTTATCGTGCTGTTAAAGGAAACCTCTGTTGCAGGTTACATAGGGCTGCAGGATTTGACGAAAGGCGGAGATATCATTAAGAGCCGCACCTATTCTGCGTTTATGCCTCTGATCGCAGTTGCTGTCATTTATCTGGTTATGGTTATGGTGTTTTCACAGCTGGTAAAGGTACTGGAGAGGAGGCTGCAGAGAAGTGAGCATTGATAACATGGAAAAACCTCTGATTCAGGTACAGAATCTGGGAAAAAAATTCGGTGAGATGGAAGTATTAAAAGACATTTCCGTTGATATTTACAAGGGAGATGTGGTTTGTGTCATCGGACCCTCCGGTTCGGGAAAAAGCACATTCTTACGCTGCTTAAACAGGCTGGAAGAGCCTACCGGCGGTCATATCCTTTTTGAAGGGATTGATATCGTGGATAAGAAAACCGATATCGACAAGCACCGTCAGAAGATGGGGATGGTTTTCCAGCAATTTAACTTGTTTCCTCACATGACAATTTTAAAGAACTTAACGCTCGCACCTGTGAAGCTGCAGGGGAAAAGCGAAAAAGAAGCAAGAGAGCAGGCTTTAAAGCTTCTTCAAAAGGTAGGGCTTGCAGACCGCGCAGATTCATATCCAAATCAGCTTTCCGGCGGACAGAAGCAAAGAATCGCCATTGTCCGTGCTCTGTGTATGAATCCGGATGTCATGCTTTTTGATGAACCCACTTCTGCACTGGACCCCGAGATGGTAGGAGAAGTTTTAACTGTTATGCGAGAGTTGGCAGATGAAAAGATGACCATGGTAGTGGTTACTCATGAGATGGGATTTGCAAGAGAGGTGGCGACCAGAGTCATGTTTATGGATGGGGGCTATTTCCTGGAGGAGAACGAACCCGGAGAATTTTTTGCAAATCCAAAGAATGACAGGCTGAAGCTGTTTTTAAGCAAAGTGCTTTAAAAGAATGATATGGAAAACCGGGAATCCTGTTACATGATAGGAAGTTCCCGGTTTTTCTGATTTTTTATAGTATATAAAATTCAATTGAAGATTAAAAAGGAATATGTTACCTTAGAGATATGGAACATTCGCGTTACAGGGTGTGTTGACCTCATTCTTTGATAGAGTGGGGGTGATGTCTATGAAATTTGACTTCAAGGATTTAATGACTTTTGGTCTTTTCATTTTGGCATTACTTACATTCATTTTTTCGTATTGTAAGTAATAATACATAGCAAAAACCACCCTGGTATACTGATCTGACCCCAAAAAGTTAGACAAAAATTAAATTAAACAGCTAATGAGGATTGAAGCCTATATTGTACAGGGCTCAGTCCTTTTAGTTTGCTCTTAATCCTTCTGTTATTATAATAATCAATATATTTTTCCAATTCAATTTGAAACTCTTCCATTGAACTGAATTCTCTTAAGTAAAGCAGTTCTGATTTTAGCAATCCGAAAAAATTTTCCATAACTGAATTGTCCAAACAGTTCCCTTTTCGAGACATGCTTTGACGGATTCCTTTATTCTTCAGACGATTTTGATACCGTTTGTGTTGATATTGCCAGCCTTGGTCTGAGTGGAAAATAAGATTCGTAGAATCTGGTATCTTTTCAAATGCTTTGTCCAACATTTCCATTACCTGATCAAGTATTGGCCGCTCACTGATTTTGTAGCTTATGATTTCACCATTATACATGTCAAGTATTGGTGAAAGGTATATCTTTGTACCATACAATGCAAACTCTGTGATATCGGTGGTCCACTTTTCATTAGGAGCCTCTGCTTTGAAATCTCTTTCTATTATATTGGGGGCTATTTTCCCAATCTCACCTTTGTAGGAACTGTATTTCTTGGCTCTTACCATACATTTCAAATGAAGGTCTTTCATTAACCGCTGTACCGTTTTATGGTTGATCTTATATCCTTGATTATGAAGTTCCAAGGTTATCCTGCGGTATCCGTACCGGCCATGGTTCTCATGATAAATGGTTGATATTTTTTCTTTGATTGTTTCGTATTTGTCAGTTTTCTTTGATTGCTTTACATAGTAATAATAAGTACTGCGTGGCATTTCTGCCAATTGTAGTAATGCTGTCAGTTTATATATCTGCCTTAATTCTGTTATGACAGCTACTTTGTCGGTCTCTCTGATTTTTCCCGCTTTTGAATTAAGGCATTTAATTTTTTTAGGTATTCGTTCTCCATCCGGAGCTTTTGGACTTCAGCTATCAGGTCTTTTTCTGTTTGCTTGTCCAGTATTTTCTTTTTCGAATCATCTGATTTCATTCCAGAGCCCTTGCCACGGTTCTCTCTATAGAGTCCCTGTACCCCTTCCTCGTAATAGACACGCTCCCATTTATCAACGACTCTGTGGCTTGGAATTAAAAACAATGAGGCAGCCTCAAGAGATGATATCTGATGGGTATGCATATATTCTACAACGTGCACCTTGAAATCACCAGTATAATTTCGATTCTTTTTTGTAATTCCTTCCACTCCGTTTTTGCGATACATACGGACCCATTCCTTAATACTACTCCAGCTAATTCCAAGAGCTCGTTCTGTTTCACGAAAGGAATGTCCAGCAAGATAGTAATTAATGGCTCTTAATTTATCCTGTTCCGAATATTTACTCAAAAAAATACACCTCCAAATGTAAGATTTGTTTGTCTAACATTTGGGGTGCACTTCATACTTGGTGGTTACTGGGTGGCTTCGCTATCTCTTTAACAGGTCAACCCCTTGTGGGCGGCTGTTCCTTTTCTATGTTCACTGTATCACGACTATTTTATCTTGTCAAGACTGACTTTAGTCAATTTCGTTCACAAAAGTTTTGCCATATAATATTCATCAGCCGCTATACCATCTACAATCATGGAACGTTCTTTCTTCCCTTCAATGATAAATCCCATTTTTTCATACAAATGGCGTGCCTGCTCATTCTCAGCCATGACGGTCAGTTCCAGTCTTGTTATTCCATTTTCTCTTGCCCATTGTTCCATTTTCTGAAAAAGCATTGCTCCATATCCATGTCCTCTGTAGTCTTTTAAAATTCCAATGACCAGATAGGCACTGTGGCGGATTCTTCGCGGTTCTCCTCTGGAGGCTGAAAGAAAACCGGCCAAACCGCCCTCATTTTCCAGCAGAAGAAAAAGGGACCCGGATCTTTCCCATTGTTCGATTCTATTCTTCATATCATCAGCCGTTGCTGTCCGTTCTCCAGGTTCATACATCATAAAACTGGTTTCCGTATCCAGCTGCTTTAACATTTTTATCAGCAGATCAGCATCTTCTGGTTTTACCGTCCTTATCTTCATATGCATGTTCTCCTATTCAAAAGTATTTCTCTTATTATACATGGCATCTGAAAAAATGCAATTGGAGTTTTAACACTCCATTGCCCTGTGTATGGGGTTGTGGTAGAATAGGAACGTGGTTTTAATTACAAGGTTAAGAGAAGAAAGCTGGAAAGAACATGTATTGTATGAGTGTGAGCCATAAAAAAGCTCCGGTGAATATCAGAGAAAAGTTTGCCTTCAGTACGAAAGAAAAGGCTGAATTAATAGACAGACTATTGAATAAGGATTCTATAACAGGTGTAGTTGTGCTTTGTACCTGCAACCGCAGTGAGATCTATGTTTCAGGGTCAAAATATGCCATTGGTGAGCTCCAGCGGGAGGCTGCCGGTTTAAAGGGAGTACGCCTGGGAGAGTTAATGAAGTATTTAAATGTATATAATGAAGAGAGTGCCATCCGTCATTTGTTTAAGGTTGCCTGTGGATTTGATTCCATGGTTTTAGGGGAAGATGAGATACTGGGACAGGTAAGAGAAGCGTATCAGTATTCCAAAGAAAATGGGGCTGCAGATTATGAGCTGAATGTGTTATTTCAAAAAGCGATGGCTGCAGCAAAACGGATTAAAACGGATACAAGACTTTCCAGAACCCCTCTTTCTATAGCAACACTTGTTGCGAATGAAGTATTTCATTTAAACAGGGAGGGAGAGTACAAAGATGTAATGGTCATCGGCATGACCGGAAAGATGGGCAGCACCATAACCAAGAATCTGTTATGCAAGCCTGGGATCCGGGTGACAGGAACAGTGAGAACCCATTCCTCAGACCTGCTGCTGAAAGTGGACAGCGACCGGATCCGGGAAGTGGATTACAAAGAACGTTACAAACATATGGATGATATGGATGTGGTGATCAGCGCAACGTTAGGGCCTCACTATACTGTGACCAGAGAAGAACTGGACAAATGGATCAAGCCAGGAAAAGATCGGCTTTTTATTGATGTAGCGGTTCCGGTTGATATGGACCCTGAGATCAGGGAGATTCCCGGACTCACTTTATATGACATTGATTATTTTGAAACATTATCAAAGAACAATACAGAAATCAAGCTGAAAGAGCTGGACTGTGCCAGAGAGATTATGGAGGAAGAACTGGATGGAGCGTTAAAGGAAGTTTTGTTCCACCCTTACATTTCTCAGATGGAAGAATTAAAAGAGGTATTGTCCGGAAAGAGGCTTGATACCCTTTTATACCGCATTCGGGATCATGTTACCAGCGAAGAGTTAAAGGTGGTGCTTCGGACTTTAGATGGTTTAAAGGACTGGTTGAGGGAGGAGTGACAATGGCTTATTTTCCGTTTTTTGTAGAGCTTGAAGGGAAAAAGTGCCTGATTGCAGGCGGTGGAATGGTGGCTTACAGAAAGGCACTTGTGTTAAAAGATTTCGGGCCGGAAATTACCGTAGTTGCCGTGGAGATGATTCCTGAGATGGAACAGCTTGCTTCCCGGTGTGAGAAATCCATGACTCTTATTAAGCGTGGATTTGAAGACCGGGATATACAGGAGGCGGATTTTGTGATTGCCGCAACGTCAGATGAAGAACTGAACAGACACATATCTGTTTTTTGCAGGCGCCGGAAGATTCCTGTGAATGTGGTGGATGTACAGGAAGAATGCAGTTTTATTTTTCCGGCTTTGATTAAGGAGGAGGATATTGTAGTGGGGATATCCACGGGAGGCAATTCTCCTACCATTGCCCAATACTTAAAAAAAAGGTTTCAAGAGGCAATTCCCTCAGGATTTGGAATGCTCGCCAGCCAGCTTGGCACGTACCGGGAGCTGGTAAAGGAAAAGGTACCTTCCCTTGGGGTCAGAACTGAGATTTTTAAGACCATGGTAAAAGAGGGAATCAGGCAGGGCGGAGTATTTACCAGAGAGCAGGCCATAGAACTGATAGAAAGGAAACTTGGGGAACATGAACAGTGATATAATACGCATAGGGACCAGAAAAAGTGCACTTGCCGTAGCCCAGACCCAGCTGGTTGCGGATGCTTTGATAAGAGTTTCTCCCGGGATTACAGCCCAGCTGGTGAAAAAGCAGACAGAAGGAGACCGGATACTCAATAAGCCGCTTTTGGAGTTTGGCGGAAAAGGTGTGTTTGTAACTGAGTTTGAAGATGCGCTCCTGCAGGGAGAGATTGATTTGGCTGTCCACAGCGCAAAGGATCTTCCCATGGATTTAAAGGAAGGCCTGGGAATTGTGGCGGTTCCTGAGCGAGAGGATCCGAGAGATGTGCTGATCACCTTAAAAGGCAGTGACTTAAATAAAAAAGATGAGATTATCATTGGTACTTCCAGCTTACGCAGAAGGATCCAGATCGAAGAGATCGGAAGCTCCTTATGGAAGGGGATTCCGGTCCGGTGTGAGAATTTAAGAGGTAATGTACAGACACGTTTAAAGCGTCTTTTGGAAGGGGATTTTGATGGAATTATCCTTGCAGCAGCAGGATTAAACCGTCTGGGCATTCAGTCAGACCCGGCCTTTGATTACCATTATTTTGACTGTGAGACCATGATTCCGGCTGGAGGACAGGGAATTCTTGCTGTAGAAGGAAGAGTGGGGATGGAGACCTGGCCCGGGATTTCGGCAATTGAGAATAAAGATGCCAGGTTATGCCTGACCCTGGAGCGGAAGATATTGAAGCTTTTAAATGCAGGCTGTCATGAACCGGTGGGAGTTTATTCCCGTATAAAAGAAGGACAGATCGAGGTTTTTGGAATCAGCAGGAGAGAGGACCAGGTTAAAAAAATCCATCTTCAGGGAAAAACAGAGGAACTGGATAGTCTGGCAGAACAGGCTGCAAAGAGACTTTAATTGAAATTGGAGGATGTCATGAAGAAAAATGGAGTGGTTTACTTAGTAGGTGCGGGACCGGGTGACCCCGGTCTCATTACCCGGAAAGGACTGGATCGGCTTGGAAGCTGCGATGCGCTGGTTTATGACTCCCTTGCTTCGGATTATTTTCTGGGTGAAGTGCCGGACCACTGCAGAAAGATTTATGTGGGGAAGCGGGCAGGGGCCCATTCCATGAAACAGGAGGAGATTAACCGCCTCTTAGTGGAACTGGCAGAAGAAGGCTTAAACGTGGTCCGTTTAAAAGGAGGAGATCCTTTTGTATTTGGACGGGGAGGAGAAGAGATTCTGGCACTTTTAAAAGCGGCAATCCCCTTTGAGGTGGTTCCCGGTGTGACTTCAGCGGTGGCAGCACTTTCCATGGCCGGGATTCCCGTGACACACAGGGCTGTGAGCCGGAGCTTTCATGTAATGACAGGACATACACTTTCTGATAATGGGACACTTCCTCCTGATTTTGATTCCTTTGCAAAGCTTTCCGGAACTCTGGTATTTTTAATGGGTCTTTCCAATCTCTCTCTGATTGTCCATGGACTAATTAAAAATGGAAAGCCAGAGGATACACCGGCAGCCGTGATTGAAAATGGAACTCTTCCGGAACAGAGAACGGTTAGGGGAACTCTTGCAGATATTGAAAGCATGGCAGAACAGGCTGGAATAAAAAGTCCTGCAATTATTGTGGCAGGAGATGTGGCGGCTCTGGATTTTTCCTCTACGTTAAATCTGCCGTTAAAGGGCTGCAGGATCGGCATTACCGGAACAGAGTCGTTTGCAGGAAGGCTTCGCCGGGAGCTTTTAAAATCTGGAGGAACGACTGACAATGTATTGACTTTATCCATTCAGTCCCACCGGTCCGGTGAGGCGATGAATGAAGCGTATAAAAGGCTTAAGTCCTACTCCTGGCTGGTATTTACCAGTGCCAATGCGGTGAGGGAATTTTTTACCGGGCTATTTGAAGGCGGTTATGATTTGCGTTCACTGGGAACCATAAAGTTTGCGGCAATTGGGAGAGGAACGGGAGATGAACTGCTTAAATCCGGCTTTCATGCGGATTATATCCCTGACTGCTATCAGGTAAAGGATCTTGCAGAAGGATTAAAATCCCTGCTTACAAAAGAGGATCGTCTGCTCATACCAAGGTCTGGAGGCGGATCGCCGGAACTTAACCGGGTCCTTGATGAAGCCGGGGTGTTTTATGATGATATTGTGCTTTATGATGTGGCGTATAAAAAAGGTGAACCGGAGAGTATGGAAAAGGTATTGGCTCCCCTTCATTATTTAACATTTGCAAGTGCTTCGGGTGTAGATGCATTTTTCCAGGGAGAAAGAGAGAAAGTACTTCCCTCTCTTGCTTCTTTAAAGGTGGTCTGTATCGGTGATATCACTGCAAAGGCACTTTACCGGTATGGAAGAGAAGCAGATTTAATCGCACCGGTATACAGTATTTCAGGGCTGACAGAAGTCATCTGTCAGGACTGGTGCAGGGAAAAGGAGTAAATTACGATGAACACAGAAGAGTCAAAAAAACTATTTGAAGAGTCCGGTAACTGTTTTCCAGGCGGGGTCAACAGCCCTGTGAGAGCCTTTGGTTCCGTAGGAGGAGTTCCTGTTTTTATTAAAAAAGCAGAAGGATCCCATATCTATGATGAAGATGGAAATGTATACATTGATTATGTAAATTCCTGGGGGCCCTGTATTCTGGGACATGCATATAAGCCTGTGGTAGAAGCAGTCAGAGAGGCCTGCCTTTCCGGATTGTCCTATGGCGCACCTACGAGAAGAGAGCTGGAGCTTGGAAAGCTGATTACACAATGCATCCCCTCCATGGAAATGATGAGAATGGTCAGCTCGGGAACGGAAGCTGTGATGAGCGCCATTCGTGCAGCAAGGGGTTTTACGGGAAGAGATAAGATCATTAAATTTAAAGGATGCTATCACGGACATTCCGATGGACTTTTGGTAAAGGCAGGTTCCGGAGCCCTGACAGGCAGCGCGCCGGACAGCGCCGGTGTGCCTGCTTCCTATACCAAACACACGCTGTTAGCCGGTTACAATCAGGAAGATACAGTGGAAGAGCTGTTTCGTCAGTATCCCGGGGAGATCGCTGCGATTGTGGTGGAGCCTGTTGCAGCAAATATGGGGCTGGTGGTTCCAAAACCAGGTTTTCTTGAATTTTTAAGAGACATTACAACCAGGCACGGAGCCCTTTTAATCTTTGACGAGGTGATTACAGGCTTTCGTATGGCGCTTGGGGGAGCTCAGGAATATTATAAGGTGAAACCTGATCTGACCACTCTTGGTAAAATTGCGGGAGGCGGCATGCCCATGGGGGTTTACGGCGGACGTAAAGAAATTATGGAAGTTGTATCGCCTCTTGGAAAGGTATATCAGGCAGGAACGCTGTCAGGAAACCCCATTGCAACTGCAGCAGGAATTGCAACTGTGAAAGCCCTGATGGAACAGCCGGATCTCTATTCTTCTCTGGAGAAAAAAGCCGATACACTGGTGCAGACTTTAAAAGAGGTACTTCCAAAGGCACAGGTTAACCAGGCGGGTTCCTTATTCAGCGTATTTTTTGCGGAACATCCGGTGGTGGATTATGAATCGGCTTTAAAATCAGATACAGGGATGTATGCAAAGTATTTTCATTATCTCCTTGAGCATGGAATATATACAGCGCCTTCTCAGTTTGAGATTCTGTTTTTATCAGCCGCTCATACTCAGGAAGATTTAGATGAGACTAAGAGAATTATGAAAGAAGCGGCGGCAAATTTATAACCGGAAATGTATGGAGGATGTTGCAGAAATTTATCTGCACCACCCTCTTTTTTTATTCTTATAAAAGAAGAAGTATAAATTCTAAAAGAATCATAAATTGTATTAACATTTACCGGAATCTATTGATAAATGCAAGGTTTTAGTATATTTTATTGATAGAGGAGGCGAAATATATGGACTATTTAGTTGTGTATACAAGTAAAACCGGAAACACTCAGAAGGTAGCCATGAAGATTTTCGAAGCGCTTCCGGGAAAATCGAAGGATATTGTTAATCTGGAGGAGTACCATGGAGAAGAAGCAGATACGTATTTTGTAGGATTCTGGAACAACAGGGGAATATGTACAACAGAAGTGATTGAATTCCTCTCCGACCTCCATGGCAAAAAGATTGCTTTGTTTGGTACCTGCGGAATATTTGAAAATAAAGAATATTTAAAGCAGGTAGAAAAGCAGGTTTCTGTTTTTCTGCCGGAAGATAATGAGTACCTGGGATGCTTTTTATGCGGAGGTAAGATGGGGCCTAAAGTGCTGGAGAAGTGCAGACAGATGCGGGCACAGCATGATACACCCCAGATCAGGGAGATGATTGCAGCTTATGAAGATGCCATGCTCCATCCCAATAAAGAAGATTTAGATCAGGCATGTGTGTTTACGGAATCGGTATTAAACCGGATTCAAAAGAAAAAGGAGGAGCGCGATGGGATTAAAAGATGATGGGAATTCTGGAAAGAACCATAAGAAACCATTTATTTTTTACTACATGATTGTATTGATACTGATGATTTTATTCAATGCCATGGCTGTGCCGTGGCTCCAGTCGAAAACAGTGACTGAGGTACCCTACAGCACATTCTTAGAGATGGTGGACCAGGGAAAGATTCAGGCAGTTGCCAAAACGGAAACGGAGATCCAGTTTAAATCCGATACAGGGAAAAAGGACTGGGAGGGTAAACCGGTCTATGCCGTTTACAAGACGGGAATCTGGCCTGATGAAACACTGACAGAAAGGCTCATTGCCCACAACGTACAGTTTGAAAAGACCATTGTGCAGCAGATGTCTCCCCTGATTTCCATTCTTTTAACCTGGATTGTTCCAATACTGATTTTTGTATTTCTGGGTAACTTTTTATCCGGTCAGATGCAAAAGAGGATGGGCGGAAATACCATGTCATTTGGTAAATCTAATCCGAAAATTTATGCGGAATCTGAAACCGGAAAAAATTTCACTGATGTAGCCGGTCAGGAAGAAGCAAAGGAAGCATTAAAGGAGATCGTGGATTTCCTTCACAATCCTGGTAAATATGCCTCAATCGGAGCCTCGCTTCCCAAAGGAGCCCTGCTTGTGGGACCTCCAGGAACAGGTAAAACTCTTCTTGCCAAAGCGGTGGCAGGAGAAGCGCATGTTCCGTTTTTTTCCATATCCGGTTCCGAATTTGTAGAGATGTTTGTAGGTATGGGGGCTGCGAAAGTCCGTGATTTATTTAAACAGGCCAATGATAAAGCGCCCTGTATCGTATTTATTGATGAGATTGATACCATTGGAAAGAAGCGTGATGGGGGCGGATTTTCCGGCAATGACGAGCGGGAACAGACCCTTAATCAGCTTCTGGCTGAGATGGATGGATTTGACGGCAAAAAAGGAGTTGTGATTCTGGCTGCTACCAACCGCCCGGATTCCTTAGATAAAGCCCTTCTGCGCCCCGGCCGTTTTGACCGCCGGATACCCGTGGAACTGCCGGACTTAAACGGGCGCGAAGCCATTTTAAAAGTACATGGAAAAAATGTGAAGCTTTCCGATGATGTGGATTTTCATGGAATCGCCCTTGCCACCTCAGGTGCAAGCGGAGCGGAGTTAGCAAATATGATTAATGAAGCTGCACTAAGAGCTGTCCGCATGGGAAGGAAAACAGTGACTCAGACGGATCTGGAGGAAAGCGTGGAAGTGGTCATCGCCGGATATCAGAAAAAGGACGCCTCAGTCAATGTGGAAGAAAAGAAGATCATTGCATACCACGAGGTGGGTCATGCGCTGGTTGCAGCTTCCCAGACACAATCCGCACCAGTTCATAAAATTACCATTATACCCAGAACCTCAGGAGCACTTGGATATACCATGCAGGTTGATGAAGAAGAACGCCATCTTCTGACCAAGGAAGCGGCGCTCAATAAGATTGCTACATTTACCGGCGGAAGGGCAGCAGAGGAACTGATTTTTCAGACAGTCACCAGCGGTGCCTCCAACGATATTGAACAGGCCACAAGAATTGCAAGGGCCATGGTTACCCGTTACGGCATGACCGATGAATTTGATATGGTTGCACTTGAGACAGTGACCAATCAGTATCTGGGCGGAGATACTTCCCTTGCCTGTTCCCCTGATACCGCAAAGCGGATTGATGAAGCGGTGATAGGAATTGTGCGGCAGCAGCACCAGAAGGCTTATGAGATTTTAAAAAACAATTTGAACAAGCTTCATGAAATCGCAGAGTATCTGTTGGAACGGGAAACCATTACCGGAGAAGAGTTTATGGAGATTTTTAAGAAAGAAGCGGTAAAGGGCTGATGACCCAAAACTGATCCGGTTTAACAGAATAAAAAAGAAGAATCAGAGATGGATCACATCTGATTCTTCTTTTTTTGTCCGTTACTGGCGGAGGGTTCTGATTAAAATCAATCAGGTTATGTCATCCCGAAGTGCGTCAATGATATCTTCTTTTTTTATCTTGCGGGTGGCATACAGCATAGTAATAAATACAAGAAAGAGCACACCGGACACACTGACTGCCATACTGCCCCAGGGGAATAGAAATACGAAATGATCCACCTGTTCTGCACAGGCCAGTCCTTTGTAAATCAGCCATGAAATGATTCCCGCTAATGGGAGCCCGAACAGCAGAGTCCTCATGCCATAAAAGATGCATTCGAAATTCATCATCCGGTTAAAAGCACGGTCCGGCATTCCAATGGAGCGGAGCATGGCCAGCTCCCGCCTGCGCAGCCTGATATTGGTGGAAATCGTGTTAAATACATTGGCGGCCGCAATCAGTGACATCATGATGACGAAAACAGTAGTAAACACATTAATTACAAAGGACATACTGCGGTATTGTTCCAGCATACCGTATACATTGTGCAGAGTATATGCAGATGTAATACCCATGCCCTGAATCATCGTTTCCATTTCTGCTGCTGTCTGGGTTGGGTTCTCAGACCGGAAGGACAGGCCTGCATTGGCCTGGAGATTCCGGGTTTCAAACCGCTCTTTCATTGAATAGGGCGCTACTATCATAAACACGCATGGATTCTGCCTGGCTGTGAAAGACTGCTTTGGGGGCGGATCCACCGGATAGGTATCCACAAAAGTGATGTCCGTGTTTTGCCCCTGTGCCATAGCTTGCCTGTCATTGGAATCGGGTGCGATACTGCAATGAATGGAACGTTCGGCAAATAGATCAAACACTTCCGGCGGCGCCTGTTTTTGATCGACCCGTTGTTTGGCAACGGCAATCATTTTCCCGCCTGTTACGGTATATTCTTCTTGCGGTAAGCCCAGTTCTCTGATGAATTCCAGATATTCACTGTCAGGAATAAACTGGAGGTCCATTGGCAGGTGAACTGTTTCATCAGCTGTTGTATCACCCGCATATTCCCGGTAACGAGTTGAAAGATCCCCTGCGTTAACTGTACATGAATACGGGAAAACCTCCTGGTACGAGCTTGCATAGACTCCATCAGCAGTTTTCAGCTTGTTATAAAGAGAAAACAGTTCGCTGTCGTTCATGTCTTCAGTGGAAAAAAGGATATCATAGTCCATATTTATGATATACAGTTGTGAAAGCCGTTTTAATGTTGATCCAAAAGAATTTCCCGATACAAACAGAACCACGCTTAAAACAAGGGACAAAACAATGCTGCGGTAGCGTTTCTTGTTTCTTTTAAAATTCTTAAGGGCGAGAGTTCCCTCCAAACCATAAAAGCGCTGTGTGAATTTTGATGTTTTTACGATTTTTGATTCGGTTTTAATCTCTTTAGTCTGGCGGATGCTCTCTATTACGGGAGTGTTTGCCGCTTTTCTGGCCGGGATATAGGCCGAAATCAAAATGGTTACCAGACTGACCGCCGCGGCTGCAGCAATGGCAGAGAATGGTACCGACAGGGTTAAAGGTACGGTGCTGTGGAGTATGTTTTTAAATTTCCCTGCAACTATGGGAAGCAGAAGTCCCACACTTCCTATACCAGTTATTACACCGATGGGTATGCCGATGCCGCCAATGCAAAGTCCTTCAAACAAAACCGAATTTCGCAGCTGCTTTGAAGTAGCGCCTACTGACGAGAGAATTCCGAACTGGCGTATGCGTTCGTTCAGGGAGATGTTAAACGAGTTATAAATCAGAAAAATGGAACCTGTCATTATGATTGCAACCAGAATTCCGCCAACCGTGTACAGAAACGTGTTAAACAGATTGTTGTCCGAAATGCCCATGAAACGCAGTACATAATCATTGAGTATGTAAGCAGGTGATCCGGCAGTGCGGCCTGCGTAAGCCCTTACCTGGTGCGGATTTTTCAATGTGACAAACAGGCTGAAGCTGCCTGCCTCATCTTTGCTGTCCGATTTTGTTATCAGAGTGTATCCCGGTGCAGAATGTTCTTCGAACCCGGGTCTTTCACAGATTCCCACAACCTTGTAGGTTTTCTCTGTCTTTGGCATAAACGTTTCTTTCACAGATCCGGATGTTTCCCCTGGCTGAAAGGGATTGTGCTGACCAAGACTTCTGTTTCCGTCAGTACGGTTTCCGATTGAAAGGGAAAGCGTATCGCCCACGCTGAACCGGACACCGCCTTTTGCTGCAACGTGGGAAGGGATGAGAATTTCTCCGCTGTTTTCAGGAAGCCTTCCGGAAATCAGTTTTATGGGCAGGATATGAAAGGCATCCTCGCCGAATCCGGCAATAAAGAGATAGGGTTTTTCCGGGCTTTTTGCTCCGTCAAGCACGGCATAGCCGATATTTTCAAACGCTGCAGTGTCTATAACTCCCCTGTCGTGGGCCCGTTCCTGGATGAAAGAGGAATCCACATCCAAAAACTCAACGTGCCATCCCCCGTACTTTACAATAGAACCCCTTACAAGAAAATTTAACAGGGAGGTGCCAAAGGCCGCGACTCCCGTAATCATGGCGGCAGATAAAACAACTCCGATTATCGTAACAATCGTTCTGGTACGGTTCTTCTTCATGCTTTGTAAGGTGACTTTGTTAAAAATATTCATGACTGCACCAGCCTCTCATCCCGCGTGACTCTGCCGTCTGATATGCCGATAATGCGGTCTGCCTGCAGGGCAATATTTTCATCATGAGTGACGAGAATCAGGGTCTGCCCATATTTTTTATTGCTTTCTTTCAACAGTCTGATAATTTCATGTCCATTTCTGCTGTCAAGACTGCCGGTGGGCTCGTCGGCAAGCATGACAGCCGGGGCATTCATTAAAGCGCGTCCTATGGAAACGCGCTGCTGCTGGCCGCCGGAAAGCTGATTGGGTAAGTGGTTTTTCCGGTCCTCAAGTCCAAGCATGTTAAGCAGATCATTCAACCGCTCCTCATTGACTGCCCGTTTGTCCATCAGGACAGGAAGCGTGATGTTTTCCACCACATTCAGGGTGGGAATGAGGTTATGAAACTGGTAAATCAGTCCCACCTGGCGCCTGCGGAAGATAGCCAGTTTATCATTGTTTTGGGCGTATATATCCTGACCATCTAAGTACACTTTTCCGCTTGTGGGCACGTCTACACCTCCAATGATGTGAAGTAATGTGGATTTGCCAGAGCCGGAGGAACCGATGATAGCAGTAAAACCACCTTTTTCGATTGTAAGAGAAACATGGTCAAGTGCGGTAACCTGGCTTTCGCCTTTCCCGTAGACCTTGCACAGATTTTCAATTTTTAAGAACTCCATTATGTGAGTCTCCTTTCTCATGGTTTACCCATATAATAGAACTTTTCACTTACATTCTGGTGACTTCCCGGTGAGAGATTCGTCACTTTGGGAAACATATGGCAAAAACTGCGCCTCCCTCAGGGTGGTTTTTTGCAGTAATTGTTCCGCCATGCCCTGTTATAATCATCTTGCAGAGAGAAAGTCCAATTCCGTATCCGGAAGTATCTGTTTTATCCCCACGGTAAAACCGGTCAAACAGGCAGGGCAGATCTTCTTTTTTAAAACCTGTACCGCTGTCATGGATGGTAATTCCGGTAAACAGCGGGGTGTCCGTACAGTTAATTTGAAGCCGTCCCATCTGGCCTGTACTTTCTATACAATTTTTAAGGATGTTCTGTAGTGCCTCCGAAAGCCAGTTTCGATCACCCTGAATAAACAGCCCTTCTGGCACATCGATTTGCAGATCCATATTATGAAGTTCCATTTGGATAAGAAATGGGCGGAGTGCAGAGTGGATTAAGCTGTTTAACTCTGTCCGCTCCATATTAAATACCACAATGCCTGCGTCTAAACGGGATAATTTTAACAGAGTGGTAATGAGCCAGTCCATTCGTGCAAGCAATCCTTCCATTTCTCGCAAAAGTGCTTTTTTCTGGATTTCATCCGGACTGTTTGCCAGCAATGACAGAATGAGGTTTACGGATGTGAGCGGAGTTTTAAGCTGGTGGGCTATGTCAGCCAGTGAATCGGCAAGATGTTTCTTTTCTTTTTTTAATACTTCATTCTGTTCCCGGATACGCAGCGTCATTTTAGCTATCTCGCTGTGCAGTATGGAAAGTTCTCCCTCGTCCGATTCGCCGATATAGAGATGATCGGCATTATGAAGTACAAGGTCAATCTGGGCTGAAATCCGGGCAAGGTTTTTATACCGGGCTCTGGTAAATGTAAAAAATGCTGTTCCAAAGGCAGCAGAAGAAGAGGCGGCAAGGATTCCCGCCGCTTTGCAGATTGCAAATCCAAGAATAGCTGTGATGACAGCCATGAAGGAGAACAAAATGGCAAACTGCCGAAACTCTCTATTCCGAAGCATGACCGCCCCCCAATCGATACCCGGTCCCCCGGACGGTCACAATGATCCGTGGACTTGCAGGGTCGTCCTCTATCTTCAGCCGCAGTCGTTTGATATATACAGTCAGTGTATTGTCATTGACATACTCGCCCGCAGCGTCCCACAATTCGTCAAGCAGCATTCCCCTTGTAATAATATGTTTGGGGTTGTTTAGAAACACCAGCAAAAGACGGTATTCCAATGCGGAAAGAAAAACTTCACAGCCGTTCTTTTTTACGATACCGCTCGCTGTATCCACACGAAGCCCGCAAATCTCAAAATCCGATCCGGTACGCCCGCTTTTTCGAAGGGAGGTTCTGATACGTGCTATTAATTCCCGGGGGCGGAAAGGTTTTGTAATATAGTCATCTGCGCCCATATTTAACCCGGTAACCACACTGGCTTCATCGCCGGAAGCCGTCAGAAAGATAACCGGAATATTATGGGTTTCTTTCATCTCCGAGCAAACAATAAAACCATTTCCATCAGGCAGAGAAATATCAATAAGTGCCAGGTCAGATTTATTCCCGCCAAGTAAGGCAAGAGCCTCCCTCTGGGAAGAGGCGTGGGTGACTGTAAAGCCTTCCGAGCTCAGCAAAAGCATTAGGTTTTTAGCGATTGCCTTATCGTCTTCAACTAAAAATATACGCGGCATTCGTCTATCCTCCGATTTTTCGTTTTTTAACACCATTACGCCCTATTATATTTCTTTTGACTGGCAGATACAAGCCGAAGTATAATTTAAAAATAAAAAATGAACCATTCAGGATTTTGAAGACTCTTAGTATATAGATGCATCTAAAAAAGGAAAGGAAACAGGTTATGAACGAAGAAAAGAAGGCTTTGGTGGAACGCATGCTTGGCGGAAGCGAAGCTGCATTTGACGAGTTATACCGTTCCTGTTCCGGTAAGCTATACCGTATGGCGTATTTTATCACTGGCAACCGGTCTGACAGTGAGGACATCCTGCAGGAGACTTTTGTAAAATGCTTTCTTCACAGAGATAAATTAAGAGAACCGGAACGATTTGAACCATGGCTCTATCAGATTCTGGTGAGAACTGCCTGGCGGACTGAGAAAAGGAAGAAGAGCAGGTTTGAACTCTCGTTTGAAGGTATTCTGGATCAGGAGGAAGATCAGTGCAGAGCAGAGTGGATTGAGGAAGATGAAAGGGAAAAAGGACCGTTGGGAGCGGTCCTGGAGGCTGAAACTGCCGCACAGATCCGTGATGCGCTCAAAAGACTTGATGTAAAATACCGTACAGTGATTCTTTTGTATTACTACAATGAGTTAAGTACAAAGGAAATCGCCAGGGTAACCGGAACGATGGAGGGCACAGTGAAATCCCGCCTGTTTAAGGCAAGGAAACTGTTAAAGAGCCTTCTGGAAGCTGAAAACATCACGGAAGGGGAAAAGGAGAGGGGGATTTGCCATGGCTAGGACCTCGGAGAACGATATTAAACGCTTCATAAAAACAGAACTGGATTCCATAACCCCGGAAATGGACGAAGAACGGCGGCTTCTGGAAATCCATAAAAAATTAATTAAAAGGAGTGATTTCATGAAATTTCGAAAAAATAAATTTGCAGCAGCATTTACGGCAATATTAGTCATAACGGTATTAGGAACAGTTACCGCAGTTGCAGCCGGTAAAATCACAAGCTTAGTCAGTGTAAGTGATAAAAACGTACATTCCATAACTGAATTACGTGAATTGTCAAAAACTCAGATGAAGGCTTCGCCAAAGTTTCCCGATAATTTCACAAATGGCATGACATTTGTGAAAGGTTATGTTTCCCAGGTAAAGGGAATGGATAAAGATAATAATCAGGTTATCACTTATTCAGAAGCATACGCTGAGTATGGAGAGAATCCGCAGGTGACTCTGTCCAGCCATGTGCACCTGGACGCACTTTCCGACGGAGATCAGCCAGGTCAGAAAGTGGTTTATCAGGGCGTTGAACTGAATTCTGCTGAAGTACAGTATGTATTCCTTCCGGAGGGGCAGGAGCCTTCTGAGGAAGATAAGAAACTTCAGGAAGAAGGAAAGCTGATGATCAGCTATGGATCCGATCAGGAAGAACGCAAGCTGTTCAAATCAGTAAATTGGTCTGAGAATGGAATTGATTATCTGCTGTTTACATTTGAAAATGTTGAATTAAATTCTCTGACGGCTATGGCAAAGGAAGCAATAGATTCAAAGTAGGCACAATGAGCAGGCGGCTATTTTTTCTTCAAAACCTCCGCATACATCCAGCCATTGTATTTAAACAGCGACTGGTCCTTCAGGATAGACATCTGTTTTCGCCAGTCTTTGGGAGTTTCTCCCATAGTGGCGAGGAAATGCCGGTTAAAGCTTGAGATGGAGTGGAACCCCACCCGCTCGGAAATGTTTAAAACGGATTCTTCCGTCATGCGGAGTAAATCCGCTGCTTTTCTGATGCGGGTGGTATTTAAGTATTCTAAGGGGCGGTTACCCATGACAGAAGAAAACAGCCTTCTGAAATGGGCGGGGCTTAAGCTGCATAAAGCAGCAAGCTGTTCCATGGGAAAGTCTTCCATATAATGATACCGGATAAATTCCAGAGCCGGTGCAATGACCAGCGCATTTTCAGGTGTCTGGTCTTTTTTCTTGTGGTTTAAGGAAGCCGCTCTCATAAGATTGGCTGCCAGTGCCAGAAAGAGCCCCCTGACAGCAAGCTCATAACCAGGTTCTTTCTTTTTCAGCTCTTCTATTATTTCGGTGACAATGGAATAAATGACCGGATATTTTGTTTTTCCCATAATCAGGCTTAAATGATGTTCCAAAAAGGAGAAGAGTTCTACATTGTGAAGATCTGTACCAGAAAAGAATGGGTGGAGAAGCTCGCCCATATCTACGAATAAATAAGACCATTTGCTGCTGGTTCCAGGTGCGCTGTATGTGGTGTGGGGAATATCACAGGATACGGCAGTGACGTCTCCGGCATAAAAGGGGTAAGTGGTATCTTCAAATGTAATCGTTCCGCTGTCCGTCTCGCATACCCCGATCTCCAGGCAGTTATGGATATGGAGGCGCCCGGATGGAACATCGGAGATTCTCCAATGATCTCCAGTCAGAAGAAGAACGGGAAAGTGAGCTGGTAAATCATAATCTCTGAATTCAATAACAGTCTTTTTCTTTTTAGACATATATTCCTGATACCTCCTCATTTCACTTCTGTAATTATACATGATTTCTAATTCTTATTTCAATCAATAATAGATCAATAATTGCCTGTATGATTAAAAAGAAAGCCATAAAACAATAAAATCCGCAGGATAGCTGGAAAAATGAGGAAAAAATGCTGTGACTTTACCGTGTTCCGCGATAATAAATGATTGAAACTGCATAGTTTACAGGTTGATTTGATTGGAAACTGAATTGTGCATTTTTTATAATATAGTTATGGATAATCGGGGAGATGGGAGGATATTATGGTTAAATTTGAAATATGGTCAGGCCGCGGTGAGAGAAAACAGAAAAACAGGTACCGGTTTATTCGTTATTTGCAGCGGGACTGGCAGCTTTACGTACTCATGGTTCTTCCCATGCTTTTTATTCTGATCTTTAAATTCCTGCCATACAGCGGACTGTCCATTGCATTTAAGGATTATAAGGTGGCTAAGGGGTATGCCGGAAGTGACTGGGTGGGATTTTCCATATTTCAAAAGGTTTTTGGCAAGAGGGATTTTGGTCAGGCATTAACCAATACTCTGTTGTTAAATATCCTGGATCTGGTTTTTGGTTTCCCAATGCCGGTCATTTTAGCTCTGATCCTGAATGAAATCAAGAACCGGTATTTTAAAAGTGTTATGCAGACACTTTTATATCTGCCTCATTTTTTATCATGGGTCATTATCGGAGGAATCGGTTATTCCCTTTTTTCTGTCAGCAGCGGTGTGGTGAATGTTCTGATTAAAAATGCCGGTCACAGTCCGGTTCCATTTCTTCAGGAGAATACCTGGTGGCTGATCAGCTATGTGCTCATCGGAGTCTGGCAGTCCATGGGGTGGGGAACCATTATCTATCTGGCTGCGATTACAGGCGTGAATTCTGAACTTTATGAGGCAGCAAGAGTGGATGGTGCCGGAAGGCTGAAACAGTGCATTCACGTAACACTTCCGTGTATACGAAGTACCATCGTAACACTGCTGATCATGAATCTGGGAAAGCTGATGGGAGGTTCTTTTGAACGGGTGTACGCCCTGGCCAATGCCAAGGCAACAGAATTTACCACTACTATTCCGGTTTTAGTCTACCGATGGGGAATTGAAAGCGGAAAATTCAGCGAAGCGACCGCACTGGGGCTGTTCCAGTCCGTGATCGGTCTGGCTCTTGTGGTCGGGGCTGATCTCATAGCCAAGAAGCTGGGTGAAGACGGTCTTATATAAGGAGGGGAAGACGATGAGCAAAAATCAGACCAGAGCGAGAAGAAAGGATTTTGTGACTGACTTATTTTTCCATGTTCTGCTCCTTGTGATATCTATGACATGCCTGATTCCGTTTATACATATATTTGCCAAGTCGGTCAGCAGGGAAGCCTATGTCATAGCAAATAAGATCTTTCTGCTACCAAAAGGAATTAACTTCGATGCTTACAGAAAGGTCTTACAGGATGCATCCATTGTAAGATCCCTGTATGTATCCATAATTGTAACTGTTTCCTTCACGGCGATCGGAACGTTTCTTACCATAAGTGCCGCCTATGCCTTAAGCCGGGTTCAGCTGAAAGGCAGAAAAATCATGACTTTTTTAATCATGTTCACCATGTACTTCACTGCCGGTACCATACCGGATTATTTACTGATGAACAATCTGCATATGCTGGATACCTGGTGGTGTATGATCCTGCCGTTGTCCTTTGCAGCCTATAATTTTCTGATTATGAAAAATAATTTCAAGGCTTCCATTCCAGACAGCCTGATTGAGTCCGCTTTAATAGACGGTGCCAGTCATTTTAAGATATTAAGTTATATTGTGGTACCGCTTTCCAAACCCATTATAGCAACAATTTCTTTGTTTTACGCGGTAGGACGGTGGAACGCCTATTCCGATGCATTGTTTTATATCAAGCAAAGAGTGGATTTACGCCCGCTGCAGTTAAAACTCTACTATCTGGTGGTTGCTGCCAGTGAATCCTTTAAAGCAGAGGGAGGACTAACGGCAGGGCAGATCACTAATCCGGAAGTCTTAAAGGCTTCCTGCATTATTTTTGCAACATTGCCCATTATCTGTATCTACCCCTTTATACAAAAATATTTTGTACAGGGAACCATGATAGGTGCAGTAAAAGGCTGATGATAATGGTAAGAAAGAAAAGGAGGATATTCATGAGGAAAAGGATGAGTTTAAAAAGGGCTGCGGCGTGGGGAACTATCTTTGCAATGACAGCAGGGCTGATGTCCGGATGCAGTGCCAAAAAGGATGCGTTTGAATCCCTGGAAGAGAAAAAAATAGAAGAAACGACTCAGGCGGCAGAAAACGCATCAAAAGCGGAGGGTAAAAGTTACACGGATTATTCCAAGGGTTTTCCAGAAAAAGTAACCATCAAGATCCCTGTGTATGACAGAGGCTTTGAAGGCTGGGATCCCGCAAATAATTATTACACCAACTGGATTCAAAAGGAATTTGGAGATAAATACAACGTGACAGTCCAGTATGTGGCAATCAACAGGCAGAAAGAGATTGCGGATTACATGCAGATGATTGCTGCCGGCAATGCCCCTGATATCATTTTCCATTATGACATGCCCCAGGCGGTAAACTACAATTCCGAGGGCGCCATGCAGGAACTGGACCTTGATGAAATAAAGTACTATGCACCCGACTATTATAAGAATGCAGAAAAAATAATCAATCAATACGGAAAGCTGGATGGGAAAAATACATTCTTCTTTGCACAGAGAAATCCAATTTATTATAACTGGGTGACTCTGATCCGGCAGGACTGGCTGGATAAAGTAGGAAAACAGAAACCTGCCACAAGAGAGGAACTTAAGGAGGCAGCCAAAGCGTGGAAGGAAGCCGGGCTTGGCAAGCTGGGAGCCCAGATCGTGAATAAGAGCTATACCTACGAGTATCCATTTATCAGCGCTTCACCGGATAAAAAGGAATTGAATCTTTATCTGGATCTGAATGTTGCACCTCTTACCTGGAGTGCGACGAAAGCTTACTTAAAAACCATGAATCAGGAATTTAATGATGGAATCCTTGATCCAGAGTTTTACCTGAATGCGGATGATGCCGCATGGAAGGCCGACTTTGTTGCTGGAAATGTAGGAACCTATTCCTTCTATATTTCTGCAAACACAGATGTGATAAACAGTTTAAAGGCAAACGATCCAGGTGCCGAAGTTTCCGTTTTAAGTCCTACCGCTCTGTCACCAAAAGACAGCCATCCGTATTATTATAAATATCCTCCATACGGAATGGTAATGGGAATCAACTCTAAAACAGATGAAAAGCAAAGAGCAGCAGTCTGGATGTTTTTAAACTGGATGTCCCAGCCTGAGAATCTCTTCTATTTGCAAAACGGTGTGGAGGGCGCCAATTATACTTTGGATTCCGACAAGATTGCAGTACCTGTCAAGGATTTCAAGGGAGAATCCAAGCTGTCCAACAATAACAACAAGGATTACTGGTGTCTGGTTACTGAGATGACTGACTATGGTGATGAGGCGAAAAACCTGAAAGCCAATACCAGGATGTTAGCTCCTGTTGGATATGAAGATCTGGTGAAACAATCCTATGATTATACCAGGGAAGTGGAACAATATGGACTGATCAGTCCGATTTTCACCAAGAGTGTTGCATCAACAGGTGAGTATGCGGCAGATTTAACTGCCATGTGGCAGGAATTTTATGTGGATATGATTACTTGCAAACCGGAGGAACTGGATGCAAAGTATGAAGCATACTGCAAAGAATATTTAGACAACGGATATCAGGAGATTCTGGATGAAAAACAGAAACTGATCGATTCAGGAGATTTTATTGCTCAATAAGAACACGGGGCTGTTGCAGATCTGGCATCAGCCCTTTCTTAAAAGCAGGTAATCCATTCTAATAAAAAAAGGGAGTATTTCATGACAAAATATGTTTTTTATCAGACAGAGGCTGTGAAGGAAAAGGAAATCAATGTGAAACCATCCCGGTATTATGAATCCGGCAAAGGCTATGGCTTTTTCACGGAGAAGTCTCATAAGTCGTCCCATACGTGCAGCCTGCCGGAACTGAATACCGGCTTCATTCCCGGTCCTGAGTTTCAGCAGGAGATAACAGTAAGTCAGGATGACCGGGGCTGTTATGTGGATTCTAAGTCCATGTTAATTCCCTTATCCTTTCAGGCGGATATAGGGGACCAGGGAAGTTACCTCATGACCATTACTCTTTTTGCAAAGGAAGAAGAGAAAGAGGTCCTTTTATTTGCCGGAAGGAGGCAGTTAGTCTGGCGGGGGAGTTTAAGGGCTCAGGAAGAATGGAGCGGATCTTTTCCAGTCTCCGTCAGCGATTTTATACCAAGAGGAGAGACCGGACGTTATCGGGATGAGTCAGTTAAAGTAACAGTAATCAGCCGCTCGGTCCGTTTAAAAACGCTTACTATTGAAAAATGGAATGGGAAAACTTTGTATCTTGCCGGTGATTCTACGGTGACGGATCAGAATGCCCAATATCCTTATAATCCTTCAGAGAGCTATGGGGGCTGGGGTCAGATGCTTCCTGCCTTTTTAAACGGTAATTTTGCAGTTTCCAATCATGCCCATTCCGGCCTGACCACAGAAAGCTTCCGGTCAGAGGGGCATTATGAAATTCTCATGGAACAAATCAGTGACGGAGATGTCTGTTTGTTTCAGTTTGGCCATAATGACCAGAAAGTTGATCACTTAAAAGCAGAGGAAGGCTACCGGAATAACCTGATTCAGTATATTTTAGAAATACGGGATAAAGGAGCCATTCCCGTATTGGTCACGCCACTGGCCAGAAACAGCTGGCTGGAAAATGGTAAATTCTATCATGATCTTTTAAAAGAATATGCGTGGGAGGTTATGAAACTTTCAGAAAGCATGGGGGTTCCTGTTGTGGATCTGCATGAAATGAGTATGGAGTTTTTAAAAGAGCATGGACTTGAGGAATCCGGGCGCTGGTTTTATCCCTCCGATTATACTCATACCAATGATTATGGCGCATGGAAGATGGCTGACTTTGTATGGAAAGGCCTGTCCGATGCCGGTGTGATATCACCGGACAGGAAGGAGGTTGCTGAATGGGAACCTCCAAAAGAGAATGTCCGGTTATCAATAGATAAAGGAGAACATTTATGAGAGAGACAGAAAAAGGAAGTTTTACCCTTCCAGGAGAATCCGGCTATGAGGAACTGACCCTGCAGCTTGCCAGACGCTGGGGAGCAGATATGATACGAGACAGTGACGGAACCGTACTGTCTGATGAGCTGACAAACGCGGGATACGGAATTTATTCCACCATCTGCCTGATCAGAGACCATAATGAATGGGCGAAAGCCCATCCGGAGCAGCTTCAGCAGACATTTTTGATTACAGAACCAAGAACAGGAACTGAGGGACACTTAAGTATTCCTTTGATGGAAGACTTTTATAAGGACCAGTTTTGTGTCAATGAAAGTCCCGAATCCATAAAATACTGGCAGGTTTATGACCGAACGGCCAATCGGGAGATATCCCCTTCCTCCTGGAGCTATGATTCCAAAGTCCAGTCAGTAACAATTATGGAAATCTGTCCCTTTCATGAGTATACTGTGAATTTTCTGGCTTACCGGATATGGGAAGAGATCTCCATGTATAATCATGTCACCAATCACTGGGAAAAGGAGCACTTAATGCCTCTGGATCCAAGGCATGAGGAGACGAGAAACTATTTATACAGCTGGCTTAAGACCTGGTGCGAGGAGCACACGGCCACAACTGTGGTACGATTTACTTCTCTTTTTTATAATTTTGTGTGGATGTGGGGAAGCAGTGAACGAAAACGGAATCTGTTCAGTGACTGGGGCTCTTATGATTTTACTGTAAGCCCGGCAGCGCTGAAAGAGTTTGAAAAGGAATATGGATACTGCCTTGTATCCGAGGATTTTATTAACCAGGGGAAGTTTCACGTAACACACATGCCGCCAGGCAGACGCCAGCTTGATTATATGGCATTTATAAACCGTTTTGTGGTGGATTATGGAAAACAGCTGGTAGAACTGGTTCACAGTTTTGGGAAAAAGGCCAGCGTATTTTATGATGACAGCTGGATCGGTCTGGAGCCGTATCACAGCAGCTTTAAAGAGTTTGGTTTCGATGGAATTATCAAATGTGTTTTTTCCGGCTATGAGGCCCGTCTTTGTGCAGGTGTGCCTGTAAAAACCCATGAATTAAGACTTCATCCCTATCTGTTTCCAGTGGGGTTAAACGGTACCCCCACATTTGCTCCGGGAGGAAACCCCACAAAGGATGCGCTGGAGTACTGGAACAGAGTCCGGCGTGCAATTATCCGCCAGAAGATTGACCGGATCGGTCTTGGCGGTTATCTCCACCTGGTAGAGGAGTATCCCGATTTTTGCAGCTGTATAGAAACTATTGCCGGTGAATTCCGTCAGATTAAGGAACTGCATGAACATGGTGAGGTATATACACTTCCCATAAAGGCAGCGGTTGTCCATGCATGGGGAAAGTTAAGATCATGGACCTTATCCGGACATTTCCATGAAACGTATATGCATGATCTGATTCATATAAACGAAGCTTTATCCGGGCTTCCTGTGCAGGTAGAGTTTTTAAGCTTTGAAGATATTAAAAACGGGGCTTTAAATCATGTGGATGTTCTCATAAATGCAGGTGCGTCCGGTACAGCCTGGAGCGGAGGAGATGGATGGAAAGACGATGGCATTTTAGAAGAAACGGTCCGCTTTGTCCACAGGGGAGGGATTTTCATCGGAGTTAATGAACCCTCTGCAGCAGACGGCTATCATACTTTTTTTCGTATGGCACAGGTACTGGGAATTGACCAGGATACAGGTTCTAAAGTATGCCATGGGCGCATGGAATACAAGACAGAATCCATCCCCGGGGTTATTCCGGATGGAGCATGTATAAAAGGGAAAAAAGGATTATACTTAACAGACCGGAAAACCTCTGTCCTGTCTGAGGAAGACCAGGTGCCGGCAATCACTTATCACGAATTTGGAACAGGAGCCGGAATTTATTTAAGCAGCTTTCAGTTTTCCAATGCCAATACAAGAATGCTGATGAATCTCATGCTTTACAGCAGAAAAATGAGCCTGAAACAGAAATACTTAACGGATAATCCGGAAACGGAATGTGCATGGTATCCGGATTGCCGGACACTTGTAATCATTAATAACGGCGAAAATCCCCAGACTGCCGTCATAGAAACCGACTTTTCCGTGGTGAGAGCTGAATTGGCCCCCTATGAAACCGTATTTAAAGAAATATAATGCCGTGTAAACCAGATGGAACAACAGGTTTAAAATAATTGGTCAATTGTTATGAAAAATAACAAAAAAACATTACAATTGTTGTATAAATATGGTATAATCTGGTTGACATACAGACATGCTGCGGAAGGGGGACTACGCGATGATGTGGAAGCGATTAGGAAAGTTAAAAAAAATAAGGTTAAAGAACAGGGGAAAATTCACCCATCTTTCAACCAGGATTGCATGCATGGCGGGGATCATGCTGGTGGTAGTATTTGGTATATTAATTGGTATTACATCCAGAATGACAAAACGTGCGATGCAGCAGTCGGCTTTCGGGGAACTAAAAACGCTTGCATCAGAAAATGGTAAAGATATTCAGCAGATTTTTGACACGGCACAACAGGTGTCCAACCGGATCACTTATTATCTGGAAAATTCATCTGAAAACAGAAAACTGATGCTGGATCTTAGAATCAAGGCGGGTAATACGGCAGAGCCGTTTTATAAAAGCCGGATATCTGACAAGGTAACACTGGATACAAATGGTATGAGAATCGAGGATTATATGATTTCAACCATTCGGGCTTCTGTTATGTATTCTGAGGACATTAAGGGAGTCAGTATTCTGTTCGAGCAGTATGGTTTAAGTTCTGCAGCCAGAAGCTACGGCATTTACTCAAGCCAGGATGGAACCGTTTCAAGCTGCGGTAATTATGAAGATTACTCCGCAAAAGATTATTATCAGAAAGCTCTTGAGACCGGAACGCGGGTTATTACAGAACCCTATGAATCAAATGGTGAGATGATCATTACCATGGCAGTGCCGGTAATTGTCAATTCCAGAACACTCTGCGTGGTTTCTGTTGATGTGGGACTGGACCGGTTCAGCCAGGTAAAAACTGCAGCGTCCTATCCCAGTATGTTTACCTTCATTCTGAATGATGCCGGAACAATCATATCGGAAAGTACAGGAAAAGGGCTTGCCGGAACCAATGTTTCCGATTACGTAAGTGCCCAGTCCTGTAAGGATGGGATAAAAGCCGGTACTGCAACCGGAGAGGCATTTCATGTAATTGATGGGAACAGTAAAGGAGAAGTGTATTACTTTTTTGAACCGATTCAGTTAAATGGTTCTGTCTGGTATTCGGTTACTGCGGTGAATGCCGGCGATATGAACCGGGAAGCGGAACGTATGGCTACTCTGATGACAGTCATATCAGTAGCAGCCATGATTATGATCCTGTTTATGATCACTGTCGTTATTAAAAAACAGTTAAAACCATTACATAAATTATCGGCAGCAGCTGAGCAGATCGCAGATGGTAATTTAAGCGGGTTCTCCGGAGTGGATTCCGGAGACGAGATCGGTCAGACGGCGAAATCTTTTGAACGGATGTCGTCTAATTTAAAAACAATTATAGACCGGATATCCCTGGCACTTCATGAGATCGCAGATAATCATCTGGATTTGGATGCAGATATGGGTCTTTCCGGAGATTTCTATAAACTGGAAGAGGCCGTTAAAAAAATTACTTTAAATTTAAATGCAGTTATGTATGAAGTAAATCAGTCGTCTGGTCAGGTAGCGGCAAGTTCAGGCCAGGTGGCTGAAGGGTCCAAGGCTTTGGCGGATGGGGCGGATACTCAGGAGAAAACCATTGAGCTGCTGTCTGACTCCGTTAATCATGTTTCAGGGAATATTAAGAAGCTGGCAGAAAAAGCAGGAGATGTTTCTGCACAGGTTCAGCAGACCGGAACAGAAGTGGTAAACTGTGACATGTCCATGCAGAATTTATCAAAGGCAATGGATGAGATACGTGTTTCCTCCGGTGAGATCGAAAAGATTATTAAGGTAATAGAAGATATTGCATTCCAGACTAATATTCTGGCTTTGAACGCAGCCATTGAAGCCGCCAGAGCCGGAGAATTTGGAAAGGGCTTTGCAGTGGTTGCGGGTGAAGTGAGAAACCTGGCTGCTAAAAGTTCAGAGGCGGCGAAGAACACAACGGATCTGATCCAGAGCTCCATATCAGCCGTTGAGAATGGAAACAGCCTTCTTGATGAAACGGTTCAGTCCATGATGAAGGTATTAGAGGACTCAGCCATGGCAGTAGAAGCGGTAGATTCCATTTCTGCAGCAGCAGGAAAAGAAGCCAGAGCGGTGGAAGAGATAACAAAGGAGCTTGACCGGATCTCACTGGCTGTCCGCAACAATTCCGCCACAGCAGAAGAAAGTGCGGTTTCCAGTCAGGAGCTTTCCAGACAGGCCCAGCTGTTGCGTGAGCTGGTGGAACGGTTCCGTTTAAGAACATAATAGGAGAGATGCGCAGAGTGATGGTTTTTATATCACTCTGCGCATCTCTTTTTTCGACAGAAAGTATCAATTATTGTATTAATCTAATAAAAATATATTCTGTTATTAAATAAAATAATATATATAAATTCTAAATAAATATAAACAATTTCAAAGTTAACAATTTAATTATAAAATAAATAAATATATATTGACAAATACGAGGCTGTACGCTATAATTATGACATAACAAAGGGAAACCAAAGTTACAAAGAAGAGGGAAATCTGACGAAAGGAGGTACGGTCCACCAGAAAGAGCAGATTCGTTTCATTTAAAAGAATGAAACAAAGGCCCCCACAATCTACCGATGTGAAAGACCAGTGGACACGAATCCTATGGAAAGAAGAAGTCAGTGATTCGTAATCTGATGAATAACCGAACAAAAGATGGTTCCACAAAAACTGGTTATAGCAACGGAGAGCGTAAAAAATTTATATAGATCATGTTGATACATACGCAACTTGTAAGGGAACATGAGACAGAAAAGAGGTATCAATTCCAATGGACGAGATAATATAGAAAGGGATATCGATGATGTATACAGTCGATATCCCTTTCTATCCGTTTTTAATCAGTTATAATCCCTTCTAAATCAAAAGGAGGTGTATATTCTTCTTTTGCACTGCTTTTTTCCTGCATAAATCCCTGTATAAGATCCAGCTCGATGGCTTTGTTAAGGACCTTATTATACTCATATGAAGTGATTCTGCGGTTGATTTCCGGATACAGAGCACTTTTGTAAAAGGGAGTATACTGGCTTAACAGGCTGATATAGTACATTCCATCAGGCAACTCCTCTTTAATCCAGGCAAGAAGAGCCATGGAATCCTCTTTTGCTCCGGGAAGAACCATGTGGCGTATGATAACGCCTTTTTCCATCAGCTCGCCGGAGGGGTTAAATCTGGGTGCTCCGGTTTGATTGATCATCTGACTGATGGCTTTCGAGGCCTTTTCAAAATAGTCTGCTGCATTGCTGTATCTTAAAGAAAGAGTGCTGCTTTTGTATTTTAAATCAGGAAGCCATATATCAACGTATCCGTCAAGTGCTTTGATTACTTCTGCTGATTCATATCCGCCGCAGTTGTACACCACTGGGATGGCAAGCTTTGGTTTTGCAAGATCAAGAGCCCTGATTACAGACGGAAGGTACTGCGTGGCAGTTACCAGATTGATGTTGTGGGCCCCCTCATCCTGAAGTCTTAAAAATATAACAGACAGCTTCTCTGGAGTCAGTTCGCTTCCGAAATTTTCCTGGCTGATGGAATAGTTCTGGCAGAAGCAGCAGCGCAGTGTACAGCCGGAGAAGAAGACAGTTCCGCTTCCACGGCTTCCGCTGATACAGGGCTCCTCCCAGTGATGGAGAGCCGCCCGGGCCGCCATCACAGTATCTGTACAGCCGCAGTATCCCACGGTCTGATGGCGGTTAACTTTACAGTTTCTGGGACAGAGACTGCATGAATCATACATATAGTCAAAGTTCATAAGATTATACTCCTGTTATTGACAAATTAATTTAATTGAGGTACTTTATATAATAAAAAATTTGCCGGGAAAAGGCAATCATAAATGACAGGAAGAAGACGATGGAAAAACAATTCAAAAGAATGGAAGCATTGAAATATGCTTTCCCCAAAACAGTGCCTGTTATGGCGGGGTATCTGGTCTTAGGCGCAGCTTATGGAATACTAATGAGAGTGAACGGATTTGGCATTTTCTGGGCACTCATCTGGAGTGTGTTTGTATATGCGGGAAGCCTGCAGTACCTTGGAATTACGTTTTTTGCCGCTGTGGTAAATCCGTGGTACGCTCTGTTAATGTCTCTGATGCTCAATGCAAGGCATTTGTTTTACGGACTGTCCATGCTTGACCGGTTAAAAGAGTCGGGTAAATTGAAACCTTATCTGATATTTTCTTTAACAGATGAGACATTTTCTGTTCTTTGCAGCGAAGAAGTTCCGGATCATCTGCCAAGATACTGGGTTTACTTTTTTATATCTTTTCTGGACCAGCTGTACTGGGTGGCAGGGACACTGGCGGGGGCGGTTGCAGGAACCATGATCCGTTTTGATACTGCTGGAATGGATTTTGCCCTGACCGCCCTTTTTACAGTGATTTTTATCGATCAGTGGAAGTCCGGCAAAGGCCGCCGGGCAGCGTGCATCGGGATTTTTTCTTCTATTTTATGTATTTTGCTTTTTGGAAAGGATGTTTTTATTGTACCTGCCATGCTGATGATTATTTCTGTCATTACCATCGGCTATGTGAAAAGAAAAGATAAGGAGGAACAGACTTGAAACAGAATTTCATAAATTATGCCCTGATCACTCTGGCTATGATACTGGCGACGGTGATCACCCGGTTTCTGCCTTTCTTTTTATTTCCGGCAGGAAAGAAAACGCCAAAATATGTAACTTATCTAAGCAATACGCTGCCTTATGCCACCATTGGCCTATTGGTGGTCTACTGTTTAAGGGAAGTTTCTTTTACAGTCCGTCCCTATGGCCTGCCGGAGCTGCTTTCCATAGGAGCTATTGCGGCACTGCATGCATGGAAGGGAAATTCCCTGCTCAGTATAGGGGGAGGTACGGTAATTTACATGATATTGATTCAGACTGTTTTCTCATAGCCAGGGAGCATAGAGCGTAAAAAGATATCTTATTCATTGTGAAAAATGGAGTAAGATATCTTTTTTTGTTGAAATAATAGACTTTTGTCTATTAAAAGATAAATAAAAAATCATTGTCAATTTATGGATACGTTGACAAATAGTTACAAAATATCGTATAATGAAAAAAACCATAAACGAAATGTCATGGTTCATATTTACCAAACAAGAGACAAGGAGCATAAGACTATGAAGACACCGGGGGATAAGAAGTGGAATCGGAAAACCCAGAAGGCAAAAGGAGTTGGGCAGGGTAAGAAAAAGAATGTGGGAGCATCAATTAAGGCAAAGATTTCTGTGAAATCGCTTAAGATGCAGATGTTAATGTTTATTATTGCCATTATTCTTGGATTATCCGTAACCAATATGATTGTCAGTATTTCGGTAAGTTTTGGTGGTATCACAGATGTTGTAAAAAGTGATCTGGAAGCAACCGGAAAGCTGGTTAATAACTTAGTTGTGCAGAACTTAGACCAGATGAAGGTGAGCATTGAAGCCAGCGCCCAGGGAGGAAGCTTAAAATCAATCAACTCCAGAGTGGTTTCAGAGTACTTAAGCAACCAGTGTACTCTTTACGGTTATAAGGATCTGGCGGTAATCAGCAAGGAAGGCGTTGTTACCCGCAGCGCCAGCGGGGAGCACATCGGTGAAAGTTATGCAGGTGCGGATTACATAACAAAAGCATTAAGCGGACAGACCACTATTTCAACCACTGAGTATGACAGTAACAATGCGCTGGTAATCCGGGTGGCTACCCCATATGATTTCGGAATTCTGGTGGGAACTTATGACGGAAGTGTTTTAAGCAATCTGATTAAAGATTTCAAAATTGGTAAGACAGGCAATGCATTTCTTTTAGACAGTACCGGAACTTTAATCGGCGGCAATAATGCGGATCTTGTGCAGCAGCGCAGTAACATGATTGAGAATGCCAAAAGCGATTCTTCTTATGCATCCATTGGTAAGATGTTCCAGAAGATTACATCCGGGAAAACTGACATCGGAAAATATGAGTATAAGGGCGTGAGCAGATACTGCTACTACAGCCCGGTGAGCGGCAGTGATGGCTGGTCACTTGGAGTGGTTGCACCGATTAATGAAACGACTACTTCAATCTATGCAGTAGTATTTGGAATGGTAATTCTTATGGTGTTATCTATCGTTGTAGGCTGTTTCCTTGCATTCTGGTTTGCAGGTTCCATAGCAGGCCCCATATCAGCCATTGCAGGCAGGATGAAGCTTTTATCAAACGGTGATTTAACCAGTGATGTTCCTGTTGTAAAAAGAAAAGATGAGATCGGACAGCTGGCAGAGGAAATCGGCAATTATGTAACCAGTGTCAGAGATTATAACAGCACCATTGCAGCGTCTATGGATAAGATAGCTTCCGGAGATTTCAGCCCTTCCGGGTCCATGAATTTTAACGGCGATTACGTTGTGATTCAGGAAGCGATATTAAAGGCAGAAGATATGCTGGCTAAAACCATGGAAACAATTAATGTGTCTGCAGACGAGGTTGCCAAGGGCAGCGCCCAGGTATCCCAGGGAGCGCAGAATTTAAGCCAGGGTGCAGTGGAACAGGCAGCTTCCGTAGAGGAATTATCCTCTTCCGTTAATGAGATATCGAACAGCCTTTTAAGCACGGCTAAGACAGTAGAAGGCATTAATAATCAGGCTGGACGTGTTGGCAAGGCCATGGAAGAAGGCAATGCCCAGATGCAGGTTATGATGCAGTCCATGGGTCAGATCAGCCAGAAATCCAAAGAGATTGAAAAGGTCAACAAGCTGATCGAAGATATCGCTTTCCAGACCAATATTCTTGCCCTGAATGCAGCGGTGGAAGCAGCAAGAGCAGGAGAAGCAGGAAAAGGTTTTGCAGTGGTAGCAGATGAAGTGCGTAATCTGGCAGGAAAAAGCGCCAATGCTGCAAAGGATACTTCAAGCCTGGTTGCAGATACCATTACAGCAGTTGAGAAGGGAACCGGAGTGGCTTCCTCAACGGGAGAGACCTTAAACGGAATTCTTATGGAGACAAGGAATATGGTTACAGCCATTGAAAAGTCTGCCAGTGAACTGCAGGAACAGAGCGATAAGGTAACTCAGGTAACCGTTGGAATCGAGCAGATCTCTTCTGTTGTACAGAGTAATTCCGCAACAGCAGAGCAGAGTGCTGCTGCCAGCGAGGAACTTTCCGGACAGGCAGAGAATTTACGGGAATTAATGAGTAAGTTCCGTCTTCACTAAGGATAAAAAGGGTTTTAAATGGATAAAATACCGCAAAGTTACGCATAGATTTTTCTGCGTACCTTTGCGGTTTCGTTTTGGACTGGATGAAAACTGAAGGTGCATAAATTTTTTAAATCTGGTATAATGTGAATGGCGGGTCACTTTCATAAGTGTCTTGAAAGAAGGAGAAGAAAGAGGGGGATTTGGTGAAAGTGGGACGATGGGGGTCGAAGAAGCTGCATGAGAAGTGGCTTTCTTTTACGTTAAAGCAGAAGATTAAGACAATCGCAGCCATGGTTATTCTGATCGTGGCACTTTCCATTATATTTAATATTGTAATACTGGATTTTGCGTTAAATGGATTCAACCAGATTCTGGAGGATAATTCCAGATGCCATGATTACCAGGCAGCTATGGAGGAGGAAACCAGAGCATTTAAAAATTATGTCAAAGACCGCTCTCAGGAGAGCAGGGAATTGTTTGATACAGCCTGCGCCCGGACAAAACACAGTGTTTCCCAGCTGCCCTTTGACTATGACAAGGTGGGAACGGAACGGTATTCCATAACCTGGTCGATCCGGAATGGTTATGAGAACTACAGTAAGTGGCGGGATTTATTTCTTATGGGCAAGGATGAAAACGGTTTTTCCATAACCCAGTATATCAATGAATTATACCGGATCTACCGGATGCAGGATTATCTTTCGGATTACGGAAAACGTCTGGTTCAAAGTACCTTAAGAGAAGGAACCAATGCCTATTACGCCAGAGTTCCCATTCTGTACCGTTTTCCAATTGTGATATTGTTTCTTGCAGTGTTTAGCATCAGCGGGACCTTTTATGTAAGCCGGATGATGAACCGGGACATGGTGGAACCTGTGGTGCGGCTTGCGTGTATATCCAGAAAGATAGCAGGGAATGATTTCAGCAATGAGGATGTGGAAATTGACAATCAGGATGAGATCGGAGAGCTGGTACGTGCCTTCAATAAGATGAAACATTCCACCAGTCAGTATATCACCACATTAAAAGAGAAAAATGAAATGGCAGATCTCCTTCACAAGGAGGAGATAGAGAAGATGGAGATAGAAAAAAGGCTTGATGCAACCAAGCTGGAGCTGCTGAAAAACCAGATTAATCCTCATTTTCTCTTTAACACCCTGAATATGATTTCCTGTATGGCAAAGCTGGAAGATGCAGGCACAACCGAGCGCATGACAGAGTGCCTGGGCAATTTATTTCGGTACAACCTAAAGACACCGGAATCGGAGGTGCTTTTAAAGAAAGAGCTTCAGGTAGTGAGTGACTATATGTATTTGCAGCAGATGCGGTTTGGCAGCAGGCTTCATTACGACATCCAGTGTCTGGTGGACAGCGGCCGGATTATGATTCCCACCTTTACCCTTCAGCCTCTTGTAGAGAATGCGGTGGTACACGGCATTTCAAAGAAAGAAGAGGGAGGAAGCATACGGATCCGTATATGGGAGAAGAACCAGAAGATTATTATATCCGTTGCAGATACAGGTGTGGGAATGAGTGAGGAGAGTTTAGTAGAACTGAGAGAGGCGCTGGCGGTTCATTCCACTGCCAGAGTAGGAATCGGAGCAGGCAATATTTACCAGAGAATCCACCGCATGTACGATGGAGGTGATTTTCAGATATACAGCAGACAGGGACATGGAACAGCAGTTTTGCTAACCATTCCAGTCAGGCTGTGACAGAGGGAGCTTATATGTATCGGGTACTGATTGCAGATGATGAATTAATAGAAAGAAAGGTACTTTATAAAACACTGACAAAGGAACTGGGGGATCAGTGTAAAATCTGGCAGGCAGAAAATGGAAGAGAGGCTCTGGAGTTGTTTGACGAGCATGATATTCAGATTGCGGTGCTGGATATTGAAATGCCCGGAATTAACGGCATAGAGGCGGCACAGGAGATGCGGCGGCGTAAAAGTGAGTGCAGTATCATTTTCCTGACTGCTTTTGATGACTTCTCTTATGCGAAGAAAGCCATTGGAATCCGGGTTCTTGACTATTTATTAAAGCCCTGTAAGGAAGAGGAACTGATCAGTGTATTGGACGAAGCCATGCGTCTTGCTGATAAGGCGATGCAGGAAGGGAACGAGGAAGAAGAGCTGAATATGCCGGAACCGGCTCTTTTTAAATCCTCCACTGAACTGAATACAGGAGATGGACAGGTAAGGCTTCATAAGGTAGCGGAGGCGATCAGGCAGTACATGGAGGAAAACTATGTGAGGGACTTATCCATGCAGGATGTTGCAAGGGTGATGAATTATTCAGAGGCATATTTCTGCAAGCTGTTTAAACAGTGCTTTGATAAAAACTTTACAACGTACTTAACGGAATGCAGGGTGGAAGCTGCAAAAAACCTGCTGAAAGAACCTATGGTCAACGTTAAGGAGATCGGTGAGGCTGTAGGTTATAATGATTCCAATTATTTTGCAAAGGTATTTAAGCGGGTCACAGGCATCAGTCCAACGGAATACCGGATGAGTATATTCAACAGAAAATAAGATCGTATCCTGTTGAATATATAAAAATTTTACCGTTTCCTTGCGAAAAACCGCTGGATATAATAAAATATGTTAAGATGACGTTAAAAAGAGACAGAAAGCTATAATGACAGCGTTAAGGAGGACGGGGTTTTATGAGAAGGGAACTACCTGGTGTTTTTTTGTGTGTAGTCATGGCAGTAGTTCTTTCCGGCTGCAAAGGACCAGACCAGACCGGTGTGAAAGGAAGTCCGGCCGGATATGAAGGGAAAGCATCAGTGGAAGCACCGGGAAAAGGGGTCTGGGAAAACCCTGAATATGTTTTTACCTATGCAGAAAACCAGGCAGAAGATTATCCAACAACTCAGGGAGCATATAAATTTGCGGAATTAATCAGCCAGAAAACCAACGGAAGGATCTTAATTAATATTCAGGCAGGCGGGGTATTGGGGGATGAAAAGTCTGTATGTGAGCAGCTGCAGTTTGGAGGAATAGATTTTATGCGGATTTCATTATCTCCTCTGGCAGAGTTTGTACCCAAGCTGAATGTTCTTCAGCTGCCTTATCTTTACCGGGATGCGGACCACATGTGGCAGGTTCTTGATGGTCCCATCGGTAAAGACTTTATGAACTCGTTTGAAGGCTCTGATCTGGTACCTTTATCCTGGTATGATGCCGGTGCCAGAAATTTTTACAACTCTGTCCGTCCCATCAGAACGCTGGATGATATAAAGGGGCTTAAGATCCGCGTTCAGGAATCAGAGATGATGATTGGGATGGTGGAAGCCCTGGGAGCAAGCCCTGCCCCCATGTCTTATGCAGAGGTTTATTCAGCACTGCAGACCGGTGCTATTGACGGTGCGGAAAATAACTGGCCATCCTATGAATCAACCAGTCATTATGAAGTTGCTAAGTATTACACACTTGACGAGCATAACCGGGTACCGGAACTTCAGCTTTGTTCCCAGCCGACCTGGGACAAGTTGTCGGAAGAAGATCAGAACATCATTAAAGAATGCGCGTTGGAGTCTGCAGAGTACGAACGAAAGTTATGGTCAGAGCGGGAAAAGGAATCAGAAAAGAAAGTCCGCCAGGCAGGATGCCAGATTATAGAATTGTCTCCGGGTGAGAAACAGAAGTTTCAGGATGCAGTTAAGCCTATGTATGAAAAATACTGCAGTGATTATATGGATATTGTAGATGCAATTATTGAAACAGGCAGATAGGAATGACCCAGCCAGGTATCTTGTGGATATCCGGCTGGGTTTTCCATTTGGTATTTACCGCTTTTTATCTTTCACCTTTGCTTTGGGAAGATAAGGGTAGAGATCCTGGTATGCTTCCAGTTCCTCTTCTGAAGCCGGTTCTGCCGGAATCAGTCCGGTTAAGTCAGTAGTGGAACAGGCCTGAATGTCAATATCATAATTGTTTTTTGCAGTAACCCGGTCTGACCGACTGCCGGAATCATTATTTTTATCTGATTTCATATCAAGTCTCCTTTCTGTGTGGTTGACAGTCCCTTTTTTAGTGTGAGAATATCTGCTGTAAATATTCATAGTTTGTTAAAGTCTCTTTCTTCGTTATCAAAATATGGATGAGCATGATGCAGGTAAGGCTGATTTATCCATAAATAGATTTACAGGGGGAAGATTATGAAAATTGCCTTTTTAATTGATGAAAAGCTGCAAATGGAAGCGGAAAAAACAAAAGAATGGAAAAGTCTGAATCTGATATTCGAACAAATGGGATATGATCTGATCGTATTATATTTACCATTTCATAAAAAACTGTCTGATCCGGGAAATTTGAAATATTATGCCTTTTTTAATGGAAAACCTTTCGTTTTCAATATGGGAGAGATTTTATATCTGGAGTCCTATTATCGGAAAACAAGTGTAATGAAAAAAGATGGCAGAATGCGTATCAAAGCAAGATTGAATGAAGAGGAACAAAGGCTTCCGAAAGAGTGGTTTATCCGGATCAGCCGCCATAACATTGTGAATATGCAGAATGTCAGGTCTGTGAAAGGCGATGAGGTCGAAATGGTTAATGGAGATGTTCTTTATATCAGTTATAACAGGAGGAAGGAATTTGGGAAAGGTTACAGAGATTTTTTGAAATTAAATAATATACTGGTGTAGATAAAACGAAAAAAGCAACGATAATGACGAAAAATGCACACCCCATTGTCAGGGACTGGGTCAGATGCTATTGTTAATGTAACAGAAACGCAGCAAATTTTGTTTCTCACTCCGATATCGGCGATTTTTTCTAAGATCATATCAACTTTTAAATTCTTTGGGCAGGCAGCGAAAATTAAGCCGATTTCGCTGTCTGCCTCTCCTTTTATCTCATGCTACCGGCATATCCTTAGAAAACTCCTCCAGTATACAAAAGCGTCTGTAGATCCGGCGGAAAATTACTGCTGAAAGAAAAAGAAACAGAATGCCGGCTGTAAAAACAATCCGGTTAACAATAAAAGCTCTGGGGCGGATTAAAAAGGGAGTTCCCATCCCTTTTATCTCTTCCTCGCTGTATCCTGCTTCTGATAAATATCTATGAAAATACGGTAAAAGCTTCTTTTTCATGGGGATGATTTCCCCGTCAATAAAAATCTTCAGCTGAGGCTTCTGCCCCCCTTTTAAAAAGGCATAAGTTTCTTCTGTCAGCCTGTCAAAGGAACTATTCTGGGTCTGGTCAGTTTTTAGTCCCAGATAGCCGCCGCTGAAAGGAATGATATAATAGTTGCCTGAATTCTTCTTTGGAACGATGATTCCGTCGCTGTTTTTCTCATAAGTAGTATCCGTTGCAAAATAGTCCAGTGCATAGACCACATTACCCTCAATATGACTCCCGATTTTGATTTCTTTACCTTCAAGAAGATCCTCGAAGGTAACAGGAGGAAGAAATGATGTAATAAAACCGGAGAAAGAGAACAGTATAAGAATCATACCTGCTGCAAAAAGTATTAAAATACCGCTGTTTATTGATTGCATTATTTTTTTCATAGGTCAATAAACCCTTTCTCTTAAGTTTTAATACAAAAACATGGTAACAAAAACGTAAATAAATGTCAAGATATATAAATAGATGAAACCGAAATATTGCAAAGATGGATTTGTGAAACGTTTAATATTTACATATTGACAATTAATTAAAAATCTGAGTTAATAAGTACAAAAGATCTCTGGAGGAAATAATGGCGACAATCAAAGAGCTGGCAAAATGCTGCGGCGTATCGGTGGCTACAGTTTCCAATATATTAAATAATAAACCTGGTGCCAGTGAGAAGACCAGGAAGCTGGTTTTGGAAATGGCAGAGCAGTTAAACTATACGCCCAATATCGTGGCGAAAAATTTAAAGATGCAGAAGACCAGAAGTATCGGAGTAATTGCGGAAGATATGACCATATTCAGCATACCGGATATTATTGACGGAATCACGGACTATTGTCAGAAACAGGAATACCAGATTCTGTTAACCAATTTAAGGCTGTTTAAAAAATATAATGATACTTACTACAATAAGGATGATTATTATGAACTGGTCAGACAGGAAATTAAAAAGCTTATGGAAAAACAGGTGGAGGGAATTATCTACGTGGCAGCCCATGAGCGGGTAATCCGCTGCATACCGGATACGCTGCCCATACCGGCAGTGATGGCCTATGGATATTCCAAAAGCAGGAAGATTCCATCTGTTGTGGTGGATGATGTAAACGGGGCAGCCCGGATTGTAAAGTATCTTCTGGACCACGGACACAGAAGGGTGGGAGTCATAACCGGAAAACCGGACAGCCTTCATGCCCAGGCCAGGCTGGTGGGCTACCAGCAGGTTCTTTTTGAAAACAAAATTTTGTATGATCCCGGTCTTGTGACAGAGGGAGACTGGACAAGAGAGTCCGGATACCGCTGCGCCGCTGAACTTCTTGAAAAAGGGGTTTCTGCCATATTTGCCATGAATGATCTCATGGCAGGAGGGGTTTACGACAGAGTGGAGGAGTTAAAACAGACCATAGGCCATGACATATCGGTAGCCGGATATGATGACAGAGAGCTGTCAGGATACTATCACCCTCCTCTGACAACAGTCAGTCTGCCGCTTCATGATATCGGGTATAAGGCGAGTGAATGGATCATAGAGCTGCTAAATGGAGGAGAACTGGAGAATGAGGGGGAGAATGTCTGTGCGGTGGACTGCATGCTTCTGATACGAAAATCAGTGAGAGATCTGACATAGAACCGGAATGGTAATAAGAACGTTTATCTGTGGAGTATAACGGACAGACGTTCTTTTTTTGCAGAAAAGGGATAGTTCGACAGGAACATACAGAAAATTATGTAAAATTACATGGTTAAACGATTTAAAAACAGGATTAAATTATGCAAAAATACTTTACATTGCCGTTTTCATGTGTTAGTATGCAATTATATATAAGAAAATTAATAAAAAACCAGTACAGTAACAGAAAGAAATACAAAAAATGCCGGATTTAGAAAAAAACATATAAAACGTTTAATAAGACCGGCAGCACCCTCCTGGGGGGGACACTTTTTTAGAATCATACAGATGGCAAGATCTGTCTTGATAAGAAAGAATTTAAAAGGAGGATTCATTCATGAAAAGGAGAGTATTGGGAGCTCTTGCATGTGCGGCCATGACGGTGATTCTGGCGGCAGGTTGCAGCAGCACCGGGAGCAGTTCAGGAGAAGCTGGCAGCAAGGGAGCCTCTGCCGGAAAGAAGTCGATGGAGGTGGCAGGTAATGATGTAACTACATTAAATGTATGGACATTTATTGAACTCCACCAGGACTTCTACGTGAACATGGCTGAAAAGTGGAATGAAGCGCACCCGGATAAAAAGGTTAAACTGGTATTAAGCAATATGCCCTATGATGATATGCACAATAAGCTTTCTCTTGCATTGGAATCTGGAGAAGGTGCACCGGATATTGTAGATATTGAGCTTGGAAAGTTTCCGGCCTTTATGGTTGGCAATATCGGATTAATGGAACTGAATGATGTGATCGAGCCTTACCGGAATAACATCGTACAGTCCCGTCTTGATATCTATTCCAAGGATGGAAAGGAATATGGCCTTCCCACCCACGTTGGAACTACTGTGGCATTTTACAATGAAAAGCTTTTAAAAGATGCAGGAATCAATTACCAGGATATTAAAACCTGGGATCAGTTTAAAGAGGCGGGAGTGAAATATCACGAAGCCACCGGTAAGTATTTCTCCTGTGTGGAAACATCGGCTTCCTGGATGATTAACCTGATGCTGGCTCAAAAGGGCGGAGATTACGTCGACGAGAACGGAAATTTAAACTTAAACAGCAAGGAACTGACAGAAGTGCTGGAATACATAAAAGGAATGCAGGAAACAGGGGCTTTTGCAACCGTTCCGGGCGGACAGCCGGATAACGAAGAAGCATATCCTTCTTACAATACAGGAGAATATGCCGTGCAGATTATGCCTTTCTGGCAGACTTCCAGATTTGTGAACTACATGAAGGATTTAAAAAAGCAAGTCGCCATCTCAACAGTTCCTGTATGGGATGAGAATGATAAAGAGACAGCAACCATCGGCGGAGGCGGTACAGGAACCGCAATTGTAAAATCAGGTAAGAATGCAAAGCTGGCTGCAGAAGTCATGGCTTATATCAAGCTTTCCGAGGATTCCAACCGTGAAGTATGGAATGTGCTTGGGTTTGATCCGGTTAATACCGCTGTGTGGACAGATAAAACCCTGACTCAGAATCCGGATAACCAGTTTATCCAGTATTTCACCAATTATCCCTTTGACACACTCTTAAAAACCAAGGACAGCATTGGACTTTTGAGGGCATATACCGATGAGAAATATCCTTCCATTAACAATGAATTATGCAATGTAACACTAAACAGTATTTTTGAGGACGGCATGGATGTAAAAGAAGCCCTTGATTCTTCCCAGGAAACCTTAAAAAATGAATTTAAAAAATAGCAGGGATGCCGCAGGGAGTGATACCCCTGCGGCTGCTGTATAAAAATCATTACTGGAAGGAGGATAAAATGAAGAAATTCTTCTACTCGAAAAAAATAGCTCCTTATGTGTTCATCTGCCCTTTTGTAATTACCGTGCTGTTGTTCTGGATCGTTCCTGTCTGTAATGGGGTGCTTTTAAGCTTTCAGGATGTGTTAAAAAATAAATGGGTGGGGTTTGATAATTATTCCAGACTTTTAACAGATAAAATATTCAGAAAAGCATTATGGAACAGCTTTAAATACATGGCCGGAACACTGATTTTGCTCATTCCCTTTCCTATGCTTTTTGCAACCATGTTAAACAGCAGATGGATTAAGAAGACGGAGTTCTTTAAGTCTGTGTATTTTATACCTGCGCTCACGTCAGTCGTAGTTGCCGGAACCATCTTCCGGCTGATGTTTGGAGAATCCGCAACCTCTCTTTTTAATCAGGTACTTGGATTTTTCGGAGTAAGTCCGGTTAAATGGTTAAAAGGTGCAGGCACCAGTTTCTTCGCCCTTCTTCTTCTGGCATGCTGGAGATGGACCGGTGTGAATATTTTATATTTTCTGGCGGGTCTGCAGAGTATACCCGATGATTTATATGAGGCGGCTTCCATCGACGGTGCTTCCGGCTGGCAGCAGTTTATTAAAATTTCCGTTCCTCTCGTAAAACCCACCACAGTCTATGTGCTGACGATCAGCATTTATGCCGGTCTTTCCATGTTCTTAGAGAGCAATATGCTGTTTAAAGGGAATAATTCTCCCAATAACATCGGACTTACTATCGTAGGGTATTTATACAGACAGGGAGTGGAAAAACGGGCTCTGGGCTATGCGTGTGCAGTGGGATTAATTCTCCTTCTCGTAGTTATGGCGGTGAACTTAATTCAGCTGAAGGTCACAGGAACATTTGAAGAGGGGAGGGACTGATATGAACAGAAGTATAAAAAAACGTACAGTAACAGCTGTCTTTTATCTGATATTTACCCTTCTTGCTGCAGGGATTTTTCTCCCCATATGGGTCCTTTTCATTGCCAGCTTTAAGCCGGGAGGCGACCTTCTTCAATATGGCCTGAATCTGGATTTAAACATTTCCAGAATGAATCTGGATAATTATATTCTTTTGTTTTCAGGACAGCATGAATACTGGAGATGGTTTTTCAACAGTATCATTCTGACTGTGATTACGGTATCCGGCACACTGCTTATCAGCTCTTTTGTTGGATATGGATTTGCTGCCTATGATTTTAAGGGGAAGAAATTCCTGTTTATCCTGGTGCTGCTCATTTTATCCATTCCTCTGGAAGTGGTTATGCTGCCTTTGTATAAGCAGATTTCTTCCTGGAAAATGATGGACAGTTACGGAGCCATTGTTCTGCCGTTTCTCGCACATGCATCAACCATTTTTTTCTTCCGCCAGTATCTGCTCAGCATTCCACGGTCGTTAATGGAAGCTGGGAGAATCGACGGAGCTACGGAATACGGCATATTTTACAGATTAATTGTTCCTCTTATGAAGCCGGCATTTTCTGCCATGGCAATATTAAACGGAATGAATGCATGGAACAACTATTTATGGCCTCTGCTGGTAATCCGGTCTTCGGAGAAATACCCGCTGACTTTGGGACTGAATACACTGATTAATCCTTATGGGGATAATTACAGTCTTCTGATTGTAGGTTCCGTCTTTTCCGTTATTCCGATTTTCCTGCTTTTTGTGTCATTTCAAAAGTACTTTATAGAAGGAATGATGGCAGGGGCAGTAAAGGGATGAAGGACGTTTTACAATATCATAGAGTATGGATCAGCATTCCTTAAGTGTTCTTTTTCTTAGGGGTGCTGTTTTTTTATAAAATTCCTTTTTCGTGTTTTAACTTGATGTACACAAGTTCAGACGTTATAATAGTAGTGATACGAATGGAAAAAGGATTAAAGTCCTGTTGCATACAGAAATGGAGGGAATTATGGCTGCAAGTGAGCTGACAGGCAGACGTTTGAACCAATACATAGAAAATTACGTAGTGTTTGATTTGGAAACAACGGGAGTGGATACACAGGAAGACTCCATTATAGAGATATCTGCAGTTAAAGTAAAAAATCATGTGATTACGGATCAGTTTAACCAGTTGATTAATCCGGGGACTCATATTCCTGCAGGAGCAACAAGAATTAACGGAATTACCGATGAGATGGTAAAGGAAGCACCTGGACTTTTAGAAGTACTCCCGGATTTTCTCTCTTTTATAGAAGGGGAAGTTCTGGTTGGTCATAATATTCAGTCGTTTGATCTTCTTTTCTTATACCGGGTGGCAGGGGAACTGCCTGGGATTTCTTTACCCAATGATTATATTGATACATTATATATGGCGAGGGAACGCCTTCCGCAGCTGTACCGCCACCGGCTTACCGATATTTCCGCACATTTTAATATATCCACAGAGGGAGCGCACCGGGCCCTTCATGACTGCATGATGAATCAGCAGTGTTATGAACAGATGGGTAAACTTTCAGGAACAGAGGAGGATTCCATATGTCCCCAGTGCGGAGGCCTGTTAAAGAAAAGAAACGGCAGGTTTGGTGTGTTTTACGGCTGCTCTAATTATCCCCGGTGCCGGTTTACGAAAAATGGGTGAAAGCTGCTGCCTGAGTGATGCAGATAAGACAGCCTGCATAGATTGTTATGCAAGAGAAAAGGAGGGAACAGTATGGAAGATAAAAACTTATATAATAAGGTCATGCTGATCGCGCTTTGTTTAATTGTGATATTGCTTTGTGCTGGAATTTACAGTTACGTACAGGGAAATGATGGTGCTGAGGTTCCCAGAGGGAAAGCTCAGGTTGTGAGAATTGAGGCGGGAGTCCCTCCCGTTTTTCTTCTCTGACAGAAAGGAGATCCGTGGAATTTATTATTGAGCGGGCATCCGAAAAAGATGCTGAAATGATGGCAGATATGATTGAAAAGGTCTGGGAAGACATTGAAAATAAGGAGTGGTTTGTAGCCGATGATATAGATTATACAACCCGTATGCTGAAAGAAGAGAATGGTCTGGGATATAAAGCTGTGGAAAAGGATTCGGGGACGGTAGCAGGAATTTTTATTGTTTCTCTTCCTGGAATGAGAGAAGAGAATTTAGGCAGAGATATAGAACTTGCTGAGGAGGAATTGGGGAAAGTGGCGCATATGGAATCTGTGGCGGTTCTTCCTTCCTGCAGAGGCAACGGACTTCAATATGCCCTGATGCAGCAGGGAGAAGCAGATTTAAGAAAAATGGGATACCGTTACCTTATGTGTACGGTTCATCCCGACAATTCATACAGCAGAAGCAATGTAATCAGACAGGGATATGAAGTTGTTCTGACAAAGGAGAAATACGGCGGCTATATTCGGGATATACTGTTAAAAAAGCTGTTTTAAGTATGTTTTGGCACAGCAGAGGAAAGGTGAGAAGGATGGACATAAAAGAGATGCTTAACCTGGTAAAAAGCGGTGAAATGGGGGTAGATGAGGCGCAGAAGATCCTAAAGGATCTTCCTTATGAAGATTTGGGATATGCCAAGCTGGATCATCACCGGGCTCTCCGTTCCGGCTTTGGAGAAACAGTTTTCTGTCAGGGGAAGCCGGATGAATATCTGGTGGAAATATACAGAAAATTTTTTGAGCGGGACGGGGAGGTTTTTGGAACCAGGGCTGTAAAAGAGCAGTTTGAGTTAGTAAAGGCTGCTGTACCGGAAGTTACCTATGATCCTATTTCAAGAATTCTTAAGGTGGAGCGGAAGAATAAAGAAAGGACTGGCTGCATCGCGGTCTGCACAGGAGGAACAGCAGATATCCCGGTTGCAGAAGAAGCAGCCCAGACGGCTGAATACTTCGGTTCTTACGTGGACCGGATCTATGATGTGGGAGTGGCGGGAATACACCGTCTGTTATCCAACCGGGAGCGGATCGGACGTGCCAGCTGCATTGTGGCAGTAGCCGGAATGGAAGGTGCACTTGGAACTGTCATAGCAGGAATGGCTGATTGTCCGGTTATAGCGGTGCCCACATCCGTGGGGTATGGAGCCAGCTTCCACGGATTGTCAGCACTTTTAACCATGCTCAATTCCTGTGCAAATGGTATTTCTGTAGTAAATATTGACAACGGATATGGGGCAGGGTACATTGCGACACAAATCAATCGACTGGCGGTAAGATAAATGAAAAAAATACTATATTTGGAATGTAATTCGGGAATCAGCGGTGATATGACGGTGGGAGCTCTCCTGGATCTGGGCGCGGATAAAGAAGTACTGGAAAAAGCGCTGGATAGCCTTAATTTAACCGGTTACCATCTTCATTTTGGAAGAACTAAAAAGTGTGGGCTGGATGCGTACGATTTTGATGTTCATCTGGAGACGGAGCACCAGCATAGCCATGAACACGATCATAATCACGATCATAATCACGATCATAATCACGATCATGAGCATAGTCATGAACACAATCATAACCACGATCATGAGCATAGTCATGAACACGATAACAGCCATGAACATGATCACAGTCATGAGAATCATCAACCTCATGAACATAGGAACATAGGTGATATATATATAATTATAGATCGTCTGGCAGCCGATGAACGGGTAAAAGCTATGGCAAGACGGATGTTTGATATAGTAGCGGAGGCAGAGGCCAAAGCTCATGGAATTCCGTTGGAAGAGGTACATTTTCATGAGGTTGGAGCGATTGATTCGATCATTGACATTATCAGTGTTGCTGTCTGTGTGGATAATCTGGGAGTAGATGAAATCGTTGTATCACCTTTGGCAGAGGGATTTGGAAGCGTACGCTGCCAGCATGGGGTGATTCCTGTCCCTGTACCAGCCACAGCGAATATCGCATCGGCATATGGTTTAAAACTGCGTCTGACCGATAATGAGGGAGAGATGGTTACCCCTACCGGTGCGGCGATTGCGGCGGCTTTAAAAACAGAAGACAGACTGCCGTCATCCTGTCAGATTCTTAAGACTGGAATGGGGGCAGGGAAAAAGGAATTTAAGCAGGCCAATGTTCTTCGCGCCATGATTCTTTCAGAGGAGAAAGATTCGTCAGGAGATGAGATGTGGGTTTTGGAGTCCAACATTGATGACTGCAGCGGTGAGGCACTTGGCCTTGCCATGGAGTCTCTGCTTGACGCAGGCGCGGCTGATGTATGGTATACACCAATCTTTATGAAAAAGAACCGGCCCGCATATTTACTTTCTGTCATCTGTAAAAAAAACCAGATCGAATCCATGGAAGAGATCCTGTTTATTCAGACGACAACCATTGGTATAAGACGACACCCTGTTAACAGAACGGTTCTGCCTCGTGAAAAGAGAACAGTGATGACACAGTGGGGAGAAGCAGAGATTAAGGTGTGTAAATATAAAGACAGGGAATTTTATTATCCGGAATATGAGAGTGTAAAAGTCCTGTGCCGAAAGAGCGGTTTGGATTACCAGACTATTTACCGGAATCTGCAAAGGGAGGAATAAGATAGTATGGATGAAAACTTATTAAGTCTCAGGGTAAAACTGGAAGAGGCGATGGGGGAGTACGCCAAAGAAGACATCTGTCTTGCTTTTTCCGGTGGAGTTGATTCCAGTCTCCTGTTGAAAGTTGCGGCAAAAGCGGTGAAAAAGACCGGAAAAAAGGTGTATGCTGTTACATTTGACAGCAGGCTCCATCCATCCTGCGATCTTCAAATTGCTTCTGATGTGGCAAAAGAGCTGGGAGGAATTCACGAAATAATTACCGTAGATGAGTTGGAGCAGGAGGAGATTCGCTTTAATCCAGTAGACAGATGTTATTTATGCAAGAAAAAGCTGTTTTTGAGTTTGAAGGATTTTGCAGGGGAAAGAAATATTCCTGTTATTATGGATGGAACCAATGAAGATGATATGCATGTATACCGTCCTGGTATCAGAGCTTTAAAAGAACTGGGAATCATCAGCCTGCTGGCAGAACTTCATATCACCAAGGCACAGGTAAAGGCATTAGCGGCGGAATATGGAATCTCTGTGGCACAAAGACCATCTGCTCCCTGTATGGCAACCAGACTGCCATATAATACAGAAATAGATTATGATATTTTAGGAAAAATCGGTGAGGGGGAGGACTTTCTCCGATCCCGTTTTAATGGGAACGTACGGCTGCGGCTGCATAAGGATATTGTGCGGATTGAAGTGGATCAGGATTCTTTTGAAAGTGTTTTAAAGGACAGGGCTGCTGTGATCTCTTACTTAAAAGAACTTGGCTTTGCCTATATTACTTTGGATTTGGAAGGGTTTCGCTCTGGAAGCATGGATGTGGGAATTCAATAATTTGAAATTATTTACAGGGGGGATAGTATGCATAAGTTAGGTATTTCAATTTACCCGGAACACAGCACAAAAAGTGAAATAGAAAGCTATATGAAACTGGCATCAGAGTATGGTTTCAATAGAATTTTCACCTGTTTGATGTCAGTTAAAAAATCAAAAGAAGAGATAATAAATGAGTTTGCAGAATTTATGGAACTTGCACACCAATACGGGTTTGAAGTTGCCGTTGATACGAATCCGGTGGTATTTGAATATCTGGGAGCGACTCCCTTTGAAATAAAACCATTTGCTGATTAGGAGTCGATATTATTCGATTGGATGGACATTTCGGAGATATGGAAGATATTGCGATTACCAGGAATCCTTATATGATACCGATTGAATTTAATGGATCATCTAATATGGATCTGGATTTATTGGTGGAGCGGGGCGCTGAGCGTTGGAATATTGTGACGTGTCATAATTTTTATCCGCAACGATATTCAGGGCTTGGCTGGAAACGATTTCTGAATCTAACTGAGAAATATAAAAAAAGCGGATTCAGGACTGCGGCATTTGTTTCAAGCCAGAATAAGAACGCCTTTGGACCATGGCCGGTAAAAGCAGGGCTGCCTACCTGTGAAATCCACCGCGATCTCCCTATAGATTTGCAAATGAGGCATTTGTTAGCCACCAATATAATTGATGATATAATTATAGGTAATTGCTTTGCATCAGAAGAAGAGTTAAAGCTTATGTCTGAAGTGGATTGCAGTAAGATTACGTTTCATATTGAGACAGTGAAAGACTGTACAGAATCTGAAAGAGAGCTTATATTTGAATACAGACATCTGTCAAGAGGAGATGCATCTGATTATATGATACGTTCGTCCTGGCCCAGAGAAACTTATAGGAATAAAAGTATTCCTTACAGAGAAGCGGAAGGGGATTTCTTTCACAAAGGAGATGTGGTTGCGGTAAACGACAATCTGGCACATTACAGAGGAGAACTGCAAATTGTGCTTCAGGATATGCCAAATGATGGAGAAAGAAACCTGATAGGGAAAATACCGCCGGAAGAATGGATTCTGTTGGAATGTCTGCTGCCTGAATATGAATTTGGATTCATACATAACTGATAACTGCAAGAGTGAGGGATTTTCGGATCTTTCACTCTTGCAGTTGTTAATTAATAAGTGGATTCCATATCTTTGATTTTTTTATAAAGCATATCATTTACTGGAACAGAAAGACCGTGTTTAGCGGCAAGTCTGCGTACTGTACCTGAAAACATCTCTACTTCCGATGGTCTGTGGGCGATCCCATCCTGGCGCATGGATGGAACTCCCTCAGGTGAAAGGGTTTTTAAGAGTTCTATATAAGCTTCCAGGTCGCCTTCTGTCAGGGCAATGCCTTCTTTTTGTGCAAGCAATATTACTTCTCTCATAGCTCCGATTAATGTATCATATAGGGTACCTGGAGTAAGAGCCTGGGCATAATTGACCTCATATGCCATACAGGTCTGATTGATTCCCACATTTAACATGAATTTCCCCCAGAGCCTTTTTAAAAAATCGCTCTCGGTACGATAGGAGATTCTGGCTGAATCAAAATATCTGGTTAAAGCATTGAGCCGATCTTCCTGCCCCTTTATTCTGATGCCAAGACACAATTCTCCGGATCTGGTATAGGTTAAATCGGTACCGAACTTCATGGCATCCATTCCCTGGGCGATACAATAGAGTACTTTTTCATCACCATAGCGTTTGCCTGCTATAGCTTCGCTGTCAATTCCGTTCATAACTGAGATTATGGTGGTATCAGGACCGACTGAGGAAGCCATTATATCCAGTGCTGATGGCAGAGCGTTGTATTTAACCGCTATAATTATTAAATCTGCAGGACATGCATCTTCAGGCGCTTTCATGGGAAAAGACCAGGGGGTTCCATTTATTGAAAAAGTCATTTTCTGATAGCGCCCGATTCGTTTCTGGTCAGCAAGAAAATAGACGGAATCAGGTCCAAATGCAGAGCTGATCTGGCTTGCATATAACATACCTAGTGCACCCATTCCTATGACGGCAGTATTTTTTATTTCTTTGTTCATGTTGTCCCTCCCTAGGATTAAATTACCAAAATATAAGTTATAAAATAATCTTAACATAGATATTTTGCTTTTGAAATATGAAAGTTCTATTTTCCCTGTAAACCTGTTACCCATCTTTCTTAAATCAGGAATTTTGTATCAATATCGCTGTGTAAAGCAAGGTGATTTTTTATCGCTTCCAATTGTTCCAGAACAAGAGTTTTTAAATTTTCTGGCTGAATGGATAATAAGGTTGTGCCATAAATTATAAAATAACTGGCAATAAAATTCTCTTCCCCTTTGTTGTAAAAGCCTTTGATATAGCGTTTTCCTTCTTCATAATACAACTCCATTGATGGATAATGTTCTTTATGAAAGATATCTGCGCCTTTGTCAGAAATTTCAACTACAAAGTCAATTGCATCGTTATCTCGAAACATCTTATTAGAGGGAATCAGCAATTCTGAAAGTGGTCGGGACAGGTACTGATCGGAGGACTTTACAGAATGGATTTTATCACATCGAAATACCTGGGATTTTTTCGTTTGAAAATTGTATGCGGTTGCATACCACTGTCCATAGGCAGAGGTAATATCAAAAAACTGAACATAATAGTGCTTCAGGGCTTCTCCTTTTGTGTAGCAGACTTGACATACTTTTTCATCAACAGCCATGTTTAAAATATCTTCTAAGCAGTTGCATTCATTTTTACTTTGATAACTTCCCAAACTAAAAACCAATTCCATTTTTCTCAGTTTTTTGATTCGTTCCTCTGATATGCATGCTTCAAACTTTTGTTTTAACTTTTGGATATTCAGATGAAAAGGGGTTGATTGATATGAATTGAGTGTTTGCATAGAAAAATATAATGCGTGAACTTCGTCTATAGTAAAAACAATGGGAGATAATAACTGGTTGGGAAGAATACCATAATACCCGTTTCGTCCTGGTGTTGAGTAAATAGGCATACCTATTTTTTCTAAAGACAGAATATCCCGAAGTGCTGTGCTTTTAGAAATGGAATATCGGTTCATTATATTAATAAGATTAAAAGACTTTTTATCGTTAAGATATATCATCATGTCATTAAGTCGTTCTGATTTTTTCATAGTTATATTTTTTTACCTCTTTTTAAATAAATGGTTTCATATATTGACACCATTATGTATTATACTACGGTTAAACGCAAAAAGAAAGGAATAAAAAATTATGAAAAAACTATTTTTAGTATCATCCTTTGAAGATGTAGCTGATATATTCGAAGATTTTGAGAAAGATTTGAACGGCAAAACAGTTACCTTTATCCCTACTGCAAGTAAAGTGGAAAAAGTTGTATTCTATGTAGATGCAGGAAGAAAGGCACTAGAGAAGATGGGATTGATTGTTGATGAACTGGATATCTCGACTGCCACATCTGCTGAAATCATCACCAAAATAAAAAACAATAATTTCATCTATGTGACAGGAGGCAATACGTTCTTTTTACTGCAGGAACTAAAAAGAACTGGTGCAGATCAAGTAATCATTGATGAAGTCAATGCTGGCAAACTTTATATCGGAGAGTCTGCCGGAGCAATGATTACATCAGCAAATATTGAATATGCAAAAGGTATGGACAGCGTAAAGAAAGCGCCAGACCTAAAAAACTTTGATGGGTTAGGGGTGGTGGAGATTTATCCTGTGCCACACTATACCAATCCCCCCTTTAAGAAAAGCGCACAGAAAATAGTGGACACCTATTCATCCACGTTAAAGTTATCACCCATTAGTAACAATGATGCCATAGTAGTTAATGACAACGAAATAGAAATAAAAAGCATTTTATCTTAAATTACATTGCATGGATATTTCCCATAAGATTATGGGTGCAGGCCAATTTTCCATCCAAGGTTATCACAACGGCACCCAGATCTTTCATACTGTTCACTTTATGAATGATTGACACTGCATCCAGTCCAAACAATTCTGTGGTATAAATATCGCAGTCCAGGGACCGGTCGGCGACCACAGTCAGAGAAGCAATATTACTTTCCATAGGATAGCCGGTTTTGCTGTTAAAAATATGATGGTATTTACTGCCTTCTTTTTCAAGGACTCTTTCGTAAATTCCTGATGTTACAACCGACTGATTCCTTATTTTAATCAGTGCAGCCGCATTTCCTCTTGGCAAAAAAGGGTTCTGGATTCCCACGTTCCAGTCACTGCCATCAGAGGGGGAGTCTCCATGCACCAGCACATTGCCGCCCATATCTACCATAGCTGAGACCGCACCATGATCTTTAAAAAACTCCATGACTTTATCTGCGAAATAGCCCTTGGCAATGGCTCCAAGGTCTATTTCCATTCCTTTTTTTTGCAGAAAGACGGTTTTGTTCTCCTCATTAAGCTGTATCGATTCAGGATCTAAAAGTTCCAGCACTTTTTCTATGGACTCTTCATTCGGTACATGTGCTTCGGTAAAGCCGATTCTCCATAGCTTTATTAACGGACCGATTGCAATGTTTAAAAATGAATTCTCATTCAGACTATGCTTTTTTCCCGTTTTTATCAGTTCATACAGCTCCTCATCCACCTTTTGGGGTGCGATTCCAGCCATTTTTTTAATCTTCGCAAGCTGGGAGTGTTCACTGTTGGCACTAAAGATCTCATTATAACGGATCAGCATTTCTTCCGCCTTTTTTGCCAGTATTTCAGTTTCTTCTCCCTTAATATAAAGGGAAATTTTTGTTCCCATAAGATATATAATCTTTGTATACTCTGTCATTTCATTCTCCCAGATCGGAATTGTTCTGCCCATGAATCAAAAAGGCATTTATCAGGTCATGATCAATGTTGGATAGTTTTCTTTCATTGTGGTATGCTATGAAGTAGTCTAAGCTCAGTTCATCAATGGGTATCTGATAGAGATTGTATTCCGACGGACTTTCCTTCACATAGACGCTTTCGGGAATAAAGGTGATTCCTAAATTACCTGTGGCAAGCTTCAGAATGGTATTGATCTCTGTGCTCTCCATAATTATGTTGGGTTCAACCTTATAAAGGTTCAGCAATTGATCAATCTGTTTTCTGATGGCGGAGCCTTTGGAGGTGAGAACCAGCTTTTGGCATAAGATATTACTTATGTCGATGCTGCCTTCCGCAATGACGGCTGTATCTTCCTGATACAAATCACTGCAGCGGGGAATCACAGCCCGGTATCTGTGTCTGCCCCAGCTGACAGAGTTTAAGTTGGGTGAAATATTTCTTGAATTTTGCCCAATCCAGAAATCCAGTTCATTGTTTTGGGTCAGCTTCTCATTTTTTTCAGGCAGACTTTCTAACAGCTCTATTCTGCAGTCTGGATGAAGGGTTAGAAAATCGGGCAGAAAAAGAGGTAGAAGGTAGGTGCCAAGACTGGGAAGAACCCCTATTTTTATAACCGTTTTGTCAATATCTGATACATCGGATATTTCCCTTAGCAGCTTTGCATAATTATTTTCTAATGAGGTCAGATATTGATAATAGATCTTCCCCTGTTCGGTTAACCGATAAGGCAGCTTGTTCCGGGTGATCAGTTCGCAGTTTAATTCATTTTCCACTCGTTTAATCACCTGCGTCAGATATGGCTGAGAAATATAAAGGGATTTAGCAGCCTTGCCATAGTTACTGTATTTTAAAATGGCATCAATATAATACAGAATTTCCTGAGAAGAGATTTTCGACATTTTATTCCTTTCTTTGAGAAATAATTTGCTTTTTTTCGATTATTTTTGATTATAACAAATTTGTTATCAAACTTCAATAAATAACTATTAGATTATATAAACACGATGTGTTAAAATTATATCAAACACATAATTACAACTGTGAGAACTTAATGGATAGGAAGGAGATTACTATGAAATATTTAGCAATCGTGGGCACGAATTCAGATGTGTCAACTAATCGCATGCTGCTTCAATTTATGCAAAAACATTTTTCCAGTGAGGCGGAGATTGAATTATATGAAATAAAAGATTTACCAGCCTTTATGGAACAAGAGGATTCTGAAGTTCCTGAAAAGGTAGAGGAGTTATCCGATAAAATCTTAAATGCAGACGGCGTTATTATAGCAACTCCGGAGTATGATCATGCCATACCTGCAGTTTTAAAGAGTGCTCTTGAATGGATCAGCTATACAAGTCAGGCGCTTACGGATAAGCCTGTTTTAATTGTAGGGGCATCCCATGGTACACTTGGTTCTTCCCGTGCACAGGCCCACTTAAGACAGATTCTTGATTCTCCTGAGCTGGCAGCCAGAATTATGCCAAGCAGTGAGTTCCTGTTAGGAAAATCACAAGGCGCATTTGATAATGCCGGAGATCTCATCTATTCGGACAAGTTAACGGAGCTTGATGAAATTTTCAGGGAATTTGTTCTGTTTACAGATATCACAACGAAACTTTTGGCAGAAAAGGTTCAGAAGAAAAGCGCAAAAAAATTTACTTGGCAAGAGTAGGAGGATTCATATCAATGAAATTTATAGCAATTGTTGGAACGAATGCAAAGAAATCATATAATCGTAAACTCCTTCAGTTTATGAAAAAACATTTTGAGTCAAAGGCAGAGATTGAAGTACTTGATATTACAGATGTTCCCATGTTTAACCAATCCGATAATCAGTCCTATGGTGATGTAATCCAGATGTTCAATGATAAAATTACAGCCAGTGACGGTGTTATTATGGCAACTCCTGAATACAATCATTCCATCCCATCCAGTCTTAAAAGCCTGATTGAATGGCTGAGCTTTGATCTTCATCCCCTCGCAGGCAAACCAGTGATGATCGTTGGCGCATCTTTAGGAACACAGGGTTCCTCCCGTGCCCAGCTGCATCTCCGCCAGATTCTGGATGCGCCGGGAGTGGATGCAAATGTCATGCCAGGATATGAGTTTTTACTGGGAAATGCAAGTAAGGCATTTGATGATGCAGGGAACCTCATGAATGAGGGAACCATTGACTTCCTGGATATCTGCTTCCTGCGCTTTATGCGTTTTGCTAAAATTGCAAATCAGCTCAATGAGGAAGAGGAGTTCTCCTTTACACCAGGTGAATATGAAGTAAATGCAATCGGACACAGCGGAAATCTTCCAATGAAGGTATCCTTTAGTGAAAAGCGGATCGAAAGCATAAATATAGACACCAGGGGTGAAACCGAAGGAATCGCCGATGTTGTATTTGTAAGAATACCAGATAAAATCCTGGAAGGACAGACCCTGAATGTAGATGCGCTCTCAGGTGCATCTGAAACCAGCAATGCTGTCATTGATGGTGTTGCAAAAGCAGTGAAACTTGCAGGAGTCAACCCTGATATACTTAAGAGACGTCCCAAACCTGCCAGCAGCCGAAACAGACAAGACGAAGAGTATACCTGCGATGTGGTAGTTGTCGGTGGAGGCGGTGCCGGACTCAGTGCGGCTGCTACTGCATTACAGAACGGCTGCAGTGCAATTGTTCTTGAAAAATATCCGGCAGTAGGCGGAAATACCATACGATCCGGCGGTCCTGTTAATGCGGCAGATCCTGAGTGGCAGAGCAAATTTGATGAAAATCCGGGAGAAAGACATACCATTGAATCATTGCTGGATACCGATGAGAGTCTGATCGATTCAGAATATTTAGATGATTTCCGTGCTCTGAAAGAAGAGTTTTCCGAATACCAGAAAAAGACTGGCACTGGGAAAGGTCATTTATTTGATTCTCCCCTTCTTCACAGAATGCAGACCTATTTTGGCGGAAAACGAACTGACTTAAACGGCAACACCATCTATGGACAGTACGACCTGGTAAAAATCCTGACTGACAGAGCCTTAGAAAGTGTAAAATGGCTGGAAGAGATCGGTGTTGAATATGATAAAAGCATCGTGTTTGCCCCGGTTGGTGCCCTTTGGCGCCGTGGTCATAAGCCGGTTAAAAGCTATGGTACCGCATTTATCCTTTCCCTCACAAAATATGTGGAGGAGCACTCAGGAAAGATTATTACTGACAGCCCTGTAAAGGAATTTATCATCGAGGATGGTCAGATAGCAGGAGTAATAGCAACTGGTGTCAATGGCCAGAAAATTACGGTTCATGCCAAAGCAGTTGTACTTGCAAGCGGAGGTTTTGGTGCAAATACAAAGATGTTAAAGGAGTATAACACCTATTGGAGTTATATTGATGACAATATCAGAACCACGAATTCCTACGCCATGACCGGAGACGGAATTTTGCTTGGTAAAACAGCAGGTGCAGCACTGACCGGTATGGGATTCACTCAAATGATGCCAGTTGCCGATCCTGAAACCGGTGAGCTGTTCAGCGGACTTCAGGTACCACCGGAAAACTTTGTAATCGTTAATAAAGAAGGCAGACGTTTTGTGAATGAATTCTCCGGGCGGGATGTTTTAACAAAAGCGGCCATTGACCAGGGTGGTTTATTCTACCTGATTGCAGATGATGAGATAAAGAAAACTGCAGCCAATACAAGCCAGGAAAAGATAGACCGTCAGGTAGAAGCAGGCACATTATTTAAAGCCGATACCATTGAAGAACTGGCAGTAAAAGTCGGTATGGATCCGAAGGTTCTTAAGGAAACCATAGAGAAATATAATTCCTATGTAGATGATGGTTTTGATCCTGAGTTCCATAAGGATACATTCAGCCTGAAAGTGGAGAAGGCTCCGTTCTATGCGACTCCAAGAAAGCCTGCCGTTCATCATACCATGGGCGGACTTAAGATCGATACAAAAGCCCGCGTACTGGACGAAAGCGGCCAGCCAATCAAACATCTCTATGCTGCAGGAGAAGTAGCAGGAGGTATCCATGCAGGTAACCGTCTGGGCGGTAACGCATTAACGGATATCTTTACCTTTGGACGGATTGCCGGTAAAACTGCTGTTGATGAAATGAAATAGTTACAGAGATTAAAATAAATATGCCCATACTCAAAGAGCACGTTAACACGCATAAGTAAAATGCGGGGTTATCGGCTCTTTTTTTTGATAACAACTATTTCATTAAGATGCAAAAATCAAGCCTCCGGACCGGCTTGATTTTAGGTATGGTTGGAAAATAAAAAGTATAGTATAATTTACTTCATATATCAGATTTTATACATGGTTACATGCCAAGGAGGAAAATACGTTGCTTGCTTTCATAATGACGCTTGAAAATGAAAGAGATCGGGATAAAGTAACCGAGATTTATGAACTTTACAGCGGAACAATGCTTTACATAGCCAACACGATCTTAAATGAAGTACATCTTGCAGAAGATGCGGTATCAGAAGCATTTATAAAAATAATTGATAATCTTGAAAAAATTAATATAGTAGACTGTTACCAAACGAGGGGGTTCGTCGTTATTATAGTGAGAAACGTTGCGATTGATATGCTCCGAAAACAGAAGAAGAAACAAATAGTACCATTGGAAGAAGATGATTATGGTTTAAGTTATGAAGAACCGGCTTTTGATAATTTTTCAGTTAAGGAAGCCTGTGATAAAATAAAATGCTGTATAGGTAATCTTAAAAAAAGTTATTCGGATATTCTTTATCTGAAAGTAGAATTTGATTGCTCATTTGAAGAAATAGGTAAAATACTGGGTATCAGTACGGAGAATGCTAAAATGCGCCTTAGCAGGGCGCGTAAAGCTTTGAAGAAGGAATTGAAAAAGGAGGGAGTTTACAGTGACCAGTGAAGATCGAAATAAAGAATTGTTTGATTCGCTGCTGAAAGCAGCCATATCTGATGCACTGAGAGATGAAATGGATGCATTGCCCTCCAATAAAGAATTAAATGAGAAATATCCAACGTCTGCGGAGTTGGACAAACGAATAAAAAAGTTGATTTCTGAACAGAAGATCAAGTCTAAAATAAGGCACTTCGTTAAAAGTAACCGTAAAATAGCAGCATGCTTTATGGTGATCATTGTTCTGTCGTCTGCCACACTGCTCAGCGTTGAGGCAACCAGAAACGTAATACTCAACACCTTTGTTAATCAGTTTGGAAAATATACACAAATCCAGTTTCAAGATTCTTCAGCCGACGGGCAGCAGATGGATATCTTCAGGCCAGCATATTTGCCGGAAGGATATAAAAAGATATCAGAGGAGATTTATGGAAATTCTGCTTTGCTGGTATATTCCAATGAATCAGATACTGAGATTGTATTAAAGCAGAGAAAGGCTGAAGAAGGAACGTCATTGATTGACAATGAAAACACGAATTATACAGAAGTCGATATTTCTGGTAATACAGCATATTTGTTTAAAGCAGTAAAGGATGATAATTACAATGTACTTCTCTGGAAATCACACGATGTTGTTTTTGAATTGACATCAAAAGTAAACAGCGATGAATTAATCCGCATAGGTAATAGTCTGGAAAAATAATTTAATTATTTTTCGGAAAAGTGTTACCATTTTTTAACTATGGCGTTTATATAGTAGAGGGTATTATTTTATAAAAAAAGGAGGAAAAATATGTTTATAAAAATGAAAAAATGTACCTTTATTATGTGTCTCGTCATATCCTGTTTCCTGATGGGAGGGAAGGCGTTTGCCTCAACCAATTATTCCTGTGTGCCGGTTAACACTTTAGATCTTCCGGCAGTCCGGTGGGCCAGCACTTCTTCTATTGATATCAACCTTTCATTTAAGGGGAGCAAGGCTATTTGCGGCGCTTGTGTACAAGGCTGGTCAGATGTGAAGAATATAACGGGCACTGCCGTATTATCCAGAAAAAATTCAAACGGAACCTATACCACTGTAAAAACGTGGAACAACTTAAATGTGGCAGGTAACAGGCTGATCTTTGATAATAGTTATTACGTAACAAGAGGTTATACTTATCGGCTGACTATTACTGCTACGGTATATCGTAATGGAGTTGGTGAGACAGTATCCGGTTATTTTGAAAATTATGCAAAATAAATAGTATTGATAAACATTGTATACTGAATGTTGGGGTGTGCTTAAAAAGCACACTTCCAACATTCTTTTTGTATTAATAAACCACCTGCTATGCAAGTGTGATCACAGTCAGCTACCCCCAAAAATAATAGAATGTTTTCGAAAATATATTATAAAAGTTATATTTAAAAAATACTAATATTTTATCTAATGGAGAGTTTATGAAAAATTTATATAGAAAAGTGTTATCATTTTACATCTAATTCGTTTATATAGTATAAGATGTTAAAAATTACAACATTTAAAAGGAGTTGATCAAAAAGGAATAAAATTTAACCATCGGGCTGACAATAAGAAGCAGCTAAATAAAACAATTATGTTTTATATGTGAATCTATTATCTATAAAGTCGAAAATATTTTAATACAACCTAAGGAGAAGACATGGAGAGAATATTGACAATAGAACTTATGAAACAGTATGAAGATTATTTATATGAAGAGGAAAAGGCAAAATTAACAATAGAAAAATATAAAAGGGATATAAAGAAGTTCTATAATTTTTTATCAGGAGATAAAGTGATTGAGAAAAGAAATGTAATTGAATATAAGGAATACTTAAAAAATAATTACCAGGTATCAAGTGCTAATTCTATGATAGTTGCTTTAAATCGTTTTTTGGAATATGCCGGATGGTTTGAATGTAAAGTTCGTCAGTTTAAGATTCAAAGAACTTTATTTTGTAAAAAAGAGACATGTTTGACGAAAAAAGAATATGAAAACCTGATCGTGGCAGCAAAAGAAGAAGGGGACATTCAGCTTAGTCTTTTGATGCAGACTATATGCAGCACTGGAATAAGAGTCAGTGAACTGCAGTTTATTACTGTGCAGTCACTGAAAGCAGGGTATGCACAGATCAATAATAAAGGAAAAGTAAGGGTTATATTTATACCGAAGCAGCTTATTAAGATTTTAAGATCTTACTGCGTTTCACAGAAAATAGAAGCAGGTCCAATATTCCTTTCTAAGACAAATTCTCCGATTAATCGGACAATTATCTGGAAAAAGATGAAAGGCCTCTGCCATAAGGCAAATGTTGACGAGAAAAAAGTGTTTCCTCATAATTTACGTCATCTGTTTGCGTTTATTTTTTATCGCCTGGAAAAGAATTTATTACGCCTGGCGGAGGTTCTTGGTCATTCCAGCATTGAAACCACCCGGATTTATACGGCAACTACAGGGGAGGAACATCAAAAGCTCATATCAAAGCTGGGTCTGGTATATGATTACAGTAAAATTAAGAATCATAATGTAAATTATGTTTGCAATAGTTAGAAATACCGCAAATAAATTCTTACTACATTCTTAATATAATACATATTCTAAAGATTTACAATAGAAAATTAGAAATTTTTGTATAAATTGGTAAAAAATGGTAATAAATCTCAATAAAAACCAGGTATGGTATTAGCCAAGGCATGAAAATCTAAATTCATGCTTTTTTATTTATCTAAAAACATACCAAATTTATCCAATATTAGAAAATATACCCTATTCAGGTAACATAATTTACATTATGTTACCTCTTTTCGTATTTATGAAAGAGTACACCAGCGCTGATTATTGACTGTAACAAAAAGGAGTGATGCGATGCAGGAAATCATTGATATTCATGCGCATGTCCTTCCCGGAATTGATGATGGGGCTGCCGATATGGAAGAAGCGAAGGCCATGCTGCAGATGGCTTATAGCCAGGGGATTCGAAAGATAATAGTTACTCCTCATTTTAAAAGGGGACAAGATCCGAAACAGATTATGGAATTAAGCAGAAAGCTGCAGCGGGAAGCCCGTAAAATACATAAACATTTCAATATATATCTGGGACAGGAAATTCTGTACTGTGAAGATGTATTGGAGGATCTGAAAGAAAAAAAGGCGCTTACCATGTGCAAAAGTCAGTATGTGCTGATCGAGTTTCCGCCTTTGGTTACCTACTCCAGATTGCTGCAGGGACTTCGAAAAATAATATTGGCCCGTTATGTTCCCATACTTGCCCACATGGAACGTTACCTCTGCCTGCGTGAGAAAGGAAGAGTAAAGGAACTGATCAATTCCGGATGCATACTGCAGATGAATTACTGCAGTATTATGGGAAGCCGGTTTAACAGACAGGTACACTGGTGCAGGCTTCAGATACGGCAGGGGCATATACATATGCTGGGAACCGATATGCATCACCTGAATGAAAGGACACCTGAGATAGAGAAAGCATTGCTATGGATTAAAAAAAACTGCAGTCTGGAAATGTATCAAAGTCTGACAGGTAATTATGCCCTGAATTTACTGAAAAAAAGAGAATAAAAAACAGGAGTACAAATGAGAACAAATAACATGGATGATAACCAGGAGATTCAAATTGACTTATTGGAATTGTTTTACAAATTGAAGAGGAAGCTGTGGCTGATTATTCTTATAACCCTGTTATCCGGCGTTGGTGCAGGAGTTTACAGCAGTTATGTTTTAACGCCTCAATATACATCTACGGCTATGCTCTATGTCCTGTCAAAGGAAACTTCAATGACTTCGCTGGCTGATTTGCAGGTTGGCAGTCAGCTGACAAAGGACTATAAAATCCTGATAACCAGCCGGCCGGTAATGGAGAAGGTAGTAAAATCACTGGGGCTTAACATGTCTTATAAAGATTTAAAGAAAAGAATCAGTGTAACCAATCCGACAGATACCCGCATACTTTCATTGGCAGTCCAGGATACGGATCCGGAACGGGCAAAAAAAATCGTAGATGAGATCGCGCTGACTGCATCTGATTATATTGGTGACATGATGGAAATGGTGCAGCCTAAAATTTTTGAAGAAGGAGAAGTACCATCGGTCAAGACCGGACCTGATAACAAAAAAAATGCCATGATTGGGGCTGCAGCCGGTATGTTCTTTATTTTAGCAGTGCTGACAGCCGGTGTAATCATAGATGATACCATTCGCACCGAAGAGGATGCCGAACGTTATCTGGGGCTGACAGTACTTGCTGTTGTTCCCAACCGGGAAGGTTCTCCTGCCAAAATAACAAATAAATTATGGAAGAAAAAAACGGACAAAAAGAAGGAGGGGATAATAAAACATGAGAAATTCAGTAAACCTGGGAAATCTAAAGAAAGGAAATTATAGCTATGAGGAAGCAATTAAGACTTTAAGAACAAATATTCAATTTTGCGGCAGTAATATAAAGGTCATTATGTTAGAAAGTGCAGTTCCAAATGAAGGAAAATCCAGTATGTCTTTTTCCATGGCTACCTCTCTGGCTCAAATTGGAAAGAACGTTCTCTTAATTGATGCAGATATCAGAAAATCGGTCATGGTTTCAAGATATGAGCTTGATAAGGAAGTGAATGGATTATCCCAATTTCTCAGCGGGCAGAAAAATAAAGAAGAGATTATATATGAAACGAATTTAAATAACTTAAACATTGTATTTTCCGGTCCTTATTCTCCGAATCCTGCAGAGCTTCTGGAGGAACCCGCATTTTCTTTGCTGATACAGGCAGCAAGAGCAGAATATGACTATATTATCATTGACACGCCTCCCATGCTGAATCTGATTGACGGAGCCATTATTGCCAATCACTGTGACGGAGCGGTTCTTGTTATTGAAAGCGGAAAGGTAAGCTACCGTGTGGAACAGAAGATAAAAAAACAGCTGGAAAAAAGCGGCTGCCGTATTCTCGGAGTGATTTTGAATAATGTCAATCTGGATAGCGGCAGATACTATGGAAAATACAAAAAATACGGAAAATATGAGGGTGAACTTCAGGAGAGTGAACAATAACACAATTGATAAAGGAGGGTGAGGTTATGGGCAGAAAGGTCAGATACTGGATCATGGTAGCGGCGGTTATAGGCGTAATAGCCTGGTCAGCAGTTCAGATTTACAGCAAAATCCAGCCTCAGCAGACATTGGTTTCGTCTGAATACCACTGGGATATTCTTGCATGTGAAGTTCTTCTTATCATCAGCAGTTATGCGCTGCTGCTTTTGTGGGGAAAGGGAAAATCAGTAAACGGAACCTGGAAGATGGGAAGGTGGACACATGCTGAGTAAAAACCGGATATTTTACATATTCATAGATTTTGCAGCCATTGTATGCTCCTATGTTCTGGCGATGCTTGCAAAATTTGCTTCCCTGCAGTCTGCAGAATTCATAATCGGGCGCTGGTATGGCGCAGTTCTCGTAATTTTTGCATATTTGACTGTGGTCATGTTTTACCAGTCCGGTAAGCCTTTCATGGAACGCTCCCTGTGGAATGAACTGAAAAATATATTTCTGATCAATATGTATATAGCCCTTGTACTGGCGTTCATTTTATATCTTTCAAAACTGGGGGGGCGGTCTTCAAGAGCTTTTTACCTGTTGTTTTTCTTTTTCAATTATTTCTGCATGGTTCTTGGAAGGCTGTATTGCAAATATTTATTGATCTCCCATTACCATAAGCCGGAAAACCGGAAAAAGCTGCTGATTTATGCAAATAGAAGCAATGAATTAAATGTGATGAATAAGTATGTAAATTCAATGCCATATGACTGCGATGTGGTGGCTGTAGCAATTGTTGATGCGGATCAGAAATCAGGGGAAGATCCAAAGACAGAGCTCTATCTGGTGAAAAAGGATGAGAAAAGTAATTATATGGTTGTGAGCCGGGACAGTGTTGCAGAGTATTTAAAAAAGCAGGTAGTCGATGAAGCTTTGATTAGTATACCGGATAACAGCAGGCTGTACTTAGACAGTTTAATCAGCCGTCTTGAAACACTTGGAATTGTAGCTCATGTAACTGTAAATACATTTGGCTTAAGTGAAAGAGAAAAGGTGATTAATAATTTCGGAGGAGAACGGGTTCTTACCTATTGTACAAGGGTGTTTGAACCATCGGAATTAATTCTGAAACGTCTGTTAGATATCCTGGGCGGGGTAGTCGGAGTGCTTTTTACAATAATTCTGGGGATTTTGGTTGTGCCGGCGATCTATATGGAATCGCCTGGTCCGGTCATATTTAAGCAGACACGGGTCGGGAGAAACGGAAGGCTTTTTTCAATTTATAAGTTCCGGTCCATGTATATGGATGCAGAAGAAAGAAAAAAGGAACTGATGAGCAAAAACCAGATGAATGGCCTCATGTTCAAACTAAAAGATGACCCAAGGATTACAAAAGTAGGTAAGTTTATCAGAAAAACAAGCATTGATGAGTTCCCCCAGTTTTTTAATGTTCTGAAAGGGGATATGAGCCTGGTTGGTACAAGACCGCCCACCATGGATGAATTTGTGAAGTATGAAGAGCACCATAAACGCCGGCTTAGCCTGAAACCGGGAATTACCGGCTTGTGGCAGGTGACTGGCAGAAGCAATATTCAGGATTTTGAAGATGTAGTAAGCCTGGATTTAAACTATATTGATAACTGGTCCATATGGTCAGATTTACGGATTCTGAGCCAGACAGTAATTGTGGTTATGCTTCACAAGGGAGCTGAATAATGAAAGGAAGGGGAAAAATGAGAGATACAGCAGTTGTAATTATGGCAGCAGGAATCGGAAGCAGGTATGGAAACGGAATCAAGCAGCTGGAGCCTGTTGGACCAAATGGAGAAATCATTATGGATTATTCCATTTTTGATGCCCTGGAAGCCGGTTTTAACAAAATTGTTTTTATTATCCGGAAAAATATTGAAAAAGAATTCAAGGAGGTAATAGGCAAAAGAATTGAGAAACTGGCTCTTGTAGAATATGTTTTTCAGGAACTGGACAATTTGCCCGAGGGATTTTTCCTGCCGGAAGGAAGGGAAAAACCATGGGGGACAGGACAGGCAGTATTGGTATGCAAAGGAATCCTGAAGGAGCCGTTTGTAGTAATTAATGCGGATGATTATTACGGTAAAGAGGCTTTTATTAAAATACACGATTATCTGGTCAGCCATGAAGAGTCAATTCCCTTAAGTTTTTGTATGGCAGGTTTCATGCTGGGCAATACGTTAAGTCCCAATGGTGACGTAACGAGAGGTATCTGCTCAATAGATAAAGCAGGAAATCTGTCGTCTGTGACTGAAACATTTCATATTAAGAAACAGGCAGACGGAACGGTCAAAGGCGAGGATGAAAGCGGGAAGCAGATAATTTTATCTGATGATAATCTGGTATCTATGAATATGTGGGGGGTGAGTCCCGGATTTTTTACAGAACTGGAAGCCGGATTTGTTGATTTCTTAAAAAGCATGAATGATGGTGAAAAAAAGAAAGAGTATTTACTTCCGGTACTGATGGATGACTTAATAAAACGGGGAAAGGCAAAGGTGGCGGTTTTAAAAACCAATGACAAATGGTTTGGTGTTACCTATCAGGAAGATAAAGAAGAGGTGAAAAACCAGATAACTCGTCTGATAGAGGAAGGGAAATACAGTGTGGATCTGTATCAAACAGTCAGATGGTTCTGGAATAATCGAGCTGGCGGAACTCTATAGAGTTAAATAATGCCAGATAAATGGAGGTGCAGAAGATGTATAAAATAGCAGTTGCCGGTACAGGGTATGTGGGGTTATCCAATGCAATTTTACTGGCGCAGCACAATGAGGTACAGGCAGTAGATATTTTAGAAGAAAAGGTTGCTGACATCAATAACAGGAAATCCCCGATTATAGATAAAGAGATTGAAGAATATCTGGCGGCAGGAAATTTAAATTTAACAGCAACAACAGACGGCGCTGCTGCATACAGGGATGCTGATTTCGTCATTGTTTCCACTCCGACAAATTATGATCCGGTAAAGAATTACTTTGATACCAGTTCTGTAGAGGCAGTGATCGAACTGGTCATAAAGACCAATCCGGATGCAATTATGGTGATTAAATCCACAGTTCCTGTAGGTTATACAAAATCTATAAGAGAAAAATATAATTGTGAGAATATTATATTCAGTCCTGAGTTTTTAAGAGAAGGACGGGCACTCTACGACAATCTGTATCCTTCAAGGATTATTGTGGGTGCGCCGAAGGAGGACAAAAGACTTAAGAAAGCAGCAGAGACATTTGCCGGATTGCTTGCAGAGGGAGCAGTCAAAGACAATATTTCCATATTATTAACCGATTTAACGGAAGCGGAAGCCGTGAAGCTGTTTGCCAATACATATCTGGCTCTCAGAGTCAGCTACTTCAATGAATTAGATACCTATGCTGAGATGAGGGGGCTGAATACGCGGGATATTATAGAGGGAGTGGGATTGGATCCGAGAATCGGCAATTACTACAATAATCCCTCCTTTGGTTACGGCGGGTACTGCCTGCCCAAGGATACGAAACAGCTTCTGGCTAATTATTACGCCGTACCCCAGAATATCATGAGTGCAATTGTGGAAGCAAACAAAACGAGGAAAGACTTTATTGCAGACAGGGTTCTTCAAAAGGCGGGGTATGATACATACGCAGATAATACCAGGTCTGAACGGGTTGTTATTGGAGTTTTCCGGCTAACGATGAAGGCTGATTCTGATAATTTCCGGCAAAGCAGCATTCAGGGAGTTATGAAGCGCATCCGGGCAAAAGGTGCGGTAGTGGTGATTTACGAGCCAACGCTCAAAGATGGCAGCACGTTCTTTGGCAGTCTGGTTGTAAATGACCTGGCCAAATTTAAGAGAATGAGCAGTGCAGTGATAGCAAACCGCTATGATTCCGTATTGGATGATGTGGAGGAGAAGGTATATACAAGAGACTTATATAGAAGAGATTGATGATAATTCGGGAGATGGGAAAATGAGAAACGAAACTATGAAAATTTGCCTGGTGGGATCATCAGGCGGTCATCTGACTCATTTATATATGCTGAAATCATTTTGGCAGGACAAAGAGCGGTTTTGGGTAACCTTTAATAAAGACGATGCAAAAAGTCTGTTAAAGGATGAAAAAATAATATCCTGTTATTATCCTACAAACCGCAGCTTAAAAGCATTGCTCATTAATACGCGGCTTGCCTGGAAGACCATCCGGAAAGAAAAGCCGGATATCATCATCTCTTCGGGGGCAGCTGTGGCAGTTCCGTTCTTCTATATAGGAAAGCTGTTCGGAGCAAGGCTGATTTATATCGAGGTTTATGACCGGATCGATAAGTCTACCATGACCGGTAAAATGGTATATCCTATCACGGATAAGTTTATTGTCCAGTGGGAGGAGATGAAAAAAATATATAAAAAGGCAATTAACCTGGGGAGCATATTTTAATTATTTACAGGGGGCAGATGAATGATTTTTGCGACGGTTGGGACACATGAACAGCCATTTAACAGGCTGCTTGAAGAAATTGACAGATTAAAAAAAACTGGGATCATCCTGGAAGATGTAATCATTCAAACCGGTTACAGCACCTATGAACCCCGGTATTGTGAGTGGCATAAGCTGCTTCCTTATGACGACATGGTGAAAAATGTTGAACATGCACGAATCGTGATTACCCACGGCGGCCCGGCCAGTTTTATTATGCCGCTTCAGATCGGAAAAATTCCGGTGGTGGTGCCGAGACAATATGAGTTTCATGAGCATGTAAACAATCATCAGGTTGAGTTTACAAAAGCAGTTAAGGAGAGATACGGAAACATCATTCCTGTTTACCATATCTCAGAGCTTGCAGATGTGATTGTAAGATACGACAGTATTATTTCCAGTATACCTGCAGGAATTATGAGTAATAACGGAGCATTCAATAAACAAATGGAACTGCTTGTTAAGGGATTGTTTAGAAACGACCAGGAGACTGACCGATGGCAAAAGTAGGAATTTTATCCATGCAGAGAATTGTAAATTACGGCTCTTTTTTACAGGCTTATGGGCTTAAGATGCTTCTTGAAAAATTAGGGCATAACGTGGAGTTTGTGGATTATCACACAGAAAAACCATTAATTTCCCAATCACGATTTCAAAAGCCGGGATCATTTTTGAAAGTCCGCAAGGTGTTGAAAGCATTTCAGTATGATGCTCCATGGAAGCATCGGATTCAGTTTGTTTTATATAAAAAGCAGTTTGCCGGAAAGTATCTGCCTATCCTTGGGATTACACCGGAAATGAATTACCTGCCGGAATTAGATGCATTGGTGATCGGCAGTGATGAGGTTTTTAATTGTATTCAGTCCAATCCCAATGTTGGTTATTCTTTGGAATTGTTTGGAAAAAATCAGAGGGCAAAAAAATTATTGACCTATGCAGCTTCTTTTGGAAATACAACAATGGAAAAATTAAGACAGTATCACAAGGACAGGGAGATCGGCTGGTATTTAAAAAGATTTGATGCGATATCGGTTCGTGACAGAAATTCAGGCCATATTGTAAGTGAATTATCGGGTGTGATACCGGAATATCACCTGGATCCTGTTTTGGCGTATGACTACATAGGGGAGTGCAGGCTGATTCCCCAAATAAAGACAAAGGAGCGGTATCTGATTCTTTATGCATATTCCGGAAGAATCTCCAGAGAAATAAATGACTGGATTTTCGCTTACGCAAAAAAGAAAGGAATGAAGGTTTATTCCTTTGGCGGAATCCACAGATGTGCGGACCATTTCATCGATTGTTCTCCGTTTGATGTGCTGGCATTTTTTCAGAATGCGGAAGCTGTTATTACAGATACCTTTCATGGAACCATATTCTCTATAATAACAAAGCGGAAATTTGTAACGATTATCTGTAAGAGCACAGGTAATTCCTACGGAAATGAGGAAAAACTGAGTGATCTGCTAAAGAGGACCGGACTTTCCAAACGGGTCGCCGCAAGTGTCAATGAGATTGAATCAGTTTTGGAAAGAGCAATTGATTACACAGCGGTTGACAGGATTATTAATGCGGAGCGGGTGAAAACGCTGGATTATCTGAAAAAACAGATTGGTTGTTACGGTGAGGACAAGCATGGATAATATAATGAAAATCGGAAAAGCGTGTGTTGGCTGCAGAAGCTGTGAGCAGTCCTGTCCCCAGACATGCATACGTTTACAGCCGGATCAGGAAGGCTTTTTATATCCCGCCGTAGATGAGACGCTATGCACTGAATGCGGATTATGCTTAAAGAAATGTCCGGCTTTTGATTTTAAGCCCCAGGGTCGCAGACCGGTTAGGGTATTCGGATTGAAAAATAATGATAAAAGGCGTATTTTACAATCCGCTTCCGGGGGTGCTTCAGACCTGTTTGCCCGTTTTGTCATTCGGGCGGGGGGCAGTGTCTATGGATGTGCTTACACAAAACAACTGGAAGTAAAGCACATAAAGGTGGATAAGGCAGTGGATTTATATCGTTTACAGTCATCAAAATATGTTCAGTCAGATGTAAATGATTGTTATAAATCAGCCAAGCATGAATTGGATCAAGGAAGGCTGGTTCTGTTTACAGGTACGCCCTGTCAGATTGCCGGACTGTATCAATATCTGGGAGGCAGATCCTATGATAATTTGTTTACTCTGGATCTGATCTGCCATGGAGTCCCCTCCCCGGAATTTTTAAGAAAGTATTTTGAGTATCAGGAAAAAAAGCTTGGAGAGAAGCTGGAGTATTTTAATTTCCGTTCAAAAGAAAAACGGGGGTGGGGAACCCAGTATCTGTTAAAGACAAAGACCAAAACAGAGACGAACCTCCTTTCTCTTGATAAATACGGAAAGCACTTTATAAATGGGGATTGTTACCGGGAGTGCTGCTATGAATGCAGATATGCAAATACTGACCGGGTCGGTGATATTACTGTGGGAGATTTCTGGGGGGTGGAAAAAAGTAATCCCGGATTTACATCGGCAGCAGGAGTATCGGCCGTTTTGATCAATTCTTTACAGGGAAATAAATTATTTGAGAGGGTGAAAGGACAGGCCAGTGTAATAGAAACCAATTTGGAGGCAATTCTTCCGAAACAGGGGAATTTGCAGCATCCGACTGACAGACCCGCAGGAAGGGATGGTTTTTATGAGAGAATCCAGGACGAAAAATTTATTGAAAATCTAAAGGTGGGAGTGTGTATGAAGGAAAGACTGAAAGCATTTCTGCCGGGAAAGCTTGTTCAAATACTGAAAAGTGTGAATTAGAAGGAGGACTCTGTTTGCGGATTTTAGTAATTAATACAACGCCATTTACCTATCAGGGAATTGCCTGTGTTATTCGAAACTATTGCTTTCGGATAAAAAGTCCGGGGCTTCAAATAGAATATGCGGTATTTGATCTTCATCCGGAACTGGAGAAAGAATTGAAACAATCCGGTCTTGTTTATTACAGGCTGGCCAGCAGAAGGACTGATTCCAGGATATATTTTAAACAATTAAAGCTGCTTTTAAAAAATGGACATTTTGATTGTGTCCATATTCATGGGAACAGTGCAATGATGCTGCCTGAACTTGTATTAGCAAAGAACTGCGGGATTGAAAAACGGATTGTGCATTGTCATAACACAACCTGTAACAATCCTCTTTTAAACAGTATGCTGCTTCCATTGTTTTACAGATTAAGCACAATCAGACTTGCCTGCAGTGAAGAAGCAGGGAACTGGCTGTACAAAAACAGATCTTATACTGTTTTAAATAATGCCATTGATACGGAAGTGTTTCGCTTCGATGAATTAAAAAGAAGTTTAAACAGAAAAAAACTGGGATTGGAAAATCAATTTGTAATCGGTCATATAGGCCGGATTAATGAACAGAAAAATCATGAGTATCTGCTGCGGGTTTTTAAAGAATTTCATGACCATGTGCCGGATAGTAAGCTGATTTGTATAGGCGAAGGGGCATTGTGGCCAGAAGTGGAACAATTAATTTCAGATCTGAAACTGGAGGAGCATGTCATGCTGCTGGGCGAACATAAGAATGTGGAAAATCTGTTAAATGCCATGGACTGCTTTGTTTTTCCTTCTAAGTGGGAAGGGCTGGGAATGGTGCTTTTAGAGGCTCAGGCTGGGGGACTGCCATGCATTGCTTCCGATGCGGTACCGAATGAAGCGGATATGGGACTCACCAGGTATCTGCCATTAGGGGACACAGCCTCCTGGTGCCGGGCAATTGAGGACATAAAAAACGGAGAACAAAACAGGTACAAAACCAGTGAGCAATGTAGAACGACATTAAAACAAAAATCATACGATTTGAATGAAAATATAAAACAATTAGTCAATATCTATCTAGATGTTTCACATGCAGGAACGTAAGGAGGTTGCCGTGAAAATAGCAGGATTAACTTGGTGGAGAAACAACTATGGTTCTGTACTGCAGGCATATGCTCTGCAACGTGTAATGAATGAATTTGAAAATATTGATTATGAAATACTGAATCAGTATAGCGGGAAAGTAGCCTCCGTGGATAATTTCTACCATAAAATTAAAACATTTGGTATCAGGAAAACCATTCACAGGATTGTGTGGAAATTTGGCACGAAGAAGCTGAGGAACCGTAATCTGGCGCTGCAGAAATTTGTTGATGAGAACCTTAAGACATCAGAAAAACATTATAAAGAAAAATCTATTGATACGGCCAATGAAATTTACGATGGATTTCTATGCGGCAGTGATCAGATCTGGAATCCGGAACTGACCACTTTGGACAGCATTTACTGGCTGGGTTTTGTGAACCCGGGTAAACTGAAAATTGCATACGCACCAAGTATAGGCATTGACCAGGTAACGAAAGATCAGAAAGAAAGTATCAGAGAAAATCTTAATACGTTTCATGCGGTTTCGTGCCGGGAAGAAAGCGGACGCAATCTGATTTCTTCCATTCTGGGAACAGAAGACTGTGAAACCGTTTTAGATCCCACACTTCTGGCGGATCGTACTGTTTGGGATAATATTTGCCCCTCCAGGCGTTTTAATGAAAAATATATCTTTGTCTATTTATTACGAGGGACAGAGCAGCAGCGAAAACTTATAGAAATGTATGCTCATTTTATCAATTTAAAAATAGTAACAATGCCCTTTCTGGATCATGAACACATCAATAAATATGATAGAAAATTTGGTGATATAAAATACTGGGATGCATCTCCTTCTGACTTTATCAGTGTCATTCGGAATGCGGAGGCTGTGTTTACAGATTCATTCCACTGTATGATTTTCAGCTGCCTGTATCACAGGAATTTTTATTTGTTTCCCAAAATCGGTGCACACCAGATGAACCGGTTAACCGATTTGCAGAATATGCTCCATATATCGGCAAGAATGCTTGGAGATAATGCGACAGTGAGAGACATATTAAGCATGAAGGCCATAGAATGGGACATGGTCGACAACATAATAAAGGAAAAAAGAATGAAATCAAAGTCTTATTTGAAAAAGGCTTTGGGAATCGCATGATTGTTGGTGGTGTCTGATGAATAAACAGGTATATGCTTTTAAAAATACGGATGCGGAAGTGATGAGAAGTACTTCCGGCGGTGCATTTATAGGGCTGTGCAATGCGTTTGAGCTCTTACATAAGAACCGTAAAAAATATATTTACGGCGCTGAACTGACAAGTAATCTTAAAGTGAGGCACACGGGTGTTGCATCCGCAAAAGAATGCAGTATTTTTCAGGGCTCTAAATATGTGAAAAGTGATTGTAAAGATTGTTACTTAGAGATCGCCAGTCAATTGAAAAATGGCTGTTTTGTATTATTTTCCGGCACTCCGTGCCAGGTTGCAGCGCTTAAAAATTATATTGACAGGGAAGGAATAACCGGAGACCAGCTTTTTACGGTTGATCTGATTTGTCATGGAACACCAAAAACACAGGTATGGAATGATTATAAAGAGTGGCTGGAAAAAAAGGTTCATGCAGGATTAAAAGAATACTCGTTCCGTTATAAGCCGGAAGGCTGGAAGGCATACCCGGCCCGTGCATGTTTTGATAATGGAGTGGTATTAAAGAATACGGCGTTACTGTCTGTATTTTCCCGTCTGCATATGACCGGATATATCACGGCCAAAGCCTGCTTTTCCTGTCCGTTTTCTAACATGGACAGACCAGGTGATATTACTTTGGGAGATTTTTGGGGAATTGAAAAAATGAATACTGCAATACCATGGAAATACGGTGTGTCGCTCATGCTGGTCAATACAGAAAAAGGAATGGAATTAGTAAAGAGCTTGTCAGATATGGTACAAAAGAACCAGGAAATGTTTTTGGAGGAGGTGAAAAGCCAGGAATACAGGAAATACCAGCATAATCTCAGCAGGCAGACAGAAAAACCCGCGCTTTATGATGAATTCTGGAAAGATTATGATCAGACCGGTTTTGAAGCCATCATAAAGAAGTATATAAACTATGGCTTGAAATATAAAGTGGTGTTTCTTATCAAAAAGGTTGCAAGAAAAACTCCTTTCATACATTTGTATCGAAAGAAACGGCAGGAAAAAATACGGTAATACAATAAAATTGCATGAAAGGGACAGGAACATACTATGAGGATTCTGATTGTAAATACATTTTATTATCCTAATATGCAGGGCGGGGCAGAACAAAGCGTTAAATTACTGGCAGAGGGGCTTGTAAAAAAAGGGCATGAGGTTGGGATTTACAGCGTGGATTCCAGAGATGGAAATTGTGAAACAGCTATACATAATGGTGTTAAGATATACCGGTTCACAACCAATGATTTTAATTTGTACCGGTTTAGCTATGATAAAAAAAACGTGGGTAAATTTGAAAAAATCCAGCAAAAGTTACTCTGCTATTGCAATGTAAAATGCAGGAAAGATTTTGAGTTTGTCTGCAAAGAGTTTAAACCGGATATCGTTCATACCAATACCATTTATGGGATGTCGTACCTGATCTGGAAAGCTGCATATAAATATAATATTCCCATTGTACATACCATCAGGGACATCTCCGTTGTATCTCCGGTTCAGTATGGCCATAAAGCCAATTTTGCAATACGGATGATACACAGGCTCTATATGCGTTCCTTTTCAGAATATGTTTCCTGTGTTACCGCTCCTTCCAGGTATACCCTTGAAACCTCCCTTGCAGCCGGGTGCTTTAAACGTGCCGGAGTAAAAAAATGCATTTTTAACAGTGTTGCAATAAATCACGGTGAGACAGAAGCGATTATGAAAGAAAAGCAGGATCGTACATCACCCCACATTAAGTTTATGTATGCAGGACGTCTTGTATATTTTAAAGGCATTGAACATATGATCCAGGCTTTTGAACGCATGCAGTACAAAGATTGTGAGCTTTTTATCTGCGGAAATGGGGAAATGGAGGAATATGTGAAAAAATGTGCTGCACAAAATCCCCGCATTGTATTCTGTGGAAAGCTTGACAATGAAAGGCTGGCGGAAAAATATAAAGAAAGCGATGTCCTTATCGTTCCTTCTGTATGGCCGGAGCCGTTTGGACGGGTACTGATAGAGGGAAATAAATATGGTCTGCCGGTGATTGCCGGACGCTGCGGCGGAATGCCTGAGATTATAGAAAATACACAGGGCGGGGAAACTTATGAAGCCGGAAATGGCGGTCAATTAGCTGAATTAATGGATAATCTGGCAGAACGTAAACGTTATAAAAAGTATTTTAATTCCATACTGCAAACCATTGATATTTATAATATAGACAGGCAGATAGATAAATTTGAACAAGTATATCATGAGATTTTGAGGCGGTGAGATAATTTATGGATATTGTTTTTGTGATTCTTCACTATACTGCAATCGATATGACAATCAGCTGTGTGGCATCCATACGCAGATATATTGATACGGGCAGCTATAAAATAATTATTGTTGATAATTGTTCCCCGGATGATTCATGGAGAGAACTAAATGTGATTCTGGGGCAGGATGCTGATATTATTTTGCTTCACAGTGATGTTAATGCTGGATTTGCAAGGGGCAATAATATAGGATTTTCTTACGCAAAAGAAAAGTTTCATCCGGAATTTCTTGTTTTAATGAATAATGATGTCCATTTAATTGAGAACTGGATTTATAAAAAATTAAAGCAGAAATATGAGGAGACGGATTATGCTGTTCTGGGACCCATGATTATTACCGGTGAAGGCAGCATCTGTTCCTCACCTCTGCGTAAGGAACTGCTTACTGCGAAGGGGGCCAGGCGGGCGATCCGGAGATATTACCGTTTATTAAGATTAAACTTCTTCGGTCTTGATAAGTACTACCGGTGGGTGATGTCAAAATTTCATGAGCATATACCGCAATTTTCAGTGGAAGAACGGCTGGTTTCCCATGAAAATGTGGGAATTCATGGTTGCTTTATGGTTTTTTCTGAGAATTATAGTTCCAGATTTGAGGGGCTGGATCCCAGTACGTTTCTATATATGGAAGAAGATATTCTTTTCCTGCATTTAATGAAAAATGAAATGAAATCCATATATTGTCCTGATATCACTATTTATCATAAAGAAGATGCTTCCACGGATTCTGTATTAAAAAGCAGCCATAAAAAGAATGGGTTTGTGTATAGAAATTGTATCAATTCCCTGAAAAGCTATTTGAAGATTTTAACTACATATGAAGAAAAGGAAAAATGTAATGGCTATTATGGGCAATAAATTTTTATTAAAAAATTTCACCATCGATGTTTTTGCATTTCTAGTTATGTTTCTGCCGAGGCGATTATATTTTTTCGGTGCATTTAGTTATCGGATCGTAATTTTATTTGTATTTGTTCTCTGTCTCATACTTAGAAAAGGCAAACTATCCATATCCAATAAGATCATTGATATTCCCATGATACTATATTTCGTAATTGCCGGGATTATTTCTTTTATACATTTACAATTTTCTACAGGCATTGGTTATTTCATTGATACGTGTCTGGTTTTGATTATTATATATAATTTATTGCAGAAAGAACAGGATATAAATAAGTTTATCAATATGTTTCTGCTTTTTTTATCAATATATGCAGTTCTGGGAATTCTTGAGTGTTTAACAGGATTTAATATATGGGATCTGGTGTGTTCTGCCGGTTATCAACGATACAGATTTGGTTTATACAGAAGCTATGGTTCAAGTACAAATTTTACGAATAATGGTGCATTTCTGATGATGTGCTTACCAATTGTTGTATGGAAAATGCAGCAGGAAGAGGTTCAGAAAAAAAGATATGCGGTTATTTACGGGTTAGTACTCCTTAATATACTTGCAACGCTGACCAGATCAATCATTTTATGTACAATCTTACTGCAATTCATCTGGTTATTAAAATCGGGAATGATCCAATTTATAAAAAAACATTTTGTTCAGGTTATGGCAGCGGCAGCGGCTGTGGTTCTGCTGGTTAGTATTCCGGTTGTAAATAATTTTTTAAACCAGTTTATTTCCATGTTTGTTGCTTTGTATGATTATGAAACTGCGAATGAAATTTCAGATTCCTTTGGTTCCAATGCAAACGGGATCGGGCAGAGATTTTTATTATATACCTGGATATTCGAAGCAGTGAAAGACAAAATTTTATTCGGATTAGGTCCGAATTGCCCGTTCGAATATGCCTTTACGACTTTAACCGGTAAACGAATGATTAAGACTTCAATTGAAAACCAGTATTTAGTACATCTATACCGGTATGGTATGGCAGGTTTAATCAGTTATTTGGTTATGTTAATCAGCATTATCTCCAGATTGTGGAAAAACATGGAAAGTGATCTTACCGGGAAAGGCGGGAAATGTACATTTGGTTTTATGATTTTGACAACAGCCTTTATTTACTTTATAAGCGGTCTGTCTTTTGCTGCATCAGATGATTTTAGGATGTTGTTTCTTATATTATCATTATTTTTTACCCATTGTCAGCTTGTAAAACGAGGAGAACCTGCGAATGATGAATGATCTAGTGAAATATAAAAAAAAATGGAATGCTATGTCACCGGTTGCGAAATCTTCCATGGCGATGATATTTGCGAAATTTTTTCAAAAAGGTCTGAGCATGATCAGCGGGCCTGTTTTTACCAGAATCATGTCATCATCGGAATATGGTATCATCTCAACGTTTACTTCCTGGCAAAGCGTGCTCTATATTATTGCAACGTTAAATATGGCAAGCGGCGTTTTTAATAATGGAATGATAGATTTTAAAAAAGACAGGGAATCGTTTACCTATTCTATCATGTGCCTGGCTAATCTATGTACGTTTCTATGTATGGGTGTATATTTTTTGTTTTACAGGTGGTTAAACCCTCTGTTTGATATGCCTGTCAGCCTTATGGCGGTTATGCTTTTATACTTTATTTTTACCCCGGCTTATAATTACTGGATGGGAAAGCAGCGGTTTGAGTATAAATATAAAGGGATTACTGCTGTTACCATAGTGACATCCCTGCTTTCATTCGTGTTATCGGTCGTCTGCGTGCTGATGGTATCTGATCAGTATAAGGCCGTAACAAAAGTAATGGCAGCTGAGTCTGTTTCCATAGGCATCGGTGTTTTCTTTTTTATTTACATAATAGTAAAAGCAAAGGGGAAAATAAAATTCGCTTATTGGAAATATGCATTGGAATTTAATCTTCCGCTGATCCCCCATTATTTGTCCATGTATGTTCTTTCAAGCTCGGACCGGATCATGATCAGCAAATTGATTAATACAAGTGCAACCGCTGTTTACAATGTCGCTTATACAGTGGCAGGTATCATGCTGATTTTCTGGAATGCGGTAGATGCATCGTATGCTCCCTGGATCTATCAGCAGATGGAACGGAAAAATTATCAGTCAATAAAAGTCAGAGGGAATCAGGTACTTTTGTTTTTTGCCGGACTTACGATTTTATGTACTTTATTTGCACCTGAAATTATCTGTATTTTAGCGCCTGAAAGTTATCACAGCGGAATTTATGTAATTCCATCGGTGGCAGCAGGAGTATTTTTTACAGCCTGTTATTCTTTATACATGAGGCTGGAGCTGTATTTGAAAAAAACAAAAACAGTAATGGCAGCCACATGCTCGGTTGCAGTTTTAAATTTAGTTCTAAATTATATATTTATTCCTGAATTCGGATTTGTTGCAGCAGGATATACAACACTGGTCTGCTACGGGCTGCTGGCATTTTTTCATTATTGCTGTGTGAAGCATTTAGGTTTTAGTCATGTCTATGATAATAAACGAATTTTTGGTTTGTCCTGTTTTGTGGTTTTGATTACGGTAATTATTTCAGAAATTTACACCTACATGATGATCCGTTACAGTTTGATCGCAGTACTTGGATTGGTAATGGTAATAAAAAGAAAAGAAATTGTTAAGATGATGAAAAAATAAGTGAAAGGCCGGGGAGTAGTACATATGAAAATTGGAATATCAGGTTTGTTGTTTCATGCAGGCAATAAGGGCTGTGAAGCTCTTTCCTATGCTTTTTTAAATCTCATTGATGAGATCGCAAAAAGGCAGAAAGATAAAATAGAAATATCCATAATAACAACGTTTCCGGCAAAGAAATTTTTAAAAGCAAAAGGAAATTACACAACGTGTATGAGGGAATTTCTGCCAAAGTATACCTATAAAAATTTAAACATTGGATTTTGCTTTTATAAAATGGTTTGCGGTAAATATATGATTTCATCTGAAATAAAGAAATGCGATGTTGTTTTTGATTTTACTGCAGGAGATAGTTTTACAGATATCTATGGACGCAGGCGTTTTTTTGTACGCACTGCTTTAAAACAGAAAATCATTGATATGGGAATTCCACTGGTGCTTGGAAGCCAGACAATCGGGCCGTTTCAGGATAAAGATGTCAGGGATATGGCTGTAAAGGTCATAAGTGGCTGCAAAGAGGTTTATGCCCGGGACCAGTTATCAGCAGACTATACGTTTAAAATAAGCGGAAGAAAACCGGTCCTGACTACAGATGTGGCATTTGCTCTGCCCTATACAAAAAGTGAACATAAAAATAAGATCGTAAGCATTGGATTCAATCCTTCCGGCTTGCTCTGGAATGGAGGTTACACCGGAAATAATCAATTCAGACTCACCGTGGATTATCAAAGATATTGCAGGGAGGTTATACGGAGTCTCCTGAAAAAATATAAGGTTTTTTTAATTCCCCATGTTCTGTCTTATCAAACCCAGAATGTGGATAATGATCTGATTGCAGTATATGCATTAAAAAAGGAATTTCCGGCTTTAGTCGTGATTGATGATTTTACCACACCTATGGAAGTAAAGTCTCATATTGCACGCATGGATGGGTTTATTGCGGCACGCATGCATGCGGCAATCGGGGCATTTTCTGCAAACGTAGCCTGCGTCCCATTTTCTTACAGCCGGAAGTTTGAAGGATTATTTGACAGCCTGGGGTATGGCAGGGTCATACACGGATGCTCGGATACCACTGAATCAGCAATAGAAAAAACTCTGGACTGGATCGAGAAGCATACGGAACTTAAAAAAGAAGTCATTGCGTGCAACAGGCTGGCAGGTGAAAAAACCAATCAATTAAAAGATAACCTTGAGACGCTGCTATATGGAGGGGAGGGAAATTGATGAGACAGGAAAATACAGTTTATACGGAATTCTGTTCAGGCTGCGGTTTGTGCATATCGCAAAAGAAAGCACAATGGGAAAAAGATAAGAAAGGATTTTTAAACGCTGTCAGCAATGATAAGGGCTTTCATTCATTTTGTGATAACGTTTGCCCGGCCAGTGGAATGCAGTGCCGGGAACTGGAAAAGGGAACTGTATGGGGACGGAATACCGGTGTCTATCTGTCACATTCGACAGATGAGTCTATCTGGTTTGAGGCCTCCAGCGGAGGTGTTCTGACGTCATTATGCTTATTTTTGCTGGATAATAAAATGGTGGATGGAATTATACAGACGAAAATGGATCCGGACAATCCAATCGGTACAAAGACCTCCTTAAGCAGAACACGGGAAGAATTACTGGATTGCTGTGGTTCAAGATACTCGGCTTCTGCTCCGTTATGGGATATAAATGATTATTTAAATGGGGATGAAACATATGCATTTGTAGGAAAGCCCTGCGATGTGACTGCCCTGCGCAATTTTGCGAAAATAGATGAAAGAGTCAGTGATCATATAAAATACATGTTTTCATTTTTTTGTGCGGGTGCACCAAGTGAACAAGCCAATATCCAGCTTTTGAATAAGATGGGGTGCGGGAAAGAAGGGTGCGTTTATTTAAGGTACCGGGGCGATGGGTGGCCTGGCTATGCAACGGCCATTGACCGGCACGGTGCGACGTTTCAATTGGATTACAGGAGTGCGTGGAGGGATACGCTGGGCCGGGATATACGCAAAATGTGCCGGTTCTGTCTGGATGGGATCGGAGAAATGGCGGATATCAGCTGCGGAGATGCCTGGTATCTGGGAGAAGATAACAAGCCGTTGTTTACGGAAGCTGCGGGAAGAAATGTTGTCTTTTGCAGGACCCAGTGTGGAAAAGAGTTGTTTCTCATGGCATCGGAAGCAGGCTGTCTGACGAAATCGGATTACCCTGAATTTGAAAAGGAACTGCCTTTGTATCAGTCGTATCAGTATGAGAGACGTACAACAATGGGAACAACCATACTGGCTTTAAAAGCAATGGGGAGGAGATATCCCAAATATAGTGCTGAACTTTTGAAATCCTATGGGAAACGAGTTGGATTAAAGCATAAAATCAGCCGGTTTAAGGGCACCATTGAAAGAATTGCTAAGAACAAACTATAAAATGTCATAGAAAGAGGACCAGTATAATTGATTACGTATATTTTAGAAGATATGAAACAACCGGTTTCCTACTTAATATCCGGAATCGGAGCAGCCATTGCGGCATACTTCTTTTTGAAATGGATCAGGTGCTGCGTGGGGAAAAAACGGAAGAGAGAAAAGGACGGCATCAGCCTGTTTCTCTGGGTTGCATACTTAGTGGTACTTGCAAGAACAGTTTATTTTTGCAGACCTTCCTTATCGAGGAATAAAGTAAATATGGCAGTGATGGGGACATGGGGGACATCACTGCGTTCACATGTCTATGTCATTGAAAATCTTATGTTATTCATACCTTTTGGTATATTATTACCCTTATGCTTTCCCAAAGCCCGAAAAAGCCTGATTTGCATCTTATTGGGCTGTTTGTTGAGTGTTTTTATTGAAACAGTTCAATACATGACCCAGAGAGGGAACTGCGAATTAGATGATGTTATTATGAATACTTTAGGGACGTTAGTGGGCTGGGTGGTTTATACTGGTTTAAAAAATAGTAAAATATAGTAAATTACTGGAATTTAGGGTTACGAAAATACCTTTTAATTTGTCTAAATGTACTAAAAAGTAACAAAAATGCAAATATTGCTATACTATTTCTCATTTATGCCGATAAAAGTAAGAGACAAAAATAGAGGAGCAGGAGTATGAAATCATCTACATTAAAAAAGATAGTCATTGTTATTTTAGCAGTATTGGCAGCAATTCTTTTGGCGGGATATCTGCTGATATCCGGTGCGATTAAGAAAAATAGAGTCCAGCCTATGGATTTTACACAGGATCTGAATTTAAAGAAACCAGATCTGGTAAAGGAACAGCCGTCCGTCCTGTTTTTGGGAAACAGTATGACTTATTATAATGACCTTCCCTCTGTGTTTACGCAACTCAGTCAAAGCGGCGGATATATGCCGGAGGTTTATGAACTGACAGAAGGTTCCTATCGTCTGGAGTATTTTGCAGACCGTGAGGATGAGGTGGGGAGCCAGGTGTATGATGCGCTGGAAAACTATACCTGGGATTATGTGATTTTGCAGGAGCAAAGCGGAATTGCCACAATGGGGGAAGATGTGATGTATCCTGCAGCAAGGACCCTTGACACTATGATCCGTCAGGCACAGGGAGAGTCGGTATTTCTCATGACCTGGGCTTATAAAGAAGGTATTTCAGTTGATTTTCTGCCGGGACTTAAATATAAGGAATCAAGAGCTGAGATGCAGACAAAAATTGCAGGTCATTATATGAACATCGCAAAGGAACTGGATGCCATGCTGGCTCCTGCAGGAATTGCTTTCATGCGGTGCGCATCACAGTTTCCGGAGATTGAATTATGGGATGAAGATGAAAATCATCCGTCTCCTGCAGGTACCTATCTTTCTGCATGTGTCTTATATAAGGTTCTTTATGATCAATCTCCGGAGGGACTTGAGTATTCAGGAGATTTAGATCCTCAGACGGCTGGAAAATTGCAGCTGATTGCGGCAGGTATTAAGTAGCAGAGCTTTCTGCTGTTTTGATATAATCAATAAACAGATGGAGAAAATACGTATGAGAAACAAATGGAATGTTACGGTAAACGGAATGAATCATGAGATTTCGTTTAAGACAGGAGTGTTTAAGGGAAAGGCAGTAGTTGACGGTGTTTCAACCCCAGTGAAGAACAACAGTATGTTTATCCGGCTTTTTGATTTTCCGATCAATCTGGATGGAACTACAGTCCACCTGACAGCAATTGGCAATAAAATTGACCTGGCTGTGGATGGAGTCTATGTAAACTCAAAGAAACCTTATGTTCCTTTTGAAAGTATACCTAAGTGGGCTTACCTGTTATCTGCAATTCTGATTGTAGGCGGCTGGGCATCATGCGGTTTAATCGGAATGCTTCTTGGACTGCTGTCAAGCACTCTTATTATCAGCAGATCTGTTACACCACAAAGAAAGAATCTGGTTCCTTTTACCATAGGTGTTACTGCTGTATGCATAATTTTAGATTTACTAATTACATTTGGTGTTATTTTAATGACCGTATAAAATACGCGTCCGGGTCTCCGGACGCGCTTTTTTATTCGATTACAAAACAGGCGGCGTGCTCTGTTTCATAATATTCTGTGAGAATATCCAAAAAAGCTTTGGCATACTTGGGCAAATACCGGTTTTTCTGATACGCAGCGATCAGTGTATTATCGTTTCGCGTTTTCCCCACGGAAAGGCAGACAGAGGAGGAAGGCTCTCTGTTTCTCAAATAGTGATAATAACTTTCCGGAGCGAATGCCACGCCCAGGCCCTCCATGGCCAGGCGGATAGACATCTCACTGTTGCGGGTATGAAGAAGGATTCTTGGTTCCATCTCATATTCTTCAAAGAGCCTTAACGCGATTCCCCCCGTGTTCTGATCGGGATAAAGAAGAATAAAGGATTCCTCAGACAGAAGGCTTAAATCAATCCACGGATATTGAAAGCCTTCTTTTTTAACTGCTTTTTCTGACAGAGGATTGTCTGCGGATAACACAAGAACCATTTCCTCTTTTCCGATAATCTGATAATCTAAGCCAGTTGGAAATTCATGCACATTATAAAAGGTTAAGTCAACCGTGTGATCTGTTAAAGTATGCTCAGCCACAAAATTCACTTCCTCCATCATATTGACAGTGACGTGAGGGTAGAGCCTGTGGAATTTCATCAGAGTGGGTCCGATCAGGCTGTTACCAAGCATGATGGGAAGGGCGATGTTTAGACGGCCGTGGTTATGGTGCATAATATCATCGAATTCAATATTCCATTCCATACCGTATTCCACAATCTTTTCTGCATAATGAATGTAACGCTCTCCGATATAAGTGGGGAAATAGCCGCTTCCCACCCGGTCAAATAAACGGGTTCCAAGCTGCTGCTCTAAATTCTTTAAATATTTGCTTAAGGACGGCTGAGAAATAAAAAGTGTTTCTGCAGCTTTGCTGATGCTTTTATTTCTGGAAATGGCCAGAATGTATCGGGCTTCTTTTAAATCCATGGCTGATCTCTCCTTTTTATCCGGTAAATATAGCTTTACTGCATAGAAAATATAGATTATATGTATTTGACGTACAGTATATCATAAATTATAATAAATGTATAGATATAAATTAATTTTACTTATAAATAGTTATAAGGTACAGTGACTATTGAATTGAAGAAAGCATGGAGAGGTTAAAATGAAGAAACGCAGTGCATTTGTAATGATAATTCCCGGGCTGGTGATTCTGGCAGTATGTCTGTTCCTTCCGCTTTTGAGAGTATTAATTCCCTCCCTTCATACAGGAGAATATCCCTTAAGCGCATATGTAACATTTTTCCAGGATGAATATTACCGGAAGATCTTTGTAAGAACTGTAAAGGTTGCATGTTTAACCACCGTGTTTTGCATGGTGCTTGGAGTTCCTACCGCATATTTTATCAGCCGGTGCAGTAAAAAATGGAGAGGAATACTGCTGTCTGTTTCCATTTTTCCCATGATGACCAATTCTGTAATCCGAAGCTTTGCCTGGATTAATATTTTAGGGAGCAACGGGCTGATCAACCGTCTGCTTATAACAGCAGGGATTGCTGAAAAACCGCTTAAGCTGCTTTATACAGACTTTGCCATTATTATCGGTTCGGTTTATTTATTTCTTCCTCTGATGATCGTGACTGTGGCAGGTGTCATGGAAAATATCGGTGATGATATGATGGAGGCAGCCTTAAGCCTTGGAGCAGACCGGATCCGCGCTTTTATGAAGGTGATTTTCCCCATGAGTCTGCCGGGAATCATTGTGGGAGGGATTTTAGTATTTACCGGAACCCTCACTGCTTATACTACTCCCCAGTTATTAGGCGGAAATAAAAACATGGTTCTTTCCACCTTTATTTATCAGAGAGCCATGAGTGTGGGGGACTGGGATGGAGCAGCCGTTATTTCCCTGATCATGATTATTGTAACACTTGCTGTAATCAAAGGATTTAATTCTCTGGCAGCGAGACTGGACAAGAGAGGAGGAGACCATGCGTAAAAATAAAATGCTGACTGTTTTTGCCGTTCTGGTATTTGGCTTTTTAATCTTGCCGCTGATTATCATTACGGTTACCGCTTTTGGCAGGGGCAGTGCCATAACCTTTCCCATTGATTCCTTTTCTGTCCAGTGGTTTGTGAATGTATTTACCATAAAATCCTTCCGGATCTCATTTTTAACCAGTCTTGAGATTGCCATGCTCGCTACGGTCATCGCCCTTTTGGTGGGTATACCGGCTGCCTATGCTCTGGCCAGATCCGGATTAAAAGGCAAAGGTCTGATCAAATCCGTATTTCTTTCGCCCACGATTGTGCCGGGGATTGTAATCGGTTTTGTACTTTATCAGTTTCTGGTTCTGTCATTGAGAGTTCCTGTTTTTATGGGATTATTAGCCGGGCATTTTATGGTAACCCTGCCCTATGTGATCCGGGTGGTGGGTTCCAGCCTGGAGCAGTTTGACTTTTCCACAGAGGAAGCTGCGTGGAGTCTTGGGTGCGGAAAGGTCCGTGCATTTTTCCGGGTTGTGCTTCCCAATATTACATCAGGAATCTCTGCTGCATTTATGCTGGCTTTTATCAATTCCTTTAATAACATACCGGTATCCATGTTTCTTTCCGGGCCGGGAGTATCCACCTTTCCGGCAACTTTGATGAACTATATTGAGTATAATTATGACCCTACGGTGTCGGCAGTATCCGTATTATTGATGGCGGTTACAGTTCTTATGATGGTAATTGTTGATAAAACACTGGGAATAGCCGCTCTGGCGAAATAGGAGGAATGTGATATGGCATATATGACACTGAAGGATATTGATGTCCGTTATGATAAGAAGAAACAGGTGCTAAAAGGATTGAATCTGGAAGTAAAGGAAGGGGAGCTGGTGTCTCTTTTAGGACCAAGCGGGTGCGGAAAAACCACCACTCTCCGGGTAGTGGCCGGATTTATAGAACCTGAGAGCGGAGTATTTTCCCTTGACGGAGAAGACTTGACAAAGGTTCCGGTTCATAAAAGAAATTTTGGCATTGTGTTCCAGAGCTATGCATTGTTTCCTCATTTGAATGTTTATGATAATGTTGCCTTTGGCTTAAAAATGAGAAAGCTTGATAAGGACCAGATTGACCTTAAAGTTAAAAATATTTTAGAGGTCTGCGGCCTTTTGGAGTTTGAAAAACGTTTCCCCCAGCAGATGTCAGGCGGGCAGCGGCAGAGAGTCGCTCTTGCCAGAGCACTTGTAATTGAACCAAAGCTTCTGCTGCTTGATGAGCCCCTTAGCAATTTAGATGCCAAGCTTCGGATTAACATGCGTATGGAAATCAAGCGTATTCAGAAAAAGCTTGGAATTACCACGCTGTTTGTCACCCATGACCAGGAAGAATGTTTTTCCATTTCTGATAAGGTGGCGGTTATGAATCAGGGAGTGATTGAGCAGTTTGATACGCCGGAAAACATTTATCATAGACCCGAAACGGAATTTGTCGCCAGATTTATCGGTTTTGAAAATTTCCTCACATTAAATAAAGAAGGAAATGTATATAAAACCCAGGCTGGTACAGTATTTACAGTAGAGTCTGTAAAAAGTGGTGATTCACTGGCAGGAACTATCCGACCAGAGGATATCCGGATTGCAGGAGAGACGCAAGAGCATAATGTTCTTTCCGGAACCGTAGGTGTACGGACATTCTTAGGGAAAAGCTATCAGTATGAAGTGCTGACAGAAGAAGGCAAATTCCTGGTAAGCAGACCTGCAGAAGAGATTTATGAAGAGGGCAGTACGATCCGTCTGTATCTTCCTGAATCAAAGCTCATTCTTGTTAATAGGTAACAACGGCTTAAAAGCCGGCAAATGATAAAAAGAGAGGACTATAATTATGAAAAAAGTATTGGCATTATCTTTATGTGCAGCCATTGCGCTGTCAGGCTGCGGTACAGCTAAGAGTGCAGGAGACAGCACTACTGCAGAAAAGAGTTCTACTACAGAAACCAGCACTACCGCAGAAAAAACCGCAGCTGGTGGAGAAAAGAAACTGGTATTGTCCACTTATGGATTAAGCGAAGATATTTCTGAAGAAGAAGTATACAAACCATTTGAAGACCAGTTTGGCTGTAAAATTGTAACAGAGACAGGAAGCACCAACGAGCGCTACACAAAGCTGTCTGCAGATTCCCAGAGCACCATCGACGTAATTGAATTATCCCAGGCCATGACTGCAAAGGGAATCGAAGAGGGGCTGTTTGAAACTTTGGATTTATCTAAGATTGAAAACAGCAAGAACTTAATCGAAACAGCAAAAACCATGGCAGATGCCGGACAGGGTGTTGCCTACACCATTAACAGCATTGGCATTATGTATGATCCAAAAGCAGTTGGATTTGAAATCAACAGCTTTGATGATCTCTGGAAAGCAGAATTAGAAGGAAGTGTGGCAATACCGGATATCACAACGACCTTTGGCCCGGCTATGGTTTACATGGCAAGCAATCATGCAGGCGTTGATATAACCACAGACAAGGGAGAGGCTGCTTTTAAAGCGCTGGAAGAATTAAAACCAAATCTGGTTAAGACCTATGCAAAATCTTCTGATTTAATCAATATGTTTACCTCTGGTGAGATCAAAGCAGCGATTGTAGGAGATTTCGGTGTTCCGACCATCAAACAGGCGAATCCAGATCTGGTGTATGTAACTCCTGATGTAACTTATGCAAACTTTAACACCATCAGCATTACCAAAAACTGCAAGGACAAAGAACTTGCTTATGCCTATATCAATTACCGCTTAAGCAAGGAGCTTCAGGATAAGACAAGCAAGGCATTAAATGAAGCTCCAACCAACAATCAGGTAGAAGTTGCAGAAGAAAATGCAAAAAATATGACATACGGAAAAACTGCAGAAAATGCAAAGGTTCTTGATTATTCCTTTGTGAATCCGCTTTTAAGTGACTGGATTGACCAGTGGAACCGTATTATTAACAGCTAAGGAAAGAAAATATGAAGGTTGACTTACTTGTTCAGAATGGATGGGTCTACCGGACATACAGGCAGTGTTTTGAAAAGGCGGACATTGCAGTAGTGGGGGAAAAGTTTTACGACGTTTCCCCTGCTTCCTGTTATGAGGCGGACCTGGTGGTAGATGCAAAGGATAAATATATCATACCGGGACTGATTGATATTCATATGCATATGGAAAGTTCCATGATCGGACCGACGGAATTTTCCAGGGCAGTTCTTCCCTGGGGTGTCACTACGGTTGTTGCAGATCCCCATGAGATTGCCAATGTATTTGGGATTGCAGGAATAAACCGGTTCATGGAAGAAAAAACAGATCTTGATATTTATTATGCCATTCCATCCAGTGTACCGGCAGCCGGTCCGGATTATGAGACGTCCGGCGGTGTGATGGGAGAGAAAGAGGTCCTTAAGCTGCTGGAAGACGGCAGGGTCATCTGCCTGGGAGAAGTGATGAATCACCGGGATTTAATTTCCACGGAAGATACAAAAATAAAGCGGATGATTGAACTTTGCCAGACAGCCAGCCGGGATATAAAGATCGAGGGACATTGCCCATCCCTTACGGGAAGTGATCTGGCAGCTTTCATCAGAGCAGGAGTGGACGCGGATCATACACAGCAGACACCGGAATCTGTTCTGGAAAAAACGGATCTGGGGATGTTTCTGGAACTTCAGGAGAAATCCCTGACTCATGATATTGTGGCGACTGTTGTATCTCATAAGCTTTACGAAAATGTGGCACTTGTGACTGACGATGTCATGCCGGATCATCTGGTGACCGGACACTTAAACCGGATTCTACGCCTGGCAGTGGAACAGGGAATGCCTGCAGAAAAGGCTGTTTATTGCGGTACTCTTACACCAGCCAGGAGAATGGGATTACATGACAGAGGGATGATAGCACCTGGAAAGCAGGCTGATTTTGTCATTTTAGAGGATCTGGTTCATTTTAATCCCCTGGCAGTTTATAAAAGCGGTGTTCTGTATGAGACAACATCTAAGGAAGAAAAAACAAAATATCCCGATGAGTTTTACCAGTCTGTCAAATGCCGCCTTGCGCTGGAATCTGACTTTAAACTTAACCGTTGTAAGGTGAAAGACGGTGAGGCAGTTGTTTCCGTGATGCAGGTACAGGAGTCTGGCACCAGAATCCGGCATGTAAAACGCCGGATAGCCGTTAAGGATCATTGTCTTTGCTGGCAGGAAGCAGGGTTATGTCTTGCTGTGGTATACGAAAGATATGGGAAAAACGGCAATGTTTCCTACGGTCTGGTGGAAAATGGATTGAAACTGCCCGGTGCAGCAGCAACCACATGGAGTCATGACAGTCACAACCTTCTGGTTCTTGGGAATTCGCCAAAGGATATGCTTCTTGCACAGAACCGTGTGGTTCACATGCAGGGAGGTTATGTAACAGCCAGAGAGGGAGCCGTAACCGCTTTTGTAAGTCTTCCGGTAGGCGGAATTCTATCCGACGAGGGACTTTATAAGCTTTCTGAAAGCCTGGGTGAGGTTCGCCGGGAGATTGAAGACATGGGCTATAAAAACAGCAATGTGATCATGTCCATTTCAACCCTGACTCTTTTGGTTTCTCCGGAGCTGAAGCTCAGTGACAAGGGATTGTTTGATACGAAAGACAGGCAGGGAATTGCCCTGGTGGATAAATACGAGTGTGAAAAAGGAAAAGGTTGATCAGTGTGAGAACGGTAATTGTGAATGCTATAGTAGTAACCATGAACCCAAAAGGGGAAATCTATAATCCCGGCTTTGTGATGTTTGAAGATGATGTGATCATAATGTCAGGTAAGATGAAGGATTTAAATGAGGCGGCTGGTTCTTCGGATGTGAAGTTTGTTGATGCCAGAAACGGAATTTTAATGCCAGGTATGATAAATCTTCATACCCACATGGGAATGATTCCGTTTCGGGGCCTTGGAGATGACTGCAGGGACCGCCTGCGGGTTTTTCTTATTCCCATGGAGCAAAAATCCATGGATGAAGAACTGGTATATCTCTCAACCCGCTATGCAGCAGGGGAAATGCTCCTTGCCGGAGTGACTACGGTCATGGATATGTATTATTATGAAGCAGAGGCTGCAAAAGCCATGGATGAAATGGGACTGCGGGCAATTGCCGGGCAGACTGTTATGGATGAGGGAGCCTGTGATTTTAAGGATCCCCGTGAGGCGATTGTTTACGGGGAAGACCTCATAAAGAAATATAAAAACCACCCCAGAATAACCGCCTGTATCGCGCCCCACGGTACGACCACCTGCTCTCCCGGGGTGTTAAAAGAGGCATACAGGATTGATTCTATTTATAAAGTTCCATTCACCCTTCATACTGCGGAAATGGACTATGAAATGGAGTATTTCGAAAAAGAGAAAAATACGACTCCTGTGGGTTATTTAAACAGCATCGGAGTTCTGGGAAAAGAAACATTGGCTGCACATTGTATTCATCTGACAGAAGAAGATTTAGATCTTTTAAAAGAGCATAAGGCATCCGTTGCCCATTGTATCGGATCCAACACCAAAGCTGCCAAGGGAGTGGCTCCCGTGAGCGGTATGAATAAGAGGGGGATTGCGGTGGGGCTTGGCACAGATGGTCCTGCAAGCGGCAACACCTTAGATATACTGACCCAGATGAAACTGTGTGCAGATTTTCATAAAAATGAAACGAAAGACAGAAGTGCATTTCCTGCTAAAAAGATTGTGGAGATGGCGACCATACAGGGAGCAAAAGCCCTGGGCCTTGATGGTATAACCGGCTCTCTGGAACCGGGAAAGCAGGCAGATCTGGTTTTAATAGAGACGGATTCCGCCAATATGTTTCCTGTTTACGACCCTTATTCCGCACTTGTATACAGTGCCGGTCCGTCCAATGTAGAGACGGTTTATGTAGCCGGAGAATGTCTGGTAGAAGGGAAGCGATTGAAAAAAAACAATATGGATGAGATAAGAAAATCCCTTTTTAAGAAAATGAAACAAACGGATTTTGGAAAATATTTGGAACATAACCTGGATTTGGATCTGTAATAATGAAGTTTCTGGTATCAGATTACAGGATCCGGAAACAATATAAATGAGATATAAATTCAGAGAGGTATATTCGGAAGTATTTGACAACCATTTTCCCCTGTGGTAAACTATATCAGTATGAATACGCGCCGGTACCCGGTATTTCGGACACTCCAGCCATTGCTTGGTACAAGGTGAGAATCTTAAATTTAAGGAGGAAATCAACATGATTTCAAAGGAAAAAAAAGCAGCTATTATTTCTGAATACGGCAGAAAGCCTGGCGATACAGGTTCACCGGAAGTTCAGATCGCAATTCTGACAGAGAGAATCACAGAATTAACAGATCATCTTCAGCAGAATCCAAAGGATCATCATTCCAGAAGAGGTCTTCTGATGATGGTTGGACAGAGAAGAGGTCTTCTTGATTACTTAAAGAAAACCGATCTTGAAGGATATCGTACTTTAATTGAGAAGTTAGGAATCAGAAAATAATAACCATTTAGGGTGGAGAACTTCTCCACCCTATCTGTCTATTAAGAAATGGATGTTAAAAGTAGAAGTATTCCCCGAGACCGCTGATGTACGCGTAAAAATAAGGAGTTTTTTTACGCGCAGATCAGTAGTTTCGGCATCTTCTACTGTTAATATAAATTTATTTTTAAGGAGATACCAGTATGTACAAGAGTTTCAGTATGGAGCTTGCAGGCAGAACCCTGACCGTTGAAGTGGGCAGAGTGGCTAAGCAGGCAAACGGTGCAGCACTGATGCACTATGGAGATACCGTTGTATTAGCAACTGCAACTGCATCCGATAAACCCAGAGACGGAATCGATTTCTTCCCTCTGAGTGTAGAATACGAAGAAAAATTATACGCAGTAGGAAAGATTCCGGGAGGTTTTAACAAGAGAGAAGGAAAAGCATCTGAGAATGCAATCCTGACCTCACGTGTCATTGACCGTCCGATGAGACCGCTGTTTCCAAAGGATTACCGCAATGATGTAACTCTGGATAATATCGTTATGTCAGTTGACCAGGACTGCAGCCCTGAATTAACCGCCATGATAGGTTCCGCCATTGCAACCAGCATCTCTGATATACCCTTTGACGGACCATGTTCTTCCACTCAGGTGGGGCTTGTTGACGGAGAATTAGTGATCAATCCAACTCAGGCACAGAAGCAGGTTTCCGACATGGCTCTGACCGTTGCTTCCACCAGAGAGAAAGTAATCATGATCGAAGCCGGAGCCAACGAGGTTCCTGAAGATGTTATGATTCAGGCGATTTTTAAAGCACATGAGGTAAACCAGGAGATTATTAAGTTTATCGATACCATCGTTGCAGAGTGCGGAAAAACAAAGCATGAATATACCAGCTGTGCAGTACCGGAAGAATTATTTGCAGCCATCAAAGAGATTGTAACTCCGGAGGAGATGGAAGTTGCCGTCTTTACTGATGAAAAGCAGATCAGAGAAGAAAACATCCGCAATATCACCCAGAAGCTGGAAGAGGCTTTTGCTGGTAAAGAAGAGTGGCTGGCTGTACTTGGAGAAGCCATTTACCAGTATCAGAAAAAGACTGTCCGTAAGATGATTTTAAAAGATCATAAGCGTCCTGACGGCCGTGCCATGAACCAGATCCGTCATCTGGCAGCAGAGATCGATCTGCTCCCAAGAGTTCACGGCTCTGCCATGTTCACCCGCGGACAGACACAGATTTTAAATATCTGTACTCTGGCACCATTATCGGAAAGCCAGAGACTGGACGGCATTGATGATATGGAAACTTCCAAGAGATATATGCACCACTATAATTTCCCGTCCTTCTCTGTAGGAGAGACAAGACCTTCCAGAGGACCGGGACGCCGTGAGATCGGTCATGGTGCGCTGGCAGAAAGAGCCCTTGTTCCGGTTCTTCCGTCAGAAGAGGAATTCCCGTATGCAATCCGTACCGTATCCGAGACCATGGAATCCAATGGTTCCACTTCTCAGGCCAGCATCTGTTCTTCCTCCATGTCCTTAATGGCAGCAGGTGTGCCGATTAAGTCAGCAGTAGCAGGAATTTCCTGTGGTCTGGTAACCGGAGATACAGATGATGATTATATCGTCTTAACTGATATTCAGGGTCTGGAAGATTTCTTCGGAGATATGGACTTTAAGGTAGGCGGTACCCATAAGGGTATCACAGCCATTCAGATGGATATTAAGATTCACGGTTTAACACGACCGATTATTGAAGAAGCGATCCGCACCACAAGAGAAGCAAGACTTTACATTCTTGATGAGATTATGGCAAAAGCCATTGCAGAGCCCCGCAAGGAAGTTGGAAAATATGCTCCTAAGATTGACCAGATTTCCATTGATCCTCAGAAGATCGGTGATGTAGTGGGCAAGCAGGGCAAGGTAATCAACAAGATTATCGAAGAAACCGGCGTGAAGATCGACATCTCTGACGACGGAAGTGTTTCTGTATGCGGCACCGATCAGGCCATGATCGACCGTGCAATTCAGATCATCAAGAGCATTGTGACTGAAATTGAAGCAGGACAGATCTTTACCGGTAAGGTGGTAAGAATTATGAATTTCGGAGCCTTTGTAGAGCTTGCTCCAAACAAAGACGGTATGATTCATATTTCGAAGCTTTCCGACAAGAGAGTGGCTAAGGTTGAAGATGTGGTAAACATCGGAGATATGGTTACCGTAAAGGTTATGGAAGTAGACAAGATGGGCAGAATCAACTTAAGCATGAAGCCAGGCGATTTAACTGCGAAAACAGAAGAGCCAAAGGAAGCGAAAGAAGAAACTGCAGCAGAATAAAAGCTGTGATATAGATCAGGCATCAGACAGAAGCAATCTGTCTGATGCCTGTTTTCAGTTTCCGGGGGGAGAAGAGAAAAGAAGATGAAAGTTACTGTGGCGGTTTAAAGAATTCGTCCCCTTACTGATAAATTCCCAGGTATCTCTGTAATCGCCGGGAACGGTAAAATCGTTGCCGGAAAGGTAAGAGATGAAGGCAGCAGGATTAACGGAGTACCGGTCTGCAAAGGTATCTGCATAAATCACCTTTTCTTCATCAGTTAGATTTTTTCTGCTGTTATGAAACACATGTTCCAGATTCCTGGAGAAGTAGTAGATGGAGTAGGGAATGGTACCGATTTTTCCAGTGAGTGAAAGCCGGGATAATATCTGTGATTTTCGTTTGTTGCGGTTAATCACGGTTTCAGGAGAACGGGTTTCTATGTGATCACCAAAATACAGAATTTCCTCATGCTTTCCATAAACCACTTTATCCTCCAGGATAAAGGCGCCATCCATATCCACCAGATGTATTACTTTTAATATATCTTTTTTCTCGAATCCATAACGTTTTCGTTCTATATCAATGTGCTGGTTCACTGTTTTCACTGCATTTTGGGCAGTAACCGACCAGTTGCTGGTCAGATCCCCATGTACAATATGAAATCTGACATCTTCTTTCTGAAAGATCTTCTTTAAAATGGGGCTTAACGTTTCTTCGTCAGTAGGTCCTTCTGCAATAAAGAGTATTACTTTTTTAGTCCTGTTGATCATAAGGAACCGCCTTTCCGGCACGCCGGAATGCGCGTCCGATCTCTACACTGTCTGTCTCTTCATAAATTTCCTCAGGCTGTCCTCCCAGTGTAATGCTGCGTAAATACATATCCCGCAGGTTGTTATTGCTTTTTACATTCTGAAGCCGGATATATCGGTTGGCCGGATTGGCGGTAGAAAAAAGAATGCTTCTTTTGTGGATCATCTCCAGCGCTCTTAAATTATGGGATGTAAAAATAAGCTGTCCCTTCGCCCCTTTTTCAAAAACAGATAAAATCTCTCCAAGCAGATATTCATAGATTCCGGCATCCAGTTCATCTATGATCAGGCACATGGAAGGATGGTTATACACACACATCATTACGTTCAGCACAGAGATGATTTTAATGATCCCTTCCGACTCATATTTAAGAGGGATCACAACCTCTCCCCGTTTTGATATCAGCTGAATCCGGTAGCCGGGTGTGCCATTTTCCCGCAGCTGTTCTCCGAAGTTGTGGATTCCGATGGTCAGGCCTGGAATCAATGAAGATAAAACAGCATTCATTTCTTCGATAATCTGGGAAACAAGCTGAAACTGATCCTTGCTGATCACTGACGGGTCATCAAGGCGGATCATTAAATCACCTTTTGCGATTCGGTTGCCCAGGTTTAGGCGGAAGGCGAAAGGAAGCCTGGAACTGGTGGTAATGGAACCGGAATGAGCGCTTGAGATAACGAACAGGTTTAAGGAGGCATACTGATACAGAGCTTCTATGACAGGTACATAATCCTGTGTGATCTCTTCCGGTGCTGACAGAAAAATGCTCCTGCTTTCCTGGCTGAATAGAAAGGAAGCGGTATTTTTCTGGGCAAGCTTTTTGGCCACGCTTAAATTGACGCGGATATCTTCCCCGCTTTTGGCCAGAGATTCAAAACGGTATTTTGGTGTGAAGACCGGTCCGTCCGGTGAGGAGGAATAATCAATCAGAGTTCTCCTGTTTTCAAACCGGGTTCCGTTCCAGATGGCAGTACTTAACGTTTCTCCAGAAATTTCCAGGGGGAGGCCGGTCCCCCGTTTTAATTGGGCAGTATATTCTGCCAGGATGGACTTCTCAGGAAAACGGATCAGAAATTTTACAGCGATGCTGCAGCTTCCTGATTCTTCGGATATATAGTGAACCGTATCCTCAGGCAGAGGTTTTCCTGCTAAAAGCATCTGAATGATATCCATGGCTTCAATTACGGCAGTTTTTCCGGAACCGTTCTGTCCATAAATACCGAGAAGATCTGCTTTATCCGAAAAATAATCCTTTTCTGCATAGGCCGGCATTTCTATTTTTCCATATTGTGTATTTTTTAAATCTTTTAACTGGATTTCGCTGATGCGGACAATTGCTTCTGGCATATGTTCCTCCTATAAAAATCTTATACTGATATTATAGTAACACAAAAAAATGAAAACTCAATGTAAAAAATGTATTTCGATACAATTTGTATCAATTTATAGTATTGCACATAAATAATGGGATAATACCTGGATATTGTAATGGAATGCGGAGGTAGGAAATGCGACAAAAATTTACCAAAAATTACATGCCCGGTGCTATTTATTACATGAACGCCATTTTTGTAACAATTTATTTTATAATAGATTAAAAGCAATTATTTTTGTAATTAACCTTAATAGAGGGAGGAAGTTATGGTACAAACAGACGAGCAGATTAAGGAGTGGGAACGCGGTAAAAACACCTTAGCTGATGGGTGGGATATGGAAGTCTTAAAGGAGGGAATAAGGAAAGAACGGTTAGAATTATCGGATGGGAATGTGATTAGATTTTCCACTGAGAATTGCTTTGATGAAAAAATGCCATTCATAAAAATAGAAAATGGAGATACGCTAAGTGAAAAAAGAGAAGATGCAATAATACAGATTAATCCTCAATCAACTACAATTCAGATGCTGATCCATCTGTCGCAAGATATTGGGAATCCTCCTCTGAATGAATGGAAAGATACGATTGTAAGCGATTTAAAAAAGATCGGAAAGAGGACTGAAAATTTCCGCATGGAAAAACTTAAATATATGGATTATATCTGCTACGAGGTGAGCGATCTAAACATCTGGACATATAATATAACATTCAGAATGCATAAATATGAGCGGAAGATTATGGGAAACTATAATTGTTTAAAAAGTGATAAAAGAACCTGGGGACTGTTATTGGAAGCGCTGTTGCATGAAAATCACAGTAGATTATAAAGGATCGAGGGAGGAACAGACATGACAGAAGAACAACAGATATTTGATGACAGAAATGAGGAATTATTCGTAGGGGATAATTATCAATATTACAAAAATCAATGGCGTGGTAAAATGGTACAACAAAACTTTACAAGCTGGAACTGGCCGGCGTTCTTTTTTCCGATTTACTGGCTGGCATACAGAAAAATGTATTTAGAGGCTTTTTTATTTGGGCTGCTCTCTTTTTTTTCCATGATTATTCCGGGAGGCGGACTGGTTCTTCATATAATAGTTGGAATCTATGCAAACTCTTATTATCGAAACAAAGCAAAAAAGACCATAGCACAAACCTCCCAGATGACACAATGGGAGGCGGTACAGTACATAAAAAGACATGGAGGTACAAATGTTTTGAGTATCTTCGTTACTTTATTGATAGTGGTTTCTCTCGCTGCTGCTGTTATAACAGGTATTGCATTATTCCCCACTGGAGAAAACGAAATTCATTCACAGGCGGTGCAGTCCAAAACTTTCAAAACAGACAATTTTTCATTTACATTCCCGAATGATTGGAGACAAGAGAAAGAGAATACTACTTTAGATTTGAAATGCCTGACATATGATGAAGATCTATATACAGGAGTTTTAGAGTATGATAAAGCAGATTTTGCGGATTACGTCAGCCCTGAAAATGCTTTATCTTTATACATTGATGAAGTGCTGTCAAAATGTGATAATCCCGAATTTATTGAGGTAATGAAAGATGAAAAAGTTGGGGAAAAGAGGATAAAAACTGTCCGGTATTCCTGTGAACTGGATAGTTATAAATATTATTATATATTCTCTTTAGCAGAGTTTGAAGATTTTGAGAAATTTGCAATTGTTGTACAGAGTATTACGCCAAGTCGGTTTGAGAAATATAAATCCACGTATGAGGATATTGTTGGTTCGTGCCAACATATTCAATTGATGAACGATATTTAAGCCATATTGAGATCAGATTTAAGCCGAGCCGGGGAAGTTTCCCGCGGCTCGGCTTAAATCTGACTCACTTCACCTGCACAGACCGGAACTTCTTCATTAATTGTTCAAACTCTTCATTGGAATGCAGGTAAGAATACTTATCGTCATCTTCAAGTTCCCTGAGAATGACTTTAATCATTTTACTCCGGATGTCTCCCGTATAGTTGGGCATTGGAATGTGCCGGTACAACATAGAGTTACCCAAATCCCCGGGGTGAAGAAGGGAGGACAGCATGGATTTTAAGAGAGATATGCTTTCTGAAACATTTTCCTGGTCAATGGCAGACTGAAGGGGGGCTATATAGGTATCATATTCCTGGATTCCAAACAGTTCTGCCAGTTTGGAAGAACGTTCTGATATTTCTGCTGCATTCTGCGGCTGTTCTTCTTTTAGAGCGATATCCGACAGTTTCATTAATATCACCTGGGTTTCCTGAACTGTCATTAGAAGTCTTCGTTCTAAAAGTTCTCCGGCTTTATCTGTTTTTCCCTGAGTAATCAAAAGCTCTGCCAAAAGAGGCCGTTTGTCGATGGCGCTACGTTCCGGCAGCAAATCTAACAGCTTCTGTGCTTTGTCATATTCCCCGGTTCTTGTGTAGTTGGAAGCCAGCATAAAATTCGCCTGGCTGCGGGTTTGTTCATCCCCGTATCTGGCAGCCTGTTCATAAAAGGCGGTAATCTGACTGCTGTATTTTTTCTTTTCCCCGGTACTCATACCACTCATCAGCATGGCTCCCTCTAACAGCAAAGCGGCCGTGTGAATAAAGTGGCCGCAGGTTGGATATTCACGGATTTTTTCCATGGTCAGAAGAAAGCCGGTCTCAAACCCCTTGCTTTGAATCACATCCATAATTTCTTTGCAGAGCTGGCTGACTTCTTCCCTGGATAGTTCTTCATGAAAACAGAGAAGAGTATTGATATCAATCTTCAAAAGGCGCGCCAGGGCAGGCAGCAGGGTTATATCAGGCGATGTGCTTCCCTTTTCCCATTTGCTGACGGCGGGGGCAGATACGCCTAAATAGTCCGCTATTTCTTCCTGGGTAAGTCCGGCTTCTTTTCTTTTTTCACGAATAACGATGTTTAATGGCATTGGATTGTCCTCCGGTTTTATAAATCTGTATGATGATGTAATCGTATCAGATCTGCTTTAATACTTCAATGGAGTATTGATTAATCTGCAGATGAGAAAATTAACCGCAGGTTAAGTCTTTGTATACGGCACAAATTAGTATTCTGAAAAATAAAGATGTCAAATCACTTGATCTTATTACTTATTTGTAATATTCTGATAATTAAGAGATGATAAACGTCTCAATTAAAATTTCAGGTACATGTTATCACAGGGTACAGGAGGTTGATGCAATGTTTGCTGTATGGATTATTTTTATACTGTTATTTGTTTTGTCAGCTGTTTTACTGACAGGACATGGTTCATTTCTCATTGCCGGATATAATACGTCAAGCCAGGAGGAAAAGGAAAAGTATAATGCACAAAAGCTGTGCCGGACGGCAGGGGTTTCTATGTTACTTATACTTTTGGTGACGGCGGGACTGTTTATGATACCTTTAGACAGTATTTATCGTACTCCCTATTTTATTTTTTATTTTATCTTTATTATCGCAGATATTGGAATTACCACATATTTTTCCAATACACGGTGTTATAAAGAAGGGTATGAGAATAAAAAAGACATTGGCAAAAGCAAAAAGGAAACGTTATTTATTATCGCAGGTCTCTGCATTGTAATGTTTCCGGTTCTCCTTTTGGTTAGTATCACTATGTACCGGGCATCATTACCCCCTGTTTATACAATAAGCGGTGATACCCTGAAGATATCATCCTTTTATGGTGAGACCGTTCCGCTTGACACAATAAAAAATATTAAGCTGGAAGAAACCATGCCTTTTAAATTAAAAAAAGAAAATGGTTCTGATTTGGGTTCTATCTTAAAAGGCAGGTATGATGCGGACGGGAAAACTGCCCACGTATATATAGATGCTTCCAGACCACCATTTATCCTGATTGAAACAGAAGAAGGTCTGCATATTATAAATGATCAGACCCAGGAAAAAACGGAGGTGCTTTACAGCCAGTTGGAGTCCCTGTTAAAATAGCAGTATAAATTTCGGATAGGAGTGAGAAATATGGGTTTTTGGGCTTTTATGACAGCAACAAATCTGCTGCTGCCGTTTATCATGATTGTAATAGGCCATATTTTTAGCAAAAGGCCGCCAAAAGAAATAAACCATTTTGTAGGATACAGAACTTCAATGTCCATGAAAAATGAAGATACATGGGTGTTTGCTCATCACCATTGTGGAAAAATGTGGCAGATCGTGGGTGCCTGCATGCTGGTTCCGTCCTTTTTATTAATGCTTTTTGTTATTGGAAAAGATACAGAAACAGTTGGAATTTTCAGCTCGGTGGTTATAGGTGTACAGACGGCTATACTGGTTGCTTCCATTATCCCGACTGAAATCGCATTAAGGAAGAATTTTGATAAAGACGGAAATCGTATACAGATTTAAAAACAAAGGAGAACATTGCTATGACACAGGCACTGGTACATATCGCGCTGGTTGTGAAGGATTATGATGAGGCCATTGATTTTTATACAAAAAAACTTCATTTTATATTGACAGAGGATACGTATCAGCCGGAGCAGGATAAGCGCTGGGTTGTGGTTTCTCCGCCGGGTGCCTGTGGGACCACGGTCTTGCTGGCAAAAGCCTCTAAGCCGGAACAGGAACCTTTTATCGGCAATCAGGCGGGAGGAAGGGTATTCCTGTTTTTGGGAACGGATGATTTTTACAGAGACTATGAAGAGATGAAGGAGCTGGGAATTACATTTATCCGGGAACCCAAGGTTCAGGAGTATGGCATTGTGGCTGTGTTTGAAGATCTGTATGGAAATCTCTGGGATCTGGTTCAGTTTCGTGAAGGACACCCTATGGCAGACAGGGTGGTTAAAAAAGAAACTGCATTGACTGAAATAATATCAGATCAGACAAACCGGGCTTTATGGGAAGTGAAAAATGTAATTGATTGTGTTCCCGATGAACTTTGGAATAAGGAATACTGTAAAATGCCCTGCTGGAAACATATTTACCACATGCTTCATTCCCTGGATCTGTGGTTTATCAATCCCAGAGACAAAGAATATGGGGAACCGAAGATTCATGAAAAGAATTTAAACAATCTGGATGCGGTATCCGTTAAACAGCTGACAAGAGATGAGATCAATGACTATTTTGACGGAATCAGCCGTAAGATTACGTATTATCTCCTGAAACTGACTGATGATGAATTAATGTATATGCCCAGGGACTGTGAATATAGCAGGTTTACACTGATATTAGCGCAGTTTCGGCATTTACATACTCACATGGGGATGGTAATGGGTTTTATTACAGCAGATACCGGTTTATGGCCCAGAGTAATAGGGTTGGAAAACCCTGTTCCCACAGGGGAGTACAGCAGATACTTTTAAATTAATTATATATTATATGATAGAAGAAGCAGGAGATATTTTATGAAAACAATCGGGTTAATTGGAGGTATGAGCTGGGAAAGTACAGTTACCTATTATCAGATTATGAATGAGACGATAAAGCAGGAGCTGGGGGGACTTCATTCAGCGAAGATTCTTTTATACAGCGTGGATTTTTCTGAAATAGAGCGCTGTCAGGCGGAAGGTGACTGGGAGAAAAGCGGGGATATTTTATCTGCGGCGGCAGAAGCTCTTGAAAAAGCCGGAGCGGACTTTCTCGTAATAGGGACAAATACCATGCATAAAGTGGTGCCACAGATTCAGAAGAGAATTAATATTCCGATTATACACATTGCTGAAGTGACGGCAGAGGAATTAAAACAGAATCGTATTACAACAGTAGCATTGCTGGGGACGAAATATACCATGACTCAGGAGTTTTATAAAGAAAAGCTGGAAGATGCGGGCATTACGGTTCTGATTCCCGAAGGGCAGGACATTGAAGCAGTAAACAGGATTATTTATGACGAATTATGTCTTGGCTCCGTTCTGGAAACATCGAAGGAAACGTACCTTCATATAATTGAACGCTTAAAGAACCGCGGAGCACAGGGAGTTATTCTTGGCTGTACGGAAATTGGACTTTTAATTCAGCAGAAAGATGTGGATCTGCCCGTATTTGACACAACGAAAATTCATGCGGTTAAGGCAGCAAGGCTTTCCTTAGAGGTGCAGCTGTGACGAAAGAAAAAGTGATTCCCCAAATGATCGTTGCAAGTGCCCATCATCATGTTGCTTCTGTTACCGATGACTTAATAGAGAAGTTCAGCCGGGATTTTGAGATAAAGCTTGCTGAGGCAGGAGCGGCAGCAAAAAAGCCTGAAAATTTTTATACCGTATTCCATGTAAATGAATATAGAGAGTACGATTATGATATGGAATTATGGCTGGAAGTAGAGGAATTAATGGAAAATACAGAATCGATACAGTATCAGATTGTTCCCGAAAGTGAGGCTGCCTATGTCATAGTATCAGAAACGTATGATAACCTGAAACCAGCCTATGATGAATTATTTGCCTTTGTTAAGAGTAAAAATTACAGCATATGCGGGTATCCAAGAGAGACATATCTGCCTGATTCCAGCGTACAAAGTGGATTTTTGACGGAAATCCAACTGCCCTTTCACAGAAAAAAAAAGGAGTAAATTCGGTGGATTCTTAAAATGTGAATATGAGGCCGGACAAAAGACCGGCCTCATACCAATCATATTATTAAAGGTTATCTGTCCCTGCATACACGAATCCCCATATCAGCACCCTTGCCGTTAGGCTCAAATTTACCCCGGTAGGATATTTTGCAGCTGGTTATATCGCCTACCCAGCCGCCTCCTTTCCACACCCTGTAAAAACCTTTTGGAATCCTGGTATCCTGATACCATTCATAACACCATTCTCTGACATTCCCGGACATATCGGAAATTCCCAGTTCATTGGCTTTCTTACTTCCAACAGGGTGCGTTTTGTTCTGATTGGTCTCGATGTCGGGCCAGTTCCAGTCGCCCTTTAAATACTCTTTTCCAGCATTTCTCCAATACCACACAGTTTCTTCCTCATCAGAACTTCCGCTGTAAGTATAATTCTTGCTTTTTGATCCTCCCCCTGCGGCATAGGTCCACTCAGCTTCGGTAGGAAGGCGGTACCCATTGGCCCCTTCATTCACTGTGACAGTCCACCTGATATCGTCATATTCGCAGATATTATCCGGATCCTGGCCTTTTTTATCAATTTTATAATAAGGAGCAAGACCTTCCTTTTCACTTCTCTTATTGCAATATTCGATGCTGTCATACCAGCTTACAGATTCAACCGGCAGATGGCTACCTTTAAAAGCGGAAGGATTACTTCCCATTACTTCCGTCCATTCTTCCTGAGTAACCTCGTGCTTCCCTATGTAGAAATCCCGGATAGCAGGCTCATCCTGATTCGTTCCGGCTGAGACAGCAATCGCAGATCTTCCTTCCACCAGCACAAGATCATCCGGTTCCTTATTGGAACATCCCCAGGAAATGACAGTCACAGCAATCAAAAGCAAGACCAGCTTTTTCCTCATAGACAAGTCCCTTTCTTAAGTCTTTCTTCCAATCTGATTCCATAATATTTAAATAGTATGTAGGTAAGTATATGTTAATTAACGGCTGCCAAAATGCAGGTTAGATTACCAGACGGTTACATTTGCATTACCGCTGCTTTGATATCCTTCTACACAAAATGCCTGATAGGACCAGGAATTTCCTAAGTTCATGCCCTTATTTCTCCAGGCATTTACATGGTTCCCGAAGTTAATCTGGGCATTGCCGCCCGTAGGCCTCTTTGACTGTCTGACACTCCAGTACTGTGGAAATGTCTGATAACCGTCAATAGAGGGAGCATTATAACGCATGGTTGTATATATGTCATAGTTGGCTCCATCGCTGTTAACGGTTCCTTTATAGGTTCCCGTAGGTCTGTAGGTTCCCCAGCTGTCAACTACATAATATTCAATCAGGGAATTCCTTGTCCAGCCATAAAACGTTAAGTAGCTGTTGCCGGATGGAGAGAAAACGCCGGCGTTATAGTTGACGATTCTGGAAGGACTTCCGGCACCCCAGCCTTTTCCAACCACGAAGTTTCCACAGTTTGTCCAATTCACACTGAAATTACCTCCGGAGCCATTAACCATATTAACGGTTCCGCCCCCGTCTGTATAGTTTTGCCAGTAATCGGTTGCTGCAAAGGCTGTACTGGAAAATATTCCTGAAAAACACATAGCGATTGCGAAAACTAATGATAAGACCTTTCTGCTTAATTCATTCATTTTAAACCCCTCCTGTTTTATAATACAGATTCATACACTTACCTACATACGATATAAATATTACCGGAACCCCTCCTTTTCTTTTTTGCACGATTTTAGTAGTATCATTGTTGTTATGGTGGATTTAGTCTGTGGTTGAGAGTCAGCCCTGGAGAATAATGAATGTAATAGAATAGTCTGATATTTCTTCTATAATAGTAAAATAATTTTATAATAAATATGATATCAGAAAAAGAAACATTTGTAAATTATATTATACAAAAAATGGAAATTTTAGTTAATTTAACTAATATTATAACCGTACTCCAGGTGATAAAGAAACAATTACAGTTACTTTTTCATATATGGAAAGATGTTCTAAGTGAGACAATAAGCAGAGAAATACCTTATAGGAAGTGAAAATCACTTGACAGATAACATGGCCCCGGGTATAATCAGTACTCATGAAGCTTTCGGTATCTGATTATAATTGAATAGTTAATTAAAAGGGAGTAGTTTAAATGTACCGTCAACATCCTGGCTGTAATTGTACAGTCTGGCGGTGCGTACCAGATAGTGGTTACCAGACTTTTAATGTACTTGTTCTGAACATTTGTTTTTTCAGAAAAGTACGTTAAAAGTCTTTTTTATTTCCTTTTTTGAAACAATCATTATCGAAGCTGAGGTACACATTTTTGATGCGGGGCATCCCAAACGGGTGTCAGAATGGAGGATTGGTTTGAACGAATGGTATCAGAAGAGCGAAGCTGAGATATTAAAAGAGCTTCACACACAAAAAGAAGGATTGAGTTCAGAAAAGGCGTCCGCACTTCTTAAGGAAAAAGGTGAGAATGTCCTGGAGGAGGGAAAGAAAAAAAGTACGATTGAAGTATTTGCAGAGCAGTTTAAAGACCTTCTGGTGGTAATCCTGGTCGCAGCTGCTGTGATTTCCATGCTGTCAGGAAATGTGGAGAGCACAATCGTTATTATGGCAGTTATTATACTCAACGCTGTATTGGGAACGGTTCAGCATGAAAAGGCCCAAAAATCTCTGGCAAGCTTAAAATCCTTATCCTCACCAAATGCGAGAGTCATGAGGGATGGAAACAAGACGGAAGTGGCTTCCAGGGAAGTCGTACCGGGAGATATTCTCATGCTGGAAGCCGGCGATATGGTGGTGGCAGACGGAAGAATCTTAAATAATTATTCTCTTCAGGTTAATGAAAGCTCTCTCACAGGAGAATCCACCAATGTGGATAAAGAAGATGGAACCCTGGAGATTTCCGCTGCGCTGGCAGACAGAACCAATATGGTATATTCCGGAAGCCTGGTCACCTACGGAAGAGCAGTTGTTGTGGTTACGGACACCGGCATGAAAACAGAAATCGGTAAGATAGCCAGTCTGATGAATGCCACAAAAGAAAAAAAGACGCCTCTTCAAGTCAGCCTGGATCAGTTTTCCAGCCGCCTTGCTACGGTAATCATGGCTATATGCGGAGTGGTATTTTTATTAAGCCTGTATCGTAAAATGCCGCTTCTTGATTCCATGATGTTTGCAGTCGCACTTGCAGTTGCTGCAATTCCCGAAGCCTTAAGCTCCATTGTTACCATAGTCCAGGCCATGGGAACCCAGCGGATGGCGAAAGAAAACGCCATCATTAAGGAACTGAAGGCAGTGGAAAGCCTTGGCTGTGTTTCCGTAATCTGCTCGGATAAAACCGGAACACTTACCCAGAATAAGATGACGGTTCAGGAAATTTACTTAGATAATCAGATATTGAAACCTGAGGAGCTGGAGCTGACCAATCAGCTTCACCGCTATCTGCTTTATGATGCAGTGCTGACCAATGATTCCACCATTGCCGATGGAAAAGGAATTGGTGATCCTACGGAATACGCACTTCTTGAAATGGCAGGTAAGATATCTGTCAGCCATAGTACCATCAGGGATCTGATGCACAGACTGGAAGAGATTCCCTTTGATTCTGACCGTAAGCTGATGAGTACCAAATACAAACTGCACGGTGTTCCAACCATTCTGACCAAAGGAGCGGTTGATGTTCTGTTAGAACGGACGGTGAGTATACGCACCTCACAGGGCATCAGAGAATTGACAGAAGCAGATAAGGAAGACATATTAAAACAGAATATGATGTTTTCCGAAAATGGACTTCGTGTTCTGGCTTTTGGTTATAAGGAAGTGGAAGAATCTCATGTACTTTCCCTTCATTCCGAAAACAATTTCATTTTTCTTGGTCTTGTTTCCATGGTGGACCCTCCAAGGGAAGAGTCAAAAGCAGCTGTGGCAGATGCTAAAACAGCAGGAATCCGCCCGGTTATGATTACCGGAGATCATAAAATTACGGCAACTGCCATTGCAAAACAGATTGGAATTTTTGAAGAGGGAGATTTAGCGGTTACCGGTGCTGAGCTGGATGCCATGACGGATCAGGAGTTAGATGGGAAGATTGTTAATATCTCAGTCTATGCGAGGGTTTCTCCGGAGAACAAGATCCGTATTGTGGATGCATGGCAGAGGAGAGGCAATATCGTTTCCATGACTGGAGATGGGGTGAATGATGCTCCTGCGCTTAAGAAGGCCGATATTGGAGTTGCCATGGGAATTACGGGTACGGAAGTATCAAAGGATGCTGCTTCCATGATTTTGTCAGATGATAATTTTGCTACTATTATAAAAGCAGTGGCAAATGGAAGAAATGTATACCGGAATATTAAAAATGCCATTCAGTTTTTGTTATCGGGCAATATGGCGGGAATTTTTTCAGTTCTTTATACTTCCATCATGGCTTTGCCGATTCCGTTTGCACCGGTTCATTTGTTGTTTATTAACCTGCTTACCGATTCCCTCCCGGCAATTGCAATCGGCATGGAACCGGCGGAGCACGGACTGCTGAGCCAGAAACCCAGAGATCCGAAGGAAGGTATCCTGACGAAAGAATTTATGACAAAGGTCATGATTCAGGGAGCGCTCATTTCAGTATGCACCATGACCGCATTCCATCTTGGCTTAAGACAGTCAGGTGCGGCGGCTGCCAGCACAATGGCATTTGCCACTTTAACTCTTTCACGGCTCTTCCATGGGTTTAACTGCAGAAGCAGCCAGTCAATCTTCAGACTGGGATTTAAAGGAAACTGGTATAGTCTGGGAGCATTTGTACTTGGATTTGCTTTACTGAGTCTGGTTTTGTTTGTTCCTGTTATGGAAAAGCTGTTTTCTGTAACACCTTTAACCGGCTCACAGATCGGAATTGTATATGGGCTGGCCATTATTCCGACTGTAATAATACAGCTGACAAAAGTAGTAAGAGAGATTGGAAAATAGTTTCAGTAAAAAGAGGTTCAGACATTAAAAAAAGAGTTGAACCTCTTTTTTATTAATGATAAAATGATTTTGTAACGAAAACTTAATATAGGAGAGGGAAACAAAACGACATGACAGGACAATCTTCATTGAGATTCAGAAATTACAGACCGCTTTCCAGGCGGACCAAATTCCAGATTCTTGCCCTGGTGCCGATTTATTTTATTGTTGCAGGATTTTGCCTGCAGCCGTTTGATGAAATCTGGAGGGGAATCATCACCATCGTACAGGAGCCGGATTTCCTGATTACGGATTACATTGCCATAGGAGGCATAGGAGCTGCGTTTATTAACGCAGGTGTATTAACATTATTAAGCATTGCAATCGTTTATTTTCTTGGGATGGATATGAGCGGTCATACCATAACCTCAAGCTTTCTCATGTTTGGCTTTTCGCTGTTTGGGAAGAACATCTTAAACATCTGGGCTATCATGATGGGAATCTGTTTATATTCTTATTATCACAAAACTTCCATAACACGTTATATCTATGTGGGGTTCTACGGAACCTGTCTGTCTCCGGTTATTACCCAGATTATGCAGATTGGAAATCTGCCCATAGGGGTCCGGCTGGTTTTAAGTATTATTGTTGGCATGAGCATTGGGTTTGTGCTTCCGCCTCTTTCCACCCATACCCATTATGCTCATATGGGATATTCTCTTTATAATGTAGGTTTTGCCTCGGGAATTATTGCTACCATTATTGTTTCTATTATGAAGTCTTATGGGATCAGAATAGAGGAACGGCTTTTCTGGTCAACCGGGCAGAATTTATTATTTTCCAGGCTGTTAATAGCATTATTTTTCGGAATGATAGTATTTTCCTTCTTTCTGTCGGATCAGGTATGGAAAAGGTATGTGGAAATATTTAAGTCCTATGGAATCAGCGGAACGGACTATGTAAAGACCGAGGGGTTTGCGCCTACGCTGCTTAACATGGGAATTAATGGAATTGTATCAACCCTGATTATCCTTTTTGTGGGCGGAGATTTGAATGGTCCCACCATCGGCGGGATTTTTACCATTGTTGGCTTCAGCGCAACTGGAAAGCACACCCGTAATATACTGCCCGTTATGATCGGCGTCATTATCGGCGGTTACACAAAAAAATGGAGCATTACCGATCCAAGCGCTCAGCTGGCGCTTCTCCTTTCCACCACACTGGCGCCCATTGCAGGAGAATTCGGAGTGGGTGCCGGAATTCTTGCCGGATTTTTACACTCTTCTGCAGCTCTAAATGTGGGTATCGTTTACGGGGGGCTGAATCTTTACAACAATGGTTTTGCAGGAGGTCTTATTGCTACCTTTCTGGTACCGGTGTTAAAATCCATCCGGGATAGAAAAGCTCATGCGAAAACCCATGTTTCTCTTTAAGGACAGGCTGCGGTGCAGATTGATTCTCCGGATGCTTGTATAATTCCGGTTTTGTGATAGAATAAGACAAAAAGAAAAACAGAGGAATTTAAGTATGCTGTACCAGATTACAGAAGGAACGGTTTCTGCCGGAGGAAACGTAATTCTGTCCCATATAAATTTTGAAATACGCGGTAATGAAAAGATTGCGGTTGTCGGAAGCAACGGAGCCGGGAAGACCACCCTTTTAAGGCTGATAGCGGGAGAGCTTGAGCTGGACCGGGACGATAAACGTCCAAACTGCGGCATCACAGCTGCAAGGAAATTAACCATTGGATATTTAAAGCAGCAGGCATTTACGGAGAAAGAGCGGACAGTGGAGGAAGAGATATTTTCTTCCTGTCCTTTTTCTAATGAGTTTTCACAGGAAAGGTTTGAATACGAGCAGGAATACGACATGCTTTTTACCGGATTCGGTTTTTTAAAATCAGATAAGAAGAAAAAATTGTCAGAATTTTCAGGGGGAGAGCAGACTAAAATTGCGCTGATCCGCCATCTTCTTTTGAAACCGGATATTCTCCTGTTAGACGAGCCCACCAATCATCTGGATATTCAGACGATACAGTGGCTGGAACAGTATTTAAACGGATATGGGAAAGCTGTGGTGATGGTATCCCATGACCGCTTCTTTCTGGATCAGACAGTTTCTGTGGTATATGAATTGTCAGGAAAAACACTGACCCGTTATCCAGGCACTTATACGCAGTACAGGGAAGAGAAGAAGAAACGGATCCGGCTGCAGAAAAAGGCTTATGAAAAGCAGCAGGAAGAGATAAAAAGATTAAATGACCTGGTGGAGCGTTTTAAGCACAAGCCCAATAAGGCTGCATTTGCCCGGGCCAAAAGAAAGGCAGCAGAGAGGCTGGTTCCAGTGGAAAAGCCGGAGGAAGATGAGATTCCTCTGTTTGCCCGGCCCCTTGAGCCCGCTGTGTTAGGAAGCAAATGGGTATTTGAATCAGAACATTTAAAAATCGGGTATGATAAGCCCCTTGCCGAGCTTACGTTCCGGATTCGAAGAGGGCAGAAGATCGGTATTCTTGGACCAAACGGAGCTGGAAAGAGTACCTTTTTAAAGACTGCTGCCGGTCTGATTGAAGGGTTATCCGGGGATTATTCACTGGGGAATCAGATCACCATCGGCTATTTTGACCAGCAGTCTTCCGAGATTCAATCGGATAAAACCGTTGCAGATCATTTTCATGATCTGTTTCCGGTACTGACAGAAAAAGAGGTTCGAAGCATTCTTGGATCCTATTTATTCGGAGGAAAGGAAGCAGGAAAACGTGTGAGCGTTCTTTCAGGAGGTGAAAAGGCGAGGCTTGTACTGGCAGAGCTTTTACAGAGCAGACCCAATTTTCTTATTCTGGATGAACCCACCAATCATATGGATATTCAGGCGAAGGAAACGCTGGAGTCCGCATTTATGGCTTTTACAGGAACAATTTTGTTCGTATCCCATGACCGGTATTTTCTTGACCGGGTAGCGGAATCCATATTAATATTTGAAGATCAGTCCGTTTTTTATTATCCTTTTCCATATGCTCATTATCTGGAACGCAGCAGGAGAGTATATGGAGAGGAGATCGCTGCACAGATCAAAGCGGAAGAGCAGGCGTTAATTGCGGGGATCAGAGCGGTTCCAAAAGCAGAAAGGCACCGCCTGAAGGAAATATCCAGCGAGGAAGCCTATACAGACTGGAAAATACGGCTTGTAACTGAGCGTCTTTTACAGGCAGAGGACAGGGTAAAAGAGTTAGACTGTGCCTGTGAAGAACTGCTTAAGGACTGGCAGGAATCCAGGGAATTCTGGGAAGGTGACAGCTGGAGTGATGCTGCGCGCTACGAAAGCCTGAGCTGGCAGCGGGAAGAAGCCTGGGAGACATGGACGGGTCTTTGTATGGAATGGTTTGAAGAAGCTTTGGATGTGCTGATATAAAAAGAGGCAGGTCAGGAATCGCAATGGATTCCCGCCTGCCTTTGTCATTTGAATCTAATATTTGTCGGAGCTGGTGAAGTCTAAGTTAACCGGATATGAAGTCTCTTTAAATTCATAAGAGGAAAATGTCTGGTCACCTTTTAATCTGAACTTGCCAACCTCCTGCTGTAAAGTCACGGACTGAGCTGCCAGCTCTTCACTGGAAGCAGAGCTTTCTTCTGCTGTTGCCGCATTGGTCTGAACAACGGAAGATACCTGGGAGAGCCCCTGGTTAATCTCTTCAATTGCAACCACCTGCTGTGCAGAAGCGTTCTCGATTTCCTGAATGGCCTGTTCTACCAGTCTGGATTTTTCAGAAACCTCACGGAGAATTCTTGCGGCCTCGCTGGCCATATGTCCGCCTTCTGATACGGCTTCCACAGAGCTCACGATAAGAGAGGCAGTTTCCTGGGCGGCCTCTGCAGATTTTGTAGCCAGATTCCGTACTTCGTCAGCTACCACTGCAAATCCTTTTCCTGCGTTGCCTGCACGGGCAGCTTCGATTGCTGCGTTTAAAGCGAGAATGTTTGTCTGGAATGCAATATCTTCAATAACTTTTGTAATATTGGAAATCTTCTCAGAAGCAGTGCTGATTTTTTCCATGGCACCATTTAAGTTCTGCATGTGGCTGTTGCTTTCTTCCACCCCTGCTCCGGTCTGGTGTACATATCCGGCTGCAAGACGGACATTGGTTGCGTTCTGGTCGGCCTGTCTTGTTACGGTGGCAATGGATGCATTCAGTTCTTCTACCGTTGCAGCCTGTTCGGTGGAACCGGAAGCAAGAGCCTGTGCTGCGGAGGATACCTGCTCTGCGCCGGTGTTGACCTGCTCTGCAGCTGTGCTGATCAGGAGAAGAGTTTTGTTTAAATCATTTTCAATCTTGCGAAGTGCAAGTCCCAGGATATCTTCATTGGAACGGAGGGGAACCTCCTGAGTAAAATCACCGTTGCTGATTTCTTCCGCAATTAATACCTGTTTGCGGATTCCGTCAAGCATTTCATTAAAGGCATTTGCAAGCTGTCCTGTTTCGTCTTTGGTGTCAATTTCATTCAGGTCTACATCCACATGCCCCAAAGCGATCTTTTTAGCGGCCTCAACTACCTGAGTGATAGGTTTGCTGATCATAGCGGAAATCTTAAAGCTTAAGTAAAGAGCAGCGCCGGCTCCGGCTAATACGATAATAATAAGAAAGAGGGTCAGAATTGCTGCAGTCTTATCGTTATCCTGGCTGGTTTCATGAGCGGATTCCATACGCCTCTCAATCAGTTTATTAAAATCTTCAAATATTTTATTGATATTATCTTCCTGACTTGCTAATACGGACAATGCTTCCTTTGAATTACCCTGCTTTACTTCAGCAATTGATTTTTCTATGGCTGGTGCATAGGATTCTTTGAACAGCTGACTTATTTCGTCCATGACAAGTATCATATCAGCGTTTTTCATGCTTGCCCTATAAAGATCAAGATTTTTTAGAAATGATTCCTTGTTGGAAGTGTAACTTTGTTCCAGTTTTTCTAATTCTTTGGCATCACCGGCATAGACGATCACCCCACGTGAGTCTGAACGAATCTGATTGATACTGTTAGATGCGTTAAACAGTTCCCTTATGGGAGCCGTCCGATTTTCGTATAAATATGTATCCATCTGATTGATTCGGACCATGCCGAAAATCCCCACAGCTCCCACAAAAAGTATGATGACAATCATACTTATAAAAGCTGTAAGAAGCTTTTTTGTAATGCTGAAGTCCTTGAATTTCTTCATACTGAATTCCTCCTGATTTTATCTGTTGTTAAGTAAAATACTTGATCCTGTCTGTTATGCTCCCAAAGGATTCTTACAATGTACTATGAACTTATAATGTATTTTTTTCATACACTCTTAGGTTGATTTGTGAACATAGAGTTTCGCAGTTTAACCAAAACTGTGTCTTACACCTTAGAAATCCTCAGTTTTACTGGGGATTTGATTCTCTCTGACGGCATTTATGACGGCGAATTGTCCGGGTTCCATGCTGGCCATATGCATATTGTTAAAGCGGTCAATTGCAATCTTTTTTTGTTCCATCAAAGAATGGGCATAGATATTCATGGTAATGGAGACATTAGAGTGCCCCAGTATATCACTGATTGTTTTGATATCTACACTTAGTTCCAAAGCCCGTGTAGCGAACGTATGACGAATCGCATGAAATTTACGATCCGGTACTCCTGCCTTATCAAGTATTTTTTTATATAGCTTCTGAAAGGCTCTGGGATCAATGGGAATTTCATTGCCGGTCATAAAATAGCTATATTCTTTTCCTGAAAGTTCATAATAATCTTTCAAAATAATAATCAGAAATGATGGCAGGGGGATCTTTCTTGAGGAGGTACGGCTTTTTGGAGTACCAATCAGCAGAATGGTTTTATTATCATCATCAGAAAAATTCTTTGTACGGGAAACAGTACGGTTTATAAACAATGTTCCGTTTTCAAAATCAAAATCGCACCATTTTAAAGCACAAAGTTCTCCCAGACGTATTCCTGAATAAAAGCACAGGACAATACCAAGCGTTCGTTTGTCAGGGCAGCTTAAAACTGCTTTTTCAATCAGACATTGTTCTTTCATTGTGAACACCTGTACTTCATTTTGCTCTGCTCTTGGGAATTTTACTTGAGTTAGTATTATAAGCGAATCAGGCGAGTTGTTTAATATCTCTCTGAGGGCAGTTTTATAAACTGCCAGTATTTTTCTTTTATAAGATTGGGAAATAGAGTTGTCATCATGCATGAATTTTACGAATTCTAAAACTGAATTTTCTGTTATCTGATAATAATCCCTGCTTATATAAAAAGGGATGATATATTTTTTTATGCAATGGTAATAGCTTTCGAACGTTGAAGGTTTTACCCTTTTTGAAAGATCGCTGTCCAACCATGATTCAAAAAGATAAGAAGCATTGACAAGAGCTTTAACTTCTTTTTTCATAATGCTTTTTCCGTTCTCCTGATAAGATTTCATTCTTTCCTTTACTTCACGATAGCTTTTTCCATAAAAATACTGATATTTGCCGTCGGTTTTTAATTGTCTGCCTTCCCAACGGCCATCTTTGCGTTTATAAATGTTTTCTCCTCTGCGAGGCATACTGATATTACTCCTTTTCGGTGACGTGTTTTTTGACGGCGAATAGTTCATTATTCGACCAAAATGCTTTGATTTCTTCGTTAAAGGTTATGTAAATTCAATTTTCAGTGTTAATTTTGTTTGTATTGACAAACAATAATGTGATATTATATAATGGTTCTTGTCGAAATTAGTCTGAAAATGGTGGCGTGGTTTTGGTTAAACTGCGCCTGTTTTAATATAAAAAACTTTATAATTTTAAAATTAACACATCTGATTACTAGGTTTTAGTATACTCAAATGATATTCATTATCAATACATAAAAGATAGATTTCAACTGGATCAATAATATAATCAGATATCATTATAACGATTTTTTGGAATTTTGCTATATCTAAATTTTACCTTTTTTTTACTTTTGCCATTATTTATTTCATGGTATGATGAAAGCAGTTTAAAGGAAGCTGGAAGGAAACAGGAATACGGTATGACTAAGGTGAAATTTTATAATGAGGCAGAGGATGAAAAGCTGAAATTTGCAGTAATTATTTCCCAAAATCAGGGAAAATGGGTTTTTTGCAGGCATAAAGACAGGGACACATACGAAGTTCCTGGAGGACACAGAGAGGCTCTTGAGAATATAACAGAGACAGCAGGGAGAGAGCTTAAGGAAGAAACTGGTGCAGTGGAATATGATCTGACTCCGTTATGCGTATATTCCGTCTGCGGTGAGACCAGAGATGGAGATTGTTTAGAGGAAGAAACCTTTGGAATGCTTTATTATGCAGAAATTTATTCCTTTGAAGGAGAGCTCCATCATGAAATTGCAGAAATAATCATGACGGAGCAGCTGCCTGAACACTGGACATATCCCCACATTCAGCCAGTACTGATGGAAAAGGCCAAAGAACTGGGATTCATTGTATAAGAAATTGCATTTGACATGTTTTATTATCTGTGATAATCTGTTTACTATTAATATAAAGCAGAGGTGGCTATGATGAATCGTAATCAACAATTTTCCATGTTGAACAGGGACGACGATTGATAGCGCTTGTATCTTTGAGTAATCATAGGTGCAGGCGCTTTCGTTGCTGTGCCTATGTGGAAAGAATTATAATTCTGAACCGCATTGGTGGATGGTATTGATCCGTGTGGTTCTATTTTTTTACCCATACGGGCAATCTTGAGAGGTGGTGATCGTGTGGGGCATATGGATGATGTCCTTATGGATGGAAAGGGATAGTTTTAATATTGTATCCCATAAATCCTGGAGGAAAAAATTTTGAAGAATATTGTTGGAAATATAGAGAATGAAACTGTAGAAGCTGAGAATCTGAGCAGTCATCTTGGTAAAAAGATAAAAATTCATGGAAGCATCTATAAAATAAGAAAAATGAGCGGGTTTGCATTTATCCTGTTAAGAACAAAAAGAAAAGTGGTCCAATGTATTTACAGCAGAGAATATTCCGTGTTTGAGCTGGAAGATCTGGCCGAAGAGTGCTGCGTTACTGTAACAGCACAGGTCATCCCGGAAGAGCGGTCTAAAACAGGTTTTGAGCTACAGCTGCTGGATATGGAAATCTTATCAAAGCCGGTTCAGCAGATTCCCATTGTTATTAATAATAAACGGGTGGATACTTCCCTGGAAAATCTCCTGAATTTCAGACCAGTGACTCTGCGTAATGAAAGAGAACGGGCTATATTTTTATTACAGGAGGGAATCACTCTGGGAATCCGTGAATTTCTGAAACAGGAGAATTTTACAGAGATCCATTCTCCGAAAATTGTTCATGCAGGTGCCGAAGGAGGAGCCAATATCTTCCGCTTCGATTATTTTGGCAAGGAGGCATATCTGGCTCAAAGTCCCCAGTTTTATAAGCAGATGATGGTGGGGGTTTATGAACGGGTTTTTGAGATTGCACCGGTATTCCGGGCCGAAAAGCATGATACATCCAGACATCTTAATGAATATACCAGTGTAGATTTTGAAATGGGATATATCAGAAGCTTTGAAGATATTATGGAAATGGAAACAGGAATGCTTCGTCATGTGATGGAAGTGCTGGAAGCCGGTTATGAAGAGGAACGGAGGATTTTAAACGTAAAACTACCTTATATAAAGGAAATTCCGGCAATTAAATTTATGGAGGCGAAAGAGCTGATTTCTAAAAAATTCAACAGACCAGTTGCGGACTATGATGACTTTGAGCCGGAAGAGGAGAAATTACTTTCTCAGCTCATAAAAGAAGAAACAGGAAGTGACTTTGTATTTGTCACTCATTATCCCAGCAGGAAAAGGCCATTTTATGCCATGGACAGTGAAGAGAATCAGGAAGTAACGGAAAGCTTTGACTTACTGTTTAAAGGTCTGGAAATTACGACCGGAGGTCAGCGGATTCATTCTTATCAGGAGCAGTTAAATAAAATGAGAAGCCGGGGAATGAATACAGATTTATTTGAAAGCTATCTTATGATGCATAAATACGGTATGCCGCCTCATGGCGGTCTGGGCCTGGGGTTGGAGCGTTTTACAGGAAGACTGCTTGATCAGGACAATGTGCGCCTGTCTTCACTTTTCCCAAGAGATTTAAACCGGGTGACGCCGTAAGTCAGTCCGTGGAATCACTGTTTTATAAGCCCCGATCTTTAATCTGATCTGACCCCAAAAAGTTAGACAAATAATTACTAGGCGACATTCAAGGAATGAGTTCTATACTGAACAGGACTCATTCCTTTTAGTTTGCCCTTAATTCTTTTGTTGTTGTAATAATCTATGTAG
>JAEWJZ010000001.1 GCA_023386315.1 Bacillota bacterium | reverse complement strand
GATATACCTCCATGCTTGACTATTATTCAATAGTTTATGAAAACTAAGGAACCGCCTAGTACCGAACGGTATGCTAGGTGGTGTGGGAGGTCGGTAGATAAAATAATTATCTACCTCCTACCCGATTTTGAGAGAAGGAGCGGTGCACTGACTTTTAGCTAATATTGATAATAAGGACGCAAGTATTTTGTTTTTTATCATTATGTTCTGTGATATACTGGAAAAAATAATGAATCAGCTTATGGGGGTGCAATATGACACGAATTAAATTGCCGGAAATTTTTCAAAATGGAATGATTGTTCAGCGAAATAAGAAGATTAAAATATGGGGAGAAGCTGAGGGGGCCTGGAGGCTTACGGTCAGCTTTGGCAGTGACTGTGTTTCTGCTGATGTAAAGGATGGTAAATTTTATTGTGAAATTCCTGCTAAGGAAGCAGCCTGCGGACAAACATTAGAGATTTTTGCGGATGAAAAGAAGGAGCCGTATATTGTTCTTGAAGACATCTGCATTGGCGATATATACATAGCAGCCGGTCAGTCCAACATGGAATATTTTTTGAGATATGACACCCATTGGAATGAAATAAAGGAATGGGAACAAAACGATATGATCCGGATGTTTAACTGCAGAAGGATTGCTTATCCGGGTCAATACAGAGAACTTCCTGATTGCGGAAGCTGGTTTAAGGAACACGACTATCAGTGGGAGAGTTTTTCTGCTCCTGGATATACGTTTGCCAGAGCCATTCAGCCGGTGATTGGTGTTCCGGTAGGGATTATAGGCTGTAACTGGGGCGGAACTCCGGCCTGTGCTTGGATGGGAACTTCTTACCTTAATGAGGAACCCCTTTCTGTGTTTCTAAAAGAATATGAGGAAACTCTTAAGTCTGCTGATGAGGAAGAAATAAGACAGTGCAGTCTTAAGGCATGGGAATATGAGGATTCCTATCTTCACCAGATTGCGTGGAGAGCAATGATGTATGGCATGAATGAGCAGGATCAGGAGAGATGGCTGCTTGAGACTGCCGATACACCGCTTCTTCCTATGGGTCCTTATCATCACTACCGGCCAACGGGATTGTATGAAATGATGCTGAAAGATCTTGCTCCATTTTCCGTGAAGGGAGTTTTATGGTATCAGGGGGAGTCCGATGCAGGACATGGAGAGATTTATGATAAAACCTTTTCTGCTTTAATCCGCTGCTGGAGGGATTTATGGCAGGATGAACTGCCGTTTCTCTTTGTTCAGCTGGCACCTTTTGGTAAATGGCTTGGCATCGGGGGAGAGGATTATCCGGTGGTGAGAGAAAGCCAGGAACGGGTAGCGAAAACCGTACCGGGAACAGGCATGATTTCTATTATGGATCTGGGAATGTATGAGGATATACATCCGAAAAAGAAGAAGGAAGTTGGAGAACGTCTGGCTCTTTTGGCAAGGGGATTGATCTATGGGGAAGATATCTTATGTGAATCCCCGGAATTTAAGGGGGGAGAACGGGATGGAAACCAGATTCGTCTGCATTTTTCCCATACAGGAGAAAAACTGCACATAAAGGGGAATTTTATTAAGAGTCTGTGTGCAGAACAGGGCGGTATTGTGAGGAATGTAAAGGAATTCAGACTGGATCAGGATTTACTGCTGGTTTTTGATGCACTGACAGAGGAGCCGGTTGAAATCAGATTTGCGAAAAAGGGATACTGTGAAGTTAATTTATTTAACGAAGCAGATCTTCCTGTTAAGCCATTTACTGCTGTGATCATTTAGGAGGCTTCCATGATAAAAATAACAAATCCAATACAAAAAGGCTTTTATCCTGATCCATCCATATGCAGGGTTGGAGATGATTACTACATGGTTCATTCTACTTTTGCATATGCACCTGGTATCCCTGTTTTTCAAAGCTGTGAACTGAAAAACTGGATTTTAATCGGACATGTTCTGGAACGGAAGGAGCAGCTTCGTCTTGCAGGAGCCAGTGTTTCCGAAGGTATTTATGCTCCGACAATCAGGTACCACAAAGGTTTGTTTTATGTAATTGCCACCAATGTATCCGGTGGCGGAAATTTTTATGTTACAGCCGAAGATCCCAAAGGACCATGGTCAGATCCTGTTTTCCTCACGGCTGCGCCTGGAATTGATCCCAGTCTGTATTTCGAAGAAGATGCCTGTTATTATATCGGACAGCGGACAAAGGAACATCCGGCTTATTACGGAGATTGTGAGATATGGATTCAGGAGCTTGACTTAAAGGAAAAAAGGCTTGTGAACAAACCGGTTGTTTTATTTGACGGAAGCATGAAACGGACGATATGGGCAGAGGGGCCTCATCTGTACCGGATCGGTCAGATGTATTATCTCATTCTTGCGGAGGGAGGAACTGAGTTTAACCACAGCGTGACAGTCGCGCGGAGCAAAAACCTTTATGGCCCATACGAATCCTGTCCTAATAATCCCGTTCTGACGCACCGCCATCTGGGGCGCACGAACCCTGTACAGTGTATCGGGCACGGAGACTTGGTTGAAACGACGGGTGGAGAATGGTTTATGGTCATGCTTGGAACAAGACCTTTAAACGGCTGTGCGGAGCTGGGACGGGAAACATTTCTTGCAGACGTAATATGGGAGGATGACTGGCCTGTGGTAAGTCCGGGTTTGGGTAAGGTTCCGGAATGCCTGGAAACCTCCGTTACTGATAATGAGCAGAAGGTTTTGCTGCCTGCCGCGGATATTGTGTGGGCAGAACACCTTGATATGCGCTGCATTGGTTTAAGGGACCATCCGGCCCGGCTGCCTGCGAAAATGGCGGATGGCAGGCTGCATCTGCCTTTTCTCCCTGAAACGATGGAAGATTTGTCGGTACCTGCTTACATTGGAATCAGGCTTTTATCCCGGACGTTCGATATACAGGTGACTATGGAGTCAGAACCAAACGGAACTGAGGAGGCAGGACTTCTCTATTTTTATAATGAAACGCATTATGTAAAAGCGATTGTTCGTGAAAGGGAAGGACGGCTGGAAGCGGTTACTGTAATCAGAAAAGGAAATGAACGGGAGGAATGGAGCAGAACGGAGGTTGCCGGCAGTATTCATCAGATCCGGCTGCGTGGACAAGGTCAGATACTTACTGTTGAGATTGATAAACAGATAACAGGACAGCCTTTGGATATTAAAGATCTCTGTTCACAAAAAGCCGGAGGATTCACCGGCTGTACTGTTGGCGTTTATGCATCTGCCGTACACGAAGCTTCCGGCCGCTCGGCTGTTTTTGGACCGCTTCATGCAGAGTTTGCGGATTAATTCTGTATATACATCTGACGGAATTCTGTGGGAGTACAGGATTTAATGATTTTAAACATACGTATAAAAGCGGAGGGGCTGGAAAAGCCGGAACGCAGTGCTACCTCGGTAACAGACAGTTGAGGGTTAATTAACAGTGTTTCGGCAACGGCAATCCGCTTTTTATTAACATATTTATAGAAAGAAATATTTGCAAATTGTTTAAACAGGCGGGAAAAATGGTATTTGCTAAAGCCGAGGAGAGCGGCAACTTCTTCCAGTGTTAATTCTTCCGTACAGTGGCTGCTGATGTAATTGCAGATATAAATAAACTTCTCGGCATATTTCTTTTGCTGGATGTTGCCGATATCCAGAGAGCTGACCTGCTGGGTATGGTTGCGTCCGATGAGAGCGAACATCTCTAAGAGCCTGGAATAAATCTTTGTTTCTGTAAGGGGCATGTCTTTTCTGTATTCTTCCATAATTTCCAGCGTATAGTGATAAAGCTGATCATGTATAGAGGGGTAAAGCTCCGGTGTGATGAGAAATGTAGGATTTAGCAGCGTGAGTATGGATTCCAGCTCTTTGATCTCGTGAAACATGGGAAGCTCAGCCTGAAAAATAATCCGGCGTCCGGATTTTGGCGCTTTTAATGCGTGAATAACGCCCGGGCAGATCAGGATAATATCACCTGGTTTTAAGTCAATGCTGTGTGTGCTCAAAACAATGGTGTATTTGCCGGTAAGAGGCATGATGATTTCAAGTGGAGTATGCCAGTGGGAAGGATAGTCTTCTGCCTGGGTATTGTCGTACAGACGGATATTGGTATATTCTTTATAATTTACAGTCTCATGAGTTCCTTTCAGATTTTCAATCAAAGTAAGTCCTCCCTATATTTATTAATGACAATGAATAATTGCTTTTGCTATTAAAAAAATTATAAAATATACTTCCTTAAATATCAATATGAAATACTAAAACAGGCATATTTTATTTTCGTAATAGTTAAATGATACAAAAAACAGGAATACAAAAAGTATATTATGTATATTACGTTTAAAAGCAAAGTATGAACAAAATAATATAATAGCAATAATTAGTAATAGAGAGGCAATAATTATAAAGAAAACAGGACAGAATTCTGATAGAGTTATAGCATATCATTAACGCTACAAAAAATGCGAAGATTGTTAAGGAGGAAAGGTATGGTAAAGAAATTTGTATCGGGGTTTTTGGCAGCAGCACTTGTATTGGGGTCACTTTCCGGATGCGGGGTATCGACAGATACCAGTGGAGGTGCCGGATCATCTGGCGCAGCCACAGAGACCACTTCCGGTTCTGTTACTGCAACAGGCAAGGAAGAGCAGATTACATGGATGTTCTGGGATGATTTAAATGCAACAGAAGATTTGATCAGCAAGGGCTATAAGCAGGTGATAGACCGGTTTAATGAACAGTATAAGGGGAAGTATTACTGTAATGTTGTAACTACAAATCTGGAGGAATATCCGACAAAATTGAATGCGTTAGTTACTTCAGGCAATACACCTGATGTTTTTATCTGCAATCCTGGACCTAATTTAACCCAGTATGTGGAATCTGGTGCAGCGGCAGATTTGACCGATATTCTGAAAAACCAGGAAGCACAGTGGTATGGTAATTTTACAGACGGTATCTTTGAACGTATTACATATGACGGAAAGATAATGGCAATTCCTACAAACTTTGCAGCTGCCTGCGTATTTTACAATACAGATATATTTAAAAAGGCAGGAGTTGAGGTTCCAAAAACCTACGACGAACTTCTTGCAGCATGTAAAAAGATTAAAGAAGCCGGTTATACTCCAATTTCCTGTTCTGCAGGTACTGCATGGTGTTTGTCCATGATAGCCGGTTATCTCTGCGACCGTGAAGGCGGTCCGGATAATCTGGTTGGGGTAAATGCAGGAACTCTTGACTGGACCAGTCCTACTTTCCTTGATGCAGCAACGAAATTAAAAGAACTTTCCCAGTATTTCCAGGATACAGCAGCCGGAGATTCCAACGATCAGGCAACTGCAAACTTCTATAACGGAGACGCAGCCATGCTGGTTCAGGGCTCATGGGCAATTGCTCAGATCAACGGAAATAATCCGGAGTTTGAAGACAAATGCGGAGTATTCCAGTTCCCGGCTATTGATGGTGGATCAGATCCAAACCGTATGATCGTAAAAACAGATAACCTTGTTATGAGTTCAACTACAAAACACAAAGAAGCAGCCCTTGCACTTATGAAAATGTTTACCGATGACACAGCTCAGAAATATACGGCAGAAGTTGCCGGCAAGATTCCGGTTACCAAGGTTGCCATTGATTATGATAAGGCTCCAAAGCAGTTTGCTTATATTAATGACATCTTAAAGAATGTAACGGGTACATTGGGATTCTATAATGAATCACTGGCAAGCGTGGAAGCAGGAGATACATTTGATGCTGCCATGGTGGATGTATTCCTTGGAAACGCTACTCCGGAACAGGCACTTCAGAAGGTACAGGATTTCTATGATAAGAATGTCCGGAAAAAATAATTGACAGGATGATGAGGGTATGCGAAGCATAAATGCCTTTGCATACCCTCATTATAGAAAGAGAGGCAGCCATATGAACAGGCTATTGGAGGATAAGAAAGCGGCTTTGGTTTTTATTGCGCCGGCATTCCTTTTATTCACTCTGATTTTATTTGTTCCGATTATCCAGGTTATCTACTATTCCCTGTGTAATTATACGGGACTGACGAAACCGGACTTTGTCGGATTGAAAAATTACATAGATTTATTCACCAGTGACGAGACCATGAAGATCGCTTTAAAAAACTCCATATTTTTTATGCTTTTCTCTGGTGTTACCCAGCAGATTGTCGGTTTATTCCTGGCGGTTTTACTGACGAATATTAAGGCAGGCAGGAACTTATTTAAGAATATCTATTACCTTCCCTGCGTACTTTCATCAGCTGCGCTTGGTCTTTTATGGGCGTTTCTTTTCAATCCTAAAATAGGTATTAATAATCTTTTGAGCACATTTGGTATCCAGGGACCCAACTGGCTGTTTGATACCAAAGGATTCATCCCTCTCCCCATGTGGGTGATCGGATTTGTCGCTTTGTGGCAGTACGCGGGTCAGAATATGATGCTTTATATGGCTCAGATCAGCGGGATATCAAGAGATATCTATGAAGCTTCCTATATCGACGGAGCGTCCAAAGGACAGTCTTTCCGTTTTATAACGCTGCCATTAATCAAACCTATGCTGGTAACAACTCTTTCTTTGAACTGTATCGGTTCTCTTAAGTTTTTTGATCTGATTTATAATATGACCCAGGGCGGACCAAACCATCGCACCGATGTGCTTGCTACCCATTTATATACACAGGGATTCAAATATTATAAATATGGTTATGCCAGTGCGATTTCCATGGTACTGCTTATTTTATGCCTTTTAGCCACATTCCTCATCAATAAATGCATAAAAGTAGAAACCTACGAATCTTAGGGGGAGGAAAACAATGAAAATAGAAGATAACCAGAAAGAAAAGAAAAAGATTACTGCAGCCAATGTGCTTTTATATGCATTGCTGCTTGCGCTGGCTCTTGTGTATTTACTTCCGCTGTTCTGGATGCTGAGTGTTTCTTTAAAGTCAAACAGGGAAGTGCTGACCTCACCATTTACACCACCAAGTGTTCTTCAGCTGGGTAACTACATCTTTGCATGGACCAACGGTCAGTTAGGGGTTGCAACCTTAAATTCCGTTATTGTATGTACCAGTGCATTGGTAATCAGTCTGCTGATCGGAGCCATGGCGGCATTTGCCATTGCCAGAATGAGGCTGGGTTTTCTTAAATATATGATGCAGTATTTCCTGATTGGAATGATGATACCGGTACATTGTGTTCTGATACCGCTTTTTGTCCGCTTTTCCAACTGGCATTTAACCAATCAGCTGATTGGACTGGTAATTCCATATATTACGTTTTCCCTTCCAATGACGATCTTTTTAATGACAGGATTCTTTAAAAGCATGCCCAATGAGATATTTGAAGCAGCATGTATTGATGGATGCTCCATCTATGGCTGTTTTATCACAATTGGACTGCCACTCTCCAGAGTTGGGATGTTTGTTGCAGGTATTATGACATTTGTAGGCAACTGGAATGAGTTGCTGCTGGCCATGGTATTTATATCTGACGTTGCAAAAAAAACTCTTCCCGTAACTCTGACTTACTTTGTAGGTCCCTATGCCACAAACTATGTTCAGATGTTTGCGGCAATTATTATAGCGATTGCACCGACGATTGTTGTTTACAGTATATTCAGCAACCAGATTGTAGACGGACTTACAACGGGTGCAGTAAAGGGATAAGACATAAATTTTCAGGAGGAAAGATTAGTGGATCGGAAAGAAGCGCGAAAAAGAGCGGAACAGTTAGTATCAAGTATGACATTAGAAGAGAAGGCAAGCCAGCTGCGATATGACGCGCCGCCTGTACGCAGACTGGGTATACCAGCTTATAACTGGTGGAACGAAGCGCTTCACGGAGTGGCAAGAGCCGGTACAGCAACCAGTTTTCCTCAGGCCATTGGTATGGCGGCAGCTTTTGACGAGGAGCTGGTGCATGAAATTGCAGAGGTCATTGCAGAAGAAGGAAGAGCCAAATACAATGCGTTTGCCAGACAGGATGACAGGGATATTTATAAAGGACTGACTTTCTGGTCACCAAATGTTAATATATTCCGGGATCCCAGATGGGGCAGAGGACAGGAGACTTACGGGGAAGACCCTTATTTAAGCAGCAGGCTTGGCGTTGCTTACATAAAAGGACTCCAGGGAGAGAAAGAGACCATGAAAGCGGCAGCCTGTGTGAAACATTTTGCTGTTCATTCCGGTCCTGAAGCTCTTCGTCATGAGTTTAATGCGGAAGTTTCCTTAAAGGATTTAAGAGAAACCTATCTGCCTGCATTTGAAGCAGCAGTAAAAGAAGGAAAGTCCGAAGCTGTTATGGGGGCATATAACCGGACGAATGGCGAACCCTGTTGTGCCAGCAAAGCTTTAATGCAGGATATTTTAAGAGGTGAATGGGGATTTGAGGGGCATTATGTTTCGGATTGCTGGGCAATCCGTGATTTCCATGAACGCCATTTAATTAGTCCTGATGCAAAAACTTCTGCAGCCATGGCATTAAATGCTGGCTGTGATTTAAACTGCGGCAATACCTATCTTCATATATTAAACGCATATGAGCATGGGCTGGTAAGCGAGGAGGCGATTACAGAATCCTGTACACGCCTGTTTACTACCAGATATCTGCTGGGACTGTTTGATGAAAACGAATTTGATTCCATTCCTTATGAGATGGTGGAGTGTAAGAAGCATCTGGAGCTTTCAGAGCGTGCTGCCAGGGAGAGTATGGTTCTGTTAAAGAATAACGGGATCCTTCCTTTGGATAAAGGATCAGTGAAAACGATCGGGGTGATTGGACCTAATGCAGACAGCAGGGCGGCACTCATTGGGAATTACCATGGTACTTCATCCGAGTACATTACAATTCTGGAGGGAATAAAGGCATTTGCAAAAGATGAGATCAGAGTGCTCTATTCGGAAGGCTGTGATATTAGCGGGCCAAAGACAGAAAATCTGGCATTTGACCATGACCGTATCTCAGAAGCGTTAATTGTAGCAGAACACAGTGACGTGGTTATTTTGTGTCTGGGTCTGAATGAACTCCTGGAGGGGGAAGAAGGAGATCAGGGGAACCAGTACGCTTCAGGAGATAAGGAGTCGCTGCTGCTTCCTAAACCTCAGAGAAAATTAATGGAGGCACTGTCTGAAACAGGCACTCCGGTTGTGTTGTGCATGATGGCAGGCAGTGATATTGACTTAAGCATTGCCAGGGAAAAGTATGATGCCATTATACAGGCATGGTACCCTGGAGCAAGAGGAGGAAAAGCGTTTGCAGAGATCCTGTTTGGCCTTTATTCTCCATCAGGGAAATTGTGTGTGACGTTTTATGACCCGGAAAATGATCTGCCTGAATTTACGGATTATTCCATGAAAAACAGAACCTATCGTTATATAGAAAGTAAGCCCCAGTATCCCTTTGGATATGGTCTCACCTACGGGCGGGCGGCAATGACTGAGGCTCATTTAAATGTGGAAGATATGGAAGTGGAGGCTGTAGCTGAGAACACTGGTGACCGGGTTATTGAAGAGGTTATCCAGGTATATGTAAAGGTTATGGATTCAGAATTTGCGCCTCTTAATCCCAGACTCTGCGGATTTAAAAGGGTGAAACTGAATTGCGGGGAGAGAAAGAGTGTAAAAATAAAGCTTGATCAACGTGCTTTTATGGTTGTAAATGAGAAAGGGGAATACATAAAAGACGGGAACAGCATTGAATTATATGTAGGCTTCAGCCAGCCGGATGAAACCAGCATACAGCTTATGGGATGTGAGCCGGTGAAGCTGACGGCAGAGATTTAAGATTTACTGATTTAGAAAAAAAGACAGACTTGCTTATGCAGGGTCTGTCTTTTTTTTGACAGATAATTTGGCGGGTTAAAATTTACCGCTTTAATATGCCTTTTTAAATTTACCACTTTATATTTATATATGGTAATCTAAAGATAACCTAAGAAGAGGAGGGATTGATATGTTGAAAATACTGGCTATTACTGCCTGTACTGCGGGGATTGCGCACACGTACATTGCCAAGGAAAAGCTGGAAAATGCTGCGAGAGAAATGGGGGATTTTATTAAAGTGGAAACACAGGGGTCCATTGGGGTGGAAAATGAGCTGAAACCAGAGGAGATCCGGGACGCAGATATTATTCTGATTGCCGCGGATATCCGGGTAAACAAGGACCGGTTTGAGGGGAAAGCGGTTGTTGAGATACCCATCAGCATGATAATGAAGAGTCCGAAAGGTATGATCTCGAAAATTCACCAGAAACTGGGAAAATAGCAGGTATAGAAGGTATCGTATCAGAAGGGAGAAGAAATGGCAAAACAGAAATTCAATGTTAAAAGACATGTTATGACTGGAATCTCTTATATGATTCCTATTGTTGTATGCGGCGGTATATTGTGTGCACTTGCCAAGGGGTTTGGGGGATATAACATTGGCAATGCAGTGGAAGCGGGTGCAACTCCGTTTTCTAATTTAAATCCTTTTACATGGTTAGGTTTCTGGTGGGGAGTAAATAAGCTCGGATCCGTAGCAATGGATTTTGCTGTCGCTGTGATGACTGCGGGAGTTGCCTATTCCATTGCAGGACGTCCGGGTATCGTTCCTGGAATAGTCATCGGTTATTGTTCGGCACAGTCGAAGGCTGGATTTCTGGGTGGACTTTTGATGGCATTCATTATAGGAGCGTTTGTTAACTGGATGAAAACCTGGAAGCTGCCTAAATGGTGCGAGGGTCTTATGCCGGTTATGATCATACCTGTAATTTCAACATTTATATGCGGTATGATATTCCTTTGCCTGTTTGCGATTCCATTATCCTTAATTATGAATGTTTTTCAAAAATGGATTGTTTCCCTAAACGGAGGTGCGAAGGCAGTTATTGGAGGAGTCATTGGTGCCTGTATGGGATTTGATATGGGAGGTCCTGTCAATAAGACTGCTTCTATGGCAGCCAATGCATTGGGAGCAGATGGAATATATGGCCCTATGGCTGCAAAAATTATAGGAGGTATGACACCTCCGATCGGTATTTTTATTGCAACTCTTATAAAAAGAAATAAATTCTCAAAAGTAGAACTGGAAACAGCAAAAACTGCATTTCCCATGGGACTGTGTTTTATTACAGAAGGGGTACTTCCTTTTGCTGCAGCAGATCCGCTGAGGGTGATTCCCAGCTGTATGATTGGTTCGGCACTGGCGGGCGCAATTGCAGTGGGGATGGGCTGTGAATCTGTGGCTGGCCATGGTGGAATATTCGTGGTTCCAATGATGAAAAATCCTGTTTGGTTTTTAATTGCACTAACCGCTGGTTCTGTTGTGACAGGTATAATATATGGTTTTGTAAAGAAATCTGGAATAGAAGATGAGGAAGAGAAAGAAACAGATATAGATATTGACCTGGATATTCAGATACAGTAAAGAATATCTTCAAAGAAAGGAACGATTATAATGCTGGTATCAATGAAGGCAATTCTTGAAGATGCAAACAAAAAATATTATGGCGTAATGGCTATGAACAGCATTAATATTGAAATGGCCAGGGCGGGTATTCTGGCAGCAGAGGAAGAACACTCTCCTATAATCATCCAATTTGGTCCTGGGCAGATGAAAAAACATGCCCATGCTGAGGAAATGCTGCCTGTAATAAAGGAACTGGCTCAAAGAGTTCGTGTACCAGTAGCCTTAAACCTGGATCATGGTACGGATTTTCATGTGATAGCAGACTGTATTAACAGGGGGTTCACGAACGTTATGTTCGATGGGTCGGCACTTCCGTTTCATGAGAATGTAAACAGAACTTCAGTCATTACTGCATTAGCTCACGGAATGGGCTGTTCTGTTGAGGGAGAACTGGGTCATGTCGGGCTGGCCTTAAATTCTGATGATACCGATCCGGATTTATATACAAATCCGGATCTCGCCGCTGAGTTTGTTGAAAAGACTGGTATTGATGCTTTGGCTGTAGCAATTGGAACTGCTCACGGTGCATATCCGAAAGGGAAAATACCCAAATTGGACTTTGAGCGTCTTTCTCAATTAAAATCAGTACTGAATATGCCTCTGGTACTTCATGGGGGCTCAGGCTCAGGGCAGGAGAATCTAAGGAAGGCGATTGCTGGGGGAATTAATAAGATCAATGTATGTACAGATGCATTTGAAGCAGGGAAACAGGCAATGCTTCATGCACTGAACGAGGATTCCACTCTGGATTACATGTGTCTGTGCATGGCCGCGGAAGCGGGAATAAAGCGGTTTGTAAAAGATTATATGAGAGTCATTGGATCTGCCGGACGGTATTGCTATGGAGAATCGTTTGCTGCTGGTTATGAATAAAAATGTAATATCTGGTGCGGCAGAACGATGTCTTATTGTCTGCCGCACATTAAAAAACTGAGGTGATTATTTGAAAAAAGATAAGAACACATTATATTATAACCGAATACTAAAATGTCTTCTTTCAGGAAAGAGATTTACTCTGCTTCAGCTGGCAGAGAGTGCGGGATTATCTGAAAAGTCAATAAGAACCAAAATTAATCAACTGAATGATTGGATGTCTATTAACTATTTGGGCAGCATCAAAAAAAAACAGGGAACCGGAATCTGGCTGGAATGCAGTATTGCTCAGCTGGAGATCTTAAAAGAACGAATCAATACTTCCCAGGATTCTGATTTTTGTGAGGAATTGGAAAACAGAAACAGGCAGCTGACGGGAAAATTATTAAAACTGAAACCTGATGAAATCATTACAATCTGCCAGCTGGCTGAGAGTCTTTATTTAAGTCCGCCTACGGTTACCAGCATGTTAAAAAAGATTTCTCCGTGGTTTGAAAAAAGAAATTTAAAAATTACAGCTGTGCGGAATAAAGGAATCTGCGTAGCGGGCAATGAATACAATTACCGGATTGCTATTAAAGATTACATTCTTTATATGATGCCCGATATAATGGAAGCGCTGCTTGGTACTTATGCACCAGGTTTGAATGCTTACAGGATCAGAAGGATGATTGTTGATGCAGAAAATGCATGGAGAGTCGAATTGGCGGATATCTCGTTTAATATGGTCTGGATTATGACCTGCCTTTCTCTTGCCAGAAATCATATGGGTGATGATGACATATTGGGAAGAGAGAATGACGAAGATGTGGAGCATTATAATGAATATTCGTTTGCAGAGTCTATTTATCAAAGAATTGAGTCAGAATACAAGATTAAAATATCAATGGCAGATGTGAAGCTTTTATCCATACTGCTTTTATCAGCCCGTAAAATTGAAGGATTTTCCTGCCTTGGAGAAGATGATTATGCAGGCCAGTATGATAATAATTTAAAAAGCTTTGTAAGGCTTGTGATAGAGACGATTGATTCTGTTCTGGATGTGGACCTTTCTTCTGATGGGATATTATACGAAAACCTGCTGATGCATATGCGCTCGGTTATTTTTCGCCTTAAATATTCTACAATGACATCGGACAGTATTAGTAAATATGTAAAAAATGAGTATAAGCAGACTTTTCTTGCTGCCTGGTCCACAAGCAATCTGTTTGAAGAATATTATGGGGTACAGGTCACTGAGGAGGAACTGGCCGGGATTGCTCTCTATATTCAGGCTGCTCTTATCAGAAAGAAAAAGAACAGGCCTCTTCTGGCATTAATGGTCAGTAACAGAGGACTTGCTTCAAGTCAGTTTATAATAGAATTGCTTAAGTATAGTATTCCTGAAATATCGGAAATAAAAGCGGTCAGTTTTCATGATTTTCGAATTGATTTATATCCTGACATGGATTTGATTATCAGCTCTGTCAAATTAAATAAAGAGGATCCCCGAATTGTGATGATCGAAGACCGGTTGTCAGATGAAATGGTTGAAGGGGTGAAGCGGAGGGTAAGAGAAATCAGAAAAAACATCTCTGCTTACACATTCCGTTTTGATAATCTTTGTCATCAGCTTTTTGACGTAGATCTGATTTTTTATCATCCGGATGCAGCTGACAAGGAAGAACTTCTGAGGCTGATGGTTAAGCGGCTGGAAGAAAAAGGTGATGTTACAGCGAAATATATGGACAGTGTTTTTTTTAGGGAAAAAGCAACTACCACAAGTATTGGACATGGGATTGCAATTCCTCATGGAAATATGGTGGAAGTAAATGAATCCAGAATTGCAGTAGCGGTTTTGGATCAGCCGGTTGACTGGTCCGGGGATTTTGTTGATGTAGTTTTTTTACTTGCGGTAAAAATGACATCAAATTATGAGATACGAAGAACAAAGCAGTTTTATAAGGATTTTCTGCTGTTGACAGAGAACAGTGAGAATATGGATATGATTAAAAGCTTTTGTTCTGCATTTCAAGTATATCAATATTTTATCAGGTAAAGGAGTAAGTCTATGGCATTAGAGGATATTCTGGATCAGAGAGTCATTGATTTGAACATGAAAGCCAGAAACAAAGAGGAAGTCATATATCATCTGGGAAAACTGCTTAAAAGGGCCGGATATATAGATGATTTAAATGGTTATCTGGAGGATGTCTATATCAGGGAACGGGAGGGGATAACAGGAATTGGAAATAATGTGGCAATACCCCATGGAAAATCTGATTTTGTAAAACGTGTAGGGATTGCAGTTGGAAAAACGGAGCAAATGATTGAATGGGAATCATATGACGAAGAACCTTCCAACTTGTTTTTTCTTTTTGCTGTACCTTCAAACGGCGATGGAGCAAAGGAACATCTTCGTTTGATTTCGGAATTGGCAGGAAAACTGGGAAATGGCATAACTCTTGAAAAACTAAAAGCGGCTAAGAATTATGCAGAATTGGTGAATGCATTTTTATGAACAAATATAACAAAAACTATTTACTTTAGGATTGAAATATGTTAATATTATACATGTAACCGGTTACACAAGGAGATCTTGAAATGAACATACGGGATATAGCAAGAAAAGCAGGTGTTTCTTCCGCAACTGTTTCCAGAGTAATCAATGAATCCGGATATGTGAAAGAGGAAACAAAGCAAAAAGTATTAGCGGCAATTGAAGAGGCAGAATTCGTACCCAATGCCATAGCCAGAAGTCTCAGTATACGTGATTCTTCCAGTATCGGCGTAATTGTCCCGGATATCGCCAATGAGTTTTTTTCGGGCATTATAAGCGGAATAGGGGAAAGGGCTGCAAATAACCAGTACAATATTGTTTTGTTTGATACCGGGGAGCTGCCGGAGAGAGAGCATCAATGTCTTATGATGGCAGAAAGCCAGCGACTTTCGGGACTTTTGATTACTCCCATTTCGGAGCTTGATGAGGTGACCAGGGATAAGCTGATCCAATTTGAAAACAAAGGAATTCCAGTTGTATTAGTTGACCGCAACATCAGAAATTCCATTCTGGATGGGGTATTTGTAGAGAACCATGAAGCAGCATATAAGGCTGTGGAAGCTTTAATTCAGAATGGACATAAGAAGATTGCAGTGATAACGGGTCCCAACACCTCTATGCCGGGAAAAGATCGTCTGAACGGATACAAATCAGCTCTTAGGGATCATGGGATTGGGCTTAGAGAGGAATATATCGTATCAGGTGATTTTAAGATCATGAAAGCATATGAGAGGACGAAGGAATTACTGGAGCTCCCTGATCCACCTACTGCTATTTTTGCTTCCAACAACCAGACCAGCCTGGGTGTACTCAAATATTTAACGGAGCATAAGCTGAAAATCGGCAGGGATATCTCCATAGTAGGGTTTGATCAGATTGAATGCCTGAAAATCATTGATTATCGCCTTTCAACGATTGACAGGGACGCAAGGAATCAGGGTTATCTGGCGATGGAAATGCTGATTGACAAACTGACCCGTAAGGAAAGCAAAAGCTCAGGACGCAAGATCTTTGTTCCATATCAGATGGTGCTTCGCGGTTCAGAAAAGATAAAATAGGCTGCAGTAAGGCAGTTTATTTTTACCCTGATATGTAACCGGTTACATACAAAAATTACGGAGGATGGATATGAACATAGCAAACATGATTGACCATACAATGCTAAAGGCAGATGCCGGAACAGAAATAATCAGAAGATATTGTCAGGAGGCAAAAAAATACGGATTTGCATCTGTCTGTGTCAACACCTGCCACGTACCTCTGGCAGCGCAGGAGCTCAAGGACAGCAGCGTGGCGGTATGCTGTGTGGTGGGTTTTCCATTGGGAGCCATGCTGACAGCGGCCAAAGCTTTTGAAGCAGCAGAGGCTGTAAAAGCAGGAGCAGATGAAGTGGATATGGTAATAAATATCGGCGCACTGAAAGATAAGAATTATGAGCTTGTGCGGGCTGATATAAAAGCAGTTGTTGGAGCTTGTCACGAAAGAACAGTAAAAGTAATTCTTGAAAATTGTCTTTTGACAAAGGATGAAATAGTAAAGGCCTGTGAACTTTCCATGGAGGCCGGCGCACATTTTGTCAAAACGTCTACCGGTTTTAGTACGGGAGGGGCATTGACAGAGGATGTTGCCCTTATGAAGAAGACAGTGGGAGAGAAAATGAAAGTCAAAGCAAGCGGGGGGATTCGTACACCGGAGGATGCCAGAGCCATGATATCAGCAGGAGCAGACAGGATTGGTGCAGGAAATGGAGTTGTACTGCTGTAAAGAGAAGAGGAGATGCTTATGGGTAAGAAAATAACGGTATTTGGGAGCTTTGTTGTAGATCTGATGGGAAGATGTCCCCATCTGCCTGTGCCGGGTGAAACGGTGAAGGGGAGTCTGTTTAAAATGGGACCTGGCGGAAAGGGATTTAACCAGGCGGTAGCTGCCCATAAGGCAGGTGCAGACGTAACAATGGTAACGAAGGTTGGCAATGACACCTTAGCAGAGCTTGCCATTAAGACCATGACAGAATTGGGTATGGATACAAAAAGGGTATTTCGCAGCGAACAGGCTGAGACAGGTACTGCATTAATCATGGTAGATGAGAATACCAGCCAGAATGAAATTGCAGTGATTTTAGGTGCGTGTGATACGATTTCCGATGAGGAGGTGGAATCCATTACAGACCTGCTGGACCAGTCGGATTATTTGCTGTTACAGCTGGAAACAAACATTTCTTCCGTTGAGAAGGCGGTAGAAATGGCATACGGCAAAGGAGTCAAAATTATTTTAAATACAGCCCCTGTACAACCCGTCAGTGATAGCCTATTAAGCCGGGTGGAACTGATCACTCCCAATGAGGTAGAGGCTGGGATACTATCCAAAATCCCGGTAGACGATGAAGAGAGCGCCGGAAAGGCAGCGGACTATTTTCTGAAAAAGGGTGTCAGAAATGTGCTCATCACAATGGGAAGCAAAGGGGTTTATATTGCAACGAATGAAAAAAGAGGGTTAATACCCGCCTATCATGTAGATGCGGTAGACACCACAGGAGCAGGAGACGCATTTAACGGCGGTCTTGCGGCTGCCCTGGCAGAAGGAAAAGATTTATGGGAAGCTGCAGCATTTGCCAATGCACTGGCAGCCATTTCTGTTCAGAGAATCGGAACAACACCGGCAATGCCGGAACGGTCAGAAATCGATGCATTTATACAATCTCATAAAACGGAGGGACTGCAATGTTAAAGACTGGAATTTTACATCCGCAGCTATCAAGAATCATGGCGGAAATAAGACACATGGATATGCTTGTAATTGCAGATGCCGGACTGCCTGTCCCTAAGGGAGTGGAGCGGGTAGATTTAGGCTGGAAACAGGGTAGTCCGACCTACTTAGAGGTTCTTGAAGAGATTGAAAAGTATATGGTAACGGAAAAGGCTGTTTTTGCCGAGGAAGCTCTTGTTGTAAGCGGGGAGCTGCATAAAAAAGCCCTGGCTCTTCTGCCGGAGGGAATTCCTGTAGAGTATATTCCTCACAGTGAATTGAAAAAAATGACAGAAGGAGCAAAAGCAATCATTCTCACAGGTGAGTTTACCGGTTATACCAATGTAATTCTGATCTCAGGATGTGCATATTGAAACCCGGCGAGGGGAAGGGGAAATGAAATGGGAGGAAGGTTAGTTCTGAAACTGGAATCAATCGTTAAGACTTTTCCTGGTGTAAAAGCTCTTGACGGAGTCCATCTGGAAATATATGAGGGTGAGGTTCACGCTCTGTGCGGAGAAAACGGAGCTGGAAAATCCACTCTGATGAAAATTATCGCAGGAGCTCAGCCATATACATCCGGTGCCATGTATTTAAATGGGGAAAAAGTGGTATTTCACTCGGCCAGGGAAGCAGAAAAATCAGGAATTGCAATGATCTACCAGGAATTTAATATGGTTCCTGAATTATCAGTAGCTGAAAACATGTTTCTTGGGAGGCTTCCGGTAAACAGCTTTAAGAAGGTGGATTGGGATAAGCTGTTTAAAGAGGCACAGAATAATTTAGACCATCTGGGCCTGAAATTCAGTTCAAGGACCAAAGTAAAGAATCTTTCTGTTGCTGAAGCGCAGATGACAGAGATTGCCAAGTGCCTCACCATAGGCGCCAGAATCATCATCATGGATGAGCCGACTGCCGCACTGGCCGGGGAAGAGATAAAAATACTGTTTGGAATTATTGAAGAGCTTAAAAAGAAGGGAATTGCGATTATCTATATTTCCCACCGTATGGATGAGATTTTTAAAATTTCAGATCGTCTGACGGTGTTTCGGGATGGCAGATATGTTGCTTCGAAAGAGATCGGTGAAACCGATTATGATGATGTAGTGTCCATGATGGTAGGCAGAAGTGTTTCTAACTTATACCCTGTCCGTGATTACAAGCCACAGGAGGTAGTATTTGAAGCAAAAAACATTAACAGCCGGAATGTACATGATATGAGTCTGAAACTTCATAAAGGAGAAATTCTTGGTATAACCGGGCTTTTAGGATCAGGGACCATTGAATTATCAAAAATATTATATGGCGCCATACCAATGGAAAGCGGTGAACTCTGGGTGCATGGGGTGAGAAAAGACTGCTCTGCACCTGTAAAAGCTCTGAAATCCGGAATTGGTTTTGTTTCTGATGACAGGAAGCAGGAGGGACTGGTTTTAGTAAGAAGCATCAGAGAAAATATTTCCATGTCATCTTTAAAGAAGCTGACAAAAGGAATTCATCTTAATACCAGACTGGAAATGGAGCGGGTCAGCCATCAGGTGAAATCGCTGAATATCCGGATCAGTTCTCCTTTCCAGCTGGCCGGGAAGTTAAGCGGAGGCAATCAGCAGAAGATCGTCTTTGCAAAGGTGCTGGAAGCAGATCCTGATATTCTCATTCTCAATGAACCCACAAGGGGAGTGGATGTTGGGGCCAAGGCAGAAATTTATGCAATAATCAACCAACTGACTGAAAAAGGAAAAAGTATTCTTATGGTTTCCACAGATTTGCCGGAGCTGATCGGAGTCAGTGACCGCGTGATTGTCATGCGGGAGGGACGTATGGTATTGGAAATCTCAGGAATGGACATGAATCAGGAAATAATATTAGCACATGCATCTGGAGGGGTGAGGGAAAATGAATCAGAAAGCTAAGAAACAATTGATCAACCAGATCAATATTTACCGGTCAGTTTTAATATTACTTATCATTTGCCTGTTTGCTGCATTTTTATCAAAAAGCTTTTTAAATATATCGAATTTGTTTAATGTATTCAAACAGGTTACTGTTGCCGGGATTATTGGATGCGGAATGACATTCGTAATCCTTACCGGTGGAATTGACTTATCTGTTGGTTCTATTCTGGGACTTTCCGGAGTCGTTGCGTCAGGGGTACTGGCTTCAACCGGCAATACGTTCCTTGCGGTAATAACAGCAGTTGCCATAGGAACTGCCTGTGGTACAGCTAACGGTTTTTTTATCTCTCACTGCGGGATACCTCCATTTATTGCAACGCTGGGGACAATGACTTTGCTGAGGGGCTGTGTTCTGATCTATACAAAGGGTTCTCCGATTCCGGTAAAATCGGATGCCTATAAATTTATTGGAAAAGGTTCTGTTTTTGGAGTGCCGGTTCCTGTGATTATTCTTATACTCCTTTTTCTGGCAGCACATTATATACTGACACAGACCCGGTTTGGAAGGAGCATTTATGCTCTTGGGGGAAATCGGGAAGCTGCCCGTTTATCAGGTATATCCGTGAAACGGACAGAATGGACTGCTTATATTATGAATGGATTTTTAAGCGGTGTCGCTGCTATTGTACTGACAGCAAGGCTTGGATCGGCTCAGTCCACAAGCGGTCAGGGGATTGAGATGGATGCGATTGCAGCGGTTATCCTTGGAGGTACCAGTTTAAGCGGAGGAACGGGATTTGTACTTCCTACCGTAGTGGGTGCCATGATCATGGGGATCATAGATAACATCCTCACTCTTATGAATGTCAACCCTCACGCGACCAGCATAGTAAAAGGATCTGTTGTGCTGATTGCGGTTCTGGTGGACAAAAAGGTTAAGGATTTATCTGCGAAAGCGGAATAAATAGAAACTATTTAATGTATTTGAGAAGGGAAGGGAAGAATTATGATGAAAAAAAGAATTGCAGCAACAATGATGGCAGGATTACTTGTAGTTTCTCTCGCAGGATGCAGCACTGAAACAGCACCGGAGACGGCAAAGGAAACAACTCAGACCGAAGTGACCACAGCAAAATCAGCGGAAACCACAGCAAAAACAGATGCAGGATCAAAGAAAAAATATGTAATCGGTCTGGCAATGAATACACAGACCAATCCGTTCTTTGTGGATGTAAAGGATGGGGTACAAAAGGCAGCCGATGAACTGGGGGTGGAATTATACATTACAGATGCCCAGGATGATCCGGCTACTCAGATGAAAGACGTAGAAAATCTGATTACCAAGAAACCTGACTGCATTATTATTGATACATGTGATTCTGATGCCATCGTTTCATCTATTGAAGACTGCAACAAAGCCGGAATACCGGTACTTACCATGGACCGGGAAGCCAGCGGAGGAGAGGTGGTTTCTCATATCGGATATGATGCCATTAAATCAGGAAAGCTGGCAGGACAGTATCTGGCAGATACTCTGGGCGGAAAAGGTAATATTGTAGAGCTTCAGGGAATCATGGGCACCAATGTAGCCCAAAACCGTTCCAAGGGATTTAATGAAATCATAAGCCAGCATCCGGATATGAAAATTGTCGCCTGCCAGGTGGCTGATTTTGACCGGGCAAAGGGTATGAGTGTAATGGAAAATATTTTACAGGCAAATGATCACATTGACGGATTGTATGCTGCAAATGATGAAATGCTTCTGGGGGCTTTGGAAGCAATTGAGGCTGCAGGCCGCTTAGATGAAATCACAATGATTGGCTGTGACGCCATTGACGACACCATTGAGGCAATTAAAGGAGGAAAGGTAGAAGCAACCATAGCAGAGCCTCCGTTTTTCCTTGGTAAAGCTATTTTAAAAACCGCTTATGATTACCTGGAGGGTAAAAGTGTAGAGAAATACGTTATCCTGGATAATGAACTGGTTACCTCTGAAAATGTAAACGGGTTGGTTACAAAAGAATAAAATATACAGATACAGACTGCTGCCAGATTCCCTGATGAACCGGTTTCTGGCAGCCGTTTTTTTGCAAAAAAATAAGTAATAAAGTAAAAACAGTTTGAAAAGGACCGTGACAAGTGATTGATAACATGGTAAAATACGTCTGTGTCACTGGTAAAGTATGGCAGAATAATAAACAGGCAAAGGGTGAAAGATTATGGAGACCGACATGACGAGAGGCAATCCGCTTCCCATCATATTAAAATTTACACTTCCGCTTTTAATCGGAAACATTTTTCAGCAGTTTTACAATATGGTGGATACGATTATCGTAGGCCGTTTTGTGGGACCGGATGCATTGGCTGCAGTAGGATCTACCGGAACCATTATGTTCCTGGTAATCGGTTTTTCACAAGGTATGAGTACGGGATTTACGGTTCTTACCAGTCAGAGGTTTGGGGCAGGCGATGAAAACGGAACAAGGAGATCGGTAGCAAATGGAATTATACTATCCATATTTGTAATCGGATTCATGACATTAATCAGTCTGACCTTCATGAGGACTCTTTTAAGAATGATGAATACTCCCCAGAATATTATGGAAGATGCGTATACTTACATCTCTATCATTTGCATGGGCATTTTCGCAAACGTATTTTATAACCTGTTTTCTTCTTTTCTCCGTTCTGTAGGAAACAGCCGGATACCCCTTATGTTTCTCGTATTTTCAGCATGCTTAAATATAGTGCTGGATTTAGTATTTGTCATCAATTTTAAAATGGGGGTTGCAGGAGCGGCATGGGCCACCAACGTATCCCAGGGAGCTGCAGCTTTTTTATGTATAATTTATATTACAAGAAAAATGCCTGTTCTTACACCGGAAAGGCATCATTGGAAACTTCATGAGTACGATACGAAAATCCAGCTTTCCGTTGGTATTCCCATGGCTTTGCAGTTTGGTATTACTGCGTCAGGAACCATGATAATGCAGTCGGCGGTGAATCTGTTTGGTTCTGTAGCAGTGGCATCAAATACTGCAGCCAATAAATTTCAAAGCATGGTAATTCAGGGGATGATAGCGATGGGACAGACCATGGCTACTTATTCAGGGCAGAACTATGGGAAGGGAGATATCGGAAGAATCAGACGGGGTGTTCGTCTTGCTCTGACAACAGAGGTAGTTTACGCGGTTATATGCTCGATTATCGTTGTACTGGGACTTCCCTATGCTCTAAGGCTGTTTTTCTCTGGTAATGTTGATCTTGCAGAGATTCTTCCATGGGCAAAAACCTACAGCTATCTGTGTGCTGCTTTTTATATTCCCCTTGGAACCATTTTTATTTTCAGAAATACCATGCAGGGATGCGGATATGGATTGCTTCCCATGCTTGGCGGTGTAGTGGAACTGGCCGCCAGACTGGTTACGGCAACGCTTGCAATGAAGCTGTTAAGCTTTCCGCTTGCATGTGCCTGTGATCCTGCGGCATGGCTCAGCGCGGCTTTGTTTACTGGAATATCTTATGTTTACGTTATAAAAAAGGTTGAGAAAAAGCTGGTCAGCTAAGACCGTTTTTATTGGTTTTAAAATTCTTAATTTATTATTGATTTATAGTATAATATTTAGTATATTATGTAATAGATTATCTTAGGAAACACTTGAAAGGGGAATCATGATGATAAAAGTAGCTGTGGATGCCATGGGCGGTGACTATGCACCAGTACAGACGGTAGCAGGTGCCGTAGAGGCGGTAAACGCGAATAAAGAGATCCGGGTTCTCTTAGTAGGGCAGGAACAGATGATATCTGAAGAACTTGCAAAGCATACGTTTCATAAGGATCAGATACAGATTGTGAATGCGACAGAGGTAATCGAGACGGAAGAACCTCCGGTTAACGCCATACGTAAGAAGAAAGATTCTTCCATCGTTGTGGGAATGAATCTGGTAAAACAAATGGAGGCGGATGCGTTTGTATCGGCCGGTAGCTCAGGCGCCATACTGGTTGGCGGACAGGTGATAGTCGGACGGATCAAGGGTGTTGAAAGACCACCGCTTGCACCCCTTATTCCAACAGAAAAAGGCGTTTCCCTGCTGATAGACTGCGGCGCTAATGTGGATGCCAGACCCTCTCATCTGGTACAGTTTGCCCGAATGGGCTCCCTATATATGGAGCATGTTGTAGGCATTAAAAATCCAACGGTTGCCATTGTTAACATCGGCGCAGAGGAAGAAAAGGGAAATGCGTTAGTGAAAGAGACATTTCCGCTGTTAAAGGATTGTAAGGATATTCATTTTACCGGAAGCATTGAGGCCAGAGAGATTCCGCATGGCGGTGCAGATGTCATAGTATGTGAGGCATTTGTGGGCAATGTAATCCTGAAGCTGTATGAAGGAGTGGGCGCGACCTTGATTAACAGGGTAAAGAGTGGTATGATGAGTAGTTTCAGGAGTAAAATAGGTGCTCTGCTTGTAAAGCCTGCTTTAAAGGAGACTTTAAAATCATTTGATTCATCCCGGTACGGCGGCGCTCCGCTTTTAGGGCTGAATGGTCTGGTAGTAAAGACTCATGGTAATTCAAAAGCAGCAGAAGTAAAAAACTCCATACTTCAATGCGTAACTTTCAAAGAACAGGGAATTAATGATAAGATAAGAGAAAGTCTTAAAATGAAAGAAGAAAATCAAGAATAGGAGAGAGGAAGGAAAACAAATGGAATTTGAAAAATTACAGAAAATTATTGCAGAGGTATTAAATATTGAGCCGGAGGAGGTTACTATGAACTCTACATTTGTGGATGATCTTGGTGCTGACTCCCTTGATGTGTTCCAGATCGTTATGGGCATTGAGGAAGAATTTGATATTGAGATTCCGACTGAAGTGGCAGAGAATATTGTAAGTGTCAGCGACGCAGTAGAACAGGTCAAGAATGCATTAAATTAATAGATGTGGGTGCTGCTAAGACCGTTTGGTCTGACCGCAGCACCTTCTTTCATAACAGGGGAATAATAAGGAACACCCTGCGGGTCCCCCTTTATGTCCAAAAAGCGCGGACAATAATAAGGAACACCCTGCGGGCCCCCCTTTATGTCCAAAAAGCATGGACAATAATAAGGAAAGAGGAATGAGATGAGCAGAAATATTAAAGAACTGGAAGAACGGATTGGTTACCGTTTTTCAGACAAGCATCTTATGACACAGGCCATGACCCACAGCTCCTATGCCAATGAACACCGTATGAATAAGACGGAGTGCAATGAAAGGCTTGAATTCTTAGGTGATTCGGTACTGGAGGTGGTTTCCAGTGATTGTCTGTATCATAAGTACCCTCAAAAGCCGGAAGGCGATTTAACCAAGATCCGGGCGAGCATTGTTTGTGAACCGACTCTTGCATATTGTGCAGAAGTGATAAAGCTAGGGGAATATCTTCTCCTTGGCCGGGGTGAAGAGTCAACCGGCGGCAGAGGGAGAGCTTCGATTGTTTCAGATGCGATGGAAGCGCTGATAGGAGCCATTTATCTGGACGGTGGTTTTGCTAATGCAAAAGAGTTTATCCTTCGATTCATCATGAATGATCTGGAACATAAGCAGCTCTTTTATGATAGCAAGACTATCTTGCAGGAGATTGTTCAGAGCCAGACAGAGGAGGCACTGACTTACGAACTCTTAAGGGAAGAAGGTCCGGATCATAATAAAATATTTGAAACACAGGTAAAAATCGGAGATAAAACAATCGGACAGGGAACCGGAAGAACCAAGAAGGCTGCGGAGCAGGTGGCGGCTTATCATGGAATTCTGAAGTTGCGTGGACAACAATAAGGCAACACCCTTCGGGTATCCCTCTATGTCCAAAGAGCATGGACAATAATAAGGAAAGGGCAGCTGGTGATGGCTGTCAGCGTGGAGTATGTATTTAAAAAGTATAGAGATTCAGGGGTTTAAATCTTTTGCCAACAAAATAGTATTCGAATTCCATAACGGAATAACAGGCATTGTGGGCCCCAACGGAAGCGGTAAGAGCAATGTTGCTGATGCGGTGCGCTGGGTACTGGGTGAACAGAAAGTAAAGCAATTAAGAAGTTCCAGTATGCAGGATGTCATTTTTTCAGGAACAGAGATGAGAAAACCCCAGGGATTTGCCTATGTAGCCATAACGCTTGACAATTCAGATCACCACTTATCCATTGATTATGATCAGGTGACTGTTTCAAGAAGAGTTTACCGGTCTGGCGAGAGTGAGTACATGATCAATGGAAGCGCCTGCCGCTTAAAGGATATTAATGAGCTTTTTTATGATACCGGAATCGGCAAGGAAGGTTATTCCATAATCGGACAGGGACAGATTGATAAGATTTTAAGCGGTAAACCGGAAGAACGCAGGGAGCTTTTTGATGAGGCTGCTGGAATTGTTAAGTTTAAACGTCGCAAATCCATCGCCCAGAAAAAGCTGGAGGATGAAAAGCAGAATCTGGTCCGCGTCAGTGATATTCTTTCAGAACTGGAAAAACAGGTTGGCCCTTTGGCAAAGCAGTCTGAGGCTGCGAAAGAGTATTTACGATTAAAGGAAGAACTGAAAAAGTATGATGTAAATCAGTTCCTGATGGAGACAGAGGGACTGCGGCTGCAGATGAAAGAAGTGGATGAGAAAGAAGTGATCGTCAGCCGTGATCTGGATGATGCAAAAAATACATCAGAAGGCATAAGAGAGCAGTATGAGACACTCGATACATATTTATCCCAACTGGATGAATCTATTTTAATAAGCCGCAATGAAAAAAATAACTCTGATATTGAGACAGGAAATCTTCAGGGCCGTATTAATGTATTAAAAGAGCAGATTAATACGGAACAGATGAATGCGGAGCATATTGCAGGCAGAGTGAGGTCCATTCACTCTGAGATAGATATGAAACAGTCCCAGGCAGCCTCCTATGAAGAGGAACGGTCTGTTATTGCCGAGTCTGTAAAAGCCGCATTGGAACAGCTAAAACAGGGTGAGGCGGTTCTTACTGCAGAGGATGAAAAAATTCATCTTCTGGAACAAAGGATTGAGTCCGGAAAAGGGAGTATTATTGAGCTCCTTAATGAAAAGGCTGCCTTAAATGCCAGACAGCAGCGTTATGAAACCATGCTGGAGCAGGTGAATGTACGAAGGTCTGAAGTTCTTCAAAAGCTTCTTAAATATAAAAGTGATGAGTCAGAACAGGATCAGCAGCTTCTGGTGCTTCAAAAAGAAGCGGATGAGACCGATGCCGGTATTCTTAAGTATAATGAGCTTCAGGAACAAAGTGAAAGCAGAGCGGAGGAACTGGAGCGTGAAGTAAAACGGCTTTCGAAAAATTTAAATGACAGACAGCAGGAGTACCATACCAGTTCCACCAAGCTGGAATCCCTTCGTAATCTGGCTGAGCGGTATGAAGGCTATGGCGGCAGCATCCGCCGGGTCATGGAAGTGAAGGACCGGATACGGGGAATCCATGGTGTTGTGGCAGATCTGATTACTGTTTCAAAAAAGTACGAGGTTGCCATAGAAACGGCACTGGGCGGAAGCATTCAGAATGTTGTTACCGACTCAGACCAGACAGCAAAGCAGCTGATTGAGTATTTAAAGAAGAATAAATACGGCAGAGCCACATTTCTTCCTCTTACCAGTATTGGTAATAAGAATGGCTTTAATCAGGAGAAAGCCCTTAACGAACCGGGAGTTCTGGGGCTTGCCAATTCTCTGGTTGAAGCAGACAGCCAGTACGAGGGACTGATGAATTATCTCCTTGGCAGAGTGGTTGTTGTGGATACCATCGACCATGCAATTGCCCTTGCGAAGAAATTCCAGTACTCTTTAAGAATTGTAACTCTGGAAGGCGAACTTTTAAGTGCAGGCGGTTCCATGACAGGAGGTGCTTTTAAGAATACCAGTAACTTGCTGGGAAGAAAGCGCGAAATGGAGGAACTGGAGGCTGCCTGCGAAAAGGCACTGAAAGAAACCGGTCAGATTGAGACAGACCTGGTTATGAACGAAGGTCTTCTAGATGAATGCAGGGAAGAACTTGAAAGGATCCGAAGTGAAAAGCAGAAGCTTTATTTAAGACAAAATACAGTTAAAATAAATCTGCACAGAACAGAAGATAAAAAAGCAGAGATTGTGGAATCCTATGGGGATTTAGAACTGGAAAATACCCAGCTGGAGGTTCAGAAAAAAGAGATCGGAGAAAACAGACAGGATCTGATTCTTGCAGTGGAAAAACTGGCAGCCAGAAGCGGGGAAATAGACGGTGAACTGGAAGGTCTTAATGCGGATCTTGAGAAAGCCAGGACTGACAGGGAAAAGTTCTCAAAAGATTTATCAGAAGCACAGCTGACAGCCTCTGGTCTTAAGCAAAAGGATGATTTTGAACTGGAAAATATCCGGCGTGTGAAGGATGAAATAAGCAGGCTGGAAGAGGAATTGTTAAAACTGTCTCAGGGAACAAGCGGTTCCGGTCTGATCATAGAGGAAAAACAGAAGGAAATTGAATCCATCAAAGCCAGAATGGCAGAAATCAGTTCAGCCAGGGAAACACTGGATCAGGCAATTAGTGAGAAGCTTGCTAAAAAAGAAGCGAAAGCGAAAGAGCAGAAAGAACTGTTTCAAAAACGAGAGGAACTTACCCAGCGCATCAGTCTGCTGGATAAGGAATTGTTCCGCCTTCAGAGTCAGAAGGAAAAAATGGAAGAACGTATGGAAAACCACGTAAACTACATGTGGAATGAATATGAACTGACGTTTTCGAAAGCTGAGGCTTTAAGGAATGAAGAATGGACTTCTCTGCCGGATATAAAAAAAATGATTGGATCCTTAAAGGAAGAGATCCGCAAACTGGGCAATGTTAATGTAAACGCCATTGAGGATTATAAGGAAGTTTCAGAGCGTTATGAATTTATGAAAACCCAGCATGATGATCTGATCACTGCAGAGGGAACCTTGTTAAAAATCATCGATGAGCTGGATACAGGAATGCGCAAACAGTTTGAGGAAAAATTCCGGGAAATCAGAGTGGAATTTGACAAAGTCTTCAAGGAGTTGTTCGGAGGAGGACGCGGTGCACTTGAACTTGTAGAGGATGAGGATATCCTTGAGGCAGGAATACAGATTGTTTCCCAGCCGCCCGGAAAAAAACTGCAGAATATGATGCAGCTTTCCGGAGGGGAAAAGGCGCTGACAGCAATTGCGCTGCTTTTTGCAATTCAGAATCTAAAGCCATCCCCGTTCTGTCTTCTTGACGAGATTGAGGCTGCTCTTGATGACTCCAATGTTGATCGTTTTGCAAAATATTTGCATAAGCTGACAAAATTTACACAGTTTATAGTTATTACCCACAGACGCGGTACCATGGTATCCGCAGACCGTCTGTATGGTATTACCATGCAGGAAAAAGGCGTTTCGACGCTTGTATCTGTTAATCTGATCGAAGAAGATTTAGAAAGTTAAGGAGGCCGACGATGGGAGAAAAAATGGGATTCTTTGGAAAACTGGTAGCTGGACTGCAAAAAACGAGAGATAATATTATCGCAGGCGTGGATTCCATTTTCAACGGTTTTTCGGCCATTGATGACGAGTTTTATGAGGAAATTGAAGAAATTCTGATCATGGGTGATCTGGGAATCCAGACTACGACATCAATTGTGGAAGACTTGAGAAAAAAGGTAAAGGAACAAAACATCAAGGATCCATCCGAATGCAAGCAGCTACTTATGGATAGTATCATGGACCAGATGGATCTGGGCGAAAATGCCTATGAATTCGAAAAACGCCGCTCTGTTTTATTAATTATCGGTGTAAACGGAGTGGGAAAAACCACTTCTGTTGGTAAACTTGCAGGACAGATGAAGGATGATGGAAAGAAAGTCATTGTTGCGGCAGCTGATACATTTCGCGCAGCAGCGATTGAACAGCTGACAGAATGGGCCAGAAGGGCAAATGTTGATATTATTGCCCAGCAGGAAGGTTCTGATCCGGCAGCAGTTGTATATGATGCGGTTGCTGCGGCAAAATCCAGACAGGCAGATGTATTGATCTGTGATACGGCAGGACGTCTTCACAATAAAAAGAACCTGATGGAAGAACTGAAAAAGATCAATCGGATTATTGATAAGGAATATCCGGAAGCATATCGGGAAACTCTTGTGGTTTTAGATGGAACTACCGGACAGAACGCTCTTGTACAGGCGAAACAATTCATGGAAGTGGCAGACATTACCGGAATTATACTTACCAAGCTGGATGGTACGGCTAAGGGGGGGATTGCGGTGGCAATTCAATCCGAACTGGGAATCCCGGTGAAATATATTGGCGTCGGGGAGAAGATTGATGACTTGCAGAAATTCAATGCAGAAGAATTTGTAAATGCATTGTTTCACGTAGAAGAGAAAGAAGAGGCGTAAATTATGTTGACATTGGAAAAGTTTGAGGAAGCATCAGAAGTCGTTGGCAAGGTCACCCTGGAAACGAAACTTATTTACAGTGAGTATTTTTCTGCGCAGACTGGAAACAAGGTGTATTTTAAGCCGGAAAACATGCAGTATACCGGGGCTTATAAGGTAAGAGGCGCTTACTATAAAATCAGCACTCTGACAGAGGAAGAAAAATCCAAAGGTTTGATTACCGCCTCTGCAGGCAATCATGCTCAGGGTGTTGCCTATGCAGCAAAGCTTGCCGGAATTCCCGCTACCATTGTCATGCCTACAACAACTCCCCTGATGAAGGTTAACAGAACAAAAGGATACGGAGCCGAAGTTATTTTGGAAGGGGATGTCTTTGATGAGGCCTGCAGCTATGCTTATAAGCTTGCAGAGGAAAGAGGACTTACCTTTGTGCATCCCTTTAATGATTTAGATGTGGCAACCGGTCAGGGTACCATAGCCATGGAAATCATTAAAGAGCTTCCGACTGTTGATTATATTCTGGTTCCAATCGGCGGAGGCGGTCTTTGTACAGGCGTTTCCGTACTGGCAAAGATGTTAAATCCAAAGATTAAAGTAATTGGTGTGGAGCCTGCAGGTGCAAACTGTATGCAGGAATCAATTCGCCAGGGAAAAGTAGTATCGCTTCCCAGTGTCAACACCATCGCAGATGGTACTGCAGTAAAATGTCCGGGTGACAAGCTTTTCCCATACATCCAGGAAAATGTGGACAGTATTATTACAATTGAAGACTCAGAACTCATTGTTGCATTCCTGGATATGATGGAAAATCATAAGATGGTGGTAGAAAATTCCGGTCTGCTAACTGTTGCTGCTTTAAAACATATTGATGTAGACAACAAAAAAATTGTATCTATTTTAAGCGGCGGAAACATGGATGTGATCACCATGGCTTCCATCGTACAGCTTGGACTGATCCAGAGAGACCGCATCTTTACCGTATCAATACTGCTACCTGATAAGCCGGGAGAGCTGGCAAAGGTATCCGCCCTTCTTGCAAAAGAACAGGGTAATGTCATCCGCCTGGAACATAACCAGTTTATCAGCATTAACCGTAATACGGCAGTGGAATTAAGAATTACTCTGGAGGCATTTGGAACAGACCATAAGAATGCAATTATGGCTGCGCTTACTTCTCAGGGATATCGGCCAAAGCTTGTAAAATCCAAGGGGACATACGGAGATTAAAGAATGAAAAAGCCGGGTAAAAGCCGGCTTTTTTTGAAGAAATTATAGGTTATTTAGCGCTTTTTGTACCTTCCCCATCATACGAAAAGATACGGGATAAGTTTCTTTATTATCCATAATCAGTATGGCCTTTTCTCTGGAATATTTACTTACATGCTTTAAATTTACTATAACAGAACGGCTGCATTGACAAAAGGCAGAGTTTAGTATTGCGTTTAGTTCTTTTAGAGTGCCGGTTATTTGTTTAACTCCAGATTTTGTATGTATCATAATTTTATGATAATCCTCTCCGGTTGTAACTGCAATTATATCGTTCTGATCTAAAATAAGAGAAGATTTATCAATTTTTACAGATAACAGCCGGTTTGATACATTTAGCTGATTTTTATAGTTTGCTTCTGCATTACGTATACAGGCACAGATTTGATCCGGCAGAGTTTTTGGTTCATCCTTTACAATAAAGTCCATTGCTTCCACTTTATATTGAAACGTAAGAATAGCCATTTCACTGTGGGTTGTAACAAAAACAATGTAACCACGAGGATCGTATCTTCGGATTTCCTGAGCCAGTTCAATTCCGTTTTGTCTGGCCTGTAAATCAATATCAAGAAAATACAGACCTGTAATACATGATTTTTTTCTAATTATTAAAAGTTCCTCCGGATTGGAGGCAGTGCAATAAAGTATTGATTCTGTAGAATTCATTAACAAATATTTTTCAATAATGTCTTTCCATCTTTTTAATTGTCTTTCATCATCTTCACAAAGATATATATGAATCATTTATAACACCTATTTTACACCTTTTCTAAGAATCAGTTTCTGAGTAAAGTAAGGTTCTTCGTAAGTGGTATCCCAGATAATGTTGTCATAGTTGCTTAGTATGAGGGAAACGTTATAAAGTCCTACTCCGCGATCTTCCCCTTTGGTAGATATGCCATGGCTGCAAAGTTGTGAGATTGCATGACTTAGGGGAAGAGAAGTGTTTCGTATAATTATATAAAGGTCATTGTCCTTATAAAACATGCAGTAATATAATTCTTTATCTATTGTATCCATAGCTGCTTCTATAGAATTGTCTAAAAAAATCCCAATAATTCTTGAAAGATCAAGAGTGTCCATGACCAGATCGTCAATTATTTCAGTTAATTCAATTTTTAAATTAATACCGATCTCCATTGTATATATAAATTTCGATGACAGCAGGCTTTTCATAGCGGTATCTTTGATTTTTGAGAGGGCACCGAGTTTTGTATCTGATTCCGAAAATGAGTGACTGATAGGAAGAACTCTTTTTTCATAATATTCAATTAGCCCATCCATGTCATTCTCTTCCATAAATCCGCTCATCGTACTGAGTATGTTCATATAATCATGCTTAAATTTTCGCATTATACCGTAAGAATTTTCCAACTTCTCTGTATAGATCTGCAGATTTTCGTACTGTGCCATACGAAATTTATAAGCTTGTTCGCCCATAGTTACTTTATAAATAGAATACATTAAAAAGACGGTAATGGAAAACAACAATAAAAAAATAATTCCATTAAGTGCAATTACACCATAATTATATCCTAGACGTTCACCATATGAAAAATTAAAAACAAAGAAAAAAACCAATAGAAACAAGTCAATTAGTATCGCTTTAAGCATATGCTGGTTAGTCAGATATTGGGAGATATTTAATTTTTTATGAATAAATAATCCAATTAATTTAGTTGTAACTCCACAATATACACAGTATAAACATGAAAAAATAATGTTCATGATATCATGTTTAAGCATAGACACCATATCCATGTTTAGTACTTCGCCTGCAATGTACATAAACAGATAATTAAATGCAATGATATATAGATATCCGAACAAATAACATCCCAGGCTTAGATAATCGTTTTTTGTCAAAATACATACAATTACCAGTATACCTGTAAGTGTAATAAAAGTACCAGCCTGCCCATAAACATGATTAAAGAGAAATAGAGATCCGAAAGCATATAAAAATAAAAGAAATCTTTTTAATATAGATAGTTTTTTAGGCAGCAAATTAACGCAGGAGAAATAATTACAAAGACCTCCTGTAAAGGTATAAATAAAATATGTCATGGTGTCTCACCTCGCTAGTAAATACTATTATTGTACATTGTTGGAAATAGAAAGTAAAGCTAATTGTATGAAAAATCACCGTGTTTGACGTTTGAGATAAAATACACAACGAAAATTGCAAAAACATTTTTTGCCTTAAAGTTATGGTAATATATGGTTAAATGGTGGTGGAAAAATGGGCATAAATAAAATGGCATTAATGCTTAATAATTGGATGAATGAAATCAGTCCCAAAAGTAAAGAAGAGAGCGATGTAATTCAATATGGAATTGAGCTGTTATTGGATAATGTTGTTAAGTTTGTATTCATTCAGATCATAGGAATTATGATCGGAAAAGGACTGGAAACTCTTCTTATATTGTCAGCTTTCTGTGGACTCAGATTGCAGGCTGGCGGGATACATGCAAGAACGGGAACTGGCTGTGGGCTTAGTATGCTGCTAATATGGGCAATATCATTAACTGGACATACATATTTACCAATCAGACTTTCCCTGTTGCCATACATCTATATTATTTCATTGATAGTTATTTGGGTTTTTGCACCAAGGACCATCAACATAGAATATTTTACTCCAAAAGATATTCTAAAAAAGAAACTGTATTCTGTTGCTGTTTTAACTCTTATCATGACGGTTGCATATCTGAATCCGTCGCTGAGAGAACTACTTATTTATCCGGTTGTTTTGGAAGTATTAACGTTATTTCCTAAAAACAAAACAAATAAAAAGGAGATTGAGGATGATGAAAAAGGAAGTAGTAAAAGAATTGCAGAAAGCATTAGTTAAAGTATCTCTTAATTCTGTAGGGAGAAGCATTCCGGCTGGAGTTTATGAAAGAAAAATTCCGGAAGAAGTGTTAAAGATGCGTAATGCAAAGTAATTTTAGAAAAGAAGACATCATCAGAAATTCCGGTATGAGTGATTCAACGAATTATAAAAACGTTGTTTAATGAAAAAGCATATAGTATAGGAAGATATCGTTTTCTTATACAAAAAGGGGAGTATCTGCTGTCTTTCGGTTTCTTTTAAAAGGCAGCAGATTTACGTATTTTATAACGTTTTTTATATTGGCATGTAGTTTTTTTTCCTAAGTAAGCAGATGACAAAGTTAGGAGAAAGGTATATGAGAGAAAATTTATTTATAAAAATATTAAAAATGGAAAAAAAGAAACCAGATATTATTGAAAATAATGTAATTGAAAAAATAAGTATGTTACCAAAACATAATATGAGGGGGATCATCCCGGAAGAATATTGCATTGAAATAATAACGACTATACCAGAAAGAAAGAACATTATAGAAACGTTAGAAGTTTAGTGTGTTAATAAATGGAGCGTTGTAAAGCAGATGTGGAATCTGCAATTAACGCTCTTTTTTGGTATAAATATTTTGAAAAACGGACCCCTCAGGGTCCGCAATCTGTAATATCTACAAATAATACAATTCAGATCATTTTACTTCCTCTGAATGAATTACCGGTTCCGCAACCATAGAATAATTGGTATGATAGATCACAAACCCGGGAGCTGCTCCTGCGACTTTTTTGATTTGTTTTTTCTGAATATAATCCACCTCAACCTTATCGTTGTCTTTTCCCTTGGAATAGTATGCTGCCAGGGCTCCGGCTTCTTCAAAGGTCCGGTCCGGCAGCTCTTTTCCTTCTGATTTAACGATCACATGAGAACCGGGAATTCCTTTGGCATGAAACCACCAGTCATTACCGCTTGCAACTTTAAAGGTCAGTTCTTCATTTTGATAGTTGTTCTTGCCTACATACATATGAAATCCATCAGATGAAATATAATGGAAGGGCTTACTGGTGACTTTCGGTTTTTTGTCTCCGCTTTTTCTGTGTTTGACGTATCCGTATTCCATCAGTTCTTCTTTAATCTGAACAAGATCTTCTTCCAGCAGAGCGATATCCAGTGCAGCACTGATGGACTCCAGATGGTCGATTTCCTGTTTTGTCTCGTTTATCTGTCCTGTGACTGCTTCAAAAGTCCGTTTCATTTTATTGTATTTATCAAAATACTTCTGGGAGTTTTCCTTAGCAGACAGCTGCTCATCCAATGGAATGGTAATATCCTCATTGGTGTAGTAGTTTAGGCAGGTAAGCTGCTTTTCACTGCCAGTCAGTTCATAACCATAGGTGTTTAAAAGCTCTCCGTATATTTTGTACTTATCCTTTTTCTCCGTGTCTTTTAGCTGCTTTTCCTGCAAATCGTATTTTTTGTAGTTACGTTCCAGCGCTGTCTGAACAATCTTCCTTAAATCCACAGATTTCTGGCGGATTCTTGTTACTGCATTCTTAGATGCATAGTAGGTTTCTAAAAGGGTACTGATGGATTCAAAAGACTTCGCTTCATAATCACTGCCTTCATAGCAGGTGAGCGGGACGGCGGCAAATTCAACCGGCTCTTCATTTTTATAAATAATATTTGGCTTAAAAAATCCTTTTTTAATATCTTCTATCATAAAGGAGAACATTCGGTATAAGTGCAAAAGCTCCGTTTCTGTCAGTTCATTTGCGGAATGATCTCCATCAATGGACGCCAGATGACACAGCTCATGTCCGATAATGGGACTGATACCGGTTAAGTTTAAATAAAGGCTCTTCTGTACCGGCGCGGCTGCGTGCCTGACAGCTGCAATAAATTCTTCTTCTGTAATCGTCAGAGGATCTTTTTTATCCATGGTCTGGGGTATAAAATATTTTCTTCCTGGCAGAACTTCACGAACAGAACTGACCTGGGCAGAAATGTGTTTAATACTGTCCAGAATCATATCTTCTTCATTGCAGAAGATGATGTTGCTGTGCTTGCCCATGATTTCTATCATAAGTTTTTTGGTTCGTCTGTCGCCTAATTCATCCAGATGTTCGATTTCCATGCAGAGGATTCTTTCCAGACCAGGCTGGCTGATTTTCATAATGCGTCCATTTCCGATATGCTTTCTTAAAAGCATGCAGAAATTGGGCGCAGTTAAGGGGCTCTGCTTGTTGTTTTCCGTAAAATAAACCAGTGGTAAGCTGGCACTGGCGGAAATTAAAAGCTTCCATGTATTTTTTTGATTTTTAACAGTAAACAGCAGTTCATCTTTTTCCGGCTGGGCGATTTTAGAGATCTTTCCGCCTTCCAGCCGGTCTTTCATTTCTGCCGTGAGATTTGCCATAACAATTCCATCTAATGCCATTGTTTGTGTCCTCCGGTAAGGTTTATAGATGAAGATAGTATAACACAGAAACTGTGTTCTGTAAAATTTAAAACCATTTGACTTGTTTTTTATTATGACTTATAATGGTTTATATCTATGGCGAAAGAGAGGCATTTGTAATGATTAAGAGCATGACAGGTTTCGGCAGGTACGAAACCGTCACGGATGAATATAAAATTTCCGTCGAGATGAAGGCTGTAAATCACAGATATTTGGATTTAAGCATAAAGATGCCGAAAAAGTTTAATTTCTTTGAAGCAGGGATCAGGAATCTGTTGAAGAATTATATTCAGCGCGGAAAAGTAGACGTTTTTATCAGTTATGAAGATTATACAGAAAACAAGATGTGTTTAAAGTATAACAGTGCGCTGGCTGCTGAATACATGGAATATTTTGCAAAGATGGAAGAGCAGTTCGGAATTCAGAACGATATCAAGGTTTCTGCACTCGCCAGATGTCCGGAAGTACTAATTATGGAAGAAGTACCGGAAGATGAGGATCAGATGTGGAAGCTTCTTTCAGAAACAGTAGAGGAAGCTGCAAAACGTTTTGTGCAGACAAGATTAACAGAGGGCGAAAATTTAAAGGCGGACCTCCTTGGAAAGCTGAACCTGATGAATGATATTCTTGAATTTATTGAAGAAAGATCTCCAAAGATTCTTGTGGAATATCGGGCGAAACTGGAAGACAAGGTGAAAGAACTTCTGGCAGGAGCTGCCATTGATGAAGGCAGAATTGCTGCAGAAGTTACCATTTATGCGGATAAGATCTGTGTGGATGAAGAGACGGTCCGGTTAAGAAGCCACATTGAACATACACGGTCTGAACTGGAGGCAGGAGGAATTGTGGGCAGAAAACTGGATTTCATCGCTCAGGAGATGAACCGGGAAGCCAATACCATTCTGTCTAAGGCCAGTGATTTAGAGGTATCAGACAAGGCAATTATATTAAAGACTGAGATAGAAAAAGTACGGGAACAGATCCAGAATATTGAGTAGGAGAATCGAAGTATGAACGAGCATGGCATGCTGGTAGTTGTATCCGGTTTTTCCGGTGCCGGAAAGGGCACACTTATGAAAGCACTTCTGAACCGGTATGAGAATTATGCGCTGTCTATTTCAGCCACAACCCGGGCACCCAGAACGGGCGAAGTGGATGGAAGAGAATATTTTTTTGTTACAGAAGAACATTTTAAAAATATGATTGAAAAGGAAGAACTGATTGAGTACGCTCAGTACGTCAATCATTCTTACGGCACTCCCAGGGAATATGTTTTAAACCAGATGAAAATGGGGAAAGATGTTATTCTCGAAATAGAAATCCAGGGAGCACTGAAAGTAAAGGAACGGTTTCCGGAAGCTATCCTGCTGTTCGTCATGCCTCCTAATGCACAAGAGCTGAAACGACGTCTGGTGGGCAGAGGTACGGAAAGCATGGAAGTGATTAATGCCAGGCTGCGCAGAGCTGCTGAAGAAGCACAGGGCATGGAAGCGTATGATTATATTCTGATTAATGATGAGATCGACACATGTGTGGAAGAGATGCATCTTATGATTCAGATACAGCATAAACGAGCTTCCAACAATATGGCATTTTTATCCCAGATCCGGGAAGAATTAAAAAATATATAAATTCGATTTAGAAAGGGGAATGGAAGATGTTACATCCATCTTATTCAGATTTGATTAACGTAGTAAACAGCGAGGTTGAGCCAGGAGAAGCACCGGTTGTCCAGAGCCGTTATTCCATCGTAATTGCCGCAGCAAAGAGAGCAAGACAGATCATCGGAGGCTCTGATACTGAGATTCCGGGAGCCGGCAAGAAGCCGCTTTCAGTTGCCGTAGAAGAGTTATATGAGGGCAAAGTGAAGATTTTAAGCGAAGCGGACGCAACAGAAGAAGACGATAATTAGGAAGAGGGCCGTCTCCGTTTGGGTAGATGGCCTTTTCTTTCAGGAAAAAAGAACGACAGGAGTTTAAACATGAAGTTATTATGCATTTCACTGGGCTGTGATAAGAATCTGGTTGATACGGAGATGATGTTAGGCCTTTTAAATAGAGACGGGTATACCTTTACAGATGACGAATATGAAGCAGATGTCATTGTAATCAATACCTGCTGTTTTATCGGCGATGCAAAGGAAGAAAGCGTCAACACCATTCTGGAGATGGCTCAGAGAAAGACAGACGGCAATTGTAAGGCATTAATCGTCACCGGTTGTCTGGCACAGCGTTATAAGCAGGAGATCATCGATGAGATTCCGGAAGTGGATGGCATTTTGGGGACCTCAACCTACGATGAGATATCCAATGTTTTAAAGGGGGCACTGGGAGGGGAGGAACCGGTAAGCTGTTTCCACGATCTGGACGTACTTCCTGAGACAGAAACAGACAGAATCCTTACCACCGGAGGTCATTATGCATTTCTAAAAATTGCTGAAGGATGTGACAAGCATTGTACCTATTGCATCATTCCAACTTTAAGAGGAAACTATCGCAGTGTTCCCATGGAAAAACTGGTGAATGAAGCAGAAAAGCTGGCAGAGAAGGGTGTAAAGGAGCTGATTTTAGTGGCTCAGGAGACGACTTTGTACGGTGTGGACTTATGCGGAAAAAAATCCCTTCCTGAATTGCTAAGGAAGCTTTGCAAAATATCAGGCATTCAGTGGATCCGCATTCAGTACTGCTATCCTGAGGAGATTACTGACGAGCTGATTGCGGTAATAAAAGAAGAGGACAAAATCTGCCGATATTTAGATATGCCGATTCAGCATGCAAGTGACCGTATTTTAAAACGCATGGGAAGAAGAACAACCAAAGAACAGCTGAAGGACATCATTAACAGGCTTCGTGCAGAAATTCCTGATATTGCACTGAGAACGACTCTTATTTCCGGATTTCCGGGAGAGACAGAAGAAGACCATGAAGAGCTGATGGACTTCGTGGATGAAATGGAGTTTGAACGTCTTGGTGTATTTGCCTATTCTGCAGAAGAAGATACCCCGGCTGCAGAGTTTCCTGATCAGGTACCCCAGGAGATCAAAGAGGAACGCCGGGATGCAATTATGGAACTTCAGCAGGAAATTTCCATAGATCATTCCCAGTCAATGGTTGGAAAGACACTGGAAGTGATGATAGAAGGAAAAGTTGCTGATGAGAATGCTTATGTAGCAAGAACCTATATGGATGGTCCGGGAGTGGATGGAATGATTTTTGTACAGACGGGTGAGGAACTGATGTCTGGAGATTTTGCAAAGATCCGTGTTACCGGAGCGATGGAGTATGATTTAATAGGAGAGTTGGAAGATGAATTTACCGAATAAACTGACTATTTTAAGGGTTATCATGATTCCGTTTTTTGTTCTGTTTCTTCTGCTTGACGGCGGTACCAATGTTACTTACCGCTATATAGCTGCTGCTGTATTTATAGTTGCCAGCTTTACGGATATGCTGGATGGCAAGATTGCAAGAAAGTATGGCCTGGTAACTAATTTTGGAAAATTTATGGATCCTCTGGCAGATAAACTTCTGGTATGTGCCGGTCTTATATGCTTTACTGCCCTGGGGCAGCTTCCTGCCTGGATTGTTATTGTAATTATCAGCCGTGAATTTATTATCAGCGGTTTCCGTCTGGTTGCTTCTGACAATGGAGTTGTTATTGCGGCAAGCTATTGGGGGAAGTTTAAGACTGTTTCCCAGATGGTGATGTCGGTGCTTCTGATTATAAATATACCTGCACTGTCCATTGTTACCAATGTATTTATCTGGATTGCTGCAGTACTCACAGTGGTTTCTCTTATTGATTATATAGCAAAAAATTATCGCGTTCTTATGGAAGGGAGTATGTGATCATGATTGTTGAACTGATTTCGGTTGGAACAGAGCTTCTTCTTGGAAACATTGTTAATACAAACACCCAGTATCTCGCGGAAAAATGTGCCCTTTTAGGGCTTTCCATGTATCACCAGGTAACGGTTGGCGATAACAGGGAGCGGCTTTCTGCAGCACTTGAAACAGCATTCAGCCGTTCTGATGTGGTAATTCTTACCGGAGGTCTTGGACCGACAGAAGATGATCTGACTAAGGAAGTATGCGCAGAGGTGATGGGATTTGATCTGGCAGAGGATGCGCATACCAGGGAACGGATTGAAACATATTTTAAAAACAGTATATATAAAGAAATACCGGATAACAACTGGAAGCAGGCCATGGTACCTCAGGGATCAACCGTACTTGACAACAGCAATGGAACTGCTCCCGGACTTATTATGGAGAAGAACGGTAAGACTGCCATTCTTCTTCCGGGACCGCCTAACGAGTTAAAGCCGTTATTTACAGAACAGGTATTCCCATATTTACAAAACCGTCAGCCGGAAGTAATCCGCTCTCAGATGATTAAAATCTGCGGTTACGGCGAAAGCCAGGTGGAAGATAAGCTGATTGATTTAATCAACACCCAGACCAATCCTACCATTGCCACTTATGCAAAAACAGCAGAGGTTCATTTAAGAGTGACAGCCAAGGCAGACAATGAGGAAGCTGCAAAAAATCTGCTTAAACCCGTTGTCAAAGAGATTAAAAACCGGTTTGAAAATGCAGTATATACAACCAAGGAAGAAGAAACTCTTGAGATGGCAGTTGTACGGCTTTTAAAGAAATATGAGCTGACTGTCACAACGGCAGAATCCTGTACAGGCGGCCTGATCGCTGGAAGACTGGTTAATGTTCCAGGTGCTTCAGAGGTATTCCGGGAGGGATTTATTACTTATTCCAACAAGGCAAAAAGAAAATATTTAGATGTCAGCAAAGGTACTTTAAAAAAATATGGGGCAGTCAGTGAACAGACAGCCAAAGAGATGGCAACCGGAGGTGTGTTTGCAACAGATGCAGATGCATGCATTGCAGTGACCGGGATTGCCGGGCCGGATGCAGAAGGTGAAAAGCCTGTCGGACTCGTCTATATAGCCTGTTATATGAAGGACAAAGTAAAAGTGGAGGAATACCACTTTAAAGGGAACCGTGAGAAAATCAGGGAACAGTCTGTAGTGAAGGCCCTGGATTTCTTAAGGAGATCCATCCTGTCCAATTACCATTAATAAACCCCGAGAGGAGATAACGCGTGGAAACCCGTTTAATGAAAAAGCAGATGACTGCGGCTTATCAGTATTCTTATGTGAGGCTTGTCTTAAATTACTATACATTATTGGAGACCGTTGCAGAAGAAGCACCCGGGTCCCAGGATATGGCTGCTTACTTAAGACGGTTAAACGGTCTTATGGGTGATTATATCTCCGGCAGCGAAGCAGAAAAGGATCTGCTGGCATTGAGAAAAGATATCACTCATGAAGTGGAAATACTGACATCCTTTGCAGACTGTTTTCAGATTTATGAGTATATTTTAAACCGAATGGAGCGCAAATTTTCTCCTTCCGGTATAACAAGTGCCGGAGAAGATGTATTTTTAAAAAAACTGCTGGAATTCATAACAGGTACCAGTGATTCGGCTGTTATGAACGGACGAATCAAACAGGTAATTGGCCAGCTTCCAGTACGTCTGACAAAACAAAAGTTTTACAGCCTTCTTATGGAGGGACTTTCCGTTTATATCGGTTCTCCAAGGGAGAATCTCCGTGACATGATGTATACCCTCCGGACGGAGTCCATGGTTTCTCTTCCTGATGGGATGGAAGATGGTCACAGGGAAATTTATGAAATTTTACAGCAGTTTAAGCATACGGATTACCGGAACATGACATTTGAAGGTTATGAAGAGGCCGCGGCAAAATTGACCTATGCAAGCCAGGTACTTACGGATGAGTCCGGTTATTATGTGATGATTCAGGATCTGATAAACGATTTGTGTGTACTTATGTATGCCCGGCCGGACGCTGTGATTGATGTCAGTGAGGAAGCTTTTTACCGTTCTGTATTAAGCAGAATTCTGACTAAATTTAATCAGGAAGATTTTTCCGTTACAGAAGAGGAATTTCTTGACCAGCTGACCCAGCTGGAGGGCAGGCAGGAAGTTTATTATGAACGGTATTTAAAAGTAGAAGTTCTTAAGGAAGATGAACAGTCACCTGATGATCCGGACTATATCCGTTCTATGAATGTGGACAGGCTGTTGTCTGGAAGCAGCTTTGCAGAACTGATGATTCCAGGGAAAGAGAAAGGCAGTCTGCCCGGTGATGGAAACGCAGTTGTAGATAAGGCCTTTCTGGATCAGGAAGCAGAAACTTATATCCATGAACTGGACGCGCTTTTTGCAGATGCACCAAAGCCGGTGGTTCGTGCAGTAATGGCTAAGATTTTATCGGATCTGCCTGTTTACTTTAATTCGATAGACGAAATCCAGGAATACATGAAGGGCAGTCTTGGCAGCTGCCTGGATCAGGCGGAAAAAGAAACATGCATGGAATTATTGGAAGAGCTGATGGATTATGAAAATAAGCTGGTATAACCGTTTATACGTCGGAGATAAAGCAAAAAAGAAACGTTACCGGATCATTCAGGGAATCAGGAAGGGGAAACCCGGTTTGGATATTTATGTGATTACACCCGCTTCAAATGGGAATAATATACTTGATATCTATCCGGCTGCTGAAATAATATCCCCATTTTATAAGGAAAAAGAGTTCTTCATAGTCGGCATTGCCGCTGATTACTGGGAAGCTCTGGAAGTAGCCGGACGTGTGATCCATGACTTATACCGGAAAACAGAAGGGTTTCATCTGTCTGATTTTTTAAATAGAAGCCGGTAAGATGTGAGGTGTTCATGCTTCATATATTTTTATTTATTTTAAAACTGTTAGGACTGCTGATCCTGATTCTCTTAGGACTCATTCTTCTGGCAGTTGTGCTGGTACTGTTCGTACCGGTCCGTTACCGCGGGGAAGGATCTTATTTTAATAAGGTGAAGGGAAATATGAAAATTTCCTGGCTGCTACATATCCTTTCTGTTACGGTCCGGTATGAGGAAGAAGTTCTGATTGCAGTCCGTCTGTTTGGAATTCCCATCATGAGACCGAAAAAGATGGATGATGAACTGAAAGAAGCTGAGGAAATTATGGTTCAGGCCATGGAAATAAAGGAGCCGGAAACCGTAAAGGAAGTAAGACAATTGGGGCGGGATGTTAAAAAAACGGTCCAGGGAGAGAACAGCCAGTCTGTACAGAAAGATTTAAAAGAAACAGAACAAACAGAACAAGTAGAAAAAGAGTCCTGGCTGCAGACACTGTTTCGTAAGATAAAGAAGAAATTAATCCATATACTGGAAAAAATTAAGTATTTATACAACAGAATTTGTGATACACTGAGAAGCATGAAAGAGAAGAAAGATGAAATTCAGGCTTTTCTTTCCAACAAAGAAAATCAGAAGACCGCAAAGCTGCTTTACAGACAGGGGAAACGTCTGATAAGACATATTTTCCCTGTAAAGGGGCATGGTAACGTGACATTTGGCTTTGAAGATCCCGGACTGACCGGACAGGCACTTATGGCAGCCAGCCTGCTGTATCCGTTCATTCATAAGTATTGGAATCTGTATCCAGTTTTTGACCGGTCCGTATTTACCGCAGAAGGCACATTTCGAGGACGAATTCGTCTTGGAACAGTCCTGATCATTGGTTTACGGATGCTTCTTGATAAAAACTTCAGAACTCTGTTAAAGAGATGGCTTCGATAAAGGAGGAATTACGTTCAATGGCAGATAATTATTTTACGTCTACAGTAGAGGCATTGTTTAAAGGTATGGATGCCTTTGTAGCGACAAAAACGGTTGTAGGAGATGCAGTGAAGGTGGATGATACCATTATTCTGCCTTTGGTGGATGTAACCTGCGGAATGGCTGCCGGATCCTTTTCGGAAAACGCGAAAGAGAAGGGTGCCGGAGGAATGCATGCGAAGATGAGCCCAAGTGCCATACTGATTATTCAAAACGGTGTGACAAAACTGGTAAACATCAAGCAGCAGGATGCAGTGACAAAGATTCTTGATATGGTTCCGGATTTCGTCAACAAATTCACATCCGGGAATAAAGAGGTATCACCGGAAGCGATAAAAATGGCAGAGGAGATGGCTGCGGCTGCAGAGAAAGAAAAAGCCGAAGAATAAGAAAGGGATAAGCCGCATAGGATATTATATATAGCCTGAATGGATTGAGGGATATTATGAGAAGAGTATGCGGACTTATGCTGTTCTGTTTTGGAGCAGGTATGGCAATCCTACTGTTTATCCCGGCGACGATCGTTACAATTCTGTTTATAATTGGATGTCTGGTACTGGGATATAATCTGTTTTGCTGCTGACAGCAAATACTGTTGCTATAATTGAGACCCGATTTGATGAACCGGGTCTCATAGTTATAAAAAAAATACTCCTGACTGGTACCAGTCAGGAGTTTCCTACGATTAAGCTCTTTCAACTAATCCGGATCTTAAACAGGAAGTACATACGTACATCTTCTTAGCGCCGCCTGTTACTTTAACTTTAACGGACTTTACATTTGCTTTCCACATCTTATTGGATCTTCTATGGGAATGGCTCACTGCGTTGCCAAAGTGAGCAGCCTTTTCACAAATTGCACATTTAGCCATGATTGCACCTCCTTAAAAGTAACTTGGATTTTTTAATGGTTGAAAAATCCACAACAAATGTATGATAACAGAAATTACAGCGATTTGCAAGTGAAAATTAAAAATTTGTTTCTTTTTTTGGAAAAATAATGTATAATCATAACAGACAGAAAGAACGGAGGTAGAGACTATGAAGGGTTATATCAATAATAAACTGGGCGAAATCCAGGTAAGCCCTGATGTTATCGCTATGTACGCCGGAACCACCGCAGTTGAGTGCTTCGGTATTGTCGGTATGGCGGCTGTCAGCATGAAGGACGGACTCGTTAAGCTTTTAAAACGGGAAGGACTGACACATGGAATTAATGTAATGATTCAGGACAACCATATCACCATTGATTTTCATGTAATCGTAGCATATGGAATCAGTATTTCTGCAGTAGCTGATAATCTGATTGAAAATGTAAAATACAAAGTAGAAGAATTCACCGGTATGACGGTAGATAAGATTAACATCTTTGTCGAAGGCGTAAGAGTGATTGATTAAGGAGGAAACTACCTGTGGGTATGAAGTATATAGACGCAAAGATGCTGCAGAAAGCATTTTTAGCAGGTGCAAAAGAACTGGAAGCCAAAAAGGACTGGATTAATGAATTGAATGTTTTTCCAGTTCCGGATGGAGATACCGGGACAAACATGACTATGACCATTATGTCAGCTGCAAAAGAGGTGGCTGCCATTGAGAATCCCACCATGGAATCTCTGTCAAAGGCAATTTCTTCCGGTTCTTTAAGAGGCGCAAGAGGAAACTCCGGTGTAATCTTATCCCAGTTGTTCCGAGGATTTACAAAAGAGATCGCAACCGCTGACCAGGTGACAGTTACTATTTTGGCTAATTCCTTTGTAAGAGCCACAGAGACAGCCTATAAGGCCGTTATGAAACCCAAAGAGGGCACCATTCTGACAGTTGCGAGAGGTATGGCAGAAAGAGCTGCTGAGCTGGTGACTGAAACAGAGGATATCATTGAATTCTGCAATCAGGTCATTGAACAGGGAGATTACGTATTAAGCCAGACTCCGGAGATGCTTCCGGTATTAAAGCAGGCGGGTGTGGTGGATTCCGGCGGTCAGGGACTGATGCAGGTGGTCAAGGGGGCTTTTAATTTCCTTACAGGTAAGGAAGTTGATCTTACTGTGGAAACCGCAGGACGTGTGGAGCCGGTTAAAAGCTCTGAAGGAATTGCCCTGAAAGAAGCAGATATTAAATTTGGATATTGTACAGAATTTATTGTTAATTTAGAAAAGCCATATAATGAAAAAACAGAGCAGGAATTCAAAGGATATTTAGAATCCATAGGAGATTCCCTGGTAGTTGTGTCCGATGATGATATTGTGAAAGTTCACGTTCATACTAATGATCCAGGGCTTGCCATTCAAAAGGCTCTTTCTCTTGGTTCCTTATCCCGCATGAAGATTGACAACATGAGGGAAGAGCATCACGAAAGGCTGATTAAGGAATCAGAAAAACTGGCAGCACAGCAAAAGGCCGAGGAAAAGAAGCCTGAACCAAGAAAACCATACGGCTTTATCTCCGTTTCTGCAGGGGAAGGCCTTGATGAAATCTTTCGCGGTATCGGAGCAGATTATTTAATCCAGGGTGGTCAGACCATGAATCCCAGTACTGAGGATATGTTAAACGCCATTGACCGGGTGAATGCAGACACAATCTACATCCTGCCCAACAACAAGAACATTATTCTGGCTGCAGAGCAGGCGAAGAGTCTGGTAGAGGATAAGAAGGTTATCGTGATTCCTTCCAGGACAATTCCTCAGGGAATCACTGCAATCATTAATTTTGCACCTGATTTATCTCCTGAGGAGAATGAAGCAAACATGACGGAAGAAATGGCCCGTGTAAAGACCGGACAGATTACTTATGCAGTCCGCAACACTACGATTGATGATATAGAAATCAAAGAGGGCGATATCATGGCTCTGGGAGACCATGGGATTCTTGCTGTTGGAGAAGAGATTGAAGCTACTGCGCTTAAATCGCTGGAAGCCATGGTAGAAGAAGAATCAGAACTCATTACAATTTATTATGGCAGGGATGTGAGCGAGGAAGATGCCGCTGCCCTGAAGGAAAAAGCAGAAGAACAATTCTTAAATTGTGAAGTGGAACTTCATTCCGGCAGTCAGCCGATTTACTATTATCTGATTTCCGTGGAATAAGAAGGAGTCAGGACTGTATGATTCCGGGCAGACGTGACTTAAGTCTGCCCGGTTTTTGATATTCTGAGAATCAAAATGAAAGGAGGCGCATGAGAGAATGAACCAGAAACCCATTGAAACACTGAAAGGAATAGGAGAAAAAACCGGAAAACTGTTTCAAAAGATCGGAGTGAATACCATAGAAGATCTTCTGGAATATTATCCACGGGCATATGATACGTATGAGGAACCATCACCTATAACTGAAATCAGACCGGATACAGTCATGACAGTGTGCGGAATGCTTGAAAGGACACCAGATGTGAAACGTTACAGCCGCATACAGGTTGTCACAGCTGTTATAAGAGATGGATCCGGCACACTCCAGCTGATCTGGTATAACATGCCCTATCTTCATTCTACCTTAAAGGCAGGGATGCGGGCCGTCTTTCGCGGAAAAGTCATTAAGAAAAGCGGCCGGCTTATCATGGAGCAGCCGGAAGTGTATACGGCGGAGGCTTATGAAGAGATCATTCATTCCATGCAGCCTGTTTACGGCCAAACTAAGGGCCTGAGCAATAAAACCATTGTCAGGGCTCAGAAGCAGGCGCTCAGTGTCCGCCTTATGAGCAGGGATTATCTGCCTGCAAAGCTGCGAATGAAGCATGAACTGGCAGAATACAATTTTGCAATTGAACATATTCATTTTCCATCAGACAGGAAAGAACTTTTATTTGCCAGAAAAAGACTGGTTTTTGATGAGTTTTTTCTATTTTTAATGGCTGTCAGGCGTTTAAAAGACGGAAGAGAGAACAGAACCAGTCCCTTTACGTTCCAGTTGTCAGAGGAGGTAAAAGCATTTCAGGCCAGACTGCCTTATTCCCTGACAGGTGCCCAGCAGAAGGTTCTTGATGAGGTATATGCAGACATAACGGGAGGTCTGGTTATGAACCGCCTGGTACAGGGAGATGTTGGATCGGGAAAAACCATTATAGCCATACTGGCATTGCTGCAGGCGGCTTATAACGGCTGTCAGGGTGCTTTGATGGTTCCCACGGAGGTTCTTGCCAGGCAGCATTATGAGTCCATGGCTGAGCTGTTCTTAGAATACCAGATTAATAAGGTGCCCATTCTCGTTACCGGTTCCATGACTGCGAAGGAAAAAAGAATTGCCTATGAGAAAATAGCGGCCCATGAAGCCGATATCATAATAGGAACCCATGCTCTTATTCAGGATAAGGTCATCTATGATAATCTTGCTCTGGTTATTACCGATGAGCAGCACCGGTTCGGCGTGGGGCAGAGAGAACTGCTTGGGAAAAAGGGAGAAGAGCCCCATGTAATGGTTATGAGCGCGACCCCCATACCAAGAACTCTTGCCATTATTATTTACGGCGATCTGGACATTTCCGTGATTGATGAACTTCCTGCCAATCGTCTCCCTATAAAAAACTGTGTGGTGGATACCGGGTACCGGAAAAAAGCTTACGATTTTATAAAAAAAGAAGTTGCAGCCGGACGCCAGGCTTATGTGATCTGCCCCATGGTTGAAGCAAGTGAGATGATAGAAGCGGAGAATGTGGTGGACTACACTGCTGCATTAAAAAAATCTCTTCCCGGAATCAGTATTGAATATCTTCATGGCAAGATGAAAGCAAAAGAAAAAAACAGCATCATGGAACGGTTTGCTGCCGGCGAAATCTCAGTTCTTGTTTCTACTACTGTAGTTGAAGTAGGAGTTAATGTGCCCAACGCTACGGTTATGATGATTGAGAATGCGGAACGCTTCGGGCTGGCCCAGCTTCATCAGCTGAGAGGAAGGGTGGGGCGCGGCAAATATCAGTCCTACTGTATTTTAGTGAATGGCTCGGATCAGGATGGCACAAAGGAACGTCTGGATATTTTAAACCGGTCCAATGACGGCTTTTTCATTGCTTCTGAAGATTTAAAATTGAGAGGACCCGGTGATATATTCGGCATCCGGCAAAGCGGAGAGATGGAATTTAAATTGGGGGATATTTTTACTGATGCAAATCTGTTAAAAACAGTATCAGAGGAAGTAAAACATATTTTTTCGGAAGATCCTGATCTGGAAAAAGAGGAGAATGCAGAACTGGGCAGAAAGCTCAGTGAATATCTGGAGAAAAGTTACGACAGGCTGAATCTGTAAAAATTTATATAAAAGTATTGAAAAGGAGGTAACGGTATGAATAGAGTAGCTTTAAAAGCAGATGCTAAAAGTGCCATGAAGCAGGCGCTCATAAACCCGTACCTGGTTACTGTCATTATGGGAGTGATCCTTACGGTTTTATCAGTAATCCAGCTTTTTCTGGATAAATGGCAGAAAATTCTTGAAAACAGTCAGGCAAGTCTTGACCAGTGGCGGCCATATATTATATTTAGTATTATTTTCTTTGTGATATATTTTATTATAAGCACACTGCTGGATTTTGGTTATCTGTCTTACTGTTTAAAAGTGGCAAAACGTGATGAATCCATGTCTTACGGAGACTTATTTTCCAGTACCTCCTATTTGCTGAAGGCATTGGGGCTTTCCTTTATGATGGGCTTGTTTATAACACTTTGGTCCATTCTGCTGATTATTCCTGGTATTATTGCTGCATTACGGTATTCCCAGGCAATTTTTATTATGGTAGAAAATCCGGATAAAGGTATTTTCCAGTGTATAGAGGAGAGTAAAGATATGATGGATGGACGATTATGGGAATTTTTTGTGTTAAGTCTCTCCTTCATTCTGTGGCATTTACTTGCAATGATCACCTGCTGTCTGGCTTATATTTATGTATATCCATATGTGACTGTGACTCTGGCAAATTACTATAATGAGATAAAAGGATAAAAGCAGATACAGGCAGGAAAACCATTGAATTCATCCGGTCTTTCTGATAGAATGAATTTTGTGTGAACAGGACCAGATAAGTGGAGGATTGCGGAAGATGAATTGTGTTATAATAGGAATTGCCGGAGGTACCGGTTCAGGAAAGTCAACATTTACCAACCGGTTGAAAGATGCATTTTGTGATAATATAGCAGTTCTTTACCATGATAATTATTATAAACGACAGGATGGGGTTCCTTTTGAAGAAAGAAAAAAGATGAATTACGATCATCCGGAAGCATTTGAGACAGAACTTTTACTGGAACAGCTGGCTGCACTGCGAAGCGGGGAAACGGTGGAGTGTCCGATTTATGATTATTCCAGACACAACCGTTCTGACAAGTTCGTTAAAGTAGCGCCTAAAAAGGTTATTTTAGTGGAGGGAATTTTAGTATTTGCAGATGAACGTTTAAGAAATATGTTTGATATTAAGATTTTTGTTGAGGCTGATGCAGATGAGAGAATTTTACGCCGTGTAATCCGCGACGTGAAAGAACGGGGAAGGGATATTGAAGGGGTTGTGGAGCAGTATTTAACCACGGTAAAGCCTATGCATTATCTTTATGTAGAACCAACAAAGCCTTTGGCCGACGTAATTATAAACAGCGGCATGAATGAGGTGGCTTTCCAGCTGGTCAAAACAAATATCGAAAAGATACTAAGTAAAGACTGATTTTCATTGCTGCATCATAAGTACTTTGAAGTAGTTCAAATTTTTCCTTAAAATAACAATTTACGAAAAACCTTCTAGTGTATTTAACCCTATTAAAGCCATAATAGGAGTGTAGCACAAAACACACCATGAAAAAAAGTTTTGACATGGTGAATAGATGAAAAGGAGGCATTTAATTATGTCAGGAAAATCTAACACTACAAATGTACCAGAGGCAAAAGAAGCAATGGATCGTTTCAAAATGGAAGTAGCAAACGAATTAGGAGTACCGTTAACCAATGGTTATAACGGCAACTTAACTTCCGCACAGAATGGTTCCGTAGGCGGATATATGGTTAAGAAAATGATTGAAGCCTATGAAAGACAGATTGCAGGAAAATAATCTGTAACAATTCAAAAGGAGCTGCAGCCGGTAATCATCAATTTGATTACGAAGGAGCTGCAGCTCCTTTCTTTTTTTAGTTGTATAATTTCCATAATCATACTATAATAGTCTGGAAAAACAATGTGAGGAAGCTGTATATGAGAGTAATTGCCGGAAAAGCCAGAAGGCTTATATTAAAGACAATAGACGGTCTGGATACGAGACCGACTACAGACAGAATAAAAGAAACACTTTTTAATATGATTCATGACAGTATTATGGACTGCTGCTTTCTGGATTTATTCTCCGGAAGCGGTGCGATCGGAATAGAGGCTTTAAGCAGAGGCGCAAAGCTGGCAGTTATGGTGGAACAAAATCCAAAAGCTGCAGAATGCATCCGGGAAAATTTAAAGACCACCCGGCTGGAACCTGATGCGGTAGTGATGAACTGCGATGTTCTGACTGCACTAAAGCGGCTGGAAGGGAAAGATTATAAGTTTGATGTTGTATTTATGGATCCCCCTTACCGCATGGAATGGGAAAAAAGAGTCCTGGAATATTTAAGAGATTCATCCCTGATCGGAGAAGAGACCACCATCATTATCGAAGCTTCCCTGGATACGGATTTTGATTATCTTAAGTCAATGGGATATGAGATTTTGAAAGAGAAAATTTACAAAACAAATAAGCATGTGTTCGTTGAAAAAACAGGAAAAGAATAAACAAAAGGAAGAAACAATATGAGAAAAGCAGTTTATCCGGGAAGCTTTGATCCGGTGACTTTTGGTCATCTTGATATCATTGAGCGCTCGGCAAGAATGTGTGACCATTTAATTATAGGGGTTTTAAATAATAATTCAAAAACTCCGTTGTTTTCTGTAGAAGAACGTGTTAATATGTTAAAGAGCCTGACGAATGATTTTGATAATGTAGAAGTGAAATCATTCGGCGGGCTGATGATCGATTTTGTACGAGCCAATCAGGCGGATGCGGTAATCCGCGGGCTTCGCGCTGTAACGGATTTTGAATACGAATTACAGATTGCACAGACAAACCGTGTGATTGCACCAGAGGTGGACACGGTGTTTCTGACAACAAATTTAAAGTATTCTTATTTAAGTTCCAGCATTGTGAAAGAGATTGCCTCTTATGGCGGTGAGATAAGCGCGTTTGTGCCAGAAGATATTGCGGAACGTGTAAGAAAGAAAATAGAAGATAGAACGAAATAAAGCAAGGAGTGTCCGTATTATGATGAGCAGAATTGAACAGTTAATCGGTGAAATCGAAGAATATATTGACAGTTGTAAGTACCAGCCCCTTTCTAACAGCAAGATTGTGGTAAACAGAGATGAACTGGAAGAGCTGCTGGTGGAACTGCGCCTTCGGATTCCGGATGAGATCAAGCAGTACCAGAAGATTATCAGCAACAGGGATGCCATCATGGGCGAAGCACGTCAGCAGGCCGATTCTATTCTGGCCCAGGCCAATGCCCAGACCAATGAACTGGTGAATGAACACGAAATTATGCAGAAAGCGTACGCCCAAGCCAATGAGATTATTGAACAGGCACAGGTACAGGCACAGCAGATTGTTGAACAGGCTGTTACCGATGCGAACGGCATCCGTCAAAGCTCTGTTCAGTATACAGACGATATGTTAAAGAGTCTGCAGACCATAATCAGTCACTCTATGGAGGGCGCACAGGGGCGTTTTGACGCTTTTATGACTTCCATGCAGTCAAGCTATGATATTGTATCCTCAAACCGTCAGGAACTGACAGGGGCTGTCATGCAGACGGCAGAAGGACCGCAAAACGGGTCAGGAGAATAAACAGTAGGATTGTCAGGAGAGTATGTATTGCTTTCCATGCTACATAGTGCCGGATGGATAATCCGGCATTTTTTATGACACTCTTTGTCTGAAAGACCCCGGATAATCCCCCGAATGCGGTAACAGCGCTGATCCATAATCCTCCCAAAGTGCCGGAAAATACATGGGAAACAGCCTGGATTCCAGTGGTGATTTCCACAAATCCAAGAATGACCGCCTTATTTTCCGGACAAAGGAAAGAAAGTTCCGTAATATAAAATGCCAGGATGGAAAAAAGCATAATGTATCCGCCGATCTTCACCATTACCTCACAGGAATCCATGAGACTTTCATCAAAGGATTTTACCGATTCTTTTGAAACCGGCATGGAGCGAAACGGACGTTCCACCTGATAACAGAAACGGGCTGCAAGGGCTACCGGTATAACCGGGACATAGATGCAAAGCAGAAGAATCCAGACCGGCACAGTCTTTGGCAGACCAGAGGCTGCATATCCTAAAAGGAACATCGGACTGGGGTGATTGCAGATAGCTAATAAGTATTTTCCTTCTTTTTGCGTGATCCGGTTCTCATCCATAAATTCGCTGCAGGTTTTGGCACCCATGGGATAACCGCAGAGCAAACCGGAGATAAAGGTATAACACCCGGCATCCGACAGGCAAAAGAAACGGTGCAGAAGCTGCCTGACCGGAAGAATCAGTATATGAATGGCATTTAGGGAAACAATTACATTGGAACAGATCATAAACGGGAGAAGCGTGGGTACTACCACGCTACCCCAGAGAATCAGTCCGCTTTTGGCTCCTTCAAATGCGGTATCATGAAAAAGGAGCAGCAGAAAAAGCGCGGCTACAGAAAGAAGGCGGAAAAAGGATTTTTTCATACGCACCTGAATAGATTGTTTTATACAATTATATTGAGAAGGCAAGATTGATATGATGGTGATTGTTTTTTTAATCCTGATCCTTTCCGTATTTCATGTGACCATGATTGATTATCTTTATAATAATCCGACGTTCTATCAGCTGAATGCCTACACATGGGAGAGTGATGATTTCAGAAGTATGGAGCTTGGGAAGATAGTGGCTGACTTAAAGGAGATCGACTATGACACCCTCACTTCCCTGATGGTGGAACACCAGTATGATTTAACAAATGTAAAGGATTTAACTGTTCATACCGGCAGAATTTTAAAAGTAAAGCCTGCAGAATACCGGAAATTAAAGAAGGCCTATGAGACCATACTGGGTGATTTGAAATATTTTCCGGTTCCTGAAAATTCCAATCCCGACTTTCCTGATGTAAAATTTCAAAATGGCTGGATGGAAAGCCGCTCCTATGGCGGAGAACGGGGACATGAAGGCTGTGACGTGATGGGAAATACGAAACCCAGGGGTACCTATCCCATTATCAGTATCAGTGACGGAGTGGTGGAAAAGGTGGGCTGGCTGGAAAAAGGCGGCTGGCGGCTGGGGATACGGGCTCCGGGAGGGGCATATTTATATTATGCCCATCTCTATGGTTATAGCAAAGAGTGGAAAAAAGGGGATAAGGTGAATGCGGGAGAGCTGCTGGGATTCATGGGAGATACCGGATACAGCAAGGTGGAAGGAACTACAGGGAATTTCGACGTACACCTTCACCTTGGAATCTATATCCGTACGGACCACAACGAAGAGATGAGTGTAAACCCCTACTGGGTATTAAAATATCTGGAGAAATACCGGTTGAAATATTCGTATTAGTATATTAAGATTGCTTACATAGAGATGAAATGGGAGTAAAAAAGTGAAAGAAATCAAGATTTCGGAAGAATTTTTAAGCAGAATGAAGGACTTGCTGGGAGAAGAAGAATTTGAGGCCTATGTAAATAGCTTTGATGAAGAACGCCTTTACGGATTGCGTGTCAATACGTTAAAGATTTCCCCTGAAGAGTTTATTAAGATGACATCATTAAAGCTTCATCCGGTTGCCTGGGCAGAAAACGGATTTTATTATGAGGGAGAGGAACGTCCTGCGAAAGATCCGTATTATTACGCCGGACTTTACTATCTTCAGGAGCCCAGTGCCATGACACCGGCTCATATGCTTCCGGTCGTGCCGGGAGATAAGGTCCTGGATCTTTGTGCGGCTCCAGGAGGCAAAAGCACGGAACTTGGTGCAAAACTGAAGGGAAAGGGTCTTTTAGTCTCCAATGATATCAGCAATTCCAGGGCGCGGGCTTTGCTGAAAAACCTGGAGCTGTGGGGAATAGAAAATATCTGTGTCACCAGCGAGGAACCGCAGAAATTAAAAGCGGCATTTGGCAGCTTTTTTGATAAGATTCTTGTGGATGCGCCCTGCTCCGGAGAAGGAATGTTCCGTAAAGACGCAGATATGGTGAAAAGCTATGAAGAGCATGGACCGGAATATTATGCAGCGATCCAGAAGGAAATTGTCGGACATGCGGTTGATATGCTGGCTCCCGGCGGTCTTATGATGTATTCCACCTGTACCTTCTCTATTTGTGAAAATGAAGATATTATCCGTATGATTCTGGAAAATCATGGGGACATGGAACTGGTGAAACTGCCGCTTTTTGAGGGAGCCTCAGACGGGATCGGTCTGTCAGGCTGCCTGCGTCTGTTTCCCCATAAAATTAAGGGAGAAGGCCATTTTATGGCACTTCTAAAGAAAAAGGGCGGACAGGTTCCGGCAGAGATATCTAAGACAGGAAGCAAAAAGAAAAAAGCACTTCCTGACGAGCTTTCCCAGTTCCTTTCCCTGATATCAAAACCTCTCATCAGCTCCCGAATTGAGATAAAGAATGACTGTGTCTATTATCTACCGGAATATTTTCCGGAAAATGGAGGGAAACTTCGTTATCTTCGGACAGGTCTCTGCCTTGGTGAGATGAAAAAGGATCGTTTTGAACCTTCTCAGGCACTGGCCCAGTCTTTAAAAATGGAAGAATTTAAGCAGACCATCTCCTTTAAAAAGGAAGACGAACGAGTGATCCGGTATTTAAAAGGAGAGACTGTATTTTTAACAGAATCGGAAGGAAGAAAAAAAGGCTGGTGCTTAATCTGCGTAGACGGATTCCCTCTGGGATTTGCAAAAGGGAATGGGGATACGCTAAAAAATAAATACTATCCGGGATGGCGGTGGCAGTGATGAAAGAGATCCGATTAGATAAATATTTAGCTGAAATGGGAGAGGGAACCAGAAGTCAGATCAAAGAGATGGCAAGAAAAGGAAGGATTACCGTTGATGGAATCCCTGAGAAAAAATCAGAGCGGAAAATCATTCCGGACCAGAATACCATTGCTGTTGACGGAAGAAATATCTCTTATGCTGAATTTGAATATTATATGCTTTGTAAGCCCCAGGGAGTCGTATCGGCTACAGAAGATAACCGGTATCAGACAGTCATTGATTTAATTGAGGATCGAAAACGGAGCGATTTATTCCCGGTAGGAAGACTGGATATTGATACGGAAGGTCTGCTTCTTATTACCAATGACGGAGATCTGGCGCATCAGCTCCTGTCTCCCAAAAAGCATGTGGATAAGGTCTATTATGCAAAAATAGAAGGAGCGATCCCTGTAGATGCAAAGAAACGCATGGAAGAGGGAGTGGTGCTGGAAGACGGGACCTTAACCATGCCAGCCAGCCTTGAGATTCTGGAATACGGGAATCCTTCCTCTATTCTCCTCACCATCCGGGAAGGAAAATTCCATCAGGTAAAACGAATGTTTGAAGCGTTGGGGTGCAGTGTGGTATACTTAAAGAGGCTCTCGATGGGAAGCTTAAAGCTGGATGAAAATTTACAGCCGGGTGAGTACCGCCCGCTTACGACAGAAGAGACAGACTTGCTAAAGCGTCATGGAAAGGAAGAAAAAACAAAAGATGCTCAATGAGAAAAAAGCAGTGATTTTTGATCTGGATGGAACCCTCGTAGATTCCATGTGGATGTGGAAATCCATTGATATAGAGTTTTTAGGAAGCAGAGGAATTGCATGCCCGGAAGATTTAGAAAGAGAAATTGAAGGAATGAGTTTTTCGGAAACTGCCTTTTATTTTAAAGAGCGGTTTAAACTGAAGGAATCTCTGGAAGTAATTAAGGGAATATGGACGGAGATGTCACTGGATAAATATAAGTATGAAGTTCCCTTAAAACCGGGAGCCGGAGAATTTCTGGCATATCTTGCGTCACAGGGCCTGCATATGGGAATTGCTACCAGCAACGGCAGAGAGATGGTGGAGGCAGTGATTGATTCCTTAAAAATCGGGAAGTATTTTAAGATAGTGGCTACTTCCTGCGAAGTCGCGGCTGGAAAGCCTGCTCCGGATATTTATCTGAAGGTAGCAAAGGAACTTGAAGTATCACCGTCACATTGTCTGGTATTTGAGGATGTTCCGGCGGGGATTCTGGCGGGGAAAAGAGCCGGAATGACTGTCTGTGCCATTGATGACGATTTTTCCAGGGCATTGGAAGCTGAAAAAAGGGAACTGGCCGATTATTTTATTTATGACTATTACCAGCTATTAGAAAGAAATGGAGCTAAATCATGATGCATGACTATCTACCGATCACCAGGGCGGACATGAATATCCGGGGATGGAAACAATGTGACTTTGTCTATGTAACAGGAGATGCCTATGTAGACCACCCATCCTTCGGTCATGCCATAATCAGCCGCCTTTTAGAGGCACATGGATATAAGGTAGGAATTATAGCACAGCCTGACTGGAAGGATCCATCAAGCATTTCTGTTCTTGGTGAACCAAGGCTTGGATTTTTGGTTTCCGCCGGAAATATGGATTCCATGGTGAATCATTATTCCGTCTCCAGGAAGAAACGACAGCAGGACTCCTATACTCCGGGCGGTGTGATGGGAAAACGTCCGGACTATGCAACTACGGTTTACTGCAATCTTATTCGTTCTGTTTATAAAAAAGCTCCTGTTATAATCGGAGGAATCGAAGCCAGCCTAAGACGTCTGGCACATTACGATTACTGGTCAGATCGTCTGAAACACTCCATTTTAATTGATTCCCAGGCAGATTTAATCTCCTATGGAATGGGAGAGAAATCCATTGTGGAAATAGCAGATGCCTTAAACAGCGGAATCGATATCCGGGATATTACCTTTGTAGAAGGTACTGTTTATAAGACAGACAGCCTGGAATCCGTATATGATGCTCTTGTTCTGCCGTCTTATGACAGCATGAAAAAAGATAAGCTGGAATATGCAAAGAGCTACTATATCCAGTATGGCAATACCGATCCTTATATCGGAAAGCGTCTTGTTGAGCCATACAGGGACAATTTATATGTGGTGCAGAATCCACCGGCAAAACCTCTGTCGACTGAGGAAATGGACGAGGTTTATTCCCTGCCTTACATGAGAAATTATCATCCGTCCTATGAAGAACTGGGGGGAGTACCGGCGATCCGGGAAATTAAGTTCAGTCTCATCAGCAACCGGGGCTGTTTCGGTGCGTGCAGCTTCTGTGCCCTTACGTTCCATCAGGGAAGGATCATACAGGCCAGGAGTCATGAATCTCTGATAGAAGAGGCGAAATGGCTGACCAATGAGCCTGATTTTAAGGGTTATATCCATGATGTAGGAGGTCCCACAGCGGATTTCCGCTATCCGGCCTGTGAAAAACAGATCGGGAAAGGTGCCTGTCCCAATAAGCAGTGTCTGTTTCCGGAACCCTGTAAGAATTTAAGGGCAGATCATTCCGACTACATTGAACTTTTGAGAAAGTTAAGAAATCTACCGAAAGTGAAAAAAGTGTTTATCCGTTCTGGTATCCGTTTTGATTACGTGCTTGCAGATCCGGGCAAAAAATTCTTAAAAGAGCTTTGTGAATACCATGTCAGCGGGCAGTTAAAGGTGGCACCGGAGCATGTGGCGGACAATGTTCTTACCAGAATGGGAAAACCAAAAAATGATGTTTACCGCAGGTTCGTAAAGGAATATAATGATATGAACGGACGGCTGGGTTTAAAACAGTATCTGGTTCCTTATTTAATGTCCTCCCACCCGGGCTCAGGACTGAAAGAAGCCATTGAGCTTGCGGAGTATTTAAGGGATCTTGGATATATGCCGGAACAGGTCCAGGATTTTTATCCTACGCCGTCTACCATTTCCACCTGCATGTATTACACAGGCTATGATCCCAGGACTATGGAACCGGTTTATGTTCCTACCAATCCTCATGAGAAAGCCATGCAGAGGGCATTGATTCAATACCGGAATCCGAAAAATTATGACCTTGTGGAAGAAGCACTTACCAAAGCGGGAAGAACGGATTTGATCGGTTTTGATAAAAAATGCCTCATTCGCCCCAAATCCGGTTTTAAACCTGGTTTTACCGAGCGAAAAACAGGAAAAGATTATGGAAAAGGGAATAAGACGGAAGCAGTACCGGGCGGTCAGCGGGAACGCAGAAAAAAGACCATCCGGAATGTTCATAAAAAATCAACAAAGAAACAATAACAATGTCTGATTGAAAGAAGGGATCATGATGAAGGTAGCTATCGTAACAGGAGCGTCTTCCGGTTTGGGAAGAGAGTTTATCATGCAGATTGCCGACCGCTTTGGCGGCATCGGTGAAATCTGGGCAATTGCCAGAAGACAGGAGCGGATGGAAGAATTATCATCTATTGTTCCGGTAAGGGTAAGAACATTTGCCATAGATTTAACGGATGACAGCAGATTGATGAGCCTGCAGGATGTTTTATTTGAAGAGAAACCAGAAGTAAAATGGCTGATCAATGCTGCCGGTTATGGAAAGATCGGGGCGGTGAGTTCCGTCAATTTAAATGATGAACTTGGTATGGTGGATTTAAACTGCAGAGCGCTTTGTGCAGTGACCCATATGGTACTTCCTTATATGTCTGAAAACAGCAGGATCATACAATTTGCGTCTGCCGCAGCTTTTCTGCCCCAGCCTGGTTTTGCCATCTACGCTGCTACGAAAGCCTTTGTTTTAAGCTACAGCAGAGCCTTAAATGAGGAATTAAAACCCAAAGGCATCCTTGTGACAGCCGTATGTCCCGGACCTGTCAGAACGGAATTCTTTGATATCGCCGAGACAACCGGGAAAATTCCGTTTTATAAAAAAATAGTCATGGCTGATCCGAAAAAAGTAGTGCGCCTGGCACTTCGTGACAGCATGATGGGGAGGCCGGTTTCCGTTTACGGAACAACGATGAAGGCTTTCCGGCTTTTAACCAAGACAATCCCTCATTCTATAATAATCCGTTTCATGAAAGGGTTTATGCGGGTGGTGGACAACAGAAGATAAAGAAAGAGGGTTACAAAAGTGAAACGATACAGCAAAGGGCAGTCTGGCTACCGGGATTACCATAAAAAGAAAGAATTGTTAAAGGTATTGATTGGGGCGGCTCTCATCGTCATTCAGTTGATATTCAGGAAATTTGCCGACAATACTGCTTTAAAGAACACGTTAACTGTAATGGCGATCCTTTCCGTTCTGCCGGCAGCAAATATTGCAGCCCCTCTGCTTGCCTCTTTCAAGTACCGGTCTATCTCTTCGATGCTTGAGAAAAAGGCCTCCGCTTATGATGAAAAAGGAGTCCTTTTGTATGACCTTATCATTTCTTCAAAGGAACAGCTCCTGCCAATGGATGTGATTCTGGTTATGCCGGATGAAATCTATGCCTACTGCACAGCCGGCAAAGCGGATTCTGACAAAGCAGAACGATATATAAAACAGATGCTGAGCCAGCATAAGCTGGATTATAATGTAAAGGTGATTTTTGATGAAAATTCCTTTTTTAAGCGCTTAAGCTGTCTGAAACCGAAAGAAAAAAATGAAGATAATGACAGATCTGACCAGACAGTTACCCTGTTAAAGAGTCTGTCCATGTAAAATTCAGTAAAAGAGGGAACCATTATGCAGTCTGTGATTGTATCGACGAATGAAGCAGGGCAGCGGCTTGATAAGCTGCTGTCCAAATATTTAAATCTTGCAGGGAAAAGCTTTCTTTATAAAATGATGCGGAAAAAGAACATCACTTTAAATGGAAAAAAATGCGACGGCTCAGAAAAGCTCTCCCAGGGAGATGAAATCAAATTGTTTCTTTCCGATGAGACCATTGAAAAATTCTCCCAGGTTAAGGTTCCCAGAGTGAGTAAGGTTCATTTAAATATCATATATGAAGATGAAAACATCATTCTCATTAATAAGCCGGCAGGAATGCTTTCTCAAAAAGCAAAGGATTCCGACGAGTCTCTTGTGGAATATTTAATTGATTATCTGCTTTCAGAAGGTGAATTATCCACGGAGCAGTTAAAAAGTTTCCGCCCTTCTGTCTGCAACCGCTTAGACCGTAATACCAGCGGTCTTGTAGTCGGAGGAAAATCTCTGGCCGGCCTTCAGGTGATGTCGGAGGTTTTTAAGGACAGGTCCATTCATAAGTATTACCAGTGTGTGGTGAAAGGCCATGTGGCTGAAAAACAGATGATTACCGGGTTCCTGGCAAAGGATGAGAAGACCAATCAGGTCACTGTCCGTACCAGTGAATTTAAAGACAGTGTGCCGATCTCTACGGAATATATGCCGTTAGATTATTACGGCGGCTATACGCTGTTAAGGGTAACACTGATCACTGGGCGCACACACCAGATCCGGGCTCATTTATCTTCCATAGGGCATCCAATTGTGGGGGATTATAAATATGGAGATAAAAAGGTAAATGAAGAGGCGAAGAGGCTTTACAAAGTCCAGTCACAGCTTCTTCATTCCTATCAGCTGGTATTGCCACAGCTTCCGGAACCCCTTTCTTATCTCTCGGGTAAGGAATTTACGGCTCCCCTGCCTCTCATTTACGCTGCCATATGCAGGGAATGGAGGTAGGATACGATGGGAACCTGGAAAACAAGAGGATTAAGGGGCTCAACATTAGAAGAGCTGATTAACCGGAGCAACGACAGTTATCGTGAAAAGGGACTGGCTCTGATTCAGAAAATCCCCACACCCATTACGCCTATATCCATTGATAAGGAGAGCAGGCATATTACCCTGGCCTATTTTGATCAGAAAAGTACGGTGGATTATATCGGTGCCGTTCAGGGAATTCCTGTTTGCTTTGATGCAAAGGAATGTGCGTCTGATACATTTCCGCTGCAGAATATTCACTCTCATCAGGTCACTTTCATGGAAGAATTTGAAAGGCAGGGTGGAATCGCGTTTTTTATCGTGTCCTATACCCACAAAAATGAAGTTTATTATCTGCCCTTTGACCAGATTAAGTGTTATTTTCAAAGAATGGAAGCAGGGGGAAGAAAAAGCTTTACCTACGAGGAACTGGACAAAACCTGGAAGATATCAGGCTGCAGGGATATCCTGATTCACTATCTGGAACTGATTCAAAAAGATTTGGACAGAAGAGATTGACAAGAATATATTTCTCGCCTATAATAAACTACACGTTATTAAATTATCACTTTACTACAATAAAGTGACTAAAAATAGTTTTCTATGAAAAATATTTTCTTGAACGGTTGGAGGTTGTTATGGCTAATAAACTGTTACATACGCCGGATGGTGTCCGGGATATTTATGGAATAGAGTGTACGAGAAAAGCAGTCATTCAGGAAAAAATGCTGAAAGAATTTCACTTATGCGGTTATCAGGATATAGAAACTCCTACCTTTGAATTTTTTGATATCTTTAACGAATCCAGAGGAAGTGTAAAAGCAAAGGAGATGTTCAAGTTTTTTGACCGGGATAATCACACTCTGGTGCTGCGGCCGGATGAGACGCCGGCAATCGCCAGATGTGCAGCCAAGTATTTTCTGGATGAGGATATGCCCATCCGGCTTTGCTATGTGGAACGTACCTTTATCAACAATTCCAGCTATCAGGGAAGGCTGAAAGAAGCCAGCCAGACAGGCGTTGAGTTAATTGGTGATGATTCACCGGATGCAGACGGAGAAATCCTTGCCATGGTGATTTGGGCGCTGAAATCCACCGGTCTGACCGAGTTTCAGGTGGAACTGGGAGAGGTGGATTTCTTTAAAGGGCTTTTGGAAGAGGCCGGTATGGATGAGGAGATGGAAGAGACTCTTCGGGAACTGATTGAGAACAAGAATTACTTTGGTGTGGAAGAGTTAGTCATGGCCCAGCCCATTTCCCAGGAGCTAAAACAGGTATTTTTAAAGCTTCCCGAGCTTTTTGGGTCTTTGGAACAGATACAGGCTGCCAGAGAACTGACTGCCAATAAGCGGGCGTTAAGAGCCATCAGCCGTCTGGAAGAGGTGAACCGGATTCTGGAACACTACGGGCTATCCGATTATGTATCTTATGACCTTGGAATGCTGAGCCAGTATCAGTATTATACCGGAATTATTTTTAAGGCCTATACCTATGGTACAGGGGATTATATTGTAAACGGGGGCCGGTATGACAGCCTTTTAAAACAGTTTGGCAAGGATTCTCCGGCGGTAGGATTTGGAATTTCTGTGGATGAGCTTTTGCTGGCATTAAGCAGGCAAAAGATTGAGACAGAGGTTTCCATGACCAACACCATGATTCTTTATGAGCAGGAGTCAAGGGAGAATGCCATTTCTCTGGCCGGCCATTTTCGTAAGTTAAAGGTACCGGTTCAGCTGCAGTGCAAGAAACCGGAACGGTCCCTGGAGGCTTATAAAGAATATGCCATGCGGCGCGACTTAAAGAATGTATTGTATCTGGATCAGGAAGGAATATCGGTAACCGTAATAAACCTTGACCTAAAGCGTATGGATGTGGTTCCGCTTTCAGAATACTTAAAATAATGGGGGTACGTATGAGATATCTGACATTTGCCCTGGCAAAAGGGCGTCTGGCCAAGCAGTCACTAGAAATGTTCGAGCGGATCGGAATCACCTGCGAAGAGATGAAAGATAAGGACTCCCGAAAGCTGATCTTTACCAATGAAGAGCTTAAAATCCGGTTTTTCCTGGCGAAGGCCAGTGATGTTCCCACCTATGTGGAATACGGTGCCGCAGACATCGGTATCGTTGGGAAGGATACGATTTTAGAAGAGGGAAGAAAGCTTTATGAGGTCATGAATCTGGGAATCGGAAACTGCCGTATGTGCGTCTGCGGACCCCAGTCAGCCGGTGAACTTTTAAAGCACCATGAGCGGATCCGTGTAGCAACGAAATATCCGGCCATTGCAAAGGATTATTTTTACAATAAAAAACATCAGACTGTGGAAATCATTAAGCTGAACGGTTCCATTGAGCTGGCTCCCATCGTTGGTCTGTCTGAGGTCATCGTTGACATTGTGGAGACGGGAACAACCTTAAAGGAGAACGGGCTTACGGTACTGGAAGAGATTTGCCCTCTTTCTGCCCGCATGGTGGTCAATCAGGTGAGCATGAAGCGGGAAAATGACAGGATCACAAAGCTGATTCGGGATTTGAGACTATTGCTGCAGGAGGAAAACCAATGAAGATTGTAAAATTAGATGAAACATCCAAACAGAATATTCTTTCCGGACTGTTAAAGAGAGATCCCAATCAATACGATACGTATGCCAAAACCGTACAGGAGATTGTGGATCGGGTAAAGGATGAGGGAGACAAGGCAGTTTTTGCCTATACCAGAGAATTTGACAAAGCAGAAGTGAACGAGACCAATATCCGCGTAACGAAAGAGGAAATCGAAGAAGCTGTAAAGTCAGTTGATCCTAAGCTTTTGGAAGTCATGGAAAAATCCATGAATAATATCCGTCAGTTTCATGAAAAACAGAGGCAGTACAGCTGGTTTGACAGCAAGCCGGACGGAACGATTCTCGGCCAGAAGATAACCGCACTGGAGAGTGCAGGTGTGTATGTACCAGGCGGAAAAGCAGCTTATCCTTCTTCTGTTCTGATGAACATTATACCGGCCATGGTGGCAGGAGTGGGACGGATCGTTATGGTAACGCCTCCCGGAAAGGATGGAAAGGTGAATCCGGTTACGCTGACGGCTGCTCATCTTGCAGGAGCAACTGAGGTGTATAAGGTGGGGGGAGCACAGGCGATTGCTGCTCTGGCTTTTGGTACTGAGTCCATTCCAAGGGTTAATAAAATCGTAGGTCCCGGCAATATATTTGTCGCACTGGCGAAAAAAGCAGTCTACGGTCATGCAAGCATTGACAGTATTGCAGGTCCCAGCGAGATTTTAGTGCTTGCAGATGAAAGCGCAAATCCAAGATTCGTGGCTGCGGATCTGTTGTCTCAGGCAGAGCATGATGAACTGGCTTCTGCAATTCTTGTAACAACCAGTATGGAGCTGGCAGAAAAGGTATCGAAAGAAGCGAGACTGCAGGCTTCCAGACTTTCCAGATCTGAGATCATAAATAAATCACTGGACAATTACGGCTGCATTCTTGTGGCGGATAATATGAAGGATGCTGTTTCTGCCGTCAATGAGATTGCTCCGGAGCACCTTGAAATTGTAACGAAGAATCCATTTGAAGATATGACAAGGATTCATAATGCAGGTGCCATTTTCATCGGTGAATACAGTTCTGAGCCTTTGGGAGATTATTTCGCAGGACCCAATCATGTTCTTCCTACCAATGGCACGGCGAGATTCTTTTCCGCCCTCAGCGTAGATGACTTTATCAAAAAATCAAGTATTATTTACTATTCCAAAGAGGCGCTGGCAGATGTTTACAAAGAGATTGACTTCTTTGCTCAGGCAGAGCAGCTGACAGCCCATGCCAATTCAGTAAAAATACGGTTTGAAGAGGATCAAATCCAGGAATAAAGGGGAAAATTATGGGACGAAGTGCAGTGATATCTCGAATAACCAGGGAAACCGATATTCAGATGAAGTTCAATATTGATGGAAACGGAACTGCCAACATTCATACAAACATCGGTTTTTTTGACCACATGCTAAACAGCTTTGCCCGTCATGGATTTTTTGATCTGGAACTGACGGTTAAAGGAGATTTGGAAGTAGATACCCACCATACCATTGAAGATACGGGAATTGTACTGGGAACTGCCATTAAGGAAGCACTTGGTGATAAAAAATCCATAAAGCGTTACGGAAATATGATACTGCCCATGGATGAGACTTTAATATTGTGTGCTGTGGATTTATCCGGCCGGCCTTATCTCGGGTTTGATGTTCCCTTAACAGCGGAGCGGGTAGGCGATTTTGAAACAGAGATGGTGAAGGAATTTTTCTACGCCGTATCTTATTCTGCAGAAATGAATCTTCACATCAGAAAGCTTTCAGGGGATAACAATCATCATATAATTGAAGGGGTATTTAAATCATTTGCCAAGGCACTTGACGATGCTACTTTGCCGGATCCCCGGATTACCGGAGTTTTGTCTACAAAAGGTACATTATAAGGAGAATCCATATGCAGCTTTATCCAGCAATCGATTTAAAGAACGGACAATGTGTCCGTTTAAAGCAAGGGGAATTTAAAGAGATTACCGTATATTCAGATAAACCGGAAGAGATAGCGGCGCTCTGGCAGGCGCAGGGAGCAACTTATCTTCATCTGGTTGATTTGGACGGTGCACTGGCCGGTCATTCGGTTAATGAGGAAGTAATACGAAGGATTGTCGATACGGTTTCAATCCCTGTTGAGATCGGCGGTGGGATCCGCAGTGAAGAGGGCATTGCCTCCATGCTTTCTTTGGGAGTTGCCCGGGTAATTATCGGGACCAAAGCGGTGAAGCAGCCGGAGTTTATCAGGGATATGATTCATAAGTTTGGAGCACACCGGATCGTGTTGGGCGTGGATGCAAAAGACGGAATGGTAGCGGTAGAAGGCTGGGAAACAGTAAGCGAAATTACCGCCTCCGGACTTTGCTCCCAAATGAAGGAATACGGAATCCGCCATATTGTGTATACGGATATCTCCAGGGATGGAATGCTTTCCGGCCCCAACGTGGCATATACAAAGAAGCTGACGGATGAAACTGGTCTTGATGTGATTGCATCCGGCGGTATGTCTTCCATGGAAGATTTAAGACAATTATATGAGGCAGGCGTGCAGGGTGCAATTATCGGAAAAGCCTTATATGAGAAGCGGATTGATCTTTCGGAAGCGGTAAAGACCTTTGAACTGCAGGACATCAAGGGAGGAAAGTATGATGGAGTGTAAAAAATTAATTGCAGGTTTCGGAATACGTGAAGGAAAAGCATGGAGACTTGATGATTTATCAGACTGTTACGGGGAGCGCCCTCTTTCTCTGGCCTGTTTTTTCGGAGATAATGGCGCAGATGAGCTGTTTCTCTATGACAATTCAGAAACGGAAGCAGATCATGAGCGCACCATCGGTCTGATGAAAGAGATTGGAAGAGTGTCGGATATTCCTGTTCTTGCGGGCGGAAGGGTAAAACGTCTGGAAGATGTAAAAAAATATCTGTATGCCGGTGCCAAAGCAGCCTTTCTCGATGTGAGTATAGAAGAAAATGTGGATATGATGAAGGAAGCCTCCGACCGGTTTGGAGATGATAAAATTTATGCATATTTACCGGATATTTCCTATCTGTCTCATACGGAAGAATATGCACAGCTGGGAGCCTCTGTTATGGTCTTAGGAGATACCTCGCTCACAGAAGAAGGACTGGATGCAGTTACTGAACGGGAAGAAGTATTTTTGGTTACAGGACTTAGAGATGATCCGTTTTTCCTGTCAAATGCTTTAAAAAGAGAAAACATTGTGGGAATTATTGACATTTCAGATGGAAAAACCGGCTGTATGGAGCTGAAGCAGGAACTGAAAATGCAGGGAATTGCAGTGGAGACTTTTGAAAGTGCAATACAATTCTCTGAGTTTAAATTAAACGGAGATGGCCTGATACCTGTTATTACCCAGGATTACCGCACTGGGGAAGTTCTCATGCTTGCATATATGAATGAGGAATCATTTAATAAAACATTAAAAACCGGACTGATGACCTATTACAGCAGAAGTCGTCAGAGCCTTTGGTTAAAAGGTGAAACTTCCGGTCATTATCAGTATGTAAAATCACTGTCTCTGGATTGCGACAATGATACCCTTCTTGCCAAGGTAAATCAGATTGGTGCTGCCTGTCACACAGGTGCCAGAAGCTGTTTTTATCAGGAACTGGTAAAGAAGGAGTATCAGGATTCCAATCCCCTTAAAGTGTTTGAGGAAGTATTTGAAGTAATTCTTGATCGAAGGGAAAATCCAAAGGAAGGATCCTATACCAATTATCTTTTTGATAAGGGAATTGATAAGATTCTTAAGAAACTGGGGGAAGAGGCGACAGAGATTATTATTGCTGCGAAAAACCCTGATTCCGAAGAAGTGAAATATGAGATATCTGATTTTCTTTACCATATGATGGTTCTTATGGCACAGAAAGGTGTTACCTGGGAGGATATTACCAGGGAACTGGCAAATCGTTAGATGTCGCTAGGGGTAAACGGTACCTTGATAGGTTAACCTGTTAAGGTACCGTTTACCTGTTTTTATTTCACCATATTTAATTGTTATCCACGACTGGCAGTATATAATCAATAATAACCTTTTCGCCCCGGCTTGAAGGCTCACAATAACGTTCGTTAGTGTATACTTCACACCAGTAAAAATGATCGTGATCAATTTGCTTACCAGTTTTCTCAATTGCTTCCGTGATTAATAAATATGCGGAATCAAGTATTTCTGCAACATTACTTCCTTCAATCTGAATATGGGCAGCTAATCCTGCTGGAACATGTTTCGCAGTCAGACCTTCCGGTATCTCAGTATCTGTTTTTAGAAAATCCCCAATAATGAATTCAAAATTATTCATATCTTTAAAATCATACATCATTCCTATACCAGCATTAGGGTCGATATCTTCACAACATGTTGAATCAGAGAGAAAACCCAGTTTACCAATGGTATCCCCTTCAAAAAATTCTCTCCACACATTTCCCGCCTCAAAAAATGATGTTTCACGGCCCAAACCTACCATCAGACGCTCTTTTGTTTCTTTGTAAATAATCTTTTTCATATCTGCCATGATTCGTTTTCCTCCTATAAATCTCATTTCCAGGTAATTAATCGGAAAATAATTATTGAGCTTCGCAGTTTCAGACTTCGCTTCGGATGGCGTAATTCCATGGTGCTCTTTAAATGCCCGTGAAAAGGCAGAATGGGAGTGAAATCCGTACTTTATAGCTGCATCCAAAACAGTAATATCGCTGTTTTTCAAATCATATCCAGCTAATGTTAATCTTCGCTTTCTTACATAATCGGCAATACTGATACCTGATACGAATATAAATATGCGCTGGAACAAAGCTGCCGGACTCAGGGCTATTTTGGATATCTCGTTATAATCGATTTCAGAACCGTCAATTATGCTTTTTTCAAGGTATTGTATTACATCATCAAAAGTTTTACTGCTGTTCATATATCGTTCCTCCGTAATTCCTATCATAAGGGATTGAAGCGCGGTTTGCTGTGCAATGTGTGTACAGATTTTGTATATTCATTATAAACGTATATGAACAGGATTACAATGAGTATACGTTTCGAGTTTACAAATATGATTAATTCTTCTTTCTTACTATTGAATTTGCAAATTCAAAAAATAATAGGAGGAGAATTATAATGGAATTAAATTATTGGAGCAACGGAAAAAAAACACCCTTAAAAAAATCTGAATCATTTAGAGCATTTAAAGATAATGGTTATATGGAAAGTAAATACAAATCTTTAACTTCTAACCAGAATTCAAAAATAACTGATTTGAAAAATGGTATTATTTTAGAAACAATAAGCGAGAATCAAGTTTATAAAACTACTTCATTTTCAAGTAAAAATCAGCAAGAAGATGATTTTCTGGTATTAGAAGCAGAGGATAAAACACCTATGATACTTACAAACCAGTTTATTATCCAATTTAAACCAGATGTAACAAGAGAAGAAATTAATAAGATTAATGATTCTAATAATGTTAAAATTGTCGAAAACATTAATTGGGAGGAGAATTCTTATCTTGTGGAAACCACAGACGGTAAAGCAGTAAGTGCATTGGAGATGGCAAATACTTATCATGAAAATGATAAGGTAATATATGCACAACCTAATTTTGTTCGGTTGCTAAAGCCTATGGCAGCAATAAGTAATGATACATATGTAAATAAGCAGTGGGCTCTTAACAATACTGGACAAACTGGAGGAATTGCAGGTGAAGACATCGCTATTTCAGAAGCATGGAAAATAACGAAAGGAAGTAAAGATATTATTATTGCTATCATTGATGAAGGTGTGGATTACAAACATGAAGACTTAAATGTATCAGATAAACTGGTAACCGGGTATGATGCATGTTACAAGCGTAATGATCCAACTCCTAAAAGTGCTGATGCGCATGGAACTGCTTGTGCAGGCATAGCGGCCGCAAAAAGTAATAATAATAAAGGAATAGCCGGCGTGGCTCCGGAATGTAAAATAATGGGAATAAGAATTGCGTATGGAGTTATGGATGGATCCGAAAGAATATGGGTTACTGATGATGCAAAGATTGCAGATGGAATTGTTAAATCTGTGGACAGAGGGGCGGATGTCCTTAGTAACAGCTGGGGAGGCGGAGAAGACAGCCAAACAATTACAAATGCAATAAATTATGCCAAACGAAATGGCCGAAACGGAAAAGGCTGCGTTGTTTGTTTTGCAGCTGGCAATGATAATGGCAGTGTTTCTTTTCCTGGTAGTCTAAATAATGTTATAACTGTTGCAGCATGTAATGAGTATGGTGAAAGAAAAAGTAAGACAAGTAAAGACGGCGAATATTGGTGGGGTAGTAATTATGGACCGGAAGTTGATGTAGCAGCCCCGGGTGTTCATATTTTCACAACTGATATTATGAAAAAGGACGGCTATAGTTCTAATAATTACGTAGAAGATTTTAACGGTACGTCTGCAGCGACCCCGCATGTTGCAGGAGTTGCAGCACTTGTGCTTTCCGTTGCTCCAGAACTAAAAGCAAGTGAAGTCGAAGAAATAATCCGAAATACTGCAGATGACATTGGCGCTAAAGGTTTTGATAATTATACCGGTCATGGGAGAATAAATGCATTTAAAGCTGTTTCAAAAGCATATGAAATGCATATGCATGATTAGGCAGGAGCTGATGACGGTCTATCATCTTAAGGACATCAGAGCCGTAGGAGTGCAGCAGATGTACCGTATGGGCATCAATGCCAATACGTAACTTAGACCGGAAGAATACATGCCCTGGGATCTACAGATTCAGAAACTATGTGGAAAGAGTCAACTTTCATTATAATGGAAGGTTGGCTCTTTCCACATACAATCCGTCTATTCTACCGTATGTATCTCATGGGGGTTTTCAGTAGAGGGAAATGGGTTTAACTCCTAATTACAAGATTAAAATTATATGCAAAGTACAATTTCGGAAGCTAACGTGTACAATTTTGGCACTTGGGTTGAAATTAATGTCGAATAATGGTAAATATTAGTAGATACATACCATCTAAAAACAGTAAGATAGAGGGTAATATTATAGATTTGCTTAGGTTTGCTGAGGATCGTATATATAGGGATTATATAAAAAGTTCTGATCGTGATCAGCGGTTTTCTAAAATTAAAGCATTCAATATTGTACATGGAATTATTTTATAGCAACAGGATTAAAAGAAGCAAAGCCTAATTATATCATTGATGAGGAATGTGAAAAGGCAAGAAAGCCTGCACCACATGTGGAGATTACGATTCGACCGGCTAAGGAAGCCTTGAAACAGGCAAAGTATGGGGAAGCAGCAGCTAACGCAATGACCTTAATTCCAGGTCCTTATGCATGGATTGGAGTCGGTTTAACTATTGTTTTATCTGTGGCTGATATCATTGAATCAGAAAATTTTTTGACTTTGGACAATGTGAATTCCATAGAAGCGATTGGTAATGTTATATATCATAATTCAAACATTAATACTAAAAAAGGTCGGCAACGTAGTATATGAAACAGTTGGTACAGCTCTTGCGCAATATTCTAATGCAGCGACAGTGTTTAGTATAATACAGGATCTTTTATACAATTCTTATGCGAATTTTGTAGGTGAAATAAAAGTTACTGTTAGAACATATTGTGAAGAATATCAATTTAAGGGTAAGTATAATATTATGGGGGATATTGAAGGAGATTATATGCCTAATTGTAAACCCATATAATAAAACAACAATAAATTATAAGATATATGAAGATGGTATGTTTAAGACAGGAGAATTTAGTGATTTTATGTGGTAATTAATTTAGAAAGAGAAGAATATTTTTTATGATTATTATTTATTTTTTGTTTTTATGTTTTTTATTATTGTTTTTAGTATCTCTTTTTATTAATAAAAAAGCTCATAATTATGAAGGGAGAACGGAGGGTGAAATAATTAGCATCAAAGACTCTTATCATTAATATAGATTGAATAAAGTATATGCATATTATCCTATTTACCAATATGAAGTAAATAGTATTACATATCAATCGGAATTTCCATTTGGTGAAGGATCATCAAGCGCAATTCATATAGGGGAAAAGGTGATTATACAATATGATAAGAAAAATCCAGAAAATTTTATAGTTTCTGGTAAGGAAAACGCCTGGTTAGGTCAAGCTATATTTGGATTGATTATGTCAATCATTATGCTTGCAATAATAATTGGTAAATATTTAGGTTTATAAATAACAGTGTATATGAATAATTTTCATATTGTTTAAAATATTTTATGTATAAACTACCTTGGGATATTACTAAATGGAATTATGGTGAAATTAATGGAAATATTATTTTTTCTATTTATTATTTTAGTGTCAATATTAATAGTGTCTTTAAGTATGGTGATAAAATCAAAAAATTACAAAGGAAAAGTTGAGTGGATAATTATCAGTGTAAGAGAAGAATATTATTATTATAAACTTAATAGAATTAATACGTATTATCCGAGTTTTCGTTATACAGTAGATGGCATTACTTATGAATGTGAGTATCCTTATGGTGAAGCTTCATTAGAACAAATTCCGGTTGGAAAGAAAGTATTATTAAAATATGATGAAGCACAGCCAGAAAAAGGGCCTGGTCACACAGTTGAAAGAAAATGGAGATGTACTGAATTCTGTAATAGAACAATTGCAGGGAATGGAGCGTGATGCAAAAACAGAAAATGCGCTAGGTGTTGCTTTAGTCCAATGTTCATCGTATCGAGAGTTGGCATATTCAATCTATATTGAATTAGCATGGGTATATGAAAACTTAAAACAACCTGAGCAAGAGGTTAAGTGTTATGCCAGAGCATACTATCTTTGGCAGCACGAAGGATTTAATGATCCATTTGGCAGGTATAAAGACATGTTAATATATGCGTACAAAAATCTTGTGCAAACAGATTTGGATTATGAAAATTGGTCTCAGGAACAGCTGAAACAGGCAGAGGCAGATTTAAAAGAAAAATGGGGAGAAGTGAGGAGAGACGAAAATGGACTATGATGAAAACCAGATAGGCGGATATTCAATATCAGAGATAAGAGAATATCTGGAAAAAAATCAAGAAGAGTACTTAAATAGATTCAGACAAATGGATAGAAAGAAAAAATTTAATGGAGCCGCTGCATTTTTTGGTCCAACATGGTTTGCTTATCGAATGATGTGGATAGAAGGATTCTTATTATGGTTCATTTCTTCTGTAATTACATTATTTGCTTCGTTTATTATTAATATGTTAATTTTAGCAAATATAATATATACCAAGGAATCTGCCGGACTGTTGTTATTTTTACTTTGGATTGTAAAATTTCTGATAATAGGAAAAATGGCTGATTCCATCTATTGGTGGAAGATAAAAAAGAGAATAGATGCTTCTCATTGGGAAGATGGGAAAAAACGGAGTATAATTCAAAAGTTGGCGAATTCTGTAGAATGTAAAGGGGCTTCTCTATGGAGTGCAATTGTTTTTTCCTTTTTATTGCGATTTGGAGACGTCGTCGTAGGAGCAATTGGAATTGCAATGGCTACTGTAATGGCCCAAATCTAGACTGGCTTATTAAAAGGAGGAATCTTAATAATTGATTAATGAAGTAAATTTGAAAAATAAAGTTATAAATGAGCTGCAGGGGATTGCAGATAATCGTTATCTTTGGTATTCAGAGAAGATAGATAAGGAAATTGATTTGTATATTACTGAAATTACTGATAGTCTGAAAATAGTACTTAATAATATTTATAGCGAATACATAAAATTACAAGATACCGACGAGGTAGGGATACTGGAATGGGTATATTTATCGTTTTTACATACAAGCTTCCTGGATCATTCTCCATGCTATAGAATCGATTTTTACGATACAAGAGACTGCATTTCAGAAATTGAATGCACAGGATTATGGGATTTTAAATATATATTTGATTATTATTATGACATTGAAAAAGATATCATTGAAAACTTGAATAAGCAGACCCGCGTATTAAGGCATGAAATAAATGATATGTTAATACAGTTGCAGCAAAAGTTTCACAGTTTAGCGGATGCGTGGATTATCTCTATAATAAAAATATTTTAAAAGAGGATGATGTGTTTTTCTTGAAGGTGTCTGATGTGAAATTTATGCTGGGTGAATATTTAGATAACTCTCAACTGATAGATATATCTATTAATGAAATAGTATAGATACTCATAAAGCCACTTAAAGATATGATTTCACCATATTTAATTGTTTTCTATGATTGGCAGTATATAATCAATAATAACCTTTTTACCACGGTTTAAAGGTTCACAATAACGTTCGTTTGTGTATACAAAAATGTTCGTGATCAATCTGCTTACCGGTTTTCTCAATCGCTTCTGTGATTTGTAGTGGGCAGTTAAGCCTACGGGAATATGTTTCGCGGTCAGACCTTCCGGAATTGATACCCACATTAGGATCAATATCTTCGCAACATTTTGAATCAGAAAGAGAACATCTGTGGCCTGCCGATGTGTTTGTAATTCCCGAGTACCCAACCAACCAAATGGACAATGCCAATACGTAACTGGGACCCGAAGAATACATGCCCTGCGAATGTAAAATAATGGGGATAAGCTTTTGCTCTGTTGTTTTGGATGTATGATCTGACGATAGAGGAATTCTCACGAGTATGGATCTATTCGAATCCCATGACTGTTCGATCTTGTTCTAAACGTGCGGTTTTTATGATAGATATATAAAACCAACAAAGAGGAGCCACATTTCTGGCAGAGAAGTGGATATGTCCAAAAACTTGAAGGATAGAATTACGCAGAATATGCTTTGTAAGAGAATATGTTGCTATTCAGGAATGTATTAATTGAAAAATAATCACTAAAAAACATTGACAAAAAAGGAAATCACAGTATATAATTACTATGCAATAGCAATACAAAAGTATTTTACTGTTTACTTAAACGTTTCAGCAGAAATAAGGGAGGTGTTTTTTATGCAAGATTGCTATATACCTACGGGGAACGAATTCGTCAGCCTGCCGACCTTGAACCAGGCCACAGCGTCCATAGAAAGTTTTACGGTGCTACATATGGGTTACAAGGGGATGCTGGCTTTTTGTGGCGGCGAAAGCAAACCTCTTATGCGGCCCTTTGTGCAGGCGGAGGAAGGAGACTTGCTCTGTGATTTGAAATGGAAGCGGGAATGTGACTGGATTCCCAGGTTTGAATCGGAGAAGGATGGCATTTGTACCGAGGGAATTTTTCTGACTCCCATTGGTCAGAAGGCCTTTGCCATACGCTTGGCCATCACGAATCATTCCGGCAAAGATCGGGAGATTTCCTGTGGCTTCAGCGGGGCTTGGGCAAAAGTGACTCACAGTGTCAATGAGGATAAGACGGTTGTGGGGCAGAGAACGATATATAGCTCCGTCTGGAATGACGGCCCGATCTTTGATTTATCCATTGGAATGCCGGTTATAGCATTTGCACCCATGGCGGCTTTGCCTGTGAAATGGGAATTTGAACAGGGAGAGGAAATATCCTACAAGGGGATCCATGATTGCCGGTTAAAATCCGGTGAATCGGCGGTGCTTGACATTTTCTGGGGAGTGGGTTTTGAAGAGGTTTCTGCGGCCACGGCGGCTAAGGAGCTTTTGCGGCAGAGTTTTGATGCGGTTTATGAGGAAACTCTGTGCTGGCTTCGTAAGCGGCGGAAAACTGTGGGCATGCCGGATGTGGATTCCCTGTTAAACAGGAACCTGTTTTTCAATTTCTTTTTTGCCACGGGTATGACCATGGATACGGAGGAAGTGGTTATGGTCACTTCCAGAAGCCCCAGATATTACGTCAGCGCAGCTTATTGGGATAGGGACAGCCTGCTGTGGAGCTTTCCTTCCATTCTGAAGGCAGATCCGCAGTATGCAAAGGAACTTCTGGATTACGTATTTACCCGTCAGATGAAACAAATTGGCATTCACAGCCGCTACATAGACGGGACAGTGCTGGAACCGGGCTTTGAACTGGATGAACTGTGCGCTCCCATAATGGCTCTTAGCCGTTATGTTAACGCTACAGGAGAGACTGCTTGTTTGCAGGAAAGCCACATTGAGCGAGGAGTAAGAAAAATCCTATCGATTTTAAAGACCAAGCGAAGTGAAGCACTTCATCTGTATGAAACCTTTTTACAGCCAACAGACGATATGCGGGTTTATCCCTATGGCACATATGACAATGTTCTGACCTGGCGTTGTCTGCGGGATTTAGAAAAACTGTACCGGAATTTATGGTCTACTGAAACGCTTAAGTGGCTGAAAGAGGAAGCTTCAGGTTTGTTTCATGCCATTTGCACCCATTGCATTAAGGAGTATCAGGGAAAAAGGATATTTGTCTGGTCCGTTGATGAAAAAGGAAACTGGGATGTGTATGACGAACCGCCGGGAAGCCTGGAACTTTTGCCCTTTTTAGGCTTTTGTACCAGGGAAGACCCCATTTGGCAGAACACAGTTGAGATCCTGCGGAGTCCGGATTATGCATATTCTTTTGCAGGAAAGCCTTTTTCTGATATTGGCTGTCCCCATGCGCCCCATCCCTGGATACTGAGTGTTTCCAACGGGCTGATCAGCGGCAGGAAGGAAGCGTCTTTAGATTTTCTGCGCAGGGTTTCCATGGACAATGGAATTGCCTGTGAAAGTGTGGATGAAATGACCGGCGAATGCACCACGGGAGCAGCATTTGCAACCTGTGCCGGATTTTTGGCTTATTGCTTAATGGAAGGGCTAAGTGAGGGAGGTGTGGAACATGATTCAATATGAGCCATGGAAGATAAGCTGTGAGGGAAGAGAGAACCCAAAGCTTTTGGAAAGCATATTCAGCCAGGCAAACGGTTATCTGGGTTCCCGCTGTGCCTTTTACATAGATGGAGCAAAAGCCCATGAGCGTTGCAATTATCTGGTAGGTGGCTTTGAATATATCAGTCCCGGTGTTACGGATATGGTGAATTTGCCGGATCTGTTTCACTTTCAGCTTTCCCTGGGAACCGGGGATTACTTATCCTTTTCCCAATCCCTGGATATGCATAACGGCCTTTTTGAAAGAAGGTCGGTGTGGAAAGATCAGGAAGGAAGAGAGACACAAATCAACATTTCCCGTTTTATCAGCATGGATAACAAACACGTGTCGGCTCTTTCTCTGGAGGTTACGGCCTTAAACTACAGCGGAGATGTGACAGTTATCATGGGAATAGACGGTAATACCGTGAACCTGCCTGTAGATGACGACCAGACCAAGGAAAACTTGGATACCGTGTCCCTGCTCTCTATTTCAGAAACGGAGACTGGAGAGAATTACTGTTTTTTAAAGGCTGACAGCAAAGCATCCGGCCGCCTGCAGGTAGCCATTACTGCCCGCATGGTTCAGAGCAAGGGCACGGCTAAGGACGCTTCGGTGACTGGCTGCCCTGCGAAAGAACTGAACTTTCCTCTAGCAGAAGGGGATATGGTGAGGATCGAAAAGATACTGTATACGGAAGCAGTTATTAAAGATCCGGAAGCAGCTTCCGAGGATTCGCAGACACTTCCTAAAGTTGGGCAGGACTTACACCCCCACGTTATCAACCATTCCTTTGAAGAGTTGCTAAAGAACAGCGAGGTTGCCTGGAGATCCCGCTGGGAGCAGGCTGATATACAGGTCACCCAAAAAGGAAACGGCAGTTTTGTTCAGTCCGCTCTGCGGTACAACATATTTCAGCTTATTCAGAATTGCCCTTACGGCAATTCCACAGTCAGTATTGGTGCAAGGGGTCTGACCCATGGACGGTATAAGGGCTGCTGCTTCTGGGATACGGATATTTTCCTGCTTCCGTTTTATCTGTACACGGATCCGCAGGCTGCAAGAGATTTGATCCTGTTTCGCCTAAACACCCTGCCGGATGCAAAGAAGAACGCTAAGGCACTGAACCTGCCGGGAGCAAGATATCCATGGATGTGCTCCATAGGCGGCATAGAACAATGCCAAAGCTGGGACATCGGGCGCTGTGAGATTCACATTACCGCAGACGTGGCCTATGCTGTTGAAAATTACTTAGAGGTTTCAGGAGATGAAACTTTAATGCGCCGGTCGGCACAGTTGTATGTGGAAACCGCCAGGTATTGGGCCGGAAGATTTTCCTATGACCAAAGAAAAGACGTTTATAACCTGCTCTTTGTTAAGGGCCCCGATGAATACTGCGGCGTCTCGGGAAACAATGCATATACAGTACTTCTTGCCCGCCATAATTTTAAGCTGGCATTGGAGGCGGTCCAGAGAAAGGAAGCAGAAGCCGGCGCTGAGGAAATGAAAAAATGGCAGGACATCATAGAAAAAAGCCAGGTGGAATATGATTCTGACAGGTATTTATACATACAGGATGACAATTTCCTCCGGCTGGAAGAATTTCCCGGGAAAAAGGCCGGGGACGGAAGTGCAGCTTACCACCAGTACGATTTCGACTGGCTCCAAAGGTATCAGGTAATAAAGCAGGCGGATTTGGTACTGCTCATGGTCTTAAAGCCGGAATTGTTTACAGCACGGCAGAAAAGGGCTATATGGGACTTTTACGAACCGCTTACACTTCATGATTCCAGCTTAAGCTTTGGGATTCATGCCTGGGCGGCTGCTTATTTAGGCCTGGAGCAGAAGTCTTGTGATTATTTTGACAAAAGCCTGTTTCTGGATCTGGAAGACCGGATGAAGAATACAGGACGGGAAGGCATTCATTTGGCAGCAGTAGGCGCTACCTGGCAGGCATTGGTTTTTGGTTTCGCGGGGCTGTCGCTGGGAAAGGACGGCAAGCCAAAGCTGTCTCCCAGGCTTCCAAAGGACTGGGAACGTTTATCGTTTCACTTTTTTATAAAAGGAAATCGGTATCTGGCAGTCATTGACGAAAAAGGCGGAAGAATAGAAACAGAAGAAAAGAAAAAGGGATAAAAAGGAAGGTGGTTTTATGAAGCGTCCCGGTTTAAAGGATGTGGCTGAATTGGCGGGGGTTTCCATTGCAACGGTGTCTTATGTGATTAATAATACGCCCTCCCAAAGCTTAAGCGCTGAAACGATTAAGCGGGTGAACGACGCCATAAGGGAACTGGGATATATTCCCAATCTGGCGGCACGGACCCTGGTGAACAACAAAAGTAACTTATTAGGAGTGCTGATTCCCCAGACGGAATCAGGAAAGGAATTAATGTTTTCCAATCCCTTTTACGGGGATTTCATGTCGGCGGCAGAGTATACCGCCCGTAAAAGCGGTTATCACATTATGATATCCGGTGCTGAATCCGGTCGGACTTATGCGGAGGTGGCCAGAACCAGGGGATTAGATGGGGTGATCGTAGTGGGAATGAATGATGACGAGGAATGCCGCCAATTGAAAAATTTAAACATCCCTGTGGTACTGGTGGACAGTTACTGCGAAGCATCCGGCTTCCACAGGGTCAGCGTGGACGATTTGCAGGGCGGGTACATGGCTACGAAGTACCTGCTGGAAAAGGGAATTAGAAAAATTGCACACGTGACCGGGCATGTTAACGACAGTGGGGTGAATTTCCTGCGTTATAGAGGGTATGAAAAGGCCCTGCAAGAGTACGGAATGAGTGCAGATAAGTCCCTGCTGCTGTCGGGAGAGGTGTCCTTTGAATACGGCTGTAAGATGGGAGAATATCTGGCGGGACTGGACGAACGGCCTGAGGGGGTGTTTGTTTGTGCGGACATTCTGGCGCTTGGTTTATGTATTGGACTGCGAGAGAAGGGCGTAAGTGTTCCAAAGGATATTTCCGTCATAGGTTTTGACGATTCCCTCCTTTCCAAGGCCTGTGATCCGCCTCTTACCACCATACATCAGGATGTGGCGGCAAAAGGCGCAGAAGCGGTGAATCTTCTGATCAATGAGAACCACACATTACAAAACAGGGTATTTCCATTAACTTTGGTAGAAAGAGGATCGGTGCGATGATCCTTGTTCGAAAACGAAGCAATATCCATTCATTCTATTATGGAGGCAGTTTATGATGATGAAGGTAGCAAAAAGATGTATATGGTGGGTAAGTGCAATGGTATGTGCATTAGTGTTGCTCTCCGGTTGCAGTTCCAATACTGCAGAAAAGCCCGCTTCTGGAGAAAACGTTACAATCCGGCTGGATCAGTTTTCCGGCAACGGTGAGTCTGAGGAAGCACTGAAAAAGATGATTGAAAAATTCAATGAGCAGCATCCGGACGTCACGGTGGAACTGCAAAGCTTTGGCTATGACGACTATTTTACTCAGCTGCAGTCCAAGGTCGTCGGCGGCAGTGCGGCGGACGTATTTGAACTGAATTTTGAAAATTTCGTAGCCTATGCATCCGAAGACGTGCTTCTGGACGTGGGCGGTTTAATGGGGGATTCTTCCGGCTTTAATCAAACCGCTTTGAAAGCCTTTCAGTACAAGGGAAAGCAGCTTGGAATTCCAAATTCCTTCTCCAACGTGGTGCTCATTTACAACAATGACTTATTTGACAAGGCAGGAGCTGCATATCCCACCGATGACTGGACCTGGGCGGAGATGTTAGAGGCTGCAAAGAAAGTCCGCGCCCTTTCCCAGGACACCTACGGTTTGTACCGTCCCATAAGCTTCCATGAATTTTACAAAGGGGTGAAGCAGAATGGCGGAAACTTATTAAGCGAGGATGGCAAGAAATTTACGGTCAATTTACCGCAAAATGTGGAAACACTGGAAATTATGTCCGGTTGGGTGAAGGACAGCAATATTATGCCCTCAGATGCACAAATGGGCGGTATGGGCGATTGGGATTTGTTTAAATCAGGACGTCTTGGTATGATTATAACCGGAATCTGGGCGTTCGGTGACTTTGCGGATAATTGCAATTTTGCCTGGGACGTAGCAATGGAACCGGGCAATACGACAAAAGCCACTCACTTTTTCTCAAATGCGTACGTGGTAAACAAAGAAACCGCCAATCCTGAGGCCGCCGCCGCTTTGGCTGCTTTCCTGTCAGGAAGTAAGGAAGCTGCGCAGATCCGCGTGGATTCAAGCTGGGAGCTGCCGCCTGTTACCTATTCAGACGTATTGGATTCCTATTTAAAAGTCACTCCGCCAGAGAATCGGGAAGCTGTATTTAAATCTCTGGACTATCTGGTAACACCTCCGGTGGTAAAACAGCAGTCTGAAATGCAGGAGATTATCACAAAGCACTTAAACAACGCCGTTTCCGGGAACGTTTCCGCTAAAGATGCACTGGATGCGTGTCAGGCGGAGCTGGAACAAAAGATCAACTTGGAGTGACGTTTATTGTGCCTGACAGGAGGGAACTGAAATGTATAAAAAACAGGGGATAAAGGCCTTTCTCTTTCTTTTGCCCAGTTTGGCCGGCCTTGTACTGTTTAATCTGATTCCGATTTTTGCCTCGCTGCTGCTTAGCTTCACCGATTGGTCGGGCATGAGCAGGGTAAGGCTGTTCCACGGGTTTTTCCAATTTGTCGGCGACAAGTTCGTAGGGGTATCCAATTATTCCCAGCTTGTCAAAGATTCTGAATTCTGGGCGGTTTTGAAACATAATGCCTATTTCATTCTGCTGTACCTTCCGCTGGTTCTGCTGTTTTCCTTATTGGTTGCCCTGATCATTCAGCAGAAGAGCCGCATAGCCCCGGTTTACCGGATGCTTTATTACATACCGGTGCTGACCAGCTGGGTGGCGGGAGCACTGATCTGGAAATGGATGCTGAGTCCGGAGTACGGACCAATCAACAATGTACTTGCAAGCCTGGGGATTAAGGGACCTTTATGGCTCCAAAGCGAGGTATGGGCAATGCCTTCCATAGTCCTGGCTAGTGTATGGAAGGATATGGGATTTTACGGAATGATTCTGCTTAGCGGTCTTTTGGCTATAAATCCGGAGTACTACGAGGCAGCTGACATTGACGGGGCGGGATATTTCCATAAGTTCAAATGCATTACCCTGCCTCTGCTGTCACCGATTTTGTTCTATGTTATCATGCTGTCCCTGATCAATGCCTTTCAGCTTTTCCCCCAGATCATGGTCATGACCAAGAACGGCGATGCAGGGCCCAATGGGGCCACCATGGTTATGGTGGAGCGGATTTACAAATACGCCTTTAAGTTTGGCCGAATGGGCTATGCAGCGGCCTGGTCCTGGATGTTGTTTGTTATTATTTTTGCCTTTACCGCATTGCAGAACGTGCTGCAAAGAAAGTGGGTATATTATGATACGTAAAGCGGTACCAGGAGTCTTATACCATTTAACGGCTGTTTTGCTATCGGTTGTGACTTTGCTTCCATTTTTCTGGATGCTGTCTACTTCGTTTAAGGACTACGGTGCGATCATGGCTCTTCCCATCCAGTGGATACCCCGAAATCCGACTTTAAAGAATTTCTCGGATTTATTCAGCAAAGAGGGAATGACCGTTTCCATATTTAATTCCCTTGTGGTATCCATCAGCTCTGTAGTCGTGACGATTATAAGCTCTTCCATGGCTGCCTTTGCCTTTGCAAAACTGGATTTTAGAGGGAAAAACGCTGTTTTTCTTTTTTACCTTGCAACCATGATGATTCCTTCGCAGGTGCTGTTCATTCCCCTTTACTTACTGATGGGAGAGCTGAAACTGGTGGATAGCCTGGGGGCTTTGGTGCTGCCAAGCGTGTTCAAGGTGTTTGCCGTGTTTATGCTGCGCCAGCGCATGATGACGATTCCTAACGTCTATTTAGAAGCGCCAGCCATTGACGGCGCGGGAGTTTTTACTGTCTTTGTACGGATCATTTGCCCCATGTGCAAGTCCAGTCTGGCCACTTTGGCAATTATATGCTTTATGGACGCATGGAATGACTATCTTTTGCCGTTGGTCATGCTGACCACAAAGACAAAGTTTACCCTGCCAATTATTTTAAGCTCCTTAAACGGACAGTACAAAAGTGAATACAACTTACTCATGGCGGGAGCCTTGGTTTCCATGCTTCCGATTCTGGTGGTTTATGCTTTTGCACAAAAGTATTTTGCAGCAGGATTACAGGTAGGAGGTGTGAAAGGATGAAATATTTACTTGCCGGTCAGTCTGTTTACGGATTTGGAGAACGGTTTGACGCATTGAATCAGGAGGGCCTTGCCCGGGAAAACCACGTATATGAAACCTTTACCAATCAGGGGGCTTCCACCTATCTGCCCATTCCCTTTGCTTTAACAGACGGGGGCGGCGGACTTTACGTGGATACACTGGAAAAGTTTACGGTTGTTACGGAAAAAACCGATGAAGGGATTGTCTTTACCCTTCCGGACCAATACGAAGTGCGGATTTTTAAGGGGAAGCCTTTAGAGGTTCTGAAAGAATTTACGGAACTCACGGGACGGCCCAGGATGCCACCGAACTGGGCCTTTGGCCTTTTCATGTCTGCCAACCGCTGGGATCGTCAGGAGGTGGTGGAGGAAATGGTGGAAGAGGCTATCAGGCAGGGGATGAAGCCCTCTGTGGTGGTGATTGAAGCCTGGAGTGATGAAGCTACCTTTTACCGCTTTGACAAAGAGCGTTTTCCAGATCCGGAAAAAATGATCCGGGATCTTCACAATAAGGGAATCCGCCTGATTCTCTGGCAGGTTCCGGTTTTGAAAAAGCTGGAGCCGGGGAGAACTTGTCCGGAGCACGAGGCAGACTGCGCCGAAGCGGTCCAAAAGGGCTTTGTTGTCACAAATGCCGATAGCTCCCCCTATCTGATACCGGAAGGACGCTGGTTCGGCGATTCCATGATACCGGATTTCACCAATCCGGCGGCCTGTGACTGGTGGTTTGGAAAACGGCAATATTTACTTGACATGGGAGTGGACGGCTTTAAGACCGACGGCGGAGAGTTTGTATATGACGATGACGCCCGCTTCTTTGACGGGCGGACCGGTAGCCAAATGAAAAATGGTTATTCCATGGTTTACACTAAGGCGTATACAGACTTTATAGGAGATGAGAGGATTCTCTTTTCCAGGGCCGGCTACACAGGTGCCCAGACTACGCCGATTCACTGGGCCGGGGACCAGCAGTCCACCTGGGCTGAACTTCGCCATGTGGTGACGGCGGGCTTAAACGCGGGTTTGTCGGGTCTGGTTTTTTGGGGCTTTGACCTTGCAGGCTTTGCAGGAAAATTGCCTTCCGCCGAATTATACCTGCGATCCTTCTGTCTGGCCTGCTTTGCCCCGGTCATGCAGTGGCACTCAGAACCGGCTTCCGGCCAGTTTTCAGAACTTCTGGCCGCTGCGGAAGAAAAAATCAACGACAGAAGCCCGTGGAACATGGCCAGGGTAACCGGCCGGCCGGAGATCCTTGACATTTGCCGCAGGTACACAAAGGAAAGGGAGCGGCTGATGCCTTATATTCTTAAGGAAGCTAAGGTAAGCGCAGATACAGGCCGCCCTCTCATGGCTGCACTGGTGATTGACTGGCCGGAGGATAAGGAAGCCTGTGCGGTGGACAATGAGTATATGTTCGGCTCCCGGCTTTTAGTGGCACCGGTATTAGAGGAAGGAGTGATAGGAAGGCAGGTGTATCTACCAAAAGGAAACTGGATTAATTATTGGACAGGGGAACAGACGGTGGGTCCATGCCGTTTGTACAAAGAATGTCGGGAAGGAGAAATATTGGTCTGGTATTTGAACTAGGTCGACCAAAAAAAGAAACCATTTCACTGGGAACTAAGACTTATGCTAAATGGAGGGGTAATATGAGAAAAAAGCTTATGGCCGTTTTACTGAGTATATGCTGTATTTTGCTTCAGGTGTCAACAGCCTTTGCACTGGAAGGAACGTGGCACGATCCTTATGGATTAAATGATATTTATGAAATAGAACCTACGGAGCGATCACCAAGGAACCCGGCCGCAGGTCAGTCTGTGCGGATATACAGCACCACCTGGCCTGTGGAATTCGGACAAAAGGTTTGGATTTCCTACACTGTCAATGGTATCAAAAAGACGGATGTAGGCGCTGGCTGGTCTTATAACAGCGGGAATAATTCTTATTGGGAGGCGAATTTAGGTTCCTTTGCAAAAGGGGATGTTGTGCAGTATACGGTCCATGCAGACGCAAACGGCACAAACGCCAAAACCATTGGTCCCTTTACCTTTCACGTGACTGACTGGGAAAAGGTTAAATCCGTGTCTTTGAATTCCGATCATAACGGGACTGTGATTTTTGACGTGAAGGCTGATACGGGGAATTTCTCGCCCAAGCTGGCTCTTAGCTTTACGGACGAGGAAACAGTTCGCTTTCAGCTTTCGCCAAGGGGAGACGGGAAATTTGCTTCCGGTATTTCCGGCTACACAGTAACAGAAGATGCCGAAAAAGTAGAAATAAAAACCGGCAAGCTGCGGCTCACCGTCACAAAGAATCCATATGCTTTGGAGGTATACAGCTGCGAACAAAACAGGGTTTTGACCTCTAACGGAGGAACGGGCAAGGAGATGTCCTGGCTGACCGACGGAAAAGACGTGATCGGGCAGTTCCGGGATGGGTATCTTTCTCCTTCCGATGAGCGTTTCTACGGTTTCGGAGAGCGTTACAACGGTACGGAAAAACGGGGGGATGTAGTGGAAACCTACGTTTATAACCAGTATCAGAATCAGGGAAGCAAGACCTATCTAGCAGTTCCATTTTTCGTTACCAGCAAAGGCTACGGGATTTATTTGAATACTACCTGTTATTCCAGGTTCGATATGGCTGCCGCCAATAAGGACCGGTATGTGTTTGAAGCGGACACGGAACAGGTGGATTCCCCCTTGTTGGATTACTATCTGATCAGTGCAGACACACCTGCGAAAGTGGTGGGAAAATACAATGCAATTTCCGGTAAGCCCCAGGAGCTTCCCAAATGGGCCTTTGGCCTATGGATGTCTGCCAATGAATGGGACACCCAGTCAGAAGCGCTGGAAGCAATGAAACAGTCTAAAAATAACGACATTCCTGCCACGGTTTTGGTGCTGGAGCAGTGGAGCGATGAAAATACCTTTTACGTCTGGAATGATGCTTCCTATACTCCTGTTTCAGGCTCGGCTGCCCTTAAAAATTCGGATTTCACCTATGGGTCCAAATGGCCAAATCCAAAGGCCATGGCAGATACTCTTCACGAAAATGGTTTAAAACTGGTGCTGTGGCAGATCCCTGTTTTAAAATACACACCTTATGCCTATGCGCAGAAAGACAATGATGAGGCTTATATGCTCCAAAAGGGATATGCAGTTTCCGACGGTCATAACGGAGCCTACCGCATACCGGAATCAGGTTGGTTCGGAAAAAGTCTGCTGCTGGATTTCACCAATCCTGAAGCAGTGGCATGGTGGATGAACAAGCGGGCATACCTTTTCAATGACATTAAGATAGATGGCGTAAAAACAGACGGCGGAGAGATGGTTTGGCGTAAGAATACTTCCTTTCATAACGGCGGCACGAACCTTTCCATGCGAAACGTATATCCCAACGCCTACATAAAGGGCTATAACGACTTTGTTAAGAAAGAAACAGGAGAGGGGATCACCTTCAGCCGGTCTGGAACCTCAGGGGTTCAGAGCACAGGTGTCTTTTGGGCAGGAGATCAGGCTTCCAGCTTTTCCGCTTTCCGGGAGGCTCTCAGTGCCGGTTTGAGTGCCGGAATTTCAGGAGTACCTTTCTGGAGCTGGGATCTAGCCGGGTTTACGGGGAATTTCCCTTCTGTAGAGCTTTATAAGCGCAGTACTCAAATGGCTGCTTTTGCTCCGATTATGCAGTTCCACTCTGAGAAATCCAATCCTTCTCCCAGTGAGGAACGCTCTCCCTGGAACGTTCAGAGCCGTACGGGTGACAGCAGTATCATCCCTATGTTCCTCAAATACACCAACACGCGCATGAATTTGCTACCCTATATTTTCAGTGAGGCGCAAAACAGTGCGCATACGGGAACTCCTATGATGAGGGCCATGTTCTTGGACAATCCCGAGGATACCAATACCTATGATCTGGAAGAGCAGTATATGTTTGGCTCAAGCCTTTTGGTGGCTCCTGTTGTCCAGGAGGGACAGACAGTAAAAAGCGTATACTTACCCGAAGGCGAATGGATTGATTTCTGGTACAACGCCATGACTCCGGGTGGGGTGACGAAAGACTATTATGCAGATGTGAACTCGATTCCGGTCTACGTGAAGTCCGGCAGTATTCTGCCCCTTAATTTAAATAAAAACTATGAGATGGGCGGTTCCATCGGCAATGATGTGGAACATTACAAAAACCTTACCTTCCGTATCTATCCGGAAGGAGAAAGCACTTATACGTTATCACACAGTGACCGGAGTACTATGACCGTCCGGGCAGCCGAGAATTTTGCGGCAGGAACGGTTACCGTTGATTTACCGGCCAGCCAGATTCCTATCACTACCCAGATTTTTGGAACCAGACCCCGCGGTGTCAATGGAAATGGTCAGGCATTACAGGAAGTGAATACTCTGGATAGCTTTATAAAAGCCCAGAGCGGATACTACTATAGCCAAAACGAAAAGCTTACCTATATCAAAACCCTTCCAGGTTCTGCGCAAAAGATCGAATTGAAGGTTGTAAACAAGGCCCCTTATGAAGCGGAACACGCATCTCTGAACCATGTTTCAACCAGCTCAGAGAAAAGCGGTTATTATGGGGACGGGTTTGTGGAGCAGTTTGCAGAGAATGGTGACTGGGTGGAATTTGAGGTATATTCAAAAGAAAAACGCACGGCTTCCCTATCAGTCCGTTACTCTGCGGGAATGGCCGCAGCACAGCGGACTCTAACGGTTAACGGGGAAAAGGCCGGAACTTTGGCACTGCCTGCAACTTCTGGCTGGAACGCCTGGAATACTGCAGACATTCCCATAAACTTAAACAGTGGCAGAAATACCATACGGATTTCCTATGAAAACGGGGATTTCGTCGGTATTAATCTGGACTGTATTCTGGTTAAATAAGGGGGAGCAGTATGAAACAGATAAAACGTTTTCTATCATTAAGTTTAGTATTTGCCTTATTATTTACCGCCTTATGGCCGGCCCCCCAGCCGGTGACGGCCAGGGCGGCAGTATCTGCTTTAGGCAATGTCATTGGCGCACAGGTAAATGGAAGCACGCTGGTCCTTACTGTGGACAGCGGTTCCTCCTCGGCGGACAAATTAACGCTGGAGGTTTGTGATGAAGACATTCTGCGGGTAAACTACCAGCCTGACGGATCCCCTTCCAGTAAACAAACCCCCATCATTGATCCTGATCTGAAATGGGACGCAAGTGCTGCTGTCATCAATACGTCTTCCGATCCCATAACCATAAAGACGGACGAAATGCAGGTAGAAATCAACAAAAAGCCCTGCCGTATGACGGTTAAAAAGGCCGATGGGACTACCCTTTTTGGGGAACCTCAAAGCGGAGGCGTTTCCCAAGGAAGCGTTCGTTTTGTCCGTCAGGATTCTTCCAACCTATATGGAATTCATAGCTTTGACTGTTTTGAAGAAAATGGCAATCTGCTTCGTAATGACAATACGAAGGCGGCCAGGGCAGGCCAGCAGGGGAATTCAGGCGGCCCCTTCCTCTGGTCCACAGCAGGCTATGGTCTGTTAGTAGATTCGGACGGCGGCTATCCCTATACCAATTCCAAGGATAAGAAAATGGAATTTTACTATGGAGGAACTCCGGAGGAAGGCCGCAGATATGAAAAAAACAACCTGGAATATTACATTTTGCTGGGAGAGCCGAAAGAGATTATGAAAGGTTATTCCAAGATTACCGGAACCTCACCCATGCTTCCCAAGTGGGCACAGGGATTTTCCAACTTTGAGTGGGGTATCAATGAGAAGGAAATGATGGAAATGGTTGATACCTACCGGGCAAAGAACATTCCCCTGGACAGCTATGCTTTTGACTATGACTGGAAGCTTTACGGGCAGGACAACTATGGGGAATTTAAATGGAACACAGGGAATTTTCCTTCTGCCGGAAGCGGAGCCTTAAAAAACATCATGGATGCAAAGGGAGTGAAAATGATCGGCATTACCAAGCCGAGAATTGTAACAAAAATAAACGGCGGAAAAGCTACCGTCCAGGGCCAGGAGGCAGAAAAGGACGGGTATTTCTATCCGGGGCACAATGAATACGTGGATTATTTCTATCCAGTTACAGTACGCAGCATTGATCCTTACAAACCCGGTGAGCGGGCCTGGTGGTGGAACAACTCCATTGACGCATTTAACAAGGGTATTGTGGGCTGGTGGAATGATGAAACCGATAAGGTTTCATCTAATGGGGCTGAGTACTGGTTCGGAAACTTTAATACTCTTCATCTTGCCCAGTCCGTTTATGAGGGACAGCGGGAATATACCAAGGATAAGGTACGTGTTTGGCAGACAGGCAGAAACTACTATCCGGGTACCCAGCGCTATGCCACCAGCATATGGTCGGGAGACGTTGGCACCCAGTTTTACAAGGGGGAGCGGGTTACCTGGGCCGCCGGCTTAAACGAACAGAAGGCAGCCATGCTCTCTACCATAAACAACGGACAGCCGAAATGGGGTTCAGATGGCGGTGGTTTTAATCAAAATTCCGGACATATTGAAAACCCCAGTCCAGAGCTTTACACCCGTTGGCTCCAGTTTGAATCCGTTGTGCCTGTTTTCCGGGTGCACGGCAACGTAAATCAGCAGCGCCAGCCCTGGTTTTACGGCTATACGGCAGAGGAAAATGTAAAATCAGCCATTCATTTACGCTATTCTCTGCTGCCTTACTTCTATTCCTATGAAAGAGAGACATATGAAAGCGGTCTGGGTCTGGTACGCCCGCTGCTGTTTGACTATCCCAAAGATGACAAAGTAAAGGATTACTCCGATGCATGGATGGTGGGTGACTGGTTACTTACGGCTCCGGTTACCGAGCGGGGGCAGTCCTGCAAGTGGATTTACCTCCCAGAGGGGAAATGGATTGATTACAACAGGGGAACTACTTATCATGGCGGTCAGTACATTCCATACAGCCTGGATACCCAGTCCTGGTCCGATCTGCCTCTTTTTGTGAAGGAAGGAGCCATTATCCCTTCACAGGAGGTACAGGATTATGTGGGACAGAAGAAAACGGAGCGGGTTTTCGTAGATATATTCCCCTCACCCCAGAAGACGGAATTCCGGTATTATGATGACGATGGCCTTACTTATGACTACGAAAGCGGAAAATATTTCTCCCAGACCATATCCAGCCAGGATAATTCCGGCCAGATTCAGGTTGGCATATCCGCCAAATCCGGAAGCTACGCAAACGGTGTGGATTACTATTATCTGGCTGTACATGGCAATGCTGCCGGACAGGTGACGAAAAATGCTGCCCAGTTGCAGGAATACGCCGACTTAAATGCCCTTATTTCCGCTAACGGCGGGGGATTTGCAAAATCCAGGGACATTTACGGGGAAGTTACTTATATTAAAACCCAGGCAGGTCTCTTAAATACAGATACACTGGTTTTATCAGGCAACACACCAGTCTCTCTTCCCAATCAGAAATACGAGGCAGAATATGCTTCTCTTTCCGGTAAAGCAGTGGCAGACCAGCCGAAGGTAAGCAAGGATCACGCAGGATTTTCCGGTACTGGTTTTGTAAATGGTATGGAAAGATCCCAGGCAGCAGTAACATTTTATGCCAAGGCTGCAAATCCGGGGGATTATGAGGTGACCCTGCGTTGCGCAAACGGTGCAAAGATTGCAAAAACCTTATCCGCATACGTCAACGGCACATACTGCGGCCAGGCGGACATCGCTTCTACCGAAAGTTTTGATTCCTGGGAAGATGTGAAAGTTCTCCTTCCACTTACTGCGGGCAGCAACAGCATTACCTTCAAATACAATCCTGATGCAGGGGATACAGGCTTTGTAAATATTGATTACCTGGCGGTTCCCTTTGAGCCGGGACGCATAGTAGTAGAAGCGGAAAATTCCCCTCTTTACGGGACTGCAAAGACGAACCAGGATCATTGGTTCTACAGCGGCAGCGGTTTTGTGGATTCTATGGGTTCCCAGAATGCGGAAGTGGCTTTTGAGGTCGATGCAAAGCAGGGAGGGACCTATCATGCAGATTTCCGTTACAGCAACGGGAACCCAGGCACAAAGGATTTAAATTTATATGTAAATGGAACCTATGCAGGCAACCTGAAATTTGCCGGTGTAGACGGAAGCTGGAACAGCTGGCAGACCGTAAGTACAAATCTGGCGCTTTCCCAGGGAAGAAACCGAATTTCTCTTCGCTATGATGCAGGTAATTCCGGCAACATCAACCTTGACAAGTTGACCCTGTCCACCTCCGATTCCGGCGCTTATCCGGAAAATCTTCTGGACAATGGTGATTTCGAGCGTCCCGATCCCTATCCCTCCAACTGGACGGAGTGGCATCCGAACGGCCAGGCTCTGGCTTATGGTGTTGATTCCGGGTCCGGCATGAATCCGCCGGAATCTCCGCTGAAAGGCGAAAGACGGGCATATTTTTACAATGCATCCGCTTATAAGCAAAGCATTCACCAGAAGCTTAATGTGGAAAACGGAAGCTATCGGGTAGAAGCCTTTGTAAAGGTGGAAAATACATCTCCGGACGTGGGACGCATGGAGATCACAAGCTACGGCGGCAATGAGGTTTATATGGATATGCCGAAGTCTGGCAGCGGGTGGCACAGAATAGAAGCCGGCAACGTTCAGGTTACAAACGGTACCATTGACATTGGATTCTATTGTTCTTCCAATGGCAGTACCACGATACACATTGATGATGTAAGGTTGTATAAAAATTAACAATTAGTAGCGGCGGCACATGAGGAAGGTCTTCGGAAAAGACTTCTGATGTGCCGCTGGCATTGTAAGCATGTGAGACTGAAAGAACAATTTGGAGGGTGAAATGGAGAATTGGAATTTGATAAAAGCGGTTATCTTTGATCTGGATGGCGTAATCATTTCCACGGATGAATACCACTACCTTGCCTGGAAACGTCTGGCTGATGAAACAGGACTATATTTTGACCGAAATATGAATTCTGCCCTGCGGGGGGTCAGCCGCTTGGAAAGCTTAAACATTATATTATCCCGCCAGGGCCGTCAGATGTCCGAGACGGATAAATTACAGCTGACGGATAAGAAAAACAGCTACTATAAAGAATATCTGGAACATTTAAGCTCCGCTTCCCTTACAGAGGATACGGCAAATGCCTTAACTAGTCTCCGTAAGCATGGATACTTGTTAGCCATTGGATCTTCCAGCAAAAATGCACGGCTGATTCTGGATCGGATTGGCTGCGGCACTTATTTTGATGTGGTTGTGGATGGCAATGATATCAAACGCTCCAAACCGGACCCGGAGGTGTTTGAGCTGGCAGCAAAGCGTCTGGGGATTTTTCCTGAGAATTGTATCGTGGTGGAAGATTCTGAGGCCGGAATTGAAGCGGCGGTTGCCTGCGGAATGAGGGCGGCAGCAGTAGGGTATGCGGCAAAGATAAGGTGCGGGGATTGGAATTTTGACAAGCTGTCAGAATTTGCAAAGAAAGTAGTGTGAAGGATGGAAAGGCAATACCAATAATTCTGAATTGATTGCAGTGAATGATGATGAAATACAATAGAAACCGACGATACAAATATGGTTGTTTCAGGCTACGTAGACATTAAAAGCCCCATATGGTATAATAAGGAAATCCAAATGGTCCTTTCTGGTAATTTTTTCGGATGATCCGAAGAATACTACCTGAATATACAGAACCTTCAGGAGAACTGGACCCCGGCTGAATTTCTACATGCCGTTACCAGAAATATATTGAAAAAGAGGCGATTAACAATGTCTGAAGTGATCAATCATTTTTTAAAATATGTATCCTATGATACCCAGTCAAAGGATGAGGTTGACGCTGTTCCAAGTACTTCAAAGCAGCGGATACTTGCAGAAGAACTGGTGAAAGAACTGCAGGCCATGAAGGCTGCAGATGTAAGAATTGACGAGCACAGCTATGTTTATGCTACCATTCCGGCTACCATGGACAAAGCAGTCCCTGTACTGGGATTTATCGCTCACATGGATACCTCTCCAGCCTACTCCGGTGCAGGTGTAAAGCCGCAGATCGTAAAGAATTACGATGGTAAGGATATTCTGATGAATGCGGATACAGGACTTACCATGAGCCCGGTAGATTTTCCGGATTTATTAAAATATATCGGACAGGATATTATAACTACAGATGGGACAACCCTGTTAGGTGCAGATGACAAGGCAGGTGTGGCTGAGATCATGGCTATGGCGGAATACTTACTTGCCCATCCGGAGATTCCTCACGGAACTATCCGAATCGGATTCACACCGGATGAAGAAGTAGGCAGAGGGGCAGATTTCTTTGATGTAAAAGGATTTGCGGCCGATGTTGCTTATACCGTGGACGGCGGTGGGTTAGGAGAGCTGGAGTACGAAAATTTTAATGCTGCCTCTGCCAGAGTTTTAATCCACGGATCCAGCATCCACCCCGGCTCTTCCAAAGGAAGAATGAGAAATGCACTTTTAATGGGAATGGAATTTCATAACATGCTCCCAGCTGCTGAAAACCCTATGTATACGGAAGGGTACGAAGGATTCTACCACCTGGATTCCATGACCGGAAGCGTGGAGGAAGCCAGACTGGATTATATTATCCGTGATCACAGCAAAAAGAAGTTTGAAGAAAAGAAAGAATTTATGACCCGTGTGGCAGATTATTTAAATCACAGATATCAAAGCGGGACAGTAGAGCTGATCTTAAAAGACAGCTATTTTAACATGAAGGAAAAAATAGAACCACATATGTACCTGATTGATATTGCAAAGACGGCAATGGAAGATCTGGGAATTGAGCCGCTTGTTACTCCGATCAGAGGTGGTACAGACGGAGCACGCTTATCCTACGAAGGACTTCCCTGTCCAAACCTTTGCACCGGCGGTTACAATTATCATGGAAAATTTGAATTTATCCCGGTTCAGTCCATGGAAAAGGTTGTGAAGCTGCTTCTTAAAATTGTTGAAAAGTTTGCTGAAAAGTAATTTTATAGAATAAAACTTAAAACGTCCGGAATTGGTTTTGATGGTATACTGTCAAAACCAATTCCGGACGTTTTTTTGCTGTATTATTCGTTTATTTTGCGGTTTCCGGTTCTTCAAGGATTCCCATTAATGTATGCCAGGGAAGGACAGCGCATTTAACTCTGCCCGGCATATGGGAGATTCCCTTCAGGGCAATCGCATCCTCAAGTGAATCCAGCTGTTCCTCATCTGATATTTCTCCTTTAATCATTCCCAGAAAGGTTTGAAGAATATTCTGGGCCTCCTCAACCGGTTTTCCAAGAATGAGGTCAATCATTAGTGACGCGGACGCCTGGGAAATGGCACAGCCTTCTCCGGTAAATCCGGCATCTTCAATGATTCCGTCTTTCACTCGCAGTTCCAGAACAATGTCATCACCGCAGCTGGGATTGACTCCTTCCAGACTGGCTGTTGCCTCTGATACCTTGTGACGGTTTTGACTGGAACGGCTGTTTTCCACAATAATCTGATTGTACAAAGCATTAAGCTCCATAACCCATCCACCTCCTTACCTGTTTTAAGCTGTTTAAAAATAATGAAATATCTTCCTCTGTATTGTAGATGGCAATGCTTGCCCGGACACAGGAGCCAATTCCCAGATATTCCATTAATGGCTGGGCGCAGTGATGACCGGCACGGACTGCGATTCCATCTGAATCCAGAATGGTTGCAGTATCGTGGGGATGAACCCCGTCCACATTAAAGGAGATAACCCCAAAACGGTCACGGTTGTCTGTACTGCCGTATACAGTGACATAGGGCAGAGCATTAAGCCCTTTCAGCATCTGGTCCATCAGAGCGTGCTCGTGATTACGGATCGTCTCCCAGCCTATGGAATTAATATATTCCATGGCTGCCGCAAGGCCTGCTTCGCCGCCTACATTTCTCGTTCCCGCCTCGAACCGGCGTGGGACTTCTGCATAGGAAGCGATCTGTTCATGGACGCTTGCAATCATATCACCTCCGCTTAAAAACGGGGGCATTTTCTCAAGCAGCTCTTTTTTGCCATATAAAACACCGATACCCATGGGAGCATACATCTTATGTCCGGAAAATGCTGCAAAATCCACTCCCAGTTCTTTGACGTCAACCGGCATATGGGATACACTCTGAGCACAGTCTAAAACCACTGCAGCTCCATGTAAACGGGCGCGTTCCACAATGGATTTTACCGGCGCTTCCGTTCCAAGTACATTTGATACATGGGCAATGGCAATCAGCCTTGTTCGCGGGTTTATTTTCTGATCCAGTTCTTCCTCTGTAATCCGCCCGTCTGGCCCCGGATAAAAATAAACCAGCCTGGAACCGGTCACCTTTGCGACTCTCTGCCAGGGAACCAGATTACTGTGGTGTTCTGCTACGGAGATAAGAATTTCATCCCCTGCTTTTAAGAACTCCATACCGTAGCTGTAAGCGATCAGATTAAGAGCTTCTGTAGCATTCTGGGTGAAAATAATTTCCTCCGGCCCGGCATTTACAAAGCGGGCTGCAGTATGCCTGGCATTTTCATGAATATCGGTGGAACGGACGCCCAAGGTGTAAACGCCTCTGTGGGGATTGGCATTATCCATGCGATAATAATCATCCACCGCTTTTAAAACGGACAGAGGCTTGAATGAAGTCGCTGCGTTATCTAAGTATATCAGCCTCTTTCCATTTTCCGGTACGGAAAGAATGGGAAACTCATCACGAATCGTTTTCATGTTCATCGAGCCTCCTTTCAATGACATTTAAAATCTCCATTCTCAGATCATCCGGAGTTATTTTATGAAAAACAGGCATAAAGCGGGCTTCTACCAGCATACGCTTTGCCTCCTTCAGGCTAAGCCCTCTGGAGCACAGATAGTAGAGCTGTTTTTCATCAAACTGTCCTAAGCTGGCCGCATGCTGTCCTTCCACAGCTTCTTCTCCGCACAGGATTAAAGGAACGGTCCTGTTTCTGGCGCTGGGGCTTAGCAAAAGCACGGTTTCATTTTCGTGCCCCACAGAGTGTGCGGATCCTGCCTTAAAGTCAATGGTTCCTCTTAAAATCTTACTGCTGGAGCCTGCAAGAACTCCGGCTGTATGCATTTCACTTCCTGTCTCCCTGCCGATGTGGCGGGCAATGTCATTAAAGTCAAAAATCTGTTCCTCATCAGAAAAGTATGCAGTATCCTGTTGGAAGCCTCCTCCCTGACCATCCAGATGGGCCAGAGAACCACAGGCCGCTGTTTTCCCACCAAGAACGACCCGAACGAGCTCTACCCTGGCACCTTTTCCAATGCGTGCGCCTACTGCATCAAAGCTCTGGCTGTTTTTATCCAGCAGCTGGACAGAAATCAGACGGACAATGGAACCTTCCTGCGCATCAATCTGTGTTAAGCTTCCAAGAACACCGTCTTTTGCATCTCCGCGATTAATCTGAACTACCGTGAGATTACTTCCCGGCTTTGCTTTTATGGCATAATGGGCTCTGATAACCGGATGGGTAAGATCCAGATTCTGTGTAATGATGACAGGCTCACTGGCGGATCCTTCCCCCAATAAGCAGCAGGTTTTGTCTGCACCGTTCCTGATAAATTCATCCAGCCATTCACCCATCCCGCTTGGAATTGCAGCAAATTCATCCGGAAGGCGGTCCATCAGCCTGATTCCCCAAGGAAGGACGCCGTCATAAGGGAGGTGGGCTCCCTGTGGATATTCTATTTCAGGAGGCAGGGCTTTTTTGTCCAGCCAGTTTACCCCTGTCCGGTTCCAGGTAGGAACCGGGAGCCGATTGATTTGTGTATTCATGTTTGTGTTCCTCCTTTCAGCCAATGCTTCCCTTCATTTCAAGATGTATGAGATTGTTCATTTCCACCGCATATTCTAACGGCAGCTCCTTGGCAATTGGTTCTGCGAACCCGCCTACGATTAAGGCCCGTGCATCATCCTCGGCCAGACCGCGGCTCATTAAGTAGAAGATTGCGGATTCACTGATTCTGCCGATTTTCGCTTCGTGGCCGATATCTGCCTGATTGCAGGCGATATCCATCACCGGTATGGTATCCGAACGGGAAATGCTGTCAAGCATCAGTGATTCACAGGAAACGGCTGATTTGCTTCCTTCCGCCTTTTCCGTAACTGTAACCAAACTTCGGAACGTGGAATTTCCTCCATCCCTGGATATGGATTTCGTAGAAATGTGAGAGGTGGTATCCGGTGCGGTATGAAGGACCTTTGCGCCTGTATCCAGGTTCTGACCTTCTCCGGCAAATGTGATGCCTGTAAACTCCATACGTGCCTTTTTCCCTTTTAAAATACTCATGGGATAAAGATAGGAGACATGAGAACCAAAAGATCCGGAGATCCATTCTACGGTTCCTCCTTCCTCCACCGAAGCGCGTTTTGTGTTTAAATTGTACATATTTTTTGACCAGTTTTCGATGGTGGAATAGCGGAGTCTTGCATTTTTACCCACATACAGCTCCACGCAGCCTGCGTGAAGATTGGCAACGTAGTATCTTGGAGCAGAACAGCCTTCTATGAAATGAAGATAGGCACCTTCCTCCACGATAATCAGCGTATGTTCAAACTGGCCTGCTCCCGGCGCATTGAGCCGGAAATAGGACTGGAGAGGAATATCAACCGTAACTCCCGCCGGCACATAAACAAAAGAACCTCCGGACCAGACCGCGCCGTGAAGAGCCGCAAACTTGTGGTCAGACGGAGGAACCAGTTTCATAAAATGCTTTCGTATCATCTCACTGTAAGGGCCGGTAAGAGCGCTCTCTATATCCGTATAGACAACGCCTTTTGAAGCAACCTCTGCCCGGACATTGTGGTAAACCACTTCGGAGTCGTACTGTGCCCCTACACCTGCCAGTGATTTCCGCTCTGCTTCGGGAATTCCAAGACGCTCAAAGGTCTGTTTGATATCGTCCGGCACATCGGACCATTTCGCTTTCATTGTTGATTTCGGACGGACATAAGTGACAATCTGATCCATATTCAGCTCGTCAAGGGATGGTCCCCAGGACGGCAGCGGTATTTCTTTATAAGTATTTAATGATTTAAGGCGGAACAGACGCATCCATTCCGGTTCATTTTTTTCTTTTGATATCTGGTTCACAATCTCCGGAGTAATACCGGAGTCCATAAGGAAGGCCGGGTCCAGCCTGTCTTTCACATCATAAATGGTGCGGTCGGCCTGGTCGACTCTGGTTTTTTCCTGCTTAAAGTCCATCATGGAATGAAGCCTCCTTTCCCAGAACGCCAAATCCCTCCTGCGTGATTTTTGAAATCAGTTCCTGACCGCCGGTATAGGCGATTTTGCCACCTTCCAGTACATGTACCACATCCACATCAAGACCTTCTAAAATTCTGGCATTGTGGGTAATGATAAAAAGCCCGTTTTTACGGTTTTTAAAGGCACGGATTCCTTTTGTAACGGTACGTACCGCATCTACATCAAGACCGGAGTCAGTTTCGTCTAAAAGAGCCAGTTTGGGCTGAAGCATAAGAAGCTGGAGAATCTCTGTTTTCTTTTTCTCTCCGCCGGAAAAGCCCACATTTAAGTACCTGTCTGCATAGCTGGGATCCATATCCAAAGCTTTCATCTGTTCTTTCAGTTCCTTTTTAAACTGCAGTATCTTTGGAGGACGTTTTTCCAGAGATCCTTTGGCAGTGCGGAGAAAGTCCTCCAGGGTGACACCCGGGATTTCCTCCGGAGCCTGGAAGGAGAGAAAGACACCGGCTCTGGCTCTTTCGTCTGCTTTCATTTCTGTTATATCTTTCCCATCTAAAAGAATCTGACCGCTTTCAATCTGATACCGGGGATCCCCCATAATGGCTGATACGAGTGTGGATTTTCCTGTTCCGTTTGGTCCCATGAGGACATGAAGCTCCCCTGGACCTATGGTGAGATTAATGCCGTTTAAAATTATCTTATCCTCGACAGAAACAGTGAGATCTTTAATTTCCAGTAATGTATGACTCATATATCAATCAACCTCCTTTATTCCCCAAATGGGAATCTAATGGTTAGTATTTGTTAACATGTCTTTGTGCTTCCATACTATACCAGTTTAGTATGAAATGCAAGCCTGATTTTATTTTTTTTTATTCATAAAGAAAATTTTGAACTTTCAAAACAGTCTGGAAAATATGCGCCTACAGTAGATATAAGAAATTTTATATTTTTTCTTGACATTCCTCTGATATGAGAGTATCATAACACCAATTGAACAATAATCTTCAGGGCAGGGTGTAATTCCCTACCGGTGGTATAGCCCACGAACCGCAAGGTATGATTCGGTGTAACTCCGAAGCCGACAGTAAAGTCTGGATGAAAGAAGATGATGCAGTTTTTTCATATTTATGATACATCTGCTGATTAATACGCTCTGGAATGATCATTCATTTCAGAGCTTTTTGTGTTAACAGTCATAAATAATGGACGGATTGCCAAAAATATGCCCTGAGCCTTGTGTTCAAGGCATTTTTCTTTTAAAGGCGGTGTGATATGAACGACATGGAATGTATGCGTATGGCTCTGGAGCTTGCCAAAAAAGGATGTGGCTTTGTAAATCCGAATCCAATGGTTGGTGCTGTTCTTCTAAAGGAAGGCAGGGTAATCGGTACAGGATACCACGGACGGTATGGCGGTCCCCATGCAGAAAGGAATGCACTTGCAGGCTGTGAAGAATCCCCGGAGGGAGCGACTCTTTATGTGACTCTCGAACCCTGTTGTCACTATGGGAAGACACCTCCCTGCACAGAAGCTATTTTAAATGCAGGGATACGAAGAGTGGTGGTAGGAAGTTTTGATCCTAACCCTCTGGTCAAAGGAAAGGGGATCAGAATCCTGCGGGAAAAAGGAGTTGAAGTCACGGAAGGAATACTGAAGCAGGAGTGTGACAGGCTCAATGAAGTATTTTTCCATTTTATCCAGACAGGAAGACCATACGTTGTCATGAAATACGCCATGACAATGGACGGAAAAACAGCAGCTTATACAGGTGACTCCAAATGGATTACCGGTGATGCTGCAAGGGAAAACGTGCATAAAGACCGGCTCCGTTACAGTGCCATAATGGTGGGAATTGGTACAATTCTCGCAGATGATCCCCTTCTTACCTGCCGGATTGAAGGAGGGCGTGATCCGCTTCGCATTATCTGTGATACAGCCCTGCGGCTTCCGCTCACTTCCCGGATCGTGGCAACCGCAAATGAAGTTCCCACGTTAATAGCAACCTCCTGCAGAGATCTTAAGGCACAGCAGCCCTATTTAAAAGCAGGCTGCCGGATTCTCTCACTGGAACAGGCGGATGGACATTTGGATTTGTCTGAACTCATGATAAAGCTTGGTGCAGAGAAAATTGACAGCATATTACTGGAGGGCGGCGGTATTCTTAACTGGTCGGCACTTAAGGCAGGAATCGTAAACAGAGTGCAGACATACATTGCGCCAAAGCTTTTTGGAGGATCAGACGGGAAAACACCGGTTGCAGGACCTGGCGTCCCCCACCCGGCGGATGGTTTTTTTCTCACAAACATAGAAGTGAAACATTTGGGAGAAGATATACTAATTGAAAGTGAGGTGAAACCTTATGTTCACGGGTATTATTGAGGAAATAGGCATTTTGAAGGAGGTAAAGAAAGGAGCGCAGTCCGCTTTGCTGACGATACAGGGCAGTGTAATTTTTGATGATCTTGGAATCGGGGACAGTGTAGCGGTAAACGGCGTATGCTTAACGGCAGCCGGGCTTTCTTCCCATACCTTCCGGGCGGATGTGATGCATGAGACCTTAAACCGTTCCGGTCTTGGAAAGCTGCATCCCGGAGATTTTGTAAATCTGGAACGTGCAATGGCGGCAGACGGACGCTTTGGCGGGCACATTGTCTCAGGACATATTGATGGCATTGGGAAGATAACGTCCGTTGTAAGGGATGACAATGCAATCTGGTACACCATTGCCGCTGAGGACAGGATACTCCGCTATATTGTGGAGAAAGGATCAATTGCAGTGGATGGCATCAGTCTGACGGTAGCTTCGGTTGACAATACAGAGTTTCGCATATCTGCCATACCCCATACAGTAAAATCCACCATTCTGTCATACAAAAAGGCAGGTGATATCGTAAATCTGGAGAATGACATGATGGGGAAATACGTGGAAAGATTTTTATCAGCCACCCCGGAAGAACAGAAGCCACGCGGTATCACAAGAGAATTCTTAATAAAATCTGGCTATTAGGAGGAGTAAGATGTTTGAGTACAATACCATAGAAGAAGCGCTTATATCGCTTCAGCAGGGAAAAATCATTCTTGTAACAGACGATGAGGGACGGGAAAATGAAGGTGATTTCATCTGCGCCGCCCAGTTTGCTACCACTGAGAATATTAACTTTATGGCCACACATGGAAAAGGGCTGATCTGCATGCCCATGAATGAGGAGCTGTGCAGGCGCTTAGACTTACCACAGATGATTTCTGAAAACACAGACAATCATTCCACTGCCTTTACCGTTTCCATCGATCATGTGGATACCACCACCGGGATCTCCGCAGCAGAGCGGTCAATCACTGCAATGAAATGCGTAGATGATACGGCAAAGGCGGGAGATTTCCGCCGCCCGGGGCATATGTTCCCTCTGCTTGCAAAGCGAAACGGAGTATTGGAGCGGGGAGGACATACGGAAGCTACCGTGGATCTCATGCGTCTGGCCGGTCTGAAGGAATGCGGGCTTTGCTGCGAAATCATGGGAGAGGATGGGACCATGATGCGTACACCTGAACTGATAAAGCTGGCGGAGAAATGGGAGATTCCTTTCATTACCATAGCTGCTTTGAAGGAATACCGTAAAAAACACGACAAGCTGGTGGACCAGACCTCAATCTGCGATATGCCCACAAAATATGGAGATTTTAAAGCCTTCTGTTTCGTTAACAAACTAAACGGAGAACATCATGTGGCTCTTGTCAAAGGAGATATCGGTGACGGTGAGAATCTTTTGTGCCGTGTACATTCTGAGTGCCTGACCGGGGATGCGTTCGGCTCCATGCGCTGCGACTGCGGACAGCAGCTTGCCGCCGCTATGACCCAGATTGAACAGGAAGGCAGGGGAATTCTTCTTTATATGCGTCAGGAAGGGCGGGGAATCGGACTGGTTAACAAACTGCGTGCTTACGCACTGCAGGATAAAGGCATGGATACTCTGGAAGCCAACCTTGCTTTAGGTTTTGAAGGAGATCCCAGAGAATATTACATCGGTGCTCAGATTCTGAGGGAATTAGGAGTAAAAACCCTGCGCCTGCTCACCAATAATCCGGATAAGGTATATGGGCTGTCCGGCTTTGGTATAGAAATAATTGAACGGGTCCCCATACAGATTCCGGCCAATGACCATGATCTGTTTTATTTAAAAACCAAACAGACTAAAATGGGACACATTTTACATTATTAATCATAAAGGAGAATTCATAATGAAAGTTTTTGAAGGAACACTGGTATCAGAAAATATCCGGATTGGCATTGTGGCCGCACGTTTCAATGAATTTATAACATCAAAGCTTCTTGGCGGGGCAGTGGATTGTTTAAAGCGCCACGGCATCAGTGAGGAGGACATCGAAGTGGCCTGGGTACCCGGAGCCTTTGAGATTCCGCTGATCGCTTCCAAGATGGCGGGCTGCGGCAAATATGATGCAGTAATCTGCCTTGGTGCGGTCATTCGGGGCAGCACCACACATTATGATTACGTCTGCAGCGAGGTATCCAAGGGGATTGCCCAGGTATCCTTAAAAAGCGGCATTCCGGTCATGTTTGGAGTCCTGACGACAGAAAATATTGAGCAGGCAATTGAACGGGCGGGAACGAAAGCAGGTAACAAAGGGTTTGACTGTGCAGCGGGAGCAATTGAAATGGTGAGTTTAATCCGCACAATACAGGCTTAAATTATAAAGAAAAATCCTCCAATAAAGTTGTATATAACCTTATTGGAGGACTGATGGAATTTCATTTTTAATCAGCCAGCAGGTCAGGAGAAAGAGTATTTCCTGACCGAAGCTCCTGGCGTGCAGTCTGGATGAGGGAATCCATTTTCTCTAACTTTTCTAACAGCTGTTTTTCTTCTTCGGTTGTATAAATCACATGGTTGATACCGCCGTTTTTAATGACAATCCGCTTGTCCGCCATTAATGCAAGAAGGGGGTCGTGAGTCGCCATTAAAACGATTTTATCAGATGTCACAAGAAGCTTTAACGCCTTTTTGCGGTCTATTCCGGCATTTTCGATTTCATCAATAAGAACAATGGGAGAGGAGCTTAATATAGCTGTATCTGCAATCATAAGCGCTCTGGACTGCCCGCCGCTTAAGCTGGTAACCGGAGTGGAGAGTTCAAATTTTTCTCCCGCCAGATCATTGGCTGCGGCTATGATTCTGTCAATGACAGACTGGGGATCCTGAACCATACGGCTTTCTGCATGCATCCGTAAAAAGTCCCGTACCGTTAAGTCCATAACAAAGTTCATGTTCTGGGAAAGCTGGGCAACCAGTTTGTTATTTGAGGAAAAACGCCACTTCATATCAGGCACTTCTCCGTTGACCAGAATGCTCCGCCCGGTAGGAGTGTCATTCTGGGCCGTCCATTCAATATCTGCCAAAAGCCGGCTTTTTCCTGAACCGGTAGGTCCTACAATGGATATAATCTGGGATGTCTCCACAGTCAGTTCCTTAAAACCTTCCATCGTTCCTGATTTATCGTGACCTGGTAAAATGGTCAGGGACTGCACCTTCCGGTCATTCTCCATTCCTAAAAACTGACGCATCTGATCCAGATAGACAGGCAGGTCCGACAAAAGCTTCGCTTTATCAATCGCCTGGTCTTCCAGTTCTTCCTCTGAAAAATGATTCAAATATTCCTCAAATGTCTGATCCTCAAATCCAGAGATATAAAGCTTATTCTGTTCAAAATATGCAGCAGCAAAAGGATATTCCTCAAGCAGCTTTTTCATGCTGATATTTGTCATTTTTTATCACCGCCTAAATCAATTTTCTTCACATTACCCATCTGATACGCTTCACCGATTCTTGTTTCACCCAGACAATAGGAACATAATGCGGATGGCATTGGGAAACGGAGCTGCATTCCCTGTACGGATTTAATGCTTTGATTTTCATCATACAGAAGACTTGCAAGTTCGTAGGCACCCTGTCCGGTGAGTCCGTTCACATGCATGGTAATGGCTCTGGGGTTCACCGAGCTGACACAGGATGCAAATACCTCCCGTTCTGCCTGGGAGACAATATCTCCCTTGGTAATCACCACTAAGTCGGCAGCCTTTAACATCGGTCCGATTTTTTTAGGGGTGTTGATGCCGGATAAATTATCAATGACACAAACTCCTTTTACTTCTTTTAAATAAGGGGAGCAGCGGTTGCACAGACCTGCCGACTCGGTAATCAGCAGATCAAGCTTTTCTTCATTTCCCCAGTTAACCACCTCTTCAATATTGGAAGCGAAGAAGTGATCCGGGCATAAGGCGCCGGATAATCCCTTTTTCACAGGGATTCCAGCCTTTTCATAGGCAATGTCATCATCGGTGTAAAGACAGTCAAATTTCACCACACCCACCTTTATGTTTTTGGCATGAAAGGATGAAATTGTTTTTAAAATTACTGATGTTTTACCGGAAGAGGGCGGGCCTGAAAATATAATCAGATTCATAAGAACTCCTTTTGTGCAGCCGCAAAGAACTGCTTTTCTATTTTTTTGATTAATTCTCCAATATCATTGTTGTGAATAAAATCCCAGCCAATCCACATAAATTTCTGGTCAGGCGTCAAGCGATTGTCCACCAGGGGATTGGTGGATGGAAATTTTCCGTTTGAGGAAAGAATATCTCCAATCTCTTTTGAATATAAAAGATCAACGAAAGGTTTTACTTTCTCCTTATTCTTTGATTTTGCCAGAAGGAAAATCGGACTGATAATGGCTCCGTCTTTTGGCCATACCGGCCGCATTGGGCTTTTCTCATCTGTCATGCTGGCAAAGAAATAGGGGGCAACCGTAATAGCGGGAACCTTATTGCCATCTTTTAGCTTGTGGGATTTGATCATCTGAGCCGGATGCATGCTCTGTAAGAGGGCCTTACCCATTTTTTCGATTCCATCTTCCCCATAAAAACGGTAGATGTGAAGTAAAAATGCATTAAACATATCCAGATCCTTCATGGGAAGGCTGATGCTGTTTTCAAATTCCGGTTTCATTAAGTCTGCCCAGCTCTCAGGCAAGGGGCGGTCCCCTAAAACGTTTGTATTAACCATGAAGACTGCAGGAACAATTCCGATGATGGCGTACTGGTTTTTGGGATCCTTCAGTGATATATTATCATTATCAAGATCAGGGTTTAACCGCTCCATCCCGGAAAGATCTTCGAATACGCCTGAATCCTGATAGCCGCCAATCATCTTTTTATCAAAGAACAAGTCAAAACCTGCAGAGAGATAAAGATCTGACAGACCGTCAGGGTCTCCGTCTGCCAGAATTACCCGGTCCTTTACATCATCAAGACCCAGGTTTGCTGATTTTAAATGATACTCCACCTCATACCCAAGTGAACTTTGATTTTCCTCAAGCCAGGATTCAAACTTTTCCAGAAGAGGAATGCGGATGGGACAGGGCAGTACACCCTCGATGCGGATATCCCCTTTATTTTCCGATTGTGCAGGTGTGAGTCCGTCTGTGAGGCTGGGAGCCTTCTGACCTATCACTTCCTCCAGCTTCTTAATAAAAAGTTCCTGGTTTACCTTTCTCATAGCTAATGCTGTTTCTAATGAGATGGTTTTTCCAAGAGTTCTGCGCATAACGGGATTGCTTAAATTTTCAAAACCATTGGCAATAAAAACTTCAATGGTTTCCGGATAGGTTTCTGTGATATGAAAGATCGTATCAGAAGCTTTAAAATAATTTGACATAATAATCCCTTTCTCTATGTTAATTGTAAGTTGGTTTCTGAAAGTATGTTTATCATATCATAGTTTCTTTGTTTTGTTTGTTGTAAAAACAACTAATCTCAAATACTTTTGATATTATTTCCTATTTAGGCACTATCTTTTTCATCAATGAGATAGTATGATGAAATCATATAAATTTGATTCGCAGAGGGGGAATTACATTGTTAAAACCAAAAAAAATCACTCTGGCTTATTTTTCAGGAACTGGTTGTACAAAAGAAGTCTGTCTGTGTTTCGCACAAGAATTAACAAAGAAGGGACTGGAAAGTAAAACCATCAATCTGGAAAGTCATGATCCGGAGAAATTAAAACAGCCCGATCTCCTGGTAATATTTTCACCCGTATATGCCTTCCGGCTGGCCTCCATTACCGAAAAATGGGTCAAAGGCCTTCCGAAATCCAATCGGACAATGGTTGCGGTCGTTCCTGTGTCCGGAGGGGGAGATATCTCACCCAATACAGCCTGTACCATCGCCTGCAGGCGAATATTAAAGAAAAAGGGATATCATTTGATCTATGAACGAATGATCGTAATGCCGTCTAATTTCGGTGTGGATGCAGGAAGGGAAATTAACCTGCAATTATTACACCGATTACCGGAAAAAACAAAAGAAATGATCGAAGACATACTCACTGGAGAACATCATTTTCTGCTGGCTAAACCCAGGGACCGTTTTCTTGCAATGCTGGGAAAAGGAGAACATCTGGGGGCAGGATTATTCGGCGCTTCCATTCAGCCATCTGCTAAATGCACCCACTGCGGGCTATGTTCACAAAAATGCCCCGCCTGCAACATCAAAATGAAGCGGGGAATGCCCAGATTCGGCTTCCGTTGTATCTGGTGTTTAAGATGCATTTATGCCTGTCCGGTTCATGCTCTGAGACCCCGAATTTTATCCTCTGTTGTTTTGAAGGATGGTTTTCATTTGCAGGAATTAAAAAAACAGGATTATAAAAATTTTGATCCGGATCAGACAAATTTTAATCAGAATCGAGCCTGGAAGGGCGTCAGTGAATACTTAAAATAGGTAATTTACAAAACGGGCATGCATTCTCTCAAAAGAATACATGCCCTGCTTTATTATTTATAATTTTAAATCAATTCCGCTGGTTTTTGCTTCCATCATTGCTTCTATAATAGAAATGATCTGTGCGCCGGCTTCTACCGGCGGCAATCCATTCTTATGGATATTGGATACCACCGTTCTCTGGGATTCCGGCTTCTTCGTACTTGATTCATAAGCCATATATGCACTTAAGCTTTCTCCGGTTGCAAGACCCGGCCTTTCTCCTATGAGTATAATGGTGATTTTCGCATTTAACGCTTCACTGATCCGGTCCATGACTGCAACCCGGGCAAATTTAACAAAGATGGGATCACCCACAGTATATTCCTTTTCCTTAAGCCCATCCATAAGCATGGGATAGATATCAGGAAGATTACTGGTGATCGCAGGGGAGCTAAGCCCATCACCGGCAATGATCTGTACATCCATATCGTGTCTGCAGTTCTCACTGATAGTTTTTCGTGTTTCATCGGAAAAACGTCTTCCAAGATCCGGTCTTGTTATGTATTCATCTTTATTTTTGCATAAACTCTGAACCTTTAAAAATCCCAGCTGATCCACCACTTTTTCATCCACCTCCGACCAGACGGCATCCATTGCAACTGCATGGTCAGCACGGAAGCGGAGATAAGTTTCTGTTTTCAATCTGGTTCCTGCCTTGCCGACACAGATTCTTGCAGCCGTGGTCTTCTTTAAATCAATACAGGACTGGCGGTCAACTGGCTGGTCAACTGTTACCCGGTCCGTTAAATCAAGAGAAGAGATATCCCTTACAAGGTCCTGGCTCATTTACTTTACCTCCTGTGTGAAAATAGATGGATCACCGGCCCGTTCCGTCAAATGTCCGTCTTCCATAATTCCAAGTTCTTCCATACGCTTTTCAAATTCCCCTATGGGGCGTTTTCCGCTTGTTTCCCGAAACGCCGCAGCATCATGATAGCTGGAGGACTGATACATCAGCATAATGTCATCCCCGGCCGGTATTCCCATCACATAATTGACACCTGCACTGGCAAGGAGAACACCTAAGTTTTCCAGGTCATTCTGACTAGCCTTCATATGATTGGTATAGCAGACATCGCAGCCCATAGGGATGCCGGTCAGCTTTCCCATAAAATGATCTTCCAGCCCGGCCCGGATTACCTGGGCTCCGTCATATAAATACTCCGGTCCGATAAATCCCACCACGGTATTGACGCAGTAAGGGTGATAACGCTTTGCAAATCCATAGCACCGTGCTTCCATCACCAGCTGGTCCGCATCATGATGGCCTTCCGAAGAAAGCTCTGAGCCCTGGCCTGTTTCAAAATACATGTAGTTCGGACCTTTGGAGCTTCTTTTTTCCTTCATCAGTTCATAAGCCTCATCCATTAAGGCTGTGCTGATTCCGAAAGCGGTATTGGATATCTGTGATCCGGCAATGGATTGGAACATTAAATCCATGGGACTGCCTTTTTTTAAAGCTTCCATCTGTGTGGTAACGTGGGAGAGAACGCAGTTTTGGGTGGGTATCTGCCATTTATCCATAAAATCACGGAATGCCCGAAGTATTTTATCCGTTTGTTCCACCGTATCTATGGCGGGGTTTAAACCAATCAATGCATCACCGTTTGCATAGGAAATCCCCTCAAATACAGATGCCATTACCCCTTCAAAGCTGTCGGTGGGATGATTGGGCTGCAGCCTTGAGGCAAGAGTTCCCGGAAGACCGATTGTCGTATTGCAGGCAGCAGAAACAATCAGCTTCTTTGAAGCCACAATGATATCAAGATTGCTCATTAATTTTGTTACCCCTGCAATCACCTCAGCGGTGAGGCCATCCCGGATCTCTTCAATGGCAGCGGCGGGAGAGGCCAGTATAAATTCCCGCAGTTCACCAAGAGTTATGGATTTAATTTTTTTATAAGCTTCCTCATCCACGCCGTCCTGAATGACTCTTGTGACTTCATCTGTTTCATAATCAACAACCGGATGGTTGCGTAAATCAGAAACGGTTAAATCGGCAAGAACCACTTTGGCTGCAATACGCTCTGCCGCATCTGCAGCTGCGATTCCCGCCAGCGTGTCACCAGATTTCTCTTCATTTGCCTTGGCAAGGATTTCCTTCACTGTGCGGAATTCGTAGGTTTTTCCGAATAATCTTGTTTTTAGTTTCACGTTTCCAGCCTCCTATGCTTCCAATTCCTTTTCTGCAGATGAAAAACTATTTGCAAAAAGTCTTTCTTTTACAAGATAATAAAGAACAGCGGCTGCATAAACAATGGCGGCGAGGAACAAAAGTGAGGCCTGGGAAACCACAAGAGCAACTACAACAACTGCACAGGTAACTGCTGCAATGACAGGTATAAGCGGGGACTTTAACCGGTATGGGCGTGCCAGCTCCGGCTCTTTTTTTCTGAGAACAAACCAGGAGGCAATGGATAAAACTGCCATTACAGAGGATCCGATGCAGGAGAATACAACCAGACTTCCTACATTTCCGGTGATTACAAAAAACAGACCGATCAGGCTGGTGCTCACAAGAGCAAAGACGGGAGTGCCATTTTTATCCAGGTTTGAAAGCACTTTTGGGAGATAGCCGCTTCTGGACATGGCATATGCCTGTCTGGAGTATCCAATCATAATTCCATGGAGACTGGCTGCCAGACCGAATAATCCAAAAAAGCCGACCAGTTTAACCAGGAATGAATTCTCTCCATAGACTTTTGATAAAATTGCTGGAAGAGGGTTATCCGTAGATGCAACAGCGGACAAATCAGAAGCGGAGTTACCGGCAGTGACAACAAGAACAGCAACAGCCATAACAACCAGCGCGCCGATGCCTGAAACAAACGCCTTTGGAATGTCTTTTTGAGGATTTTTACATTCCTCTGCCCCCATAGCGCCTGATTCCACTGCCAGATAAAACCAGACCACAAATGGAATGGCTGCGAATATGCCATGCATGCCATTCATGGAAGCACCGGAAGAGAATAAGCCATGTACGTCTACGGTGGGAATTCCAACTACAAAATAAACAGCCACCCCAAGAATCGCAAATACAGTAACAATCACGCTGACAATCGCCGCTGATTCAATTCCCCGCATATTAATAAATACAAAGATGCAGAAAGCTGTAATCGCAGCAATATTCGCCGGAATAACAGGGAACAGTCCGTGAACATAAGCGCCGATGGAAAGTGCGATTCCCGGCGTTGCAAAGATATACTCTAAGAGAATGGAAAAGCCTGCAATAAAACCTGCAAACTTACCGAATGATTTTTCTGCATACGCCGTAGGCCCGGCTGCGGATGGTATGGCAGTTGCCAGCTCAGAGTAGCAAAATACAAAGGAAACATAAAAAAGAGTGACAATGAAAGCGGCAATTAAGGCTCCTGTAAAATTAGTTTTTTCAAACAAATAGTTCCAGCCAAAATACATACCGGAAACAACGGCACCAACGATAATCGCCCACAGCTTAACAGGTGTAAGAGCTTTGTTCAAATTTTTTTCTTCCATAATGGAATCCTCCTGATTTTTCATGGTTTTATTGATACACTAAGGTTTTAATAATGACGGGGACAGCGCTTCCGACAGGGGAACCGATATCAATGTAGTCACCATTTTCAATCTGTATCTGATCCAGACAGATAATGGGTTTGCCGCAGGATGTATGAATCCGGATCATCTGACTCAGAGCTTTTGCAAAGTCTTCTTTTAAGAGTACAATCACTGGACTTTTTAATCCCTCATAAAGGCTGGCAATCTGACCGGCAAGAATTTTCAGTTCCCCGTAACCAGGACTTTTTCTGCCTTCAATACTCACTGCAAGAACATCTTCCTCATAAATCTCCATAAGAGGTCTGGTACTTCTAAATACATCTTCCCACTGGTCCATAGCCGCCGGGCATTTTATTATGGGAACATTGCGTATGGGTAAAATGGATTCGTCAACCCCAACCGTACTTCCGCTGACTGACAGAGAGTGGCTTCCGGCTCCGATTACGGTTGCATTTATTTTTTCCTGCGGAATAATAAGCATGCTCTGAAAAGGAGAAAGGGCCTGGGTTAATTTAAATCCCAGCAGAGGACCGATGTCTCCGTATTGGAACCATTGTTCCTGGTGTGTACTTTCGTTTAATAATCCCACATATTCGCCCACTCCGCCGGATACGGATATGAAATCAATATCTTCCGGGATAGTAAAATCAGTGATGTATAATGGGAGGGTATCCTCACTCATTTCACGTAACCCAAGTGCCTGAAGACAGCTGTCTGCCAGATAACCGCAGAAACGTTCCAGTGTATCTGTATCTGCAGCTTCTCCCTGCCTGATGGAAAGTTGATTTTTCTCAAGAATATGGAGAATCCGGTCTGAAATATAGGTTACTTTGCAGGAGCCCTCCAGTCTGATCAGCCTTCCGCCGATGTCCATTGCAAATGAACCCGTACAGTTACCGCTGTCAAATACTGCGGCATTTAACGTTCCCCCGCCAATATCCAGGTTGATGATTTTTTTACTCCGTTTTTTTGATTCCCCGCTGATTCCGGCTCCCTTTCCGGCTAAAACCGATTCCAGCTTCGGACCTGCAGCAGCAACAACAAAATCACCCAGGTATTCTGATAACCAGATGTTTACCTGTCTGGCATTATCTTTTCTCGCTGTTTCTCCTGTTATGATGACTGCACCGGTTTCTATTTTTTTCTTTCTGATTCCGCTCTCTTTCAAGGCCTCTTTTACCCGTTCCCGTATCTGTTTAAAATCGATAATATCCTTAGAAATAAACGGTGTGAAGATCACCGGACTGCGATAGACAACTTCAGTCTCATCAATTTCAGTGGTGGGCAGCAGAGAAGGCCCAAGCCTGGTGGAAATTTTAATATTGCTGATAATAATCTCCGTTGTACTGGTTCCTATATCCACGCCGATGCTGTACAACCATATACCTCCTTCCGGCAGCTTCAAAAACGAAAGAGCAAATAAAAAAGACGAAGGGAATTTCCAACAGGAAACGTCTTCGTCTTTGTAATCTCGTATGAAGTTAATATATTAACAATTAATATAAGGACTTTGATTGCATTTGTCAACAGTAAAATGAAAAAGATAATTTTGTCATCAGATATGCCCCCGGAAACAGGGTAAAATGTATTGTGCAATTTGTACATGACAATTGTCATATAATAAATGCCAATAGTGATATATGCATAAATAACATTGACTTTCCCCACACGGTTGCTATGATGAAGGCAGAAAGGGGGAATTTATATGCCAGATGAGAAGGGAAATAGAAAAATAATTGTTGCCGGACACATTTCCCTGGATATTACACCGGTTTTTAATAGCAGTGACGGAAAGAAAGTTCTTAAATCCTTCCAGCCCGGAAAGCTTCTGGAAGCAGGAAAGGCCAACGTATCCGGAGGCGGAGCGGTTTTTAACACGGGGCTGGGGCTGCATGCGCTGGGTGCAGATGTCCTTTTAATGGCAAACACAGGGGATGATGATTTCGGACGGATACTGAAAGGAAAGATACAGGAAAGAGGGTGTGAAAGCTGTATCACCGTTTTGCCGGGAGAGGACACCTCTTACACAATTGTCCTGGCGCCAAAAGGTGTCGACCGCTTATTTCTTCATAATCCCGGCTGTAATAACACCTTTGGCTTTGAGCATGTGGATTTGAAAAAAGCAGAAAAAGCAGACCATTTTCACTTCGGTTATCCTACACTGATGAAGCGGTTTTACCAGAATGACGGAATGGAGTTAAAAGAACTTTTCTGCCGAATCAAAAAGCTTGGGCTTACCACTTCTCTGGATCTGGCGGCAGTGGATCCGGACTCTGAAGCTGCAAACTGCCGCTGGGACCGGATTCTTGACTCTGTGCTTCCCTATGTGGACTTTTTTGTTCCAAGTATCGAAGAACTGGGGTTTTTGCTGGACCGTCCCCTCTATGAAAACTGGCAGGAGATTGCTGACGGTGATGATATTACCTCGGTTCTCTCTTTAAAGAGAGACGTGGAAACCATTGCAAATCACGCTCTGCAGCTGGGAGCAAAGGCTGTGCTTTTAAAATGCGGTGCAGCCGGGATGTTCTTAAAAACAGCTTCAAAACAGATGTTTGCAAATGGACCGGATTTCTTAAAGGGGTGGGGAGAGATTTCTTACTTCCAGAACAGCTTTCTACCTGAGCGAATTCTGTCTGCAACTGGGGCGGGAGATACCAGTATCGCTGCTTTTATCAAGGCTATGCTGGAAGGGCGCAGACCTGTAGAATGTGTAAAGCTTGCTGCTGCAACAGGCGCCTCCTGTGTGACTGCCTATGATACAGTAAGCGGCCTGCTGCCATTTGAAAAGTTAGAAGAAAAAATGAAAAATGGGTGGGAAGAGCAAAAGCGGATCCTGCCATAAACAGAAGGAGGAAATACATATGCTGATCACAATGAAATCAATTCTTAAACTGGCGGAGGCCAGAAAAATTGCCGCAGGCGCTTTTAATATCACCTCTCTGGAGGGAATCCAGGCAGTACTGGGGGCCGCAGAAGAAGCCGGGCAGCCTGTCATTCTTCAGTTTGCTCCAGTTCATGAAACAATTATTCCTCTGAAGGTTATTGGCCCCATCATGGTTATGATGGCGGAAAATGCAGCCGTTCCAGTAGCTGTCCACTTAGATCACGGAGATGATTTTAAGATATTAAAGCAGGCTTTAGACATGGGATTTACCTCAGTTATGTACGATGGTTCCGCCCTTCCTTTTGAGGAAAATGCGGCAGGCACTAAAATTGCTGTGGAGCTTGCAGGAGCCTATGGCGCTTCCGTTGAAGGAGAAATTGGAGCTATGGGAAGAGAGGAATTTTTAAGCGTGGGTGAAGAAGAAGGAAATGAAGCAGCCGAAAGCTGCTACACAGACCCGGATCAGGCGGAAACCTTTGCTGCAGCCACAGGAATTGACGCCTTAGCCTGTTCCTTTGGTACCGTACATGGCCTTTATCTGAAAAAGCCCAATCTGGACCTGGAGCGAATCAGCCGGATTCGGGAAAAGGTGGATCTTCCCATTGTCATGCACGGAGGTTCCGGAATCAGCGACGAAGATTTCCGTCAGTGCATCAAACGGGGAGTCCGTAAGATCAATTACTATACCTATCTGGCAAAGGCAGGCGGCATGTATGTGAAGGAAAAAGCAGCAAAAGCAGATGATATCGTGTTTTATCATGATGTGACAATGTGGGGAGTGGAAGCAATGAAAAAAGACGTGCTTCATACGATTAAGGTATTCTCCGGTGTGGAACAGTAAGAGGGCTGAAAACTATGAAACGTTCTGAAATCAACAAAGCTTTAAAGGATATGGAGCAGATGGTTAAGGCCTGCGGATTTTCCCTTCCTCCATTCTGCCGCTTTACTCCTGAGGAATGGAGGAAAAAAGGACATGAGTACGATGAAATCCGTGACAATATGCTTGGGTGGGATATCACAGATTTCGGACTTGGAGATTTTGACCGGACCGGTTTTTCTCTCATTACTCTGCGAAACGGAAATGTAAAGCAAAAAAAATATACAAAAACCTATGCGGAAAAACTGCTTTACTTAAAAGAAGGGCAGTCAGCTGCCATGCATTTTCACTGGAACAAGATGGAGGATATTATAAACAGAGGGGGCGGCAACGTCCTGATTCGTGTTTATGAATCCACTGCAGATGGGAGCTTTTCTGATTCGGATGTGACGGTAAGCAGTGATGGAAGAAGTTATAGAGTGCCTGCAGGGACAGTTGTGACGCTGCATCCAGGAGAGAGTATTACCATCTATCCTTATCTCTACCATGATTTTAAAGTGGAGCCCCATACTGGACCTGTACTGCTTGGTGAGGTTTCCATGTGCAACGACGATAAGGAAGACAACCGCTTTTATCAGCCAATTGGCCGTTTCCCCAAAATAGAAGAGGACGAGCCCCCATACCGCCTCCTTTGTAATGAATACCCGGAGGCTGAGTAATTGTGCATAGTGATGAAAATTCAGGCGCGGACAATCCTGATTCTTCAAATACAGCATATTAAATATGACAAATGTAATTAAAAACTCATTACATTGTGCACATGTTTTAAAATAAACAGCGTGGTATGATATTTATGCAGCATATAACACAATTATATAATGTATAAGGAGGATTTACCATGAAAAAAAGCACAAAAAAGCTTGCCGCAATTCTGATGTGTGCAGCCCTTGCCGGAATGTCTGTGGCAGGCTGCAGCAATGGGGAACCAGAAACAAAGGCGCCTGAGACAACAAAAGCCGCTGAGGAAACAAAAGCAGAGACAAAAGCGGAAACGAAGGCTGAAGCGAAAACAGAAACAACGGCTGCAGTAAAATCCGAATCTGCCGTAAACATGGCAGATGCAAATGTAAAAAAGAAAGATCCAAGCAAGCATTATAAATTCGGGTATACCTGTATGGACGGTACAAACCCATTCTTTGTTACTATTGAAAAGACCATGCGGGAAATGATTGAAGCCCAGGGAGATGAACTGGTTTCTGTGGATCCGGCCAATGATGTAACACTCCAGATCACCCAGGTTGAAGATTTAGTTTCACAGAAAATCGATGCCATGTTTATGAATCCTGCGGAAGCAGAAGGAATCCTTCCGGCATTGGACCAGTTAAAAGAAGCAAAGATTCCTACGGTAGGATTTGATACGGAAGTAGCTGACATGTCTTATCTGATCTCTTATACCGGTTCTGATAACTACAATGCAGGTTTCGTATGCGGGGAAGATTTAGTAAAGAAATGTCCAAATGGCGGAGATATCATTGTTCTGGATTCTCCTACCATGAATTCCGTGACTGACAGAACCAACGGATTTTTGGATGCCATTAAAAATCACAACTTCAACATTGTTGCCCAGCAGGATGCAAAAGGAAATTTAGAGGTCTCCATGGGAATCGCAGAAGATTTACTTCAGGCTCACGGTGATGTAGTTGCAATATTCGGCGGAAATGATCCCACTGCACTGGGAGCACTGGCAGCTGCAAATGCAGCTGGAATCAAAGACTGCAAAATCTACGGCGTAGACGGTTCTCCGGATATCAAGGCAGAAATGGCGTCCGGCACTTCTCTTATCGAAGGAAGCGGCGCCCAGTCACCGGTTAAAATCGCACAGTCTGCAGTCAATATTATGTATTCTTACTTAAATGGTGAAGAAGTCGCTGACCGGTATCCGGTTGAAACATTCCTCATTACATCTGAGAATGTAAAGGATTATGGCACAGACGGCTGGCAGTAAATAAAGATAAGAGGAACCTTGCCTCCTGGAACAGGCGTGTTGCATGCACCGGGAGGCGGTACCTTTTTTCCCAGACTGGCTTCATAAATGGATAACGCAGTGTAAGAACAGGCAGGTGAATATATGAGTGAGAAAATTCTGCTTCAGATGAAAAATATCCACAAATCCTTCCCGGGGGTCAACGCACTGCAGGGGGTGGATTTTGAGCTGTTCCCTGGAGAAGTTCACGCGCTTCTCGGTGAAAACGGCGCTGGAAAGTCCACGTTAATCAAGGTATTAGGCGGAATTTATATTGCAGAAGAGGGAGAAATTTTCATTGAAGGACAGAAGGTGGTCATTGACGGAGTAAATGCTTCTCATGCCAATGGAATTTCCATCATCCATCAGGAGCTGGTACTGGTCCCCCATATGACCGTGGCAGAAAACATTTTCCTGGGACGGGAACCTGGAAGAGGCGGTTTCATTGACCATGAGACAATGGAACGGGAAGCAGGGAAGCTCTTAGATGATTATCAGATGAGCATTTCTCCGGGAGCATTTGTCAAAGACTTAACCATTGCCCAGCAGCAGATGGTGGAGATCGTCAAAGCCATTTCCTACCGGTCTAAGATTCTGGTCATGGATGAACCAACATCCTCCATATCGGACAAAGAGGTGGAGTTCCTTTTTCAGACCATGCGGATGCTGATCAAAAAGGGGGTGGGAATTATTTATATTTCCCACAAAATGGATGAGCTGGAGCAGATCTGCGACAGAGTGACTGTTTTAAGAGATGGAACATACGTAGGAACAAAAGTTGTTAAGGACACATCAAGAGATCAGCTGATCTCCATGATGGTGGGACGGGAACTGACAAAATATTATACCAGGGATTATAATGAACCCGGTGATGTTGTATTAAAATGTGAAAGTATAGCAGACGGAAAGATGGTAAAAGGAGCAAGTTTTGAACTGCGCCAGGGAGAGATCATCGGCTTTGCAGGGCTGGTGGGAGCAGGCAGAAGTGAAACCATGAAATGTATTTTCGGTCTGACGCCGTGTCTGTCCGGGGAAATATTTGTAAATGGGAAACCGGCAAAAATCAAATCCCCCTTAGATGCCATGAAATATAAAATTGCCCTGGTGCCGGAGGACCGGAAGCAGGAAGGCCTTTATCCGGTGCAGAGCGTCCGTTTTAATTCCACAATTGAAGTGCTTAAATCCTTTATTAAAGGCATTTTAGTCAATCAGAAAAAAGAAGAAGAAATAACCGGAAAATATATCGAAATGATGGATACAAAGACTCCATCCCAGGAACAGCTGATCGGTAACTTATCCGGAGGAAACCAGCAGAAGGTTATGATCGGAAGATGGCTTGCCACTTCTCCTGACATCCTGATCCTTGACGAACCTACCAGAGGCGTGGATGTAGGGGCAAAATCAGAAATTTATGCAACCATGAATGAACTGGTCAAAGAGGGAATGTCAATTATCATGATTTCTTCCGAACTGCCGGAAATTCTTAATATGAGCGACCGGGTATATGTCATGTGCGACGGAAAAACCACCGGCTGTTTCCACCATAGCGAAAACATAACCCAGGAACAGATTATGAAGCTGGCAGCCAAGTAGGAAAGAGGGAGAGATCAGATGACAACTAGAATTCAAAAAAATATGAAACAGTATTTAAAAGATAACATCGGAATTATCGGTGCACTGCTGATTCTGTGTATTTTCTTATCCATATTTCCAAAGACCAGCGGTGTATTTCTCACACATAAAAATATATTTAATGTACTGAGGCAGATTTCTTCAAACTTATTCCTTGCATGCGGAATGACCATGGTAATTATTTTAGGCGGAATTGACCTTTCCGTCGGTTCCATCATTGCTCTTTCCGGCTGTGTGGCTGCAGGCTGTGTGGCACGTTATAATCTTCCCATATTTGCAGCGGTTTTAATTGGTATTCTCATCGGTACGGCAGTTGGTATGGCAAACGGTGTGGTAATTTCCAAAACCACTATTCCTCCGTTTATCGTCACACTAGCCACCATGAATGTGGCAAAAGGCCTGGCTTATGTTTATACCGGCGGTTCTCCCGTGAGAGTTGTCACAAAGAAATGGCAGTTTCTCGGTGCCGGCTACATCGGAGGCGTTCCCACCCCTGTCATTATCCTGGTGTTTGTGTTAATCATTACTGCGATTATTATGAATAAGACAAAACTGGGGCGCCACATCTATGCAGTGGGAGGAAATTCACAGGCTGCCAGGTTTTCCGGAATCAGCACAGCAAGAGTAAAATTACTGGTACATACCTATTCCGGAATTATGGCAGGTCTTGCAGGCGTTGTCCTGGCTTCCCGCATGTATTCCGGCCAGCCTACCGCAGGAGACGGAGCAGAAATGGATGCCATTGCAGCGGTAGTCGTTGGAGGAACCTCCATGGCGGGCGGTTCCGGTAAAATCGGAGGTACCATAATCGGAGGTCTGATTATCGGTGTATTAAATAACGGGCTGAATCTTCTGAATGTCAATTCATTCTGGCAATATGTGGTAAAAGGCATAGTCATTCTTCTGGCAGTATTTGTGGACTACTTAAGAAACAAGAAAAAAGCTTAAAATTTTCCACAGGCAGGGAGCGTTTCCTTAACAGAGAAACGCTTTTTGTGGTATAATAAATAAAAAACGCGGGGGTGTTAAAACATGAAGAGAAAGGCGGGGATATTTCTCTTAATTGCACTGATTGCAGCTTTATCGGCAGGCTGCAGCAGGAGGAAGGACGAAGCACCTCCTCATGAGGCTCTCATATTCGGAGCCACTTATATGACACGGAATAATCCCTATTTCAATGTTCTGGGACAGGGGATCGAAGAAGTGGTGGAAGCCAATGGAGACATTCTTCTGACAAGAGATCCTTTGCAGGATCAGGAAAAGCAGAATGAACAGATTCAGGAACTCATTGATGAAGGAATCAGTATGCTTTTCTTAAATCCGGTTGACTGGGAAGCGGTCCGCCCGGCGTTAATTGCCTGTAAGAAAGCAGGTGTTGCGGTTATTAATGTAGATACCGTGGTAAAGGACCGGGATCTTGTAATATCCGTAATTGAAACTGACAACTACCAGGCAGGACAGCTCTGCGCCCTGGATATGATGAAGCGAAAGAAATCTGCGGATATTGTAATACTGGATAATCCGATTCAGATGTCGATCACCTACCGGGCACAGGGGTTTACCGATGCCATTGCAGGCAATCCCAATTACCGGGTGGTATACCGGCATGCGGCAGCGGGGGAAATTGAGGTTTCTTCCAAAGTAATGGAGGAGTTTTTAAACCAGAATAAAAAGTTTGATGTGGTTCTTGGTGGCAATGATCCCACGGCGCTTGGTGCTTTGGCAGCACTTCAGCAGGCAAGAAAGGAGGAAGGAGTTCTTATCTACGGCATAGACGGATCTCCTGACTTCAAGGCAATTCTGGATATGGGGTATGTGACCGGAACCAGTGCCCAAAGCCCCAAATCCATAGGAAGAGTCGCAGCGGAAACCGCTTACCGGTATTTAAGCGGAGAACCGGTTGACCCATATATCAGTCTGTCCAGTACCCTGATCACAAAGGACAATCTGGCTGACTATGAAATCGATGGCTGGCAGTAGGGTGAGAGATGGAAGAGAATAAATCGAACAGCAGGATCAGGATTCTACAGACCGGAATCCTCATCCTCAATATCATATCCGTTATGGGAATCAGCATTTTTATATATGGTACAATTGAAAAAATCCGCAGAACATACGGTGCAAGAGAATTCTTAAATGAAATTCAGGCCATCGTCTGGTATCCTTATGCCAAAATATGGCTCTGCGCCCTGCTCTTAGGTTTTCTCACCTTAAGCATGGCGATCAGAGACCGGCTGTTTCCCAATAACAGCAAGGTCATTTTAACCAGTCTGGTTGCAGACTTTATTGTATGCTTTGCGATTATCATTGAACTGAATTTCAACTACAACGGAATTCTTCTGCTGGTATTTTCCAATGTTATTCTGTATGTAAAAAATGGAAAATCCAGATACATCCTGGCGGCTGTTGCCATTGGAAGCTTTATTCTGGCCGATTATGAACTGTTGTCCATTTCGTACAGACTGTATTCCATCCAGGATTATATTGCTTTTTACAGCGCCACAAAACAGCAGTATTTTCTGAGTATTTATAACATTTTTATATCCTTAAATGTAATTTTATTTGTCGCTTACTGTGTCAATATCATAAACGAGCAGCAAGGAAACATCGAAGAAATACACGGGTTAAACGAAAAGCTGCATGATGTGAACGAACAGCTGCAAAAGTATTCCCTTATGGCGGAGAAAATGGCAGAAACCAGAGAGCGCAACCGACTGGCAAGGGAAATTCATGATACACTGGGACATACACTCACAGGGATTTCAGCCGGAATCGATGCATGTATTGCGATCATCGGCACTTCACCGGAGCAGACAAAAACGCAGCTGGAACTGATCTCCAAAGTTACCAGAGACGGAATTAAAGACATCCGCCGTTCCGTCAGTGAATTAAGGCCGGATGCCTTAGACCGGTTCAGTCTGGAATTTGCCATCAACAAGATGGTAACTGACATCAACGCCGTATCGGATACAAGGGTTTATTTCGACTGCAGGGTAAGTAATTTAAAATTCGGTGAAGATGAAGAAAATGCAATTTACCGCGTGGTTCAGGAAGGAATTACCAACGCCATACGCCACGGACAGGCGAAAGAAATATGGGTGACCGTGAAAATGGAAGAGGAAGATATTCTGATTCAGATCAAAGATAATGGAATTGGATGCAAGGAAATGAAAAGCGGTTTCGGTACCAAACATATGAAAGAGCGGATTCGTATGTTAAACGGAGCCGTAACGTTTGACGGGAGCGATGGTTTTATCGTAAATGCAAGAATACCGATCCGGAGGGGAGAAACCTATGATTAAAGTATTGATTGCCGATGATCAGGAACTGATACGCCAGAGCCTGCAGATTGTCTTAAACAGCAGAAAAGACATGACCGTTACCGATGTGGCGGCAGACGGTCAGGAGGTGATGCGGTGCATCCGGAAAAATAAGCCGGATGTGATCTTAATGGATGTGCGTATGCCCAAAATGGATGGGGTGCAGTGCACAAAGCTTATTAAAGAAAGCCACCCTCAGATTAAGATCATTATACTGACTACATTTGATGATGATGAATATGTATACAATGCTTTAAAATACGGTGCCAGCGGATATTTACTGAAAGGAGTCTCCATGGAAGAGCTGGCAAATGCGATTACAACCGTTTACAATGGCTGGGCAATGATTAATCCGGATATAACAGCAAAGGTTTTAAGACTGTTTTCCCAGATGGCAAAAGCAGACTATTCCATTACGGTAAAAGAAAAAAACATGGATGAACTGACGAAAACCGAATGGAAGATCATAGCACAGGTAGAAAAAGGAGCAAGCAACCGGGAAATCGCCGCGGCCTTAAGCCTATCGGAAGGAACCGTACGAAATTATCTAAGCACCATTTTAAATAAACTGAATTTAAGAGACAGGACCCAGCTTGCAATCTGGGCAGTACAGAATAATGTGAGGAATAAGGTGGAAGGACGGATCGAGGAAGCAGAGGGAGCTTTATGAAAAAAAAGAAATTCATTCTCAGCGGGCTGATATGTTTGCTTTTGCTGTCTGCCTTCTGCTTTATCTGCCACAAAAGCAGCCGTCCGGTTATACTGGAATTTGGTATGTTTACCGGCAGCAACTGGGATGTGGCAAGTGCCAACAGCTTTAAAATAATGGACCGGGCCATTGACGATTTTGAAAAAACTCATCCAAATGTGAAGATTCACTATTACAGCGGAATTGCAAAAGAGGATTACTCTGAATGGTGCGCAAGAAAGCTTCTGGAAGGAAAAACACCCGATGTATTCATGGTGCTGGATTCTGATTTTGACAAATTTACGTCTCTTGGAGTTATGAAGAACCTGGATGATTTAATGTCCTCTGACAGCAGCTTTCACAAGGAGGACTTCTTCGAAACCGCTTTGGACACCGGACGAAACGGAGAGCATCAGTATGCGCTCCCCTATGAAGTGGTGCCGACTCTGATGTTTGTAAATAAATCTCTTCTTGCAAAAGAGGGGATAACGATGCCAAAAGAAGACTGGACCTGGGAAGATATGGATGAGATTTGTCAGAAAGTTACAAAGGATACTGACCAGGATGGTCTTTTAGACCAGTTCGGAACTTATAATTACAGCTGGCGGGATGCCTTATATACCTGCGGAGGCAAACTATTCGGGAATAATCAGGCACAGATATCCTTTACCGACAGCCGGGTTTTAAATGCGGTCAAATACATCAAACGCCTGAATGATATCAACCAGGGGCAGAGTGTGACACAGGAAGATTTCAATGCGGGAAAAGTGGCATTTATGCCTCTTACGTTTGCAGAGTACCGCACCTACAAAACCTATCCGTACCGGATTAAAAAATACACCAAATTCCAATGGGACTGCATCACATTTCCGGCAGACAAAGAAGGCGGAAATATATCCAAGGTAGATGCCCTGTTAATCGGGATCGGCAGCAAAACCAGTCATGAAACCCTTGCCTGGGAGTTTCTAAAACAGCTGACCTATACCAGAGAAATGCAGATGGATGTTTATCGTTATTCCCAGGGGGTGCCTGCACTAAAGGCGGTCGCCTCTTCCCAAGAGGGGGTGGATTGCCTTCAGGAGGACATGGACGAAGGAGAGCAGGTCATAAGCAGCACACTTTTGTGCCATGTCATTGAAAACGGGATCATCGAACCTAAGCTTCTCCAGTATCAGCAGGTTATGAATCTGGCAGATGGAGAGGTATCCAAAATTCTGCAGGAAAATAAAAATGTGGACAGCAGCATGAAGATCTTTCAGCGGACAGTCAGTAAATATTTGCAGCAGCAGAAATAACAGAAATCAGATCTTAAACGTATTTTCAAGGTTTACCTTAGCATAAACTTCTCTTGCAACCTCAATCAGCCGTTTCAGAGCGGGTGTCATGATGGTGCCTTTTTCAGTAACAGCGGAAAAACTGCATTTGAAGTTTTGTTCTTTCTCCAAAGCAAGATAGCATAATCTTCTGTCAAATACAGATTTATGAGGCAATGAGGGCACAATGGAGATGCCCATCCTGCTTTCAACAGCAGAAAAAATCATATCTATATTAGCAATTTCGCTGACTACATTTGGCTGAAGATTTCTCTGTTCCATAAACTCTTTTACGAATTTTCCGGTATTCGTACTGGGAGTGGTTGAAAGAAATGGATATTTAATCCAGGTATCATGGGAAACAAAAGAGTATTTTAGCCCTTTAACGGATACTGCCTCTTTCAATAAGGGATGGTCACCGGGAACAACAAGTACCATATCCTCGTCGGCGATGTGATAATGATTGTGCGAAGATGATTCTGTTGAAGTATTGACCAGTATCACGTCCAGCATATGGTTACTGAGCATAGGGGAAAGAGTTAGCTTGCTGTCGAAAACAATGGCTGTTTTATACTGAGGATATTTCCTGTTAAATAAAGGAAGTACCAAAAAAGCCAGAAATTCGCCTCTGCAGCCGGAAGCGCCGATCCTGATCATGTTGTGTGAATCATTCCGGATATGAGTGAGTGATTCCTCCATTTCCGAATTTAGCTTTAGAATTCTTTCCGCATAATCCAGAAAACATACGCCAGCGGCAGTTGGGATATACCGTTTATCGGATTTATAGAACAGGGGCAGCTTAAGCTCAGACTCCAGCCGTTTTAAGTACCTGCTCAGGGCTGGCTGGGAGATATAGAGATGTTCAGCCGCTTTTGAAATACTTCCCCAGCGTGTAATTTCAATAATATATTCAAAATCTTTCAGATTCATGAAAACAACCCCGTAATTTATATTTTGTACCATTTAGTGTATCATGACAGGCAAAACCACTGCAATCTTTTTTTGACAGCAGTGGTTTTAAATAAATTACAGCCAGACAAGAGGTATTACAATCAGCGCAACGGCACAGCTGCAGGCACACTCCACCAATCCCCATTTAAAAATATCCTTTGGTGAATAATGTCCTCCTTCCATTATAAATCCAAGAGCAGGTGTCGCCATGGGTGTGAGGCATCCGATCGCACTTCCGAATAGAGCGGCTGCAACGAATGCATAAGGTTCAATGCCCATAGATTTTGCAATAGCTATTCCAATTGGAGCCATAAGTGAAGCAGCTGCGTTATTGGACATGAATTGAGTTATGAGTGCAGTAGTAAGATAGATGATAATAATGAGTGCCAAAGGACTGGCGTTGTTTCCTGCAAGAGACATTATTTTTTCTGCCAAAGCAGTGCCAAGACCGCTTTCCTCAACTCCCTTTGCAACTGCAGTCATACCGCCGATTAAGAAAACGGTACTCCAGCTGATACTGGCAAACATCTGCTTTTCATTCAGACACCCCAGAACAACTGAAGCAATTCCGCCGATTGCAGCACACATATACATAGGACAAACAGGGGAATCCATTACCATTCCTGCAATAGTAGCAACAAGAATTACACCGGAAACCATCATTTTGCCATTTAATTTTTGCGGAAGTTTTTCTGCTTTTGCCGCCTCAGCAGCATCTGGTGCTACATAGTTAGAAGGTAATAATTTATGCATGAAAAAGAATAAAACCACAGTCATTAGAACCGCTTTCGGTAATCCAAACCACGCAGGTTCAAGGAATCCCCAGCCTCTGTAGCCACTCTCAATAAGAATGGAAGCAGTCGCAGAACACATCCCGGAACCGGCAAGTGTCATAAAGGAGCCAAAACCAATACCTGTAAACATGGGAAGTAGAATTCTGTTTACGGAAAGATCGGCTGCAAGGCAGATAGAACAGAAAATCGGATATAAAATCATCATGGATGCCGATCCGCTGCATACGGAGGACATAATCCAGCCGGCTAAAATTGCAACCAGCTGAAGATTACGTTCTCCTTTTCCGGTTAAGCTAATAATCTTACGGCCAAGCCATCCAGCCAGGCCGGTATGAAACATTCCACCTCCGACTACCATCATGCCGACCATAAGAATGATAGAAGTTGACGTATAGTAGCTGAATGCTGTTTTGACCGGTAAAAAGCCGGCAAGCCCCATTGCAATGGTTCCAATTACACAAACTGCGGCGTTTGAAAATTTGGGACTGAAAAACATGACGACAACTGTTATTAAAATAATAGCTGCAATTATCATTGGTGACATTCTAATTACCCCCTGAGTTTTTTATATTAGTTTCCGGCTGCAAGAAATTCATTAAATTTTTCTGTAAGTGTATCCACAAAATTGACCCATTCCGTGGAATCGATAAAAGGATTGGTGTCAGGCTCGTTTTGCATTCTCTTCCTTTTTTCCAGGGTATCATTCTGGAGAGGGTGATTTCCAAGAACAATATCAACCGGTTCATCCCGGACTTTTTTAAGAGAATCCAAAAACTGCTGGCGGCAGCTTAATGGGAGATTATCTTTCTCCAATGCCTTTTTGTACAGAGTATTGTAGCCAGCTCCGCCAAAATATCCCACATGATAGGTCGTTTTGTTTTCGACCGTATCAAAGAAGAATGACATTACCCCTGGAGAATGCCCCGGAGTGTTGACACATCGGATAGAAACGTTTCCAAGAGTAAGGGTCTGACCGTCCTCCAGCTCGATATCCGGTGTGAAAACAGATGCATATGGATATGGATTGCTTTCCATGTATACAAGATCCGGTCTGTTTCTGAATATCTCTGCACCTGTCTTGCTGATAACCAGTTTGCAGCCATAAAGATCCCTGAAATCATTTGCTGCACCAATATGGTCAAAATGTTCATGAGAGTGAATCAGATACCTGATATCTTTAGGATTAAAGCCAAGTTCCCATATCGCCTGAACCATCAGATGAATGGTATGCTGAAAACCACTGTCAAAAACAATCAGGCCGTCTCCGGTATCAATTAAGTGTGAACAAACCTTTTTATCACCAATGTAATAGACATTTCCGGCAATTTTAAAAGGTTCTAAATAATATCTGGATGGGTGTTTATAAAAATCCAGATTTTTAGTACGCTGCAGTTCCATAATCTCTTCGTAACTTTTTTTGTATTTGTCTAAATCCACAACTATAACCTCATTTCTTTATTGATTAATATGCATATTGTCATAATGATAAGATAAGTGATAGAAGGAAATAAAGCAAATATATAAAAATCATACAAGTATAACATTGTGTTATACAAACCAGCCGCGGAGTTTAATTGACCTTTAGAAGAGAGCGGAAAATAAAAATATACTTGTAATAAAAAGTACAGTTAAATATAATGGTAGGAGATATTAAAATACAGATTATAATATGGCGGAGGTTATAAACGGTGCGGTTTTTAGAAGTAGAGAAAAAGGGGTTGGCTCAGATAAAATCCCAGAATCGGGTTCGTATATTCAGCGAAATATTAAGACAGCAGCCTATTTCCAGAACTCAATTGGAAACAGTTCTTTCCTTATCTCCGTCAACGGTTTCAAGAGTTGTGGAACAATTACTGAAAGCTGGAATTGTGAAAGAATCCGGAACTGAACCAACAGCTATAGGAAGAAAACCGATTATGCTTTATATCAGGGAAGATGCATATTATGTAATCGGGATAAGTATAACAAAGAAACGAATTGTATTTGGGCTGATGAATGTTCTGGGAGAGATAATTGAAAAAGTTCAGTGGAGTACCATTGCCATCAGCAGAAGCGAAGAATTATTATCAACACTGGAACGCGGCATTAACCACTTGCTTTTAACGTGCAGTATTTCCCCTGAACAGATTTTAACCATTGGTATCGCTGCCAGAGGGCTGATTAATAAAGAGACGGGAAGTATTCTTTATGCCATGGAAACAAAAGAATGGATTCCGGTCAGGGAGCATTTAAATCAGATATTTGACTGCCCGGTCTATCTGGAAAACAATGTGGCGGCTGACTTAAAAGCCCAATATATGCAGGATAGTGTGATTGAGAACGCCATGGTTTATCTGTATATGGACGAGGGGATCGGCGGCAGTATTATTTATGATGGTAAGATTATCGATGGTCAGAGCAATATGGCTGCAAGATTTGGACATCTCACAGTTATTCCTGACGGAAAACTGTGCAGCTGTGGCAAAAGAGGTCATTTGGAATCATACGTTACCAACAGTCTGCTGATCGAAGCATACAGACAGCAAACCCAGTCGTCCTGTAGTTCCGTTAAGGAAATCTGTTTCGCAGCCAGTCAGGGAGCGCCAGAGGCGAACATAATTATTGATGAAGCATTAAGAAAATTAGCTTTTGCCATTTCTCAGATACTAGTGAACATCAATCCAGGGACCTTGGTTTTGTATGGCGAGTTATTCGAATATTATCAGGGAGTCCTCGATGCATTGAAAAAAGAAATTGATAAACTGGTCTTTGATGAGAAGCTTTACCAAATTAAATGGATCATCAGGAAAGAACATCAGGTACAGGCGGAGCGAAGCATTGCGAAATTAGCTCTGGAATGGGTGCTGGTATAGGCTGGAAAAATTGGGCGGTGACGTTTTTTGATGAAATGGAGTGGAGTGTGTATAATATACATATTCTGCTCTTTTTTTGCTGCGTTATTAAAGTATAATCAATATTATATAATTTCAAGTTGAAATTATATATGCAATATGTTAGAGTATCACTAACAAATGCAAGGCAAACACAACATATACAACACAAGAATTTCTGGCAACAAAAAAGGAGGATGGCTATGAATCTATTATATTTAAACACTCACGATATAGGCAGATACTTAAATATCTATGGATATGATGTGGAAACTCCGAATCTAAACCAGCTGGCAAGAGAGGGGATGCTGCTTCGCAACATGCATTGTGCCAGTCCCACCTGTTCGCCAAGCAGGGGAGTACTGCTGACAGGACAATATCCACATAATAATGGATTAATTGGTTTGGCTCACAGAGGATTTGATATTACAGACAAAAAGACACACATAGCAGCATTTTTAAATCAGCAGGGGTACGAAACTGTTCTGGCTGGGGTGCAGCATGAGATCAGAACAAGGTCAGAGTCAGAGCTCGGCTATGAAAAGGTACTGAATTCAGAAGCCTATTATCAAAAAGGAATTCGCCAGGAAGAATTTCTGACTATGCAGGATGAGATGGCAACAGAAGCTGCTGTTGATTATCTTCAGTCAAGAAAAACGACAGACCGGCCATTTTATTTAGCCGTGGGTTATGGCTGTACCCATAGGGAATATCCTGATCTGCCCCAGGAATATAACTGCAGCTATATAATGCCGCCTAAGGGAGTGCCGGATCAGGCGGGAACGAGGCAGGATATGGCCAGATTAAAAATAGCCCTGGAACGTATGGATCGATATTGCGGAAAAATTATTGAAACATTAAAGGCCATAGGAGAATATGAGAATACGGTGATTGTATTTACTACCGACCATGGACTGCCAATCCCCAAGGCAAAGTGCACATTGTATGATGATGGCACCGGTGTTGCGATGATGATCAAAGCACCCGGAGTAACCAGAGCATGCCAGAGTTCAGATGCTTTACTGTCCCAGATTGACTTGTATCCGACTCTTTGTGAGCTGCTGTCCCTGCCGCAGCCTGGATGGCTTCAGGGCCTATCCTTTTTACCTGTTCTAAACCAGACCGCATCAGAAGTCCGCAATGAAATATACGGCGAAATTAATTATCATATTGCCTGCGAACCGGTTCGGTCAGTGCGGACCAGCCGTTATAAGTACATACGTCATTATCTGGCTGAATATCCATATCAGATCCCATGCCACATTGATGACAGCGAACCGAAAGAAATCTTTCATCAGGCCGGTATTTTTGAACAGAAGCTTCCAATGGAAGAATTATACGATTTAGTGGGTGATCCACAGGAACGAAATAATCTTGCTAAATGTCCGGAATATCAAAAGCAGAAAAATGAAATGCAGAATCAATTACTGGAATGGCAGCTTAAAACCGGGGATCCTTTAACAGAAACCGGAACCGTTTGCCTTCCGACAGGAGCTATTGCCAGCACGCCGGATTCCTACAGCACCAAAACACAGGTAATACTGCCGGAATGCAGACAATATTTAGGAGCTTTAAAAGAGGTACTTCAAAATAATATAAAAGGCTAAGCCTGTCATTGTTCGAAAAGAGCAAAATAAAAAGTTGTAATTTCGATAAGGAATTATAACTTTTTTATTTCTGACCTGAAATTCTAAAATAATGTTCGTTTATTTGAGAGAAGTGTAATTAAAAATCAATTACAATGTGTTTATATCAAATGGAGAGAGGTCAGAACAATGAGAGAGAAAGGTGAAGTTGTATTAGAAGTCAGGAATATGTGTAAGAACTTCGGATCAACCATAGCCCTTAACCATGTAGATTTTCAAATCAGGAAAGGAGAAATACGAGGGTTAATAGGGGAAAATGGAAGCGGGAAATCAACCGTTTCTTCAATTATTGCAGGAATGCAGCCAGCTACTGATGGAGAGATGTTTTACCATGGAAATCCATGGAAACCAAAGACAATGTTAGAAGCGGCAAAGGCCGGAATCGGTATGATTGTTCAGGAAGCCGGAACAATCGAAAATATAACAGTAGCCGAGAATATTTTTCTGGGGAATGCGGCTGATTTTTTAAGGGGACCCTTTGTCAACAGGAAGGCAATGACAAAGGCTGCCGAGAAAGCATTGACAGATTGCGGAATTGATTATATCAATGCGTCCTATCCCACCAGACTGCTGGATATGCAAAAACGTAAACTGATTGAGATTGCAAAGGTAATGTCTTTGGATCCTGAGATATTGATCGTAGATGAAACCACGACAGCCCTGTCCCAGCGCGGCAGAGATATCCTGTATAAAATTATGCACCGCCTGGCAGATGCGGGTAAGTCGGTATTGATTATTTCCCATGATATGGAAGAAATGATGACCCATTGTGACGTTCTCACAATTTTACGTGACGGTGAGATTATCGATAATCTGGAAAAAGAAGATTTTGAGGACAGTAAGATCAAAAAGCTGATGGTAGGACGTGAAATTCAGGGTAATTATTACCGGAATGATAACGATACCTGTAGCGATGAAATCGTCTTAAAAGCAAACTATATTACTACCTTGAATGATCTGATGTGTTTTAACCTGGAGTTACATAAAGGTGAGATTCTTGGTATCGGCGGTTTGTCAGACTGCGGCATGCATGCTTTAGGACGTGCCCTCTATGGCCTGGACGAGATAATTGACGGTGAAGTAATTCTCACTGAAACTAACACGGTTGTAAAGGACAGTATTATTGCTTTTCAACATGGTATGGGCTATGTTTCCAAAAACCGGGATTCGGAATCCCTGGAACTTATGGCACCCGTCAAAGAAAACATACAAAGTACCGGCTATTGGAAGAACATCTGGAAAAAGCCTCTGATCGATTTTAAGAAAGAGAAAAAGTATGTAACAGAACAAGTAGAAAATCTGTCAATAAAATGCCGCAATATAAATCAGCCGGTCCGTTTTCTATCAGGCGGCAATAAGCAGAAAGTGGTATTTGGAAAATGGATTGCCGCTGATTCCAGCATATTGATTCTTGACTGCCCTACCAGAGGCGTTGATGTTGGAGTGAAAGCTGCCATGTATCAATTGATGTATGAAATGAAAAAACAGGAAAAAGCGATTATTATGATCAGTGAAGAATTACCGGAACTGATTGGTATGAGTGACCGGCTTCTGATTATGCGGGATGGTGCAGTCAGCGGCGAATTTTACCGCAAAGATGGTTTAAATGAGCATGACCTGATTAATTACATGATTTAAGGGAGGAAATTCAAGTGAAACAATTAACAAAAATAAAGGAAAACCGTTATTTCCTGGAAGTGTTTCCTTTTGCCATTTTATTTCTTCTTTTGCTTGTGTTTGGGTTAGGCACAGGAGGACGCTTCTTTGCAAAAGCAAATATAACCGGGATTTTTAATCAGGCACTCATAACCGCAACAGCCACCATTGGTATTGCATTTATCTATACCACCGGCAATCTGGATATCTCGATCGGAGCGGTTATTGCCCTGGCAGCAACGGTGGGCGGAAAAATCTATCTGGCAACAGAAAATGTAGTAATTATGATTCTGGTAACACTCCTGATCTGTCTGGCACTGATGGCATGGAATTCCACTTTGTCAGTCAGCTTACATATTAAAACAACCACTGCCGCAATTGTTATGATGCAGATATATAAGGCAATACAGGAATCTCTGGTAGGTGCTGTAGATTTAACTGTACCTTTTGCCATATGCTCGGCATTGGAAAAGAGCGCATTCCGGATGGTGACTCTGCTGCTGTATCTGGTTCTGGCAATTGTGATTTACAATTTCACACCATTTGGCAGAGCAATCCGCTTCATTGGCGGAAATGAAAACTGTGCCACCCAGAGCGGCCTTAGAAAGTCAACTTATATCCGCTTGAGTTTCCTGATTGCAGGAGTCGGGGTAGGCTTGTCAGCCGTTTATACGATTATCCGTGTAGGGACGATTACTACATCTACAGCCGGAAGTATGGGTATGGATGTAATGCTGGCTACCGTACTGGGAGGAATGTCAATTTTTGGCGGTGACCGTTCCAAATGCTATGCAGGTGTGTTGGGAGCAATAACGGTAGTAGTGTTAAACAAGGGGCTTCTGATGATGGGAGTGGATAACTCACTCGTCCAGGGGATCCGGGGAATTTTATTCCTTTTGTTAGTGTATTTAAACAGCGAAAGACCAGATGTATTACCAACCAGAAAACAATTTTAGGAGGAATGAAGAATGAAAAGAAGAGTATTGGCAATTGCAATGGCATTTACCATGATGGCTGCAAGTCTGGCAGGATGCAAAAGCGCATCGAAAGAGGCTGTGGCTGATCCAACCACTACAGCTGCAGGCAGCACAGCAGCGGGTGAAAGTACGGCCGCTAACACAACTCAGGCTGCAAACTACGATCATGCTGCTGACCACGAAACGTTTAAAATCGGGCTGGCTTTTGGAGATATGTCCAATGAAAACCTGGAACGGATTGATTACCTTAAAAATTATGTAGCTCCAAAATACAATGTAGAATTTATTGTTTCGGAAGCACTGGATTCAGCCGAGGCAGAACTCAATTTTATTGAAAATGCGCAAATTTCCGGAGCCAGAGGTATCCTCAGTTTCGCACCTACTTATTGGGAGCAGGCAGGTAATAAATGCCAGGAGCTGGGTATCTATTATGCAGTTCAAAGAACAGCTGATACCTCAAGCATTGACGGATTGGAATATTTCTGCGGTGGTTTTGGTTCCCAGCAGTCATCTACGGCTGCCCAGATGAAAATTGCAGCTGAAAATTTCCTTGGTGACGGCCAGAAACACGGCGTTTTGATTCCGACCCTGATGGCCTGCAAAAACAATGTGGCTCATCGTCTCAATGCAACCGCGATTATGGAAGCAGTTGAGGAAGCGTACGATTTAAAATTCACCAAGCCAATTGATGAACTGGTAGTTGCCGGTGAACCTACAATGGCAGAAAACGATAAAGGGATTGATGTTTATCTCTATCCGGGAGAGATGAAAAACGAAGATGTAATCACGGGTATTTCAGCAGCGTTATTAACTGGAAAATATGATGTAGTAATGGGTGCAGGCAATACTTACACACAGTTATCTCAGATTATTGATGAAGCAGAGCGGGCATTTAACAAAAACATTAAGGTAGCATCTGTTGGTGAATTATCCGAATCTTTACATACTGCAATGAATACGGATGACTGTACTGGTAATAAGGCATTGGATTTTGCTGTAGTAAAATCAACAACGATAATTGCCGGCGAAGGTTTTGCAATACTGATGAATGGACTGTTAGGTGATTCTGATGTTCTCAAACCAGATGGCAAGGCAATGAAATTCGAGGCATTAAACTGGGGTTGTGACGGCCCGCAGCAATTGGCTGAAATTGAACAGCTGGACCAGGATGAATCCACTTATGTATTTAATTCCGATATGATTGATAAGATGATTAAAAAGACGAATCCCAGTCTTACCAATGAGGAAATACACACCATGTTAGGTGATTTAACTTTGTATAATTGCTTAAAGATGTTGGGGCTTACCCAATAAAGGAGACTGCCATGAATAAGAGCGCACTTAGATTGAATATTAAAAATGCCATCTGTTCCTTTTGTGTACCGATAGGGATATATCTGATTATGGAAATTATCGCCCGGGTGGTAACTGGAGCAGGAGTTATTAATAATATGGCAGATTTGAAGAATCTGGCTCGAACCTTCGCCTCTTTGTTTTGTATTGCACTGGCTCTCAGCTGCAATCTGCCAGCTGGAAGAATGGATTTCTCACTTGGCTCCCAGATGATTCTTGCGGTAATATTTGGAGGTAATATTGCTTTAAGTCTGGGAATGGGAGGAATCGGGACATTAGTTATCAGTATCTTATTTGGTGTGATTGCCGGTTTCCTGGTTGGTGTGGCATTTGTAAAAACCAGAATTATTCCCATGATTCTTGGTATGGGAATGGCCCTGATCTATGAATGTATTTCATTCTCAGCATTTGGATCAAAAGGGCTGCAGACATTCGGAAACAGTAAGCTGGCAATTTTATCGAACGTAACTTTTATATCCATCGTAGTGCTGCTGGTAACTTTGGTAATGGGATATTTATTCCTGATGTCACCATTTGGCTATAATCGCAAAGCAATTCAGGGAAATCAGAGGATTGCCATGAACTCAGGAATTAATATTTTCTCTAATTGTATAATCTGTTATACCATAGCAGGCGGTCTGGTAGCCATCGCCGGAATCTTCGACACCGTTTTCAAAGGTAATCTGGCACCGGTTTTAGGTATGGATTCCCGCGCTACGGTTATGGGTAATATGTTTGCGGTTATGCTTGGAATGACTCTGGCACGCTTCAGCAATTCTGTAGTCGGTATTTTGATGGCTGTATTGTCAATTAAGATTTTAACTCTCGGTCTCTCCAAACTGGCTTTAGACAACAGCGTACAGACCTTAGTCATCTATTTTCTCTTCCTGATCCTGATGATCTACCGTATGAATGAAAGCGAGATCAAGGCATGGAAAAAGAAAAAGCTAAGAATAGCCGAGGCAAAACGAATCAGAGCAAAAATCGCAGAGTAATAGGAGAAAGGTATGAAAAAAACCGATATATTAATTTACTTGAGCGATCAGCACAGCCCCATCTTTTCCGGATGGGGTGCTGTGCCGGTTGAAACGCCAAATTTAGACAGACTAAGGGAAGACGGGACTAATTTTACAGAGAGTTATACCTCCTGCCCACTGTGCGTACCAGCAAGAATGTCAATGCTGTCAGCAAAGCTGCCTTCTAAAACAGGCGTATATTCAAATTTTGACACCCTGGCAGATATGACACCCACATTTTTACATCCCTTTGCAGCTGCAGGGTATGATACAGTATTAATTGGACGGATGCATTTCATTGGTCATGATCAAAGGCATGGTTTTACAAAGCGTCTGGTAGGAGACATCACGCCAGTAACCTGGAACCGGCCAGGTAATTCATTGGCTCAGGAGCGTGGCGTGTTTAAGGACTGTTTTATGGATACCTGCTGTACAGATGTAATAGGCGGCGGAGAATCACCGGTGCTTAATTATGATGAGGCAGTGGTGGAGGCAGCTCTTGAGTATCTGTCACAGGAACATGAAAAGCCTCAATTAATTGTTGTTGGAACCTATGGTCCCCATTATCCGTATGTGGCGCCAAAAGAATTGTATCTGAAATATTTAAATCGTGTAACCGTACCTGACAGCTTTGATATGGATATGCCAATGAACCGGCTGCTGGAAAAAAAGAAAAAGGATCGTTCCTTTGATGCGGACAGTGCCAGGCAGGCGATTGCGGCTTATTGCGGAATGATTGAGCATATGGATGGACAGATCGGCCGGGTAAGGGCCGCTTTTAACGATTATTCCAAACGCTCCAATCAGTCTTCCATATTCTGCTACCTGTCAGATCATGGCGATCAGGTTGGAGAAAACCGTTTCTATGGGAAGCAGACATTTTTTGAAAAGTCGGCGAAGATTCCGTTCCTGTTTGCCGGAGATGGCATTGGTTGCGCACGCAGCGTGGAGGCTCCCGTCAGCATTATGGATTTAGGACCGACGATGTGTGAACTGGCCGGGGTGGAATTTCCCGTTGAAACCGATGGGACCAGTCTTGCGAAAGTCCTGACAAAAGCGGAAGAGCCGGACTATGAGCGGGTAGTTATCAGTCAGTTTATGGCAGGTGATCTCAATGAAAAATCTTATGGAATCATGGTAAGAAAGAACCATTATAAGTATATTACCTATCATGGCTATGAGGATGAAGATATGCTGTTTGATCTTGCCAGAGATTCCAATGAGAAGACCAATTTAAATCATATAAATCCTGAACTGTCCAGTGAACTAAGAGATATTGCCCTAACGTTTGCAGATCCAAGGCAACAAGAAAAGTCCTTCATGGAGCATTGGCATATGCACAAATGGATGATGGCATGGGAAAAAGAAACCGGTATGAACGATGGGGAGCGATGGAGTAAAAACCCGGCTTCAGCCAGAGATTTGCCTGAAGTAAGATAGGAGCTTAATTTTATGGATAGAAAAAATATTTTATTTTTAGTGGCAGATGATATGAATTATAATTCTCTTGGTGCTTTTGGCTGCCCGGTGGAGGATATCAGTCCTAATCTGGACAGACTTGCGGCAGAGGGGCTGTTATTGGAACGGGCTCATGTAACCGCCGCAATCTGCATGCCATCGAGAGAGTGCCTGTTAACAGGGAAATATCCTCATCGAAACGGTGCTCCAGGATTTGATCCCATTGCTGCAGATGTGACTACCTTAACGGAATATCTTCATAAATATGGCTACATGAATGGGATTTGCGGGAAAGAAGAGCACTGTAAGCCGATTGAAAAATTTGAGTGGGATTATATGGGAGATGTATTCAATGCGAAACATCTCTATGGCAGAGCACCTTATATTTATTATCAAAAGGCAAAAGAGTTTTTTGAAAAATCAAAAACAGAAAATGCGCCGTTCTTCTTTATGGCCAATTCCCACGATCCGCACCGTCCCTTTGCCGGCAGTGACCAGGAATTAAAGAAATACGGGTATCATACCTATGCTTCTCGCTATTATACACCGGAGGAAGTAGCCGTACCTGGTTTCCTTCCTGATATTCCCGAAGTCAGAAAAGAAGCCGCTGAATATTTTTCCAGTGTGCATCGCTGCGATGAAACAATGGGAATGGTACTAAAAGCATTAAAGGAATCGGGGATGTATGACGATACTATTATTGTATTTTTAAGTGATAACGGGATGGCATTTCCTTTTGCTAAAACAAACTGTTATTTAAACAGCAATCGTACTCCTATGATTGTTAGGGCTCCCGGTATAACAAAAGCAGGTGAAAGAGATACGGCTCACTTCGTTTCAGGAATTGATTTTATGCCAACAATGCTGGAGCTGCTGGAACTGCCCATTCCGGAAGATATGGATGGCCGTTCTTACGCAGGGATATTGAAGGGACAAAAGGAGTCTGGATGGGAAGATGTTTATACTCAGATAACCTCAACAGCCAGGCATGATTTATACCCCATGCGGGCAATTCAGGATGCCGAGTATGCTTACATATTCAATGACTGGTCAGATGGCAGTTATCAGTTCATGAATGAATCGAAAATGGGGCGGACCTATCAGGCAATGGTGAACGAAGCAAAAAACGATGAAACCGTTGCCGCCCGTGTCCAGATGTATGATTATCGTAAAAAAGAAGAATTATATGATTTAAGGAAGGATCCGGATGCCTTGGAAAATTTAATTGACAAACCACAATATCAGGAAACCGTGAATCTCTATCGTCAGAAAATGTTAAGATACATGGAAAACACCAAGGATGAAATTATATTACAATATAAAAAAGCCGTACCGGATCTTAACCATATTTAAGTTAGTATTCTTCAGTTTCAAAAAAGAAACTGTTTATAGAAAGAGGGCAAACTGGATTGATATATCGTTTGTCCCTTTTTGTAATGTAATTACATTTGATGCAAAGTGAGGACGGGAACGTGTATGAATGTTTTTGGCATTCTAAAACTGCTGGATAAACACAAAAGGATGAGGGGGCGCCGGGTATCACTGAAAAATCTGATTCCGGGATTATTTTTGGGTATTATGATTCCATTAGCAATGATATTGGTCATTTATTCCAGTTATATTGCCCGCAGCGTGGAGGTCACTTCCAGTCAGTCTTCCAGAAGCCAGTTGGAGATATTTAAAAGTCATATGGAAAGTACGATGAAGGCAACCGAGCGGGTAATGTCCGGGATGGTATCAGGAGATGCCCAGTTTCAAAGCTTTTCTATTGAGCTGATGCTCAATGAAATGTACAACCGGTCTTATAATATACAAGAGATTTTAAAGTCGAATCTGACCGCCAACCAGAATCTGTATACAATGGCTGTTTACAGTCCGGTAAATAGCTGGTATACCGGCGAATACAATGCTTATTATGAGATTACGGCTACCCAGCGTATCCAGGCTCAGAAAAATCTGGAAACGGAGATTAAGAGGCTGATTAATCAGGGGGATTTTGATTTATCCAAGTGGTTTTTCCATTCGATCGGAGGGAGAGATTATCTTCTGCGGGGAATGAACTACCGTACTGTTTACTGTATTGCTGTAATCGATTTAGAGCGTCTGAATACCATTGCAGTTTCGGACTACCGGATGAATGGAACTTTAATATTTGGCGACGGGGAAACGATGATTTATCCGGATCTGGAACTTGGGCTTGCACCTGATGAAATTCAGAAAGCTGGTGACAGTTATCTGATCACAGGGACAGCAAAAAAATATCTTGTTGTTTCTGATCAGGCGGGATATATTACACTGATCTATGCAAGGCCTTATGATGGGATTTTAAATGAGATGAACCTGTTTCATATTATTGTTATTGTCTGCGCAGTTATGGCGGTTGTTGCAGTTCCTTTTGTTTCAATCTGGCTGTGGGAACTGGTGGTCAATCCCATTTCCCACCTTACCAAAACCATTGAAGCCATACGAAACGGCGATTTATCTGCTCATGTGGATACGTATGCAGTGGAGGAATTTTGTCAGGTTAATGATATGTTTAACCAGATGATTGATGAGATTTCAGAATTGAAAATTGCCTCATATGAAAAAGAGCTGGAAAAGCAGAACACCGAATATCAACTGCTGCAATCCCAGATCCGTCCTCATTTCTATCTTAACTGTTTAAAGAATATATACGGTATGGCAGAGTCCGGAAAAAACAAGGAGATCCAGCAGACCATTTTACATTTGTCAAGTTATCTGCGTTATATTTTTACAATCACAAAAGATTATGTTCCACTGCAGAAAGAATTGGAGGTGTGCAAGAATTACACTGACTTATTTTCATTAAACCAGCATCAGAGTATTGAATTTTCCATTACTTATGATGCTGTGCTTACCAATATACCAATTCCGCCAGTCAGTCTGTTAACCTTTATAGAAAATAGTATTCATTATGGTTTTGTTTCAGGCCAGAAGCTGAAGCTGGTGCTTAAAGTAAGCCGGATTGTTACAGCTGAAAGGGTTCTGATACACATAATGGTTGGGGATAATGGTCCGGGATTTGAGCAATCCGTTATAAACAGCATCGATAAAGAAGAAATATTGGTTGATGGGAAAGGGAAAAAACATGTTGGTATTTATAATGTGCTGAAGCGTTTCCGGCTGTGCTACGGAGATGATTTTGCAGCTGCATTCCGCAACCGGGAAGGGGCTCTGGTTGAACTGTTTTTTCCATATACGGAAGGGGAAGAATTATGAAATTATTGATTGTGGATGATCAATACCGTGTAGCAGAGGGGCTGCAATGGGGAATCAACTGGCAAACGATTGGTGTTGACCAGGTTTATACTGCGCTTAGTGCATATCAGGCTAAGGATATCATTCAGCAGGAAGAGATTAAAATCATACTTTGTGACATTGAAATGCCTGGAGAAAATGGAATTGAACTGATCCGCTGGGTGAAGAGGCATTACCCGCATATCTCCTGTATTGTGCTGACTGCTCATGCTGACTTTGCTTATGCTCAGGAAGCATTGAAATTAGCCTGTGCAGATTATATTTTACAACCGGCTTCCTATCCGGTGATTGAAGAAAGTGTCCGGCGCGCAGTTCAGGATTTATGTGCAACAGCTAAGAAAAAAGAACTGGAACAAATGGGAGATGAATATAAAAAACAGGAAAAAAATCTGATTCGAAACAGTATAAGAAATTATCTGACCGGTGTCGTAAGCAGTAGTCAGTTTTTTAAGCTTCAGGAAAAGGGAAAAGTTCCCGCAATGGAGCAGACCGTATATTTATTATTGATACAGATTATCCGCTGGAACAGTACAGAAGTATGGCAGCCAAGACTGCTGTCAGATACAATGGAAAACATTGCAGCTGAGACATTTGAGCAGAATCACCTGCAGGTGATCTCTTTTGTTTCAGATTATCCGTGCTTCGGGATGGTGATATGGGGGGATATATTGCCGGATGAGGATACGATGGATTGCAGACTGCAATTTATCAACAGCTTTTACCAGCAGTTTTTCAAATGTGAAACTGCTATTTATATGGTTGCACCATCGCCGTTTCAGGAGCTGGAAAAAACCTGGCATAACCTGATTAACTATCGTGATGACAATGTTTCTTTATCCAATGGTGTTTATACTGGTCCGCGAAAAACTGATAAAGGAATTTCCAGCCGGGTTCCTGAGGTACGCAGATGGTCAGGGTTATTAAAAGAAGGACATGCCCAGGCTGTTGCAGAGGATGCCGGTAAGTGTCTGGATCGTCTGGTTGAAAGCGGAGTTATGAACCGTAATACACTTCGGGAATTTTATCAGGATTTTTTACAGGCTGTTTATTATGCCTCCCAGAATGGGGAGGGGTTTTTTAAGAAACTGTTTTCTACAGAGGAGGAATTTCAGCTTTATCTGGACGGAATGAGAAGCGTGGAGCATATGAAAGCTCTGATTGGATATGTAGTCAGACGCTTTGACCAAAATCTGGAGGAGACGGTACCAGAGGATCTGATAGAAAAAGTGGTAAATTATATTACTGACCATATGGAGGAGCAGATTATGCGGGATGATATTGCCCACCATATTCATTTAAATCCTGATTATCTGACCCGGATCTTTAAAAGGGAAACGGGAATGACTTTAAAAGAATTTATTATTAAGACTAAAATGAAAGAAGCACAGATGTTAATTGAATCAACAAGGCTGCCAATCAGTCTGATTGCGGCTAAAGTAGGATACACCAATTTTTCTCATTTTTCTTATAGCTATAAGAAAATTATGGGGATAACGCCGCAGGAAAAACGGCGGGGCGAAGCCGAGGAGGAGTAAATGGGGAAAAAGGCAGGAGTAATGGCAGCAGTTGCTTTATTAAGTCTTACAGGCCTGGCGGCCTGCCGTGGGCAAAAGGGGATGGAAGCCAGAGAATATCCAACCATCACAATCTGTTCTGTTCATACGGCATCTGCTGAGGCAAATCAGCGGATATCAGAAGAAATCAGCCGGATAACCAGAGAGAAAGCAGGTTGTAACGTTAAGATTATCGGCTATAAGATGAATGACTATGAGGATGAACTGTCGGTGCTGTATCATTCAAGACAAATGCCGGATGCATTTGCAGCTTTTGAATTAGATTCTTATGAACGGTGGATCAGTATGGGGGCCGTAATCGGAATTAATAATCTGCTGAAACCTTATAAAGACAACCTTAGCTCCTATATCCGTGACAAAGAGTGGCTGATCGCATATTTAAATGACGAAATCTATGGGATTCCATCCTGTACTTCTGACAGTAAATGTATGGGGTTTGTATTTCGCCGTGATATTGCTGAGACACTGGGGATTGAATGGCGTTCCATTAAAACCATGGACCAGCTTCATGAAATGCTGCTGGCAGTAAAGGAACATTATCCGGATATGAATATAATTGTACCCCATGGCGGCAGGATTATCCCACGTATGATCCAGGACCGGCTGGGGAATAACATTGGAGTTTTAGTGGATAAAGGCAAAGACAACAGTGTGGTTGAAAACTTTTATAAGTCGGAATATTTTTATAACCTGTGTCTACAGATGCGGGAATGGAACCAGCAGGGGCTGTTTATGGAGAAAGCCTATTTGGGAAAGGAAGACAGACAGAGTTATCTGGCTCAGGGAGATTCTTTTGGCAGTTTTCTAAATCTTTCAGAGATATCCATTTTTAACATAGCCCGCTATGTAGAATATCCGATGGCTGCTGTTCAGCTGGCTCCCCGGATCGCTGACTCAGACAGCTGTAATATGATCTGGTGTATCAGCCGTGACAGTAAAAATCCGGAACTGGCGATGAAGGTTCTGAATCTGATGTATACAGACGTGGAAATATCACGTTTACTGGCATATGGACAGGAAGGCATCGATTATGAATTTGCCGGTGCCGGATATGTAAAACCAGCAGATAACCCGGATTACTCACCCGCTGAGCAATGGACTTCCAAGGTGTGGAGCTGGCCAGTGGGAGTTAAAATCGAACAATGGCAGGAAGAGGATGGGTTGTTGGATCATGTGGTGTTCTGGGATGAACCAGTAAAGGATTCTCCGGCTCTGGGTTTTTTGTTTGACGTATCTGAAGTGAGGGTGGAGGTTGATGCCTGCCAATATATTATTGACAAATATGAGAATGCTCTTCTTTGTGGTGAACTATGGCCTAAAACCGGAATTGAATCTTTTAATCAGGAACTGGAGACGGCGGGAATTGACCGGGTAATTGCCGAAAAACAGAGGCAGCTTAATGCATTCATGGAAAAAAATCGATAGATGGAACATATCATGTCTGGAAGAACCCGGAACATGATATGTTCTGATTCATAAATATACAACTTCATTGCAGAAGCTTTTTCTTACCAGTGAAATTAAGTACTGGTCGGCCCGGGATAAAAATCCGCCGTTTAACGATGTAATACACAGATCCCAGTTCGGGCTGTATTTTTCATCAATGGACAGCAGAGTGGGGGGATTTTTAAGCTGTGTGATTCTTGCATAGTCATCCGGAAGAAGAGTTACTCCAAGTCCCTGACCTGCCAGTCCAAAGGCGGTTTCATAATTTTTGAGTGTGAGGAGAATATTGGGCTGGGTGATTCCGGCCTTACTTAAAATTGTATCTGTCACCTGGCGGATTCTCTGCTGCTTATGCACCATAATAAAAGGCTCATTCTTAAGCAATTTTAAATCCAGTACCGGATAAGGATAGCCTTCTTTTTTTATGGCTTTTTTTACAAGGGGATGAGAGCTTTCAAGCGCGATTATAAAAGGATCCCTTGACAGAATCTCATTATAGAGCTGGGGATTGGTCAGTTCCTTCGGCGCATGTAGAATAGCGAAATCCAGCTCCCCTGCCAAAAGCCTGGATTCCAAATTACCTGTAATTTCTTCACAGATGGAAAGTTCAATCTGCGGACAGTTTTTTTTAAATTCGGGAAGCACAGCCGGAAGAATAATTGTGCTTAAATGATTGGTGATTCCCATCTGAATCCGTCCAGTTTTCAAATTATTAATGTCACTGACTTCCGTTTCAAAATCATCGTAAATTTTTAAAATTTTGCACGCTACCTGATAATACCGTTCTCCGGCATAGGTTAAAGTCAAACCTGCGGAAGTTCTGTTAAAAAGCTTGGTAGCCAGTGAGTCTTCAATTCTCTGAAGTGACTGACTGAGTGATGGCTGTGCAATAAATAGTTTCTTGGCCGCCTGGGAAATGCTTTTTTCATCGGCTACTGTCTTTACATATAAAAGTTCTCGGCTGGTCATGGTTACTCCTTTTTACAGTTAATGCTTGTACTAACAGTATAATGCAATATCCGGGAAAAGAAAAGTTTTAAATAGATAAAACCTATAAGAGTTATAAGGTACATGGTATTTGCCTATATAGCGGAACAGTTATATAGTAAAAGCATAATTACTTTCATAATTCAGGAGGGTTTCACATGGTAAAGTTATACGAAGGCGGAGTCTATCTTATAAATGGTACGGAGATTGTTCCGGAGGCAGATATTGAAAAGACAGTTTCTACCACGAATAAGACAGTAAATAAAGAGGAGGCAAAAAAAGGTACCATTGCCTATTCTATATTAGAGGCACATAACACCTCTGGTGATATGTCCCATTTAAAACTGAAATTTGACGCCATGGCATCTCATGATATTACATTTGTGGGTATTGTACAGACAGCGAAGGCATCTGGAATGGAAAAATTCCCGATCCCCTACGTACTGACGAACTGTCACAATTCTTTGTGCGCAGTTGGCGGTACGATCAATGAGGATGATCACATGTTCGGACTTTCTGCCGCAAAAAAATACGGCGGAATCTATGTACCACCCCATATTGCAGTCATTCACCAGTACATGAGAGAGATGCATGCCGGCTGCAAAAGCATGATATTAGGATCCGATTCCCACACCCGCTATGGAGCTCTTGGAACCATGGCAATCGGAGAAGGCGGCGGAGAACTGGTAAAACAGCTTTTATGTGATACTTACGATGTAGCTTATCCGGGAGTCGTAGCGATCTATCTTACTGGTAAGCCCCAGCCTGGTGTTGGTCCCCAGGATATTGCCCTTGCAATCATCGGTGCTGTATTTAAAAAGGGATATGTTAAAAATAAAGTTATGGAGTTTGTGGGACCTGGCATTGCATCCATGAGTACGGATTTCAGAAACGGCATTGATGTTATGACAACAGAAACCACCTGCTTAACCTCAATATGGAAAACAGATGAAGATACCAGACAGTTTCTTGCCCTCCACGGAAGAGAAGATGCGTATGAAGAACTAAGTCCGGCAGTTACGGCATATTATGACGGCTGCGTATATGTAGATTTAAGTACAGTGAAACCAATGATCGCACTTCCATTCCATCCAAGTAATACCTATGAAATAGATGAACTGATTGATAATCTTTCTGATATCCTGAGGGAAGTAGAAAAGGAAGCTTTAAGAATCAGTGACGGACGCGCTTCCTTCTCGTTAACGGATAAAATTGTGAATGGAAAGCTTATGGTTCAGCAAGGTGTGATTGCCGGCTGTGCAGGCGGTAATTACACAAATGTTGTGGAAGCGGCAAATGTATTAAAAGGAAAAACCTGCGGAAACGGAGAATTTTCTCTTGCTGTTTATCCCTCCTCCCAGCCGGTGTTTATTGATCTGGTAAGAAAAGGTATGGTAGAAACACTGATGGAAGCAGGGGCGGTCATCCGTACAGCATTCTGCGGTCCCTGTTTCGGAGCGGGAGATACCCCATGCAATAATGGGCTCAGCATACGGCACACCACCAGAAACTTCCCCAACAGAGAAGGCTCCAAGCCCGGCAACGGACAGATGTCTGCAGTTGCATTAATGGATGCCCGTTCCATTGCTGCCACAGCGGCAAACGGGGGTATTCTGACCTCTGCAGCAGAATTTGACTGCTGGAATCAGATTCCGGATTATCACTTTGATAAAGCCGTTTATGACAAGCGGGTCTATTACGGTTATGAAAAAGGGGAAAGCACACAAGAACTGGCATATGGCCCAAATATCAAGGATTGGCCGGAAATGAGCGCACTTACTGACAACATACTCTTAAAGGTCTGCTCAAAGATCATGGATGAGGTGACAACAACAGACGAACTGATTCCATCGGGGGAAACCTCCTCTTACCGTTCCAATCCCCTTGGCCTTGCAGAATTTACATTATCAAGAAGAGATCCCATGTATGTGGAGAGAACCAAAGAAGTAGCCCGTCTGGAAAAAGCAAGAATCAATGGAGAGAATGTATTTTCTGCTGAACCAGAGCTGAAACACGTATTTAAGGTAATCCGTTCTTCCTTTAAGGATTTAACCGTAAATCCAGAAGAGACAGAAATCGGAAGTATGATTTATGCAGTAAAGCCAGGCGACGGCTCAGCCAGAGAGCAGGCCGCCAGCTGTCAGAGAGTGATTGGCGGATTAGCAAATATTACGAAAGAGTATGCAACGAAAAGATACCGTTCCAATGTAATGAACTGGGGAATGATTCCGTTCCAGATGAAGGAAGAACCGGATTTTGAAGTAGGGGATTATATCTTTGTACCAGGAATCAGAGACATTCTGGATGGTGATTTAACTAATATTCAGGCATACAAAATTAACGAAGAAAATGTATCCCCAATGACACTTACCATCGCAGATATGACAAAGGACGAGCGTGAAATCGTGAAAGCCGGATGTCTGATCAATTTTAATAAAAACAGAAACAAGAGATAAATCAGGAGGAACTGTCATGCAGATTTTAAAACCGGCTATGGCTGGAACACTGGAATCCAGTGATGCCCAGGTAACGGTCGAGCCTGGAGACGGAGTCATTGAATTCCATTTACAAAGTTCTGTCATCAACCAGTATGGAAACCAGATTAAAAAGGTGGTTTATGAAACGCTTAACAATTTAGATATTCATGATGTGAAGATTACAGTCGTTGATAAGGGTGCACTTGACTGTACAATAAAAGCGAGAGTGGAAGGGGCTGTTTTCAGAGCTGCCGATGTATACGAAGATCTTCCATGGGGAGGTGCAATCCGATGATACATCCTGAAAAAAAGAGATTGAGAAGAAGCATGATGTTCTTAAACTGCCAGAAGCCCGGACTGATTAAGGATCCCTATATCTATAAACCGGATTCCATGATTCTTGACCTGGAAGATGCCGTAGCAGAAAATCAAAAGGATGCAGCCCGTTTTTCTTTATTCCATGCGCTGCGGGAAATTGATTACCATGGAGTAGAACGCGTCGTCCGCATCAATGGTCTGGATACAAATTTCTGGAAAGAAGACATTATGGCCGCAGTCGCAGGCGGCTGTGATGCAATCCGGATACCAAAGACAGAACGCCCGGAAGATGTCAGACTGGTGGAAGAAGTGATTGAACTGGCAGAAACCAGATTTGACCGTCCCATCGGATCCGTTCTGATTATGGCGGCACTGGAATCTGCAAGAGGCATCATGAAAGCGCTGGATATATGCGAATCCTCTGAACGGCTGTTAGGGGTTGCCCTTTCAGGAGGAGATTATACAAAAGATCTTCAGACACATATTACCGGCACAGGCGTGGAACTGATGGGTGCCAGACAGAATATGCTCATTGCCGCAAGAGCTGCAAAAGTACAGTGTTTTGATACGGTTTACACCAACCTTGATGACATGGAAGGCTTCCGTAAGGATGTAGAAACCATTCATCTCATGGGATTTGATGGAAAATCCATCATAAATCCAAGACAGATCCAGATTGTACATGATATTTTCACCCCATCTGAGAAAGATATTATTTTTGCGGAAAAGGTTGTAAAGGAAATCGACGATAAAAAGGAAAAGGGAATCGGTGTATTTACTGTTGACGGCAAGATGATTGACATCGCATTCTACGATGGCGCAATGCGCACAATTTCACTTGCAAAAGCATCCGGAGTTTATAAGGGGGATTTATAAAGATGATAAACGCGGTTGGAAGAGATATACCGGAAGAAATTTTAAAAATAACCGGTAAAGAAGTGTTTCAGGGAAATCATTACAGGGACGGCTATACATACAAAAAAAACAGTCCTGAAACCAAATGTGTGATCAATAACACCGAGAGCAAGCTTGTAGACAATATAAGACAGGTCCTGGTTAAGTGCGGGATCAGGGATGGAATGACACTGAGCTTCCATCATCATTTCCGCGAGGGTGATTATATTATTAACATGGTCATGGAAGAAGTCTATAAGATGGGAATAAAGGACATCACGATTTGTGCCAGCTCCCTCGGAAAAGCACACGATCCTATCGTTCCTTATATTGAAGAGGGAGTTATTACAGAGATTCAGTCCTCTGGCGTACGCGGGAAGATCGGAGAAGCAATATCAGCAGGAAAATTAAAGGGCCTTGCCGTCATGCGTTCCCATGGAGGACGTGTAAGAGCTATTGAATCCGGAGAAACCAAAATTGATATTGCTTTTATCGGAACCCCAACCTGTGATGATTATGGCAACTGCCGCGGAATCGGCGGAAAAAATGACTGCGGTGTTCTTTCTTATGCAGTTGTGGATGCGGATTATGCAGATAAGGTGGTTGCGATTACAGACTGTCTGGTACCATTTCCCAATTTTCCTGCGCACATCAGCATGACAAAGGTGGATTACGTTGTTGTTGTGGATGAAATCGGTGATTCTAAGAAAATAGCAACTGGAGCAGCAAAGCCGACAACCGATATGAGAAAACTCATGATGGCGGAATATTGTACCCAATTTGTTACCCATGCACCGTACTTTAAAGATGGGTTCTCCTATCAGACGGGGGTTGGAGGTGCTTCTATCGCATCTACCATATCTCTTGCAAAAATTATGAAGGAGAAAAATGTCCGGATGCGCTTCGGTGTCGGCGGACTTACAAAACCCATGTGCGATCTGCTGGTCAATGGCCAGGTGGACTGTTTGCTGGATACACAGGATTTTGATCTTGCGGCGGTTGAATCCGTAAAGGATTTAAAACATTTCCGGATCTCTGCCGGAGAATATGCAAACCCGTTTAATAAAGGCGCTGTTGTAAATAAACTGGACTTTGTTATTTTAGCTGCCCTTGAGGTAGATGTTGATTTTAACTGTAATGTAGTGGTGGACTCAAACGGCATGATTACCGGTGCGCAGGGCGGACATCCCGATACGGCAGCAGGTGCGAAATGCAGCATCGTTATCGTTCCTCTTCTTCAGGGCAGAACGCCGGCTGTGTGCAGCGAAGTGACGACTGTAACAACTCCCGGTGAGAGCATTGATGTAGTTGTAACTGATTACGGCATTGCCATAAACCCTCAGAGAAAAGATCTTATTGCATGCATGAAGGGTGTGGATCTTCCGTTTAAAACAATCGAACAATTACGGGATATTGCTTATTCCATAGCCGGTGAACCCCAGAAGGTTCAGTTTGGTGACAGGGTGGTAGGAATTATTGAAAGCCGGGATGGTACGATTATGGATGTAGTACGTCAGGTGAAACCATTTGAGTTCAGTTAATAAATCTGAAATTTTAATCGGACAGCTGGCAGCGGAGGCGTTGCTGGAAGAGGTCTTTACAGCGCCAAAACCAGGACTTGTTGATTCTTATTCCACTGGTGCACACAAAGATATGAATCTCGATACATTCAAAGAAAGCACCAAAGCCATAACACCCTATTTTGAGGAAATGGCTCTCCAGGGGACTTTGATGTATGAGGAACCGGAAAATCTCTTCCCTGTTATCCGCCAGATCGGACAAAAGGCTGAGCAGGCGATGTACCAGGCAACAGGAGGGGTAAATACCCATAAGGGAGCCATCTTTACTTTAGGAATTTTCAGTGCGTCTGCCGGAGTCTGCTGCCGGAAGCTGCACTGTGTTACATCAGATGCGTTATTGGAAACAGAGCAGAGAATGGTCAGAACAATACTTCAGTCCGAGCTGGAACAGCTAAAGAGCCACGCTCCGAAAAGCAGCGGAGAACGCAATCTTTTTCAATACGGCTCCAAAGGAATCAGAGGAGAAGCTGCTAAAGGATATCCATCTGTAAAAAATTACGGACTTCCTGTCTTACGGGAGGGAATTAACTCCGGTCAGGACTGGAATCTGGTTAAGCTCCAGGTTCTTATGACTCTTATGTGTAGCGTGGAGGATGGTAATATTCTGGCCCGGACTGGCCTGGAAGGATTAAAAGAGGTTCAGACAATCGCCCGCACTTTTTTAAAAAACGGAGGTGCCTATGCCCCCGGAGCGGAAAAGAAGCTTCAGTCACTGGATCTGTATTTTACAGAAAAAAATTACAGCAGCGGTGGATGTGCTGATCTGCTGGCAGCCGCTATTTTCATAAACAGTCTGATTGAAACATTGAAAGATAAGGAGGAATTCCAATGCAGGAAGGAAAGTTATTCAACGGCAAAGAACTGGAACAACTGAAAAATTTTCTGAAATTCATGGGTCTTAACTATGACGAGGGTATTGAACACAGTGTGTGCCTTTACAATGATGATTCTGAGATTATCGCTACCGGCTCCGTGGACCAGAATGTACTGAAATGCATTGCAATTCATCCGGACTATCAGGGGCAGGGGCTTGCTGGAACACTGGTGTCTGAGCTTATTCAGTACCAGTATGAACATGGACGCACTCACATCCTCCTGTATACGAAGCCGCTTAATGAAGTCATGTTTTCAGATCTGGGCTTTTATACCATTATTAAAACCTCCACTGTACTGTTTATGGAGAACAAGGTACGGGGCTTTACTTCATGGCAGAAAAGCCTGACAGAAGAAACACCGGTTTGTGCGTTAAATTCCAAAGCTGACATCGGCTGCATTGTGGCTAATTGCAATCCCTTCACATTGGGACACCGGTATCTGATCGAAGAGAGCTTAAAGCAGTGTGATTATCTGCATTTATTTGTTCTCTCTGACAAAAGGAGCTTTTATCCTCCTGACTTAAGGTATGAGATGGTAAAAACAGGTGTCTTGGATTTACCCAGAATAATTCTCCATAAGACGTCGGATTATATTGTATCTGCAGCCACCTTCCCTACTTATTTTATGAAAGAAAAGAGTGCGGCCCGGAAGGCAAACTGTGAGCTGGATCTGGAATTATTCGGGCGTCTCATTGCTCCCCCGCTTTTTATCAGAAAGCGGTTTGTGGGGACTGAACCCACCTGTAAAATAACCGCTGTTTATAATCAATCCATGAAAACGCTGCTTCCTGATTTTGGGATTGATGTGATAGAGATTGAGAGAAAACAGGCAGCAGGGGCCGCCATCAGTGCCTCATGCGTGAGAGATTACATAAAGGCTGGCAATTATGAGGCGGTCAGGAATCTGATACCAGAGAATGTTCTAAGTTATGTACTGATGAAAGGAGGTGGATCTATGTACGAGGCACAGAAAGCAGGCAGTTTAAAAAAGATTTTTGGTCCTTATATCAATTCGTCAATATCCAGTGAAGATTCCAGTAAGGAAAAGAGTGAGAAAGAGCAGGCGCTTTTTGAAATGGTTGACGATTATATCGAACAGGCTTAATTTTATAAATTCCGTATGAATAGGGCTGCTGTTCCAGTGAATAATTAATTTACTGGAGCAGCAGCTCTGATTTTTATGCAAAAAATGGTTGACAAAAATATAATATAGTTGTATTATTGTATTAAGCCATTAGTACAGTAATACAATATGATGTGGAGGAGGAATAGAAAATGTCATGGGAGCTAAAGAATGACCGCCCTATCTATATTCAATTAATTGAACAAATTCATTTTCGGATCATATCCGGAGAGTATGTATCCGGTTCCAAGCTGCCAAGTGTCAGGGATTTAGCCGCAGAAGCTTCCGTTAACCCCAATACGATGCAGAAGGCACTCTCTGAACTGGAACACAGCGGTTTGCTGGTTACGAATCGTACCAGCGGCCGATTTATTACGGAGGATCAGTCAATGATACAAAAAATGAAGCTGGATTTAGCGAAAGAGCAACTGGAAAACTTTTTAGAACAATTAAAAAAACTTGGTTTCAGTGACGAAGAGGTGAAAACATTTATCCTCGAATCTGTCCGGTAAACCATACTTCATATATGGGAGGTAATCAGTATGAATTCATTACTTGAATGTAATGCGTTAAGCAAACGTTATGGCAGTGTAACTGCTCTGTCTGACATCAATTTAACATTGGAAAGAGGTAAAATTATAGGTCTTCTTGGCCCCAACGGAAGCGGAAAAACCACATTAATCAAGCTCATCAACGGACTGCTTGTTCCAACAAAAGGCCAGCTTTTGATCAATGGAACAGCGCCTGGTACAGAAACCAAAAAAACAGTATCCTATCTTCCCGATAAGACCTATTTAAACAATTGGATGAAAGTGAAAAATCTGTTGGATTTTTTTGAAGATTTTTACGATAATTTTGATAAAAAACGGGCCTATGATATGTTGGAGAAGCTTCATATTAATCCAAATGACCATTTAAAGACTATGTCAAAAGGCACAAAGGAAAAAGTGCAGCTTATTCTTGTTATGAGCCGTAATGCCGACCTTTATGTGCTGGATGAGCCAATCGGAGGTGTAGATCCTGCTTCCAGGGATTATATTCTGGATACCATTATCAGCAATTACAATGAAAATTCCACTGTCCTGATTTCCACACACCTGATTGCAGATATTGAAAATGTACTGGACGAAGTGATTTTCATACAGTATGGCCGCATCCTGCTTCAATCCTCTGTGGATGATATCCGTGTAAAAGAAGGAAAATCGGTTGATTCTTATTTCAGGGAGGTATTCAAATGTTAGGAAAATTAATTAAACATGAACTAAAGGCGACTGCACGCTATTTTTTACCACTGTTTTTAATTGCAATTGTGCTGACACCGATCACGAGATTTACCCTCTGGATAGGAAACTACCCTCCAATTTTACAATTTATCCCTACGGTAATTGTTTTTATATATGTGGCCTCATTGATCGTAGTTGCCAGTGCAAGTATCTTACTGATTATATACCGTTTTTACAGGAGTATGGTAACGGAAGAAGGTTATTTAATGCATACCCTGCCGGTTTCTACAGAGAGTCATATATTTTCAAAGCTGACAGTCGCCAGTATATGGACCATCAGCAGCTGGCTGGTAATCTTCTTATCTATATGCGGTATGTTTTTTACACAGGAACGTTTTTCCACTGTAACCCAAAAAATATCCTATGTCTGGTACCAGATTCAGACTACGGTAAACAGCTCCCTGCTGGTCCTGTTTATAATAGAGATTGTTTTTTTGTTATTACTGGGCGTATTTACGGCACCTTTAATTTATTATGCTTCCATAGCCATCGGTCAGGTGATCAGTAAAAATAAAATATTAGGTTCCATTATTGGATATTTCATTATCCAGATTGTCTCCCAAATCATTGGTGTCATTATAATGGTTCCCCTTGGTTTTTATGGTGACAGGATCAGCGATACAGCAAATTCCCTGGGATTTTTTGCGAATTTCTTTTTCCCGTTTACGATTCTGTTTGCTGTTATTACTCAATTAATCCTTTTCGGTATCACTGATTATATATTTAAGAAGAAACTCAATCTGGAGTAGTGTTTCATATTGTGTATTTTTTTATGAAAGAAGGCATTGATTCATTTTAGCGAATCAATGCCTTCTTTACAGTATATCAAGTTTTTATTCCAAATTCTGCAGTTTTAGTAAATAGTGTTGCTTAATCCTGTAAAGTATTTTATAATTAAACTTTGTGATGATTGTTGGCATAATTATGTTTTACAGTAACTTTTCCAATAACACAGACTCTATAATAATGTGCAACTGGCACAATGTAAAAAGGAATAAATATGAAAAAATTAGCTTTATCAGATGAAATACTTTTAAGTATTGAAAAGCCTGCCCGTTATATTGGGAATGAGGTAAACATGGCAAGAAAGGATCCTGATCTGGTAGATATCCGTTTTGGTATGTGTTTTCCGGATGTTTACGAAATTGGAATGTCACATCTTGGAATGCAGATTTTATATGATATGTTTAACAGAAGAGAAGACATCTACTGTGAACGTATTTTTTCCCCATGGACCGATTTAGATAAAATCATGAGAGAGAAGAAGATCCCTCTTTTTGCACTGGAATCACAGGACCCCATAAAGGAATTTGATTTTATCGGAATCACACTTCAATATGAAATGTGTTATACGAATATTCTGCAGATCCTTGACCTGGGTCAGATTCCCCTTCATGCCTGTGAGAGACAGGAGAGCGACCCGATTATCATCGGAGGAGGTCCCTGTGCTTATAATCCTGAGCCTCTTGCAGAATTTTTCGATATGTTCTATATTGGCGAGGGAGAAACCGTTTATTTTGAACTGATGGACCGCTATAAGGAGAATAAGAAAAATGGCGGCAGCCGCAGAGAATTTCTTCAGATGGCCGCTGAGATTGAAGGAATCTATGTTCCTTCTTTTTATGATGTGTTCTACAATGAGGATGGCACCATCAAAAGCATGACTCCCAACAATTCCCATGCAAAAGCAACTGTTACGAAGCAGCTGGTTGTCAATATGGATGACGCCACCTACATTGAAAAACCAGTGGTTCCCTTTATTAAAGCAACCCAGGACCGTGTTGTTCTGGAAATCCAGAGAGGCTGCATCCGCGGCTGCCGTTTCTGCCAGGCAGGCAATGTCTATCGGCCCATGCGGGAACACAGCCTTCAGTATTTAAAAGATTATGCCTATAAGCTGTTAAAGAATACCGGACATGAGGAAATCTCATTAAGTTCCTTAAGCTCCAGTGATTACAGTGAACTGGAAGGCATCGTTAATTTTCTTATAGACGAATTTAAAGGAAAAGGAGTCAACGTTTCCCTTCCGTCTCTTAGAATTGACGCGTTTTCCTTAGATGTTATGAGCAAAGTCCAGGATATCCGTAAGAGCAGTCTGACATTCGCACCTGAGGCAGGATCCCAGAGACTTCGGGATGTAATCAACAAAGGGCTTACGGAAGAAATCATTTTAAAAGGCGCAGGCGAAGCCTTCCAGGGAGGCTGGAACCGGGTTAAACTTTATTTCATGCTGGGTCTTCCTACGGAAACAGTAGAAGATATGGAAGGAATTGCAGAGCTTTCAGAGAAAGTAGCGGAAGTATACTATGAGATTCCCAAGGACCAGAGGAACGGAAAGGTTCAGGTCATTGCCAGCTCTTCATTTTTTGTACCTAAGCCATTCACTCCGTTTCAGTGGGCAAGAATGTGTACAAAGGATGAATTTTTACAGAGGGCTTATCTTGTGAAAGATAAGTTCCGCACGATGCTCAATCAGAAAAGCTTAAAATACAATTATCATGAGGCAGATTTAACAGTACTGGAAGGTGTTCTTGCAAGAGGCGACAGAAAAATTTCGGCTCTGATTGAAGAAGTATACAAAAACGGGGCTCTCTATGATTCATGGTCTGAGCATTTTAAAAATGATGTGTGGATGAAAGCCTTTGAAACCTGCGGACTGGATCCTGATTTCTATACAGTCAGGGAAAGAAGCTTAGATGAGATATTCCCCTGGGATTTTATCAATGCAGGGGTATCAAAGGAATTTTTAAAGAGAGAATGGCAGAATGCCATTGGAGAGAAAGTCACCCCCAACTGCCGCATGCAGTGTATTGGCTGTGGTGCCAAGAGTTTTAAAGGAGGTGTCTGCTATGAAGGTCAGAATTAAATTTACCAAACAGGGACCTGTTAAGTTTATTGGTCATCTTGATGTGATGCGCTATTTTCAGAAGGCCATGAGAAGAGCGGACGTAGATATTAAATACAGCGAAGGTTTCAGCCCTCATCAGGTTATGTCCTTTGCAGCTCCTCTTGGAGTTGGTCTTACCAGCAACGGGGAATACATGGATATAGAAGTCAGCTCCATGGCAGACTGCAATACCCTGATGAATCAGTTAAATGACGTCATGGCAGAGGGGATAAAAATTACAGAGTGCCATCGTCTGAATGATAATGCAAAGAATGCCATGTCACTGGTTGCTGCCGCAGACTATACAGTAACCTTCCGGGAAGGGAAGGAGCCTGATGATATTAAGAGATTTTTTGAAGGCCTTCTTGCATTTAAAGATCAGGAACATATTCTGATCATCAAAAAGTCAAAAAAGGGAGAGAGGGAAGTAGATTTAAAGAATTACATCTACCAGCTTTCCGTATGTGACAATAAAATTTTTATGAAAATATCAGCAGGAAGCGCGGATAATTTAAAACCCGAACTGGTAATGGAAGCCTATGACCAGTGGAGAGGGGAAGCCAGTCCTGAATTTGCATTTTGTATCCAGAGAGAAGAAGTCTACGGGAATACGGGTGATGAGGCGAATCCTGTTCTTGTCCCTCTGGGACTCATAGGAGAATCCGTTGAATAAATTGATCATAACCAGATGGAATGGGTGTATTCTTACGCTCCTGCAGTCCGGCCGAGAAACCCTGCAGATTGACATTGAGCCGGAAGAAAACCATTCTTTCTTAGGAAACATCTATATTGGCAAAGTAAATAATATTGTAAAAAATATTAATGCAGCATTTGTAGATATTGGAAATGGACAAATGGGGTATTTAAGTCTTACGGATTCATCCGTCCATTTCGCCGATGGCCGGCCGTTTGACGGGAAGCTCCGCCAGGGGGATGAAGTTCTCGTTCAGGTGGAGCGGGATGCGGTAAAGACAAAAGCACCTGTTCTTACAGGGAACTTAAATATAACAGGCAGATATTTCGTTCTCACTTCCGGAAAGAAGCAGATCGGTTTTTCCGGTAAAATCCAGGACTCCGGTTGGAAGCAGCAAATGAAGGAGTATCTGGATGGAATAAAAGGAAACTGGGGAATCATTGTCAGAACAAACGCTTACAGTGCGCCTGTGGAATCCTTAAAAGAGGAATTGTATCAGTTAAAGGAACGGCTGACTGACATCTTTACTCATGCCGGCCACAGAACCTGTTATAGTCTGTTATACAGTTCCACGCCATCCTATTTAAACGGTCTGCGTGACAGCTTTCAGTCTTCTCTGGAATCAGTAATTACCGATGAACAGGATATTTATGACGCAGTAAAAGAATATTTAAATGAACATCAGAAGGAAGACCTGAATCTGCTGGCTTATTACGAAGATCCTCTGCTTCCGCTTAAAAAACTGTACCGGATTGAGAAAACCATGAATGAGGCTCTTGGGAAAAAAGTATGGATGAAATCCGGAGGTTATCTGGTCATTGAACCTACCGAAGCCCTGGTTGTAATTGATGTAAACACTGGCAAATATTCGGGCAAAAAGGCACTTTGGGAAACAATCATGAAAATTAATCTGGAAGCTGCCGAAGAAATCGGACATCAGATCAGGCTTAGGAATTTATCCGGTATCATAATTATTGATTTTATTGACATGGAAAAAGAGGAGGATAAAAAGCTTCTTTTAAAGCGCCTGGAAGAAATTGTTTCAAGAGATCCGGTTAAAACCACAGTGGTTGAAATAACTAAATTAAATCTGGTTGAAATAACAAGGAAAAAAATCAGAAAGCCCCTTTACGAGCAGGCGTTACAGATGAAGGAGAAGATTTCATTATGAAAATCATTATAGTGGGTTGCGGAAAAGTTGGAACAACCCTGGCAGAACAGTTAAACAAAGAAAACCATGATATTGTCGTTATCGATAAGAATGCAGGTGTAGTAAATTCTATTTCAGAAAGAATTGATGTCATGGGAGTAGTAGGAAACGGTGCGGTAAATAAGGTTCAGATGGAGGCAGGGATCGAAGATACCGATCTTTTGATAGCAACCACAAACTCTGACGAACTGAATATGCTTTGCTGTCTGATTGCTAAAAAAGCGGGTAACTGCCACACCATTGCCAGAATCCGAAACCCTGAATATGATTCTCAGATCAGCTACATCCGTGAAGAATTAGGCCTTTCTCTGGCCATTAATCCTGAGATGGCGGCTGCCATGGAAATTTCAAGACTGCTTCGCTTTCCATCTGCAATAAAGATAGACACATTTGCAAAGGGGAAAAAAGAAATATTAAAATTTATTGTACCTGAACATTCTGTTCTGAAAGATATGAAGGTCAGGGATGTGCTAAAGAGGCTTAACTGCAATGTCCTCATCTGCGCCATTGAGCACAACAGCGAGGTTATTATACCCAGCGGAGATTCCGTTATTAAAGCAGGAGATAAGATATCCTTCATTGCTTCTCCCGTTGAATCCAATGAATTCTTCAGACAGGTTGGCATTGACAACAATATTATTAAAACTGCCATGCTGGTAGGCGGCGGAAAAATCACATACTACGTAGCTAAAATGCTGGAAAATACCAAGATTAAAGTTAAAATTCTGGAGCAGAATGCAGAACGCTGCAATGAACTCAGTGAATTGCTTCCAAGAGCCATGGTGATTCACGGCGATGCCTCTGATCAGGAACTGCTTTTACAGGAAGGGATCGGACAAACCGATGTATTTGCCTCCCTCACCGGTTTCGATGAGGAAAATATTATGCTGTCTCTTTATGCAGCCAGCCAGTCAAAGGCCAAGCTGATTACGAAAATAAACAGAATTGCATTTGAAAATGTCATAGACTCCATGAATCTGGGTAGTATTATTTATCCAAAGCTGATTACGGCGGAAACCATTCTCCAGTATGTCCGTGCCATGCAGAATTCTATGGGAAGCAATGTGGAGACACTCTATAAAATCGTAGCGGACCGTGCTGAAGCTCTGGAGTTTAAAGTTGTTAATGAGCCCTGTATTGTGGGTATACCATTAGAAAAGCTGGAACTAAAAGATAATCTGCTGATAGCCTATATCATGCGCAAGGGACGCTTTATCAGTCCGCGCGGAAGGGACACCTTAGAAGAGGGGGACCGGGTCATCGTTGTGACTACGGTAACCGGGCTCAATGATTTGAAAGATATACTAAGGTAGAAAAGGCGATAGGGCTATGAATAAAAAAATTATCATTTATGTTTTGGGCTGGATACTAAACATTGAAGCTGTGTTTATGCTCCCTCCCTGTGTTGTTGCTTTGATTTATAGAGAAACAAGCGGCATCTGGTTTCTTGCCGTATCACTGGTATGCGGAGGAATCGGTTTCTTATGTACCCGCAAAAAGCCGTCAAATATGGTTTTTTTTGCAAAAGAAGGATTTGTATCAGTCGCATTAAGCTGGATCATTCTCAGTTTTTTTGGAGCCCTTCCATTTTATCTCAGCGAAGAAATTCCTTTATTTGAGGATGCCATGTTTGAGGTTATATCCGGTTTTACCACAACTGGTGCAAGCATCCTGCCAGATGTGGAAGCACTCTCCAAATGTATGCTTTTTTGGCGGAGTTTCACACACTGGATCGGAGGAATGGGCGTTCTTGTATTTATTCTGTCCATTCTGCCTCTGGCAGGTGGCTACAATATGTATATTATGAAAGCAGAAAGCCCGGGTCCGTCCGTCGGCAAGCTGGTTCCAAGAGTCCGGACTACTGCAAAGATTCTTTATGGTATTTACCTGTTTATGACAGCATTAGAAGTGGTTCTTCTTATGATAGGCGGCATGACATTATTTGATTCCCTGACCATCAGCTTCGGAACAGCCGGTACCGGAGGATTCGGTATTAAAAATAACAGTATGGCATTCTATGACAGCTATTATTTACAGGGGATTGTTACAGTATTTATGATTCTCTTCGGAGTGAATTTTAATGTGTATTATCTCTTTTTAACCCGCCATCCCAAAGAGGCCTTTTTCAGCGAAGAGGCAAGGGCTTATTTAGGAATCATCGGTATTTCCATATTGCTGATTACAGTCAATATCCATCGGGAATTCGGTAGTGTTTTTGCTGCGTTTCATCATGCTGCATTTCAGGTGGCTTCCATCATTACAACCACCGGTTATTCCACTGTGGATTTTGATTTATGGCCTGAATTTTCCAAAGAAATTCTGGTTGTGCTTATGTTTATCGGGGCCTGCGCCGGCAGTACAGGCGGAGGTATCAAAGTTTCAAGGGTTGTCATATTATTAAAAGCTGTTAAAAAAGAGCTTGATTCTCTGATTCATCCCAGAAGCGTAAAGGTGCTGAAGCTGGAGGGAAAGCCCATTGAGCATCAGGTAATGAGGTCAATTAACACGTTCCTGGGCGCCTACATAGTTATTTTTATCTGTTCTGTTTTAATTGTCAGTCTGGATAATTTTGATTTCACAACAAATTTCACAGCCATTGCAGCCACCTTTAATAATATCGGTCCTGGTTTGGCAGGTGCCGGACCAGCCAAAAACTTCTCCCTGTTTTCCCCATTGTCCAAGTATGTTATGATGTTTGATATGATGGCCGGACGACTGGAGGTATTTCCCATACTACTTTTATTTGCACCATCTACATGGAAAAAGAGTTAAGTATATAAAAAATCCCCCGGAATGTTTCTCTACTGTATAAACGAGAGAAAACATTCCGGGGGATTTCTATACTTCCTGCCACAGCGGATAATCAGTCTGCTTTTTTCTGATGCCAGACTTTGAAATTGACAGCTGAAAGTATAATAACAAATACCACGTTAAATACCAGAATACTGATTGCAGCAACAATTCCCACACGGTCAGCCACACCGCCTACGATCTGTGGGGTGATAATTCCACCCATGGCAGATATTGCAGTGAGAAGAGACATTCCAAAGGTAGAGCCCTGGATCAAAGGTCCTGCATTCGCAATACAGGTAGGATAAATTCCCGACAGGAAAAAACCAAGTCCCAGTAGAGAGGCTGTTACCAGAGGTAAGCTGTTTACTTTTATTAAAATAAAAAAGCAGACAGCACTTCCAATAGAATTAATCAGTAAAATCGTGCTTCTATGTATTTTCTTAGACATGGCAGCACAGATTAAACGGCCACCCATTATAACCAGCCAGGTAAGAGAAACGAGGGTGGTAGCGAATTCAGCGCTCATAACACCTGTATTCTGAAGATAAGTGACAAACCAGCCGTTAATACAGTTTTCAACTCCAAGGTAAAAAAACAAAATGAAGGCAATGCAGTAAAATGCAAAGGAACGAAGAAATCCCTTATTTCCAGCTGCAGTACTGTTTAAGCTGCTTTTCCGTTTTTCAATTGCTTTCTGGGCTTCATTGATTAAATCATAATTCATGGTTCCGTATGAGATTGCGGATATAATAGTAAGAACAACGATCATGTAGAGCGTCACTCTCCAGCCAAAACCCAGTTTCATCATCATCGCTGTAAGCAGGGGAGCAAGAAATGCTCCGATTGCAAAGGAGCAGTGAAGAATATTCAGCTTTCCGGTTGCGGTATCACCATAAATATCATTGACTGCCGCATTGTTTAAAATTGTAATGCATCCCCTTGTAAAACCATAAAGCAGCATAACAGCGTACATAACCGGAAGAGGAGGTAAAAGGCTTAATACCAGCAGAGACGCTGGAACAAAAAGAGTGACCAGGATAATGGCTCTCTTTTTTCCCATAAGCGGAACCATAACCGGAAAAATGAAGCTGGAAGAAAGATTACCGATAGCCATAACTGATAAAAGTCCTCCGGCTGCAAGAAAGCTGATTCCTGCCTCCTTTATAATGGATGGAAGTATGGCTCCTATCACTAAAACAGCCATACCGCTGACCGCATATCCGTAGCAGCAGCGGATAAAAATTGAATTTCTTGAATCAGATTTCATTGGTATTACCCCCTTTTATGATCAAACATTGACCATTATACTAAGAGATATGGAAAAATACAAGGATAAGTCTTTAAAACGCTGTTTTTTCTGATTATTTTCCAGAAAAAAATATTGACATAACAGTTAAGGAATGCTATATTTATACAGTATGCCGCACAATGAGGTTAGAAAGTTTCTGTTTTACAGAACACCACAGTTGGCGAGTAATGATAATAGGAGGTGCCATATGTACGCGATTATTGCAACAGGTGGTAAGCAGTACAAAGTAGCGGAAGGCGATATCATTAAAGTTGAAAAGCTTGGTGTTGACGCTGGTGAAGCTGTCACATTTGACCAGGTACTTGTTGTAAACAATGGTGAATTAGCAGTAGGCTGCCCGACTGTAGCAGGTGCTACCGTAACAGGTACAGTTGTGAAGGAAGGCAAAGCTAAGAAAGTTATTGTTTACAAGTATAAGAGAAAATCTGGATACCATAAGAAGAATGGTCACAGACAGTCTTATACTCAGGTTAAGATCGAAAAGATCAATGCTTAATCATGATAAGAGTAACCGTATTTGTTGATTCAGAACAACGTTATACAGGAATTGATATGTTAGGACATGCAGGATTAGCTGATGATCATCAGGATGGACAGGAACTGGTCTGTTCAGCTGTTTCAGCTCTGACTTTTAATATGGCCAACAGTGTGGAGCAATTCACAGAGGATTCTTTTGAAGTGAATCAGGAAGAAAAGACAGGATCTTTTCAGTTTCGGTTTACCTCTGACATAAGTTCCGGGTCGCAGCTCCTTATGAATTCTCTGGTATTCGGATTACAGGATATTGAGGAAGAATATGGAGAACCATATATTAAAATCCGATTTAAGGAGGTGTAAGTGATGTTAAAGATGAACCTTCAATTTTTCGCTCATAAAAAGGGTGTTGGTTCTACAAAGAACGGCAGAGATTCCGAGTCTAAGAGATTAGGTGCTAAAAGAGCTGATGGTCAGTTCGTATTAGCTGGCAATATTCTTTACAGACAGCGTGGAACTCACATTCATCCAGGCATCAACGTAGGCCGCGGCGGTGATGATACATTATTCGCTTTAGTGGATGGCGTTGTGAAATTTGAGAGAAAAGGCAGAGACAAAAAGCAGGTTTCTGTTTATCCAAAAGCAATTAACGAATAATTGGACCGGCTTCATACCTTGACGTATGGAGCCGTTTTTTACGATACGCCCATTAGTCTGAATAGCGGATAATGGGATTCCGTTTTTTTATCATAAGAAAGGAAACAGGTGAATGAATGTTTGCCGATAGAGCAAAAATATATATAAGATCCGGAAAGGGCGGCGACGGTCATGTCAGCTTCCGGAGAGAACTTTATGTTCCCTGCGGCGGTCCTGACGGCGGCGACGGCGGCAGAGGCGGTAATATTATTTTTGAAGTGGATGAAGGACTTAATACCTTAAGTGACTTCAGACACATTCATAAGTATACAGCACAGGATGGAGAACCCGGCGGGAAGCGCAGATGCCATGGAAAAGATGGCAGCGACTTAATCATAAAAGTTCCGGAAGGAACTGTTTTAAAAGATTTTGAATCCGGAAAAGTCATTGCCGATATGTCCGGAGAAAATCGCCGTGAAGTTATTTTAAAAGGCGGCAGAGGCGGACAGGGCAACATGAATTTTGCAACCCCTACCATGCAGGCTCCGAAATATGCACAGCCGGGACAACCCTCTCAGGAACTCTGGGTTCAGATGGAATTAAAAGTAATCGCCGATGTAGGCCTGGTAGGATTTCCCAATGTTGGAAAATCAACCCTTTTATCAAGAGTCAGCAATGCAAGACCTAAAATTGCCAATTATCACTTCACTACATTAAACCCGCACTTGGGCGTTGTTGATATAGATGGAGGAAAAGGATTTGTCATGGCAGATATTCCCGGACTGATTGAGGGAGCTTCTGAAGGCATAGGGCTTGGACATGACTTTCTTCGCCATATTGAGCGGACAAGAGTGCTGGTTCATGTTGTTGATGCCGCATCAACGGAAGGCCGTGATCCGATCGCTGACATCAAAGCCATTAATAAAGAGCTGGAAGCCTATAATCCGGATCTGATAAAGCGTCCCCAGATTATAGCTGCTAACAAGATTGATGCCATTTATGAAGACGGTGAGAGTCCGATTGATAAACTGAAAGCCGAATTTGAACCCCAGGGTATTAAGGTTTATCCAATCTCTGCTGTCAGCGGACAGGGAATTAAGGAGCTCCTGTATGCAGTGTATGATCTGCTTAAAACAGTTAATTTAAGTCCTTTGGTCTTTGAAAAGGAATTTGACTTAACGAGTTTGTCGGGAGTATTGCTGCCTTACTCAGTGGAAGTAACAGAAGACGGAGTCTATGTAGTAGAAGGACCTCGCATTGAAAAAATGCTTGGTTATACGAATCTGGAATCAGAAAAGGGCTTCAGCTTCTTCCAGAAGTTCTTAAAAGACAACGGTATGCTGGAAGAACTGGAAAATGCCGGCATTCAGGAAGGCGATACGGTCCGCATGTATGGTCTTGAATTTGACTATTACAAGTAACAAGGAGAATAATATGACAAGTAAGCAGAGATCCTATTTAAAGGGACTGGCGATGAATATAGATCCGATCTTTCAGATCGGCAAATCCAGCTTGACTCCTGAGATCACAAATGCGATCGCAGAGGCGTTAGAAGCTAGGGAATTAATTAAAATAACCATTTTAAAAAATTGTGCAGATGATGGAACCAGCGTCGCTTCGATCCTGTCTGAACGGACCCATTCTGAAGTAGTTCAGGTAATTGGAAGAAAAATTGTCCTTTATAAGCAGGCAAAAGACGAAACAAAAAGAAAAATTGTTCTTCCTAAATAAAGCTGCCTAATTGTTAGGCCAGGGAGTCGATAATTATGGGTAATATAGGGATTATGGGCGGAACATTTGATCCGATCCACAATGGTCATCTGATGCTGGGAGAGCAGGCATATCAGGAATATCAGCTGGATGAGGTATGGTTTATGCCTTCCGGACATCCGCCTCACAAAAATGACCGGCATATAACAAATCCTGAAATCCGCCTTGCGATGACGAAACTTGCCATTCACGGAAAATCAGGACTGGTCTGTTCTGATTTTGAAGTGAGAAGAAACGGAAGTACCTATACCGCTCAGACCTTAAGACTGCTGCGTAAAGCATATCCACAGCATCAATTCTTTTTTATCATAGGAGCTGATTCGCTTTATGAAATTGAGAACTGGTATGAACCGGATCAGGTTCTGTCTCAGGCTGTATTTCTAGCTGCGCGGCGGGAATATGAAGATGCGCATCCTTCCATGGAGCAGCAGATTGCCTACCTCTATAACAAATACAACGCAGATATTCGTATTCTTCATTGTGAAGAGATGGATATTTCTTCCGCCATGCTGCGGGAACGAATTGCAAAAGGTCTTTCTGTTTCGGAATATGTACCCCAGGAGGTACTGTTATATATTAACGATCAAGGCTTATATCAGGAGAAGGATAAAGCATGATAGATGTTATAATGGAATTGAGAAATGATTTAAAGGAAAAACTGAACCCTTTAAGATATGAACACACCTTAAGTGTTTCTTTTATCTGTACCGCATTGGCTATGCGTTACGGTTGTAATTTAGATCAGGCAGAGCTTGCAGGTCTGCTGCACGATTGTGCAAAGCATTACGGAAACGAAGAGATTATAAAAAAGTGCCGGAAGCAGAATATTCTATTAACTGATGATGAACTTAAGGCCCCAGTCGTGCTGCATGCCAAATACGGGGCATGGCTGGCGGAGCATAAATATAATGTTACTGACCAGGAGGTCTTAAATGCCGTACGGTGGCATACAACAGGAAGACCGAATATGTCCCTGCTTGAAAAAATCGTATTTACGGCAGATTATATTGAACCAAGACGTGAGAGAGCGCCGGATCTGCTTCATATTCGTTCTCTTGCATTTACGGATTTAGATGAATGTATTTATCAGATTCTTAAGAATACTCTTGAATATCTGGAAAGCAAAGGAAGTTTTGTGGATTCTGTTTCTAACCAGGCATATGCTTATTATAAACAGGTTCACAACGAAAAGAAGGGAGAAACAAAATGAATCAATCCATGGATATGGTAAAAACTGCTTATGCAGCTTTATCTGATAAAAAAGGCGAGGACGTCAGCATCATAGATATTCGAAACGTTTCCGTTCTCGCAGATTACTTTATTATTGCCAGCGGTACGAATTCCAACCAGGTACAGGCGATGGTAGACAATGTTGAAGAGGAACTGGGTAAAAAGGGTTATGTGTGCAGGCAGGTAGAAGGCTATCAGACAGCCAATTGGATTCTTATGGATTATGGCGATATTATCGTGCATGTCTTTGACAAAGAAAACCGTCTTTTCTATGATCTGGAAAGAATCTGGAGAGATGGAAAGACAATCGCAGTAGAAGATTTAGATACAAAATAGATTTAAAATATATTGTGATTGCAGATGAACGGCTTAACAATTATTGTGAGCCGTTTTTTTAGCTTAAAGTTAACATAATTTTTTTATGTTAACTTTAAGCTAAATCTTTTTTAATGAATGCCCAAGCGGAACAAACCAATCACTTTTCCAAGAATCTGAACATCATCTACAATAATAGGATCCATAGAATCATTCTCAGGCTGCAGACGATAATGTCCGTTTTCTTTAAAAAATCTCTTTACTGTAGCGGAATCATCTACAAGAGCTACAACAATCTCCCCGTTCTGAGCAGTAGAACAGTGTTCCACAATAATCTGATCCCCTTCCAATATTCCTGCATTAATCATGGAATTACCCCTGACCTTCAACATGAACGTCTCTGCGTTTGGCAGAAGATCGGAAGGAATGGGATAATAATTTTCAATATTCTCTTCCGCATATAAAGGCTGTCCGGCAGCAACCGTTCCCAGTATGGGAACGTTCACAACTTCCCGGCGGGTAAGGTTAAAGCAGTCATCAATAATCTCAATCGTACGGGGCTTGGTTGGATCTCTTCTTATATATCCTTTTTCTTCAAGAGTTTCCAAATGAGAGTGTACCGAAGATGTGGATTTAAGATTAACCGCTTCACAGATCTCTCTGACTGCAGGCGGATATCCCTTCTTTAAAATAGTCTCTTTTATATATTCTAAAATTTCCTGCTGTTTGGGTGTAATTTTCTCTTGCGCCATAACACAGCCTCCTCATTCCTATTCATTAAAACTATAGTAACATATGTTCGGAGAAAATGCAAACCTTTGTTCGAAAAAATGCAAAACAGGTTGACAAACATATGTTCTTGGTGTTATGATAAATCCAGTGAAATGAACATATGTTCTTATATTTGAGGAGGTATGCATATTATGAAACAGTTAATCATGTTAACCCTGGCAGTTCTGCTGGGAGCTCATTTTTGTGGACAGTCCCTGATGAATGCATTGGCCGGTGAAGTGGGGACACCACTAATAGAGAAGTATTATACCAGTATTGAGATCAGGAACGGAGACAGCCTTTGGAGTATTGCTGATCAGTATGTTGAGAACAGCGGTATGTCTACCGCTCAGTATGTACAGGAATTAAAGAATATGAACAGGTTGAGGGAAGATACCATACATTCCGGACAGTATCTGACTGTAGCTTATTTCGTTCAGAATCAGGATAAGTAGCCTGCCTAAAGTTTCTTTGGAACGTCTGTCTTGCATAGCTGCCTTTATACCTGACAGGTTTATTTTCATTTGATATCTTAGAGTCAGTTCACGGCTGTTCCAATCCCAAATAATTTATATTGTAAATTTAAAAAGCAAGTGGTATACTTATTTGCAAGTTTAGATACGGTATCACCGTTTCTTTTACAGAGTAGAAATTTATGCGTAAAGTGTTTCCTGAACGGGGAGTTGTCAGGAGAACGAAAGGGTAAGCCCTGCGGTATAAATTTTGCATCCCGCTGTTATTTAAGTTTGTATATTTGCGGGATAGGCTTATTGCCTGTCCTGTTTTTTATATAGGCTAGGCTTCTCTGGTTGCGCTATTCTATTTGTATAAATAGAAAGGAATAAAATTATGATGAATTTACAGAAAGCAGAACAGGCCATTGCCCTTTTACTGGAAGCAATAGGAGAGGATCCGATGAGGGAGGGGCTTGCAGACACACCTGCGCGCGTGGCAAAAATGTATGAGGAGCTTACTCAGGGGTACGATATGAACGCTACAGAACTTTTATCAGTTATGTTTCATTCAGATAACAATGACTTGGTATTGGAAAAGGATATTGAATTTCATTCGCTGTGCGAGCATCACCTTGCTCCTTTTTTCGGTAAGGTGCATATTGCCTACATTCCAAACGGCAAAGTAGTGGGATTAAGCAAGCTTGCCAGAGTAACTGAAGTATTTGCCCGGCGCCTGCAGATACAGGAACAGATGACAAACCAGATTGCTGACAGCATATACACAAGCCTTGACCCATTAGGGGTAATGGTAATTGTGGAAGCCACTCACACCTGTATGACCATGCGAGGGGTTAAAAAAATTGGCACTAAAACAGTAACGGTTGCAACCAGAGGTATTCTGAAAGGAGATCTTGCACTGCAGAAAAGCATACAGGATTTTATAAAGTGATGGAAAGAATAAATAAAATTATTAATAGTCCGGAATATATTGATTGGTTATCTAAAATTAATCAAGCTGAGAAAAACAGAATTTTTTGCGGACATAGCTTTTCCCATTTTCTGGATGTAGCCAGAATTATGTATTTGGAAACTTTGACCAAAGGGTATGATTTTTCTCAGGAACTAGTGTATTCGGCAGCGTTGCTGCACGACATTGGCAGGAGTATAGAATACAGCGCAGGGGCGGATCACGCCCGGGAAGGAGCAGTAATTGCAAAAGAGCTGCTGGAAGGTGCGGGATTTTGCCGCCATGAAGTAGATGAAATTACCCTTGCAATCGCCAATCACAACGTGAAAGACACTTCCCATACACTTTCACAGCTTTTGCAGTTTGCAGATAAAAAAAGCCGTAATTGCTTTTTATGCAACGCCCAGGCACAGTGCAACTGGAAACCACAGGATAGAAATATGGAGGTCAGCTTTTGATTATAGGCAATAAAGTATTTGACACGCAAAACAATGTATATATTGTAGGAATATTAAATGTTACACCAGATTCCTTCTCTGACGGAGGTCAGTATAATACCTTAGATGATGCCCTGAGGAAAGCACAGGAAATGATCTGTCAGGGGATAGATGTTATTGACGTTGGCGGAGAGTCAACACGTCCTGGGCATACAACAGTATCTACAGAGCAGGAAATTAATAGGGTTGCTCCTGTGATTGAAAAACTGAAGGAATACTTTGACATTACAATATCATTGGACAGCTATAAATGGCAGGTTGTCCAGGCCCTAAGCAGCAAAATTGATATGGTAAATGATATTTGGGGCCTGCAATATGATGATAAGATGGCTCAAGTGGTTGCAAAATCCGGTCTGGTCTATTGCCTGATGCACAACCGCCACAGCAATCAATATAAAAATTTCTCGGAAGAATATTTATCAGACATCAATGACAGCCTTGAAAAGGCAGAAAAAGCAGGCATAGAAAAAGAAAAAATCATTTTGGATGGAGGTGTGGGCTTCGCCAAGGATTACAGCCAAAACCTGCATGTTATTAATAACACCGACCGCCTGTGCAGTCTGGGATATCCTGTCATGTTAGCCACCTCACGCAAATCAGTAATTGGACTAACCCTTGAAAAACCTGTCGATCAACGACTTTATGGTACACTTGCCACAACTGCCGTTGGTGTTATGAAGGGTGCAAGTTTTGTAAGGGTACATGACATTGAACAAAATCTCGACACTATAAAAATGGTAAAATCAATAATAAGGGAAGATAAATGGATAAAATAGCACTGACCGGTGTAGAATTTTTTGCTTATCATGGAGTATTGGAGAGTGAAAAGCAACTAGGCCAAATGTTTGCAGTTGATTGCGAATTGGTCTTAGACACATCCTTTTGCAATGATGAGATTAAAAAAACAGTAAATTACGGAGATGTAGCACTCAAGATAAAAAGCTTTGCCTGCAGCAATCGATATGATCTCCTTGAAAGCCTTGCTACCAATCTGGTGTCTTATTTAATGTATGAGTACCCTTTAGTTGAGGAGATTTCTTTGACTGTACACAAACCGCATGCACCTATTGCTACAAAATTTTCTGATGTTTCACTTTGCGTAACCAGGAAACGGGAAACCTGTTACCTGGCAATCGGTTCCAATTTAGGAGATAAAAAGGCATATCTGGACACTGTAAAAGCGGCAATCGTACAGGATAAAAGCTGTCAGTTTATGGCAGTTTCAACTTATATTGAAACCCCGCCCTATGGGGTAACTGATCAACCTTCATTTTTAAATGCAGTAATCAAGATGAGAACTATTTATACCCCCAATCAGCTGCTGCAGTTTTGCCAAAGCCTGGAGCAAGCTGCGGGTAGGGTTCGACTGCGCCATTGGGGCGAACGTACCTTGGATATAGACATTCTAATGTACGGAGATAAAATCATTTATACGGAAGATTTGATTGTACCTCATCCGGAGATGGATATACGAGATTTTGTTCTTGCACCTTTGTGCGAAATCGACCCTCATTTAATACACCCAATACGCAAAATGAGCGTCAAAAGATTGCTGGCAGCCCTTTCATAATCATTCTAAAATTAATGTGATTCCTTAGGGAAGCATATAACTGAAGTGTTGCACAAACAGAAAGGGGGCGTGTTTTTTATGACTAATATGGCAGATATGTCTGTGATGGACAAGCTGAATTCTCTTGCAAAATACGGTATAAATTTAGGTCTTGAGCGTATTGAGAAATTGTTAAACAACATGGGGAATCCTCAGAAAAAGTTAAAATTTATACATGTTGCAGGAACAAACGGCAAAGGATCCACTTGTACTATACTATCCTATATTTTAAAAGAGAGTGGTTACAAGGCAGGGCTTTTTATCAGTCCTTATGTTTTGAATTTTAATGAAACCATGCAGATCAATCATCTGCCTATCACTCATAGTCAGCTGGAAAGTTGCGGACAATATGTTTTTTCCAGCTGGGAAAATTCCTGTGTTGAAGGAGAGTATCCTACTCAATTTGAGGTAATTACAGCCATAGCCTTTGAATGGTTTTATCGAAGCGGCTGTGATTTTGTTTGTCTGGAATGTGGCCTTGGAGGGAAAGAGGATTCCACAAATATCATTCCTCCCGCTCTTTTGCAAATTATCACCTCGGTAAGTTTGGACCATATGGGGATTTTGGGAAATACGCTGGAAGAGATAGCGATGCATAAAGCCGGGATTATAAAAGGGGGGATCACGATATGCTATCCACTGATGCAGCCCGATGCTTTTAACATAATTAAACATAAATGCGATGAAGCACATAGCAAACTGATCGTGCCTTCTCTGCAACATCTTAATGTGATGGAAGACACTTTCCCAGGGAACAGCTTTCTCTATAAGGGGCAGCAATACATAAAGTCCATGACTGGCAGATTTCAGATTTATAACTGTATTACTGCAATTACTGCGGCCTTTACTCTTGCAGAAATGGGTTTTTCCATTCAACAGAGGGCAATAACTGAGGGAGTAAAAAATGCTAAAATACCTGCACGCCAGGAGATAATTCGAGCCTCGCCTCTTGTATTATTGGACGGCTGTCATAACCCGGAAGGAGCAAAGGCACTCAAGGATAGTCTGTATAAGCTACCCAGTCAACGGATAACAGTGATAATGGGAGTATTAGCTGATAAAGATTATAATGTTATGGTTAAAGATATTGCCAGACTTGCTCATCATTTTATAGCTGTAACACCAGATAATCCAAGAGCGCTGGCATCTCAAAGCCTTGCTAAGACGGCTAAGACTTATTGCAGTAATGTACACAATTTTGATGAGATGCAACAAGCACTTGATTTTGCCACAGAGATAACTATGCCATCTGATCCCATTTGTGTTTGTGGCTCGCTTTATCTTGCACAGCAAATTCGGCCTTTGCTTTTGCAGCAATTTGATAATGGGACGCATTAAGGTGCCAGAAGGCGTAGCGGCAGAAGAGTGAATATTAATCTTCCCGAAGTTTTACTTTATTTCTGGCACTGCGTCGACGTTCGTCTTCCAATGCCGCATAATGTTTTTTTGTAGTATTTACATCAGAATGTCCCAAAACATCTGCCACTAAATAGATATCACCGGTTTCTTTATAAAGGGAGGTTCCATAGGTACTGCGTAGTTTATGGGGAGTAATCTTTTTTAAAGGTGTCACCAGTCTGGAATATTTTTTTACCAGATTTTCTACACTGCGAACAGCAATTCTCTTTTTCTGCATGGATAGAAAGAGCGCATTCTCATTACCTTCTTCAGGAATAATTTGATTTCGCTCTTCCAGATAATCCAGGAGTGCATCCTCAACCTCAGTTCCAAAGTAGACAGTTACCTCTTTTCCTCCCTTTCTATGTATGCGTATGCCTCCATTTTTAAAATCAATATCATTCAAATCCAAACCTACACATTCTGATACACGTATTCCAGTTCCAAGCAAAAGTGTAAGCAGTGCCAGGTCCCGAACTTTCGTTTTCTCGTGATAGGCTTTTTGTTTCTCTGTTAAAGATTCTCCATTTTCTACTTCATCGAGAAGCAGCGCAACTTCATCTACGTCCAAACGTATAATTTCTTTCTCATGCAGCTTAGGAAGCTGAATTAAAGCAGCCGGATTGTTTTGAAGCCTTTCATTCCGGTAATAATAATTGTAGAAGCTTTTCAAGCAGGAGATCTTTCGCATAATTCCACGCTCTTTGTTTATTATTTCCTGACTTTTATCATTAAACCGGTACTTTAAATACTCCATATATTCCTCTATATCAACAACCTTAAGTGTATTTAAAAAGTCCAATGGGATTTCTTTCATCTCAAGCTTACGAATGACCGGATTTTCCTTTTGCAAAAATTCAAAAAACACCTTTAAATCATAGGCGTAGGCGATCCTGGTACGGGAAGATGTTCGTGGTTCAATGCCTCGAAAAAAATCACCGCAGAAATGAGGAAGTTCTTTGATCAGCTCACGCAGATGCTTTACGTTTTCAATATCTTTTTGTTGATGGTAGGAGAGAATAGATTTCATAAATTCACCTCTTGTTTATGTATAAATTATTTTATATATATGCCGTAGTTTTACTTTACCCGGAACACTTTACACAGGAATAGGTTAAACCAATAAGATGCCTGATCGCAGTGATTGTTGAGTAATAGTTTAATGGGAATGGTACCGGTAATGTTAAATGCAAAGTAAGAGCTGAAGCTTTAGTAAACTGTTTAAATTATATGTGGTATATGTATACTATTATTTTTCTTAATAACTATGCGTTAAACTAGACTTTCGCGAATAGTTGAAACCGTCACATACTATTATATCATGATTCCAACACCTTTTAAGCAAAATAACCGAAAAAAAAATTTACTACTGTTTTGTCGTTTTTCACTGTTTTTCCCGGAAAACCGAAAAACTAGAATCATGGGGTTTTGTCGTTTTTTCATTCGATACTATTCATTATAGTATACCAATTGGCATTATTCAAGTCCAATGATATTTATAAAAAATGATGCATTTTTCTTCGCAATCCTTTACAATAAGGACAAGTCTTCTTTTTCCTCTTTTGATAAAATAACTTTTTCTTCGGACTCATAGCATAAGTATTACCACACTCGGAACAAGTCCACCAAACACTCTCCGAATAATTTTCTATAATTTCATCTGGATCAATAAAGAGCCAATTACCTAAATTCCATTCCTTCATCATATCAAAATGTAATGCTCTGAAAGAAGTTTTTCCACGTATAGCTTCTCTTCCATTACAATAAGGACAATCTATTTCTTCGTTCACTCTATCTTTTACTGTGCCTTTCCAAGACATTTTACAAACGAGACAATCCCATTCAACTGGAGTTGAATATGTAGATAAAATAATATCTGAACTCACTTCATTATTTGAAGAATATTCTGCAGCTATTTCAGGATACAGTGCTTTAAAGGAGGTTTGGCCTGGAATGGCTTTCTTACCATTACAATAAGGACAGATTACACTCCCATCTACTCTATCTTTTACTGAACCTTTCCAAGCCATAGCGCACTTTGAACAATTCCATGTAATAGGTAGACTATATGTTGGAAGAATGTTATCGAGATCCACTTCATTCGTTTCAGAGGATTCTGCAGCTATTTTAGGATACAGAGCTTTAAAAGAAGTTTTCCCAGGAATGGCTTTTCTACCACTACAATATGGGCAATCTATTTTACCTTCAATTCTATCTTTTATCGAACCCTTCCAGGGCAATCCACAAGTTATGCAAGCCCAAATTACTGAAAATGCACGGGTTGGAAGAATGGTATCTGGATCTACATTATTTTCTACAGAAAATTCTGATGCGATTTCCGGATATAATGCTTTAAACGAGGTTTTTCCAGGAATTGCCCTTTTGCCTTCAACACAGGCACAATCTCTTGATTCAATATAACGTTCTTTCATTGAAAATATAAAAATTTCATTGCATTCCTTACATAACCATTTTAATGGCGCCGTATAATCCGGCAACATAAGATCAAAATCTGTGACATTTCCATTACTACTATGAAATTCACTTTTTAGGGACATATATCGTTCTGCTGATATTGGATTCTCACTGTTGCAATTTTTACAACCTTTAGTACCCTGAACTTTATCATATACAGTGGCGACATGTAAAGTATGACATTTTTTACATCTCCATATCAAAGGCATTAAGCGGTTATCTGGAAATATAGCATCTGGGTGCATCATTTCATTTAACTCATATACCCACTCTTTTGCTATATCTGGATACAATGCCATAAATGAATTTATTCCTGGAAGCGGAAGCTTTTTACTGCAATATGGGCAAGATTTTATGCCAAATCTTCGTTCCTCTATCATTGAGCTCCAAAGGTTATTACAAATATTGCATTTCCATTCAACTTCTAGCGGATAACAAGATAAGACTTCTGTCACCGGCAGAATATTGTCTATTGCCCATTCTTTAGCTAATCCGGGATACTCTTCGGCAAAACTTATCTCAATTACTTCTTCATCAAAACAATTACTACAGTAAGTATTTGTAGGGATTGTATCGCTACTTTCTGTAAACCAAACTTTTTTACATTTCTTACAATGCCAAGTATTAATGACAAAATTCATGTTTCGACTCCTACGCTTGAACCCCCTTTCAACAGTTAATAATTCTGGACCATTTTTATACATCTTATTATTAATACAAATCGGGCACTCGACATTAATATTTACCTTTGCGTATACATGGGATGCCCATACATGCTTTTCATTTTTTTCACATTGCCAATAGACAATCTCAAGTGAAGTAGATGATATTGTTTCCGGATCTAATCTTTTGTTTTTTTCAAAATACCATTGATTATATGCAATTTTGCTTACTTCCTTTAGCTTCATTTTGTACTACCCCTAAATTTTGTCAAATAAGTCATTTAAAATAGAAAAATTGGTTTTATTTTCTTCTTTCTTCTTTATGGCCAGAAGTATAGAGTCTTGATCTTGAATAACATTTTTGAATCCTTCCGGAGATATAATCTGATCCCCTCCATCTAATAATCTGTTTTTACGTAATAATTCATTCGCAATTTCCGGATATACATGTACTTTCATTACATTGAGCATTGTTTCCAGTTTCTTTTTAAGCTTCTGATTTTCTTCAATTAATTCATTTTGAGTATTATGTAGTTGTTGAATCTTCTCCTCGTTTTTACTGTTTACTTCTCTTGATTTCTTTAATTCTTTAGTGGCAGATTGAGCCTTTTTTATATTATCAAATGCATAATCACAAATATCAGAGTAATAAACATCTCTTTCTACTAAAGCACTTCGTAAACTATAAATATCATTGTTTCTTTTAAGGAAGTCATTAATATCAAGACTTTGAAATACAATCGTATTATTGTCTAAAGATTGGGAAATTTGATTACTCCCTTTTAATTCTTTGATATAGTTGGCTACTTCCTTGTTACGCCTAAGATCGTATTCTTTTATTGATAATCCTTTTTCTTCAAGATAAGAGGCTATCATTGCATATTTTAGCTTTTGTGGATTTCTATCACATCGTTCAATCCAGTATTCATCAATTATAGGTAATATATTCTCATTGATTTTCTTTGGACGCGCCATGGTTACTACTCCTCTCCTCTTCCCAGTTTTTAACCAATTTTTGCATATAATAAGATTCGTACTGATTAGAACTGGCTTCTAATCGCATATAAGCAGATTTTACTTCTTCTTCGAATCCCATGTTTTTCCGATACTTTTCAAGGCTGTTGATAAAAAATTGGAGTTCTTTATCTATTTTAGATTTGTAAATATCATCGTTATCTAAAAAGTATGACATATGATTTTTGCGATAATATGGGCAATTATAACAGTAACCAATTTCTCCATTGTCCCCCACTACTTTTTTACAATCAGAGATATCAGAATTAGCAAAGGCAATGGAATAACATTGTCCAGAATTTTCAAGTTCAACATAAGTATTTCTTTGTTCGATTTTTGCTGATGGATAATAATTAGTACCTAAGATGTACTCACTGTTCTCTTCCAGCATTGTTTTATATTTCATATAAGTACGGCATTCAATCATATTACTTAAATTGGCATAGTAATGTGAGCTGATATCAATATTTGCATGTCCAGCAAGAAGCATTGCCATAGTAGGAGTTCCACCTTCCGCTATGATATTGATCATTGCAATATGTCTGGTATCTCCAAGATAAATGTACTCAATGTCATTATCTCCAAGAGTGTATTCAGTTGTATCACTCCCTTTTATCACCTGAAAGTGCAGCATTTTTGATAATATTTCATGATAAAACAGACGTAAGCAACAGCTTAAGTTTGTATAAGTGTAAAAGCGGTTATTTTTATGTTTAGGTTGCCTGAATTTTGCAAAATGTGGATCCGTGCGAAATAATGTATCGAGATCATTTGCTTCATATATTTCTGTTAAGTCAATATATCGTACAATTTCTTCCTTAAGTGAATCAGGGATTTTATACAACACCTCCACATAATCTTGGTTGATGTTATAATGAACTTTTCCTCCGGTACCCTTTAACTTATTTCGTCTTAACTTTATCTGAGTCTTTCCATTTTCATCAGTCATCAGACAAGCTCGTGGTGTTAAAAGAAATTCTCTGGGTCTGAGGGGAATAACTCCGGTTATTTTCCACCACAGATAAACAGGATAAAAAAATAGACGGTCCTCTGTACTAATATTTTTACCCCAATATTCATTTAATAACTTATCAAATCTAAAGTAGCTCTGGAACTGAGATAAGCTTCTTCGGTTTATTGAGTATTCCTTGAAATTAATATCCACAAGTTCTTCAATATAACCAATTACTTCATCTCGTCGATCCGGGTCCACACATGGCAACATGCTTAGAAATTCAGTCATATGATAAGGCAATTTATAGTTTGGAAAAGAATCAAGGTCATCACGAAAAACATATTTTAAAAGCATTTTCATATCATTAACGATGTTTTGCAATGTAATCAGTACTCTTTTTCCAAGTGTTAGTATAATATAAGTTTTTTGGTATTGGATAAATTGAGCATATGTAATTCCAAAGATTGATTCCCATTTTCGTTTATAAAACAATTGTGAGAAATTAAAGCGAATTCCTACGTTTGAATATTCATCATGTAACTGCCATCTTACATCTTGAAATTGGCAATTAGATATAACGCCTTTCTGTTTATAGATTTCAAATAAATCCATAGCGGACTGTATACTGGAAGAATCCAACTCTTGTTCAATAAGTATAGGTTCGTATAGCGCCTCATTTTGTTTATTAGCTAGGGAATTCATCTAAAATCTCCTTAATCATTTGAATATATTCTGTTAATGCCTGGTCGCCATGCTCAGCAGATATAATTGAAAAAATCTCACTTAATGATGGAGCAACCGTTTCTTTTATTAGCAAGGTATATTTTTGTTTAAGATGTTCACTAACTGCTTGATCCCGTAAGGCCAGTAGTCGTTGAAATTCTTTTACTAAAGTAAATACAGATGCTTTGGTTGTGATTTCATATGGACATCCAATACACTGTTTTGAGTCTTTGAATGGACATTGCCTATTCATAGCAGTCATTAAGCACAAAAAGTCGGTAGACTTTGAAGCTGCTCTTCCTGAACCAATATTGTAGAGAATTTTTAGAATTTCGTTAACTCTTCTCTCTTGTGATTCTATTGGAAGTATTTTGCTGACAATACTTTTTGCAGATTCAAAAGAACTGTCCAACGCCGTAATAAAGGTATCAGATTCCCATACTGATAAGCCAACTTCTTTAATTAAGCGGGTTTGTTTAGAGACATTCAGCTTTTTATATTTGCCTTCTGTCACAATGTTAAGAAGCATGGAGACAACAAAAGAACAGACTCCTCTTTCTAAGAGTTCTTGAGCTATTTGTTCCGCAGAATATCCGGAAAATGCTGCATCTTTTAAATAATTCTCCGTAGTCTTACAGAATTCTCCATAAGAGCCTTTATGGGAGCGTGCCAAGGCTGCTAGCATATAGCCTTTTGAATGTGGTTGCTGAGTATCTGATATCTCTCCTTCCAAAATAGTATCACTTAATAATTCGATTGCCTGCATATAGGCTTTATTTGCACTTCTAGCTCGGAAATCATTCTCCAAGAATAGGGTTCCTATATCCTCTCCTAAATACCTTGTAATTGCTTCATAATCCTTCACTGGTGTGATAAATGCAGATTCACTTTGTTTCCTTTGGTGATGAGACTCAGAAATAATAAACATCATTCCGAATAACTCCATGCTGCTTTCTGGAATCATCAATTTGATATCAGAAATATTTGAATAGGAAGCAGTTTTTGAAGGCGTTATTGGCCGACTTTTCAATTGCCATAACACACTGTTTACCGCAATCATTGCAGATTTTGTATCGAATGTATCATCGATGATAGACTGTAATATTTCATCTGGCGTTTGCCGGAGCCTGGGATGAGGAATTCTGATTATATCGGTATCTCGTAACGCACTAATACAATGTAATGCTAAATATATCCAACAGTTAGCAACCCCCGGGGTTCTAGCTGCATGGATAAAGAGATTATTTTCCTGAATATATGATGGATTAAATAAATAATATACCATTTGTAGAATTGTATCGCTGTCATATGCATTTGTTTTATTTACGTTTAATCTTCTACGCGCTAATTCGAAATCAAGAGTAAAATTAGTATTATGCTTTTTACGTATCCAAGACAAAAGATAGATAAGCTGCTTTCCAATATAAAGTGGCAGTTTTTCACATACTGTTTGAACAAGTTTGTCTATTTCTTGATTACTATATAAATGGATATCTTTCTCCAAAGTATATAGTAAAAAATCATTAATCATGTACTGTTCATTTTCATCAAGATCATATTCTATATAAAATGAAGTTAATATACTTGTTGTAAGTGGGTATTTTTCTTTTAATAGCTGTAACAATATTTCTACTTTCTCAGGAATTGTTTTTCTGCAATGTTCCAAGAAAAGTTGAATATTAGACTCCATTTTTGCAACATCTTTATCTAAAAATAAAAGCCCTGTCTCATCTCCTACATTAGAAATGCTTATTTCTATTCCATACCAATCGTTATCAATTAGCAGAGCAACTATATCCCGTAATAGATTTTGTTGCTCATCTTCTACTATATTCCGCCTATTCATTTGCTCTAATAAAAAGGATTTTAAACTGATATGCCTATTCATAATCAGGATCCCCTTTTGGTATTATTTTTTCCGAACTGTATTTTAGGAAGTCAAAAAGCTCATCATTAATATACCTTAATTGTTTCTGTAACTCCCCTTTATTTTGTAAGTATGTTAGTGCACTCTCCGGGCTTTTATCACCTCTCCAGTACTGAAGGCCAGCCACATCTTCTCCATAAGTACATAACTTTACCGTAAACCAGTGTCTCATGATATGCGGAGCAATGTTGTGTTCCTGTAGATCATGCGCATATTCAATAACTTCCTGACTATTTGATTGCAATAGCAAAGGTATGATATCACGTGAAAGTTGTCTGAATTTTATTCTATAATTGTCATAGGTCATTGCCTTACCCTGGTAATTAACACTCATTGGGCAATAATCAGTTTCAAATTTACATGTAGATAAATATTGTTTATGTAGTTCATATGCATCCATAAACGCGGATAAAAATCTCGGATAAACTTGCTGCTTTCTTTCTTTTTTTATTCGTCCTACCGGTAATAGATCAGAACGTAAATTTTTTTCAGCTGTCAGATCTATAACAATACGATTAACTTTTCCATTGGTCTTTCTCATTAAAAGTCCACTTCCAAGAGGACTGCATTCCTGGCGAACATTACAAGCTTCTGATGGCCGCAAACCAGCAAAAGCACTCAGCACCATTAAGAAGAATATGTCTTTATAGTGTTGTGCCGCATAAGCCAGAAAAATATGTAACACAGCATCTGGTATATCTCGAAAAATAAATTTAAAATTATGGTTATATAAAACCTCGAAAGTAGGAACCAACCTGTATTTAATTACTCCATGACGAGATTGATAACTTTCTTCCTTCGTAAAATCAGATACTTTCAATCTGCATTCACTCTCGCAGCTTTTTATATAACTAGTCAAAAAATCTGTAATAGACGTTGCACAACGTTCAACTGTACTTTTGCTATGACTGTTATTTAGGCTATAGTTTGTAAAAAAGTCCTGAATCATTGGTACCGTTAGTTGTACCAGGCAATCAATACGATTTACAGTATATTTTTTAATTAAAACATGATTCAGAAAGGCGATAACAAATGAGAAACGGTTGTTACTGTCATCGGATATTGATTTGATCCATCTGGTTGATTTAACATGATTATGGAATGTGGTAAATGCAATTATAATATTATTGGGATCTTTTAGGACAATAAACTGTCTTGTGATCAGCTGGTCATCATGTATAATCAGGTGATGCTTATAGACAGCAAAACGGTATCCATCCATTGGATTTATACTCGAAATATGAGTCATATTTTATTTACCTCAGCATTAAGGGAAATTAAATACGATGATAGAATTATATAGATTTCTCATGCTAATACAGCATTTATTGCACTGTATATCACTTGCTTTTTTATACTATCTATGATAAAATACAAGGCGATAATAGATATATAATTCATCTTCTATAAGCATTAACAACTTCTTGGTCGGGAGGGTTAATGCTTATTTTTTATTTTTCCTTTAGATTTTTTATCATCATAGCAGTATTTTCAGAATATTACAAGACTTTTTTTGCTATTTTAACATTATTCAGGCGGATCTAGAAATTAAGTGAAGCAGAGAATGCTTTTAAAGTGAGGGATCAGCGCCATCCCCTACATTTGTTAGGGGATGGTACATTAAATTACTCTTTTCATGCAACAATTGCTCAAAGAAGCTTATATCTTCACTTGTATAACCGTTTATAAATAACCATTTATAATCGGGAATTTCACATCGTGCTGAATCAAACCCATCTTCTGTCGGCCTTTCAAAGTTTACGATAATCTTTTTCTGATCTTCCTCCTCGATCACTTGTGAATGTACAATTTCAGTCTGGTCATCTAAAGTTATAAAATGATACATCATAATATTCTTCTCCCAATTCTCATCCATTAGTGCCATAATACTATATTTTAAATTTTTCATGCAATAGTAAATCCTATTAAGCTTTATTGTATTAAAGTTATTTTAACATATTATATTGTATCTTTTTTGATAAACTCACTATTATAATAAAATCTTCTCCTTTGCCAGTCCATACAGGTATTTGTTTTCGTATCTCTTCTGATAAAAAGATGTCTATATCTATACTAACCTTCTTAAGTTTAACAAAAATTATATAATTCAATTCCAGATTATTAATATGACAAAGTAATTCAACGAGTTCGATATTTTTCATGCTAATCAAATCTTCTTTGCATAAATAATTTAATTCTTTTGCTTCAATATATAAGCAATAAATGATCCAGTTTTATCATGCAATAGAATATGATATTAAGCTATAGACGATATAAAAAAAGTAAAAAAGAAAGCAAATTTTGAGATAATTTTTAATGATTATTTCTATTAAATTTTATTTAAAGATTAAATCAATTTGGTTTTAAATATTATATCAGATAATGTTTTCTTCTTCATAAAAAAATAAGGCTTCAATTGGAACATTAAAAACTTTTGAAATATCCATAGCAAGTTTCAGAGATGGATTATATTGCCCTTTTTCTAATCGAATAATAGTTTCTCTTCGCACACCCACGCTTGAAGCAAGTTCAGCTTGACTTAAGTTAAGTAGCTCTCTGTTTCTTTTTATTTGGGTTATTAATTTAGACATAAAATCATGCCTCCAAAATCCCGGAGTTTTTACGCTCAATCCAAATATAAGTGATTGTTTGGAATAATCCTACAAAGCCCAATATAATAAAAATTAAATTTGAGGTTATAATAATTTCCTTTTTCGTTATTAATAATATTAGTCCGACTATCGCTATAATTAAACATATCGTATTTAATGAAATTCTTCTGGCCTCACTATAATATACCATAGCCATTTCATCCCAAGGCTCACTTTTAACCTTTTTTAGTAGTAGGCTCATAATCATAATTATTAACAGGCCCCCACTTATCACTGTTCCCAACATTGTATTCTTATAAAACGTGCTTACAAAACCCATAAATAGTAGTGCTCCATTGGATAGACCATCTGTTAATAATTCTTTTTCTATTATTGTTATTGGTTTTCTTATCATATACAGCCTCCTGTGTGATATATTTGTATCATGTTGCAAATATATCACATCCATTATAAATTATCAAGCTTTTTTCACTATATATAATAAGATTCTGTTTTGTCGGATAAATATGTAAAATAACGTTCATGGTCGATGTATGCTTCCTAGTCTGATTTTTGATAGTAGATTATTCAAGTATTTAAGATTTTGTTAAAGAAACTAACTATGTTCTTTCTTTTATATTTTACTTCTACTTCCTCTGTAATAAAAATTGTGAGTTTATTTAGTGATCTGGTTAAAGCCACATATAGCCTATTTTTTGTCGTCGTATCATCAACCTTTTCGCCAAATAAATATGCTGCTAAATCTGTAGTCAAGATAAACACACAATTTTCTCCTTCTTGCCCCTTTATGTTATCAATGGAATTAACCACGACCTTTTCTTCGTCTTGCAAAGCTGGGCTATCAGGAAGCATATTAATAATGACGCCATAAGCTTTCCCCCCCAGCGTTTCATGCTTGAAAGTTCTACTCATAGCTTTCTTCTTGTCATTTGTTGTGGCATAATTCTCCAATAAGAGTTCTGCATAATAATATGATGTCCTTAGTATAACAAGTTCAGTTTTATCTAGATGGAGCTTACGCATTTCACACTCTATTTCTTCCGACAATGCACTGAGAATACTTTTTGAAGTATCAATACCATGTGTCTCATACTTTCCATGTTTTTTAGAAATATAACACAGGTCAAAATTCTCTTCCCTTATCAGTTCACTATATGGTTTGTCATTTTCAAACCATATAGCAATAAGCCCACCATCTTTTTCAGAATACTGTTGCTCTTTCTTACTCACTATTGAATTTGAAAGCAGTAAATGTTTTTGTGGGCAGCGGTGACATACACCTATGTAATCAACGCTTTCCTTGTTTTTTTCAACAAGATTTTTCAAGCATTTATGTCCTTTTAGGTCTTGTTTGGGATCCCCCATCAGGATTAGTGGAATACCCAATTCATTTAGTGTCTCAACAATGAGTTGCATATCTGAATCGATATCCTGTGCCTCATCAATACAAATTCCACCACAGTATTCTTTGAATATATTCTTGATTACCTTCCGCTTATCACTCACGGCTTTTCTATCGTCTGATTTTTTTGCTACAATCCACTTTGATCTCTCTGGAATTACAGTTTGATGTAAAATATTTCCTTGTTCTAACCGTTTAATCTTTGCATTTTTATATCCTGGGCTCTGTGGTAAGGGTGCTATAGACATCCGCTGATATTGCTTTCCGTATAACAGAAAATAATATGGTTTGATAAATTCCCTATATAAAAAGGAATGAATTGTACTTACGATAATATTGTTCGGAATAATTCCATAATAATCCTGCAATTTCTGCTCAATGCATGACACTGCATTGTTTGTAAAAGTAATGCAAAAAATATGCTTACTTTTGTCTGTTCCCTCACGAAGTTTTACAATTGTGTTTACCATTGCAGTGGTTTTTCCAGCTCCAGCTCCAGCTATATTAATCTGCATATTTGCATCACCTCAAAATTTTTATTCTATTTTAGAAAATCAAAGACATCTTGTATGTGCTTTGGCATCTGCAAATCGGAGAGTTCTCCATTAGCAATGTCTTTACAAATAGTAAGCATATCCGAGGCTTTTGCTTCTCTCCATGCCTTTTCCATTTGATCTGGCGTCATATCTTTCCAACCAAATCTCTCGCCATATTTCTTTTTCAGAACAGTGTAGTTGTTTCCGGTTTTTACAATCTCTGGCTCCAGGGTATACTCTGAAGTGGTTCTAATACATATACTTGCTCCATCGTCATATTTATCATGTTGCTTTTTCGCCTTTTCTTGATCATCATAATCACGAATAATCCCTAGCTTATTAGAATTATTCTTGTTTATTTTCTTCCAGATTTTTATTATTTCAGTAAAACCTTTGTGGAAGGAAAGAACTTCTATTTCGCTTAATTCTTGCTTTGAATCTATATAAGCACGAAGGAGCATTTCTTCTGAGATTCCTTCAAATAGTATACATTTTCTTGAGAAGAACAACTTGAATAAATCTAGGTTTGGATTCTTTGTAAGGTAATCTCTTCCTGAATCATCTAGTTCATCCGCAAAAGAAAACGCTTCTCCATTATGCATAACCACAACATTTTTCAAATTCATCTTGTTTATAAATTCAGTACTATGCGTAGAATAGAATAATTGCGTTGTGGGATTTTTTGCTGTAAACACTTTTAGGAAACTCACCATAAGCCTAATATTATTTATGCACAGGTGAGCTTCTGGTTCTTCTATTGCGAAAATGTTCAGGGCAACATCATTCTGCCTTCCGACAAGTGAATTTATTAGAACGAAAAGTAAAATTAGATTTCTGTATCCAAGTCCCTGTAATGAAAGTTCATCATCAGAATAGCCTAAACGAATACTACTTAATATGCTTTGCATAGGTGGCATATTTGGCAGTATGCTAATATGTGAGAAGAATTCCTTGGCATCAGCCAATTCTGACTCATCCTGCCAATTAATCACACTGTCCATATTACTTACAGATTTGAGTTCCTCGAAAAAATGATTGTATTCTTTCTCGACCTTCAGTTTATCGTCATCCGTTAAGCCCTTTTGTAACAGTTTTACCAGCGACCTTGAACCCAAGCGTTCTTTTGTTCTCGAAAACTCATCCCTTTCAGCTTCAAGTGCGATATATTTATATAGCTTTAGAACATCGTATGTAACAGATCCCTTACCTGGAACAGAAACTGAAAATGAGTAATACTCTGTAGGCAACAAATTCATCTTTACATCATTTATTGACTTTGCATCTATCTTTCCATCAGACAGAACTTTTTTTACAATATTGTAAATATCGTCAATTTTTGAAGGCTTATATTCGTATTTTAGCCCATATTGCATTTGACCATCTTCTACGGAAAAACCCAAATCTTTTACAAAGTATCCCTCTGTCTTATCAGGTTTCAAATGGACCTCCACCATAACAATGGGCAAATGCGTAATGAATTCTGTACATGATACTATTCCTTTCGCTATGGCTGTTTGATTATCGATTATATACTGATAATACTCCCTTCTTGCGATATCATTAATATCTATCCAAGATAAATTCTTTCCAGTAAAACTTGATTCATCAGTTAAAAATGGAAGTGTTACTGCTCGTAAAAGATTACTCTTACCGCTGTTGTTTTCACCAATTAAAGCCACAGTATCACTTAAATGAATGTCAATTTTCTTTAGATTTCGGTAGTTCTTAATTATCAGTCTTGATATTTTCAAAAAAGCACCTCCGACTATTATTTAAATTTTTATATATTCGTTCTACAAAGCTACTTCGTATTCTTAAAAGTTCATATGTTGTCTGTTATTGTTTGCTACTACAACAAAGCATTCCCATTGAATTGCACATTATTATTATTTTATGAACCTATAGGTTTACACCTATTTAATTACTTTGACTCTGCACAAAATAACTGTTTTAATAATCTCGGTTTCCCTTACAGAATCATATTCTTTCTTTTCCTTTAATTTACAGCTCGTAATATAATCGACTGCTTTTAAATGCTCTGCCAATTTCTGATTTTGTGGATTATTTACAAGTTCAACAACATGCTGTTTGCTTCTATCAAGAAAATCCGAGTACCATTTCCCCAGATCAATAAAGCATGAGTGTAAAGCCTCAGCATCTAGCAACTTCAAATGCTCCATCATCAATTTCAGCTTTCCGGATTCATCGAGACATTCCCATGCGGCATTGAAGATTTCCAAGTTAATAGTTAACCCCATCGCCTGCAAATTCGATGCAATTCTATTGGTCATGCAATCAGTGCCATAGGTGTCAATAAGTATTTGTGACTTTTCTGCTTCAAGCCTATCACTGAACAGTAAGTTTTCAAGAAGGCTGGAATCCATCTGAATTTTGTCAATCGCTATAATGAAATCTACCTGATTCTGCAATATAAACTCTACACACAAATCTGGGAATGACGTTTTTATCTCATCATAATAAGTTACTGTAAATTCAAAATATTTACAACCAATCATAATGGCTACTCTACTCTTTGTAAGAGAGGCGAGAGCAATGTCAAAATTATTCATTCGAATATGTGGCAATAGGATCTCAAATACTCCATCAGCGACCTCTGTACCAATAAATCCTCGAATAAAATTATCACTGATACATTTACAATCAGCACTTACTAAATCTGCGATATGGCTCTCAATATAATTTAACAATTCCTGTGTGAATTCGAACACTGACCAGTAGTTATTTACATTTTTCCATGTAGGAAAAATCTTATTATTTTTCAGCAAGGTATCCCATATACCTTTTACAGCAATTTTCTTTTCAATTATCAGTTCACTACAACAATATGTGATATCCTCCATGCTAAATTCTTCATGCACAATTATATTGATACATAGCATTTGGTTATCAATGCATCGCTTTAATAAGTCAACAATCTGCTCCTCTGCATCAAAAACATGTTCTTCAGCCAATACAATTTTCTCAGTATATATCGAAATATTTTCTCTTACATATTCTACTAGATGAACATAGCCAAGCTTAATAATCGTTGTATAGTTCTTTGATCTTAAATCAGGAATAAGGTCTTTGTCTTTATACTCTACAACATGCTGAATCATAAGCTGGTTCAACTCATAACAATTATTATCAAATATATAATCCAGCACATCTGATTGTACATTTTCGATGGAAACCTTACTGAACATCACATGAAGAGCCTCAATGACAGCAATAACTTTACTGCTTTCTACAGAAGTCAATTGTTGTAGAATATCTTCATTTTGCTCTATAAAAACAGTCATTTCATTATTTACGTTCATCGCAACGATTTCCTTAATGTCTACATTTGAAATCAACAAAGAGAGGTAATAAATTTTTCTTTCGTAGGTCAACACTGCATTGTTCGCTACATACCCCCACATATTAGGCCAATCATAAGCAAGTAATTTAATGAAATAACCCTGACGCTTTGTTAAATCTATAAATTCGTTAATGAATTTCCAACTCTGATCAGATTCATCAGTCAGTTGCTTTATGAAAGCACATAGCTTTTCTCTATGATCATCGGAGGATAGCATACATTCCAGAAGATCAAAATTAAAGATTGCATTTTGCCCGAATTCATATACTTGCAATCTTTGAACAACCATAGGGGTTTTAATCAGACTGTAATTAAAAGGCTGTGGTTCCATGTTTTTTACTGCAAGGATGAAATTCATATCATCTTTGGTAATACTATTGCCTTTGAAGTAATTGATATAGTTCGCATACTTCTCATCTATATATCCTCTACGGAGCAGGAATACCAGCAGCTTATTTTCTCTTACCTTACTTTGCAGCACTTCTTCGACACCAAATTGCTCAATAAGTCGTTTAAGCGACCAACCCGAAATATCCTGAAATTGTACCTTAAGTTTTTCGACTTTTTCCTGTTCCTCTGCAATACGCTTTTCTTCAAACAGCTTAACTCTCTTTTCTCGTTCAATATAAGATGCATATATCTCCGAAAATCTATTGCATGAAAAAGAATAGCCTCCACTTCCATGCAAATTATTATAGCTACCAGAACATTGATCTGAATTACTCCATTTTGATAAATCAAAATTGTGCTGCATGACCTCACTTGCATAAATAGTAGAACCTCTATTAGGTGTAATTTGATATGCTACGCCATTCCAGTCGGTTATCTCACAAAATAATGCCATTTTCAATTCTTTGATATTTTTAAGTGCTTCAAACTGTACTCCCCCCAACACTTCTGTTAATTCATCTATTGCACTCTGAATTGCAGTCTGCTTTAGCATCAAATGTTTTTGTTTATCAATAAAAGCCTGCTTAATAACTCCTCGCTCCATCTGAATATCAGCAAAGTCACGAGGATACAGATTTTTGAAAATAATTAGGGCCATCATTGTTTCATCTGACAACTTTAAGTCCTGCCCTGTACGAAGAGTCTTCTTATAGATAACGAACTCATTATAAATATTTTGAAGGATTCTCATATCCGAAATATATGGAGAAACATCTAACACAAAGCTCTGAGAGATCTCATGTGTTATCCCCAGTTTACTTGAGGCATTTAGCTTATCTAAAAAAAACTCACCAGAATTTGTTGAATTGATGATAGGTATTACTGGTACAATAAAATCAAAAAACTTTGTTCTATCTATATCTGAAAAAATATCATCTTTAACAGCATATACAAATACAATGGGTTCTTTTATCACGTCATAGTTATTTAATAGTTTATTTAATTCCCGGAGATGAACGAATATTGAAGAGTCCTCCAAACGATCTAGGTCCTCAAAGAAAACAAGACGATATTTTGTTTCTTCAAAAAAGTAGACAATTTCATCCATGTTCTTATTAAACACGGTTTCATTTGAGTCTTCTTCACTTTTCACAGTAGCATCAACTGGAAGCTTTATCTCCTTTATTTTAAAGTGAGATATAATCGAACGATATGTAAAAGCTACAACTGCAAGCATCCCTAAAACCAAAGCTCCGAATAAAAGCAAGGAAGCTACCGATGATAATTTAACTGAAGAACCTGCTAAAACGATTTTATTTACAGTAGAATTAAACACTCCAGGGAAGAAAATATATTCCATAAAAGAGATTATGATGCTTAACCCGATCAAATATACCCATAAATGTTTCCAACTGATTTTATGGAGCTTTCTATACCTGCTTTGAGGAATTTTTTTATAGTCCACTTTATAAAAAAGTTGCTTTAGAATCCCAAACTCAATTTCGTTTTGTCCAATATCAACCTTTTTGAAATTCCCATCTTTATCAACAGCATTCTCCATAAACGTGGCCATCGATATTCGAAGAGAATTTCTTTTTACCGCTGGATGCTGTTTTAAATAAGTTTCAATGATGCTGCTTTTTCCTGCACCATAAGGCCCAGTAATAGCTATATTTTTTACTCTGTTGTTATTCAGAGCCCAGTCTAGGGCATTCAGATACGCATCTCCATTCGAAATTTCGTCAATAGGAGACAAATCTGTATATTCTGTTTTATTTTTTTGCTTTCGTTTAAAAAGCAACCAATCCTTAATCCTTTTAATAATGAATTCCATATTACCCCCCTATTTCAGTTTGGTAGTGTCAAGATATTACTTTAATTGTCTAAACCCAAGTAAAATCAAGAGTTTCAGAGAATTACCCCTCCGAAAAGCCTATGCCCCTCCTGCATGGGAGGTAGAGAACAAGTTGGCCTTTGCTTTGGTAACAAGTTATATTACACTGTCTTACGTAAATCAATTATGATGCTCCACATACATTCTCATAAATTCGTCAGCAAATTTCTTTACTAATTCTCTATCAATAGCCGTCACCCAAGTTTCCCCATTGTAGTTCGCAGAAGCTGTCCAGTTGTAAGAGCCATGCATTACATAGTCCATGTCTATAATGCAAAATTTGTCATGCATTCTATTATTTCCGTAGTATCCTGAACGTGGAATTACAACGGTGTCAAAGTTTTCATTTAATTTTGGTAACAAAGCCTGGTTAGAATCTTCATCAGAAATGATTACTCGAATACACACTCCTGCATCTTTTTTGAGCAACATTTCACGATAAAATGACTCATTTGTAAACCAAGCTACAGCAACCCATATCAGGTACCTTGCATCTCGAATACCTTGGATAATGGTATTCTGTATTTCGTCAAAAATCACATCATTTTGTATGAGTTCATCTACACTTGAAGAAATGATTCGTGGTCTTATCAATACTTTATCTAAGGCAAAGTCATCAGTTTCTTCATACACATATACAAAAAGATCTTTAATTTCCTTTTCATGCTTATTTGCGGTATCAATCAGTGGAACAGGTACTCTCAACTCTATATTCTCCCAATGCTGTCCAGGTCTAACGGCGAAGGACCATTGCGGAAGACTATTAACTGTACTCCTGCTTAGAATTGGTAATAGTGCAGTTTTAAATGTTTTGTACTTACTGTCAAACCGTAATGTGTTAATTAACGTTTCAATAAAAACTGATTCATTCATATAGTCATCTCCAATTCAATTTGTTACCCAGCCATAAACTTTCCTATATAAGTACTACGTTTAGTCCATGTTTTAGATTTGGAATTATAAGCTTGTGATCGAATTTTTCTGCCCCATTTCTATGCCCATCACCATTTGGCATTACTAATTCTCTCATTTGTATTCCTTCTAAAAAGTTCGCACAGCCAAGAAAGTCCTTAATCATTTTGTAAATAATTATCTAAATTTATAAGATATCTTTTATTTATTCCGAACCAATTTTTACCATTATCAAATATCCCCAACAACAGATACTGATCTAACATTAGTAACATTTTTGTTGCAGGTCTATTCTCATCTCCGAATTGATTATGAAATGAAGAGATGATTTTTCCATTTGAATTAATCTGATCTAGTATTCCTTGTCTTTTAATCTCTGCAAGCATTGTATCTTTATCTTCATTTATTACTTCGTAATACAAATCAAGCTCGTTATTATCAAATTGAATCCCAGGATGCTCAACTATATCTTGTTTACGCTGTTTCCAATATTTAAAGATGTCTTTCCCGCTTATTTTTGCATCAATCATCATTGCAAATAAATGTTCTAAGGATATGGTTAAAATAGGAGCATCTACATCCTCCAAATACTCTGGAAAAAGAGTATGTACATTAGAAGATATAAAATCCATAGGATACATAGAAATATGAATACATATAGGATCTTTAACATTACCAATAACTGTTTTTTCACCACATGCAAAACGATATTCACCAAAATTCAGCAAATATTTTGACACCTTTTTTAAAGATTTATAAGCCTTATTCGTTTTGTTACGAATCTGCAATTTTAAAATCTCATCTTTATCTACTCCATAAGCGTCAAATGATCCAGATTTACATTCAAGTACAGCAATATTTTCAGCATCTTTCAGCAGAACATCAATTTCAATTTTTTGCTTATGATTTGGGTAGTAAAATAAAGTATGATAGCTTTCCTGAACAAAGTTTTTTGTTATTCCATATACCATTTCTTCAAAGGCATAACCTTTCTCATTAGTGTAATACGAATACTCTTTATCTAAACAATTATCTTTGAAAATATTTTCAAGTTTGAAGATCATATAATCAAGAAACTCATCTATACAAATAATGAATAATTTGCCTTCATCCAGAAATAGCCCCACTTTCTCTTCTTCTTTTATCTCATAAATATTATTTGCAAAAAGATTTATAAATCTTTCAAATTCTGTGTAAGTTGATTTACCTCTAACCTTCTGTATGTCCGAAAGTTCAATATAAAAATCTACTCTACCGAATAAATTTTTCTTTTCTGTACCGGTTATTTCTTTATCAGAAAATTTATATGTTTGTAAGCCCACATAATATAACGTTATTGCCAAAGATAATTCCACGATAGCAGAACGATCTATACTCATTCTCTGAAAAAAGCTCTCTGGAATAGCTGAAGCGATAAGTTCCAAATAATAAACTCTAATAAAAATTGATTTGGGTTGAATATTCTCGCTATCCATAATCAACTTCTGAAAATTTGTATATTTCTCCATCTGCCTATCAATTTCGTATTCTTTTATTTGCTTATCTATATCTATCCACTGTTTTTTATTATCTCTTAAAATACGAATAATGGTATAAGAATTTTTTATAGTATAAGCGCTATAATACTCGCCAAATTGATTATATCTTTTATAAAGCTTCTCTAGAATGTTATTCATTTATTTGTCATCACTCTCCAAACCGTCTATTAAATAATATAATTTTGGTTATTATTATAATTTAATTATTTTCGCTCTTAAGCATCTGTCATCCGCGTTAATAGGGTAAAAATTGTATTCTTCTCCCGGCAGCCTTATGTACTGTAACATGGGAAGCATATAACCAATCTCTATCACCAATCCTGACGAAAAATGCAAATTATAAGTCAAACACTTTGAAAGCTTAATATAAGATTTCTGAGATTCTTCTACTTAAAAATAAATCAGCTTAATTGGATAACATTATCTATGCCATTAACATCAGTAATCTCATTTAGCCATAAAGTATAACAGTTAAATTTACTCAAAAAATCTATATATTGGTTAGAGATTTTATGTTCAAAATAAGCGATTTTTATTATTTCTGATTTATAATTAATTCCTGGTATTTGATAAATATGAAACTCTTCATAATATAACAACTGTCCTAAAGCTTGTCTAACTTGATGCAATTCATCGCTCTTATCTTCAGCCAATGTTTTAACTTCTATAAGCAAAGGCTTATTACCAGTTTTAACTGCAGCGCAGTCCATGATCCCCTCATACAACCTATATCCATTTTCACTTAGTTTTAAAGATATCTTCCGTACCAATTCCTGGTGGCGTTTAGTTCTTTCAGCTCTAGCATATTTGGACAAACTTATATCCTGCTTATCAATATCATAGTATTCAAAATTATAATTTTTACCTATTTCATCACATGTGACTTGTGATACTGGAATATAATCTTTACTGAATATTCTATTCTTCAACTTTAAGTGTTTCTCTAACTTCCACCAGTCCTTACACTCTTTTACTCTCTTCAATTCGAGATCAAAAATTTCCAAATCATTTAGAGTAGAATCATTATACTTATCTCTCCACAAATCATAAAAACCGTCACCAGCCATATACTTATTATAAATTTTGTTTTTTTGCTTACCGACTACCAATACTGAAATCATAGGCAAGTCTAACTCGTTGCAAATAAGAGAAAGAGTACCTACATCATACGGCACCTCATTTCTTCTATCTCTTTTAGTTTGATCTGCTATTTCGGTATATGTGATTAGTGGATCTGCCCCTGCTGTAGTTAAAATTTTTCTAAGTAATATTTCAGCACTTTTTAGATGATAATTTTTAGTATTACTTGCATAATAAATCATCTGCTTATGCGTTATCATAAAATCACCTCATCTTCCAAATTAAACAAGTCCACACTGGTTGAAGAATATGGTTTAATATTAATAGTTTCCTGCACAAACTGATCCAGCGCTTTTGCTAGACCATAAAAAAATAACAATGGCAGCGTTAAACCCTCTTTAAACCTTTTATAGTCAAATTGATAACGAATATCCTTAAAGAAATCACCATATTCTTCTAACATGCCAATAAAGCTAGATTCATCTATGCCAATAATATTAACAATCTTATCCCTTATAGTGTCATCTAACGTTTTATATAGTTTTAAAAGATTGTGTTCTCTTATAATTTCATCGTCTTTATATAGAAGAACTTTTAAAAATAATTCACATGAAAATACAATATTTACACATTCCGGAATAACTAGATTCTGATTCATTCCACTTTCTTCATTCTCTTCTACTCTTCCACACCGTACAGCTGCATGATAGAAATTTCGTGCCTGTATATAACAATGCTCTCTTTTACTTGGCTCAACAATTGGACTCTTCATTGCGGCCCCCCTTTTTATTTTCGTCAGTGTATTTTATTAATAATTCCTGAATCCTTTTTCTTCAAAACTGTTAATCTTCTAGTATTTTATCTACAGTTCCAGAACCTAAGGCACGTTTATTCTTTATTTATCACATCATAGTTTCTAATTATAGGCCTTGGCAATAAATCGATCCTGTCCTAAGTAAAAACCCCCACCAACGTTTTATTTAGTGGAGGATAATGAATATGGTGGATACACATATTAATCAAGTTGTTTTACTGCTGATTGTACAGCAAAATAATTCCTTAGTGGAATATGAATAATCATTTTTCCTGTTGGGTCCAAATCACCGTCTTTCAAAAACTTAAATAACATTCTTTGACCACTATTACCAATAACACCCGCATCGAATAATTGATCAAGAACGTCTATTAAAGAATGCCTTTTTTTAAAATCAGCAACATATTCATATATCTCGCCAAGTTCATCTAGGCGCCTCCTCAGATCGCCAAACGTAAAGGGTACTGCAATATTTGTAAAAAGCCTCTTAATTGCTTTCAAATCACCGTTATTATAGATCAAGCTTAAATCTTCTGCTATTTCAATCCAACTTTTTTCAGAATAGTCTCGCATGTTTTTGTCAAATAGATCTTGAGTAAAGTATTTTGAATCACCAGCGCTTTCCTGAACAATTCCTAGCATTCTTACAATATCTCTAGGACGATGCCACGTATATCGCAGGATATATTCCTTGCTATCTATATTATTGATTGTCGGTGGAAAATATTTTGACCACAAATCTCCATCATCGTTAATATTAAAATTTTGTTCGCTAACACGGATTTTCTGTTCAATCATGGAAATAAGAGGACTGTCACTATAACTTCCTCCACGGATATACCAAGTTATTTCTTTACCAAAATCTTCAATGGGTTTATTAATTTCAAAACCTGAAGTGTAAACACTATTGATTACTTCACTGCGCAAAGATGCAATGATATGAATAGGATAATGAGCTTTACGACATGTATTATTTATACGCTCAACGGCCAGAACAAGGTCACGCACAAGCCCAATATCTCTTTGATACATCTTGTTCGATTGTACAGATAGTTCTAATTCATCGAAAAGAATCCATACCTTGTTGGGTGATGATATTAAGTTAAGCATAGTAAACAATTCAATTACTTTCTTTGCAAGTTTTTGATAATTTACACGCCTTTGTTCCTTCTCTAATCCTATTTCCAATTCAATTTCCGCGCTTAAGCCTTTGAGATTTGATAGATTTACAGATACACAACCTTTGCTTATTTTAGGAACTATACGGTTTGACTGATCTGAATAAACACTCTTAATAAGCTGAGCTATTATAGTGTATTCTTTATTGTAATCAAACACTTGATATTCTCCATCATTTTTTAGACCTTTGATAATTCTACTTATTAAATACAGTTGCCATGCTGCAATACAATCTTTGACCTCTGTGAAATCCATCGTATCAATTACTTCCTCATGAATAGTACTTGCTACAGAAGCCTTTAATATATCTTTCTTATCTTCAGAATCAAACTCACTTTTATATCTTATCGGTATAACGAGGTTTTCGTATGAGTCAGACAGTATACATTCTAAATATTTTAAAAAGGCAGTTTTTCCAGTTCCTTTCCCTCCATAAATATAATACTTTGAGCCATTTATAAAGCTTTCGATATTGTAAGTATTATTAGGTAAAAATGAACGAGAAAAATTATCAACACCATATTCCAATAACTCGTTGTAAGCATCGGTTTTTCCAAAGACCAAATCTTTAAGATACAAATTATCTGTAGCCATGCTAACCTCCTAATATTTATAAAGTTTATTTTTGTTATTTAGCCGGTAATCAAGATCATCTTACTTTAACTGTCTTTTAGTGTTAAAGTAAGATTTCCAAGTTTTAAATATAAAAACATATATTCTACAACCATTTACTTTATTAATTATTATATACTAAAATATTCCATATAACAACGAGAAAAGTGGTAATTTTCACGGTTTTAACGGTTAGCTAATCTAGTTGATTTGGGTACTGGAGATGGGGGGATATTCAATACTAATATAAAAATGCGATAGTTGTTTCCGGTATGTAAATCTCACGGCACCAGCATCCTGGAGGCTATTTAAAGTCAGTAATTCAATTTCCTGGGGATAGTCTTGGCCAGCAATCCAGTCTCAAGATGAAGGCGCCGCTGGCAATGTAGCTGTTAATCAAAATTTCTGTGTTACACATAACATCGTTTTGTCGCTTTCATAGTTTTGTCGATTTCCAAATATATGTGACAAAACCCTCCCAAGCTAATATTTAGTAAGCGCTTAATAGGTTCTTTCCGGAGTTAGTTGATTTAATAAATTATCCTTTGCTGTTAAGACGAAAAAATGACCTATACCGACTTCAGAAATCGTCACTTCAACTATGTGTGGAAAGAACCGCTTAATAAAAAGAGTGCCTCTAAAAATTAAAACAGGATCAGTTATAATGATTACCCCGTATGCGGTTAGGGTGGAGTAATGCACTACCCTACTCAAACTATGATTGGCTCCAATTAAAAAAGTCATGGCTTAAAAATTGTCATGGCTTTTTTATATAAAAATTCGTAATCATATTAAATTATGTTTCCTTCTTTATCATACAAAATGGGTCCTACCCTTTTGGCAATTAGCTTACCCTCTTTTGTGTGAAGCTTACCTTCTTCAATCATTTGATCAAAGATTTTATAAAACGCATTAGGATCATATTTACCGTCTGGATTACTACCCATTGTTAAGTTTGTTTTATCAAATCCAGGGTTCATAGAATCATCATCAACACAAGTTGTTGGTTCATACGTTGCACCTTGAATCATAATATCTTCATTGTGGACGTTCTTAGGATCTTTTTTTGCATATCGCATAATTTAGTTCCTCCTTTTATAATAACCCTTTACGGGAAATTTCTGTTTACTCGATAATACTATAGATTGAGTAAAGCTACAGTAATTACTCCATAATGTCATACACACAAAAAATTATCAATTAAAAATTGACTAATTTCAACAATAGCAAGGAAGAACATCTGAAAAATTCATTTGCATATCATCCCACTCTTTATCATTTTGAAATTTAATAGCTAACTTCCTCAGACTACAATCTCTAAATACTGTATAACCGGATTTATCTTCGCATTCAGCAGATTTCCAATATTGTGTTGGATAATGCTGCCAAATGCTCGGAAATAGGATTTTCCTCCTTTAAAACAAGGACTACAATTTATATCCGGAAATAAGTTTTGAGGTATACCCCAAAACTATGAGCTTACGTCTATTTGATTTGTCGTTTTCCAAAGACAAAACTCTCCCAGCCCAGTCATTATAAGGGGTACGGTACTTCCGGAGTTTTATCTAAAATTTTTCAGTTATCCGAAAAAAATTAACTGCTGTTTTGTGGTTTTTGACCATTTTTCTAGAAACCGAAAAACTAAAATCATATGGTTTTGTCGTTTTCCCTTTAGATACTTAAAACTAAAATTATAGGGGTTTTTCGCTTTTCCATTCGATACAGTAGATAATATAGGTTCAGTTAATAATAGGTTCCAATTCGTTTTTCTGGAGTTGTGCGTCTTCCCTCCATTCTTTCAACATTTCGACAAATACATATCCTTCTTTAAGTTTACGGGTAATTGCCGTTTGCTCATCAGCACTGAAATCTCTTTCATTATAGAAATTGAATAGAGAACCAGCCTTCTGCTGTTCCAATAACTGCTCTATGTTTCGATCTTCAGATACTCTATTCACTACTTTAGGAGTTTCTACTTTGCAAGATTCAACACGGTCTCTATATCCCCCATCATATATTGAGTTGACGGAATTGAACCTACTCCAGCCTTTTGAATTAGCATACTCCTCAAATTGATGTTGCTCCTCTATGTTTTTATAAATTGGCACTACTCTTTCAATTTGTTCTTTTGCCTCGTCAGAATAATTACCACACATATTAGCAAAAACAAATTCGTATATCCCATGATGTAAGGTACCTTTAATAAGATATCCAAACCCATCAATTACTTTGGTGCGGCATTCGTCAATCATTGAAATAGATCCTTCAAAAAGCCGTAGAGTATTATACCTTAAAGTCACATCTTCAAACCCCATTCCAGGATGATAAGCAATATTAATAAATACGCACAGATAATAATATCTTGAATCTATTGCTTTGGTAGACTCAACATCGCTGTTTTCTTTTGTTGTAATTGTATAAGCTGGATCCCCTTTGTAATACCAAACTGCATCTTCGGTACCGTTGCTGTCAATAAATTCCCAGTTACTCAGATCATAAATATACTTAACAGCTTTTTCCTGGACACTGTTGAGAATCCCAAATCTTTTTCTCCAAAGTGTTTCAACTTGAAAGAAAGTGGCAGATTCATTTATTGGCGTGTTGGTATCCCCTACACGGGTATAGATATTGTTAGGAGATACTTCCTGATAGCGTTCTTTAAGGTAATAGGGGCCATTATTTTTCTGGCTGATTACAATTACATCAATTTTCTTTGAATCACAGTCAATATCCTGATATACCTGAACATCAGGCCTATCTCCAGCAAACTCTATTTGAGATAACCAGTTAATGAGTTTAGCCTGTGTTTTCCGATTGCTGTCATCATCATTAATACCGCAGATAGTGCCATCATCTTGGACACCTATAATAATATAACTGTCTTCATCTAATAGATTATTAGCCATGCAAAGAATATCATGCAATAAACGGCTTAGATTTAAGTGCCACTCCTGCTTAAAATCCCAATAGGCACCTTCACATTTCTGTATGATTAGCTGTGATACTCTTTCTTCCACAAGTGCAATGTCATAATATTTCATTTATTTACCTTTCAAGTTCTATGATGAGTGACAAATTGAATTAGCACTTCTCCGCAAACCGCTTATTCATACCAGTCAATCCAATTCTCACCGCAATATTCTTCTATAAGTTTAACGACTCTACAAATATATTTTTTAGATGCATCCGTTTCATTATTTGCCGGATACCATATATTGGCTTGGCCAAATCCAAATCTATTTTCTTTTGTCCTTGGTGCCCACCAGTCAGTCTTTTTAAATCTAACGCTCCTAGGGAGTAAGACAGCATTCTCTTTTTTTCCTAAAATGTTATACCATTTAGTAAACACTTCGCCATCTTCATGCTGTAACTTTACTGCCTGATGATTTCGATAGACCGTGGCATGTTTATACCAGCCAACAATATGTGAATCCGTTTTCTCGTGCCCCCGATCCGGCTTCGCACAAAAAATGACCAATACGTCTTCAATAAAAGACTCATCTTCCAATCCAGCACAGCCTTCTATATTCTCAATATGTAATTCATTGTGTTGCTTTTCGCCAGAGAATTTATCTGGTTTCCTATTAAACTTTGTTTCCACATACCCATAATAATAATAGCATCCGTCATCTGCGCTAATAGGACAAAAATTGTATACTTCTCCTCCATCCTTATGTTCTGTAACATAGGAGCCACCATTTACCGGAATGTCCTGATCAGATACTCCCTTATAGTATTTCATCCATGCAATATTACATAATAGAATTCTCACTTATACTCCCCCATTCTTATAAAATGTGTTTTGTTGATTGTAAAGAACGCGGCATTTAGCTGTGAATAACTTGGCTCCGGGAGCTGCCTATGGTTGCCTGCATAATATAGAACATAATGTCTGTGAAGATGTATATTAGTTTTTCTTTCGAAATATTATATCATAATATTGAAAAGATGAGTAATTATGAATTTGACTTCTTATTGAGCTTACTTAAAGATTATATATTAACAAACCGGAATGTGGTGAGAAAAATATATTCTGATTACTGAACCGGTTTTGCTCATAAAACATAAGTAAAATTAAGCTAGCAAGTAGTATAGCAGGGGATGGATAGTTTTGTCGTTTTCAGGGTTTTGTCGTTTTCCAAATGCCTGCAACAAAACCCTCCCAGCCCAGTCTTTATAAGGGGTCCCGGATTTCCGTAGTTTTGTTGGAAATTTTTCGGTTATCGTTTTTGACCATTTTTCCTAGAAAACCGAAAAACTAAAATCATGGGGTTTTGTGGTTTTTCTATTCAATACTATTTATAAGGTACGATTAGTTGCTCCCGGTCTGTAAAAACGAAGGCAGCTCCATGGACGCTCTTTAAAGTCATTATTTCAGATTCCCTGGGGGTATGGGATTGTCAGCAAATTTCCATTTTTCACATTGATGTCTCAGGTGGGTCCAGGTACCGCAGGTTTCCAGCTGCGCTTCATCGTTGTTCATCTACTCTCTTGACCTTTTCCGGATTTCTTGGCCAGCGTTCCGATCTAAAGATGAAGGCGGTGCTGGCATTCTAGCTGTTGATCTTAATTTCTGTGTCGCAGCAGTTTTGTCGTTTTTCTTTCCCTATCCCCTCTTCTATCTTTTATATTGTTAATAAAAAAACGACAAAACTATGTCATTACATTTTGTCGTTTTCAGGGTTTTGTCGTTTTTTAAATATCTACGACAAAACCCTCCTGACCCAGTATTTATAAGGACTCCCGGACTTCCAGAGTTTTGTCGGAAATTTTTCGGTTTTAAGTTGTTAGTTTTTTATTTGGAAGAAATTTTTAATACAGTAAATCCAACTTCCCATTATATTTATAATAAGAGTTGTCTAATTCTATCACTTGGAATTGTTCTCAATTCCACCATTTGCCATTAAAAGTCACACATCAGCTCCCATTTAACTCCAAAACGATCCTTTACAGTACCAATTATTAACATGTACGGTGGTCTTTCAAGTGGCCTAATTACCTCTCCGCCATCACTAAGTACTGAAAATACCTTTTCAACTTCTTCTACTGTATCAAACCCGATAATATGAATCACTTTCTTGGTAAGTTCCACTTCCACTTCATCGGATAGATCATTCATCCTTACCTCCTGTTCGCCAAACATAATCTCGGAATGATATACTAATGATTACTTTGCTTCATCTGGCCGTTCCCAGCCGTTTTTTACGGCATCGGAATAATGTAATAGCATCGTGGGTGAACTCTATACCATTAAATCCGAAGATAAATTTACGCAGTCACATTGAGAACTTAATATTGATAGTTGGGAAAATTTAATGTAAAATATCATTATAGATTTTATTTTATTTAATTTTATTAAGAATAGAGGTATTTATGAAAATACTTATATTTGGTAGTGTTGCAAGTGGGAAAACAACGTTAGCAATAAAAATATCGGAAAAATTAAGTATAATCTATTATGAAGGAGATTGTATTGCTTGGGGATTTCCTAATGAAAAAAGATACAAACGTTCTGATCAAGAGCAAAAAGAAATCATTGATAAAATAGATGAAAATAGTTCATGGATTATAGAGGGAACTTATAGAGAAAGCCAAAAAATCTTATATGATTTAGCAGATAAAATTATTTTTTTAGATACACCATTATATATTAGGATATATCGAATAATTTTCAGATTTATAAAGCAAAAAATCGGATATGAAAAAAGTAACTATAAGCCTACCTATGATATGCTAAAGCATATGTTTAAATGGACAAATGATTTTGAAAGAAATCGTAATTTTCATAAAAATAGGCTCATTGAGTATAAAAAAAAGCTTATTTGGATAAAGTCTCCAAACCAGTTAAAGGGAAAAATTTAAATTTTATATTTGTATTCCAAGACCTACTAGCTATCAATATTTAATGTTAGTAGGTCTTTTTGTGTGGTAATTTAATCAAGTAAACTGAAATGTTCCACGGCAGAGCGTCCACCCCTTCCTTCTTCCCTCTTCTTCCATAAGCCGTGGGAGTGATATCGCCTACCAGGCGGTTGATGAAGCCATGTCGCTGATCCGATCCGACAAAATGCATCCTGCCGCAAAGGGTTGTTTCGTGCCCGCCGGCATTCAAAGAATGTACAAAGGTAGCCACCGCGGAATCCAGGGATGCTTCATTTGTCAATGCTTTCACCGTGCTGGGAAACTGCCCCGCCAGCATACTAAGCCTTGACGGTACACACAGCGGGCAAGCCGCATAACAATCACTCATAACCGTACCGGCTGCAGCCAGCCGATCCAGATTAGGTGTTCTCACCAGCTGATTCCCAGCATACCCCGTTTCATCACTGACCACATCTCTTCTGTCAGTTCCCCAACCGGGACGGCAGCTCTTAATAAAAAAAGTGGCAATATATTTATAATCTATGTTTGCTCCTTTATCTACATAAATTGTACAATACCAGGGCCTCCATAAGTTTTGTCGCTTCCGCTACCTTTCATCTTATCCATTTGATAAATTGTAAATAAAAAAAGCGACAAAACCATCCTAATAACCTCATGTAATATGCTCATCACTGAATCCAAATGGTTTCATCTATTAATTCATTGGTATATTTTTTTTAAACTCTTCGGTAATACCATGGCTGTTATCCGTAAGAACATTTTTTAACATTAACTTCATCGTCTCCAATGACGTATTTTCATCCGTACCCATCACCACTTCCACATTAGGGTATGCTGCATTAATTACATTTTTGTATTTTTGGACGAATGGACAAAGTTGAACCATGCAACTTGAAAAATGAATGGTATCCGCCTTACTAATTTCGACCAAGGGCTTTACTTTAATTAATATCTTTTCGAAACCATAGAGTGTTGGGCAACCATCGCAAGTGCTGAAACCTACCATTTGCATTTCTTCATTTTCCTTATATCGTTCAAACATGCCCTTGTGATTATTGAATGATTTGAAACAGCCTACCGCTGGACAGCTAAGTTCATTCTTTATATTGTTGCAACTTATGATTGCTATTTTAGCCATATATTTTTCCTCGATTTTTATATTTGTAAATTTTACTGACTTTGTCAAATTAATTATCAGCTTGAAATACTAATGTAGTACCAATATTATTCGGTTTACCTTCCTATCCACCTTGCATTATCAATTTTCTATCTAGTAAATCGTCAGGATGACATATAAGAGGTATTTGAGGTGAGTCTAATTTATCAATCAAGTTAGGTAACCCCATAGTATGGTCAACGTGACCATGACTGAGTATAATTGCTGTTGCTCAACCTCTAATAATGAATTTCCTTTTTTCATAAGTATCTTCACCTCTCTTCTTTTATAAATAAGATAATAAGCATATACTTATAGTTTCGGCATAATAAATTCTTCTTATTGGCATTTGTTATTATATGGACATTTGTCACAAGAAAAATCATATTGGCATTTCTCAAAGGCCTTTTTAAACAGGTCATCTATATTCTTTTTGTATTCAGTCAACACCTCCAAATTAAGTGTATAGAATACTTTAAAACCCCTGCGATTCTCCTCCAGAATCCCTATATTCTTTAAAATCTTTATGTGTTGAGACGCAGCAGGCTGGGAGATGCCAAGTTGTTGGGCCACATCAGAAACACAAAAGACTTCATTAACATTGGAAGCAAGCATTTTTATTATTTTTATTCTTTTCTCCTCACCAAGGGATTTAAAGACTTCAGCCGTGTTTTTTAAATGGTCTTTCATTAATATACCTCCTAAACTATAAGGTTATAATTATTATATTATAATATGATTTTTTGTCAAGTTAAAATGAAAAATGATCCCGTTTTAAGTTATGATGAGCGTGGCTTTATCCGGAGCGAATAACCTTTCGGTATCGTTCAAATGTAAACGCATAACGCTTACTTAATGCCAATCAGTTTTGTCGCTTAATTCCATGTATTATTTATAAGTTCCTGTAATGGCTGTGAGGGATTTTCGATTATCGGAAGTCCCTCTTTTACTTCTCTGGTGTATGGAGGTATCTATGAGTGTTCGTTTAGCTTTGGCTTTCTTGCTCTCCGCTCTCTTCTGCTTTCCCTGCTACGCTTCTTCCTCTCTCACGGCTACCTCTTCTGATGCTCTACTAAAGGGGTATGCCGAATCCATCTTGTTGAACGTTTCGTATTTACTATATATTGGAAATTTAATATTGAAAGTTGGTAGTGTTTGAAGTAATATAATATCACTGACTAAAAATAAGAGGTGTTTTATGATACGTTTTGCAAAAAGAGAAGAATTGGAAAGGGTTAATCAGATTAGAAAACAAGTTAGCGACTTGCACGCTAATGGGCGTCCGGATATCTGCAAGAAAGATTTTAGCAAAGTACTACAAGATGAAATTTATAGTCTGTGGGAATCAGATAATTGCGATGTGTTAGTGGCAATTAGGGATCATATAATATGTGGCTTTGCTAGCGTCGAATATATTGATAAACCTTCATCTCCATATATGAATGCAAGAAGATATTATCACATAAAAGAATTTGGCGTAGATGAAAAGTTCAGACGTCAAAAGATAGCTACAGAGTTATTTGAGTTTATAAAAAAACAAGCTAAAGAAAGAAATTTTGATAAATTAGAATTAGATGTATTCGAATTTAATGAGGGAGCAGTAAAGTTTTATGAGTCAGTTGGATTTTGTACATATCGTAGATATATGGAATATGAATATAAATAAATTCAACATTATTTGAGCTAGCGAATTAATACAAACTACTAACAGTAATATTAGAATTTTACTTTAATTCAGTAAAATAAATCTCTTTTTCCTTTTATTTGTCTTGCATAATCACACGTATAGTAGTAGTATTATTTATAACAATTTAATACCGGGGAGCTTGCGGGTGTTTTTACCCAAACAGGCTGAGAGGAAGGTGTGACTTTCGACCCATTAACCTGATTTGGATAATGCCAACGTAGGGACGACTGAATTTATAAGTAATATGGGAAGTTGCCAATCAGGCAGCTTCCTATTTTTTTTAAGGAGGATTAAAATCATGATAAAAATCAATGGCATTTTTCATGAAGCAGCAGGAAAAACTCTGGCAGAATATCTGGCAGGCACCAGCTACAATCCCAAGCGGATTGCTGTTGAATGGAACGGAGTAATCGTTACAAAAGAGCAGTATGAGAAAACAGTACTTCAAAATGGTGATGTTGTTGAGGTAGTCAGTTTTGTAGGAGGTGGTTGATATGAACATCATTCCTACAATGGTTGAAATGAGGAGAGCTCTTGACAATCGGAACGGAAAGTCTTTGCAGGATAAGTTCGCAAGCTCCACTGTCGCTATCTGCGGGCTTGGAGGTCTGGGATCAAATATTGCTGTTTCCCTTGCCCGTGCAGGCGTGGGCAGGCTGATTCTGATTGATTTTGATAAAGTGGATGTTTCTAATCTCCACCGCCAGCAGTATAAGGCTTCCCAAACCGGGTGTTTCAAATCAGAGGCTCTTGCTGCAAACTTAAAGGAAATCGCACCATATATAACAGTCATCACTCATACCAGGCAAATTGATGAGAATAACTTTTATGAACTGCTTTGTAATGCGGATATCATTTGTGAGGCCTTCGATGGGGCTGAGGCTAAAGCTATGCTGGTAAACAGTGTTCTGGAAAAGATGTCTGAAAAGTATCTGATCGCCGCTTCCGGAATGGCAGGAATTGATTCCGCTAACGTTATAAGAACCAGAAGGATTACAGCTCATTTCTATCTCTGTGGAGATGAAGTCAGTGATGTAGAGGATAATATTGGACTTATGTCCTCACGAGTCATGTTGTGCGCCGCACATCAGGCACATATGGTGCTCCGCATTCTTGCGGAAAAATATGAAGCCTGAATTACAGAAAGAAGGTAGACATTATGAAATTAAACGACAAACTAATCATTGGCGGTCAGGAATTTGGTTCCCGGTTCATTCTGGGTTCCGGAAAGTATTCCCTGAGTCTGATTGAAGCGGCGGTAAAGGATGCGGGGGCAGAAATCATTACCCTCGCCGTACGCCGGGCCAATACGAAAGAACAGGAAAACATTCTGGATTACATTCCAAAAGGGGTCACACTGCTTCCCAATACTTCCGGCGCAAGAGATGCCGGGGAAGCAGTGAGAATCGCCAGACTTGCCAGAGAATTAGGGTGCGGTAACTTTGTGAAGATTGAAATTATGCGGGATTCCAAATACCTGCTGCCCGATAATCAGGAAACCATCAAGGCCGCGGAAATTCTTGCAAACGAAGGATTTGTTGTCTTGCCTTATATGTATCCCGATTTGAATACAGCTCGTGATCTGGTGAGTGCTGGTGCTGCTGCAATTATGCCGCTTGCGTCTCCCATCGGCTCCAACAAGGGACTCGCTACACGGGAGTTTATTCAGATCTTAATAGATGAGATCGATCTTCCAATCATAGTTGATGCCGGCATTGGCCGGCCTTCCCAGGCTTGTGAGGCAATGGAAATGGGCGCCGCGGCAATTATGGCTAATACTGCTCTTGCCACAGCCGGGAACCTGCCTCTGATGGCATCCGCATTTCGTCAGGCAATTGAAGCGGGAAGAAAGGCATATCTTTCTGGTCTTGGCAGAGTTCTTGTTCGCGGGGCAGCTGCCTCTGACCCTCTTACCGGTTTTCTGCATAATTAGGGGGTGCATTATGGAAAATAAATTTTTGTTTGATTCTGATAATTTGTCAGAAGCCGCTCTTAAGAAAAAACATCTATTAGAAACGGATCCGTCATGCCGCAAAAATCACATGGAGTATCTGCCTGGAATGGAACAAATTCAATCCGGTATCTGCGAAAAGGTCATATCTCAGATGAAGTCCTATGACTACTCTAAGTATACTGCAAAAGATGTTATGTCAGCATTGGATCATGAGATTTGTTCGCTGGAAGATTTCAAAGCTCTGTTATCACCTGCGGCAGAATCCTTTCTTGAGCAGCTGGCCCGCAAAGCGAGACTGGAAACCAGCAGGCACTTTGGCAATACAGTTTATCTTTTTACTCCGCTGTATATTGCAAACTATTGTGAAAACTACTGTGTGTACTGCGGATTTAACTGTTATAACCATATCAGACGTATGAAGCTGAGCATGGAACAGATTGAGCATGAAATGAAGATTATTGCAGACAGCGGTATGGAGGAAATCCTGATACTTACAGGAGAAAGCCGTACTCAGAGTGATGTGGCCTATATTGGTGAAGCTTGTAAGCTGGCCCGAAGATTCTTCCGCATGGTGGGACTGGAAATATATCCGGTAAATACAGATGAGTATCGGTATCTTCACCAATGCGGAGCAGACTATGTAACGGTGTTTCAGGAAACTTATGATGCAGATAAATACGAAACCATACATTTATATGGGCACAAGCGGGTGTGGCCTTATCGTTTTGATGCACAGGAACGAGCTCTCAGAGGCGGTATGCGGGGCGTTGGATTTTCTGCATTACTGGGCCTTTCCGATTTTCGGACAGATGCACTTGCAAGCGCACTTCACGTATATTATTTACAAAGAAAATACCCGCATGCAGAAATGTCCCTCTCCTGCCCCAGACTTCGCCCCATCATTAATAACGAGAAAATAAATCCTATGGATGTGGGTGAAAAACAGCTTTGTCAGGTCATCTGTGCTTACCGCATTTTTCTGCCGTTTGTGGGAATTACTGTTTCTTCCCGTGAGAGTGAGGCTTTTCGCAATGGTATTGTAAAAATTGCAGCCACGAAAGTTTCTGCAGGTGTTTCAACGGGAATTGGCGATCACGAAAGCAAATACAGGGGAAAGGAGTCAGACGGAACACAAGGCGATGAACAGTTTGAAATTAATGACAGTCGCAGCTTCCAAAAAATGTATGAGCACATTTCTAAAGAAGGCTTGCAGCCCGTTTTGAATGATTATCTCTATGTTTAATATTTATTGTGTTACCAGCCGGATTTTGTGTAAAGAAGATTTTTTGCATCGAATAGAAAAAATTGCTCTCAGCCATCCTGCCGGTATCATCCTCCGGGAAAAGGACTTATCAGAGGTACAATACAGGAAGCTTGCAAAGCAGGTCATTCAAATTTGTACAAAGCACCAGATTCCATGTGTACTTCATAGTTTTGTTGATACTGCCATAGAGCTGAATGCGGAGGCGATACACCTTCCGCTTCCGGAAATGAGGGAAATGACCGATGTACAGAAGAGCCACTTTAAAATAATTGGTGTATCCTGTCATTCGGCAGAGGAGGCCAAGGAAGCTGAGAGACTTGGCTGTACCTATATTATCGCCGGGCATATTTTTGCAACCGACTGCAAGAAGGGATTACCCGGGCGGGGTATCCGCTTCCTGGAGTGTATCTGTAAAAGTGTATCTGTACCAGTTTACGCGATCGGAGGGATTGAATGTAATAATGCCCGTTCTGTCAGAAAAGCAGGAGCCAAAGGAGCCTGTATCATGAGTGGGCTTATGACATGCGATGATGTAAAGTCGTTTTTGATGAGCTTTGAAGAAATGGAGGATCAGAAGCCATGTTGAAACTGACCGTGACGTCAATCACTACCAATTTTTGTTTGCGTTCTTCTCTCCGCCGCCCTAATCGGGCGGCGAACTTATTGACCCGGACTGATTATTATAGGAGGATTGTCTACCTATAATACTAAATATCAGAAAATTATGAATTGAGTTTATTAATAAATTCATTTTTTAGAATTGACATAACTATTAGAGATTCATAGTTTTCATTATATAAAATACAGTCTCTTAATTTACCCTCTTCAACAAACCCTTCTGATGTATAAAGATTTTGTGCCCTTTGATTTTTATATCTAACATCAAGCCATAATCTATGTGCATTTAACTGTTCAAAAGCAACCTTCTTAACTAATTTTAGCGTTTCTCTTCCTAACCCTTTACCTTTATTAGATATTACAACTCTTCTAAATTCGATGCTTTGATTTGGATTTGTGATACCTGCTAAAATCACATATCCAACAGGCTTATTTGTAGATTTTTCTTCAACTATTAAATGTAAAATATCTTCTTGATATAATGAAACTCTATGTTGCTCTTTTGTCCATTGGCCAACATATTGAGCATTGTCAGGCTGATGTTCGGAATCAACTACAAAATCTAAATCATTTTCCTTAGTATTTCTTAATATTATAAAATCAGATTTTTCATTAATGTCTTTCATATGTACCTCCATGTTATCTGATAATATCGCTTTCTTTTGCCACTTTCAACTATTAATTTCCTTTAAATCTAAATTAATTCTTACCATATCGCCTCCTACACTGTAGTGGATTGGACAAGAAACACTGATTACATGACTTGCACTTCGGTTGATATGTCCTATCATCAATCCATTTCTTTGGTAGATCTGGTTCACAAACTAACGGTCTGCACAATGATATTCCGGCTACCATGGAATTTTGTAAACGTGATTCAATATCAGAGAATCTTCTGAATCCTCCTACCACAAAGATTGGAACATTTATCATTTCTGCAATACGACTTGCAGCCTCAAAATTGTATCCTTCCTCTTCCATAGTTGATATTGGACGGTTCGGTGCCCCTGCTTTATGTCCAATCAAACCACAACTGATTTCAATACCATCAACGCCACTATCTTCAAGCATTTTTGCTACCTCAATCGCATCTTCCAAACACAAACCATCTTCTAGTTCATCACTCCTGTTCAACTTAACCAGAACAGCGAACGATGGAGATACTGCATTCTTTACGGCAGTAACAATCTGGTGCAAAATACGAGAACGATTCTCGATACTTCCACCATATTCATCCTCTCGATGATTAAAATGTGGGCTTAAAAATTGACTGAGCAAAAATCCATGTGCTGCATGAATCTGAATACCATGAGCACCTGCACGTTCACATACTTTAGCAGCCTCAACATACTTCTCTATTAAGTCATCGATCTCCCATAAACTCATTTCTTTTGCCTCACCTGCAGTAGAAGGAGCAAGTACTTTACCGCATGACGGATTGGAAAGTAATCCACAGGAACAAAGTTGAACAATGAGTTTTGCATTCTCCTTTTCAATGTTTTTTACATCACGAAGTAACATTTTCTCATAATCAGGATGCATCGTATATGGCATTGCAGGCATAATTCTACCCTCTTTTGAAATTCCAGTAATTCCAGTAATTATCATACCAACTCCACCTCTTGCCAAGGTTTGGTGAATGGCTAAATATTCTTCTGTTAATTCTCCATCTGGCATTGTCGCTAATTCCAATGTAGCACTCCGTACTAAACGGTTTTTTACACCCATCTTTCCATATTGTATCTCTGAAAAAACTTTAATTGACGTCATTTTCAATCTCCTCTTCGTTGTAATTTTAAATATTATATTGAAGATATATCACAAATCCGTTATAATGTCAAATATTACATCAAGCAATTATTCGTATAAATGTAAACATACTACGTAAAACATGCAATAGTAGTTGAAAAGGGGATATATATGCGTATAAGTTCAAAAACTTCTATTGGTACCCATATTATGATATTAGTGGCACTCTATGGAGATAAATGCAAACTAACGGGTGCAATAATTTCAAGAAGTACTGGTACTAATCCTGTCATAACCAGAAATCTGCTTAGTGACTTGCAGAACGCTGGTCTTATTAGCATCACTCGTGGAGTGGGTGGGACACAACTAGCCAAACCACTTGATTCCATTTCCATTTACGATATTTTCGAAGCTACAGATGCAGATGAACCTAAGGATATCATTGCAATCCATACTAATTCTCATCCTGATTGTCCTGTTGGTTCTATCATTCAAAGTGTGTTGGAAGAGCCTTATGGGCGCATTGGCGATGCAATCGCACAGGCAATGAAAAAAGAAATGCTTATTGATTTGATTCAAGATGTGAAAGAGAAAAGACCTGATTGGCTAGATGTAGTTAAACCTGATTAGCTTCTATATAAATAATATTGAGGAATTTTGAATGGAGGTAAGACTATGTATGAAAGAATGCTTGACAAATCAATTCGCCCCGATTTCTCTCAATTGGTCGAATGGTGTGGCACGAGTGGAATGCTATTTTCTGATCTGGATCGGTTTATGGACGAGGAAATATGCGCTCAAAGCGAGATACGCTTTCCTTACGGAAATAGCTACGGATGGTGCATTACTTACCGCAGAAAGAAAAAGCTTCTTTGTGATATTTTCGCTGAACGTGATGCTCTTAATATTATGCTCAGATTACCCGATGCTTCATTTCAAAAAGCGTATCCTTTCCTTTTAGAATATACGCAGGAACAAATAGACGCGAGATATCCCTGCGGTAACGGAGGCTGGATACATTATCGAGCAACAACCAAAGAACATCTTGATGATATCAAGAAACTATTGGTATTAAAATGAATGATTTATAATAAATTTTTAAATCCGGGAGGAAAATATATGCAGAACTTTATTGCTGCTTATTAAATTATTGTAACTGCTGCTCTGGATATCCTCCCTGGCATTTTCAACTACATTGTACATTGCTAACCGTTGTTGCAGACAGAATTGAGTTTGAAATAATAGCTCCTGAAGTGGTAACTAAAGGAGTTACATCTACTGTATATGTGCAACACTCTTCTGTATTAAAATCACTATCACATACAAAGAATGAAAATGTTCCGGCACTTACAAAATTTGAAATATTTGAAAAAATCCACCGTTGTCCAACAGGGATATTTTGAATCATATTACTACAATGCCTGCTAATCTGAAACATTAAAAGTATAGAATCAGTTTGTGGCTCTATAAGAGTTATATTACATGCAAATTCAATCTTAATTATTTGATTGCATAAAGCAGAAATATTTAATGGCAGGTTTATAATAGTAATTTGTGTATTGGAAGCACCTACTGGTATTGTCACTGTTCCAGTTGATACACATTTTAAAGTAACTGAGCTTTGCTTACAAAGTTCATTATCATAATGAAAATGACTTGGAGATAATAAACTCATACAAATAAACTCCTTTCAATATTTAACTTTCTCTGCATACACAGAATAATAATAGCTGTCTACAGACTGGAGGTTACTATATATTACTCAATAAAATGTTGAAATGTTCCATTTATCACTTTAAAAGATTTATCAATAATTTCCGTTATCTAATCAATAAGCGACATAGATTTCCATAAATATAGAAATATTCTATGTCGCTTATATAACTTAACACTAAAATACCATTTTATTTTGGCATTTTAGTGTTTTGTCATTTTAAATAATATATTCTCTTAAATTAAATAAATTTATACACCTGGACCTGCGTTTGTTTCTGGCTCACTGGAAACTTCTTCAGCTGAGGTTTTGTCAGAGCTGACTGATTTCTTCGTTTCTGTTGTATCTTCTTTTGTATCCGGAACTTTTGCTCCAGGTCCAATCAGACTTCCGTCTTCATTGGTAGGGGCTTTTCCACTCTCCTGCTCTTTCGTTTCAGGTACTGTTGTTTCCTTAACTGTCTCTTTGGTCTCTTCTGTTGTTTCAACAACAGCCTCTGTCGGTGCCTGAGTTGTCTCTGCGGGAGCATCAGAAGATTGTTTCTTCTTCTTTTTACTGCTGGAGCCACCTCCGGAAGGAGCGTTCTTACCTGGTTCTGTAATACCGCTTTCTTCTGAAATAGATGCACTGATCTTCTTTACTGCAGAAGATGGAGCATAATTCTCCTGGCCATATAGAAACTGGTGCAGCTGCACTACATTGCTCTCCAGTGTGGTTGGTATTACACAGTCCATTTTCCCAATCTTCATGGTAGTGCGTGAAAATGGGAACCCGATGGTTTCACCGATGTGATATTTGCTGATGCCTTTTCCAACAGCCAGAACATCATTCATGCCGACACTGGTGGAAATCTGCGGGAAAATAGCCGTTATCAGGGTTTTTCTTGTGGCAAAATCTGCATTCTTAGCTTTTTCCATCGCAAGATTTACAACTTTTCTCTGTCGCTCGGTACGGTTAAAATCGGTATCCATCAAACGCAGTCTTGCATAAGCAACTGCCTGTACACCATCTAAGTGATTCATTCCTGCATGCTTCAGCTGATGAGAACCAACTCCGGTGGAATTCACTGTTTCCGTGATGAAACCATTTATGTATGCAAATTCCGGTTCTGTGATTTCCAGATCGATTCCACCCAGTATATTAATGGCATCTGCAACAGACTTCCAGTTAAAGGTTGCATAATCATCGATATTCAAATCCAGATTTTCGTTCAGGGCTTCTAACGCCTGTTTGTGCCCGCCCTTAAAGTAAGCTTCGTTTATTTTATGATAGGTTCCCTTACTGTTTATCTTTAAATAAGTATCACGGAAGACGGATGCCAGCTTAATCTCACCAGTCTCCTTGTTAATATTGCATAGCATAACCACATCTGATAGCGCACCCTTTTCTAAGTTACCATCTCTGGAATCCACACCGAAGACAGCAATGGTCCAATAGCCTTTCTGATGGGTCCGCTGATTAAAAAGAAGCAGCCCTGCAATCAGCAACGCAGCAATGATAACCAGCTTAGCAATGATTTTATGTTTCTTATGATGTCTCTTTTTCTTATGGTTCATACCAGTCTGTTGACCGCTGTATCTGACGCGGGGATTTCTTCCGTCACCCGTACTGTAATACGTTCTGTCACCATGTGAAGCTTGTATATGATCCTGTGCCTGACTATTTCTTTCAGTTGAATGTTGTTTGGGCTTCTCCCGCATTCTGCTGTTATCGCTTCTTTTTTTTCGAGCCCGCATACGGTCCAATTCATCCTCATTATCCATGACTCTATCCTCAATCCTTTCCCATGTCGTCTTAGACAACCCCACATATTTTATCAGAAAAGCAACTGCTATTTCTTGCTTTTCTCTTAATTTTCTCAGTCAATCAAAAACTGAAATAGGGAAAGGATCCAATTGTTCAGAAAAAAAGAAATAGATGAACGATGAATGGAATGAGGATTCAGGTATGATATCAGATATGAACTCAGATATGAATTCAGACGGTTATACATTTACATGCTTTCATAATTTCATAAGATATATTATCAGGCGCAGATTTTTAACCGGTTGCTAAGGCTGCATCTGACAAGACCAGGGTTTCAATGGCTGCCGCTACCCCATCCTCTTCATTGGATCTGGTGACCAGCCGGGCACTTTTCTTTATTTTCTCTGATCCATTATCCATAGCGACCGTATAGCCCAACGGCAGAATAAGCATGGATAAATCATTCTCACTGTCTCCCATGGCGAGGATCTCTCTGGGATGAATTTTTGTATTTATAGCATATTCAAGCAGTGCATTTCCTTTTTGGGCGTTAAAATGTGTCAATTCAAGATTGGTAGAGGCAGAGGAAGCAATGGATATTCCTTCTTCTTTTTCCAGGCAGGAACGGATATGTGCCAGAACTTTAGGGTCTTCATGTACGACTGACATTTTGTAAATGTCGGTTTCAGAATAAAGCAGATGCTCTTCCGATATAAACTGAAAGCGTTTCACAATGGTTTCAAAGGTATGTTCTTCGGAAACCATGGAAAGGAAAATTTTATTTTCAAAGCTTTCCTTAAATTCTTCCAGACTTGATGTTGTATAGCTTCCTTCATCAGTCATAAAATCATAAAGCACAGAGAACGGCCGGCAGATGGCCAGAATACGGCTAATCTGACTTTTTAACAGTGTCTGCTTGCGGATTTGCTCCCCTTTGGTGTTAAAAACAGCTGCGCCATTCATACAGATGATATCACAGGATATGCCCGCCTCTTTTAAAGGAGCATAAGCATCTGCATAATTGCGTCCTGTACATACAACAAAATCAATATTTCTCCTGTTCAGAGCGTGAACAGCAGCCTGGTTTTTTAAAGATATTTTTCCATAACGGTTTAAAAGTGTTCCATCCATATCGGAGGCTACTAATCGAATCATATATTTTTATCCTTTCTCATCTACTACTCTTCTTGCAACGTCAGGATAATTGGTAATTATGGCTCCAATCCCCTTCCCTGCTAAGTATTCCATAAAAACTTCATCATTTACAGTCCATACATGTAAAGGAATCTTACTCTTTTTGGATTCCCTGATCAGTTTTTCGGACCGCAGATTGTTTACAGATGGATGAAGGGCATCCGCCCCGATCATCCTTGCATAAGTGACTACATGAATCCAGCCGTCAGAATATAAAATCCCGGTTTTTGCTTTCGGATCCAGCTTTTTGATTTTTATTATGCTGGGATGATGGAAAGAGGAATAGATCACCCTCTCCTCCATCTCCATTTTTTTAACCAGCTTTAAAACTTTTTCTTCGATTCCCTTATACCGGTATATACCGGTTTTCAGTTCGATATTAACAGTTAAATCAGTGGGTTTTAACAGCTTAAGAACTTCTTTTAACTCTGGTATGACAGCAGCTGAATATTCCGGGTGTGTTTTACTACACGAAAACTGTTTTAGTTCATCCATGGTAAAATCCTTTACATTGCCGGTACCATTGCAGGTACGGTCAATTGTTTCATCATGGATCACTGCCAGTTTTCCGTCTTTTGTCAGCTGCACATCCAGCTCCACTCCGTCTGCATGCTGTCTTATTGCCAGTTCAAATGCTTCCAGTGTGTTTTCCGGCGCATATGCACAAGCTCCCCTGTGAGCCCAAACCTTTGTCTTCATCTGCTAATATCCTTTCTGATGCCATTTATTTATTTAAGAGATTATAATCGGCAATGGATTTATTTATGCTTTCTGCCATCTTCTTAACTGCATCCTCTGGTGTGCCATTGTTGTTAATCATATTTTCGATTTCTGTTTCCACCGTCTGCCTTGCTTCCGGAAATACACTTAACAGAGCGCCTGCAGACTGAGGTGTGGAATCATGGAGCTGATCAATGGCAGTCTGAAATTGAGGATACTTTGCAATGTTATCCTTAAAGACAGGTTCTTCATGAGCTGCAGTGGTGATCGGGAAATATCCTGTCTGGGAATTCCAGAATGCCTGGCTTTCCGGTGAAACAAGGAATTTAACGAATTCCCATACTGCTTTCTGTTTACCGGCATCATTATTATTTAATGCCCACAAAGAGCCTCCTCCGATCGAAACGCCTCCCTTATCATCATCACTGACCTTAGGGAAATAAGCGGTTCCTACTTCAAATTTTCCATTCACATCATTTAAGATCTGCTTTAAGGATGCGGTTGAACCCAGTGTCATGGCAGATTTTCCGGAGCTGAAATCTGCAAGTCCTGCATCTCCCCCTCTGCCGACGTTGGGAGCATATCCTTTGACTGATAATTCTTTCCATGCAGTCAGTGTTTTAACACCGGCTCCATTTTTATCAAAATCAACCGCGGTAGCTGCTGCTTCTCTTCCATTTCCGTTATCTGCATAATGGGCCTGCTGTTTGCAGGTAAACTGCTCAAAAAACCAGCCGTAAATACCCAGAGAAATTACTTCTTCGGCTCCGGAAGGCTGTCGGGAACTTCTGTAATACCTGCCTTCTTAAACATGTCTTTGTTGTAGTAGAGAATGGGCGTAGATGAGTTAAATGGCATGGAATACAGGGTTCCGTTTACCGTATAATAAGCTGCAATATTTGGTTCTACCTGGGAAATGTCCCACTTATCCCCATCGATCAGCTGCTGCATTGGGACTACCCAGCCGGAATCTATCATAAACCTGGTTCCAATGTCGTAAATCTGAACAAGATCTGCGCCCATGTTACCGATCTGCGCACTCTTCAGCTTGTTAATGGCATCGTCATAGCTGCCCTGATACTGGGCCTCAACGGTGATACCTGAAGTGTTTTCCTTGTTAAACTTTTCTACAAGTGCATCAATTGCTTCTCCATTGACACCTCCCATGGAGTGCCAGAACGTAATGGACGTCTTTTGTGTATCTCCTTTCGTATCTGCGGCAACAGGAGCTGCGGTGGTTGTAACCTCTTCCTTTGTTTCAGATGCAGCGGTATTTCCGGATCCGGTCTGACTTGCACAGCCGGACAGCATTCCTGCAGCCATTAAAGCTGCCATACAAAAGGAAACTGCTCTCTTTTTCATGTTTGTCCTCCAAATTTTATGTAATATTTATTCTGAACCAGGTCAGCCTTTTACGGCCCCTGAGAACATTCCTCTGATCAGCTGTTTCTGTCCTAAGATAAAGACAGAAATCGATGGAACGATAATCATGACTACTCCTGCAATCATCATGGAAATTGACTGGGAGTCCACGCTGTCCAGCATGCCGATCCCTATCTGAACCGTTCTCATTTTATCGGAACCTGTAACAAGAAGCGGCCACAAATACATATTCCAGGCATTTATAAATGTATATACTGCCATGGCACCTATCGCTGATTTGGTAAGGGGTATCAGGATGCTGTAAATAAATCTTAAGTCAGAGCAGCCATCAATCCGGGCCGACTCATATAATGAAATGGGAAAGGATTTATAAAACTGCCGGAATAAAAAGATTCCCATAGCCGAAGTCAGATAAGGAACAATTAAAACCTTATAGCTGTTAAGCCATTGAAACCCGCTTACGGTTAAGTAATTAGATATAATCGTTGCTTCTCCTGGTATCATCATGGTTGCCATTACAAGCATAAAAAGCAGATTTTTACCTTTAAAATCCAGAAAGGAAAAGGAAAATGCAGCCAGGGAACAGGATATGATCTGTCCTGCAGTGATACAGCCTGCTACTATAAATGAATTAATAATAAAACGGGTTAAAGGTATCTTAACCGTTGCCTGACGAAAATTATCAAGTGTGGGCGTTGCCGGTATTAAGTTCATACTCGTTGTGAACAGCTCACTGGAAGGCATTAACGCAATACTGACTGCGTATAAAAGCGGAAGCAGAAGAAACAGTGACATAAGCAGATTCAGTCCGGTAAGGGCCAGCTTAGCGGCTCTGCGGCGAAACAAAGCTTTCTTTAACGCTTCTCTCTTTAGATTCTCAAGTTCTTCTCTGCCTGTATCTTTCATAGCCCTGGAAATAACAGATTCCATCAATAGTGTACTCCTTTCTTTTCCAAACGAAACATGCATAAAGTCAGTACCATAATAATGATAAACAGGATTACAGACTGGGCTGCCGCACTGCCGAAACGGTAATTGAAAAATGCATCCCGGTATATGGAGTAAACAATTAAATTTGTTGATTCCCCCGGGCCTCCCATGGTTAATACCTTAACCTGGCCAAAGGACTGAAACGCCTGAATAATATTAACTACCAGAGTATAAAACAGAATCGGGCTCAACCCGGGCAGAGTCAGCCGGAAGAACTTCTGAAATGAATTCGCACCGTCCACCGATGCCCGTTCATAAATGGTTTCGTCAATATTACTTAAACCGGCGCTGAAATACAGAAAATTAATGCCGCTGTTCAGCCATGCAGTTAAAAGCGCCACGCATACCAGCGCATACCTTGGGTCACTGATCCAGTTAATATGTAATCCCAGGATCTTATTAACAATCCCGATAGACGGATGAAGCATAATTTTAAATATCATGGCAGCGGAGCTTGAAGCTATTGCCATTGGAAGTGCATAGGCAGTACTGAATATCCGGATACCCGGAAATGACTGATTGCACAGTACAGCCGTGATCAGACCAAGAAGCATGCTGACACTCACTACAATCAGTACAAATACCGCTGTTACAAAAAGACTGTTAAAAAATGATGGGGAGCTTAAAAGCTCGGAATAATTTCCTGCTCCTACAAACAGCTTTGCCTGCCCCATTTTATTGGTTTTAAAAAGACTTAAATAAATTGTTTTGAAAAATGGGAAAAATAAAAAAACTGCAAAAACTGCCATGGCTGGAGCGATATATGCATAGGGACTTAAATTTCTTGTAATTATTTTAAACTTCATAAGACTGCTCCTTAACGGTATAATATGTTTTCTTCTGTATCCATATCAAACAGCAGAATCCGGCTCATATCTGCAAAGATGGAAGCTTCTTTTCCGGCTTCTGACAGAAAATCTGGTTTCAGTCTTGCGCAGACCGGATTCCTGCCTATTTTCCCGTGAAGAAGGATTTCTGATCCCAGAACCTCCTTTATCTCAACGTTCAATTTAAGTTCCTGTTCCCTGGATCCGGTTTCGTGTAAATCTTCCGGACGGATTCCAAGATATACTCTTCTGCCCAGGTAATCACCATCAATGAGCCGCTTCGCACATTCTTCATTTACAAACAGTCTGTTTTTGGAAAATTCCACACAGATCCGGTCTTCTCTCCTCTCCACCCAGACGGGAATGAAATTCATGGAAGGGGAGCCGATAAAGCCGGCTACAAACTTATTTACCGGATTTTGATAGAGAACTTTCGGCTCGGCCGCCTGTAAAATCACTCCGGAATTCATGACCACAATTCTGGTTCCCAGTGTCATGGCCTCCACCTGGTCATGAGTTACGTAAATAATGGTTGCTCCCAGCTCTTTGTGTATCTTGGATAATTCTACCCGCATCTGTGTCCTCAGCTTTGCATCCAGATTGGACAGAGGCTCATCCATTAAATAAGCTTTTGGCTCACGGACTATAGCGCTTCCGATTGCGACTCTCTGCTTCTGTCCGCCGGATAAAGCGTGGGGCTTCCGGTCCAGTAAGTGGCTGATGCATAAAACATCTGCCGCTTTTCTCACTCGTTTATCAATTTCCGTTTTCATAACATTTCGTACTCTTAAGCTGAATGCCATATTCTCATAAACAGTCAGGTGGGGATAAAGAGCATAGGACTGAAATACCATGGATAAATCCCTTTTCTGGGGAGCAGTCAGATTCATCAGTGATCCGTCTATCCATAACTCCCCGGAAGATATCTCTTCAAGACCTGCAATCATCCGCAGAGTGGTGGATTTTCCGCAGCCTGAGGGACCCACCAGGATCAAAAACTCCTGGTCTTTTATATCCAGATTAAAATCTTTCACCGCAACCTGGCCATTTTTAAATGTCTTGCATACATTTACCAAAGATAGACTTGCCATATAAAACTGCTTCCTTTCTTATATCCTGTCTATATTTTAGAGAACGGATGTAAAATGAAAAAGAATCTTTTAGTAAAATGGATGTAAATCATGGTATTGACGCACAAAGAAAGAAAAGTTATAATAAACTAAATTTATGAAGGAGGCATAAATACAAATAGCAAAGCTAAGCGCCATGCACCTGAGGATACGATCGTGAGCGTTTTCTTAAGAAAACGGTATCCAGGGTTAACGAGGTGAAGGGTGATCGAATATTCGGCGGATGCCCTTCCATGCCAGCCGGGCGTGTATCCAGTGTGAAATATGCAGGTAACTGCAAAACAAACACTCTGGAACCGGTATATGCAGGAGAAAATTGAGCAGACAAAACGCTGTCCGTTTTACAATCGATAGAAGACAGCTTGTTTTTGTGTGCGTATTTAACAAAATCAGAACAGAAAACTATAAACGATAATTAAGGAGATTATATTATGTGTGGAATCATTGGATATACCGGACCTTTAGACTCAAAGAAAATACTGCTGGAAGGACTCTCCCAGTTGGAATACCGCGGATACGACAGCGCAGGAATTGCACTGTGCATGGAAAATTCCAGAATCCATTTAGTCCGTCATACGGGAAAAGTCTCTAATTTAAAAAAGGGCTGCGAAGAAATAAACCAGGTATCCCACTGCGGACTGGGACACACCAGATGGGCGACACACGGCGGTGTCACTACGGAAAATACCCACCCCCACAGAGCAGGACGTGTCATTCTGGTTCACAATGGCATTATTGAAAACTATCATCAGCTCACCACTGATTTTCACCTGGAAGGAAAGCTGCTTTCCGAAACAGACAGCGAAGTGGCAGCCTGGGTCCTTGAAAGTCTTTATGACGGAGACCCTGCAAAAGCCATTGCAGAGCTGGTAACACATTTAAAGGGGTCTTACAGCTTCTGTATGATGTTTGAGGATCACCCAGGTGAAATCTATGCAATCCGGAATGTAAGTCCTCTTGTGGCTGCATATACCCACTCAGGCTCGTTTGTGGCATCGGATTTAACAGCACTGATTCCTTATACCAGACAATATTTTGTAGTTCCGGAAGACCACATCTTAAGACTCACCTCCTACAAAGTCCGTTTATATGACCTGGATTTAAAGGAGCTGGAACCGGAAATCCTGGAAGTGAACTGGAATATGGATGCTGCCATGAAGAACGGATTTCCTCATTTTATGCTGAAAGAGATTCATGAACAGCCGGACGCTTTAAAAAACACGATTTTACCACGCCTTGCAAAAGGCCTGCCTGATTTTACAGATGATCAGATACCTGACTTCGTATTTGAGGACTGTGACCAGGTTCATATTGTTGCCTGCGGCACTGCCATGCATGCAGGAATGGCTGCAAGAGCCTTAATGGAACCTCTTCTTCGAATTCCGGTCACTGTATCCATCGCTTCGGAATTCCGGTATGAAGATCCCCTGGTGAATGACAGGACCCTGGTTATTATAATCTCCCAGTCCGGCGAGACAATCGATACCCTGGCTGCACTTCGTCTGGCAAAAAGTTATGGCTCAAAGACACTTTCGGTTGTTAATGTTAAGGGCTCTACCATAGCCAGAGAAAGCGATTATGTACTCTATACCCATGCAGGTCCTGAAATCGCAGTAGCCAGCACAAAAGCTTATTCCGTTCAGCTGGCTGCCCTTTATATGGTGTGCTGCCGTATGGCCCTTGTAAGAGGAAAATACAGCGTAGAGGAAGCGGAAGATTTTATGAAGAAACTACTTGATTCCATTCCCGCAATGGAAGCCATGATAGAAAAGAAAGATGCGGTGAAAGCGCTGGTAACACATTTAATTAATAAACCGGATGCATTTTTCATTGGACGGGGACTTGATTACGCCTTTTCTCTTGAGGGTGCATTAAAGCTGAAGGAAATTTCCTATATTCATGCGGAAGCCTACGCAGCCGGAGAACTAAAGCATGGAACCATCGCCCTTATTACACAGGATGTACCGGTGATTGCCATAGCCACTCAGGAAAATGTTTTTTCAAAGACTATTTCCAATATCAGGGAAGTAAAAGCAAGAGGTGCCTTTGTAATTCTTCTTACAAAGGAAAGTTTAAATGTAGAGCCCGGCATCGCTGATATCCAGATTAATATTCCTGATATCGGAGACCGTTTCACAGTATATCCGATTGCAGTGGTTTTACAGCTCATCGCTTATTACGCATCAGTGGGAAAGAATTTAGATGTGGATCAGCCGAGGAATCTGGCAAAATCAGTAACTGTAGAATAGTGAGGAACCATCATTAAAAAGGCAGAGCATTCTGCCTTTTTTTATACTTAATTATTTAGATATTTAAGAAAGGATTCTCCATTTTGCGGTTTCATTGTATTAAAATAATCACAGACAGAAGCACCTGCGTCTGAAAGGCTTTTTCTTCGCCCGATATTTCTGCCTGTTACGCCCTTTTTATAGATCAAAAGAGGAACACATTCTCTTGTATGCCTGCTGTGACCGATATCAGGATCATTTCCGTGGTCAGCCATCACTACCAGTATATCTTCCGAAGTCAGTTCCGAAAGTAATTCGGCAATTCCCCTGTCAGCGGTCTCCAAAATTTCTTTATAAATTCTGGAAGACTGAGAATGTCCGGCCAGATCTGTTTCCTGTACATTGGTACAGATAAATCCCTGATTCATTAATTTCGTCTCACGAATTGTTATATCCATAACCTCTTTTGTGGGTACGCAGGAAATACTTAATCCCTTGTCATTTGCAACAATGTCTGCCACCTTACCGATCAGTGTACAGGAGTATCCCGCTTTTGTCAGAATCGTAGGAACCTGTACGTTCTGATCCACTCCATATCCCAAATGTCTGCATTGATATCCGCGTTCGTAGGATTTTGACTTAACTGAGGATATGCCGATAAAGCGATTCTGCTTCACTTCTTCTGCATTCCATATATCCTCCATTGTGTTTCCTCTCCCGCCAAATACAATGACACGGCCGACTAAGGCAATTTCCCTCACCTTTTGAGCAATCGCGTACTCTCTCTCAAAAGAAATGAAATCCAAAGGAGCAGTTACATTGTAGCACATGCCAGGATCCGCTTCCAGATTGTCTGCAACCATTACGTAATGATCGACGAGAAGGTAACGCAGTCCCTGCTTCTCAATGATCTGAACATCATGCCCATTTGTCTCCAGATGATACTTTATTTCATCCACTTTCTCCTGAAATGGATGAATCATGGGTTCTTTCGGAAGTGTCCCCATAATTTCCTGATGTCCCATAAACGTATCCGCTCCAAAATGCATAAGCTGGCAGCTTCCGAAATTTGCTTCTGAAGAGAATTTCATGGAAGCACTTTCCTCCCCATAAGCATTCATCAGCCCTAGCCATTCAAGAGCCGGGAGCTTTAAATCCGGGTAATCCTTTAAGATGCTTTTTAAAGTATTGGCCCTCTCATCCCCCGGGCGGACCTTGACTGCATCCGTCATGGCTCCAATGCCGAATCCATCTAATACAATGATAATAAACCTTTTTTTCATTTTTTTGCCCCCATGCTATTATAAATCCCAGCAATATACGGCTTTTTCTCCTTTAATCCTTCTACCAGCACAACATCAGATCTGGTAACAAATATCTGGAAACGGAAAGCCATCACAACAGTATCGCCCACTGCGCACTCCTTATCCAGGCCAATATAATAATCAATACTCTCATCAGATGGAGGTATTACTCCTAATTCATCGGATTTTTCAAATGATATGCCAACCAATGCTTTCATCAGATGAGAGCGCCTATAATAACCTCCTCCATAACAATAAGCCCGGCCCATGAAATTATGGGATACTTCACTTATGTATGTTACACACGGAATCTCCGGCATCATCTTTACTGCATGCATTGGCGTTGTTCCTGAAAGCCCATGACCTGGTTCTCCGCAGTTTCCGCCCTGCTCCTTTATTTTTTTCAAAGCATGGATACAGGTCCCTGACGGGGTATCAATAATACTGCAGTTAATTCCGTTCCTGCCAAGGATTTTCACGGCTTGTTTTACTGTGTTCATGTTCTCGGTGGCCATCAGATCACCGGCAGCTTCATCATATAGAAAACAGGGAAATGAAGTTACACCTGCAATATTAACGCAGGGATACATAAGTTTTATCCGTGCTGTCAGCGCTTCTAATATTCCCACATGAAATCCTGCCGTCTGACCGGAGTATATCATATCAGAATCATTGTAAACGCGTAAAATCACATCCTGAATGACTCCCATTTTCTTAGCTGCCTGATGTATCCGGCTGATTTTTTCTTCCGAATATACAGTGATCATCTTAGGGCGGTAAGCCACAAACTCTTCAATCTGGGAGTCGGGTATTTGTACGAGATGACCAATATTGGCTATGGGAATCCGATGATTCATCATGATTCTGGCTTCCCTATAATCAACTGCAACTGCTCCTTCAAATCCTAGTTCCACCAGTTTCCCTGCAAGATACGGATTCCTGCCGATCTGCTTAAGCATAAAAAACAGCCGGATCCCCATTCTTTTGGCTTCCTTGAGCATCAGAGATGCATTTTCCAGAAATGTATCCACGTCTATCACATAGGAATCCGGCTCTATGAGTCCGCTTTGATGCATTTGAAAGGAAGCCTCGATTAATTCCCTGTTTCTTTTTACTGTCTGCGCTAAAAACATCTATATCACTCTTTCTGCAGCTTCTTTTAATATACGTAAAATGGTATCAGCTCCTGAACGCATGGGATTAACACGAATCATGCGGTTCTTAAGTGCCGGATCTGCACTTTGGAACGTTCCTGATATCCGGTAAAACATCGGTACGATCTCATATTTAGACTCAGCTCCCACTGGATTAGGCGCTGCTCCTAATTTTTCTGCTTCCTTAAGAACTTTCTCAGCGATGTCTTCTTTAAATTCCACCAGAAGAACCTTTGACTGTGCATTTGCAAGAAATGCCTGTTTTACGCAGGGTATCTCACCCGAATTCAGCCGTTTTACGCATTCATCGTTTACCTCCGCCTGTATGGCAAGTGCCACCGGCGCATATGCAAAGCCACGAAGTACATCAAGTGCCTCATGTCCCTGCACCTGCATACCTCCGGAATAATTTTCGTTCACCAGCTTTTGAATATAAACTGCCTTTCCGACAATTACGCCCACACCTTCCGGTCCCAGAAGCTTAAAAGCTGAAAAGCACGAAAGATCAGCTCCGCACTGAATTCCTATACGGCTGACTTTCATAACGGCATAATTGTCATCAGTGAGTACAGGCAGTCTGCTGTTTTCCTTAATTGTTTTTACCACCTGTGCCATATCATAGGCATCCTCCGGTTTCTGTCTGGTATACTGGATGAGTGCACCTTTTATATCCGTGTTGTTGATCAACACCCGTTTTACATCGCTTAAGTCATTATAATCTGCCTCTACCCCGGAAATGTTCATCATTTCCATGGAAACTGCGGTAGTATTGTAGACAGGCGCTTTATGGACCAGTATTTTTTCACCTGGTTTTAGCATACTGTGAAGTCCGAGACGGATGGCGCCGGTTCCCGCCCCTCTCACCAGAATGCAGGCTTCTGCATCAAAAATATCTGCAATTACCTGTTCTGCTTTCTGTGTGATGACAGGTTTATTGAAACCCGGAATTACCCCTAAATCTCCCCGGGTCAATATCTCATGACCTTCAAATCTCTTCGTAATGCAGTCTATGATTTTAAATTGCAGGCTGGCTGCTTCCTGCACTGATAAGCTGTTAAGTGGACTGGTATTCATTTTTGCCTCCTATTCAAGTATCCTGTCTGGATTATCTATCATTAACAGTTCAATCTGTTCCTCAGACAACCCGTATTCCAGAAGCATGGGAAGAAATGTTTCAAACAGATAAGCATAGCCGGGTCCTCCCCACTTCCTCAGATGTGACTTTCTGGTAATATCCATGGACAACACTACCTGTTCAAGATATCCTTCTTCAGCAATTTGTTTCAGCGTTCCGGCACGAAACGAATCCGGACAGTAATTATTTTTTCCTACCGTATCGAACCCGATATTTACTCCTTCCTTTAATATAGAAAGAATGTAATCCGCATTTTGTGAAAGATCTAAATGTCCGATAATGATTTTCTCCGGCTTTACTCCTTCGGATTTTAAATATTTTGCCTGCTCCAGAGCCATGGTTCCAAGGGTGGTATGGGTAGTAACAACCGCACCGGTTTGTACGGCTGCAAGAGCCATGGAATCGAAAACCTTTTTTTCCATTTCCGTAAAGGTATCCTTACTGGTGCCGAATTCTCCAATAACACTTGCCTTAATGCCTGTATTTTCAATCCCTTCCAAGATTTCTTTTATAGCAAGTTCCGCCAGTTTTCTTACAGACATGTTATATACAAACTCCGGAAGAAACGGTTCCTTATAAAATCCTGTCGCTGAAAGAATCTGAATTCCGGTCTTCTTTTCCATGCGAAGACAGTACTGAGGATTTCGTCCCATGCCGATATTGGTCACATCCAGAATTCGCCTCACCCCAAGCTCGTACAGGCGGCAGAGTTCTTTTTCTGTCTCTTCAAAACAATCCAGACGGCAGTCTTCATCGTTCTTGATCCCGGATAAATCTATAGTGATGTGTTCATGCATCATGGTATATCCTTTTTTCATATTCTCCTCCTGATTTTACGACTGAAAATACATATCAAAATTCATAAAATACCGTTGAATTAAAGCGGAAGGCTCAGTCTGAAATAATCTTGCTTTCCGGAACATATAAGCGATGTCCTCCTGTCTGCTCTCACAGATAAGAACGATACAGCGGCCAAGCCCTTTTGCCGGAACAGTCAGTGCTGATTTCCCGCTCATATTAACAACACGCATCAGCCCTTTTCCCGACCGGGCCTGGCATCTGGCGGTATCTTCATCAAAATGACCACGTATGCTGTCACCAGGTGCATTTACGTCCACCGGTCCTTCCGTGGAAATAACGACAGTGCCGGATTTCACTGTATTCTTCAAATATTTAATCAAGAGCTCCCGGCTCCCATAAATGTCCGGCAGGTTATCGAATTGCTGCACCTCAATGATTCTATAATTATTTTCCTGGAGCTTAAACTCTGATAAGTCATATCCAAACATGGGACTTAATAACTTTTCCATAGTTTCAAGGTCCCTGGTAATTGCGCCGATGGCAGGCTGAAATCCAATCCCATCTGTTGAAATCCTATGATACTGATTCATTTTCTCCTGTTCTATCATGGGGGATATAAATCCATAAAGATTGAGCGCGGCGGCCGGGGCCAGCACACTGCCCCCGCCATCCGTTCCGATACCTGCATCATTAATTCCATAGAATACATTTAAGGCCGTACCGCTGCTGGAACCGGTCATCCAATTGCCAGTGATGGGATTAACAAGCTGTAAGTCAACTGCTCTTCCTCCTAAAGCCATTTTGTCCGTTGTGTGAATCAGAAAACCGCTTTTCTCCAGCCGTTCTTTCAGTTCTGCTGGTATGGCATCTGTATTCTTAATTCCTGTGTACCAGACGGTACCCTGTTTTTCCAAAAAAGAAGATACCCTGTCAATAATGCCTGGCCTAACAGAAACAACGGTATGATAGGGATCTTTCAGTGCAAGAAATGTCTTTTTTGCATAACTCTCAATCTTTTCCATTGGGTATCCTCTGCTATTTCGCAACTGGAACTGCGATGAGTCCGATCAGAAGAAGCAGATTCATCAGTACACCAAATACAATACATGCTACCGGACCCACAGCAAGATCCACGATCGGCTTCTTGGATTTTTTATTTAACAGAAATGCTCCAATTACAAACAGAGCTCCGATTCCGGTGTATCCAGAGGCAGAAACAGACATCTTTTCAGCTGCCACGATTCCTCCTGCCAGCAGCGAAACCTCGAGAACCTTATTCATGGAAGTTCTTACATATTCACCCATGTCTTTCACACCAGGAAAACGATCCATGCCTTTTGCAAATATATTGATCAGATAAATTTCAGCAACCATAACTGCAAATCCAAGTATAAAGGCAACAATGGGATTCCCATGGAAGAACAATCCAACCACAAAAACAAACGTACATCCTGCCGCACCATATACTCCGGTGACAATGGCAGTAGTAAATACAAGAGGAATAAAGCCAATTGCTCTTGCAAGTGCAGTTAAACCAGCATTGCTATACTCTTGCTTTGCCAACAGTGCTAATGAAGCCGGATCACCTGCTACGATGGAAAGACTGGTGCCTGCCGCAAGAAGTCCGCCCATAATTGCCAGCAGCAGCCATTTCTTGCGAATCCGGAGAATATTGCCTTCAAATCCCTGAGTAAGGACCTCATTGGTATTCTCTGTTCCTTTTCGCTGAGCGGCATAAACAATCATCAGTATCATTCCTGCCAGCATTGCCATACCTTCTGCGTTTAAAGTTACCTTACCTGCTCCAAGAGCGAAAACTCCAAATTTCTTAATCAGATAATAAACCAGAATCGTGACACCACCAGCCGCCATTCCTTTCTTAAAACCGTGCTGATAAGCTATACCAACCGCTGGAAATATGGCAAATGCAACTGTTATGTAACCAGATACACTTCCTAAATCACTTGTAAAGTTGTATGGCAGATAACCAAATAGTTTTACTATAAATTCAAGTCCTGCCAGAATCGCAGCACCATATACGGCTCCGATTGCAGCCGACAATATCATTCCGTTTCTGCTGTTATTACAAAAGGAACCAATCATATCTGTTGTCAGCAGTAAACAGTGAATTAGTATAATACTTGCTGCTATGGAAGTGGGAATGCCAAAGCCGATCACCAATCCAAAGCTGATGGCAAAGCTCATGGCAGCTAACTCCTTCCGGCTGATCTCCCCGTTAAAATACTGGCCTGCAATTGGACGAAAGCCGTCATTAAATACTGCAATTCCCTGGTTGGAAAGAACGGAAGCCAACGCTCCTATTAATGTAATGACAATATATTTCATATTTTTATACCCCCTCTTTCTCACAAATCGCCTTTAACAGGACAGGAAGAACTTCTTCTTTATGCTGCGCTGTAAAGCCAAAAGCCTTTTTTCCTTTATTAACCTCTTCTCTTATAAACTCCCCGCTTTTAATCTGACCCGGCATGGAAATAGTGGAGCAGGCTTTAGAACCCAGCAGCGCCAGAGCCATTGCAAGTGCTCCACCTCCGCCTGTATTACAAGCCCCTACATAATAATCGTATTTCCCTTCCTTAATTCCCATCGCCCCATCAAGATCCCCCTTGATCTCGATTTCAGCCTTTCCGTTCATTAGCCGGCTCACAAGCCTGGCGATTTCTTCCTTGTCAATCTGGCCCCCGACCACAATTTTCATTTTGCTGCCTCCTTTTTTCTCCTTTATATATAAATGCACTTTTGCATTAATACCCCTGATATGTAAGTAAATTACACAAATGGACGGTCAAAAAATCCTTTTCTGATTGCGGGAACTGAATATCTGTTTCCTGTAAGAGTTCATCCCTTAGTGCCTGTGCCTGTTTATAAACAGGTTCTCCCATAACACTATTAAGAACCAGCGTGTCCAAAGGAATTTCATTCTCACCATCCAATATTCTCTGTCCTGCCATAGCCAGATGTGTAATGAACATCACCGCTTTCGTTTCTTCTAAATCAGGTATTTCCGACAGTATAAGCATGACAGCTTTTTTAGAGAAATTGCCTGCTTCATTACTAATTACATGATTCTCTTCCAGAATGTTTAGACGCTCCATCAAAAGTTCATTTAAATCCATAATTTCCCCCAAGTCTAATATACATTATTTTGTACATTGCTATATGAAAAACCCAATTAAAAATAGGGTTCTCTTATCTTTTCTCTTACATCACGTATAATAGTCATTGTCTGTGATGCATTAATATATTTCAGCAGCATTGCTTTCAGACATTTTTCTTCTTTTCCAGTTACCAGAACTGCGGTAGAAAACAGATTATTATAATCGGAATCATCTAAAAATGCCACTTTAACAGAGTCATGTTTATTTTCCAGTATGTCATCATAATTCCAAACTCCGGCATCGATGATTCCTTCTTTTAAAGCAGTTACAGTCTGTTGTGTTCTGATCGGAACCAGGGTTACGTCCCGGCCATGAATGATATTTCTTGTGATGTAGCTCTGGTCAAGGGAATTGCTGTCATAAGCCACCCTCATCCCATCCTGAATGCTGTCAAATCTGGAATCTGCCAAAAGCAGCACATGTCTGGAAAGAAAGCTTCCAGGACCAAAATTCATTGCTATTTCAATCTGCTTTCCTTCTTTTATGGATTGCTCTGCAGCAAACTGGGAGCATATTGCAAAATGATAAGTTCCGGATTCCACCAGTTCTATACGTCCTACTGCGCCTCTTGCATAAGCCATGTTAAAGTTCAAAGAAGAAAACTGTTCATACATGGCAGTAGCCAATGCTTCATACGTCAGCGAATACGGCAGCGGCATAATGCCAAGAATCCCCCTGGGCATACAATGCTCTTGTAATTTCTTATTATCCAGTGACATGATATAAGTACCCTAGTGTCCGTGGTTTTCCAAAACCACTGCATTGCTCTCCTTTAAACAGGCAAAAGCATTCTGTATAGTTCCCCGGGAAACTCCAAATTTTTCCTGATACTCTGATATAGGAAGAAGCCTCTCTCCTGTATCTCTTGACATTAAGTCAAGAGCCAGCATGCTCTTAGCTACCCCTGTTTTCTGATATAAATTTCCATACCCCAGGTTCTTTTCCGTCATTTCATCACACTCTCATCAATTTACATTTTTTTGTATATTGAAACAATACCACAATCAGCATATAATGTCAACGGACATTCCCTTTTATTAAAGAAATGTCCGTTGACTCAACCAATTATAATTTTTTTTCCTGCATTTTCACATCAATATACTTGAGTATGATATCGACTGCTCCATCTGCTCCAACCCGGCTTCGGTTGATGCATAAATCATAGCTTCTTACATCTCCCCACTTTTTATTGGAATAGTAGTTATAATAGCTGGAACGCTTTTTATCTGTTTTCACCATGACTTCCTTCGCCTTTGCATCGTCAATCTGATACAGTTCTTTTAAAGACTGGATCTTATCCTTATCATCCGCAGTAATAAATACCGAAACAAGATTGGGATTATCTGCCAGGGCGTAGTCCGCGCACCTTCCTACAATGACACAGGACTCTTCCTCTGCCAGTTTCTTAATTGTATCAAACTGTGCCAGGAAAATCTTGTGATTAATGGGCATATCCATATAACCGGAACTTGATAGTCCAACATTATATGTATCCATAACAAGAGAATATAAAAAGCTGTTGGTTGGCTTTTCATCATGACTTTGAAATAACTCCTCACATAAACCACTGTTTTTCGCAGCCAGAGCCAGTAATTCTTTATCATAGCACTTGATACCAAGCGCTTTTGCCAGCTTCTCACCAATGATCTTACCAGAACTTCCGCATTGTCTTCCAATTGCAATCACTAAGTTTTCACTCATATCGATCACTCCTTCCAGTTCTCTTATATTACTATTATACAACTAAATTTCTGAAAAATCCATATTTTATTCTATATTTAACAGTTATTTATGTCCTAATTTTTTTATCATTTCCATTCTGAGCACAAAAAAGCCACCTGGATTTGATCTAGGTGGCGCGCAACTTTCTTAGTAAGTCTTCAAAATAATCCGGTAAAGGTGCATGAAATTCCATATATTCTCCTGTAGCCGGGTGAATAATGCCTAATACTCCTGCATGCAGAGTCTGCCCTGTCAGCTTGTAAGGACTCTTTTGCGGACCATAAACGAGATCTCCTAAAAGCGGATGACCGATACTGGCCATATGGACGCGGATCTGATGTGTCCGTCCCGTTTCCAGCTGGCATTCCACATAGGTAAACTGCTTAAACCGCTCTAAAACGCGAAAATGGGTAATTGCTTCTCTTCCATTCTTTTCATTCACACTCATCTTCTTTCGGTCTATGGGATGGCGGCCGATGGGCGCATTGACCATGCCTTCCTCTTCTTTCAGCACCCCATGTACAATTGCGTAATATTTTCTTGTAATTGAATGATCTTTTAGCTGCTGAGCTATGGAATTATGGGAGCTGTCATTTTTGCAGACAATTAATACACCTGTGGTATCCATATCAATGCGGTGAACAATGCCCGGACGCATAACCCCGTTTATTCCTGATAAATCATCACGGCAATGGGCCATCAAAGCATTCACCAGTGTGCCGCTGTAATGACCGGCGGCCGGATGAACCACTATGCCTTTTGGCTTATTTATTAGAACAATATCCTTATCCTCATAAATAATATCCAGATCCATCTCTTCCGGTTCAATCTCAGGCTCAACTGCATCAGGAACCGTTAACTGTATCCTGTCGCCTGCGCAGACTTTATAATTACTTTTTACCGGTTTTTCCCCCACCAGAACCTTCTCTTCCTTAAGAAGCTTTTGTAAATAGGACCTGGAGATCTCCTGGTTACGGTTACTTAAATACTTGTCTATGCGGATTCCTGCTTCGCCAGTTTCCACAAAATATTCCTGATTCAAGCCTGTTCCTCCTTCTTTTTTAAAGACAGGCATTGTAAGTCTTCTTCCTTATAGTAAAACAAAAATAAGAGCAGAAAAAAGAACATGGAAACAGTAACATAACAGTCAGCTACATTAAATATAGGAAAGTCAATTAATTTAAAATATAAAAAGTCCACCACGTAGCCTCTTGTGAACCGGTCTATCATATTTCCAACTGCACCTGCTGATAAAAACATGGCAATTAAATGTAACGGCAGATATTTTCCGGTCGCTGGCATCCGGCTGACGCAATAAACGGCACAGACTAATACCAATACAGCAATCAGCAGAAAAAAGTACTGTTTTCCCTGGAGCATACCGAAAGCAGCCCCACGGTTTTCCGAATAATATAATTCAAATACTCCGCTCCATACGGAATAGGGCTTCTGGCCCATTAAATGTCTGACTGCAAGTAATTTTGTCCATTGATCCAATCCTATAGCACAAAAAAAGCCAATAAACATTCCAATGATTAAATATGATTTTTGTTTCATGAGTTCTCCTTAAGCTAAAATCCGGGCAAGCCCTTCTGTCAATTCCTCTTCGGTAACTGTTTTATCAACAAAAGCTTTGCCAATCTGCTCCAATAAGACAAAGCGGATAGCTCCCGAATCCATTTTTTTATCACTCTTCGTAGTTTTTACTATTTCAACCGGAGATAATCCAGTTACTGTAACCGGCATACGGTAACGTTTCATCAATTCTGAAAGTACAGGAATCTGATCTTCGTGGATGAGCCCTCTTTTTGCAGAGATTGCCATAGCGGCAATGCACCCAAGGCCGACGCAATGTCCATGCAGGAGTCTGAAATCAGACAGCTTTTCGATGGCATGCCCCAATGTATGTCCCAGATTTAAAAGCGCACGTTCTCCCTGCTCGGTGGGATCCTTTTCCACCACATCACGCTTAATCCGGTTGCTGACTGTAACCATCTCACTTAAAATATCCAGATTACGGTTTTGTATTTCACAGCCATGATCAGACAGCCACTGATAGTAGGAAGCATCCCGAATCAGACCGTGCTTAATAACCTCACCCATGCCGGAAGAAAACTGCTCCTCCGATAATGTTTTTAATGAAGCGATATTGGTATATACCAGCTTTGGCATGTGAAACGCACCCACCATATTTTTATAGGCGTCAAAATCAACACCTGTCTTTCCCCCGATGCTTGAATCCACCTGTGAAAGGAGGGTGGTCGGCACCTGAATAAAGGAAATTCCCCTCAGATAAGTGGCCGCTGCGTATCCGCAAAGATCACCAACAACCCCGCCGCCTAATGCCAACAGATAATCGTGTCTGTCAAACTGTTTAACAATGAGAGTCTCATATAAATTCCGCACTGTATCCAGATTCTTATGCTCTTCTCCTGCAGGGAAAATAAAGTGTTCTGTTTTATGAAAGCAGCCGGAAATAATCTGTTCAACCTCATTCAGATAAAGAGGAGCTACGTTCGTATCTGTGACGATACAGACTTTACGCTCCCCTAAGTTCATTTTAGTCAGTTCTTCCTTTAAACCTTCAAACGAAGCCTCCATCACTATGTCGTAAATAAAGGTACCGTCCAAATGTACCGGCATTCTGCTACCCATGCTGCTTTTCCTCCACTTCGTCTTATCATTAACCTCTATGTCCAGAAAGCGTGGACAATAATATGGAAGAAAGCAAACAATTTTCCCTGCACTTCTTTTTTTCATTAGATGTTACAAAAAAGAAGCTACTGATATGGAAAAATGCCTGCTTGTCCCATTAAGAGAAACCATTATTTTTTTGAAAAAAATCTGTTAAAGGCGTAAATTCATTCCGCCCATATCCAGACTTCCGCTGTTTAATAAATCCTGAAAATCACCGGAAAGCTCAACGGACTCCGGCGTTGCTATAAATATATAATTTGATATTTTCTGCAAATTACCATTCATGGAATAAGTAGCACCGGAAGTAAAATCTATGATTCTCTGAGCTACCTCAGTATGAATTCCTTCCATATTAAGTACAACTGCCTTACCGGCAAGCATATGATCGCAAATTTCCTTCGCATCTTCAATAGAGGTAGGCTTAACCATGGAAACCTCCATTGTACGAGACTGCTTCATGGGAACTACCTTGGGAGAACGTGATAAGAAACGGGGCTTTTGTTCATACTCCTCTTCATCGTAGTAATCATCTTCTGTCTTTTTGGAAAAGAGGGGTTTCTTCGCATGTTTATCGCTATCATCTTCATAGTCGTCATCTAAATAGTAATCGTCTTCATCATCTGTATCATTCAAGCGCATGCTATCCATCAATTTGCCTAAAATGCTCATACTTCATTCTCTCCAATCTTATATCTTGTACCAAAAATTCCGGTACCGACTCTTACCAGAGTAGCTCCTTCCTCTATGGCAATTTCATAGTCTCCGGTCATACCCATTGAGAGCATATTCATATTAACATTATCAATGTTTTTCCTTTGCATGTCAACATAAAATTTATTTAATTTTTTAAAAACAGGACGATTTTGCTCAGAATTTTCAACAAAAGGTGCAATAGTCATGAGTCCTTTTATACTTATATGGGGAAAAAGAGAAATATGGCGAATCGCCTGTTCTGTCTCCTCCAAATGAAAACCAAACTTGGATTCCTCTTTAGCAGCGTTTACTTCCAGGAGTATATCCACACAGATCTGTTTCTTTGCTGCTTCTTCCTCGATCTGCTCTGCCAGCCTGACAGAGTCAACGCTGTGTATCAGCACAGCTTTGTCAATCACCTGTTTTACCTTATTGCGCTGTAAATGACCAATCATGTGCCAGCGAATATCGTCAGGAAGCAGCTCATATTTATCACAAAGCTCCTGAACTTTATTCTCTCCAAAATCACGGACTCCTGCCTCATAGGCGTCAGTAATCATCTTCGCAGGCTTTGTTTTGCTGACAGCTATTAAAGTAACCTCTTTCGGGTCTCGTCCGCATCTTTTGCAGGCCTCTTCTATTCGGTTTTGTACTATTAAAAGATTTTCTTTTACCAAATTTATCACCTCTTATTTATAAATCAATTCTCCCTCATTGACAGATTCTGCATTGAGAACAATATGATCATATACAGCAAGTCCATAAGTCATATTCTTCTTAACCGTATAATATTCATCATTGGAAACCAGGACATCAATCTGCTTAAAAACAGCATATCCCTTATTTATGTTATAAACTCCCTGAAGGGAATTGCTGGCCCCGATCTGATAGCGTTCTGTAGAATTGGGTTTTACTATATAATCCCCAGCCTTAAAGCCGTCAGCCTGATCCATCTCTATGTAATAATTATTCCCCTCAGAATAATAGATTTCTGTGGGAACAAATACCACGGAAGTTCCCGATTCCGAATAGACCTCTTTATTAAAACCGGTATCAGAGCTGTCACCGCCCTGAGTCATATAGTCCATGGGAACCAGATAAAAGTCCTTCTTTGTCACAGCTGTCACAGGGATTTTAAGTCCGTCAACCCGGTCTGAAACAATTTCAAAATTTACGTAACGATCTGAAACAAACTGCACCATATATTTGTCTAAGTCAAGCTTGCCAAAGCTTTTCCCATCTGTTCCAGTCATTACAGAAAAGCTTCCTGTAGCTTTTAAATCACGGCCGGAAAATCCCACAGTCAGATTCTTTTTATCACCATAAGCTTTTATATCCTCCTCTGACATGGGAAATACCACCGACCACTGATCGGAGGTAATCGTTTTATAGACTGGCGCTCCTTTTTCAATCAGCTTTCCCGATTGTGTCTTGCTTTTTGTATAGCTGCTGCGGTCAAAAACGGCTTCAGAAATTGCCGAAGGCTGCAATCCTTCATAAGAATCCACACCATAGGACACGATCCCTGCCTGATCGGCTTTCACCTGTTCAAAACTGATCCCTGCCTCATCCATCATACTTCCCAGATTATCCAGGGCATTAAGATTCATATATTCCATTACTTCAGCTTCCAGTGTATATTTTGTATCATATACAGAACGAAACTGGTTATTGTCATAAGTAAGGCTGAATGCGGTCAGCTGTTTTTTTAATTCTGCAAGATTCTCCGAAGTCAATGTTACATTGTCCTGTGAATGCTCTGCAAGAAACGTAGTAATGCTTCCGGTCTCGTCAATGGAATAAACTCTTGTCCCGGCAGCTGCCCGTTTCCCTTCCCGCACATAATAATTCACATAGCCGGAACGGTCTGCGTTTTTTACTTCTTCCTGTCTAAGTATAATTCCCGTATAATCTTTACTGTTAACAATACTTCCTTCCTGCACTTCATAAAACTGCACCTTGTCTCTGCGTGCATAGGTAATTACACTAAAGACCATATATACGAAAATCAGAGCAAAAATAATCATACCAACATTGATGTTCAGAGGCCGCCGATAGCGGATGATCTTTTTGTTTTTTTTAGGATGTACAGCCTTCTTTGATGGCTGTGTTGCCTTTTGTTTAGCCAACCTGACGCCTCCTTTCCCTTTTAGCTATTATAAAAGGAAAATTTAAAAAATTCAAGTAAAACATGGAAGCCGTGTAAATGCCTTCCATTTCTTATTCACAAAATAATAAAGGGGACTGGCACGCAGTCCCCGATTCCTATCTATGATTATAATGAAACAACCACATTAGCCCTGGTGTTCCCCGGTATATTCTCCGCATCAACAGAAACGCTGAGAACGAAGGTAATATGATACTTTTCACCAATCTTTTCCAAAGTCGCTATGGTTTCTGATATGTCTTCTCCCTCCAGGCATGCCAGCTTTAAAAAGCTGTCAAAGAACATCATCTCCAAATCATGATCCTGAGATATGATACCACAGATAAAACCAATAAATCCTTCGCTTGAAGTAATCGGATACTCATTGACATTAATGAGGCGGATCTTGTTACTTAACTCGTACATATGCTTCGAGCTTTTGTCCAAATATACAATAGAGCCCTTTGAGTCTTTTACTGCGGAATTAGCTCTGTCTAACAGATGCTTTGTTTTCCCCTTACCCTTTTTTCCTGCTATTATCTGCACCATAGCACTCTCCTCCTTGCGTTATATGATTTGTATAAAAAGTCTATTCGGATTAATATAATTATAGTACAAATTCATAAGAAAGGCAATCACTATTCTACAATTTTATTCAGGATATTTGACATGTTATCATAAAGTCCGGCATGATCCGGGGCCTTTAAAACGACTGTAATATACTCTTTTTTCGAAGCATCCGAACTCCCCATAATAAGACAGCTTCCAGCTGAAAGTGTGGTTCCGGTTTTGCCTCCCAGGACAGTAAGTCCCTCCGGAGTCTTGCGCTCCCCTGTCATATACCAGTTGGTACCCTTCCAGGTGGCGTTTACCGTCTTGCCGTCACTTCCCTGATAAGATGTCTTATACTGGACCGTACCGATTATCTTGCGGAATTCCGGGTATTTTAAAGCTTCATTGAAAATTAAATACAGGTCGTAAGCTGTTGTATAGTGATCTTCATCACTGAGTCCATGAGGATTTACAAAATGTGTTCCAGTCGCTCCAAGCTTCTTCGCCTCGTCATTCATCATCTGGGCAAACTGATCAACACTTCCCGCCATATTCACAGCGATAGCAGCACCTGCATCATTCCCGGACGGAATCATAAGACCATATAAAAGCTGTTCCATGGTCAGCTTATCTCCTGGTTTTATTCCGCATAAACTGGCACCTGATTCCTTAATCACAGCATCTTTGGTTACTGTCACCTCATCCGAGAGATTCCCGTACTTAACTGCCAAAAGCGCAGTCATAGTCTTGGTAATACTGGCAGGATATAATTTCTCAAAAGGATTCTTTGCAAATAATACAGTATTGTCAGACAAATCAAATACAGCGGCAGCTTCTGCTGTCACTGAGTCATCTGAATCAGGAGTATCTTTCGATACTACACAAAGATCATGAGCAAAGGTTTCCGATTTACCAGCCACAGAAGAAGACTGGTAAAGGGCGGTCCTTTCAGAAAACACATAAGGATTGTCAAGTTTATGAAAACCGGCGCAGCCCGACAGGTAAAGTGTGCTTAAGATGATGCAGCCTGATGTCACAAAAACTCTTCTTTTCACTTATATATACCTCTGTTATTTATACATCTCTCGCCATTCCAGATCACCGCGCTCCAGAGATTTAATCAATAACTCCGCTGTGGCGAGATTGGTTGCAAGAGGGATGTTGTGCATATCACAGGTTCTCATGATATTTACAATATCCGGTTCATGTGATTTCTGTGTCAGAGGATCTCTTAAGAAAATCACAAGATCGATCTCGTTGTGCTCAATCTGGGATCCTAACTGCTGTTCTCCTCCCAGATGACCTGCCAGATATTTATGAACATTTAAGTTCGTGACTTCCTCAATCAAACGTCCCGTTGTTCCTGTTGCATATAACATATGCTTACTTAAAATACCTCTGTACGCAATGCAGAAATTCTGCATCAGCTTTTTCTTTGAATCATGGGCAACTAGTCCTATATTCATAACGATATACCTCCTTTTAATTACCGATTTTGCGTTGCAGTCCAACGTTCAGCACCAGACCCATTCCCATAAAAATACTGATTAAAGAGCTCACTCCGGAACTGACAAAGGGAAGCGGCAGACCTGTATTTGGAAAGATCTGTGTCGCTACCGCGATGTTGGAAAAAGCCTGGAAACCGATCAGGGCTGCCATACCGGTGCAAATCAGCCTGCCGGACATGTCTTTTGCTTTTGCTGCAGTATAAAGACATTCAAATACAACCAGTCCAATAAGAGCAATGACAATCACACTGCCTCGAAATCCCATCTCTTCTCCGATAATAGCGAAGATAAAATCCGTTTCACCGGCCGATAAAAAGTTTCCGTCTTTCACAGAAGCAATGGTTGTATTAAAAAGTCCCTTTCCCTGAAGCTGTCCGGAACTGATTGCCATAATTGAATTCTTTTGCTGGTATAAGTTTTCCGCATACTGTTCCGCATGAGGATAAATCCACGCAAGGATACGCCGCGCCTGATAATCGTGTATGAAAGGAATTAAGCCCTTCGTCAGCAGAAATATAAACAGCATGCCTGCCGGCACCGCGACTGCCAGAACACCGCCGATCCATCGGTAACTGATTCCGGCTGAGAACACCATACACAGTATGATGACGGTAACAACCAGACTGGTAGATAAATTGGGTTCTGCAAAAATAAGACCTATGGGAAATGCCGCAAGCAACGCAGCCAGCCCCACCATAACAGGCGTATTCATCCTTTCCTGGTATTTATTCCAATACCAGGAAAAGAATACGATAAGTCCGATTTTCACAAATTCAGAAGGCTGGATCCGCCCGATGCCCGGGATGTTGATCCATCTGGTCGCGCCTCCTGCGGTATGTCCCATGACAAGAACCGCTCCCAGTAATAGGATGCAAAGTCCATAAACCAGAACATAAAGTTTAACAAGCTTACGATAGTCTATGATGGAAAGCCCGATTGCCAGTGCAAATCCCACCATTACGCCGATAATCTGTTTTGTCACTATACCTGAATCCTGGTTGGAGGCGCTTGCCACCACTAAAATTCCAATCACAGCCAGTGACAGCATGTACAAAACTAACCGGTAATTATAATATTTAAAATTGTAGTCAGAAAACATAGTCAGTATATCCCCTTGTCAGGTACATCGCGAATAGGGATGTTTGCATAAAGCACCGGTGTAAAACGTTCACAATCCGGCTGCTTTAATTTTTTCATCTGTATCTCTATTCTGTCGGAATCAATATCCATGTATCGTGAAATAACACGGATCATATCGTCTTTTATCATCTGCATGATCTCAGGAGAACAGTCAGCCTTGTCCGCAACCAGCAAAAGTTTCAGACGATTTCTTGCAATTTCTCCTGAATTCTTCTTACGGAATACAGGAAACAGGCTCATATCAGACCCCCCTATGCTCTCTTTAAGAGATGCGAGAGTCGAAAGAACAGACCTTCCCGTACCGCTGGATTCTGAATCGGAATATTCTCACCGATGATTCTCCTGCATACGTCCATATAGGCCTGTCCGGCTGGAGTCCCCATGCCTACCAGAGGCTCCCCCTGATTGGAGGAAATGACAATATCCTCGTCATCCGGAACAGCACCGATAATATCGATGGCCAGAATGTCCATGACATCATCAAGAGACATCATATCTCCCCTTTTCACCATATCGGCCCGGATCCTGTTCACAATCAGTTCAATGCTGCCCATATCGGCAGCTTCCAAAAGACCAATAATCCGGTCTGCATCCCGGATTGCGGACACCTCCGGAGTTGTTACAACAATGGCTCTGTCAGCACCTGCTATTGCGTTCTGAAAGCCCTGTTCAATTCCGGCCGGACAATCTAACAGAATATAATCAAAATCATCTCTTAAATCATCCACCAGTTTCACCATCTGCCCAGGTGTAACTGCAGTCTTGTCCCTCGTCTGCGCTGATGGAAGCAAAAATAAGTTCGGGTATCTTTTGTCTTTAATCAGGGCCTGCTTCATACGGCAGTTTCCCTCTACCACGTCTACAAGATTGTAGACAATGCGGTTTTCCAGACCCATAACCACGTCTAAGTTCCGAAGCCCGATATCTGTATCTATCAGGACTACCTTCTTACCCAGAATTGCCAGTCCGGTACCAACATTGGCAGAAGTTGTCGTCTTGCCTACCCCGCCTTTTCCAGAAGTGATTACGATGATCTCGCTCATACCATATCCTCCTGTTTTTTATACCTCATTCTATTTTACCTTAATTTTCGGAATATTTCCACACTTTTTTTCATTGGTTTTATCAGGACTTTATTATTTTCCAGATATGCCTTCATTGGTCCGCGGCCAAGACGGCGGCCTCTGCCGTCAAGTCCTGAGGTACAGTCTGCGATTCTCAGCTGGGAAGGCGCCATTTCAAGCGCTGTAATCAGCGCACCCTTATTTCCCGCCACACCTGCACAAACGGTGCCGGAAAGCTTTCCAAGAACAACTACATTCCCCTTTGCCATAACTTTTGCCCCCTTTAGGACATCCCCGATGATCACAATGCTTGCCTCTGATTCCAAAGTCTCTCCATTTTGTAAATTGCCTTTGAAAAACTGGCCTGTCTGACAGGAAAGTTCCATCAGTTTCTCATTAAGTGCTTTTTCGCACCGCTTCATACGGTTTGCATCGGTATCCACCAGACAGATAATTTCCACATTGGAATTTTCCGTAATCTGGTTTATAACAGCGAATTCTTCTTCGGGTGTAACTTCTCTGCCCTCGATTGTCAGAGTCATTTGTGCGGATCCCCAGAACTTGGCATGATCTCCGAATTTCTTCCCAATGTCAGAAAGAAGCTGAGGGAAGGGGATATCCGGATCCAGGATAACAGTCATACCTGCTTTGTTGCTTTTTATTACTACGGTATCATGCATCATATCACCTCTTATCCTCGTTAGTCGCGAATGTTGACCTTTGCTGCATCCAGGGCGCCTGCGTTTACAATGGATTCTAAGTCTATATAGCCATAATAATACTTATAGACATTTTTCGCAATGTTGGCGGCGTTCGATGATGAATAGCCATACGGAATATTCACTGTTACACAGATTTCCGGATTGTCATATGGCGCATAAGAAATGAAGAACGCATGATTCGGCTTATTGCGGGCCTCCTGGGCAGTTCCCGTCTTACCGGCAATCTCCACTTCAAGGTCAGCAAATAATCTCTTTGTCGAACCGTTAGCAATCACTTCTCTCATTCCCTGTTGTACAGTATCCCACGTTGAGCCCGCCGCGTCAATATGAGAAGAAATCTCAGGGGTATAATCTTTGATCAGATTGCCTTCAGAATCCGTTGTTTTATCAAGTAAACTCAGTTCAAAAACAGTTCCCCTGTTTGCTATGGCAGCCACATACCTTGACAGCTGGACATTGGTATAAGCGTGGCTTCCCTGTCCCATGGCGGATCGTTCCGGCGCTTCTTTGGAAATCTGCGGATCCAGCTCCCCAATCTCCACACCGGATTTGTGGTCAAGTCCAAATTTTGATGCATATTTCCGTAAAACATCCAGTCCCAAATCCGGAGTATAGATTCCGCTGCCATCTGTGGAAAGACGGTGCCCTAAATCCGCGAAGAAATAGTTGCAGGAGTTTTCAATTCCCCCCACGATATTTAGCGGTCCATGGTGACCCGAATAGATCCAGCACTTAATGGGAGGTTCCACCTCTGTATAAATTCCTGTGCAGTTAATCGTCTCATCTGCAGTGATCGCATGCTCCTCAAGAGCAGCTACTGCCGTAATCGGCTTGAACGTAGATCCCGGCGCTTTTCGCGTCTGGGTGGCATTGTTATAAAGGGGAAGGGATAAATCCGCCTGAAGCTGGCTGAAATAAGAGCCATCTCCGATCCGGTTGTTATCGTATCCAGGATAAGACACCAGTGCAAGAACCTCTCCTGTTTTATCATTGGTCACTACCACTCCTGCGTTGCAGGGTGACAATGCCAGCTGAGCCGGAGTGATTTCAAGCGCAGACAGCTTTTTTAGAAGAAAGTTGTAAGCATCTTTCGTTGCTCTCAATTCAGCAATGTCCTGTTCATTTTCCTTTAATACGCCCTGATCATATAAAGCCAGGCAAAGTTCCAGTCCTGTTATGGTATCGTTATTGATTAAATACCGGTATATCTTCTTGGTGAAATTCCTGTCCTCTTCCAGTTTGCCCAGCACATAATTTACCAGTGCTTCAAATGTATCATCTGCGCTGGAATATTTGGTATCTGTCTCCAGTTTCGTCGTATCAACCCAGCCGTTTGCAATTCCATAATAAAGATAATCCCTTAAGCTGATCTCATCTGATTTCCACGCCTTAAATTCATCACTGGTTGTATCCATGGCCCCTTCTTTAATAATTCCCACTGTGGGACCGGAAAGATAGCTGTAAATATAGAACATATAGGCTTTCGTATCTTCCGGAAGATTTTTCATATCCGTTGCATGAGGACTCATGAGTTCGTTTCGCAGACCGTTAAATATCTGCTTCTGGGAAGCTTCATACTTCCGGTATATGTTTTTCTCGGTTTCTGACGCATCCTCTGCCTCAATGTCCCTTAAAGACAGGACATTGTTATTGATCAGCTGAAAATAAGCATCTTTTACCGGAATTTTCATATTGGATCCGTCAGTCGTGCTGCCCGCCTGATAGTCTCCGTTTACTATGGTTTTAATCAGAACGCCTGCAAGAGACTGCTCGATCAGATGATAAATCCCTTTTTGAAGATCTGCATCCAGCGTTAAATAAACATCATTGCCGGCCAAAGCATCCGTCTCGTCCTTGGTTTCCCGGATTCTGCCTACGCTGTCTTTGTAGATGGTCTTTTTCCCTTTGGTTCCCTGCAGATCATGCTCCATGGTATACTCAATGCCTGTACGGCCTACAATATCATTGATATCATAGTCATCTTTACGGCTCTGGAGGTTTTCCAGCTGTTCCTCCGGAACCTTTCCGGTATATCCGATCACAGGGGCAAAAGGAACACTGTTATTATAGGCACGGATTGTTGTCTCTTCTACCGTAACTCCCTGTATATCTCCAATATGTTCCAGAATATCAGCCACCGTTTCGTCAGATACTTCCGTGGCTACTTCAGTCGCCTCATACTTCCGGTACAGCATAAGACGCAGAGCATATTTTATATTTATAATATCCAGCGCCTCCTGATCCGTAACAGATATAGCTGCGCCGTCAGAATTTTTTAAACTGTTTAATCCGTTATCCTCACAGATCTGCTCAAATAATTCCCTGGCACTTAAATTAGAAGGATAGAGACCCTTTTCGTCATCTAAGTCCTCCACCTTTTTCAGGCCGTAATAATCACGAAGAAAACGTTTCCTTGCGGATTCAGAAGAAGAAGTATAAACCATATCGCCATTGGGATCAACGGCTATTTCAAATTTACCCTGTACTGTCTCTCCATGCTTTCTAAGAATCTGCACCAGTCTTAAATACATGCGGTTTTTATCATCCGAATTCTTATAGGCGCCAGTATCCTGTATCATAACAGAATAAGCCAGTTTATTATATGCCAGCACCTTTCCGGTTCTGTCATAGATATTCCCTCTGGTACCAGCAGTCGTAATGGTCTGCTCCGTAAGCTGCAGATAATCATTCAGCGCTTTCTCACCGTTAATGATCTGCATATTAAAAAGCTTATGAACCAGTCCGGTATACATGGCAAAACAGATGATCGCAAGAATAAAAAGACGGGATGTTGCAGCTTTCCTGATTAAATCTCTTATGATCTCCAACAATTCCCTAAACAATAGTCGAATCACCTCTTTTTTCAATCTCTTCCAAATGACGGTTTATAATCAGGAATACCCGATAAAGAAGAAGCGTGGTTACAACTGTAAAAATGATCTCCGGCAGGATCAGATTAATAAAATAAAAACCAATCCTCAGTTTCTGCCGGATTAAAAAGCGGAACACGTAGATATATAAATTGTATGCCAGCTCGTTTAAAACACTCAGAATTAAAGGCAGCGTTATATAGTCTTCATAGTAATACCTGGTACATATTCCGTTAGCATATCCCATAAAGATGAAAATCAGAGTATAAAAACCAAAGGGTCCGCTGTAAAACAAATCCATAAGAAGACCAGATAAAAGGCCATAATACATCCCTGCTTCTTTTCCATGCATAAACCCAAAGGAAAATGTGAGAATTAAAAGAAGGTTGGGTGCAGCCGATAAAAACGGAAGCAGGGGGAATATGCAGTTTTGAATGGTAAATGCCAGTATAATCAACAGTACGTTGAATAAAATCCGTCTCATGTTACTCCTTTTCACTGTTGAGAAGCGCTTTCACTTTCTGAATTCTGGGCTGATTCCGCAGTCGTCTGTGCAGTCTCTTCTCCTTCTACAGATGGTGCTGATTCCCCTTCTTTCATCATGTCGGCCTTCAGCTGCGTAATTACAAGCACCTCCTGAAGACTGTCAAATTCTGCTGCCGGAATTAAATAACCGGATTTAGTCACATTATTCGTATCATTGGTGATATCGGAAGCATATCCCACTAAAATTCCAGGTAAATACACAGAGCTGATATTGGATGTTACGATCTTATCTCCGTCTTTTAAATCACTTTCTTTTAATACGTTGGTAATCCTTAACCTGCCATCTTTAAAAAGGGTTAAGTCACCAGCTACAATACAGCTGTCGCCAGACTGCATGGCCATACCGCTGACCCGGCTGGAATCATCTATGATGGACCGTACGGTAGCATAATTGGCACCTACGTCGGTAACGATTCCCACAAGGCCTCCACCTGCCACCACATTCATATCTGTGGCAATTCCATCCCTGGAACCTTTGTCAATTCGAAACACTTTAAACCAGTTGCTTGAATCGTTGGCAATTACTCTGGCTCCCACCTTTGTATACTGTCCGTATTCCTGGTCCAGACTATACAGCTCCCTTAATCGTTTTAATTCAAATTCTTCTGACTGCAGTCTGGTGTTTTCCTCAGTCAGCTGGTTAATAAGATCTTTCATATCCTTATTTTCAATCATTGCATCCTTAAGCTTGGAATAATCCGTGAATTCATCATAAATAGCAGATCCCACCGAATTAACTCCCGACTGTACCGGGATCAGAAAATATCCCACGCCGGTCCGAAGAGGCGTAAGCCACTCGTCATGAATCGAAGTAAGTCCAATTAAGAGGACACAAAAAACTGTTAATGCAATCAGAATATATTTACTGCGCTTTGGTTCCATCTATACGATTCCCCGTTCTTTTAAACTGATATAGGAATTATCTCCTATAATGATATGATCCAACAGTCTGATACCAATTAAATCCCCTGCCTCCTTCACCCTGCGGGTAATAGAAAGATCCTCTCTGCTGGGAGCCGGATCTCCGCTGGGATGATTATGGACCATAACCAGGCTGACTGCATGATGTCTGACTGCTTCAATGAAAATCTCCCTGGGAGAAACAACGGAAGTATTCACCGTTCCCTGAGAGATCATAATGTCCTTTATAAGGGCACCTTTTGTATTTAAGAGCATGACAAAAACCTGCTCCTGCTCTCTGTGGCGCATGTCTTCCACAAAGTAATTGACGATATCCTGAGGACTGTGAAAATTAATTCCTTTGGGGCAGGCCGTCCTCTTCCAGATTCTTCTGGAAAGTTCTCCGATGCATAAAAGCTGTGCACCTTTCACACGGCCGATTCCCTTCACCTGCATCAGTTCCTGCATGGAAAGATGCAAAAGCCCTAAAATACCCTCTCGCGGATAGTTTAAGGCCAGTATCTTTTGTGACAGTGCCAGAGAATTGTCCTCTCTGGAACCTGTCCGGATAATAATGGACAGAAGTTCTGCATCACTTAAACCTTCCGGACCCTCTCTTAAACACTTCTCACAGGGCCTTTCATCCTTAGGGATGTCTTTCATCGTTATACGTTCCATATGCCTCCTACGGTTACTCTCCAGGTACGCAACAGACATATGCATGATTTAAATCAACCGATACGCCACCAGGGCTGCAGCCATTCCTATAATGCCAGCCATGGTAATTTTAATATTAATGCCGAAGGTTATAACCAGAATACCAAAATTGACAATTAACGGAGCATCAAATCCAAACGACTGGCCAGTATTTAACCAGGACAGCCATGGGATTGTCTTAGTCAGATCTCCGACAAAGCCGCCGATCACAACACCGGCAAGCATAAGAAGAAGCAGTACCCAGTAGTTTTTACCTCTCATCTGTTATGATACTCCTTTTTGTTTCCTGGCAGGATTATCCATACCTATCAAAATATTCTAGCATAATTTTACAGCTGTGTACACCCTTTTTTACAATACAATCAAACCTGCTTCCAGAAGCTTCTGGAGTGACATCAATATTCCAAGCTTTGCATGATACCAGGTAAGACCGCCCTGAAAATAAACTGCATATGGTGGCTTAATTGGCGCATCCGCACTTAATTCAATAGAAGATCCCTGTACAAAAGCACCGGCTGCCATAATAACAGGGGCATCATATCCCGGCATATCCCACGGCTCCGGTGTAACGAAGCTGTCCACCGGTGCAGCTGCCTGAATTCCCTGGCAGAAAGCGATCACTCCTTCCGGATTTCCAAACGTGACAGCCTGTATAATATCATGGCGGGACTGCGTTCCATCAGGTACTACCGGAAATCCCAGTCTTTCATAAATATTCGCCGCAAAAACAGCACCCTTTAAAGCACCTGCCACTACTGTAGGAGAAAGAAAGAGTCCCTGGTAAAAAGACTGGTTCAGCCCCAGACTTGCGCCGACTTCCTTTCCCAGTCCGGGGGCAGTAAGGCGGTAGGAAGCGCGGTCGATACAGTCTGTTCTTCCGGCAATATAACCCCCGATGGGAGCAAGACCGCCGCCGGGATTTTTAATCAGTGAACCCACAATCATATCCGCGCCCACATCGGAAGGCTCAATCCGCTCCACAAATTCACCGTAGCAGTTATCTACCATACAGATAACATCGGGTTTAATTTTTTTTATGAAAGAAATCAGATCACCGATCTGTGAAACAGAAAATGTGGGGCGGGTATCATAGCCCTTGGAACGCTGAATCGTAACCAGACGTGTCTTTTCATTTACCGCTTTTGCAATGGAATCATAATCAAAGGTTCCATCGGAAAGGAGGTCTACCTGACGGTATACAACACCGTATTCTTTCAGTGATCCCACACTCTCCCTGATTCCAATCACTTCCTCCAGCGTATCATATGGCTTTCCTGCAGGGGAAAGAAGTTCATCTCCCGGACGTAAATTCCCGGATAAGGCGATGGAAAGTGCATGGGTACCGCTGATTAAATTGGGTCTTACCAGCGCGCTTTCCGTGTGGAAAACACTGGCATAAACGGCCTCCAGTGTATCGCGCCCCAGATCATTGTACCCATAGCCAGTGGTTGCTGCAAAATGAATGTCACTGACTCTGTTATCCTGCATGGCTTTAATGACCTTCATCTGGTTAAATTCCGCATTTTTATCTATTTCTTCAAATCTTGATTTCAAATCTGTCTCAATCTTTGTTCCAAAGTCCAGAACCTTCCGGCTGATTCCAAGTTCCTCATACATACTGTCTATTTCCATGATTTAACATTTCTCCAATCCGATTATCTCATTTGTATCCTGCACAATCTTTTTTAGAACCCGGTCTAAATCATAATCAAAATCAGGAAGATATATATTTCTGACATCTCTTTCCCGTTTAAACCAGGTAATCTGCCGTTTGGCAAAATGTCTGGTATCCCGCTTCAGGATATATACCGCCTCTTCAAGTGTACAGATTCCCTGAAGATAATCCAGTATTTCCTTATATCCCAGTCCCTGCATGGATACCATCTCTCTGGTGCAGCCCATTTCTTTCAACCTTTTTACTTCCGAAACCAGCCCCCGTTCCATCATTAAATCCACACGCCGGTCAATTCTCTGATACAAAACCTCCCGGTCCATGTTTACTGTATAATACAGGAAATCATAGGGAGAGGATTTTTCCCTTTCCCGTCTGTTGTGCTCTGAGATTTTCTCTCCCGTCTGCCTGAAATACTCAATGGCTCGGATTACCCGTTTCTTATTGTTGTGATGAATCTCTGCGGCAGAATCCGGATCTATCTTTTGAAGCAGTTCATGAAGGTATTCCCCGCCTTTTTCTCTTCCCATGGTTTCCAGTTCCTCCCGTATGGAGGAATCCTCGCCTGTTTCCGTAAAATCAATGTCGTAGAGAAGCGCCTGGATGTAGAATCCGGTGCCTCCTGTCACAATAGGAATATTTCCATGAGAATAAATAGTATTCACTGCAGCCTTTGCCATTTTCTGAAAAACTGCCACATTAAATTCCTCATCCGGACTCAGTACGTCAATTAAATAGTGGGGAATTCCTTTTTTTTCTTCTTCTGTGATCTTGGCAGATCCAATATCCATATGACGGTAAACCTGCATGGAATCTGCACTGATAATTTCCCCTCCGATTGCCTGGGCAAGACGGACCGATAAATCTGTTTTGCCTGCCGCTGTTGGGCCGGTTATAATAATTAATGGTTTCATCAGACAATCCTCTTAAATTTTTTTTCTAGTTCATACCGGCTCATGGAAATGATCGTCGGTCTGCCATGAGGGCAGGCATAAGGATTTTCCAGTTTAAGAAGCTGATCGATCAGTTCATTGGCTTCTGCCGCTGATAAGGAATTCCCTCCCTTCACTGCTGCTTTGCAGGACATTGACGCCACTTTCTCGTAAATGATCGAGGGATTGGTAAATGACGTATCATCGGACAAGCTGTCAATCATTTCAATCAGCAATTCCTTCTTCGCAATGGAAAAAAGATTGGCCGGAACACCTCTCACTGCAAATTCTTTTCCGCCAAATGGCTCAATTTCAAATCCCATGTCTGTAAAAACAGACATATGGCGGTTCAGCAAAAGCTCTTCATTCCGGTTTAATGTAAGTATAATTGGAGGGTTGATCACCTGGGAAGTATATTCTCTGGTTTTAAGTGTTGCCATGGTTTTCTCATATAAAACCTTTTCGTGGGCTGCATGCTGGTCAATAATATAGAGCTGGTCAGAAAATTCCACCAGCCAGTAGGTATCAAACACCTGACCGATCAGTTTATGTTTTATACGGGACTCCGGCTCTAAAAGCTTTCCGTCAAACAAATCCAGCTGCTCTGCCTTTTGTTCCTGTTTCATCAGCTTTAAATTCTCACTTTGTTTTACAGGTTCCTGCTGCATCGCAACAGGCCTTTCTTCTAAAACCGGTACCGGAGGAGCAAGCCAGTTTTCTTCCAGAGTGTCCGGTTCTCTGACTGATTCAGGCTGGGGCGGTATCAGGCGTTTGGGGAAAGAAAATCCGTCAGATGGTTTTTTTTCCTGGGAAACAGCTGTCTGATTCAAAGCCATGAGCCTATGATTTTCAAATGGTTCCGGTGAAGGCTGGAACTTTTTTCCAGGCATCTCCTCTTTCTTTTCTTCGCTTTTTTTATTGAGGCTGACCTCCGGAATCAATTCTTTATGTGCAAGGGCATTTGCTACTGCCTGATAAACCATATGATAGATCATTTCTCCGTCCCGGAAGCGAAGTTCCATCTTGGTGGGATGAACATTCACATCAAGCAGTTCCGGTTCTATGGTAAAATGAAGCATGGTAAACGGATACTTATGCTGCATCATAAACGGCCGGTAAGCTTCTTCAATGGCCCGGGAAATAATACTGCTTTTAATAAATCTTCCGTTGATGAAATAATTTTCGTAATTCCGGTTGCCTCTGGCAATCACCGGTTTTCCAATAAAACCATTTACAGTGACCTCACCCTTTTTAACCGATACCTCTAACAGGTTGGATGCAATTTCTCTGCCAAATACGGTATATATAATATCTTTCAGATTATGGTTTCCGGATGTATGAAGCTTATTCTGATTATTCTGTATAAATCGTATGGATACCTCCGGGTGGGAAAGCGCCAGCTTCTCCACCAGATCAGCCACATGCGCACCTTCCGTAACCGGAGTTTTCATAAACTTTTTTCTTGCGGGTGTATTGAAAAATAAGTTTCTTGCAATGAAGGTTGTTCCTTCCGGTGCACCGATTTCCTCGATGGACCGCTCTGTCCCTCCCTCGATCTGGTATCTGGTACCTGTTAACCCAATACTGGTCTTTGTAATAATCTCCACCTGTGAGACTGATGCAATACTGGCAAGCGCCTCACCGCGGAATCCCAAAGAGGAGACTGTAAACAGGTCCTCTACCGATTTGATTTTACTGGTGGAATGGCGCAGAAAAGCAAGGGGAACCTCTTCCTTTGGAATACCGCAGCCATTATCCGTCACGCGGATAAATGAGGTTCCGCCTTCTTTGATTTCCACCGTAACAGCTGTCGCCTTTGCATCAATTGCATTCTCCAAAAGCTCCTTTACCACAGAAGCCGGACGCTCAACCACTTCACCTGCTGCTATTTTATTAATCGTATTCTGATCCAGTACGGTTATATTTGCCATGGCACCTGCTCCTTTTCCTATTGCCAGCGATTTTTCAGTTTGGTCTGCAGACGGTATAACGTATTAAGGGCATCAATGGGAGTCATGTTGCCAAGCTCCAGTTCTCCTAACTCCCTGATTATATCATCATCCTTTACCGTATCGAAAAGTGACATCTGCTGCAAATCCACTTCATCCGGCTTTGGAACAGCCTTCCGCTGGGATATGCCGCCATTCGCTTCCGCTATTTCTTTCGCTTTTGCTGTAATATCCGCATCACTTAACTCTGCAAGCAGTTCCTTGGCTCTGATTATGACAGTATCGGGAACACCGGCAAGCTTCGCCACCTGAATTCCATAGCTTTTATCAGCTCCGCCTTTAATTATTTTCCTTAAGAAAACAATGTCATCTCCCTGCTCTTTCACAGCGATGCAGTAGTTATTGACTCCGCTCATGGTCCCTTCCAGTTCGGTCAGCTCATGATAATGGGTCGCAAACAAAGTCTTTGCTCCCAGGAGCTTTAAATTGCTGATATGCTCCACCACCGACCAGGCAATGCTCAGTCCGTCAAAGGTACTGGTTCCTCTTCCGATTTCATCCAGAACGATCAGACTGTTTTTGGTGGCGTTGCGCAGAATATTGGCAACCTCCGTCATCTCCACCATAAAAGTACTCTGGCCGGAAGCCAGATCATCAGAAGCTCCCACACGGGTAAAAATCCGATCACAGATTCCGATGTTTGCTTCATCAGCTGGAACAAAGCAGCCAATCTGAGCCATCAGTACAATCAGCGCCGTCTGTCTCATATAGGTTGATTTTCCTGCCATGTTAGGTCCCGTTATAATAGACAGGCGGTTTTTCCCATTGTCTAAATAAACATCGTTGGCTACGAACAAATCATCCCGAAGCATCTTTTCCACAACCGGATGGCGTCCGTTTTTAATATCAATGATACCCTTTTCATTAATCTGGGGCTTCACATAATTATTTCTCGTTGCTACAGAAGATAAGGAGACCAGCACATCAATCCCTGCAATGGCTCTGGCGCTTTTCTGAATCCGAAGTACCTTGGAAGCAATCATATCGCGGACTTCACAGAAAAGGTCATATTCCAGGGAAAAAAGCTTATCCTCAGCTCCCAGGATGATATCTTCCAGTTCCTTTAACTCATTGGTGGTATAACGTTCTGCATTGGCCAGTGTCTGTTTTCTGATAAAATAATCCGGAACCATCTCCTTAAAGGAATTGGTCACTTCAAAATAGTAACCAAATACTTTGTTATACTTTACTTTCAGATTCTTGATTCCGCTTTTTTCTTTTTCCCTTGCCTCTAAATCTGCCAGCCAGGTTTTACCTTCTGTTTTCGCACTGCGGAGCTTATCCGCCTCTTCATGAAAACCTTCTCTGATGATTCCGCCTTCTCTGATGGACACAGGGGGATCTTCAATAATTGCACGTTCAATGTAATCCTTGATATCATCAAGGGGATCCAGATCGTTATACAGATCAGTTAAGAGACCGCTGGTAAATTCTTTTAACAGTGTTTTAATATACGGAAGCATCTCCAGTGAATTCTTAAATGCGATTAAATCCCTGGGATTTGCAGTCTTATAGCTGATTCTTCCGATCAGGCGCTCCAGATCATAGATGGGATTTAAATACTCACTGATCTCCTCTCTGGATATGTAATTCATATTCAGTTCTTCAATGGCATTCTGACGCTTTATTATCTCAGATTTATGAATCAGAGGCTGCTCCACATAGGTGCGCAGCATTCTGGCTCCCATTGCTGTTTTGGTCCGGTCCAGAACCCATAGAAGACTTCCCCGTTTCTGCTTTTCCCTGAGCGTTTCAAGAAGCTCTAAGTTTCTTCTGGTGGATGTATCAATGATCATGTACTGCCCGGTGGAATAAGGTGTGATCGTTGTGATATGGGACAGGCTGCTTTTCTGGGTTTCGTACATGTACTGCATCACTGCGCCGGCTGCAATCACACCCATATCGTAATCATCAAGCCCAAGCCCTGTAAGGGTGCCTACCTGATAATGCTCACGTAAAATTTTTCTGCAGACTTCGTCGGAAAAATAATGATGATCCAGAGATGAAATAACGGTATGATACCGGTTTTTAATTTCTTCTATATCCACTCCTGATACATAAAAAGCTTCATTGCAAATGATTTCAGATGGTGTAAATTTGTTAATTTCATCAATCAGTTCCCGGTCGGATTCCACTTCTGTTACCAGAAAATCGCCGGTGCTGATGTCTGTGACGGCAATGCCAAATGCCTCTCCGATGTAAACAACTCCCATCAGATAATTATTTCTTGTTTCATCAAGAGCCTGCGCGCTGGTTATGGTTCCGGGAGTTACCACACGGATTACTTCCCGTTTAACAAGTCCCTTGGCCTGCCTGGGATCCTCCATCTGTTCGGCAATGGCAACTTTATACCCTTTTTGTACCAGACGGTTTAAATAGGTTTCAACAGCATGATGAGGAACGCCGCACATAGGTGCCCGTTCCTCTAATCCGCATTCTTTACCAGTTAATGTTATTTCCAGCTCTCTGGATACCGTAATCGCATCTTCAAAAAACATTTCATAAAAGTCACCCAGCCTGTAAAATAAAAGGCATCCCGGATATTCTTTTTTTGTTTCTAAATAATGAGCCATCATTGGCGATAATCCAGCCATTCTCTTTTGTTTCCTCTTTTCTTCTGTTTATGGTCTTAACGTTCCCATATAATAAAATCCCTTGGATTCATCAAGATACACGTCCACTATTTTTCCGATCAGAGAAGAATCTCCCTTAAAATGAACGGTCGTGTTATTGCTTAACCGTCCGGTTAAATAACCCTCTCCATGATCATTTACTTCCTCTGCCAGGACCTTCTGGACTGTATGCACTTCTCTGCCGCAAACCTCAGATGAAATCTTCTGGACTAAAGACAGCAGTCTGTCAAAACGTTCCTTTACAACTTCATCCGGGACCTGGTCTTCCATTTTTGCTGCCGGTGTACCTGTGCGCCTGGAATAGATAAAAGTAAATGCACTGTCAAAGCGTACTTTTCTTACTACATCAAGTGTTTCCTCAAAGTCTTCCTCTGTTTCCCCCGGGAACCCTACAATAATGTCAGTAGTCAGAGAAATATCCGGCATGGCAGAACGTATTTTTTCAACAAGCTCTAAATATTTTTCTTTTGTATAGTTCCGGTTCATAAGCTTTAGGATCCGGCTGCTTCCTGACTGGAGAGGAAGATGAAGGTGACGGCATACTTTTTTGGAGTTTTTCATGGCCTCTATCAGTTCATCGGATAAATCCTTAGGGTGTGACGTCATAAAACGGATGCGCTCCAGCCCTTCCACCTCATCTGCCTGGGTAAGAAGATCTGCAAAGCTGATTGGCTCTTCCAGCGTTTTCCCATAGGAGTTTACGTTCTGGCCCAGCAGCATAATTTCTACCACACCGTCATCTGCAAGTCCTTTTATCTCAGTAATAATATCTTTTGGGCTGCGGCTGCGCTCCCTTCCTCTTACGTAGGGTACGATACAGTAGCTGCAGAAATTATCACAGCCAAACATAATGTTGACACCGGACTTAAATGAATATTTCCTGTCAGCCGGAAGGTCTTCCACCACCTGGTCTGTTCCCTTCCAGATGTCAACCACCATTTTTTTTGCTTCCAGACGCTGGTATAAAAGCTCAGCCAGCTTATAAATATTATGAGTACCGAAAATAACATCTACAAACCGGTAGCTCTTTTTAATTTTTTCCACCACATCTTCTTCCTGCATCATGCATCCGCAAAGAGCAATCATCATGTCAGGATTTTTCTTTTTCAGACTGTTTAAAACTCCCAGCCTCCCGTAAACCTTCTGATTGGCATTCTCTCTCACTGTACAGGTGTTATAAAGAACAAAATCTGCCTCCTCGGTGTCTTTCTGTTCAAATCCAACAGCCTCTAAAATTCCCTGGAGCTTTTCGGAATCTCTGGAATTCATCTGACAGCCAAATGTCTGTGTACAAAAGGTCATAGGGCGTCCAAGCTCTTCACTCCGCTGTTTTACATACCTGCTGACTTTTGCCATAAAATAATATTGTCTTTCAGGTTCCCTTACCGGCACTTCCCCTTTTATATCAATCTGATCTATATCAATCTGCATCTGAAAAATCCCTTTCATTCATTCAGTTTTTAAACCCTTTATCAAAAGCATTTTACATGAAACACCATAAAATGTCAACTTTGCCAGACGGTTCTCCCGTTTTTTCGCAGCTGCGCCAGAAGCCGTTTTAGTATGGAGGCAGGACCGTTACAGGTTCAGCTCCCACATTCTGTGTAAAGAACTCATCATGCTCCACCAAAAGCATGGACGGCTGAAATTTAAGGATCAGGTTTTCAATCTGGATTCTGGAATATACGTCTATAAAGTTTAAAGGTTCATCCCATATATAAAGATGGGCCTGCTCACACAGACTGCGCGCAATGAGAACTTTTTTCTTCTGCCCCTCGCTGAACGCCTCCATGGGTTTTTGAAATTGTTCTCTTGAAAAATCCAGTTTTCTTAACAAGGCTTTAAACAGAGAATCCTCCACACCGCACTGTTTTCCGTATTCTGTCAGGCTTCCCTTTAAGAAAGAGGTATCCTGGGAAACGTAGGAGATTTTCAGTCCGCTTGCAACTTCAATGGTTCCTTGGTAATTAATCAGACTTTCCGGGGTTTTATCACCTAAAATCAATTTCAGAATGGTTGTTTTTCCGCTGCCGTTCTTCCCCTGCAGAGATAACCGCTGTCCCTGTTCAAGGTTAAAACTGACCGGAGCGCATACCGGTCCCTCATAGTACGGCACAACATCCTTTAAAACAAGCAGTCTGCCGGAATGGTGTTTTAACGGATACAGCTTTAGATCTTCTGCTTCCTCAACATTTTTCAGCAGCCCTCTCTTCTCTTCAATTGCCTGGTTCTGCCTGCGCTCCAAGTTTTTTCTGCGCATCTGCATACGCCTTGATTTTTCTCCCACATAAGCCCGGGTATCAATGGACGTTTCATAGATCGCGGACTTTTTTCCTATCTTGGTGGACTCTACTTTATCCGCCCATTCTCCGGATTGTCTGGCTGCTGCTTCAAGATGGCGGATATCCTTTTTTAAACGCTCATTTTCCGATTGTTCATATTGATCCTTTCTCTGCCGGTTTTCATACCACACAGAGAAATTTCCTTTTTGGACTTCAATATCAGCCCGATTAATGGATAAAATGTGATCTACCGATTCATCTAAAAATTTACGGTCATGAGACACCAGTATGAAACCTTTTTTGCTGTTTAAATACTGGCTGACCAGTGCCCTTCCTTCTCTGTCCAGATGATTGGTCGGCTCATCAATGAGAAGGAAATTACCTTCTCGTAAAAATAAGGCAGCCAGTAAAACCTTTGTCCGCTCTCCGTTTGACAGCGTATTGTAAGGCCGGTAAAGCACATCCTCTGAAACCTGCAGCTTTGTCAGTTCTCTTTTTAACTCCCAGTACGGGCAGTCGCCAAGAATGGAATTGACAATATCAAGTGTCTGCGCTTCCTGGTCCTCCACTTCATAGGGAAAATAATCAAATCTGACGCTTGATATAATACTCCCTGTATATTCCATCCGGTTCATAAGAAGATTTAAAAATGTAGTCTTCCCCCGCCCGTTTCTTCCTGTAAACCCAAGCTTCCAGTCTGTATCCAGCTGAAACGAAGCGTGTTCAAATACCGGATCACTGCTTCCTTCGTAAGTAAATGAAAGATCTGTAACCTGAATTAATGACATAGACATCCCTCCAAATATTGCAGTAAATAAATTTCTGCATAAAAAACAGCTGCAAGAATTGTAATTCTCACAGCCGTTCCTTTTGCCGGTGGTGTCTATTTCCGGACACAAAAAAAGGCTTGAGAATGAAGTAATATTCTTGCAAAAACAGGCACAATAAAAAAAGATATAAAATATCCTGATTTCATTATGCAGTTACTTTACAAGAATTATTTCTTCATCCTTTCACCCCTTCCATTTGTTCTGACGGTAGTTTATCATACAATAAAAGAATTGTCAAACAATGATGGCAAATTATATTATGGCCGAATTTGTCCATTTCCATAAATAATATATTTGGTGGTAGTAAGTTCTTTTAATCCCATGGGACCTCTGGCGTGCAGCTTCTGCGTACTGATTCCGATCTCAGCTCCAAAACCAAATTCGTATCCATCGGTAAACCGGGTGGATGCATTCACATAAACAGCTGCTGCATCAATTTCATTTAAAAATTTCTGGGCATTATTATAATCGGATGTAATGATTGCTTCCGAATGTTTGGTATTATAACGGTTAATATGAACAATGGCTTCTTCTACAGAGTCAACAATCTTTAAAGAAACAATATAATCCAGGTACTCCGTGCCCCAGTCTTCTTCCTTAGCCGGTACAAAATCCTTTACAATCTCACACGCCGCCTCATCAGCCCGTATCTCCACTGATTTTGTTAAGAGGCGCTGGTTTAAAAGCGGCAGGAACCGGTCTGCCACCGCTCTGTGTACCAAAAGCGATTCACACGCATTGCAGACCCCGATTCTCTGGGTTTTTGCATTATAGATGATATCCAGTGCCATGTCAAAGTCTGCTGATTCATCTACAAAAATATGGCAGTTACCCGTGCCGGTCTCAATCACAGGTATGGTGCTGTTATCAACAACGCTTTTTATAAGCCCTGCCCCTCCTCTTGGGATCAGTACATCCACGTATTCACGAAGACGCATAAATTCCTTTGTCTTTTCTCTGTCTGTATCCGTGATGAGCTGGAGAATATCTTCCGGCAGCCCTGCACGGGACAGCCCTGTTCTTAACCATTTGACAATGGCTTTATTGGACTCCAGCGCATCGCTTCCGCCTTTTAAAATCACTGCATTACCGGATTTAAAACAAAGTCCGAAGGCATCAGCTGTCACATTAGGCCTTGCCTCATATATAATTCCAACAACCCCGAGAGGGACCCTTTTCTGACCAATGGTAAGTCCGTTAGGCCGCATCTTCATGGAAAGAACTTCTCCCACAGGATCTTCTAGTGCCGCTACTGCCAAAAGCCCCTGTGCCATGTCTTCGATTCGCTTCGGTGTCAGTTCCAGCCTGTCTACCAGTCCCTGGTTCATTCCTGCTGCCGTCGCCTTAATCACATCATCCTGATTGGCAGAAAGAATCTCCGCCTCACCTTCCAGCAAGGCGGCCGCTGCCAGTTTCAGCCCTTCATCCTTTTTTGCAGAACCAGCGATTCCAATCATTCCTGTTACTTCTTTCGCCTTTTTACCAATCTCAGTTATTGTCATGAAAGTCTCCTTTCTTTTAAGGAATAATAATCACATCTACGGTCTTATCATATGAATCTGCGGGGATTCTGTCAAATATCTGAAAATTATAGGCAATGGCGATTCTCCTATGGGCAGGTTCCTTTTCAAAGAACCGGTCATAATATCCGCCTCCGTACCCAAGCCGGTTTCTGTTTTTATCAAAGGCAATTCCCGGTACTATCACGGGAGCTTCCGTATCATTGATTTTTAAACAGGTTGACTTGGGTTCCATAATCCCCATCGTTCCTTCTTCCAGATCGGTTTTTCCAGTGATAACATAAAAATCCATTTTCTTTCCTGACACTTTGGGAACAGCCACGCATTTCCCCTGTTTTAACAACAGATCCATAAATTTCCAGGTTCCTGCTTCATGGCGCATGGATGCATAACAGTAAATGCAGAACGCTCTGTTGATTTCCTCAAGTTCCATGAGCCTGGAACAGATCGCTTCATCCCATTGTGCCTCTAATGACACACTAATACTGTTCCGCTGTTCCTTCACCCATTTACGAATCTCATTCTTTTCCAACTTTTCCATACTTTTTTCCCAGATCCGTAACAGTACCATCTGTTTCCTGAATGGAGATACTGTTTAGATTTCCTCTTAAGCTGCCTCGTATGGCTTCAATGTACTCTTTTCTTAAAGCCGCCTGTTCCGCCTTCTCTTCTTCTGAAAGTCCGGTTGCTTTGGATTTATGATAAAGCGTGTTAATCCGGTCGATTTTATCCTGATTCATCTTAGTCTCCTTAATACTCGTAATTAATATAGGTCATCAAATCAAAGTCATGATTGGGGTGGGCCAGAAATAAAGTTCCTTTCTCCTGCCCCTCTAAAATCTGGCTGATAATTTCCACATGGTCACCGTTGGCAATCACCATATCACAGCCGCTGTCTGTTGCGATCCTGGCTGCAGCAAGCTTTGCTGACATACCTCCTGTACCCACGTCACTGCCTGATGTGGATTTGCCCATATTCATCAGTTCCGGTGTGATTTCTCTTACCAGGCTGATGAACCTTGCATCTGAGTTCTGCCTGGGATCATCAGAATACAGTCCGTCAATATCAGATAAAAGGATGAGAAGATCCGCTCCGATTAATGCAGCTACAACCGCTGAGAGCCTGTCATTGTCGCCGAAATTATCCACAAGGGGAATCTCTGAGGTAGAAACAGTATCATTCTCATTGACAACAGGAATGGTACCCAGCTTTAAAAGTTCATCAAAGGTATTCTGTGCGTTAAAGCGGCTGTTTTCACTGACCATGGTATTCTTTGTAAGAAGCACCTGTGCCGCTATCTGGTTGTATTCGGCAAACAGCTTCTGATATACCATCATGAGCCTGGCCTGCCCGACTGCTGCAAAAGCCTGCTTCTCAGAGATGGTTACAGGCCTTGTATGACGGCCAAGTGCCTGCCGTCCAGCTGCAATCGCACCGGAAGAAACTAAAACCACTTCCTTACCCTGTCCTTTTAAATCACTGATTACCCGGATGAGCTTTTCAATCTTCATCAGATTTAAATCTCCGGTATGAGTATGGGTTAAGGAGGAAGATCCGATTTTAATTACAATTCGTTTTTTATCCTTCAGTTTCACTCGTTCCTCAATATTCATCTTCTTCATCCGCTTTCTAAATTACTTTTTATCTCATATCTTACATCATTTTTAAAAATACGTCAATTTAGAAAGAAAAGCTTTTATATCTTCTGGCAATGGCTTCTGCCACTTTTAGTCCATCCATCGCAGCAGACGTGATCCCGCCTGCATAGCCGGCGCCTTCTCCACAGGGATAAATGCCTCTGATCCTGCTTTCAAATGCTTCATCTCTGGAAATCCTTACCGGTGATGAAGTCCTGCTTTCCACACCTGCCAGAATGGCATCCTGCCTGCGAAAGCCGCGTATCTTTCTTTCAAAAGCCTCAACGCCTTCGATAATGGATTCCGATATATAATCAGGAAGCATTTCTCTCATATTAGTAAATTCATATCCTCCCTTTAATGCCGGTTTCACATCTCCAAAGTTATTTGAACTGCAGTTTCTCTTAAAATCCCCATAAAGCTGGATTGGTATGTTGCCCTTACCCTGCAGATAAGCCGCTTCTTCCAGTTTCCTCTGATAAGCAATTCCTGCAAGGGGGGAACCGCCGCCAAAGTCCTCAGGAGTTACAGTGACAATGAGCGCACTGTTTGCACTCACTCCATCCCGCTTATGATAGCTCATACCATTGACTGCCAGCCGCCCTTCTTCTGAGGAAGCATTCACAACATATCCGCCGGGGCACATGCAAAATGTATAGATCCCTCTTCCACTTTTGCACTGATGGGTAAGCTTATAATCTGCCGCTCCAAGAATCTCATGGGCAGCCTCCCCGTACTGGGAACGGTTGATAGCCTCCTGCGGGTGCTGGATTCTGAGTCCAACGGCAAACGCTTTGGCTTCCATGGGAACCCCTCTGCGTTCAAGTACATGAAACGTATCCCTTGCACTGTGTCCGATGGCCAGAATTAAAATATCAGCAGGGATCTCTTCTCTTTCATTAACTTTGATGCCAAAGATCTTCCCGTCCTTCATCAAAACATCCGTAACAAGGCTGTTAAAACGGACCTCTCCTCCAAGGCGGATGATCTCATTTCTCATATTTTTTACGATTCCGCTCAGTACATCAGTACCGATATGAGGCTTGTTTATATACAAAATAGAAGGGTCTGCGCCGAATTCCACAAACAGCTCTAAAACCTTACGGTTTCGCATCAGAGGGTCCTTAACCAGAGTATTTAATTTTCCGTCAGAGAAGGTTCCTGCCCCGCCCTCACCAAACTGAACGTTGCTGTCCGGATTTAATGGTCCGCCGTTCCAGAATCCGTCCACTGTAAGCCGCCTGCTGTCTACATCTTCGCCCCGCTCTAAAAGAAGAGGATGGTAACCGCTTCTGGCCAGCATGACTGCACAAAACAGCCCTGCAGGGCCTGCACCCACAATGACCGGACGGTTTGTCATTGTTTCCGTTCCGCTCTCAGGAAATTGGTATTCCCTTTTCACTGCCGGTGTAACATTGACATTTTTAGCTCTATGTATGACTGCTTCTTCATTTTTTGTCTCAATGTCAATGGAGTAGATAAAATGAATCTCCTCTTTTTTACGGGCATCAACTGATTGTTTGATTATTTCATAAGACTGTATCTCAGTTACGGGTATTCGTAATAATTTAGCCGCTTTCGCCAGCAGATCTTCTTTTGTGTGATCCACTGCAAGTTTTAATTGATTGATTCGTATCATATTTTATTTATCCTCTTCCTGCATGAATTCCTGCCGTAATTCCGCTGGACCATGCCCACTGCAGGTTATAACCCCCGCATATTCCGTCTACATCAAGGATTTCTCCCGAAAAATAGAGTCCCTTTATTAGTTTCGATTCCATTGTAACAGGATCTACCTCTTTTGTATCCACACCGCCGCTGCATACCTGCGCCTGATCAAACGCATTGGTAGAAACAATTACTGTATTTAAATCCTTTAAACAGCGGACAAGATTCTTAATCTCTCTTGTTGTAATCTCTTTCACCCATGATGCCCGTGTAATACCGGACTCTTTTAAAAGTATCTTAGCCAGTTTGGAATTTAACACACCATGTAAAAATTCTTCCGCCGGTCTGTATCCAAACCTTCTATGCCGCTCCAAAAGAAGCATTTCTAACTCTGAAAACGAAAGTTCAGGAAGTAAATCCAGCTGTGCTGTCACCTTCTGTCCTTCGTTTAAAGCTCTTGCAGCATATCTGCTGATCTGAAAAACAGGAATACCGGAGATACCGTAATCTGTGATCTGAAGTTCGCCTCTGTCAGAGGCCGCCGTCTTTCCATCTGTCTTAAGAGTCACAAGTGCATCCGTCCGGACTCCTGCTGCCTGCTTATACCATTTTTCCCTGCAGCGAAGCTGAACCAGAGCTGGCAGAGGTGTTATAATACGATGCCCCAGCTTACGGGCAAGATCATAACCGCTTCCATCAGAGCCCGTTTTGGGAGCTGCCATGGAACCAGCCGCGAGAATAATCCTGTCTCCTTTTTGTTTTCCTTTCTCTGTTACTACAGTCAGATCCTTTTTAATCTCTTCCACCCGGCATTCCGTCAAAATCCGGACGCCCAGATATTCCAGTTCAAAAAGCATAGCCTCCAGGACTGTGGCTGCCTGTCCGGTATTAGGATAGACATATCCATTGCGCTCTGTCAGAACGATTCCCAGATCTTTGAAGAAATCCATCGTCTGGCTAACGGTAAATGCATTCAGTGCCGGATATACAAAATCCGGCTGATTACCCCTGTATGCCCCTGCCGGTAGCTGTAAATTCGTAATATTGCACTTTCCGTTGCCGGTTGAAAGAATCTTCTTTCCCGGCCTGGCTGTATGTTCCATAATTGTAACAGAAGCTCCCTCTCTGGCTGCAGAAATACCCGCTGCCAGACCAGAAGCTCCAGCCCCAATAATTATGATCTGTTGTTTCATCCTGTCCTCCTCATATTCAGTCAGACTTATTGTATCCGCTTTATCATAAAATTTCAATCAGATTTCTGTTTAGCTTGTATAGGATTCCAGATAATTGAATACTTCAACCATCGAGGGAAACCAGATTCCATCCATCAGCTTCCCTCTCTCTTCTTCCGGAAAATCAGTAACCGGCATATGGGTATAAAGGCAGATGGTTGTTTTATCCTGATAGAGGACGAGCAGATACCCATCCTCTGAAACCAGATAATATTTATCCTTGCTCTCAGCATTGGCAGGCTTTGCCTCTTCCTGATTTATGACAATCTGCGCTTCTGTCACAGTTTCGGTTTCTATGGTTGCCCCGGGGAGGGCCTCCTCCGGTCTGACACTGTCCTTTGTAATGGCAAAGCCAATTCCCAGACAGATCGCAGATGCCGCAACAAATAATAGAAAGCAGAACATATACTTCTTCATGAGTTGATACCTCCTTCACGTAAGTATAGTATCTGCTTTCTTCTTACATTTTAATCATAAAAGATGGTATTTTCTTGCAATACCTGCCAATTTTCTGCCACCGGGGAAGCCATTTAACTCGGTTTCATCGACACACTGGAATTTTAACAGTAACACTCCGTATACAATCACCGCCGCAGCCACCGCAGCCAATACCCCCACTATATTATGCTTTAAAACTGCATGGATCAGAAAATACACCCCATAGGAAACAGCACCCATAATTCCTGCAGCAAGAGTAGGAAGAAAGAATGTTTTTCTGATCTCCTGATGATAATTTAAATATTTCCGTATGGAGAGGCCATTCAGCAGACACATGGTAAGTGCAAACAAAATGTTGGAATATAAGACTCCATATATCCCCATCTTAAGCGGAAACAGCATGACCCACAGGATTCCCACGTGAAGCACCAGGGAAATGACCGCGTTCTTTAACGGCGTCTTCATATGATTAATTCCCTGAAGCACCGCATTGGTAACGGTTGACAGGGAGAAAAACACAACTGCAGAGGAACCATATATCATCATCTTAATCAGTTCAATGTTATTGCTTCTGCTAAACAGCAGATTGCAGATAGGTCCTGCAAGCACAGTAAGCCCCACAGTGGAAGGAATTGCGATTATCATGGAAAAACGAATCACCATGGAAATCTTTCTTATGATCTGGCTCCTGCTTCTTTCTGCCACTGCCTGAGACAAAGATGGGATTAATGCAGATGCTAAAGAATTGGCAATTGCAACCGGTATATTAAAAAGAAGCCTGTATTTTCCAGAATAGATTCCCCAGTTAGCAGCTATCTCCGGAGCCCCCATACCCATAGAAGACATACCGATGCCGTAAATGCTGTTGTCAATCACAATGCTGATATTATATGCAACACTGCTGAACACAATAGGAAGAACGGTCAGGATTAAAACCCCGGAAAGACTTTGATATGTTTCAAAATATCCGGAACGGTCTCTTCTGGACTGTCTTCTCATAATCGGCCGGTAGCTGAACATGAGAAACAAAAGGAACAGAAGGCCTGCAAGTGCTCCTGCACCGGTTCCAATGGTTCCGCCTGCTGCTCCAAACGCAAAGGAATACTGGGTTGATCCATAGAGCGCATTGGAACGAAGTCCTTCTTTAAAGAGCATTGCTGCTGCATAGATACTGATGACTGCATTGACAATCTGTTCAAAAATCTGGGATACCGCTGTTGGAAGCATCGTCCCAAGTCCCTGGAAGTACCCCCTGAAAACCCCGAGATAAGCGATGATCCAGACAGTGGGTGCCAGTGTTTTCAAAGCATAACTGGTATAAGGCATCTTTAAAAACTGATTTGCAAACACATCCGCTCCGAACCACAGAACTGCAGCGCCCAAACCTCCCACAACCGTTCCATAAAACAATGATACTTTCAGTACCTTCATGGAATTAACATATTCTTTCCTCGCCATCCTTACAGCAACCATCTTGGATACTGCAGTGGGAAGGCTGTAGGAAGAAACAATTAATAAAATGGAGTAAATCGAAAAAGCGGAACTGTAATATCCGTTTCCTTCATCTCCTAAAATATCTGCAAGGGGAATCCGGTAAAACATTCCGATTATCCGGACAATAATGCCTGCAGCCGCAAGGATGATTCCCTGAAGAAGGAAGTTAGAAGAACCCCTTTTATTTGTTTTTTTGCTTGTCCTACTGTTTTCCATATATTTCTACTTTAGGAGAGTCCTGTGCTGAAATGATACAAACCCAGGTTTTCCCCTGGTTCAGGATGATCTCGTTATTCTCCATATCGTAATAATGTGTGGGCCCAAATTCTCCATCCTTGGACCATTTCACCGGAATTGCCCGGCCCCCGGTCACATACATTCCGAAAGAATCATTGTGAACATTGATATTTAAATATTCAGTAGTGGCATAATGAGCGGAGGGACAATACTGCAGGATAATATTCTTCACCCTGATCTGACCTTCATCCCCCTCGTGAGCCTTTCCATACTGGTATCTGTAATAAAGCCCGTCATCCTCATGGTACTCAAACCACGGCTTGTTATAAACGTAGCCAGGGTAAACCTTATAAGCGTCCTTTACACTGTTCGCATCCTGTAAAGTAACCTCATGACCGGTTTTTGCAAAAAGATAATGCCCCTTATATTCCGGATTATATTCTCTTTTAAAGCCCAGCTTATCTATGGATTTGTTTAACCGTTCCCCGCTGGTATAGGCATTGTGGGGAGATTTCCGGTCGGAGGAGCGGAAATAGGCAACGGAACCAATGGCCTCCAGGCCATTGATGTGATCTAAATTCGACAGATAAGGCTTGGCAAAGGTGCTTTGTCCATAATGGGCATAAACAGCATCAAATTCACGGGCAAAGTATGTATAATACGTCCGGCAGCTTCTGACAGAGCCGATTCTTGAAAGATTATCATAATCTTCAATAATTGCCATGTACCGGTTCATTCCGCCTTCTACCGGAGCTTCATAAACAACTCCTGCCCGATTGATTCCATATTGAGGCTGCGCCTCCTTATCATTGCTCATCATCACTGCTACCGGTCTCCGGTTACCAATGGCTGCATCCACCATCTCACCGGTTAAATAACTGCGTATTTTGCCATCTTTCTCGATACGTTCTTCACTGGTATAGTATTCACCGGATTCACTGTCCTCACCGGGGGATTGCTCTGTACTGCTGTTTATGCGGATCTCTTCTGTCGATTGTTCCTTCTGTGATTCTGACTGGGCGTTTGTAACAGATACTTCCTCGTACTTTTTACCGCAGCCAGAGAGCAAAGCTGCAGACAGCATTCCTATAGCAAAACCAAACCATACCCTTTTTTTCATCTCACGTATCCCCTCCGGCTTAAAATTTCTTCCTGTTTTCGTTCCATAACAAGGCGTTCTTCGTCTTCCATATGGTCATAACCGCATAAATGCAGCATGCTGTGAGCGATTAAAAAAGCCAGCTCCCGCTCTATGGAATGCCCGTATTTTTCCGCCTGTTCCTCCACCTTGTCAACGGAGACCACAATATCCCCCAGGAGAAGTTCTCCTGTCTCCGGGTTAAAGGAGTCATACTCCGTCTCTTCCAGATGATCGAAATCAGAAGGTGTCTCATATTCAATCATCGGAAAAGAAAGTACATCGGTGGGACTGTCAATATTCCTGTATTCCTGATTGATCTGACGGATATCCTCGTTATCTGTAATAAGAACATTAATCTCTGCCTCATAAGGGCAGTTTTCATAATCCAGCGCTTCCTCTGCCACACTGGTTATAATCTCTTCATAGGGAATTTTCAGCTTTTTCTCCGCTTCGTATTCTATATTAATCGTCATAATGCGCCTTTCTTCCTGTAACTGTTTTCACTTTTCGATCAGCCGGCTTTTTCCTGGATTCAAAATCATCATAAGCCTGTACAATTTTTTGAACCAGCGGATGGCGGACAACGTCACTGCTGGTCAGCTGACAGAAGCTGATATCATCAATTTTCTTTAAGATCCTCATGGCCATGTCAAGACCTGATACAGCTCCAGCCGGAAGGTCCTTCTGAGTCTGATCGCCTGTAACAATCACCTTGGAGCCAAAACCGATTCTGGTTAAAAACATCTTCATCTGGGCAGGCGTTGTATTCTGGGCTTCATCAAGAATGATAAATGCATTATCAAGAGTCCTGCCACGCATATAGGCCAGAGGTGCCACCTCAATGAGACCTTTTTCCGCATTGTGAAGGTAGCTTTCAGCTCCCATAATCTGATACAGCGCATCATAAAGCGGTCTTAAATACGGATCAATCTTACTCTGAAGATCACCCGGCAGGAAGCCCAGCTTCTCCCCTGCTTCAATTGCCGGTCTCGTAAGAATAATCCTGTTTACTTCACCGTTTTTAAAAGCCTGAATTGCCATAGCCATGGCAAGATAGGTTTTACCGGTTCCAGCAGGACCAATTCCGAATACCACCATCTTTTTTCTAATCTGATCCACATACTGCTTCTGTCCCAGAGTCTTTGGCTTCACCGGCTTTCCGTTAATGGTTCTGCAGATAATATCTTTGTCTATCTCAAGGATCTGACTGTCGCTTTCCGTAAAGGACAGAGAAAGAGCATAATCCACATTCTGTTCTGCGATTACATTCCCCCGTTTGGAAAGCTCAATCAGATTGCTGAATACACTTTTCGCTCTCTGCACCATCTGTTCCGGACCGATGATTTTAAGAGCTCCATCCCTTGCAATCATGGTAACATGCAGGGTCCGTTCAATCTTTTTTAAATAGCTGTCAAATTGACCGCATACATTCTTCTCGTGTTCAATTGGAATATCTATGATAGTTTCAATTACGCTCATTTGAATTATTCGTCTCCTCCGGTTCCTCTGTTGTCTGCATCTTCAGCGCTTCCTGTCTGCCTAAGGGCTCCTCCGTCACAAAATCCATGGTAATCTGGCACAAAGATTCATTATCTAGTATTTTAACATGATTTCCCAGAATTTGTACCCCCTTTTCCAATAATTTTTTTTGGAAGCTCTGATTCATCTGATCAGCCAGTTCTTTCTTCTCTTCTTCCGTATAAGGGCGTTCATAGGACACATACTCTTTCCCTGTTATTTTTCCCACATAAATAGGCAGATAAAAGTTTTCAAACAGATGAAGCTGGGTTTCTTCCATCGTTCGCTTCCACGATGTCCCTTCGGGTCTGGGTCTCATTAACAGAAAGGAAAACTGAAAGGCTTTTATATACCGCCCTCTTCTTACTTTCCCGGTCTCCACCTCAATGGTCTTAAATAACGGAACCTTCCTGTTATAATGATACTCTGTTCTGGCTGTTATATCCCCGTCAGAGTGTACATAATGCGTATTTACAATTTCTTCGCTGTCCCCGATGATGGGAAGTGTGCCGCTGACCAGTACATCTCCTGCCGCCACCTGATCCCCGACCTTTACCATGGGAACTCCGCTTCGGACAATCATGGAGGTAATGGTTCCATCCTTTTGGGCAATAAGATCGCAGGGAGTTTCATCCCTGACCGGAATGTCAGAAAGCACTTCATTCTCTTTTATCTTAACCAAAAGTCTGGTTCCCGATACTCTTGCAGACACCCAGGTGATTTCCGGAAAACGGGTTCTTAATGATTCCTCCAGCACATCACAGTCAATTTTTGACTTTCTCATGCCATAACGAATCTCCTCTGACTCGCAGAACTTTAAAAGAGTATCATATGTATACATCTGATTTCCATCAAATTCAATATCCCAGATAAAAAGGGACAAAGCATAAAGTATCATCATAAAACCAAAAAAGCCAGCCGCATAAAATTTCCTTCTTCTGTTCCGGTATAAAAAAAAAGGAAGTCCAAACTTTTTCAAAATTCTAAGTCTGACCTTCGATTTACGGACAAGAGGTTTGATTTTACGAAATCCCGGTACAGTGATAAAGAACCGGTAAGCATGCCCGGAATGAACTACATCCCAAACCTCAATTTCATGTGCGCTGCACATATTAAAAAAACGTTCCGGAGAAAAACCGGTCAATTCAACGAAAAGATATCCGAAAAAGTGATGATTCAGCCATGTAAGCACGTAACTACACCTCCATTATTCCCAGTCTAATCAAATTCCAGGGATTTAATGTAACCGTTGATTTTCATCTCCTCATTGGTGTAATACTCAATCATCAGACGGCTTCCTCCTATGATAACCCGGCAGTTTTTTGCCTGAATCTTGATTAAACAGTCCGTATATAAAATGATGCTTCTGTAATTTTCGATCACAACACTATGGCGGCCCAGAAACGATACAAGCACTTCTCCAAGAACCACATCCTTTGGAAGTTTTAAGGCGGAAGCTGCTTTTACTTTTGTTTCCTCCAGCATAACTTTTTCGCCTTTCTCTTTTCTCTTCTTTTCTACTATATGCAATTATAATATGGAAAATTCTATAGCGCGTAAAAAGGCGAAAAAACCCCTGGTCACAAAAAAGAGACCAGGGATTCATCTTTTAAGAATTAGTTATATTTACGTTTTCTTGCAGCTTCAGACTTTTTCTTACGTCTTACGCTTGGCTTTTCGTAATGCTCTCTCTTACGAATTTCCTGCTGGATACCTGCTTTTGCACAGTTTCTTTTGAATCTGCGTAAAGCGCTATCTAAGCTCTCGTTGTCTTTAACGATTACATTTGACATAGCTCACACCTAACCTCCCTCCAGTTGTGTACTTGTGCATAATACAACTGTTTGGGTATTTTATAGCACTGATATGATTATAGCATAATT